>DATNPX010000054.1:0-432380 GCA_036702975.1 Oculatellaceae cyanobacterium
CAAACAATTCACGCAAACGCTTCATGCAAATATTCACTCAAACAATTCACGCAAACATTTCATGCAAACATTTCAGGTCGAGATATTTCAAGGCTTGGTCGCGATCGGCCCGCAAGACTTCCAGCCGGTCCATAATCTCAGCCAGGATAATTTTCTGATGCTCTATCTTTTCTCCGACCGAGTCTAGTTCCTGTTTCGCTTGATCGATGCGTCGGTCGAACTCGGCTACGCCGGCTAGTTCGTCAATGATCTTTCTTCGCTCACTTGCGCTCATCGTGACGATGCCGGTTACGTCACCTTGCATGATGACGTTGAAACCAGTCGGGCTCACGTTATATTTCATCAACTCGTCATGTATATCCGACAAGGTGGCACCTTTGCCGTTAAGCTGATATGTGCTCGTATAACCATTGTCTTTGACTTTGATGCGGCGTTTCACTTCCAACTCTGCGTCCGCATCGTTTGTGAAGCGCACTGTGACTGAAGCTTCCTTCCGCCCGCTCAAGTTGTTCAAGAGATCTGGAAGTCTTTCGGCACGCATCGAACGAGTAGAGGACAGCCCTAACGCGAACAAGAGACTGTCGATGATGTTTGATTTGCCGGAACCATTCGGACCAGAGATTGTCGTGAAGCCGTCCAAAAGAGGCACCAGCGTGTGTTTGCCGAATGACTTGAAGTTATCAAGTTCAATTTCTTTGATTCGCAAACAACTACTCCCGCTAATGCCCACACAGTGCGAATTAGACTACACACTGCATTTGGTGTCAAGATTTTTTACGATTCGAGGAAAACTGGTCGCTTCGGCTTCCACTATCCACGGGCATTTTAAAGGTTGCATCACATCTTTGTCACCACTATTGGTAGTCGCTATATATCCTCTATCGACTCAGTATCGCTTGTTAGAATCGTATATGGCTTCTTTATACGTGCTGCCTTCTGCCCAATAGACAAAGCTGTTTAGTAACGAGGCCTTTCTTACATGAAACCAATCACGGTGCTAGGTTTGATTTTCATTTCTGCCAATCTTTTTATTTTTCGAACCTGGCTTTGAGACCCGGACCGCTTGAGCGGCAATCGTTCTGGCGAACGCATGGATTGCGTCTCACTGTTTCGATTTTTATGATTTTCATGGGTTCGTCTTGCCGAATAGCTCTTGCTGCTCTTACAGAGAGCTAATTGCAGTATATCCAGACTTCACTCCAAATATTCAAAAAGACTGGGTCAGCTGCTTATTTGGCTGGGAAAATCTCGCCGTCACTTGCAGGCTCGAACTTCCTTGCCGAGCGAGTTGTTCCATCCATTGAAATATCTGCATGAATTGTTTGCATGAAATGTTTGCATGAAATGTTTGCGTGAATTGTTTGAGTGAATATTTGCATGAAGCGTTTGCGTGAATTGTTTGTGACAGTCGCGATTGTGCTGTACGCCATGTGAATACATCGCTGTTATTGTTCGAGAGCTAAAAATCTCGTTCGCAAGCGTCGGATAATGGTCGAGAATCTGACAAATTTGCCTGGGCAGCAGCCGAAAAACGCCTCATTTCAAGGTTGTTCACGCTTATTGAAGATCATGCCTGCAGTGTGTAATCCTGGTGCATTTCGAGTGTTATCTAAGTGGGAGTAGGGCATAAAAAACCAAGAGAGTCATGCGCTAGCTCTTGAGAAGCCTGCTCGCTAATCAGCTGAAGGGGATAATTTGTCTGGGTCGGAGACGGTTAAGCCAGTACCGCGGTTGCCAAGCAACCCGTCGATGAGTGACATCCATCACTTTTTGACTCGTACCATGGAAAACCGGGGTGAAGTTATCGAGATCAGTTGGTTCCCACCAGACGGACTGATGGAATATCGGCTGAAAGTACAGTCTTCACCCAAGGGTGGGGATGCTGAATGGTCTATGTACGCTGGCGCTGGAAAAGCAGCCAGCCTTCTCTGGACCTATGTTAGCTGCGATGTCTTGCTCGTCTATAATCTGGTTTTGCAGTCCAGTGGCGCGGCAAGAGAGCAAAGCACTTCTTCTGAAGGCCGCAACGGTGGCAATATGCCTCGCACCGAAGATACCTTCTATCGTTTGGAGCCCTACGCTCAGGTGACTTCATCTCAGGAGCAGAACCTGGCCTCCCAGAGAATAACGGGTGGCTTGCCTGCGATCAATGAATCGGAAGGTGTGGCGCCCCGAGCCCCATCTCGCCCTACCCGTAGTCGCGGTGCCTTGAATGGCGATTTGGCGCACGTGCAGATGCCAACCCTTCTGCAGTCTGTTTTGATGGCGAAGATGAATGGCTGTCTGGAAGTGAAACGCGATGACGATGAGGCCGAGATTTTCTTCGTTAACGGTGTACCAACGCATGCTGTATGCGCTTCTGGATCTTCAGGTGAAGAGACTTTATTTGAGCTTTTGGGGTGGAAGGAAGGTGATTTCCACTTTGAACCTGACAAAGCAGCAGAGGAAGCGACGATCAAACAGCCGCTAGACTCGCTTCTGCTTCAAGGGATGCAGCTGATAGATAACGAAGCCTATTTAGCCAATGCGGGCTTGAGACCAGGCTCTATCATAACTCCGAAGCACCGTGGACTCTCAACTGAAGATTTCGAATCGATTGTGGCTAACGGTGCGCCTCTCAATATGTCAGTCCAGAAGTCGTTCTATCAAGCCATTGATGGACTGAAGACAGCGGAACAGATCGCGCGCAGCCTCAATCTTCCACGCAGCCGCTGGGTGCCGATCATGTGCAACATGCTGCGCTGTGATCTGATTACGCTCAATGCCGGAATGGACGGCAAAAAGCTGATATCCAGGCTAGAGCCAAAGGTAATTGATAAGCGCGCGATTCACAACGTGATGATGAGTTTGCGTCGCGCTGATACAGGCATGTTTACTTATCCTGCGTTCCTTTATTTCCTTGAGCAAGAATATTTTCGAGCTTATCGTTCTGCCAGCCCGCTTTCGGTTGTAATTTTCCAAATGCGTATGAAGAGTCAGGACCAGTCAGATCCAGTGCGGGAGCCGCTCTCCTTCGAAGCTTTGTCGGAGGCCGTTAGACGCATGAGTCGTGTCAAACGCAATCAAGATTTGCTGTCACACTATGAGACTTTTGACTATGCATTTTTGCTGCCGAACACCAAATCTGTAGGTGTAGAAGCCTTTATACGGCGCATTACCAAAGCTGTCACTGAGGAACCGCTGGTCGCTGGCACGCCTCGCGATATGGTGGAAATGACCTTTGGATCTGCCTGCATTCCTGAAGATACGCTTGAATTGAGCCTTTTACTGTCAGCTGCCGAAGTGGCAAAGAATGCTGCACAGCACACTGAGTCGCAGCTGGTCTTCTATCATCAGTTGATTTAGCTTTCAATATTAGTTTCGTTACATCTGCTCCCCTCGGAAAGCTGGCTGCAGTCGGGCTGAGCAGTAGCTTCGCCGCGTGCATAAGGCTAAGGCTAAGAAAAGCTAAGACGTTGCGGCTGGAAGCAAGTTAGACTAGCGATCGCTTGAAGGAGCATTGGAGGCGTTTTTGAGCCCACTCGCGACAATTCTGTGGATTACCAATCTATTTATAGATACGTTTGGCCAACTCTCGTTTAAAGCAGCTGCCAATGTTCCTGCTGCCGAAGGAGTCGCAGATCGCTGGCGTGCCATGCTCGGTAACCACTGGATTTGGCTCGGAATCAGTACTTACATAGTAGAGTTTTTCGTATATCTTGCGTTTCTCACCAACGTGCCGCTCTCTCAGGGTGTTCTCATGGGTAGCCTGAATATTGTGGTGGTCATGCTTGGTGGGAAGATCTTCTTCAAGGAGGCATTGACGCCTACTCGTATGTTAGCCACGTTTCTGATCGCGATCGGTGTTGCGCTCGTTGGTTGGGGTGGCGGAGGCGGCAGAACATGACGCGATTCTATATCGTCGGTTTCTTCGTCTTGATGTGTTTCGATACGCTGGCTCAGATGGGTTTTAATTCGGCAGCGGCTACTGCTGATGCGTATTTTCCAAAGGTTCTAGATGGCGCTGCGATATTGATCTGGATCACGCAGCTATTGGTTCGGCAGCGCATCTTTCTTCCAGTCATTGGATACCTTGGTGCTTTCATTACGTGGATGACGCTGTTAAAACATGCGCCAATTGGACCAGCCTTTGCTGCTTCGCACTTGCACATAGTCAGTGTTGTTCTGCTGTCTTGTTTGTTCCTGCACGAGAAATTGACTTGGTTGCAGGTATGCGGCTGTCTGTTCATTCTTGGTGGCATCTTTGTTTTGGCTGCAGAAACGGGCGGCGAGCAAAAGCTCGTGATGGAAGATTCTGAGGACCATCAAAAAAAAAGCCACATTAGTCAGGCTTGATTGGTCTAGGCGGTGTTGCCTTTTCGAAAAATGGCAGGAGCTCTTCGCGTGGTATCGAATTTGGTGACTAGGCATCATGCGTGATGTCAGACGGGGCCCTCTCCGTCTTATTTCCCCCTCTCTTTTGGATGTCGCGCACGACCGTCTCTGGTTTACATGGCTTTACCCAAATGCATGGTTCAAAAACCTGGACAACATTGGCGTTCATCCCAACCGCACCTCAATGCACATCGTTCAAGGCCGCAGAGATACCTCGTTTCCGACTTACTTGGACAGGCGCTTTTGCGCTGCAGGCATACATATGTCTGAGCGCGTTTACTCTCTCGTTGACTCGGGCATTTGATCTTCAAGTCACAGCGATAAAGTGCATTCAGAGAGGCCGCTAGCAAATAATGACTAAATCAAATACGGGTGCTGGCACCGTGGAAAAATCCGCCACCAAATTCAGACTGGTAACTCGAAGCGATTTCGACGGGTTAGTCTGTGCCGTGTTGCTTAAACACTTGGATATGATCGACAGCATTCTGTTTGTGCATCCAAAGGACATGCAAGACGGAAAGGTCGATATCACTGAGAACGACATTACTACGAACCTTCCATACGTCGACGGTGTACACCTGTCATTCGACCATCATTTGAGCGAGACTATTCGTAACAAGAACAAGAAAAAGAACCACATCATCGATGCCAACGCCATGTCTGCGGCGCGTGTCGTCTATGATCATTTCGGTGGCAATAAGACGTTTCCAAAAGATTGGGACACGATGATGGAAGCCGTCGACAAAGCTGATGCTGCTCAGTTTACGCAAGCTGAAATTCTCAATCCGTCTGGATGGGTCTTGCTCAACTACTTGATGGATCCGCGCACCGGATTAGGTCGTTTCAGGAATTTTCGCATCTCTAACTACAACTTGATGATGGATCTCATCGACTACTGCAAAGATCATTCAATCGATGAAATAATGAAAATGCCAGATGTACAGGAGAGAGTTGATCTATACAACGAGCAGACAGAGTTGTTCAAAGATCAAGTCGAACGTTGTTCTTCGATTCACAAAAAGCTGATCGTGCTTGATTTGCGTAACGAAGAGACAATCTACGCCGGTAATAGATTCATGATCTATGCTCTGCATCCCGAGTGCAATATTTCGATGCATGTTCTTTGGGGTTTGCGTAAGCAAAATACCGTTTTTGCTATCGGTAAGTCGATCATCGACAGACGTTCCAAAACAAACGTTGGCGAGCTTTGTTTGAAGTATGGTGGCGGCGGTCATGAAAAAGCCGGTACGTGCCAGATCGAAAACGAGAGAGCCGAAGAGGTCATGAACGACTTGATCGAACAGATCAACAAAGACGGTTAGCCTCTTCCGTTGCTGCCGGTCAATAACGTTCAGCAGGTTTTGTGCCGCATCATTTTCACGAAGCGGCAGAGACCGTAGCTCGAAAGACCTGCCCACCAGATTGATACTCAAAGTCGCCAGCCTCGAGGCTGGTAATTCGTTCAACCAATTTGGCGTGAGGCCCAGCTTCGCAGTTTTAGATATTGAGCCAGACGAAGTTGCCTTGTCTGTTTACGTAACCCCAGCGACCCATCTCCGGTTGATAGAAAGCATTATAGAAATAGATGACGTTGAAGGTCTGTGATACCGGCACGCCAAATTTGTCTGGGAATCTGCCTGTAATCGGCTCTACTGTTTCAACGGATATCGGTCCTGAATAGTCTGGATCAGGGCCTTTCCGATAAGCACTCTCGCCGGCCTGTCGCCACTGGTCGTTGTAGGTTACATAGAACCACGGCGTTGGCAGATAGTTTGGTTGACACATAAAGCCATTAGGGGCGGTGCCAAATTGAGCCGGCCAGTCCCAGCCGAACCAATCCGATTTGACTTGTACGGCGCTTCCTAAGACAAACCCATTGCAATAAGTCAAATCGGGCTTTCGCTCGTACCAGACTGGGTACTGTGTTGGCTGTACTTCTCGGATATAAGTATTTTTCTTGTTGATAGAAATGACTTGATGATTGACATAGGCTGGATAGTCACTCAAATAAGTGTTTAGTTGGAACGCTTTGTTGTCAGCAAAGTTTTTGGGCGTCATGGTACCGGGGACTGCTGACAATTGTGCTTGCAGATTGGCCTGGAATGTTTGAGCCTGGTGGCGCTGTTCACCGGTTGCAGTCTTTATGATAACGGGCATGGCGACTGCGTTTTTCGACTGTCCTGGTTTGATATTGAGTGAGGGAAGTTGAGTGCGGTCGATTGTTTTTCTTGGACCGGAGAAGCTTGTATGAAGAACGTCTTTGTGCTGTTCCTTGAACGTCAGCTCGCCTTCATCAACGGCTGCAGCTTCAAGCTTCGTCTCGGCAGGCTTTTCTTGAGCACTCGCTAACTTCATCTCCTCGAGTTCACGCTGGTGCGCCTTTCTGTTTGCCTCCCGCTCCAGCCGTGCCCTTTCGTCTTCTTCTCTAGATTTGGCGAGGTTTGCACGAGCCACACTCTGAGTCTGCTTCAGCTGCTCTTGCATCAAGCGCTGATTCTCTTCTGCGAATCTCATTTGAGACTGCTGGGCCTTGATTTGGAATTCTTGAATTTTGCGAGCTTCCGCCTTTGCAGTCGGAGTTGGAGATGCGTTCTTGTCTGGTTGTGCTGCGCCTGTCTGCTCGGTTTTATTGGAGGAGACCGAAGCTGTTGAGCTACCCGAGGTTGCTGACGTCTTGTGTATTTTGGCACGCTTGGGAGCAGAATGAGCCGGTTGCTCTCCTGCGGCAAGACTCACAGTCGTACTGAGCAAGATGACTCCTGTCCAGTTGTAAACTGAAGAGCGCCGAACCATGTTATTGACCTCTCAGAGACACAACCTATTTGTCAACATGCGCTTTTAGCAAATGCGACAGTGCTACAGACTAGCAGACCGGGCTCGTCTATGCTGTGCTTGTTTACTAATTACACCTCTATTTCTACTTCCATAACCGCTGCAGTATCGGGATCGCCGTTTGGGTGTAGCGGCGAGTGATTGTCCGCACTGTCGGTGCCTGTTATAGATTCGGACCTTCGCCACTGTCCTTTTGCCTTGGGGTTCTTAGACAGCAGAACCAATGGCAGAGCCGCTACCGGAGCCGCTGCACAGCAGAGGATTGCTCCTGTATAGCCCAATCCGAGCACAGTTGCCGCGGTTGCAACTCCTGCACCACATGCAGCTCCAGCGCCGAGTGAGAAATTGTATGCGCCCATTGCCGCTCCGCGTGTACGAGGAGAACTTTGCTCGAACAAAAGCGCCAACGATACTGGAACGATAGAAGACCAGGCTGAACCCAAACACATTCCAGCGATGACTACGCTCAGTAAGTTATGTGCGGAAGCTGCCAGAGCGCAGCCGACGATCTGGAAGATGGCTGTGGGAATGGCCATTTTCCGCGCGCCGAATTTTTCTACGAATCGACTCGCTGGATAGCGCAGCAAAACCGTGGTCAGCGCGGATGCGCTGAAGATAGTGGCACCATTAGCAATACCGCGGTCGTGAAATGTCAAAACGGCGAGCGAACCGTTGACCCCCCCTTGCAACGCGCAAGATGTCGCGAATAAGATAGCCGGTGCCCAGGTGCTTCGCATCATAATTCTTCGTTTCGACGACGCCGAAATCTTCATGTCGTGTTTTTCCGGCAAGCGCGTCAAAAGAATTGCGCCGATGACGATCAAAATCTCTGCCCACAGGTATTGCACTCGGCCGATGCCGTGTTGCCACATATAAACTGCTAATGCCGGTGCAAGAGCGAAACAGAAGTTACCAATGATACCCATGGTGGCGGTGGCCGAAACTGCTCGTTCTTTTGACACAATTGTGCTGCCGTACGCAAATTCAGCCGTCATAAACGCCGAAAGTGACACAGAGCGCAGTGCCATAAAAACGGCCGCCAGTAAAGGACCAGGCAAAAACGCAAGTGCCGTCATCGTAATGAAACTAGCTCCAATGGCAAAACGCATGGTGGCTAATCGTCCAATTCTATCTACGAGAGCACCAATTGGTATGCTCACGATCAGCGCTGTGAACATACCGGAACCCATGGCTAAAGCGATCTGTTCGCGCGTCGCGCCTTCGTGCTCGAGTGCCAGCGGCAGAGAGCCAACTGGCAAATTGAGCACTACTTCCAGACAAAAAGCTGATAAAAGTAGCAATACGTAAGTCATTGGCTAATTCTAACTTTAGCTTCTTGAAAAGTCTCGATTGGAAGGCGAAACGACATATTTATTAGCAAGGCTATCTGGCATGAGCCTTTTCGACCGATTACACTGTTAGTTTGGCTGCCTTTTGTCGCGTTGTCGTAATGTCCATGTTTCTGTACTACTGCGTTGCGTTTACCGTTCTGGTAATTGCTTCACCCTTGCTGTTATTCAAGGCAAAAGCGAGAGCCGGACTGTTTCAGAAACTTGGATTAATACCTGCGGAATTTAAAATTCAAGACAACTCAGTTTGGTTTCACGCAGTTTCGATGGGTGAGTTCCACGCGATCAAAACATTGTTGCGTGATTTTCACGACAAACATCCGCAAGTGCCTGTTGTAGTTTCGACGACAACCGCGACTGGCCAGTCTCTTGCGAAGGAAACTGTTGGCTCATGGGCGCAAGTTATATATATGCCCTTTGATCTGCCTTGGACTGTCTGCAAATGGTTAGATCGAGCACAGCCGTCGCTGATAGTAATCTCCGAAACTGAGATATGGCCTGGTCTTGCATATCAGTGTAAGCAAAGGGGTATCTCACTTGTCGTCGTGAACGGAAGGATCTCGCCGCGCTCCTTCAAACAATACAATCGTTTCAAGTTCTTTTTTAGCAAGGTTCTGCGTAACTTTTCCGCATTTGGTGTGCAAGCTGAGACTGAGGCTGAAAGATATCGTTCACTAGCCGAATCGCCTCAGGTAGATGTGCGAGTTTTGGGTAATTTGAAACTCGATGGGTTGCACGCCCACTCACAGAGTGTTACTGACGAACTACGCGCATCGCTCGGCTTGGAAAAGGTGTCCCCTGTTATCGTTGCCGGCTCCACGCATGAGGGTGAGGAGAGCGCAGTTCTTGATGCGTTTATACAAGCGCGCAAAGAACATCCCAACCTCAAATTGATCGTTGTGCCGCGTCACCCTGAACGCTTCGACCGAGCCGCCGAAATCGTAAAAAAAACCGGGCTTGCCTTGAGCCGATATTCTCTCGGTGAGAATTTTTCCAGCGGTGCCGATGTCTTGTTGATTGATGCAATGGGACTGCTAACGAAGCTCTATTCGGTCGCCAGTGTAGCTTTTGTTGGTGGCAGCATCGCTCCTATTGGCGGTCACAACCTCATGGAACCTTATTTGTATAAAGTGCCAGTGATCTGTGGTCCAAACATTCAAAAGACTCGTGATACCGCCTCACAGCTGCAGCAGAAGAATGCTTTGTTTGTTGTCGCTGATGCAAGCGGTGTTGGAGAAAAGCTCTGCTATCTTCTGAACTCCGAAGCGGAGAGGGTGTCAATGGGCGAGCGCGGTAATCAATTTCTTCTTGTCAGCCGCGGCGCCACAGAAAGAGCTCTATCTTTCATCGAGGAGTTTATGCAACCATCTCAAGCTGCCACGGCACAAATGAAGATGCCGACTGTTTCATGATCCGGGAATATGACTACTGCGAAATCATCTAACAATTCAACCCATTACTCCCCGCAGGGCGCCTTGCGCACACTGCTCATGCCCGCTGCTGTTACCTATGGCGCCGGCTCGCTCGTTCGCGTGATGGCGTATGCAACCGGAATAATTCCTAGATATAAGGCACCGGTGCCGGTGCTCAGCCTGGGAAACTTGACGCTTGGAGGGACTGGCAAGACACCTATCGCCATAGATCTAGCGCGAAAATTGGTGATGGCCGGGTTCAGACCCGCGGTGCTCAGTCGAGGCTATAAAAGAAAATCCAAAGACGACTATGTTGTCGTCTCTGATGGTTCTACTATTCTTGCTTCATGTGAAGATTCAGGAGATGAGCCATTTCTTATCGCGTCCAGTGTTAAAGGAGCTGTAGTAATTGTTGGAGCCAGTCGCGTTCAGACGGCCGAAGTCGCATGCAATGAACTTGCTTGCAACGTGATTGTGCTTGACGATGCTTTTCAGCATCTCAAGATCAAGCGAGATGCTGACATCGTTCTCTGGGATTACAACGATGATATAGAGCAGCAATCCCTTCTCCCGGCAGGCCGCTTGCGTGAACCCCTCGCTGCTCTCAATCGTGCTTCATCGGTCGTAATCACAAAAGTGCCGCAGGTGCCAGACCCCGGACGTCTGGAGCGGTTCAGCCGCGTTATCCATCAATACAACCGCACCGCCACCATTGGTCTCGTTCGCTTCAATGCCAATAAAGTTGTTACTTTTGACGACAGCCACGTAATCTCAACACTGGCCAACAGCGACGACATTTGCAGCCTGCCCGCACGAGCGCTCGCTTTTTGTGGTCTGGCCAGACCAGAACCGTTTTACGCGGAGCTGCAACGGCTGAACGTGGAGATAGTCGACCGCGTCTCTTTCGGCGACCACCATTGGTATTCGGAAAGCGATGTTTCTCGATTAAATGAACGTGCTAGCCGGCACAATGCAGCAGGCTTCATCACTACAGAGAAGGATATTGTCAAGTTTTTCGATTTGAAGCACCATTTATCGCTGCCTCTTCATGCGATCGGCCTTAGCACTGAGTGGATCGGCACGCCACCGGATGCGATGCAAGAGATTCTAGCGAAAGGACCGAGATAGTCGATGACGTCGTCTAATCCAGTTGCAGTACAGGAGGAAGCCGGCGAACCGTTTGTTCGCGATCAGTTACAGTGGCTCAGCTATGTTTTAGTAGGCGTCTATTGTTATCTGATCGCCGCATTTGGCCCCGTGATGCCACTACTAGCCGGCGAACTTCATTTTAATTACACGCTTACCGCTGCACACTTTAGTGCGTATGCTCTTGGCGTTCTTACAGCCGGTTCAACAGGCGATAAGTTCATGAGCCGCTTTGGTCGCAATACGGTGCTTTGGGGATGTTCTTTTTTTATGCTTCTAGGTACCGTGCTTATAATCTCCGCGCACCATCCGCTATTCACCATTATTGGTGCTTGGATGGTCGGTTGCACCGGCAGTATCATGGGTCAGGCGAACACGACGATTATGGCCGACCGGTTCAAAGAACACAGGGCCGTTTCGATCACTGAACTAAATATTGCCGGCAGTCTGTTTTGTTGCCTGGCTCCGCTCGTCGTCAGTACATGCGTCCGTACGAATGTCGGGTGGCGCATGGTTTTCGTTCTACCCATGGTGCTTGTCATCGGCTTATATGTGCGTTTCAAAAATGCAGCCAGAGCGTTTAACAAGAAAGAGGCAACTACCCTCAAGAAGCAGCAGCTTCCTTCCATCTATTGGGCATTTTGGACTGTGATACTGCTAAGCGTTGCTGGTGAATGGTCGATTGTATTCTGGGCCACTGATTTTATGATGCACGTGAACAACTTCCGAGAGGCTGATGCGTCGCTGGCGGTTAGTGTCTTTCTTTCGGCGATGCTGACAGGCCGGGTAATTGGAAGCAGGCTTTCTCGATGGTTACATGTGCGAGACATCTTGCAGACGTCTGCCGTTTTGGGATTGCTAGGCTTCCTCATCTTCTGGCTGGCTAAAGCACCCTGGTTTAGCCTCGTCGGACTTTTCGTTGCCGGACTGGGACAGTCCAACGTCTATCCGTTGACTTTTGCTTCCGCCATCAATTCTGGTGCTGGCCAGACGAACAGTGCAACATCTCGATTGTCGCTGGCGAGTGGCACCGCGAACTTGTGCACACCGATCCTTATGGGTTTCATCGCCGACCGCAGCGGTATTTTTAACGCATATGCGGTTGTGGCGGTATTATGGACTCTGGTTATTGTGTTGGTATTTACAGCAAACCGGCTGGCTGCAAAAAAATCGGAAAGCGCTAAAGAGGCGGCTTAGAACAAAAAGTCTAAAACTCAAGAACTAGACAAGAAACATATTGCGAGTAACAGTGTGGCTTCCGCCAAAGAAGCTTGAAGCTCCCTGGATGACGACCAAATGCTTACCTTCCATCTTTTGTGACACGATGAACATCGGCTCTGAGCACTGAGTTTTGCCGCTCATTCGTTCATTGAGGGTATCGACGAGAACTACGGCTCCGTTGTCCATGCTTTGTGCTGTCTTGCGGAACAGCTCGAGAAATTGGTCGAACATGCCGGAGCCGAGAAGCTGCATCAAATCGTCAGCTGCCTCCGTTACTTCCGCTTGTGGAACGTCTTTAACCATACCATCGCCCCCAATCTATGGCTTCTAATTACTATTCCCTATAGGCATGGTTTTTAACAAGGATTGCATCGATTTCAGTGGTGTTTACCGCCTTCTTGAGACGGAGTTTTCAAGTGTTCATTTCACCAGGCGTGGAGTCAGTCCACGCTCGAGAGGAACGCTCAGAACGACGCTGGTAATTGTCTTGGTCACACCTTTCACCGTTCTAAGATTGTCTAGCAATAAACCGAGAGCTGCTGGATCTGAGGTGCGTACTTTTAAGAGCAAACATTCTTCTCCAGCGACGTTGTATATCTCCTCTACTTCCGGAAACTGTGAGATCCCTTCGCAAAGTTCAGCGTTTGATGCGCCTTCAGTCGTAATGCGCACAAAAGCACATAGACGTAACCCTAACAAGCTCCCGTCGATATCGATGTTGTATGCCCTTATCACTCCCGTTTGTTCGAGTTTCTTTACCCGGGCGTGCACTGACGGTGCTGATAGATTCAGTTCCTCTGCCAGTTCCGAATATTTCTTTTTAGCGTCTTTTTTCAGAACGGCTAATAGTTTTTGGTCAATCTCATCGATCATGCTGGGTCTCGTCAGTAGGTTTAACTAATTTGGTTAGGACTTTCAATCTGTTAGTATCTTTTGTTGATTTATTGTATCGCGTTAGGCAAATCGAGAGTATAGTCTAATTGAATTAGGTTGCTGTTCGGTAGGTGTCTGGAAGGTGTCCCATGCCCAAAACTTGTTTCAAGCCGCAGTTGCTGAGGTTGGTTTTTGCTTTTGCCGCGGTCTATATAATTTGGGGTTCGACCTACTTAGGCATTAAAGTCGCGCTTGAGAGTATGCCTCCATTCTTCATGGTGGGCGCCAGGTTTTTAATCGCTGGCTTGGTCATGTTCGGTTGGACCCTAATCAAGGGAACCCCGAAACCAGAACCGGCACACCTTCTCTCCACATTGATTTTGGGAGTTTTGCTTCTAGGTTTCGGCACGACTGGAGTCGTTTTGGCGGAGAGATCTCTTGCCACTGGTTTGGTCTCTCTATTGGTGGCGATGGTGCCTTTGTTCATCGTCTTGTTTGATTGGCTGAGACCATCGGGTAAAGCGCCCGAAATGCCTGTTATTTTGGGAGTTCTGCTGGGTATCGGTGGATTGGCTTTTCTTCTCGGACCCAATAAGTTCATGTCTTTTGGTATCGATATTGGTGCTGTTATGTGTGTTGTTGTCGGTTCTATGGGATCAGCAGCCGGCGCGCTTTATTCTCGCAGCGCCAAACTTCCATCCTCGCAGCTGCAGACCGCAGGATTAGAGATGCTCTTTGCCGGCATCGTCCTGTTGTTGATATCGTTTTGTGTCGGTGAGTTCAGTCTCGTTCAACACGCACATTTTTCGGAGCGATCGCTTTGGGCTCTTGCTTATCTTGTGGTTTTCGGATCAATGGTGGCATTTTCTGCTTACGTCTGGCTGCTGAAACAAGTGCATCCTTCGCAAGTTGCTACCTATGCATATGTAAACCCTGTGGTAGCTGTTCTTCTTGGCTGGTCCATGGCTGGCGAGAGCATCACAATGCAGACCGTTCTTGGTGCGGCCATAATCCTCTCTTCGGTTTGGCTGATCACTCAATCACCTCGCAAACTGGTGATCAAAATTGATCCGGGTAAGACTGTGAAGGTAAATGCCGTTACGAAGCGCAAAAAAGAAGAAGCCCTAACTTAAACTGCTTGCGTTTGGAGTTCTTGCCATATTGTCCATGCTAAACTGCGATTATGGTCGCCAGGAGCGAGCCAGGCTGGCAAAGAGTATGGACCCCTCCTGATATACGAAAACCAAAAGCAAGCTGACGGCTTGACCTGACATATGCAAAATAGATCTCGCAGGCGCATTGCGCTCGAAGCCGCTAGATTTCTGGCTGACGGCGTGGAGACCGAATATCTTCATGCTAAGGAGAGGGCGGTTTTATCGCTGGGACTTTCCAGCCAGACAAGGCTTCCGTCTAACCGAAAGATCAAGGATTGCGTCGGTTTGATTACGCGCGAGGAACTTGGCTCCGATGAAGTTGGACGACGACTTCAAGAGATGCGAAAGATCGCGCTTGAGATAATGGCGCTCATTGAAGACTTCGATCCGTATCTAATTGGTAGCGTTCTGACAGGTAGCATCAGCCGCAATTCAGACATCGACCTGCATGCTTATTGCGATGACATCGAAAGTTTGACAAACATGCTTGAACACTTTGGCTACGAGGGTCTCGACATTGAATTTGTCGAAAACCGCAAAGGTCACTTTGTTCACGTGAAGTGGACCGAGAAGAATTATCCAATTGAGATCACTGTTTATCCGTGGACATGGCGCGAGACAATCTTCTATTCCTCGGTCACCGGTAAACCGATGAAGCGAATAGGTATTGCTGCGCTGCGGAAAATGATGAAGACAGGAAGCGCTTGAACGACTTGAGCGTCCGGCCGCCCACCGAAAACGCAATGCCAATTGATGAATTGCTGTCCGCTTTGCTATATTGCTTGCAGGCAGGGCTTTTTTGAGTGGCCGATAATCTTGAGAAAATTCAACTATCTACATTTCTGCTGGGTGCTCGCATTAAGTGCGACTGGCTCTGTTGCTACTTTTGCAGAGAATATAGCACCGCCCTCAGCGGGAACTGTGCCGAGTGCCACGCCTTCAGGAGTTGCTCCTGCACCTTCTAAGCCTGTTTCTGCACCTGCATCGTTGGCTACGAAGCCGACCACAGCAGCCAAAGGCAAGAAAGCAAGCAAACCGCAGAAACCCATGACATATTTGCAGCGCGTCAACGCGGCGATCTCGGCAAATCCACATGGGGCTGCCTTGTACCAAAACAGGGCTGCTTATTACATGGCCTTACATGACTATAGTAAGGCACTTGCCGACATGAATAAGGCCGTTGCATTGAGCGAGAACGATCCTGAATTTGTCGCTTCACGTGCGCAGCTCTTTCTTACCACAAAAGATTTCCAGCACGCAGCACAAGACTTCACGACCGTGCTCAAGTCTAGACCGGGAGACGCAAACATTCGCTACACGCGCAGCACCTGTTATGAAGCTATTGGCCAGTTCGATAACGCCCTGGCCGATCTAAATCTTCTTCTCAAGACAAACCCGCGCATCGGTTATGTTTACGCTGAACGCGGCAAAATCAATTTCAAGCAAAAAAATACAACAAAGGCTTTGGCCGATTTTAACGCTGCCCTTTTCTGTAACTATCAGGATGCAGACATGCTTGCGCTCATGTACAAACAATATGCCAAAGAGGGGAAGGCTGAGTCTGCGTTGATGCCACTGAATCGCTTGATTGCGCTCTCGCATGACGGTCCGGCGAAGACCGCCTTGTATAGGCAACGTCTCGAACTTTATCAAAAACTCGAGCATCCTGACCCTAACTTAATTGCTAGCGACCTTCTCAAAATCGCAGATAATGAACCGCAAAACACTGAGGTCAGATATCAGTTTGCCGAATCTCAATGGCAACGTCAGCCTGGACTGGCATTACAAGCGTTAGACCAAGCTATCAAACTGGAGCCGACGAACTGTAAGTTTCTGACGTTACGAGCCCAGTTGGCGGCTGACCACGACCAATTGAATGAAGCTATTGCCGACTCTAGTAAAGCCCTCGAGCTTGATCCACGCAGCGCTATAAATTTTGCGACGCGTGCTAAAGCTAGATTCTTGGGCAAAAAGTATGCAGAAGCTGTTGCTGATGCCAATTCTGCTTTATCGCTCGATCCGGGCTTGAGTGAGACTTATTACTTTAAGGGGGCAGCGCTCCAAGCTATGCGGCAGAATCAAGAGGCTCTTGCTGCTTACAACCAGTACTTGGGAATCAAATCACGAGACACCACGCACAACGATGAAGATACTCAGCGTATCGAAGAAGTGCAACGACGTGTCAAGTTTGTTCAAGGCACCATTCAGGCTAGCGAACGAGAGACCGCTGCAAAAGCGGCTAACGAAGCGGCAAACACAAAAAGATAGGGGATTACGCTCTGTTTATTTCAGGTCTAATGCAAATTGTCAATGGCTGTAGGAGTGCCAAATGGGAAAGCGAAAATTGTACGAAGAAGAGCTAGCCGAGGCGCTGGTAGAGGTCGTCAAAGAGATGCGAGACCTGCTCGGATGGTCTCAAAATGACCTGGCGTTGAAAACGGGATTTCACAGAAGTTACATAGGTGACTTCGAGCGGGGCATGCGACAGATTTCAATCAAGAATGTAAGTCGATTAGCGCATGGTTTGGGCATCTCTGCTTCCAAACTGCTGGTAAAAGCTGAAAAAAGAATCGATAAAATTCACTGGCGGCGCTGAGCACGACATAAAGTCGATTGCTTATTTGAGCTCTAGTGATACCACACCTGGTTCTTTGATTTCAGGCTTCGCGCTTGTGCTTCCCTTTAAATACTTGTCGAAAAAAGCAATTGAATAGTGATCGACTAAGTTGCGTTGCTCTTCGTTTCGATTCAAATCTGTCCACGAAAAGTGATTGAATTTGTTGAAATAGACAAAGTATGCCGGAGAAGATGTTTTTTCAAAAGCACCGTTTGGACCTTTTACGAATGGTGTAATTCCCTTATCGTCTGTTCCACCCTGGTACATAACTGGCACTCCGATGCCACCAAGATTGCCATTTAGCGAATATGGCCAACAGTATGGTGAGAGGGCGAGAACGGCCTTTACTGTGGGCAGCCTCCAACTAGGCCAGGCACCGCTCAGGCCAAGCACAGTGTAGCCCCCTAGCGAGTGACCTGCCAGAGCTATTTTGTTCCAATCGATACGTTTAGTCCAAGCCTGGTCTTGCTGCAATGAAGTGAGTAAATCGACTATGTCTTTTTTCCTATCAACGTAGGTCTGGTCGCTCCATTGTGCGGCCTTGGCGAAGCTCGTTTGTGGTTTGCTTAACCAACCACCGATCGTCGCTGCATCGTGATGATTCGGTGCGACCACTATGTAGCCCGCGTTAGCCAGGGCTCGCATCAAAAAGGCGCTTTGCATGTTGCTGCCGTGAAATCCATGCGAAAAGACAATCAGTGGTACTGCTTGGCGTGTATCAGAAGGTGCCCAAACTGCACAATCAAGCCCGGCAATTTCACAGCGCATGACGCTGCCATCTGCTCGTTCATTCTTGCCGAAGCGATTGCGGAGTCGATCTCTGATCGGATTCTCAGACCGTACTTGGCTTGTAAACGCTGATGCCGCAAACAACCCGGCTGCAAGTGCCAGAAACGCAACTGTTTGTGCCGCGGATTTTTTTGAAAACATGACACACTCCTGGACCTATATACAATACCCATCACCTCGGAGAAAGTTTCGAACCGCGTGCCCTCGTGCCACGAGAATTCATTTTGACAAGGTTTTAATTAATGCCGTGACACAAAGAGCGGCACTGCGAGTTACTCTATGTCCGGTAGTTCTTCTGAATTCCCAGATGTTGATTGAGTTGTACTGAAGGAGCAAGTTTGCATGCGGATCTTTTCTCTTGTTGCCGCCCTCACGATTGTGACCTCCGCGATATGTCTGTCACCGGTGCAAGCAATGGATGCCGATTCTCACGAATTCCCTGGCAAGGGCAGCCGAGCAGCCTGGGAGGAAGCCAACGGATACTACATTCAGGCCGTGAGAGCAACGCAGACTAATAAGGTCGATGAATCGATCGCTCTGTATAAGCGTGCTATCGCTATCTATCCCGACGATCCCGATTTTCAAATTAACCTTGGTGTCGCACTTGAGGACAAAGGCAACCTGAAGGAAGCTGAGGCCGCTTTGAATCACGCCATGACTTTAGCTCCGCAGAATTGGACTGTGCCTTACAATCTGGGTAACGTAATGTACCTTCAACACAAGTATCAAGACTCTGTGAATTTCTGGTCGAAGGCTTTGACGATGAATCCGACTGAACACTTCAAACAAAGAATTCAGCAAAACATCACACAAGTAACCAAACAATATCTGAAGAAGAAATAGTTCTGTATTGTGCTTTTTGTCTGTTGAACTAAAGCTTTGCTTGTGCCGAGAAGGTGACTTTCACTCCGTCTTGAGCTGGTGCTGTTGCCAGGTCGCTTATGCTGATTGACTTGAGAATCGGTTGGTGTGATTTGCCGAACAGATTAATATCGCCGCTGTAGTTTAGCGGCATCGTTCTGCTGCCTTTGAATGGTTTGATGTGCTTTAAAACAGCTGTGATGATAGTCTCCTCCGTCTTTCTCACGATGCCTTCGCTGACACCACTCCAGTCTAAGTCGACATCGTCGGGTAAAGGCATCTTCATCGCCAAGTCATAATGGATCTTTGTCTCGGCAAGCGACTTACTCGGCAATACTTTGTATGTAACGGTGCCGGTGCCTTTCGCTATCGCTTTTGCGCTCCACGGGCGATTTTCGAACTTTACGTGCTTGAACACCACGGCTGCCAATCCAGCTTTCTCGACTGTACCTTTGACTAGCAGATCTCCTTTGGTGCGGAAGGCAAACTGATTTCCAGTCGAGGCTTTGATATCGCTGATAGAAGGATTCGTCACTACTACCTGAGTGACTACTAAGTTGCGAAAGCGCCATTTTTGCCGGTTATAGACTTTTTGATTCACGTCGAACGTTTTTTTGTTTGGCGTTTGTTCGTCGATAACTTCTTCTATCTCTTTTTCTGGAATAGCTACAGTGCAGTTATCTAGAGTTGCCGTCGTTTGTCCGTCTTTAGTAACCAGACTGAGGCCTCTTGCTACCACATTTACTGAGTGCTCTCCGAGAAACGAAGATTGTGCGACAGAGAAGTCGAGGTTGCTGTCGAACTCTACTTCCGATTCAATATCGACCGTCAAGTTTCCGCGCACATTGCGGAGGTCCATAAATCCGTCTTTTGACTTTAGAGTGGCGCTGCCAAGCTTGATGTTTAAGGGGAGTTTTCCTGACGTTGCACCGTCGGCGGTGGACAGCACGAGGGCCATCCCCGGCGTCACCGACAGCTCAGCTGGACCGGAGGTCTTTATGTTGAAAGATCTGCCACCGCTTTTCCAATCAAAAGATGTGACACCGGATGTACCTTTCTCTAAGGCGAAGTCGAATTGCCCCGACTTTGTCATCGTGATCGGACCAAGGTGTACGTTGTTTAAAATCATGCAGATGTTTGTACTCTTTCGCATGATGTCCAGATCTGCGATGTCAGCCACCACACCCTTATCGGTAGTAAATTGAATCACGTCGCCATCGTCACCTTTGTCTATCTCCAGATTGACCGGAAGTGGTTTTTTAAATGTTGCATCCAGCCCGAACTTTTTGCCGTTGTAGTCTAAGTGGGCCGTCTCCAAGCGCCCTTTTGCAGACATGTGCATCTGTGAGCGGATTGCATCTTCTTTCTTACTCCAGTTCAGTGATTTCAGCAAAATGTTCGACTGCGCGCATTTCATAGTCGAGTCCTTGCCTTTACCGAACACAAACGTGCAGTCTGCCAGGCTTATATTTTGATTAGGTGCGGCTTTCATCGCAATTGTGCCTTGCTTGCGTTCGGCATTGAATAGAATGTGAGCGGCGCCACCCTGAAACTTGGTGTCGACTTTCTTTCCTTGGTAGATAGAGTTCGGTGCAAAGTGCAGGTCAACCACGCAACGACCCGTGTAGTCCAGCTCACCAGTCACGTTCAGTGCGAGCAATTCAATTTTCGAGCCAGCGGCAAGATGGAACTGATGGCTGTCCATATGCAAAGTTGAGTCGGGGTTGAATTCGAGTGTGGCAGACGAAACCGTGATATTCTTGAACATCTTTTTGATGTCATCGGAGCGATTCGTCAGGAACTGGTCTTGCAGAAGGTTGCAGAAGAAGTTTCCAAACGCTCGCAAAAGATTGACTTCGGCTGTAGCTTTTCCGTCTTTCAGCGCTACTAGTTGCGGGGTAGAGATGCCGAAGACCTGCAGCGGCAAACTTGTACTCAAGTGACCGGTAGCATTGCCGGTGCTGACAATGCCGCCTGGCTCCACCGGCAGAGCGAATTCAAATGCGAATTTAGTTCCTGGTTGGACAGTGATCGGAATGTTGTTAATGCTGTAGTTGCCTGGGTTCAAATCGCCCTCGGCTGTAACGCGAAAGCGTCGCGTCACCCTCGCCAGTTCTTTGACGAGAGGGTCCTTTATGGTGATGTTGAAATTTGCGTTGAAGTCTCGCTGTTGCGATTGTGGTGGTTTGCATGAGCAGAGAAAAGGAACTAAGCCGATGAGCAGAAGCAGTGTACTGAGCTGCAAACTTACGAGCGCTAAATGCATGGCCTGTGAGCGCATTATTTTTCAGAGTCCGTGTGTTCGTCGTCTTGCTTCTCAGCTTGCAACGGTGCGTGCATTTTTTGTAGTTGGCCTGTGGCTAAGTCATATGCATGATTGCCCTTAGCTCCGTGTGCCCGAACCCACCTGAATTCAGCAATTGCTCCTTTGTTATCTCTCTTTGACAAGCTGAGAATTCCTGCAAAGAAGTGTGCGTCTAGCAATGGTGAATGCTCCTCCTCTGCCGATTCGATGATCTCGGTCGATGATTGATCGAGGTAATGCATCAATGGTTTGGGCCAACTATGGTCTTTACTGTGTGTATCGCTTTCCTCCAACACTGACTTTGCCTTGTCATTGTCACCGTGAATCACATACGCGGCGCTCAGGTAGAGCGAGCCATAAATGCTGCGTTCATTTGTCCGCAAAGTAGAAGGTAGCCACTGCTTAAATATCTCGATCGCTCGTTCTGTGTCGCCTGCGGCCAGCCGGTTTATGGCATCATTGAACGGAGCGTCCTTAATCGCATGGGCGAAGAAGTCAAGACAACTAAGTACTGAACCGCCACCAAGCTCGGTATCAACCGTGTCTAGTTCCGGCGTTGGCAATGCTACTATCAGGGTGGGAAAGACGTATAGCCGAAATTTACTCTCCAAAATCTGCACTGCATCGCTGTTCTTGCCGTCTTCTTTTTTGCGGTCGACGATTTTAATTGGTATGAATCTTTCGTTAATGACTTTCACGACTTCGCTGTTATGAAAAACCGATGCTTGCAAGGTTTTACAAGGAGCGCACCAATCGGCAGTAAACCACAGTAATATAAGTTTCCTGTTTGGTGTCTTAATCGCTTGCTCTAGATATTTTTCAGTCTTCCAATCGATCGGCTCCTTCTCCTTCGGACGCAGGTGGTCGTAAATAGTGGAGCTGATTCGCAAGACAAAAAGAACCAGCGCTATAGCGAACAATATTTTCGGAGGACTTGTCGTTCTGCCTTCACTCAGAGGCATAGAAAAACTCCCTCTTGTTCAGGATCAACACTGCAATAAGCAGAAATAAACTGACATTGGAAAGATAGGTCAAAAGCGGTGTCCAAGAGAAATCTAGCGCCGTGAAAACAGAGTAAGTATCGATATATGGACTAGCACTGGCTCGCACAAAAGCACACGATTGTGTAATCGCAGTGAAGAAAAAAGCCGCCATACTGTCTTGTGCCTTCGCTAACTCTTTTTCGGCCATCACGGCTCCTAGCATTGAGCCATAGATGATGAGCATGAACACTGTGATTCCGACCTTTGGCGGGAATGAATTCAGGAGCACAATCGCTGCGGTGGCTCCAAAAGCATTGAGAATCACATTTGCCATTGTATAGACGGAAAAAATTTGGCTGGCGGTTCGACCTTGCAACGATTCGGCGACAGCGAATGAAGCGAAACCGATCAGCACAATGACACTTACAAAGACTGAGCAGATTGTCCATTTGCTCATTACATACTCGAAGCGCGATAACGGACGCGTGAATAGTAACGACAAATATTCGCCGTTATTAAGACTGCGAGTGTTGCCGATTTCGTCTTTCACGAGAGTGTAAGCGATAAGCATGGGCACTATCGGTCCCAAAATAAGCTCGCGGAAGACGTTTCCGACGGTGTCTGCATTGAGCTGGTATGACGCCAGTATCGGAATGATTACGCTATATAAAATTATGAGGAATGCTGACGCTGGACGAGTCAATCTTAGGGCTGTGGCATAAAAAAGACCGAAATTCATTTCTGCGAGTCTCCTTTGGCCGACTGCAGGAAGAAATCGTGCAGATTCTTTCGTTCCAGTGTCGCCTCTTCTACTTCAATACCGGCCATGACCAGGTTTCGTATCAACTGTGGACCTGACTTTCTGTCAGGCAGGGAGAACTTGGCTGACGTGTCATCAAACTCTTCCAGTTGCGAGTTGCATTGCTTGGCTAGGTCGGTGATGATTTGATTGAGGTTTTCAGTCAAGCTTCCTGACCAACGAACTGATATCGATAGCTTGTCCATAGCAGGTAAAGAAAGCTGCTCAAGAGCTTCAATCTTTCCGCCTTTGATAAAGGCCACTCTGTCACAAACACGCTCTACCTCATCAAGATGGTGCGAATTTAGAATTACGGTTACGCCCTCGCGCTTCCACTTCATAAGCAACTTGCGCACGAGCGCCATTCCAACGGGGTCCATGCCGGAAGTCGGCTCATCTAAGAAACAAAGTTTGGGCTTGCCTATTAATACCTGAGCTAGCCCGAGCCGTTGCAGCATGCCGCGCGAAAGTTGACGAACCAGCCTCTTTCCGACTGATGGCTCCAGTGCAACTGCATCCAGAACTTCTTCAATGTCTTCTTTCACATTTGTGCCGGAACGTTTTGCCAGCATGTGATGGTAGCGAAGGAATTCATCTACTTTCATCCAAGCATCAAAATGCGGTCTTTCAGGCAGAAATCCTGTGATTTTACGCACAGCAATGTCATCTGGCGCCAGTCCGTTGATCAAAATCTTGCCTGAAGTTGGCACCAGTGCTGAGAGCAAACATCCCATGAGAGTGGTTTTCCCGGCGCCATTTGGACCAATCAAACCGAAAATCTCTCCTGCGTGCACGGTCAGATCGATGCCATCAAGTGCCCGCACCTTGCCCCAGTTATAGGACTTGCGCAGGTTCTCTATTTCTATGCAGACGGAGTCAGAAGGGCTTTGCATGAAGATTCGTAAGTGTTTGACGCACTATAACAGAAACATGTCTAAACGCAACCGCGACACCGATGACGAAGCCGGTTGGCACGGTTCTATTTAACATAGCCAGTTGAAAGAGCTTAGGAGTTAAGCTCTGACTCTTGAAAAACTTTATTTCAATTGAATTACTGCTCTTAACCGGGTAAATTTCATTATTACGACGTCGATGCGGTCCGAATGACAGAACTTGAAAACCACGAAAAAGAGACATCACTAGGTCATGCTGATGCCTTTCATGCGTGTCCCAGCTGTGGAATCTCATTCAGCTCGGCGATTCTCGTTTGCCCAAATGATGGTGCGGTTATTAGGCAGAGTCAGTCGATACGAAACTCATTGCATAGTCGTTACGAGTTTCTCAGTGAAGCCGGCGCTGGTGGCGCTGGCGTGGTCTATAAAGCTAAGCAAAAGAGCACGGGCAAACTGGTGGCCATAAAGATGGTCAGCTTAGATCAGGTGAATAAAGAATCACAAGCTCGATTTCAGGCTGAAGCAAATGCATGTAGCCGGCTCGTTCACGATAATCTGATCCGTTTGCACGATTATGGTATCACTGAGTCTGGGCAGCCATACATCGTTCTCGAGTATATTGACGGCATCGATCTTTCTGAGATGCTTAAAAAAGCGGGTGGCGTCTCTTTGCGCACTTCGTTAGAAATTGCCGAGCAATTGTGTGCAGGGCTGCAGCACGCGCACGCCCAAGAGATTTTGCATCGCGACCTCAAGCCTGGCAATATCATGGTGACGTGGAACGCCGGACATCCAGCCGTAAAAATAGTCGACTTCAGTATCGCTAAACTTGATGACGAGAAAACCAAGTCGACGTCTGTCGAAAGCGGTCCAAAATCGGACGGACCTGGTCTACCGTCGTCGACTCCCAGTGACGCTAGTCGGGAGATTGTTGGCACTCCCGCTTACATGAGTCCTGAACAGATTCAGGGGCGCGAGTTGGATCAACGTTCCGATCTCTATTCTCTTGGATGCGTCATTTTTCAGATGTTAGTCGGACAACCTCCATGTCAGGGTAAAAATCCTGTCCAAACAGTTTTTAAGCAACTCAACGAAGAAGCCCCCACGCTTGCGGCCAGTGCACCAGGACGAACATTTCCACAAGGACTCGAAGACATAGTTGCCAAACTGCTAAAGAAGAGTCCTGCTGACCGTTATCGCACAGCTGGCGATCTGCTCGATGATTTAAAACGCGTGCACTCAGAAATAGTTGAAAACGAAGCCATTCAACAAGCAAGGGCAAGACCGGAGAAGAAGAAACGGGTCGTGGTAAAGACCGCGCCCGTCAAGCTGATAGTGACAGTTTTGCTCGTGATTATTTGTATCGGAGCCCTCATCTTTACGCAGCAAAATGCAGAGCGAGCTCGAAAAGCCGTTCAACAAGCCCAAAATGCTACAGACAATTCTGTGCAGCAATCAGACAAAGGTCTCAATCGAAAATCAACCACGCACAAAAGTGCACCCAGGAAAAACAAGCAATAGAGTGTTCACCTGGTTTTCTTCTACGCTTTTGCTTTTTCGCTGAAGATGTCTTGCATCAACTCAGTGGCTGCAGAATGCGGATCTACACGTTTTTCCAGCACTTCCATTAAGAGGCGCCGCGCGTCTTCTGAGTTGTCGATAGAGTTTTTCAAATTCTCGCGCGCAAGAGCCGCGACCAACTCCGACAATTCAGCTTGCACTCGCTGTTTTCGTCTTTGCTCGAGTAAGCCGCTCTCTTTCAAAAACTTGAAGTGATCCTGCAGCGCTTGCCACAGTTGATCTATGCCTTGACCGGTTTCGGCAATTGAAACGATGACCGGTGGATGCCAGGATGTTTCAAACGTTGTCAATTCTAGGCTGCTTGTAATTTCAGTAGCAGACTTATTTGCGCCAGGCAGATCTCCTTTGTTCACAACAAAGACATCGCCAATCTCCATGATTCCCGATTTGATTGCTTGGATGTCGTCGCCGGAGCCAGGCATGAGCACGAGAACCGTGGTATCAGCCGTTTGTGCAATGGCTAACTCCGACTGTCCCACCCCTACGGTTTCGATCAAGATTACGTCAAAGCCGGAGGCTTCCAACATGCGAATGGCATCATATGTCGCAAGTCCAACACCGCCTGCTTGTCCGCGATTGGCCATCGAACGGATGAAGACTTTTTTGTCCAAGGTGTGACCTTGCATTCTAATGCGGTCGCCGAGTATGGCTCCGCCAGTGAATGGGCTGGAAGGATCGACGGCCAGCACTCCGACCTTTAAATCTGCCTTGCGCATCTCAGATATCAGCGCATCGACCAGAGTCGATTTCCCAACCCCTGGTGAGCCAGTGACACCGATCAAATGAGCGCGCCCGGTGCGCGAAAAGAGGCTTTTTACCAACTGAGAGGCGCCTGGTCCACCTTCCTCAACTACTGTTATGGCTCGTGCCAATGCGCGCCGATCGCCGGCTAAAAGGTCTTTTGTTAATGTTTCCAATTCGCTTTTCAACTTCTCTAAAGCTTTAACTTGGGTGATTTTAGCAAGCGTATGCTGCGGGGAACAATTGATTTAGGCTGCTAGTCTTGGTTTTTATAAGGTCTTTTTCTTTTATTTGAAAGGTCGTGGACGTCGTGAGAATGCTTTCCTTGTACTCCAATTCTCTAAAGTACGCAGGGTACGCGTTGGTGGCACTCGTGGGTTTGATCGTCCTCAACGGTCCCGCAGAAGCAAAATGGGGAAAATTGACCGTAACCGACGGCAGTGGTGACGGTTTTGAAATGCATCAGTACCCACTTGGTCTCGGTAAGGGCTTTCAAGCACAAGATCAGCTTGGCGACTCCTTCGGCTACAAAAAAGGTCTTTTCGGCATAAACCGTACTACCGAGGGAAGCGTGCTTGGAAACGGCGTCAAGATTCATCATGGCTTGATAAGCGGCACGTCAGTAGACGCCCAGAGCATGTTTGGAGACACTGTTAAGTCTCACAAATTCTTGAAAATCGGTCCCAGAATAACGACTGTTAATCTACAGGGTGTTTCAGGACTTGCAAATAGCATGATGCACCACAGTGCTTCACCTTCATTCTCGCCCACTGGTAATGGTGGATTTAACGGCCCGGCCATAGGCTCGAATCCCGATGCACAAATGCGGCCAGAAGTGGCGCCCATGCCGCAAGGACCGGTCGACCCAAACGGTTTCGCTAATCCGCCTGGTGCACCTTAGTGGTCTGTTCGGAACTTGATTAAGTGCAGATCTAGGTCTTTTTGCCTTTACCGCTGAACGGCCAACCCTTGGTTGTCTGGTCTTGCTGGGCTACCAGCCTTTCAGCCTCTGCTCGACGTTGCGCTGTTTCGGCTTCATTCAACATAACAGCCAGTCTGTCGCGCTCATTTTCTCTGGCGCGAACTTGCTGCGTTAGTTCTGTCGCCACCGATTTCAGCTCTTCAAGTTCGGTTAATTTCGCATCTAGTAAGCTGGTCACCCGCGAAAGCTCTTGATGAAGATGCTTATTTTCGCGACTCTTATCTGCCAATAATAGACTTTGAGCAGCGAGCTCAGCTTTCAAATCTTCCGCGTCGCGTGCAACCTGGTCGAGTTCACGCGCCTGCGCAGAGAGAACCAGGTTCTTCTCTTGAGCTTGCAACAACGAATCTTGCAGCTCGATTACTTTTTCAATCAGACCAGAAAGATCGATCTCTTCGTCGTCTTGTGCTGGGCTGGATTTACTCTCTTGTGTCATACAGGGGTTGAATTTCCGTTGGGCAAAGCTTTAATATTCCCTGAAAGTAATTGAGCCAATCTGCTCTAACATCGAATGGTAACGATACCGATTTTACTAGAGATTCTGTCACGCAAGTGTTTGGTAGCTCAAATAGCTTTTTAGAAGTAGCAACTAGTAGTAATAATTAGAAGTAGCAAAGATGTCTTCACTTGTATTGACTGGCGGAACTGTAATCACCCCGCAAGAAACGCGGTTTTGTGATGTCTTCGTTGACGAAGGCACGATCTCAGCAGTCGGTGCTGATAATGATGATTCTTCGTTGGCTGCCGATACGTTTGACGTTTCCGATTGTTACTTGACCCCAGGCCTTATCGACCTGCAAATAAATGGTGGACCGCAGTGCAATTTTTGGGGCGACCCGACCGCTAAAGAAGTGACAGCTTTAAGTGACGACCTTTTGCAGGCTGGTGTGACAACGATCTTGCCAACTCTGATAACTGACGACATCGCTCATTTGAAGAAAAACATTGCCTTTTTGAAGTCGCTCGGTGCCGGCACCAGCTCAAATTCTCATTCAGGAAAGAATCCAAACAAAGGCGCACAGAAGTCTTTTACTAAAGAACCGTCCGGAGAGCAAAAATATTCTGGCGCAATGGTGCGCATGCCTGGCATTCATTTGGAAGGACCGTGTTTGTCCGCACAAAAGCCTGGGGTGCATCCGCCTCAATTCATTAAGCCTCTATCCGAAGAGTTGTTGGAACAAATCATCGATGACTCGGTGAAACTGATCACGGTGGCACCTGAGACTGATGCGACAGGCAAAGCTGTGGAGTATTTGATAGGGAAAAATATCGCAGTTTCACTCGGTCATTCAAATGCCACATTTTCTGAGGCGCAGAAGGCGTTTGACAGTGGTGTCAAATTGGTAACGCATATTTACAATGCACTACCGGCGGTGCATCATCGTGCGCCGGGTGCAGTGATGGCGGCTCTCTTAGACGATTCCGTGACCACTGCCATTATCTGTGATGGTCTTCACGTTGCGCCCGAGGCAGTTAAGCTCGTGCTGAAGACGAAATCAAAGGATAGAGTAATTTTGGTTACCGACGCAGCCTTCATTGGCACCACAGGCGGTGGACTGGTCGGTTCCTCAATAACTCTCAATCAGGCTGTAAAGAATGTAGTGAAATGGGGTGTCGCGTCTTTTGCGCAGGCGATTCAGATGGCTACTTGGAACCCGGCTAAAGCAGTAGGTTTGCAGGGGTATGTCGGACATCTAGCCAGCGGTAAAATGGCTGACATCGTTGCTTGGGACAAAAATACGCTTGATATCAAGCACGTATTTCTTGGCGGCCGAAAAGTAGTTTGAGATTTTGATTTCGTCGGTTCTATGTCGGTTCTATGTAGATAGTAGAATCGGTTGGCCAAATTCTGAGATTCTGCGCTTAATTGTTGGAATAATATTTTGGGCGACCCAGTCGCTCGACTCCGATCGCTCAACTCCCACAGCCTCCGAGGAGCATTTTATGAGACGCATTAGTTTCGCATTCTCCCTGATCTTGCTGGCAGGTATGGTTAGTCCATCTGACTCTATCGCTCAAGGTATTGGCGAAATGGGAGGGGCCTATGGAGCCTCTTCGGCTGCAACCCATGGCATGATGAACTCCGGTGTAAGTGGCGCTCTAACAGGCCCGATGGGTGCAGCTACACGTTCGATCAACCAATCGACCGGCGCAGCCGGTGGTACCACTACCAACTACGCAGCATCACCGGCTGCAGGCTCTGATGCTACACCTGCCCAAGGTAAGACCGCTGCGGCGAATAGCAAAGGCAAGAAAAATTCAAAAGGAAAGAGCAGTTCTCATGATGAGGATGCGCCGCCAACTCCGGCACAATTGGCCAAAAAGGCCGGAGAGGACTCAAATAAGGCTTATGCGGAGGCACAAGCCAAACTGAATGCGGGCGATCTGCCCAATGCTGACCGTTTGTTCCGCCAATCTTTGTATTACAGAGAGTCCATTTGGGGGGCCAAAGACCCAGCCGTGCCGAAAATTTATGAAATCCTTGGCGATATAGCCCATAAGCGTTCAGCAACTTTGGAAGCTGAGACCTGCTATCACAAAGCTTTGACTAACTTGATTAAAGCTTACGGACCCGGCGATTACGTCATGGTGCCTGTGCTCGATAAACTGGGTAATCTCTATCTTGAAACATTCAAATTCAGTGATGCTGTCAATGTCTACCAGCAAAGCTACGAGTTGAACAATCGTCGGCTTGGAGAGACCAACGACCAGACTGTGCAGTCTGCCATTAATTTGGCTAAGTCTTACCTGGGCGATGAGAGCTACCGACAGGCGGCCCAACTATTACGACAATACTGGAAGCAGCTGGATAAGGGACCAGACAGCAATCTCGCTCAGCTTTCAACCGTGCTTGAGCTATATCAAACTGCGCTGCAGAAGACGAATCAGTCGGAACTTTTGCAACAAGTGCAGGCACGTTCGCAACAAGTAAAAGATTCGTTACTGGCGCAGGACAAATCAAAAGAGCAAGCACCCGCTGCATCGAGCGCTGATGCGACACCTGCTGCTGCGCCTGCAACGGCAGCTGCACCAGCAGCGGTGCCGGCGGTTTCAGCTCCGGCTCCTGCGACTCCGGCTTCAACCACCCCGGCTGCCACCGCGCCAGCCGCATCAACAGCTGCCACTAGTACTGACAAACCAGCAGTTACTCCCGCCAAGAGTGGAAGTTCTGAATCTGTGCCGGCAAAACCGTCTGCTTCAGGAGATGCTCCCAAGACAGCAAAAGACACGCATTCATAGGACATGTCTGCAATTCTTTTCTAGTTATCGTCGCCAGCCTTTAGCTGTTCAAGCCGAACTTGAGCTTCCAGGTGATTTTGTTCTGCTGCCAGCTTAAACCAGGTTATGGCGGCGTCTTTGTCGACTTTGACCACTCGTCCATTGCGGTACATCTCGCCCAGGTTGTACTGAGCTTCCGCATTGCCATGATCGGCTGCTTTGCGATACCAATCGACGGCTTCCTCAGGGTCTTGCATTACGCCTTTGCCAAGAAGCAACATCTTGGCAAAGATCATAATCGCCTCAACATGTCTGGCTTCAGCTGCTTGCCTGTATAGGTCTGCTGCCGTGCGCACATTTTGCTTGACGCCCTCGCCCTTCTCGTACATAGATGCCAATTGAAATTGGGCTTTACTATCGCCGTTGGCGGCGCGGGTGGTCAAATCTTCCAAGCCGTCTTTTGCGGTATCGTCTGTCATTCTGATTCCTGCTTGGCGCGTATCTATCCGTGTCTTTCACACCCTGTCTTCATAGTCGTGATTTCGACGGCTTAACTGGACTGTCAATCGGTTAAATTTAGCATGTGCAGATTTTGAAGTTTACTCGAGGTGTAACTGTGAAACTTAGCTTAAGTGCCAAACTTACGCTGAATTTGCTCTACTGGATCGTATGCGCCGGTTACTGGAATTTATTGTATTGTGTTCAATCAGTTGGCGCGGCCGAACCATCTTCTAATTCGTTAAAGCTAAAGGATGCGCAAGATATTTTCAACCGCAAAGTATTTGACTTAACGCATGTACTCAAGCCTGGGCTGCCTGATTTTCACCTCGACGGGCAGACATTCAGCTACAAAAAGATATTTAGTGTCGAAAAAGACGGCTATGGCAACGGTGCTTTCAGCATGGTTGAACACTACGGAACGCATGTCGATGCTCCGAATCATTTTTTTGACGGTAAACGTTCGGTCGATCAAATACCGGCGCAAGATCTTGTTATCCCCTGCCTGGTGATAGATGTACGAGACGAGGTCAAAAATAATCCTGACTATCAATTGACTCTTGAAAAAGTCAAACGTTTCGAGAAAGATGGCGAGATTCCCGCACATGTGGCGGTTCTGCTTCTTACCGGGTGGGATGCGCGCTGGGGCACTGCTTCTGACTATCGCAATGCTGATGCTAAAGGGGTCATGCATTTTCCAGGTTTTGGTGCTGATGCTTGCAACTATCTCGTCAAACAACGCCATGTCGCGGCAATTGGAATTGATACGTTGTCCATTGACGCTGGTTCGAGTGACGATTTCTCTTGTCACAAGATAGCTCTTGGGGCGGGACTCTACATGATGGAAAATTTGAAAGACTTAGCGTTACTGCCATCTCGAGGTGCCCTGTTATTCTGTGGTCCGCTCCGCATTGAAAATGGCACCGGAGGCCCTGCGCGAATTCTCGCCATCACTCAATAATCTGCAAGCCTGGTTTCTGGTATAACGAGAAGAATGACGAGTAGTGGTGTGCGGGAGGCGAAATACGGCGGAATGAGACTCCAAAATTCGGCTGTATTCTTTGCATTTGTCTTGGCTTCAAACCTCGCTTCGAATCCTCATTTCTGCGCTCCTGTGCTTGCCAGTGTTACCCGCACAGCATATGAATCAGGGCTTGTTCTGGCTGAAGAAGATCATTGGCAAGCGGCAGTGAATGAGTTTACCAAAGCGATAAAAGCAAATCCGAATGATACCGATGCATATGTTCAAAGGGCGAGATGTTACTCTCGCTTGAAGAATTATTCTGCTGTGATTGACGACTGTACTGCTGCTCTTAAGCTTTCTCCGCGGAAAGCTAGAGCGTTTGGGTATCGCGGTTTGGCATATTTGTGTTTGGGGCGAATCCAGCCAGGAATTGCAGACACTGAGCAAGCAGTAGCTCTTGATCGACCTGACGAGCTAGACGTGTTGGTGCCGACCAATTATTTGAATTTAGCGAAAGCTTTGAATATGACTCGGCACGGCGATATTGCTGCAGAGTATGCAGCCCGCGGACACAATCTCGATTTTATAAAAAAGGCGAAAGAGGCTCGTGAAATGCGGCAGTTGGATCTTGCATTCAACATGGTCGGGCAGGCGATTAAGGCAAATCCTGCCGAGACTTCTGCGTTTTATGTTCGAGGAATTCTACACAACAATAAAGGTGAATACGATAAAGCGATCGCCGATTTTACGACTGCGATCAAACAGCAACCAGATTTGGTGCCAGCGTATTATTTTAGAGCAGATGCATATACCCAATCAGGACAATACAAGCTGGCTTTGCACGACTATGATCGCATCATTGCCCTCAACCCCAGGCTCGTCGTCTTTAGGTTAGTGACTGAAAGTGGTCGTCTACGAGATCACTTCTTTGGAAAAGACGACGAGATCGTCAATCTGGAAGACATTCACTATTTGCGTGGCAAAGTGCGTGCCGAGGCAGGCGACAAATTGGGGGCATTACAAGACTACGAGACGGCTCTAAAACTTGACTCTGCCGATCGTGAAGCTGCCGCACGCATTGCAGAAATTCAATCTACAACTGGTCATAACAAAGCCGCCATCAAGAGTCTTTCATCCTCGGTGAAAGCTGGAGCTGTTGATTGGCAGACCCTGGCGTCTCGCGCACACGTCTATGAAATGCAAGGTGACAACAAGAAGGCATTGGCGGATTATTCAAGCATCATTTCCGCAAACGCCAAGGAACCTGGGGCTTACTTCCTAAGAGCACAGTTGCTCGAAAAAACTGGCGATTTGCCTGGTGCCATAAAGGACTATTCGCAGATGATTGCCTTAAAGCCAGACGACGATGATGCCTATAAGTGCCGTGCAGATTGTCTTTTGCGCAAAGGTGACTATCAAAAAGCAGTTGAAGATTTCTCTTACCTGATTAAGCACGATCCGCAGAACAGTGCATCAATCTACGCTTCAAGAGCGATAGCCTACGAAAAATCCGGTCAGAAAGATCTTGCCGCTAAAGATCGCATTCTCGCGAGGGAGAAGGCGTTACGAGCTTCCGGTCATTGATAGCGTTGCTGCTGCTCTCGCGTAAATCAAGCGTGACCTCTGCATCCTGCTTGGGCAGAATTACCGTGACCTTGCAACCCTTTCCAGCAGCGCCGTCGCCTATTAGTACGTTCGCGCTATGCCGGTCCGCTATCTCTTTAACGATGGCAAGACCCAATCCGCTACCTTCTCCGGGCGTACCGAGAACGCGATAAAAGCGTCTGAATACTCTGGTCCTCTCCTCCTCAGGGATGCCCGGTCCGGTATCTTCCACGCAGAACTTGACTTTGTCTGCGCATTCTACAGTTACTTTTATCTCGCCATGGCTGGGAGTGTAGATGATTGCGTTGTGGAGAATGTTGTCTACCAGCTCCCTAATGCTGTCTACCTCACCAAGAATTGTGGCAGGAGAGTCACTCGGAATGAATTCCAAGTTGATGTTTTTTTCAATCGCTCTTTCTACGATGTCCGCTACTGCTTCACTGGTCAATTCACTTAAATCCAGCACGACATTACTGGCTTCATCAGGCAATTTGCGTTCTTCTCTTGCAAGAGACAGTAGTCTATTCACAAGCTGAGTCATCCGGTCGACACCGTTATTCAATTGGGCAAAGATCTCATCTAGTTTCTTGTCGTGAGACATACGTGCGCCAATGCTGACGTATGTTTTGAGTCCGGTTAGTGGTGTGCGCAGTTGATGGGCGGCGTTCGAAGCGAACTCTTTCTGCGCATCCAGGTGCTCGCGCAATTGATCGAGCAGCTGGTTGTTTGCTCGCAAGAGCGACTGAATTTCATCAGGCGAATTCGTTAGCACGAGGGGACGCAAGTCGGCCGGGCTTCGATGAGACATGGCTTTCTCGATTTCTGCCAGTGGTGCAAGACCTCGGTGAACGCCTATTAAGACTGCCACAGCACCGCCTGCGACGACGAGAAACTGCAGCCAAATCTGATTGAACAAAACCTGGTTGACGGAATCGCGTCTGGCATTGACAGTTTCTGCCACTTCAACGATGACTTGGCCTCGGCTGGGCAGTGTATAAGGCAGCGATATGATTCGAACTTTGGTAGCTTCCCTGGTGCCATCCTCGAAGTTTGGCTTGTCATCTTTAGTCTGCTTAATGGTTGGCACTAATTTGTCGCCAACCAGGTAATTGCCGTTAGCATCAGAGATTTTGTACCAGAATTTATCCTTGTCGTTGTGGCGGAACGGTACTTGAGCGCGGTCTGGAAAGTCGAGAGTTATCTGATTTCCGCTGTCGCTAATTCTGGCAGCCAATGACTCTGCCGTGTTATGCAGCATTGAGTCGTAAATTAGCTGTGAGCGTTTAGCGGCCATCGAATGCGATGCCCACAGTTTCAGTACGGACAAAATAAACAGCGGGATTAACAGCCAGAGCAATAGCTGCGTCTTTATCGAACTAGCTCTCATGACCTGTCCAGAACGTAACCCAGACCCCTGATGGTCTTTATAGAACATTGTGACCGATCGAGCTTCTTTCGTAAACGATGGATCAAAATGTCCAATGCATTGTAGGTTGGTTCCAGGTCGATATTAGCTAGTTCGTCCAGAATCATTTCTTTCTTCACCAGTCGCCCAGCTCTTTTCAGGAGAATCTCGAGCACGGTAATTTCGCGAGCGGACAGTTCCACATTGCTGTTATTCATCGTGATTGTGCGATTAATGGTATCAAAGCAGAGATCACCGTGCACTATCTCAGTCATGTTTCCCCAATGCTCTTTGCGCAACAGCGCGCGGATGCGCGCTTCGAGCTCAGGTAGTTCGAACGGTTTCGTCAAATAATCGTTTGCGCCGGCATCCAAACCCGCTACACGATTGCTCAAGCCCGAACGAGCAGAAAGGATTAGCACCGGTGTGGCGATGCGTTTCTTTCTCAACGTGGACAATACATCGATTCCATCCATTCCCGGTAAGTTCAAGTCCAAGATGACAAGGTCAAAACTGTTCGCTGACAACATGTCTACGGCGATACTACCATCTGCCGTATGGTCGATCGTATAGCCTGCATCCTGCAGGGCCATGCGCAATCCGTTAGAGAGAAATGCATCGTCTTCGACTAGTAAGATTTTCAAACTGTGACTCGCTGCAAACGTGTGCCTTGCAACACCGAACCGTACCGACTTGCATCTTAACAAACAAAGCTCATCAATGGCCTGTTTGAAAGCAACGTGAAAGGATGCTCAGGCTTATTCAGGCTTATCTAGTGTGCTTCTTATCATCAACAATCACTGTGAACTTTGAGTGAGGGTTAAGTGAAATTAGCTCTTTTGAGTCTGCCGTGGCGTAGAATGGCTGCCACAGATCTCAAGCCCAGCTTGCAAGAGTGCTGGCAGGCTTTGACGCCTTCATTCTCTTCTCTAATTTACTAAAACGGTTAATACAAATGTCCCGAAAACTCTCCTTTTTGTCGTTGTCTTTGGCTCTGGTTGCTGCGTTCAGCACGCAGGTTGGTCTCGCCGCTCCGTCCGGCGACCTCTCTTGTGATATCGGAAAAGAGCTCAATCTGCCTGTCACTGAATGGCTGGACAAAACCCAAGAGACGAAGGGAATCGTCATCGCCGTGCACGGACTCACTCTTTATGCCGGGGCATTCGAGCCGATAGCTACGAAGTTAGCCTCACGCGGCTTTCATGTCTATGCGCTTGATATGCGGGGATTCGGGCGCTGGATGAGCGAAGGGAAGAACTTTGGTGGTGACAATCGGATACACATCGGTCAGAGCCAGTCTGATCTGATTAGTCTTGTCGAGCGGGTTCGCAAAGACAACCCAACGAAGAAGGTATTTTTTCTCGGAGAAAGCCAGGGCGCAAATCTTGCTCTCTGGGTTATTGAGAATCATCCTGAATTAACTGATGGTGCCATCATCGCTTCACCGTGTTTTCGCACACGCGTTCATCCATCGCCACGCTGGCTAATCGATGGCGTCAAAGAGTTGGTAATGTTCGATAAACCGTTGAATCTGACACCATATACGCGGCCTTATTTGACGAACGATCCTGTGTTGACGGAGAAGTGTGACAACGATCCCCTGGTCAATCGGAAGATGACACCGGACGAACTGGTAAAGTGTCTGATCGAAAACAAGCATGCGATCAAAGAAGCAGGCACAATTCCAGCCGACTATCCGATTTTGATGCTTGCCGGTACCAAAGATGGTGTCTTCAAATCAACTGGTTTGCCTAAAGAGATCAAAAAATTTGGTGACTACAAGGAGATCTCTTTGACCATGCTCGAAGGCAAGGGACACTTGTTGATCGAGCATCAGCCAGTCGACGCCAAGATCGGGGCGCTGGTGGACAGTTGGCTTGATAAGCAGATGTCACTGCCAAGAATTGGCCGTCCTGCGTTGAATATGGAAGCGTCGACCACACCGCCGGCAGACAAAAAGAAGAAGTCGTCGTCTGACGAAGTTCGCCAGACCGCTGAGGCCACACACTAAGCAGAACACATACATATGAGTGATCAGTGAGAAGTCTTCTGCTATTCGCCCGCAGTTGCTTTCTTTGTTGCAGTCAGCTGGACACTTTTATTCATGCATTGCATAGGTAAAATGAGGCGATTTGATATGCTTTTGCTATCCAATGCGAATTAATGAAACCTAAGCTCCACTATCGATTTGCAATGTCGAATGAGCTATCTCGTATAGCAAAATTATGCGTTAAACCATCTCGATAACATATCTAGAATGCCGGCTAGGTGTTATCTTGACACGCTCTTTTGCGAATAGTATAAACATCAATAGTGATAAAACAAAAAGGGGCACGCACCACTTCGTTGTATATGCAACGGTGATGAAGATTGCGCTGTATTCCCGGCCAGCAAGGGCAACTGACACGGACAGTTGCGCTGCTCCCGAGCGTCTTCGTAATGGCCGCCGGATTGTTGCCTACAAGGAGACACCATGAAAAACGCGTTTGAATTAAAACGACTGGGCGAACTCTACCTCGAAAAAGGAGACTACGAGACGGCTGAAATGCTTTTCCGAAGAGCAATAAGTATTGAGGAAGTGCAAACACCAAATTCAGTGGCACTTGCAGAAGATTTCTACAATCTCGGTTTGTTACTAAGCGTATCCAACAAGAAGTCTGAAGCGCAATCGATGTTGATGAAGGCCTGGAAGATCGAACGCTCAATACTCGGACCAATGCATCCCGAAACGGTTGAGACATTCAAGACGATGACCGAGATTGACAACGAAGAAGAAGACAGTGTCACAACCGAGTTCTTCTATTATGCTCCTCGGCAAAGTTCGAGCGGTGCAAGAGCTTTGCACTAGTTCGGTTTCCAAATCGCAGGCCACGCGAAATTAATCTCGCGGCCTGAACCGCCGGCAGTGCCAGATTTCTTGAATGGTCTAAGGTTAGCCGCCTGTCGGTCTACCAGTGAAGAACGGCAACACTTTCGAAATCCAGTGTTGTTTGGTGTTCCTCAGCTTATCCATATTCATAGATTCCCTAATCTCTTCTTTTCGCCGCTTGGCTCCCAGAATCAAGTCGTAGTACATCGACTTCTCTTTCTGCGGATGAATTTCAGTGCGCAAAGCTATGTAATAAAGACTGTCCGGGCGTTTCCAGTAAGCAAGCCGGAGTGTCTGTAGATTGCCGCCGTTTTTGGCAGTGCCTGCACTCCAGGAAGGCAAAGTCTGCCTGACTTTGTCGGCTCCCGGATTACAGTTAAAGTCTGCTGGACCGAACACGGCGGTGCATTCGCCGATAAGTTTCTCGAAAGTATCTCCCATTCTTGTTTGGAGATCGCCGAGATGCGGTGAAAAGGTCTCCAATATGTGTTCTTTTTGCGTTGCGTCGCTATCGAGCAAGCGCTCTAGAATCGCTACTGCGGAAGTCATAAATTTTACCAACTAGTAAGTTTTGGAGAACCCGGAAGGCTTTGAAAAAGACCCGGGACTAATACGATACTAACTAATTTCTCACATTTGAACAAGGGCTCAGCTAAGAACCCTGTACAGCAAGGCTTTGCAGATTCCAGTCTCCTGGTTCCGCATTCCCTCTTAATTTATAGGGCGTTCGCGAGCTCGACTCCCAGCTGGTTATGTTTTCAGCTCGCTTTCACGTATGCTTCCAACAGATTTTGTACTTTTGCGCGCGCTCGTGCGATACGAGATTTCACAGTGCCGATTTCAGAAGAGGTAATTTCGGCGATCTCATCGTAAGAGAGACCTTCAAGTTCTCGCAGCACGATCACCTGACGAAATTGGCATGGCAACTTATCAATCGCGTCGTTGATAGCAGCCGATAACTCGTGTCGTTGCATGACTTCATCCGGCATCGCAGATTCATCTGGGATGTCGCGGGTAATGTTCTCTTCCGATTCATCACTTTTGAGCGATTCGTCGATGGAAATTGTGGCGCCTTTTGGTCGTTTTCTTAATTCGTCATAAAATAGGTTGGTGACAAGCTGGTTGAGCCATCTGCGAAATGCACGCGGATCTCTCAACGCTGGTAGTGAACGCCAAATTCTGATCAGCACTTCTTGAGTGAGGTCGGCTGTGTCGTTCCAGTCTGGCGCCAACTTATATAGATGACCGTAGACTGTTCTTTGGTAACGGTGCACCAGTGCTTCGAAAGCGTCTTGGTTTCGGTTTTGGCATGCACGCACCAACTCAGTTTCGCTCATCGCGTAGTACTGTTCTTTTCTGACCACGCTCAATCTGGGTTGCGCTGGTGTTAGCTGTGCCAAGCCGTTCATGAATCTCTCCTTGCTCGCAATTAATCAGGCATTCGCAATTTCGAACGCCTCTAGAAATCGTTACTGCCGAGCGGCGAATGCCGTATTTTGTCTCTCTGCAAGCATTCTGCCTCATGAAGGAGCTTCCCTCATAGCATGGAAAACCCCTATTCAAGAGAGAGGTAAATCGGTTGCGCAAATGCTTCAAATGCCTTAGCTGATCAGGCTACAACACTGCCTGCTCAGAGAAAAATGGGGGACTCTATATAGCTTTCTCTAGCCCGGCAATAAATTAATCAGCCTTGGCGTATCAGAGTTGTCCCGGGTCTTGTTTGTTAAGCGCCAGTGGACCAGCGTTTTGACTGGCTAGAGCTGTGTCGTTGTGCTTATTCAGCCACTCTACGACGATATTTGAAATCTGAGGTTTGATAAAACGTGTCCCTAAGATGACGTGACCGCAGTTGCGCAAAAAGATCAATTGTTTGTCGAGACCAGGATGTCTGCGAACGATAGATCTAACCGAAGTCGGGCTGCAAATCTGATCTTCGGTGCCTTGCAGTATGAGCAAAGGCATTTCACCGGGCAACTCTTTTGCCTTGCTCGGAGTACTGCGAATGAAAAGTCCGGTGGCGATCAGTTCTTTACCTGACATTGCGTGACGACCTAATGGATCTTCATTCATCTCTTTGGTCACGCGAGGATCGTCGGAGCTATATCTGGTGACGTAGCGCTTGATCTCCATTGGTCGAGTCAAATTCTTCAGCCCTTTGGCGATGTCCGGCAAAAGCCAATCAAGTTTATGCACCATGGGATGTGTGCCGGGGCTAGCAAGAACCAGTCCTTTGATCGTCTCGGGACGCTCGACACCCGCTTGCACTAAAACCGCTGCGCCAGCGCTTTCGCCGACGCAGAAAATGGGAGTTTTGGGATACTTCTTATGAAGATAATCGACGAGCTGTTCGACATCTTTGACGCTTTGATTGTAGTCTACGGTGTAACCATCACCTGGGTTACCGTCTGCTGTTTGAACTGGTTGTTTGCGGAAGTGCCAACGTCCGTGTCCGCGCATGTCCAGCGAACAGACGAGAAAACCTTGTTTTGCCAGCCGTCTGGCTAACGAGTCAAAACATGTTGCTTCTTGTGTGGCACCATGGACGGTGATCACAATCGACTTCGTTTTTTTGCTGTCTGTGTCGCGCCATTCATAGATTGGCAGATTGCACTGAGTGGCGTCGAGACTGGAGCTATCCATCAAAACGCCGGCTGAAGTTTGCGATGAGAAGAGTCCGCAAAGGGCGGCAGCCGAAAGTAAACCAGATTTTAGTCTGGTTGAGAAACGACTATGCTTGAGCAGTCTGAACGCCATCGTTTAGATATAGGTGTCAGTAGTCGCACTCTTTGCAAGCAATCGCCGAAACGGTTGTCAATCGAAAAGTTTGATTGCAATTTTACAAAGTGAAGACAGAATATTACTTCTTGAAAAGAAGTTCAATAGCGGAACCCGTCTTTTTCTCTAAGCTTTCATTGAGAGTTCGATGCTTGTCATTCGGTCGTAAAGAGCACTGGCACGTTCGGTCTTTCCGTAGGTTCTATAGAGATCAATTAATGATTGGAGTGGTTTAATCAAACGAGTGTCCTTTTTGCCGTAAAGACGAGCAGTTACGGAGAATTGACGTTTGAATAATCTCTCTGCAAATTGGTAGCGCCCATAGTGGCAGTAAATTTCGCCCAGCAACTCGAGCACCGAGCAAATCGACGGATCATAGCTTCTCTTCTCACGCTGATAGCTTTCTAGTGCACGCTTGAGAAGCACTTCCGCTTTCTTCATCTCTTTTTGCTGGTGATAATATTTTCCGAGCTCTGACAAGAGAACTGGCAAGTCATTTGATTCAGGAAAGCGGCTGTTTAGATCTTTGATTACGGCCTGTAGCATCTTAGTGGCGATGTCGTAAAACCCTTTGCGATAGGCGTTGTCTGCGAGTTCTGCATACGTTTCCCAGATGGCGTTTTTGACGTCGCCTTTTCTTGTGCTTGGTTCAAACGATGCGACGCGGGAGACATTGGTGACGTTTACGCTGGTGATCATTTCCCAAATCCTTGTATATTTGACCGTTTACGACTTTAGTACCGGTAGATTACAAGAGGCGGCGTGACTTTCACGTGACAGTCTTATGGCAGTTCTGTGACATTCAGATGAAATTGCGCTAATGATTACTAACCAAAAGGTTAATAAAATTGATGTGTTAGCCGTAAGATCAGCGTTAGCGCCTTTCTTCAACCTTTCGCAATTTATTCAAAAAGACCGTCTATCAGATCCGCTCAGTTCGGATTTGGCGTGTGCTTCGCTCAGGCCATTCCGATCCCGAGTAGTTGAATCTATGTATTGAATCTGTGATGAATATTGAATCCGTAATGAGTAGTGATCTGTAGTGAAATGAGTAAGGTTGAAAAGAATTGAATGCTTGAAAACCATAAAAATGCCGTATCCTTTGATTGAGTTCTTGTTGTGATTTCGATGTTTTGCCGCTTTCTGCCCCACCTTCCAAAGTCTTTCGTCTCGTCCCGTAACGAAAAAGCCAAGTTGGCAGCCACTTTCGTGTTGACTGCTGTATTTCCGTTGATAGCGCTCTCCCTTAGTGGATGCGCGAAATCAGATGTCGGAGCCGGTGGCGGCATGGTCTTTCCACCGGCATCGGTGAAAGTTGGTGAGGCAAAATCTGCGCTTATTACTGATTCTTCCGTCTTTACCGGCTCTGTTGTATCGAGATCGTCGGTCGCGCTCATGCCTCAAGTTGATGGGCATGTGACAAAGATTTTCGTGCAAGCAGGGGCGGATGTAAAAAAGGGTCAGGCTGTGCTGGAAATTAGTCCGGAGCATCAGCAAGCATCTGTTCGCAGTGTTGTCGCTGCCGAAGACTCAGCTCAGGAAGACTTGGGAAATGCAAAGCACACCTTGAAGGCGCTGGAAGCGACCAGGGCGGCGAAAGTATCGGCGCTAAAGCTGGCTGAATCCAATCTCGACCGCTACAGCAAGTTGAGAGCTAATGGCGCCGTTTCACAAGAAGAATTGGATACGCGCGAAAACACTTTTGAGACCTGCAAATCCGATCTGGTCACCATCGACGCGCAAATTCAGGCCCAACAATCAGCCGTCAGGCGTATGGAAAAGAATCTGAAGGTGTCAGGTGCCAACGTCGATCTTCAGAAGTCGCAATTAGACTACTACACTATCAAGTCTCCTTTTGCCGGTGTGATTGGTGACGTGCCGGTTAAGATTGGCGATTACGTCAACAGCCAGACGCGCCTGACTACGGTGACTCAGAACAAGCCTCTAGAGATTTATGTGTCGGTACCTGTCGAAAAATTGAGCCAGATTAAGAAGAACATGCCTATCGAATTGCTCGATTCAAACAATGAGAAGATAGGCACCAGCACGGTTTTCTTTATATCTCCCAACGTTGCCACCGACAGCCAGACTATTTTAGTCAAAGCCCGCTTTGGTAATGAAAAGGAACAACTGCGTGCTGACCAGCAAGTGCGCGCTCGTGTCATCTGGCAAACCAAGCAAGGAGTGCTAATTCCGACCGAGGCCGTCAGCCACCAGAGCGGTCAAGATTTTGTGTTTTTGGAAGGAACCAAAGGCGGTAAGCCTGTCGCACAACAGTTGCCGGTGCAGCTTGGAGCAATAGAAGGAAGCGAATATCAGGTTTTGCAAGGTTTGAAACCAGGACAAAGAATCATTGTCTCTGGTATTCAAAACCTGTCCGATGGTGCGCCGATCAATCCGGCGATGTGATTGGAGAACCATCTAACTAATCGCACAGAAAATAGGTAGAGACGAGATAGGTGATTCTTTGTTTGTAGACTTTTTTATCCGCCGCCCAATCTTCGCAACTGTCTGCTCGCTATTAATTATTCTTGCAGGCGTCATTGCCTTGCCCAATCTGGCGGTTGAAGAATATCCGCAAATTACGCCGCCTCAAGTCACTGTCACCTCTAACTATATTGGTGCAAGCGCTCAAACTGTTGAATCAAGCGTAACCATTCCGCTCGAGCAGCAAATAAACGGCGTGCCTGGCATGAAGTACATGTCGTCGACTAGCGGCAACGATGGCACGAGCGTCATTACTATCACCTTTGACCTGGAACGCGATGTCGATCTAGCCTGCGTCGATGTGCAAAACCGAGTCGCTACCGCGCAAGGGCGTCTTCCCCAGGAGATCAAGACAACTGGTATCACTGTTGCAAAAAGCACGAGCGCCTTCCTTATGGGGGTTGGTCTTGGTTGCCTGGACAATAGGTATACCAATCTATTCGTCAGCAACTATGCAGATAGATACATTCGCGACAATCTAAAGCGTGTCAAAGGCGTTTCGGACGTTCAGATTTTTGGCGAGAGAAAGTATGCGATGCGTTTGTGGGTGGACCCGGCACGCCTTGCGCAGCGCCATTTGACGGCGATGGATGTAAGTACAGCCTTAGCGGAACAAAACGTGCAAGTCGCTGCTGGACAGATAGGCCAACCGCCGAATCTAGACAATCAGAACTTCCAGATGTCCGTCCAGGCCACTGGTCGCCTGAAAAATCCGCGCGAATTTGAAGAGATCGTCATTCGCACAGGCGCCGATGGAGCGTTGATCAAAGTAAAAGACATCGGTCGTGCAGAATTGGGTGCCGAAGACTATGGCACGTTTCTTCGTTTTAACGGCATGCAAGCCGTTGGTTTGGGTATCTCGAGCTTGCCGAGCGCAAATGCTCTCGACGTTGCCAAAGGAGTCAACGCTGAGCTGAAGCGTTTATCTGAATCTTTTCCGCCAGGCTTGCAGTACATGGTGGCATTTGATGCAACTAAGTCGGTCGACGCTTCAATTCACGAAGTGATAATTACGCTGTTGCAAGCAATTGGTTTGGTCGTTCTCGTTATCTTTGTCTTCCTACAGAGCGGACGCAGTACTTTCATTCCAGCGATTACGATTCCTGTATCTCTGGTTGGCACGTTCGCACTGATGAAGGTGCTCGGATTTTCAATCAACACTCTCACACTTTTCGGTATCACACTCGCCACAGGATTGGTTGTCGACGACGCCATCGTCGTTATAGAAAATATCGCCCGTATCATGCGCGACCGCCATTTAGACGCTCGCCAGGCATCGTCGCAAGCAATGGAAGAAGTTACAGGTGCTGTAATCGCCACCTCACTTGTGTTGGCCGCGGTCTTTATTCCGGTAGCGTTCTTGCCAGGCACCACCGGTCAGTTATACAAACAGTTCGCCTTGACGATCAGCCTATCGGTAGGACTTTCGGCCTTCAACGCTCTTACCTTAACGCCTGCGCTCTCCGCCTTGTGGTTGAGCAATCACCACGAAAGCGAACATGGCATCTTTGGTCTCGTCAACAAATTCCTCAACTGGCTCAAGAATGCATATGCTTCAACCTTAACGTTAAGCCTTAAGCTGAAGCCGTTGATCATCGCTCTTTTCCTCGCTGGTCTTGCTGCTTCATACTGGCTGCTGCAGGTGGTGCCATCCGCCTTCATCCCTACTGAAGACCAGGGCTATTTCTTCATCATCGTGCAGGGACCCGATGGCGTCTCGACAAACTACACTGAGCGAATACTCAGTCAAGTCGAAGCTGCCCTCAAACAGTTTCCAGAGATCAAAGGGACATTTGCCGTCGGTGGGTTTGGCTTTAGTGGCAACGCACCGAACAACGGCTTCGTAGCGGCCACCTTGAGCGATTGGAAGGAACGTCCTCGTCCCGACCAGACGCTCGAATCATTGTTAACGAGGGTGCGTGGTGAACTTTCGAAGATAACCGGTGCTTCTGTGTTTGCCTTTACGCCACCCGCCATTCAGGGACTAGGAGCTTTTGGCGGCTTCTTCTACGAATTGCAAGATAGAAAAGGCACCTCAATCCAAGATCTGGCCAAAGCCGCATTTGAGTTGATCGGAAAAGCTAATCAAGAACCCTCTCTCAGAGGCGTGAGCACTCAATTTAAATCCAACACTCCCCAATTGATCGTAGAGGTGGACCGTGAAAAGTCGAAGAATGTCCGCGTTTCAATCGCTGACGTGTTCTCCACCCTGCAGGTATTTCTTGGTTCGCAATACGTCAACGATTTCACTTTGGATAACCGCATTTATCGAGTCTATGTGCAGGCCGATAAGCAGTTCCGCGCCAATCCGAAGAATATCGAAGAGTTTTACGTTCGCTCTCAAACCGGTGCGATGGTGCCGTTGGCAAACATCGTTCACGTCAGTCGTCTCATTGCTCCACCGATTATCTCCCACTTCAACATGTCTCGTTCGGTCGAAATCAACGGCGTAAGCGCTCCAGGTTTCAGCACCGGACAGGCGATGGAGTCGATGGAGAGACTCTCGAAACAAATGCTTCCCAATGGCATGAGTTACGAGTGGTCCGGCATCTCGAAAGAGCAGCACGATTCTGAAGGACAGGCGGGTATCATCTTCGCACTCGGTATTATCTTCGTATTTCTGGTACTTGCCGCGCAATATGAAAGTTTCACCGATCCGCTGATCATTTTGCTGGCAGTGCCGGTCGCTATTCTTGGTGCCCTCGGTGCCCAGAGTTTGCGACATCTAGATAACGATGTGTTTTGCCAAATCGGACTGGTGATGTTAATCGGTCTGGCTAGCAAGAACGCTATCTTGATTGTGGAGTTTGCTAATCAGTTGCGCCGTAAAGGACTGACTTTGAATCATGCCGTGGTCGAGTCTGCAGGAACGCGTTTGCGTCCGATTTTGATGACCTCATTCGCGTTCATTCTCGGGATTTTGCCGCTGGTTCTCGCAACAGGAGCTGGCGCTGCCAGCCGCCGCTCGCTGGGAACAGCTGTTTTTGGAGGCATGATCGTTTCCACTTTCCTCAATCTATATATTGTGCCGACTCTTTACGTCCTCGTTAACCAGTGGTTGAATCGTGGTGGCAAGAGAGCGGTTGCCCAAGATCCGGAGCGTGTTGATGTTGACGAGGAAAACGGCGTCCGCGACATAGGTCTGCAGTACTCGAAGGAATCATAGATGGCGCCGCTGCCGGCGGCAATCGGTCGCCTCAGGGCTCACAAAATTCTGATTGCACTACTTTGTGTCGCGCTTCTGCCGCTAGTGGCGGTCAGCTTGCTCTCTTTTTTGGGTGCATTCAGTCTTTGGCTCGACCTGGCCTGTTGGCATTTGGTGGCTTAGCATTCCCAGTGACCATTGCTTTTACTCGCAGGACCTAGTCTGTTGTCAAAGACTATTGGCGCCGTCTGTCGGTTCAGATCATCGTCCGTTGTTTGTGAGATTGGGCTCGGCTGGAAAATAATTTCGCTCCGCCCCCCTTTCTTTCGTTTGTATTCGCATTGTGTATGTTTTGAATGGTAATACGTTATCGCTTTGGGTTCTTTTGTATATAACTATCTGTGGTGCCTTTCCTGGACAATTGATCCAGTGCTTGGAAAGAGGACTGATCGTATGGGCGTCGCATCACTACTGCATCTTGTTTTGTCAAGAATCGCATGATTAAACGATTTCCGGGGGACTTCCATCTCCCGGAGAGGGCGATATACTAATTACATAAGCGGTGAGCACACACTGAAACAAGTTGAGTGCTTTGAGCCGAGGGGCGTTGCGGAAACATCAGGTCGGCGCTGACCAGAAACCGTAGCAAGCAGCCCGCTTCACGTGAAGGACTGACTGAAACGTGATGAAATACTGAGCCTCATCGCAAGAGGCAGTCAGGCAGTAGCTAGAAGACCGTTGCAGAGCAATCTGAACGGTCTTTTTGTTTTTAGATTTTGCGGAAACGTTCTGCCGATCAAGGTTTTGGCAATGCGTGAGATAAACGCGCGAATATCTCACCACCGAAAAGGTCTCCAATCCCAGACACGAATTTAAGCTAATTCTCTTGACAAGCTCCTCCTTTAACAAGCAAGAAATCGTTCGTACAGGTTCCAACCTTAGTCATTTATAAAAACATATCTGCGTTCGTTGAGAACGAGCTTGGACCGGACCTCAACGGGAGAAAATGCACCATATTCTTGTTCCCCATTGCTGAAATCGCGGTTGTAATAAGCCTTTTCAGAGTGGGAACCCTCTGCGCTCGGCCTCGTCCGAACGAAAGTACACAGTATATGTACACCCAACTCAAAGGAGTAGATGTTATGTCCTATTCGAAATCACTCGGTCTGTCTTTGCTAACAGTAGCTATGACCGTAGTACCGGCTTTTGCTGACGATGTCTCGAGCAGCACTTCTGTGAACAACGATGGTCTCGGCACCTCCGTCAAGAGTCAAACAACCTCTCTTGGTGGCGCCGGCGCTTCCTCACAGACCACAGAAACCAGCACCAGTGCAGCTGCGCCTGCTACTGTTGTGAAGAGCACTCACTCTTCATCGAAGACCACGATCGCTCCTCCGCAATCGTCGACCTCTTCGACAACCACGGTTGTGCACTAAAACTGGCCTGAGCGCATGGAGTAAACGTTTAAGCAAACGGGACTCACCCGTTTGCTTTTCGTTGCTTCTTCACTCTTACAGGTTATCGTTGAGCGCGAACCAGCCGTAGTATCATGACAATGTCTCATGCTTGGAGAGTTGATCATGCTAAATGACTTCAAAGCCTTTCTTACTAAAAGTAATGCTCTTGCCTTGGCCATCGGCGTGATTATTGGTGGAGCCACAGGGAAGGTCGTCTCCTCCATCGTAGATGATCTCCTCATGCCTGGCATTGCAACGGTATTGCCTCCTGGGGATTGGCGTGAAGCACAGATTGTTCTCTCTCAATCAAAAGATCAAAACGGAAAGGTGACTGTTAATGCCGTCAAATATGGGCATTTTATAGGTTCTATAGTTGATTTCACGATTATCTCTTTCGTCGTATTTGTTATCACGAACAATATCTTGCCCAAAGAAAAACCGCCAGCGACCAAAACATGCAAAGAGTGCCTGGAGACAGTTCCAGAGAAAGCGACCAGATGTAAATTCTGTGGCATTCCGTTACCGGAAGCCGCTTGAAGCAGCTTTAAGCCGTATCGCCAGCTTGCGGTATTGCGACAAAGAGGCACTACGTGTGGTGCCCTCGATTCATTTTGCGGCAACTACCGCACTAGTCGAAAATTGTCCGCTTGCATGCGTATTAAGCCATTGGTCAATTGAAGTTAAGACCTGTGGCTTTATATAGTTCGTACTGACGAGAACATGCCCACAGTGTGGAATTAGTACCAGACTTTTGAACAAACAACGACTGTGTGCGAGAAACTTTGCCGAGCTCTTAGGACTAAGCACCTGGTCGTCCTCGCCTTCTACCATCAAAAGAGGCATATTCGGTGACAGGTGCTTGGCTACGTGCGAGGTCTTCTTCATAAATCTGACCGTTCCGAGAAGCTCTTTCAGCGAGATCCCCTTACGGCACATTGGATCATTCATGGTCTCGAGTGTGGTCCGCTTATCTTCGGAAGTGAATCGTCTTAGGTATCGAGTCATTTGAATGTCGCGATCCCAATCGAACATGTTGACTGCAACATCTTCGATTGTCCAGACGAGTCGAAGGGCTCGAGGTTTGGTGGCAAAGGCGCAAAGGATCAATCCGTCGAAGAGTCCCGGACCTTCGACTGCTGCCCGTGCGGCGATAGCAGCTCCTGCGCTTTCACCGAGGCAAAAGATCGGCAGATACGGATGCTCTTCGCGCAGCAGACGAGCAACAGTTTTGACATCTTCTATGGTCTGTTGATAGTCGATCGAGTAACCAGGTTCTCTTGAACCGTTTTTGAAGTGCCAGAATCCATGACCCCTTTGATCAATCGAAATGGCCAAATAACCGATGCTTGCCAGATGTTTACCTATAGGAGCTAATGACTCACCGTGTTGAAATAGTCCGTGCACCAGGATAACTGCTGCTTTTGGATGAACACTCTTGCAATACCATTCGTAGATTGGAAGAGCCGTTGCTCTTGCTTCCTCGCTGTTACTGGTCGCTTCTACCTGGCTGATGTCGACTGTCCTGCTGGCATTTCCCTGCAAAACAGTCCCTTTGGTGCCGCTCTCAGCGCCATTAGTATCTGGTGAATTTTCCAGAGCACTGAGATCCGTCAGCGCGACGCGCTGATAGTCATTAGCTGAGAAAGGGCTGGTATTGCTCTTCATTCCAGCGAAAGCGGGACAAAGGCAAGACATTGCACAGAAGAATAGTAAGCAGATGTAACTGATTGTTTTTCGCATGGCAGTGTGGACCCACCTGAGAGCGGGTCTCCGAATTTCGGTCTAGTACGCTGGAACTTTTGATTGATTACGGGAGCGCTTACATATGATTATGCTTGCTTTTTATGACGTAGACAAGGGGCAAAAGGATTCCAACCGCCAAAAATGTTTTTTGGAAAAGCTCGACCAACAAGCTTTTCCGGGGACGTAATTGCCGGTGGTGTCAGAGCGCCGATTTTCCCGTTAGACCGGTTCACATCTGTCGCTTCGCTGTGTATATTGGACGAGCTTGATTTGACGCCAACCTGCTGATAAGGAATTTCAATATGTCCGATGTATTTACGTTCTACGTAGTCGATGAAGATGCTCTTCCTGAAGAATTGCCGACGCTCTCCGACGATGAAAAGTACAACGTGCTTGTGACTACTATTGAGTCTGAAGGTGTCTTGCAGTACACGATTGAAATGACGGTTGATGATTTCGTCGACGGTTTGGAAGCAATTGACGAGCTAGTCGATGGAGATCGATTCCTTCCCAACAATGTCATGAACAACTCGCCGAACAATATTATTGATAAGAGTGCGGATTGTCCTTATCTTGGATTTTTCAGTGCAGGCGATGCGCACAGAGCGTTTACGATGTTGCAGGCGCTGTCTGAAGAGTCTATGGACATCATCGAAAGTTCGGATGTCCATTCAGAGGTCTTCCATACGCTCTTCGGAGCAACTCAAGCTGCTGTCGATGCCAGTTGTGCCTTGGCCGTGGTTCACTCTTAAACAGTGACTGAACCCGGCGATTTTATCTTTCGGTCCTCATAGTTCACGTCTTTCTCACAACTGTTTTGCTAACCTTTCCCTCGTTGAAACAACTTCGGGGGTTGTGCCAGATGACTTACATAACGACACCGGTTCCAACGGTAATGGCTGATGCTGGTAGGTACAACAGCAATGGATGTTGGACGGGTTGGGTCGCTGATATGCAACTCATTAAGTCGTTGCGTCATAAGACGTCGCCTGAGACCTACATGGCTCACTTCCCCCGTCATCGAGCAACGGCTTTGAACACCTGGCTGGCTAGGTTTGGTATTTTCAGTAACGGCATGTTCTTCGAGTTAGACAGACATGGTAGCGCGCTCGTCAAAGAGTTGATCTGCCGAAGCGCTACTTCGAGAGGATATTGGATTCGAGTGGATGGAGTTCGTCAGGGTGACAAGATCAAAGTGACAGCCGTTCGGGAAGTCGCAAAAGAGCCCATGCACACCGACCCCGAATTAGAACGAATCGCTCAGTCTCAATTGCGATCGGAGTTTGCAAAAATGGGAATTTAGATGCGTCAATTGACGAGCAGCATATTTCCATAGCAGAAATTTGGTCGAGCAGATATCATGTGTGGATGATATCTGCCCGACCGGTCTCTTGGCGAATGAAAAACTGTGGACTGTTTTTTGCGTTTACGGCCGTCACTTGTGGACTCCTAACTATTGGCGGCGATGCCAAAGCCGATCAATATGGAGACTATGCGGTCCAACTTTATAACGCGCGGAAATACGCCGATGCCCGCAGATACTTTAGCCAAAGCCTGAAGCTGTCTCCCAATAGCGACAATTCTCACTACTACCGTGCGATGTGTAATGAAAGATTGAACGATATCGCGTCGGCAAGTGATGATTACCAATTCGTTGTTTCTAACTCCACAAACACCAAGTTGGTCGCTTTGGCAAAGTCCGCACTGCAAAGACTGGACGCTTTCAAAGCTAAACAGAGTTCAGCGGCTGCGGCTGCGGCTTCGACTTCGACTTCGACTGTAACTGGCTCCGCATCAACTTCTAAGACATCGCCAGCCACAGTGACCAATGGCGTTGTTAGCACCTCCACCAGTGGAAGAGGACAAAGCTCTATTGCCAGCACCTCTCAAAGTCAGAGTGCTGTACTTGATGAAATCGAAGAAGCCCTTGGCCGTGCAGGCAAAATAAAGCGTCATGCAACCGATGTCGTGCCCGATGAATCGCGAGTTTATTTTACGCAATCTGGTCATGACGACATTTACATTGATACTCAGGTTAACGGTCGGAACATGAAGATGATTCTCGACACCGGCGCACATTCAACAATGATAGGCAAAAATCAACTTGTGCAGCTTGGCCTACCTGGTCCATCTGGTCCGCCGACGACAGCTGTCGGTGGAATTGGTGCAGCGCAGGTTCCGGCCTGGATTATGCCCTTGCAGATCAAGCTTGGAAAGATGGTTCGCACCATCGATGTTTGTATTGCTGAGGAATGGGATGGAAACCCTTTGCTTGGCCAAGATTTTTACAACGATCTGGAGTACGAGTTCGACAACAAAGGAAATTGTATTTACTTCCGCAAGCCTAAGGTGCTCAGTGCGAGCGAACGAAGCATGTACTGCATTCCTTTCATTCGCAGGGGGCGCCACTTACAGGTGGAGGTCGAAGTTGATGGTGGCAAGCGCACGGGCATGCTTGTCGACACCGGAGCAGAAGGCATCGCCATGACTATGGCTAATTTAAGAGACCTGGGCATCGATATTCCGGCTGATGCAATTCGCACTCGTTCGTATGGTGTCGGCGGAACATCAGATGGCTACCAATTCTCAATCAGTATGCTGAGGCTTGGACCGATCATTCAGAGAAATCCTACAGTCTCTGTCTCCACGGCAGAGGAGGGCATGCTTGGTTCAAAACATGGGCGCTATGGTCTTTTAGGACAAGCGTTCTTTGGTAATTGGCGCTTTACCATAGACAATGCCAACAATATGATTCGCTTTTTCCACTGATATCGTTATGATATAAGGGCACTGAGCTAGTAAGAATTCTGTTCCTGGCGCAGAGCGGCTTTGCCTTGGTCCATGATTGACTGCATGCGGTCTCTTCCTACATCGTCGATAGACGGTGCAGTTTCAACTGGCTCGAACACTCGGTCATACCATGAACGGTCATGCAACAATTCCATCCAGTTGCTCAGGTTGTTCCATTCACCGTCATTGATACCAAGTAGAAATCGAGCCATAAACGGATCGATGCCTTCAAATTCATAGGCCGCAATGCGATAGTCTTTGCCCAATCCCGTATCGAACCTAGCGATACCTGACCCATCAACATCGACATCGCAGTAGATGTCGTATCTCTTGATCAGATCCTGTGCCGCTAGCAAATATTTTTTCAGTTCTTGATTGCCGGCATCGGTGAGTTTGTAAGAGGCTTTGTTCACATCGATCTCGGTCCAGTTGTTTTTCTCAGCAGTTGCAAGTTCTTTGCTAATTTCAGGGAACTCTTTGGTTACGTCAATTTGATAGCCGAGAGCCAGTTGTTGCAAGAACATAATCATCGCGTAGTCGTCGGTAGGATCTTTCGGCTCTTGAGACGCTTTTGCGCTTGTGGACGCTCCAAGGTTTGATACTATCTGTGATGCAACTGCTTGCTGCTTTGCCCTTTCCGCTTGCATCTGTGCATACAGAGCTGGAGAGCCCAACATCATGCTACAAAACTTGTATTGTTCGCCGTTGCGGTCGACGGTAGTGAACGCTTTCGTTAAAGGTTCATCCGGATCTAGGTCCTTGCCATTTGCAGTGAACGTGACACCATCTCTAATGAATATTCCCTCGGCGTCTCGGTCGAATACAATCTCTTGCAATGCCTTCAATTCGTCGATTTGGCCAGCTGGCAGTATGTTTGCCGACACCAGCTTCATCGGGTCTTCAGCCCCAATGACGTCAAAGACAACGTCGATTGCTGGCTGACTGGCCTCGAGCTCACTTACCGTCAGTAATACCATGTGAGTATTAGTGACGTCGGTGAGCTTGATCTGATGCTGCATTGATTATCTCCTTCTGAAACCGCCCCAGCTGCGGGAAGATGAACGACTTCCGCCAAACAGGCTTGAGCCTGATGACCGGCGGCCGCCCCAGGCGGAGGTGCTTGTAGACTCGCCGCTTGTAAACAAACCGCTGCTCGATCCACCAGTAGTAGTTCCACCATTAGATCCACCAAACCACGATCTTTTACTTGTGGTTGTAGTTGAAGTCGAAGTAAAGGGACTGGAGCCGAATGACTTTGAGCTTTGCAGACCGCCATTAGGATTGCTTTTGAAGCGCGAGAAGAAGCTCTGATTTGATGCTTGCTGCGTGGTGTATTGCGGCGTTCCGCGGTAACCGTCGCGATATGTATGCAGAACGTTGATTGTCGGATAGGGGGTGTAATAGTGACCGCCCCAGCCACCGGACATGAAGTGCGAAATGATCATCGCCTGCAAGAATGGATTGTCGAGAAAGCTGTGTCTTCCTTCGTAATATGGGCGATCGCGATAGTCACTTACTCTGTAGGGAAGTTGCTTGTCCTCGGTGGCATCGCCGGTTTGTTCGATAGTGAACAACTTTTCGTCGCCTGGTTGGAAGCCCTCTTTGTGGGCGTTATCGATGTATCCAGTAACGATTAAACGACCTTCTTTTCTGGTGGCATCGATTGATACCACTTCCTTACCGTCATAGATTTCATTGACGCGTTTTTCGAAGGCACCCATCCAACTGTTGAAATCAGAGCCTTTACTGTCCCAAAATGCCTTTTGCACTTCTTCTAGATTGATCTTCTGCGCTTCGCCCTGTACCTGCGGCGAAACATAGTGTTCAATGCGCTCCTGCCGGGAAGAAGAACATCCGTTCAAACTTAAAGCGACGGTGCTCGAAAGCAACAGTGAAAGACACGCAACTTGCCAGACTTTATTCATCCAATCCTCCAGCCCTAGGGCGGTTTATCACTGGCAATATAGCATTGCAAATAGGCAACTTTCAGGAAAGCCGATATTTCCTAAACATTCTTGGCTAAAGATCCTGCCAAAGAGACTTGGCAAAGGAGTCGCTCAGAATTGCTATCGGGAAGTGTTAGGGTTCAACAAGCCGAAACCGCTGGAGTTTCACGTCGCCGGGCACGTAAAGTGGATGCTTCGGCTGACCCGACTTTGTCTGTCCTATGCACCAGAGGTCAAAGGTTGAAAGAAGGCGGAGCACCTCTTTGTCACGGTCGCGAAAACTGCCATGATTGCCCCAGGCTATTATCACTTTGCCTGCTTTCAGGCATTGCTCCATGATATGTGTGTCGTTCTCTTTGCCTACCGGCCGCTGGATGCTGCGCAGGTGAGCCGGGCTGCTTGTTCGGTAAGCGAACAAATTTACGATGTTGAGGCTGCCAAAGCCCCAGGCTCTAGACAGCTGTATACAGCGGCTTATCGTCGGATCGTTTCTCAAATGGTCGGCTGTGCTTGGGTTGAGCATGACCATCGTCGCGGCTTGCAGCTCATCTGACCATATTCTGTGCAAGCTAAAACGATACTGGCCAGTGCGATCGATGTGTGCAGACATCTGCATTTGGGGACCAATCTCGTTTCTCAACATTTCAGTATTTTGCGTCAGTCGACCCGCCAAGGTCATTCTCTTAACTTAAGTCTTCCCGGACGAGTGCCGAATTCACAGTCGAGGGGCTGATAATCGGGACTGTTGGTTTAAACTGCCGGGCCCGAGTCTATAATGGTTTTGACGTTTCCAGATTTGAACCACGAGCAAGTAACACCACCGTTCTCATATAGACGATTTTGAGACTTGAGGATTGACAACAATGGATTCCACCGCACCTGCGACAGCAAAACGCAGACCCGTAAGAGACTTCTCTCGAAGAAACTTCGTGATCTTTTTTGTTATCTTGCTCATGGTGCCGGCCACTTATCTCTTGTGGTATCTCACTGGTACAGCCAGTGGTAGCATCGTTCCTTCGCCTGATTTGAAAATTGGTTCGCTTGTCCCGTCATCTGGTGGACAGTTCGACTTCTACACGCATATCCTTTCGGTTTTGTGGAAGGCAAATTTCAGCCTCGTGCCGTATGCGGTCGGTCAATATTTGTTGGGCACTCCAAGTGACGTAGACAAAAATTTTGTCTGGGGTAGCGCCTCGCTCCTTTGTCTTGCAATACTAACGGCAGTTCAGATTTTCGACGTCTGGCTCAACCAAGAATTGGGCAGTTTGGGCAAGATCGTCTGGAGCGTACTGATGGCGGCCGGTTCGGCTTTTGGACTGCCTGTGCCGCAGTTGATTTACTGGTTCCAGTTCATGTGGCTCGAGCCCGACAAGGGCACGGGTCGGGAAGCCGCCGCTCCTGCCGCTTCAGCTGGAGCTTAGTCGATAGAAAAATCGACCAATTTAGAGTCCGTATTCGATATTGCCATTTTGACCCTTCAGTCTATTGAAGTGGTCGAAGTAGAAGGACTTTCGATAGCGCGGTTTGATGATTGGCAGCCATGCGGCTCCAGGTACAACGATTGTGAGAGACTTTTCGTTCTGGTTCCAGTCATAGGTCCAGCCATGGTCTTTGATGTAAGCAATTACGTCTTTCACTTGCGCACCTGGTTTCAGGTCACCTCGGAAATCGCGTTCCAGTTTGTTTGAGTCGGGGCTACCCAAACCGATCAAGCAGATAACTGCCAGCACAACTGAGCCGCCAATTAGCAGCCATGTCTTCTGCGGACTGTCTTGTGCTTGTTCGACCGGTTCAGACTGTTCGAGTTCGCTCATTTTCCAATGGCTCGTGACCTTGCGACCCTAGCGTAGCAAATGTTTTCCTCCCTGGGCAGCTCTTGGGACTATTGGGGCATTTATTTGGTCCGCGCCTGACCAGTCGAGTACCGTTTTGCGCAGCAAAATTTACGTTTTGTTGCTTAGAAACTCAGTCTTCCGGGTACAAAATCAAGTAGTTGGATGAGCTCGCGGGGGTTGAGCTCACATAGGATGAACTTAAACATCTGGACCCAAAATAATGCTTCTAAACAACATTCGAGATAAGTCGAAAAATGTTCGACTACCTAAACAGGACACATTGCCTTCCGCCGATCAGTTGCGAACCATCTACAACGATGCCATGCGCAATCCGGGCAAGACTATTGAGCTTCCTTTCGGACAGTCTTGCTTGCTGACAATAAGCCGCAAAGCCACGGGCGGAACTTGCAGCTGGATGCTAAACGTCTGGCAAGGCACGACTTCATCGGTCGAATTCGAGCATGATTCCAATGATCCGCGTTGGATTCAGCAACAGCTCTCTGAGTACTTTCCAAAATACAGTCATAATCGCGTCAGGTAGCATTGCCCGTCGGCGGTAAGTACACCATAACTGGTGGCGACTTAACCTAATGCTCCTGGACCCTCAAAAAGGGTAAAGCCAAAGTGGAAGACCACTTTGGCTTCTTCTATCCGCGTTCTCGGGGGTGAACGTTTTACGCATTTACGAGTGAATGCGCCGGATTACCCTCCTCATTCAAAGCTGTAGTCTTGCGGTCTGGCTGTCGATATATCGTAGCTATAGTTGTTGCGGGCTTTGTCTTGCGACAAGACTGTTGTCCAATCTACTTTGTGCTTTTTGGCATACTTGGTCATTGAGTCGAGTGTCACCACTCGTTCGTCCCCATAGTAGTTAGGAACGGTTTGGGACATTTTATGAAAATGGTCGTCTACGTAGTTCAACGCACGGTCCTGCGAGGGATAGACATATGGTGTTGGACTATAAGGGTTCTGACCATTAGCGATAGTCGTGTCGAGCTGCGCTTTGTTCATCTGCTCGCTGCCCATTGAGTAGGGCGTGCCGCCAGTCAGGTGGTCCCAGTCCCTTGGATTTGCGACGTTTCTAAGAACATCTACAGATGCGTTAGTGTCGTATTGTTTTTGGTCGTATTTGTCGAGTCTTGCGCGGTCGATGCCGTGCTTGTGACCGAGTCCCAGGAACTTGCCTTCATGGTGCGCTTTCTCGATGTCGTTTTGTGTGGTGATTAAATTTGCGACGAGACCTTGCTCGATCGTTTTGCCCATGATGCCCAGCTCTTGTTCTTTGCCTGCAAGATCTGCTGTCTGGATGCGCTTTTTGCCGTTCGATAGAAATTCGAAATTTTCGGAAGCAAAGCTGTCGGCAACAGTGTTGAGTTGACCGTCCACAGAGAGTTTTTGATCTACAAAATCGTTGAATGCTGCTTTGTACGCTTTGGATTTGCCAGCCAGAGTGTTTCCGTAAACCTCTTCAAGAACGCCGTTGATGCTCGATGAATAACCGGCGTTATTTTGATGATGTTCGAGATTGTATGCTGCTTTCTCGACGTTGGCACGCAGATCGGCAAATTCATTTACCGGTTTGGCGGTGGCTGCTGGGTGGTCTGTGCATTCTTTGCCCATGGCTTAAATTACCCCGATTAGTACTGATTTGATCCTTACTCAATAATCTCTTCAGTTGCTCGCGTCTTGAATGTGCAATTGCACAGAGCTGCTATTTGCAAGGTCCTTCGAGATTCCCGTGAGTGCTTATGCCGAGTAGAATAAAAGTCCACTCAGCTTTTGTTGTTACGGAGTTGCTAAATTGCGTGTTCTTACGAAGCGCGTTATTAACGTTGCTTATCGACGAGGCGATACTTCACCCGCACTTAAAGCATTTCTTGCGATAATGCGCGAGGCCCTGGGAATTTCCGTTTCCAAGAAACGAAAAGCTGGTTCCTGAGGCGGATGCCGGTAGCCTACGGATAAAGACGATGGAAAAACTTGCAGCTAAATGCGAGACGCATTCGGAGTTACACGAAGAGTGGGACGATCTCGACGATGAAGAGCGCATTGAGCGCTTCAAACAGTTGCCTCCGGCTGACGCCGAGGAGTTTTTTCGCGAGATAGGCTCTGAGGACGAGGCCCGACTGATCGCTGAATTGCCTGAACGCGAGCAAAGGTTGTGGATTCGAGTGTTGGATCCCGATGACGTTGCCGACTTGATTCAGGAGTTGCCGGAAAACAAACGAGAAGGTGTTCTCGGCTTGCTCGACGCCACCACACATTTTGAGGTCACGGCTCTTCTCGCCTACAAAGAAGATGTAGCTGGTGGCTTGATGAGCCCTCGCTACGCGCGTATCCGCTCTGACATGACGGTGCAAGAGTCACTTGCATATTTGCGCCATCAAGCGATGGAGCAGTTGGAGACAATCTATTATGTTTACGTACTAGATCCCGAGCAACGCTTGCTTGGGCAAGTGTCTTTGCGCAAACTTCTTGCAGCGGCGCCAGACAGGCGAATAGAAGAAGTGATGCGGAAGAGTTTGATCACTGTACAAGAGGATTCAGACCAAGAAGAGATCAGTCGCGTTTTCGCTGAGCACAACCTGATGGCTATCCCGGTAGTCGACAGCGAGAATCGAATGAAGGGGATTGTCACCGTCGACGATATAGTTGACGTCGTCGAAGAAGAAGCCACTGAAGACATTCAGAAGATGGGTGGTACTGAAGCACTGCAGCAGAAGTATCTTCAGATCAATCTGTGGCTCATGCTGCGCAAACGCGCCGGTTGGCTGATGATTCTCTTCGTTGGCGAGATGCTGACAGCCAGTGCCATGGGATATTTCGAAAAAGAGATTGCCAACGCTGTTGTCTTGGCCCTCTTCCTGCCACTGATCATCAGCAGCGGTGGCAATGCCGGTTCGCAAGCATCAACTCTTGTTATTCGTGCTATGGCTCTTGATGAAGTGCGCTTGCGTGACTGGTTTCGAGTGCTTCGGCGCGAGTTTGTGACGGGTTCCGGATTGGGCCTGCTCCTCGGCACCATTGGCTTGCTGCGTATATTGATATGGCAGGGCGTTTTTCACAGTTATGGAGAACACTATATTCTCATAGCCCTTACCGTAATGGGTAGCGTTATCGGTGTGGTTCTCTGGGGCAGCTTGGTTGGATCGATATTGCCATTCGTCCTTCGTGCCGCTAAATTCGACCCAGCCAGCGCTTCAACACCTTTTGTCGCAACGCTCGTCGATGTCACAGGTGTGATTATTTACTTTGAGGTTGCACGCTGCATTCTCAAGGGAACTCTGTTGTAGATAAGCCAAACGTAAATGTCTAGGTGCCACTACTAGTAGTGCTACCAGGATGTGCTAGACGACGATTTTTAGCCTGGTAAAACTTATACCAGTATAAAAGATGTCAGTATAAAGGCATTAAGGTAAATGGTTTGGTTCTCATCTGAAAACCAGTTCATGGTTGAATTAAATATGTAACAGAATAAGCGTTTGGTTGGCGTGACCAGCGCATTTCACTTGACTTCGCTAAGCAAGTTGGAGAATCGATATATGACAGAAGCACTTATTTTTGATGCGGTGCGTACCCCGAGAGGCCGCGGCAAAGCCGGTGGTGCTCTTCGCACCATCAGCCCTGTTGAGTTAGGAGCGATCGCGCTGAGGGGGCTCCGCGACCGTAACAAGCTAGACACTAGCTTGGTTGACGATGTTGTCTTTGGTTGCGTTGAGCCTGTCAAGGATCAAGCTGCAGATATCGCCCGGTCTTCCGTACTTGCCGCCGACTATGCGCAGACTGTGACTGGAGTTCAGGTCAATCGTTTCTGCGGGTCTGGTCTTGAAGCCTGCAACATGGCGGCTGCGAAAGTGATGTCAGGACAATCGACATTCTGCATCGGTGGTGGAGTCGAATCGATGTCACGCACTCCAATGAGCTCGTCCGGCATGCCTCCTGCGACCGATCCTGCTTTGTGCATTCCGATGCACTTTGTTCCGCAAGGCATCTCGGCCGATCTGATTGCGACTAAACAAGGCTACACGCGCACTGAACTAGATGAGTTTGCTGTCGAGTCTCACAAACGCGCCGCGAATGCGTGGAAGAACAATTACTTCCAACATTCGATCATCAATGTCTACGATGAAAATGGGTTGCCGGTGTTGGATAAAGACGAGAACGTCCGCCCGGATACTTCACTCGATGGTCTGTCAAAATTGCAGCCATCCTTTGAAAAGCTGGCCAAAATGGCTGGTTTCGATTCAGTTGCTATTCAGCGTTATCCGGAAGTCGAGTCAATCGGTCACTATCACCATGCTGGAAATTCAAGTGCGATTGTAGACGGTGCTGCTGCTGTATTGATTGGTACCGGTGAAGCCGGCAAACAAGCCGGACTAAAACCCCGCGCTAAAATCCGCTCATTCGCGACAATAGGCTCGGAGCCAACGATCATGTTGACCGGTCCGGTCGAGACTTGCCGCAAGGCCTTGCGCCTCGCCAACATGAAGGCAGAAGACATCGATTTGTGGGAAATCAACGAAGCTTTTGCTTCGGTCGTTCGCTACTGCATGGACAATCTGAAAATCCCGCACGACAAGATCAACGTCAACGGTGGTGCCATCGCCATGGGGCATCCTCTAGGCGCAACCGGTGCCATGTTGCTCGGCACGGTCTTAGATGAACTCGAGCGCCGTAATTTGCAAACGGCGTGTATAGCCCTCTGTATAGGTGGTGGCATGGGCGTAGCCACCATCATCGAACGACTCTAATTTAGGAAGGTGTTGAATGACTTCATCAATTTTGACGGAAATCGATTCGAACGGTATTGCAGTCCTCACGTGGGACATGCAGGATTCACCTGTAAACAAGCTAAACGAAGATTCGCTTTCTGATTTTCATAAAGCCTTCCAGGCTGCTGTGGAAAACGAAAAAGTAAAAGGCATTGTTCTCAATTCTGCCAAGTCTGATTTTATTGTCGGTGCAGATTTGGCGATGCTGCAGAAAATGCGTGAGCAAACGGTCGGCGAAAGCTACGCCGCAGTTATGAAGATACACCAGCTCTTGCGCTTCATGGAGACCTGCAAAAAGCCGGTGGTCGCGGCCATGGATGGCTCGGCCCTCGGTGGTGGTTTGGAAGTAGCATTGGCCTGCCATTATCGTGTTGCAACCACCAACCCTAAGCTCAAGATCGGCTTTCCGGAAGTCAAACTTGGCTTGTTCCCGGGTGCTGGCGGTACGCAGAGGTTGCCTCGTCTAGTCAAACTGCAAGAGTCACTGCAGCTTTTGACCGAAGGGCGCTTGGTCGGTTCCGATGAAGCGTTGAAACTGGGTATCATCCACAAGGTGGTTGCACCCGAAGCCTTGATGGACGAAGCGAAGTCCTACGTTCTCAATGGCGGTTCGGCCGAACAACCATGGGACCAGAAAGGATTCCGCCTGCCCAGCGGAGAAGTACACAGCCCGCGTGGATTTGAGACATTCAGCGGTGCCAACGGTTTGCTCAGTAAATTGACTTACTGCAACTATCCTGCTCCCAAAGCGATTCTCGAATGCGTCTACCACGGTCTGCAGTTAGACATAATGGAAGGCAGCACGATCGAGGCTCGCAAGTTTGTGCAAATTGCTCGCTCTGATGTGGCGCGCAACATGATTCGCACCTTCTTCTTTAATCTGAACGATGCCAACAAACTGAAGGATCGCCCGAAAGACATTCCCGTCCACCAGGTGAAGAAGCTTGGAGTGCTCGGTGCTGGTTTGATGGGAGCCGGAATCGCATACAGTTCGGCAATAGTTGGCATGGAAGTGGTGCTGTTGGATTCGACCGAGGAGTTGGCGAACAAGGGCAAAGCATCCTGCGCCAAGATTCTTGAAGGACGTGTAGCGAAAGGACAGTTGAAGGAAGAGAAGGCTCAAGAGATTTTGGGCCGCATTCATGCCACGACTGATTACGCAAAACTTTCCGATTGCTCGCTTATCATTGAAGCCGTTTTCGAAGATAAGAAGGTAAAGGCTGAAGTAAGCAAAAAGGCAGATGCTGTCATCGCCAAGGATGCCATCTTTGCCAGCAACACTTCGACTATGCCGATCACCTCTTTGGCAGAAGCGGTTACGAAGCAAGAGAATTTCATCGGTATTCACTTCTTCTCGCCTGTCGAGAAGATGCAATTGGTCGAAATCATCCGCGGCAAAAAGACGAGTCCCGAAGCGATTGCCCGGGCGCTCGATTACGTGCAGCAGATCAAGAAGACCCCGATTGTCGTTAACGATAGCCGTGGATTCTATACCAGCCGAGTGTTCAGCACCTATACGACCGAAGGCATCACGCTTCTCACGGAAGGTGTTTCGCCCGCACTAATTGAAAATGCCGGACGCATGGCCGGCATGCCGATGGGTCCTTTGGAAGTTGCAGACTCAGTCGGATTGGACACGGCGCAGAAGATCTCTGCCGCTACCAAGGCCGCTCTTGGAAGCGCTTTCGATGGCGATCGATTGCTTGAATTGCTCACGACAATCGTCGAGAAAGAAAAGCGTGTTGGACGTAAGGCCGGAAAGGGCTTTTATGATTACGTCGATAAGCATGAAAAACATCTGTGGACTGGTATCAAAGACCTCGTTGGAAAGAAACCAGCTGAAGCCAATCTAGAAGATGTGCAGAAGCGATTGATCGTAATTCAAGCGATTGAAGCGATTCGCTGTCTTGAAGAACGTGTGGTGACAAAACCGGCGGATGCTGATATCGGCTCCATCTTCGGATGGGGATTCTGCCCGTTCTATGGTGGTGTTGTCTCCTACATCGACACTGTCGGAACTAAGTGGCTGCTCGAACAAGCGAAGGAGTTGGAGAAGAAGCACGGCTCCAGATTCGCTCCGCCGAAGTTGCTGCAGGAGTTGGCTAAGGACAATAAGACGTTCTACGAGCACAACTGGGAGAGCCGTCAACCGGCTGCCGTGGGTTAACGAGTAACGCCGTTACATAGAACCTTCTATGGAAACACGAAGCGGACGAGTTACGGCTCGTCCGTTTTCCTATCAATACAATCCAGTTAGGTGCACGCTTTCAGGTCAAGCGAGTTGGCAATATTAGGTTTATGTCATGCCCACCGGAATGAGTTACATTGCTCCGGGGTGGGTCCATTCTCTGAGGACTCAACGCATAAAGTTGCTCTACCATTCGATAACTTTTCTGGATGATTTGACAGGTGGTCAAGTCTTTTTCCAAATCCGCTCCAGGCGCTAAGGTTGATCTCTGCGGTCCAATAATAGTCGTCCCATGCCAAGGCTGGAAATGGTGGAAGGTTGAGGACTTCGAAATCTACCAATTCTTCTAACCTGAGCCTTGTTTGGATTTTTTCTACAAGCTAAGTACCGCGCGTTTCGACAAACTGTCTTCGAGTCGCCTTATTTCTAGCAACCTTCTCGAAAGCGGATGTAGTTCTTGTTCTTCGAATTCTGTTGCTCGACGCTGACCGAACCTTTTGTCTAAAAACGCCAGTCCTTGAAGAAGTGGATTCCCTGAATTTACGGCGTCTTCAATTGACAGGTTTAGGAAATCCTTGCAAGCTTGATGTAGCTCAAAACGAGACCATTCGCCCCGCTCCGACAGTCGTCCTGGCTCGCGTGATTCCGGCGGAATGACGACATGTCGATGCTCATTTGTTTTTTCGCCCTTGCGATGAACGCGATTCAAATACAGGATGGTTTCGAACTGGACTATTTGTTCACCGTTGTAGGCCATCCAACCTCTTCCGCACTGGCAGCCATTCCCGCGCCTGAAGTAAGAGGTCGAATATATTTGCACCTTCCCCGAAACAGAAAGCGCAAACTTTTCTTCAACCAAACTCTTTAATTTCGACCATCTCATTACTTAAGAATAACACGAGGTTTTACGCAGAGCATACCAATCACAGCTTGACGATCCCGGTTTTGGCGGCAAGCGTCCCAATTCAGATAACTCTGGCGTTCCTGGCTTCGGCGACGGAAAAAGAATAACCGATCCGGGAATGTCACCTCAGCACTTAGAAGTTCCAGCCCTTCCTGGATTTACGACCAAACCGTCTCAGCCTAGCACGGGCTGCGGGCGCGAAATTTGAGGTTCACCTGCCACCAATATGACACATAGAACTGCTAAGCTTGCGCTGTAGTGCAGAATGCTATTCGCAAATGACAAGCACACAATATATTCTATGCCGTTACTGGTGGCCTGCACGTTGAAGTTCTTAGATCAATATTTCAATATGACCGAGCTCCAAACGACTCTTCGTGTGGAGATCTTGGCTGGTCTTTCAACATACCTCAGTCTTGCTTACATTTTGATTCTCAATCCATCCATTCTCGCGCATGCGGGAATAGACAGCAGTGCCATTTTGTTTGCCACTGCCCTTGCCTCTGGTCTTTCCACGCTGGCGATGGGTCTCTGGGCAAAGCTGCCCTTCGCTGTTGCACCAGGAATCGAGATGAGCGGATTTTTCGCCTTCAGCGTCTGCGGCACTTTAGGTATGTCCTGGCAACAAGGATTGGGAACCGTATTCTGGTCCGGCATCCTCTGTATAATCCTAACCCTCTTGCCCGTGCGGCAGAAAATTATTGATGCCATACCGGCTGGTCTGAAGATCAATATCGGTGTAAGCGTCGGTGTTTTTGTTGCGACAATAGGACTTTTCGTCGGCAAGATCCTATCTTTCAAGGATGGGCTGCCGGATTTTTCTAATTGGGGACCCGAGCGGCTTATGTCGCATGAGGCAATTGTTCTCTATGTAGGTTTTTGTGCTGCGTTCATATTGGGACTCAAGCGCTTTCGCTTTCTTGGCAGCATTTTAGTGGCTATCATTGTTGCCGCAATTACTTGCAGATTGCTAGGCATCACAGTCAAAGCGCCACCTGAACTGTCTCCGGCGATGTTCAAAGCCTTGTTCCAGTTGGATCTTTTCGCTATCGTCAAAGACAAAAAAGCACTCTCAGTAGTTGTCATCTTCTTCATTATCGATTTTTTTGGTGGTATCGGAAAGTTCATCGGACTGACTGCCGCAACCAATCTTCAATCAAATGGCAAAGTTCGCAATATCGAAAAAGGATTGTATGTCGATGGTGCCGGAACAGTTTTAGGCTCGCTCACGGGCACTTCAAGCCTTATAGCCTTTGTCGAATCTGCCGTCGGAATAGCTGCAGGTGGGCGTACTGGAATAACAGCAATTGTATGCGGATTGCTGCTTTTAATAAGCATCGTCTTCACTCCGCTTGTCGCCTTAGTGCCGGGCGAAGCTGCCGCAGGAATCGCTCTTTATGTCGGTTGGTTGCTTCTGCCTATCAGCCACTTCCATGATGAGGAGACGGCATTCGGAAAATTCGATATCGCGGTGGCTGTGATAATGGGCTCGATATCACTTTTTACTTTTGGGTTAGACAAAGCGATGCTTGCTGGTTTTTTGTCCTATTCGCTGCGCCAATTCTTCACGCGCAACGAGAAAATAAACATATATCTTGTGGCGACGACCGTTTTGCTTATAATTTCGACGGTAATGCAGTTTACGTGGAAGTGAGGATGGTATGTTGATTCACTAAATGCGCCAAGTTTGCACTGCGTTTTACTCGACGTGCACTATAAACTTAGGAGACAACATGAATCCGTCAGACCATTTGGTAAGAGCAGTTCGATTCCATCCGGCACCATTCAGCTCTCTTTATCGTTTACATGCATCCCAATTCGGAGCTCGTCCGAACCCCGAATTGCAATCTCGTCGCCTGCATGTAGATCTCCGAATACCTCCACCAGATTATCCGCGGATAGGCCTGGCTTGACGTCAACCCAATTCACCACACCATTGTTGACGCGGACGACGAACGTCCGTTCGGTGTTTTTGACAATTGACGATTGGGGAACGAGTAGCGTTGGTTGAGTTCGTCGGACCGGCCAAATTACCTCGGCGAACATGCCTGGAGTTAGCTTTTGATCGGCATTTGGAACATCTAACTCCACTGCCATTGTGCGCGTATTGATATCCACAGCTTTGGCTATCCTGTGCAGGGTGCCAGAAAAAGTCTGTTCTGGAAATGCCGAAACGGTAAATTTTACAGATGCTCCCGGTTCTATGCCACTTACATCCATTTCCGGTATTGGTACAACTAGTCGCAGTAAAGACAATTGTTGGAGTCGGAGTAACGGAATGGATGCTGTATCTGTCGCTGGCGGATGAACGAAGCTTCCTTCATGGACGTTTCTTTCGGTAACTACTCCATCAAAGGCTGCTCGGATTTGGAGGTAGGACTGTATGTCCTTTGCTGAATTAGCTGCCTGTACCGCTGCCTTGTGTCGTGTCTCAAATGATCTCAATTGGGCTTCTATTGCTTTTGTCTTCATCTCTAGTGAAGAGGTAGTCGCCGCATCGGCTTCTGCATTTTTCTGCGCTATTTCTAAGTCGTTACCGGCTATGATTCCAGAATAACTTAGAGATGCCCCTTTCATTCTTTCTGCTGTGTCTAGGCTTGCTTTTGCCTTGGCTTTGGCCGCCTCCAGCTGCTCTTTGGTGGCAGCAAGATCTTGCTCTATTTGGGTTGCATCTGCTCGCGCTGCACTTGCCTGCTCTACACTTTGCTTGCTTTGCGCCGGTAGCTCCGGAGCGGTCATGCGAATAAGCAAGTCGCCTTTTTTGACAACAGAACCGCGGTCAACTCCGATCCAGTCGATGAACCCTGGCACTTTAGGATAAATCATTATGTCTCTGAATGACACAAGATCTGCCGGTAACCGAATTTCTCGATTGACGAGTTGCGATACGACCTTCGTCGTCGCAATTGTTCTGGTAGCTTGCGTTTTTTGTGGTTCACTCCGTTGTGAAGACTCGAGTTTCTGTGCACCGCATCCGGTCAGAACCAAAAGACAACCAAGAGCTGTCGGGACTATTCGTGCTTTTTCCCACCGTAGCGTTATCAAGATTGTTCTCCCCCGCTTGGTTCTGCAAGTGTGTCAGGATGTATTGATGCTGATTTCCGACCAGCTCTGTTTTGGATAAGCGAGAACATTGATGGAATAACCGTAAGCACAACGATCGTGGAAGCAGCTAATCCACCGATTACGGCGCGGCCCAAAGGGGCAGTTTGCTCCCCGCCTTCACCCAATCCAAGTGCCATGGGAATCATGCCCGCGAGCATGGCAAAGCTCGTCATTAGTATTGGTCTGAGCCTGCTGGTTGCTCCTTGGATGGCAGCTTCCTGAGCATTGCTACCGTTCATTCTGGCTTGCTCGGCAAACGTCACGAGCAGAATTGTGTTTGCGACGCCAACTCCTATAGCCATGATTGATCCAATGAAGGATTGAATATTCAAAGTGGTGCCCGTTAGGAAAAGAACCAGCACCACTCCACTCAAAACCGCTGGTATCGTTGTCAAAACAACAAACGATAGCTTCATTGATTGAAAATTTGCTGATAGTAAAAGAAAAATGGCTAGTATAGCGACGCCAAGTCCTGTCATAAGCGAAGAAAAAGCGTCTTGCATCGATGGCACCTGCCCCCGAACTGCCAAAGATACTCCACGCGGAGCGGTGCCTGCCCTCTCGATGGCAGCTTTCACTTGCTTTGCCGCTCGGCCTAAATCTTCTCCGCTGACGTTGGCCGTAATCGTAAACATGCGCTGCATATTATAGCGGTCGATTTCGCCAGGTGAGATTTCATCGGTGACTTGGGCTATGTCTGAGATCAGTGGATGGAGACTACCATTGGCCATGACTGGGATATGCTTGACCGCATCGATAGAATTCATTGCTGATTGTGGTACCTGAACCTGCACGTAGTAACCGATGCCAGTCTTTGAGTCGGCCCAAAAGCTTGGCAAAAGGAACCTACTGGAGGAGGTGGCTGAAAGTAGTGAGCGCCCTACCTGGCTCACAGTGACACCTAGTTGGCCGCAGCGTGTTCTATCCATCGCGACGTTTATTGTCGGATAATCCTGGGGCTGACCATATTGGATATCTCTCAAGCTGCCGATCTTCTTGAGTTCGGTCATGACGCGTGCCGCATATTCTTTATCTGATGCGAAATTTGGTCCGTTTATCGCTACTTCAATCGGTGTCGGTGCTCCGAAATTCATTACTTGGCTGACTATGTCTGCGGGTTCGAAACTGATGAATAAATTTGGATAGGCTTGCGAAATCTTCTGACGGAGCTTTTCCTGCAGATATTTCACCGGTATCCCACTACCATTTTTTAAAGCGACTCGTATCACCGACTCCTGTGGACCACTACTCCAAAGATAAATTGTGTTGATTGGATAACTCGACGGCACTGTGCCAACAAAGGCTAAGCTGATGTCGACATTATTTTGACCGGCCACCCCTTCGATCAGTGCCAAGAGATTCAGTGTCAATAGCTCGGTTCTTTCCACTCGCGTCCCCGTGGGTGCTCTCATGCGCAATTGAAATTGCCCGCTATCAACCTGGGGAAAGAGTTCCAATCCAAGCTTCGGATAAGCAAGACAAAGAATGATCGCGGAAGCCACCAAATAAGATCCTGAAACTAGCCAGTTCCACTTAACCGTTCTGGCTACAGCGTTGCGGTGAAGTTCTTGTACCTTCTGAAAGAGCCCCTTTCCCTTTCCCTCGCTTGATCCTGAAGTTTTGGAAAGCATCCAAACCGACAGGATCGGAACCAACGTGCTTGATAGAAAGTATGACGCTGTCATGGCGAATGCTACAGCGAGGGACAATGGTACGAATAACGCTCGCGTGCTTCCTGTCATGAACAGTGATGGAGCGAAAACAGCGATCACCGAGATCATTGCCAATAACCTGGGAACAAGTGTCTCTTTGCTGGCGTTGAGGACGGCCCGGCCAAGTGGCTCCCCTCCTTCCAAGTGAGAGTGAATGTTTTCGATTGATACAGTGGCCTCGTCAACAAGAATTCCCACTGCCAATGCCAATCCGCCAAGAGTCATGATGTTTATAGTCTGACCTGTGAGCCAGAGCGCAACTACTGCTGAAAGAAGCGCAAATGGAATTGTTATTACAACAATGGCGGCGCTACGCCAGTCTCGCAAAAATAGAAGCACCATAAGGCCTGTTAGCATTGCGCCAAGAGCGCCTTCAATTACAAGACCGAGAATTGAATCTTTGACATAAGTCGATTGGTCAAATTCGAAATTGATCTTGATGTCTTCAGGAATGAGCTGCCGAAATCGCGGTAACTCCGTTTTGACTCGGTTGACGACATCCAGCGTCGATGCGTCTGCTCGTTTGGTTACTGGAATGAAAATACTTCTTTTGCCGTTCACTAGTGCGTAGCATACGAGAATATCGCTCGCATCCTCAACGGTGCCAACATCTCGCAGATAAACGGCAGGTCCGGCGCCTTTTCTGATGGGTAGATTTAAGAGGTCATGAATGTCTTTAACAATCGCATTGGTGGACGTGATCTTGTTTAGGTCCCCAGTTCTAACGTTGCCGGAAGGGATTATCGCATTGCCTGTATTTATGGACTGCACGACTTCGTCGGAAGACATATGACACGACCTCAATCGGTCTGGATCTACGGTGACCACGATCGTGCGTTGGTTGCCTCCAAATGGTGGAGGCGATGAAACTCCGGGCAAGGTGGCAAACATTGGCCTCACTTTAAACAAGGCCTGGTCCTGGATCTCGCCGAGTCCTCTCGTTTCGCTAGAGAAAACTAAATATCCAACGGGCACCGTGCCGGCATCAAATCGCACCACGAATGGTGATACTGTACCTGGTGGCATAAAGGCACGAGCTCTTTCCACATACGAAATTGTTTGAGCTAGTGCCTGGCTCATATCTGTGCCTGGGTGAAACACGAGTTTGATGAGCCCAGTGTCTTGAATTGATTTCGACTCGACGTGCTCTATGCCTGTTATATACAGAAAGTGATACTCGTAGTAATTGACGAGGAAGCCTTCCATCTGTTCTGGGGACATGCCGCCATACGGTTGCGCCACGTAAATTACCGGCATATCCAAGTTTGGAAAGATGTCCACTTTCATACGCATGAGCGCAAGAACCGCACAAAGGGCGATGCTCAATACCGTTATCATTACGGTAAATGGACGATCCATCGCTCGATCGGTCAGGGTCATCCTACTTGCTCTCCATTGAGGCTCTTCTCGCTTCGTCAATAAACGGCCTCATGTCTCCATGTGCTGCGGCCGTAGCAAGCAAAGCACGCCACACCTGCAATTGCGCAGTTGCGTAATCTACCTGTGCCTGTGTAAATATTTGACTGTTTTGCGCCACGTCATTTACAGTCGCCAGCTGATATTGATAACGCACATTGGCGCTGTTGAAGGCTTCTTGCGCGGCCTTTACTTTAATTGGAGCGTTGTTGGCTATGCGCAGAGCACCTTCAACCATTGCTTGTGATTGTGCATCTTGCTGCTTGAGGTTGAGAACAATTTCGTCGAGACGAGACTGCTCTGCAGCTTCGTTCTTGGCGGCTGCACGACGTTGTGAACGGAGCATGAAAATATCCATCGCCGGAAACGTCATGTATGCGCTGATTGCGTAGTTCAATTTTGTCGGGTAGTAGCCTTGTCCGAAATTGAGCGAGAGATCCGGTTGGTAGCTACTTCCTCTGGCATAAATCGGAAACCGCAGAAAGAGCTGAGGATAATAGGAGCGCTCGATTGCCTGTTTTTGCGCTCTGATAGTGTCAATCGATGCTTGTTGTGCTATCGCTTGTGGATGCGTGTATGGGTCGGCAACACGAAAGTGATTTTCGGGAATCTGTTTGAGAAGCGCTCCTGGTTCTACCTCTGTGGTATCACTCTGAATGCCCGTCCATTTTACTAGCGCTGCGAGCGCAATCTTGTAATTTTGTTCGGCTGCGATTGATTCGTCTTTGGCACGTACAAGTTCTGCTTCTGCAAGATATTGATCAGTGATTGGACGTATTTGTCTCTGCGCCAGGATGCGCACTGCATTTAGAAAAACCTGCATGCGTTCGACCTTTGCCTGTGCAGCTTTCTCAACCTGTTGGGCAGCCAACAGCGAGAGAAATGCATCAGCCGTTTGAGTCATAGCATCAAGTTCGCTGACCGCAATCGCAGATTGCGCCTGCTTTGTTGCTGACTGCGCGACTGATACTTCTGCCTTCCTCAGTCCAAAATCAAACGGTTGCCACGAAACGAGCGTGCCAGTAATAAAGCCGAATCCACCAAGAAAATTGTTACCGTTTTTGACTTGGCCGCTGATATTGGGCACTATGTTTTGTGGTGCTAAAAAGCCAGTAATATTGTTTGCAGTGCCGTAGTTCTCGTCTAGTAAGAAATCTGCTCTAGGTATGTAGGCCGTCTTTGCTTGAGTAATGCCTTCTTTGGCGGCATCTGCCTTGAGGGCTGCTGTGCGAATTGTTGGATAGTTGCGCTTTGCCAGTTCAATTGCTGCAACCAGAGTCAATCGCTGTGGTCTCAATTGAATCGGACTGGTTGACTGCGTTGCTCCGTTTGGTACTTCCTGGGCGGAGCAGTAGTTTGGGAATGAGGCGATGCAAAACAATGCAACGACAGCTCTTACGGCTCGTTTCTTGGTGCGGTCAACATTGTCTTTGTTCTGTTTAGGCATTGTTCTTAATCTTGGCTCCGCCAGCGTCTTGCTTTTGCAGCGCTTGATACAAGCCCTCAAATAGCGCGATCCCGTGCATTTCGAGCTCCTCATCTGTCATCTGTGTCTGCAACCAGCCTTTGAGAATTTGGTCAAGACCAGGCATCTCCGGGTGCCAATACTGTCCGTCGCGCAAATCAATTTCGTGGATCATCTCTGACATTGCTTGCAGGGCTGGTCCGCCAAGTTGAAATGATTGGACGAGAACTTCAAATGTGCACAAGTTGCCACTGTGCCCGAAAGCACCGCCTTTTTTTAGATCAAATCCAAGCTCACCTGGTTCGGGCTGAGCGCTGTAACGAATGGTCGCCTCAGGATCAATGAAACGGCGGATCAGCCAGGCACTGGAAAGCCTGTCTACGTGCGGACGTGGACGTGTTACCCATACCTTCCCTTTGTAATTGCGAATTGATGCGATCTTGATGTCTGGCTTTTGAATCGCAGTATCTGCTAGAGCTTGCTCAATTTTTCCGAGCGTTAATCCCATCTTAATTCCGGTCGGACAATTGAAAAAATCTGTACGACTAATTTCGGAATATTTCTTCCGCAATTTGGCTACGTCACCGCGCAGCTTAAGCTCATCCCCTGCGGATAATCTCTTCTTTTTTGTCTTCTCCTCAAGCTGAATTACCTGAGTTGCTAGCGCTTTATAATCTTTGCTTGAGGACTCTTTGAAAAGCTCTATTAACTCGTGGTCTGTCAGGCCATCGAATTCGTCAACTTTCATCAGCAAACTTTCGCCACCTGCTTGCTGGACTTCCTTGGCAAGCCAATGCAATGCGTCTACGCAATCTGCTCGTGCTGGTAGGACGTGTACGCCACTGCGCGGAGAGATGGCACCTAGTCGTTGAAGCCTTCGCCAAACTCCGACGCGCGCACTTGAGTTCTGGCTCGCTGCTACTGAGTAGATAAAAACTGCCCAACTCAACGTTTCAATCCGCTTTGATTCTATAGTTGCGTCTAGATGCAACTTGCGTTGCAGCAACAAGAATGTAGCACAGAGTATGCAAGTGGTTCAACGAGCTCAAGCTCCGTTCGTGCATCATTCTTAGATTCTGGCTTAAGTTTGACGTGACTTTGACGTACATGTGCTTAGAGTGACTGTATTCCACCGAACCGGCAATACCCCGCACACGAGGACGTACCAATGAGTTTTGATAGCTTTAATTTGAAGGCAGATGATTCGATGAATATTAACGACGAAGGTGCGCAGGCACTAACAAAGCTTGCGGCGGACGGAGTCCTCGGTGCCTACACCTGTCGACAGAATACTGGTGATTCCGGCAATATTCCGGGCTTTGCAAAGCCGGGGCTGGACGACCCTGGTTATGGCGGCCAACGTCCAAATTCGGACAACTCTGGCACCATTCCTGGCTTGGATGATGGAAAGAGAGTAACCGATCCGGGAATTTCTCCTCAACACCTCGAACTTCCGCCCCTTCCCGGATTCAGCACTAAGCCTTCTCAGCCTAGCACTGGCTGCGGCCGTGAATTTTGAGGTTCACTTGCCACCAATCTGACACATAGAACTGCTAAATTTGCGCTATAGTGCAGAATACTATTCGCAATGATAAGCACACAATATCTCCGATGCAGTGAACACTCTGATTCGCAGGCTGAAAACTATTGGAGTCAGGTGAAGGAGGACCGAGGTCTGTCCAATGCCATGCAAGAAGTCTGGAGCAGCGGAATGTCGGTGTTTGCATAGAACTTCGGGGTATAAAGTTTGAGTCCAGACCAGAGCCCAAGATGACTCAACACCCCGAACAAAAAGTCGAAAAAAGCACGGAAAATAGCAGAATCGGCGATAAGCCGATCAAAGACGGCGCAATTACAACTGCCGACGGCAATCAGCGTCAGACCGAAATCAAACGAGCTGATGCCTACCGCTCCTTTAAACTTACGAGCGAGAATTCTCGCACAGGGGAGAAGCAGCAGTCTTTTGCCATTGATATGGGCGACGGTCGCGAAGTGAAGGATGAGCGCAAACTCCGTGTCGACGCGAGCGGCGATACATCAGTGCTTCCTAAAGACGGCAGCAAAATTAGCGTTCCGGGCGACGATAGCAAGAAGCTCGTAGACACTATCTCGGCTCGGATGACGGAACTAAATAGTGCAACACAAAACACTGCAATGACCGATGTACTCAATTATTTAAAGACATTGAGGTCTCAAGAAAGTTCAGCAGACTCGCCTTCCGCGAACCTCACAAATCACACAGATGCCGTCGGTAGAAAATCTCCCGAGTATACAAATCCGCACAAAATTGCAGACAAAGAACTCGACAAGGTGCCTGAATCATCGGCAGCTGCGGCATCACACAAAAAGCTCGATGCCTGGGCTGACCATCAAATTGAAGAAATCAAAAAGCAGAAGCACATTCTTGAAAAAGATCCATCTAAGCAAACTGAGGTAACTAGGCTGAGCGATGAGCTAGCCGAATTACGGAAATTCAAGCGAGAGATTTCCGAATTTGAAAAGCGCTGTGCAAAGCAAGGAATTGATCCAAGAGAAGTAGAAAAGACGTTGCTTCAGCTGGAGCGGATAACAGAAGCGAAAGGCGAGTCGCCAACATCAACGGAAGGCCGCCGCCATATCGCCGAACAAATTTTGCACCAAGCTACGGAGCCTCAGTCGATAGATCAGGGTAGCCACAACACTTGCAATGTCACTACAGTAGAAATCAGAACCTATACGCGGACGCCATCCGAAGCTGCAAAAATGGTTGCTGACATTGCTTTGACTGGACAATACACTAGCCACCCAGTCACCATGCCAGATGGCACAGTTGTGCCCGGCGTGACCGTTCACTTAAATCCCTCTCCACATGATCAGTCAACTGAGTTTCCGCCACAAGATGGATTCCGTACCTACGCGAGTGAACTGTTTCAAGTTACCGCTGTCAATGTGCACTATCGAATCGAGCACGCACTCAGGCACTCAGACATCGAATACCGACAGAAAGAAAACAAGGAAGAACTCTGGGACAAGGCAGCAAACAAACCAGTTATGAAAAACGGCAAACCATGCCGCGAACCAAACTTGGACGATAGAACTTACGGCGAAATCAGCGACGCAATTACAGGAAAGAACGAAGGAAAGGATGTCGCAATCGTCAATGGCGATTACCATTCCGGAAAACTCGAAAACGTTCTCGTAGTGAAATCACCGCAAGAGTTAGAAGATCAGTTAAAACGATTGAAAGCACAGCACAAGTTGCCGGTGATCATAAGAGTCAATTGTGAATGTGATCCGTTTTACCAAGACTCCGGCAGAGGTGAAAGCGGGGATTCGGTAGGCTCACATGTTGTGACAATTACCGATTACGACGAAAAAAAGAAACTTGCCACGGTTGACAATCAGTGGGGCGCCGAAAATGATCACGAGGGTACCAGAAGTGGCCGCATCCGGTTGAATGATTTGTACATATCGACTCAAAACAGTAACGATGCCCTGAAGAGTGTGAAAGAAGAGATAGCCAAGTCGCACGGTCACCCCGATCGCGTGAAACTCATGGAAGAAGCCCGTTTAGAGTTAGTGACGGGCCAGTGGGATGCGAAGAAACATGCGTTTAAAGTTCTGCACGATATCGAGAAAGAGTGGAACGGACTTTCGGACGCAGAGAAAAACCGTGACCGGATCGCACTCATCGCGATGTTTGGTCGCATGGAAACTACTGATAGAATCGACTGCTTGGCCGAAGCGCATCACAACGGAATGATATATGACAATAAGTTGGAAGAACAACTGGTAACATGTGGGGTTTTGTCCGAGCTAAATTTTAAAAGGCATCCCTGGGATTGGTTGAAACACAATGATGAGCAGGAGCGACTCAAGAAAGCGTTGAATGAGCTACCTGAAGGACGGCGGAAACCAGTTCTCAATGACATAAAAACTAAAGTTAAAGAGAAAGACAAAGAGAAAGCCGACGAATGAGCGATCTACCTGACAAACCAAAAATAGTTGAAATAAGGCGGGTAGATGCCAACCAGTCTTTGCCCAAAGGTTATGACTTAATCGATCAGGGAACCGTCGACGGAGTGAAAAAGCCGAAAGCATTGGCACTCCCCTCAGGCTTTGTCGCACACTTTGACGTACCACCTGGTTGGCAGAAGGATCGTGATCCCTTCAATCGAACATTTTCCTCATGCGTACCGACGAACGAACTTCACGTTGGAATGAAAATTGAAGACATAGGACTACCGGTAGCACCGGAGGATGTCCCTCACATGAAGAAACTTTTTAACAGCAAAAATCTGACGCTGAGCAGCACCGACTTAGTCTTTCTTCAGAAAGCAATCAATTACGGCAGCACTCAACGAATCATTATTCAAAGCGCACGGGTTCACGACATAGGTCGTGGCGAACGAGTGATTGATTTTATCGGTCGATATAACTATCCGAATACGACAAACTATTGCCTCCGGTGCTGTCTTCTCGATATAGATTGGACGTCGAGATTTCTCGAGCCCATAACATTTACAGCACCACCAGACCGATTCAACAAATACATGCCGCAAGTAGACAAGATTTTCGCTTCAATGGTGACTGTATCCCAATATCCGCCATACAGAAAACCGCTCGGTTTTTGATTGCATAGAAGTACGCTGCCGCACGTGGTATTGTTGGTGGTGCTGGCGATTCGGGGTTGCCCGAACTTGCGACCTCGATTCTGAAAAAAACTTTGTCTCTTGTTATGGAAGAGACCCAAAAACCGAAAACCGATTCACAATAGTTTGGATGGGCATATACATCTGGGATATGAAGGCAAATATGACAACGAAAGATCAACCGCCAGCAGCGGCCGCTTATAGATATTTGATGAATAAAGAGTGTGTTGATGATTACTCAAGCTCATCGGACAAGGATGCCACCATTTTACAAAAAGCATCCCCAGGAATAATCAAAAAGCTTGACGCTATAGTTCGAGAGCGCTTAAAAACCGGGCCCGCACCTGGCATCCATTGCGATGTCCCAACAAGTTAATCGGCATGAAGTGAAGCGCGGCTATGACCAGCGATGAAGCCCCATTTTCTCTGCGCCAATCATTTTGTTTGTCAACAAATCTGCTATCGAAATCGGTCATAACAAGCCCTCTCATGGTTCAATAACATTTTTGACTGCCCGGCCGAAGACGTGAGCTGGATGTCTACGAGCCCAATGAGCGCAGTTTTATACCGGCTAATCAGCGTATGGCCTTGCACTAAGTTTGAAGATACAAGAAAGTTGCTACTCAGCAAGCGACCGCAACCACCTTGATATAAGGAATCAGCATGTTACCAACATCCATTGAAGAGGATTCTCGCTATGCGGGTAAAGTTGAATCTATTGATTCACCCTCAAAAATCCCGCTGGAATGGCAAAAAACACCCATTGAAAAGTTTATTCGAGCAGAAAATTTTGACGAAAAGATTGAAAGTAGTGGCACCCCTGAACTTCTGATTGCTGCTTGCATCGAGTTCCGTTATGCGTTGCCGATTCCGCGTATGTTTGCTTATGTCTTACGCCGCGCCAGCGGACGACTAATCGGGTCAGAGTTTAGCCTGGCATACATTCTTTCTACCGGTGTCAGACATATCTGCCTGGTCGGTCACAACGATTGCGGCATGACCAAGATCGAAGAGAACAAGCAGCGGATGATTCAGGCCCTCATAGAGCAGGGCTGGTATCCGGATCGAGCGGCGGAGTTCATAAATACGCAAGCCGGTCGTCACCAAATGAAGGATGAACTGGACGGACTGGAGTGGGAATATAAGCGACTTCGCCGTCTTTTCCGGAATGTTGAGATTGCTCCGCTCTTTGTCGACTTGTCCAATACGCAGCTCTACATTCCGAATTGGTATTTTGAACATCGAGATAAGCGCGGCTTCGAACGCAATCCAAACGAGGTAGCCGACGAAGATATTCTTCAGATGACCTAGATAGTGATCAACGTCAAATTAAAATGCTCTTGCCCCTAATGTTCATCCTCTTTCTGTGTTGAGTTATGGCAACTTCGGCGCTCTCTAAGCTGCTAGACTTGTCGTGTGTGTGTATGTGAAGAGCTTCTTTTTTTGCCCTCGAACAACAATCGCAGGAACCTGGTAATGAAGTCTGTTTATGTCGGAATCCCACTAGCGATAGCACTCTCTTTGACGCTCGCACCACGCGTTTGCTCTTACGATGTAATCTATCATCAAGATAAGGAGGACTTGACTGTTGATCAGAAGTTCGCGCTGTTGCCTGTTTTCGAAAGAAAGGTGCTTTCGAAGATTGCTCTTTCCATTGGGAAAATGGCGATACCAGCAAATTCTGTCTTGACTGTGACTATCGATCAACATGGCAAGGTCATAGCTGCCACGAGCCAGACTTCACGTGAGAAGGTTCTTGAAAAATTGCGTTCGCTGTCCTTTGGTCCGATACCTTGCGTAGTTGGAACTAGAACACTGCTTCTAACTTTTAAGAGGAGCGAGCTTGGCAAAACGCTGGAACGCGTGAATGTACAAATCACTGCCGGCGAAAAGCGATAATGTTTGTAAGCTGTTGATAGTGAACAAAAGCAATGTTTTGTTCACAACCTACTCCCACCTCGATAGCAAGCGGACGAAGCCATTCTTAAAGCTTTACAGAATTTCTGCCATTGCGCGATGCTGAACTGTTGTTGTTAAAGTGAGATGTAGAACTCCCGAAATTATCGCAAGCTACCCAGGCTCATGGACTGGACTGGCAAACTTTCAATCAATTCGGCATTGAAAACCGGCTAACTAAGGCTTCTTTAGCGGGTTGCGATCTATCGAGTCTTCTTTCCTTGAGTACACGGACTTAATTCGACACCGTCGCGTGAAGTTGAATCATCTTTGTTTGCATTTAAGAGTGCCGCCCCAATGGGCATAACATGTTCTGCACGATAGCCCGAAAAAAGTGCAAAGATTGCCATTATTGCAATAGCACGCAGGTCAGCAACGTCACCGGGGCTTTCCCCGGTGGACGAAAATTGTTCCAAGCAGCAACAGCGCAAACAGAGTTGGGACAAACAACCCAAGCCCTACATTCAGTGTGTCGCAGGGGTTGACTCGTTCGTAAATAATGGGCACTCTCCGCTCAACTAATTCAGCAACAATATCGTTGGTAATCTCAGCTGGGCAGAAAACATACCGATCCCGATCTAAGCCGAGGAGTCTGACTTTTAATACGCAATGCGGCGTGACGCACACTGAGCCGAATTGACTCTCTTTGTTTTCTTTGATGAGCGTGGCAATTTGCGTTACAGAAAGTCTCTCTTCTCGAGGGATGAATAGAGCGCGAACGTCGAAGAAATCTTCCCTCGCAGCAAGCGATACGCCGCATTTTATTAATGACTGGAATAACGCTCTTTTCTCCGTCTTTGCTACAAACATGTGCACATCGCGGTCAGCACCGCAGTATCTCACGTAAACATCTGAAGTGCCATTTACCGCTAGTACATGATTGATACAGCCATCACGGGGTTCAAACTTGATCGTGTTAAGTGAGACGATCGGTACAGTTGGCAATTCGCTCAGATACTTTGTCAGTTCCGTGTAATTTGATGGGTAACCGAATACTGGGACTATGCAGAACCACAGCGCAATGAATTGGATAGTGAGGCTTGGAACGATTCTCATGATTGAGTCCTGGCGCATTATCCCCATACCTATAAATATCATGACCTTGTTGGTTTTGGCCGTCTAGGTCTATTTTGCGTCCACCCCGCATTGCAAGAGAAATGAACAAAAGGGATGTTTATTCACTTGGAGCTAACGCAAAAGTCACCCTTTCATCGGAGAAAGTCACTAGTAAGCCAGGTTCATAGACCAGATCGCTAGGAGCCATACGAATCGGGCGTCGAGGACCACAGAATTTAAAATGCTGCCTTCTTACTGGGTTCTTCTGGTTTCAACCACACCGCTGCTGGGTGCACCGGCAAACGGACGTTGCTGCCCAAAGTTTCATGTCTTTTCGGCTTTGTATGCACTTCCTATCTTCGGTGGAAGCGTTCACGGATCAGACCATCCAGATCCGGGCGGACAATGCCGGTTTGACTGTATGCAGTGATTTTTCATGGGGTTAGTAGCCTTGCTCTGGTTGGGTATCGACAGCAGCCTTGCCGTCTGAGAAGTCGCGTACGTTGTGGTACTGGGCGGGAATTACAAGCTCGCCCTTTTTGTTGATGAAGCCCCATCTATTGCCTATTTTCACTGCGGCAAAGTTATTTTTAAAAGGGCGAGCAGCCCCATACGTGGTGGCAATTACGATTTTGCCGTGACTATCTACGAATCCCGAGGTCAGCTGCGGCTCGCCTGTGGTGACAACGGCTAGGTCCTCGGAGAAATCTGAGATGGACTTATATTGGCAAGGTAGGATGATTTTTCCCGAGTGGTTTACAAGTCCCCAGAGTTCACCTTTTTGGACGCGAGCCACACCGCTGTCAAAGCACATTGCATCGTCGTATGCTGCTGGGATGACCAGCTTATTTCCGGTATTGATGAAGCCCCATTTGTCCTTGATTTGAATCGCGGCTAGACCTTCTGTAAATGGCCGGGCATGCTCGTATTGAGGTTTGATGAAGACTTCGCCATGCATGTCTACGAAGCCGAATGGGGCGTCGAAACTATTTTCTGCCGGGCAGGGATTTAAAAAATCGGTGGTGGCAACATGCGCGGGATGAGAGACAAGCTTTTGCTTTAGTAAGTAATTATTGTAGAAGGAGAGCCACTCGCTGAAAGCAGAGGCAGGAAGCCTGATGTCGTAATCCCGTTCGATCGCTTTGACTGAGCCATTAATCGTAACGTTGCCAGCTTTGTGCCTCAGTCTAAACTGCGCGATGCCGTTTTTGAGCGGTTCGGCTGTGTAGGCTGTTGGTGGCAGCGCTATCGTCCCTTTGCCAGTGACGTATCCATAATTTGCCACCAGTTGTCCTTGCGAAAACTGGACGGGTGAAACTGCTTGAGACAGCGGTTCGGCTTCATGATAGCGAGGTTCGACGACGTATTTTCCAGATGGATCGATAAAGCCATAGGAGAGATTTTGCGTTAGCCCTGTCGATTTCATGGCTGGTGATTCCTGATACCTGTTCGGTAGCGGAAGAACCTCGTCGACGCTTTGACTGGCTACAGCGACTCCTTCGCTGAACGGTTTGGCCACGTAGAAGTGTGGCCCTATTTTCCAGTCGCCGGCGCTATCGATGTATCCCCAACCCCCAAGTTCGGCGACGTTGGCTAGTCCATTTTTGAAGGCACCAGCGTCGGTGTACCGCGGTGTGATGATCTGTTTGCCGGTTTCGTCGATGAAGCCCCAGGTCGCAGTCGGAAGATTCGGAGCATAGCGTGGGACGCTGTTTTTTTCACGTTCGAAGTCGTCAGGATTCTTTTGATGGAGAAGCGCGAGAAAGCTGTCAAACAGGTTGTTTTGAAGACGGTCAACCTGACCCGCGGCGGCGGCTGTCCACAATAGTTCGTGAAACTTGTCGCGAGCGAGCTTGGTGTTGCCTTGTCGGGCGTAAAAGAGGGCGAGTCGCCAGCGTGCTGCTACGTCGAAGTCACGAAATGCCGTCGGCCATTTGTGTTCGACAAACTTGTAAGCCCTCTCGTATTGAACTTGAGCGAGTGGATACTGTCTGGTTGCATAATAAAGGTCGCCAAGATAAACAATGGGCTCGATGACCCTGGCCTCAAGCATTTCTTTTATGAAATTTCTTTGGCGCGCGATGTATTCAGAGGACTGAACGGCTAAGTCTTCTTTGGACAAATTCTCCGGCTGCTTTTCGGACTCGGCGATAATGTCGACTTTTTCGAGTTCGCTGATTCGTGTCTTGAGAAATTCCTCGAGTTCCTTAAATTTCTTTGCGCGAGTCAATAGATTTTTGAGTGGTTCGATAACAAAGCCGTCTTTCGCGCTGACATAACGCTTCCATGTCGCTTCTGCTTTGTCTAGCTCGTTCAGCTCTTCGTAAGTATTTGCGAGATTTGACAGGTCTTCGGACAAAGTTTTGGAATTGTCATGCAGGCTGTCATCAATCTCGACGACTCGCTGGAGTATGCGGAGGCGTTCGGATGCTGGTTTTATATAGGGCTCGCCGTTGTAACTACCCATGAGCTTAACGCGCTCGTCCATCAACTTGGAATTTGTATCTGGAAACGGTTGGATTGAGCTGTTGGACAGTTTTGTGTGAGTCGAAAGCGACTGTGCTTTCGCGGCTTGATCGGGGACTGCCGCCGCTAAGCCTTCGTGGAAGTCACAAACGTAATGGAACTTATAGGGAATAGCGAGCTTGCCCGTTTTGTCAATGAAACCATATTTGGTACCATCAAAGACTTTGCAGAGTCCATCAGAAAACGAGACGCCGTCTAGACTATTGATACGCTCTGGCAGGATCTTGGGAGGAATCACCATCCGGCCCAGCCGATCTACGAAGCCAATTTTGCTGAGCGGTTGTCCTTGTGCATCAGACCCCTGTGAGCGCACCAGGATCGGCGCTCTTCCCTCGTGAAATGGACCGGCATCGATTTGCTCAGAAGTGAGGGAGAAGACTTTCTTGCCGTGTACATCAATAAAGGCGCGTCCCTGTGGAAAATTGACGTACGCAAGACCCTCGCTAAAATCTGTGCCAATACAGTTTTGCATCGGGAGGATGAAAGCTCCGGTTTTGTCCACGTATCCGCATTCTTGGTTGTCGTGAACGCAAGCAACACCGTCGTGGAATCGTGCGAGGCCGGTTCGTGGACCGAGACAGAACGTGGCGTTGGGGAGATTTATGAATTCAAAATCGTTTGCGCTTTGAGAAGCCTTGCTCGTGTAGAGACCGGTGTTTTCCTTTTTATTTCGCTTGCTCGGCTCGATGACAGCATTTCCGCTTTTATCGATGATTTTTGTTGCGTAGTTGTCATCGCAGACTTCAGCATAACCGTCTTCAAAATCCTTCGCCGACTTGAACTGGGGCGGAATTCTTACGACCCCCTGACGATCTATGTAGCCGTATCTGCCACCTTCGATAAAAGGTGATAGTCCGTCTTTGAAAAGGCCGCCGAGGCGGACGCTTGGATCTTGCTCGAGGACCCTGCGACCATGTTTGTCGATGGTGATCAGTTTTTTGGGTTTGCCAGCTTCGTCAAGCACGGTGCCGATGGCCATGCCATTTTCGAAATCGCTTGTGTAGTTGAATTGCGGTGGGATAACCATGTGGCCCGCTTTATTGATAAAGCCGAATAGGGCAGGCGGCGGTTGGTCCGTAGGAGTGTTGTCGGCGAGGATTGGGTTGTTGCCGGTGCGGGTGGGATAGTTATGCACGGAGGTTGAACTGCTGTCAGCAAGGACCCTTGTAAAGAGCATTGATGAGCAGACCAGCAGCAGCGCGAGGATTTTAGTTGCGTATTTCAAACGGGCACCGGCTGAGTGAGTGATTTGTTTATTGTCACTTATTCAAGGTACTTTACTATGAAAGCCGGCCAGCAAAACATGGCGGCTCATGGTGAACAAAAGCCTAGTTTTATCCGCCTGGGGCTAACGCAAATGTCATCCTTTCACCGGAGAAAGTCACCACCAAACCGCGTTCATAGACCAGAGCGCTCGGAGACTCACGAAGCGGCGCCGAGAGGCTGTGAAGGTTTGATTGTCTCTCAGCCTTTCTGCCGTATCAAGCATAGAAAGCCGATTGACGCAAATATTTCAAGATCGAAGTTCCTGTTGCACCAATGGCGATACCGAACGTTGAGTTAGCCCAATACCAGATATTGGGTTCGAACCACTCATGCCGAATCCGCCCGATGTGTTAGAAAGCCCAAACTGACCCCAGTTTGGATACAAATTGCCGGGCCTTAGAGATTCAATGCTCATTCCCCTTAGTCCACATTATGCCGGGACTCGACGTAGGAATTCCCATTCCCGTACCGAGAATTTCTTGACCCACAGCAGGTATGACGCAGCCCAACAAAGCAGCAGTCGCTGCACATGAATTGAGTAACACGCTATACCACTGCTTCAGAAATTAATCCTCGACAAAAAAAGTAGGATACACTCGTATTAGCACAAAAGCTATAGAATGGACGGTGGAGAGATAGGATTTTGCAATCGCATCGTTACACCGCAACGACAAAGCTGCTCAAATTCGCTATCTTGCTTTTGCTCGGTCTCCAAAGCTCAACAAGTGCAGGCTTGACAGATACTGAAAAAGTACCAAAGAAGTTATACGGGCATATCGACACTCTGCAAAGCAGCTGTCAATCATCAGGAATTATATTTGCCGGCGAGAAGTTTCCTGCGACAATCAAAGCAATCGTCCCTGGCAGTCTCGCTGAATCAGCCAATCTTGCACCGAACGATCAGGTCATTGAAGCGAAAATTAGTGACAACAAATTGTTGCTTGAGGTAGTGAGGGAAGGACAGCAGTATCAAGCAGCGATAGATTTATCAACTGACGGGCTAGTCAAAGAAAGTCCCTTATCGGCTGGTCACGCTCGAAGTCGGCACACAGCATCCGTGCAAAGCACCGGAAAAATCAGCGCTTCGAAGAAAAAACTCGCAGCCATGTTAGGTGTCTACAATTACGATGCTGCGATGGAGATGATGCGGCATCCCGACTGTGGCTGGACCCAGCAATCAGTAGTCGAGCAACGTATCTGGACGAGCGAAGCGCGAGGAGCCAATCGTGTTCTCGAAGAGCAGTGGTGGCAAAAATTTAGAGACGCCGACGATTACTTGAACCAGCACTACATGGATAAACAATGGCCGCTTGATCTGCTCGGAAAGAGAGTTTATCATGTGGTCTTCGACCGCACGGGCAAGGTGCTCAATTACTATCGCAATTTTGAACCTGAAATCACATGGTGGGGCGATTTTGGCGACCCCGCAAAATTTGACCAGCACGCTGCGGCAGCTATCGAAATTTTGAGTAAATCCCGAATATGGGCAGCACCAACCGGAAGCCACGTGACCAGGTTCAATTGCCAGATTGAATTTCAAAACGTCAATCTTATTATTAACGAGCACGGATTGCCGCAACCAGAGTACCGCGGACCGATTAAGATGCCGAAACCGGTCAGTCTATCGATGTTGCGATACCTCACACCAGAACTAAACTATTCAAAACAGCTGGTCAGAGATTGAGCTACTTGTCCAAGATTGTGACTTTGTCAATTTCAGAAGACCTGTGCACCGGATTTCAGAAGTCGTGTTCACCGCCGCCAATGTCTTTGCAGAATTTGCAACTTCAACTTCAGCCGAACTTGCTGGCAGACAGCGATGAAAGCGTCATAAGAGAGTCGATGCTGCCGCACCACTCTGACAATCTTTTTTACGGACTCCTATTTCGCATTTTGTTTTGGTGATGCGAAACTGGCAGGATTTTTATGTCGTCGACTCGTCATCGCAATCTTTTTTTTGTCCGTTTTATTTCGCATATCTGTCATTCTGCGAAACAGAGTCTAATTGACGCCTAGGCATCAGCTCAAGTCTGTTCCGAAACGGTCAAAAGTTCGGCTGCTTGCAATCAATACCGGACTTTGTAGTCTTAAGGATTTGTTTTCCAGTGAACACCACTCCTGATAAACTGTCAAGAAACGATTTTGCGCAAATGCTCTTGTCGTCAGGCTTCCGCTTATTGCTGAACAGCACTTCTGAAATGGGTGCACACAACTTCTGAAATCGACATTGTCGCTGCAACTTCTGCATCCTTGTTATGAATAAAACCTCTCGATTCGAGGTATTTTGTTCACCTGCCGACCAAGCCAAAATTCTATCGCCGGCGGAAATAAAAACCGTCTTCCAGCTTCTGACAAATGACCGCGATCGCGCGCTCTTTGCCCTCGGAATCTATTCCGGCCTGCGCATAGGTGAAATCTCACCCTGAAGCGCAATCAGCTCTTCACGAAGGAAGGAGGCATCCGTAACGTGCTGAAAGTCGTTCGCCTTAAACGCAAAACGACAGTTTACAGCGACATCCCAATCCATCCTAAGCTGCGCAGATGATTCCGAAACCGGTCACCTCAAGCGAGTGCGCGCCCACTATATTTTGCGCGCTGCGTTCGATGCGCTGAATCTACAGGATGCATCCACGCATTCGATCCGCCGCACTTGTCTAACTAACATGAGTCGTGCCGGTGTCCCTTTGCGAACAATTCAGGAAATCTTAGGACACGCCAGCCTCGGACAATTACAGGAGTATCTCGCTGTTGATCCTGCAGATAAGCACAAGGCTATTGCGACGCTCAAGTACTGATTCAATTATCACAGGATTTTGCTCTCGCTAGACCTACGCAGGCTATTCCGATTCTGCATCCAATGCATTGCACAGCGCAAGAAGATTACGATAATCAATGTTCTCCGTTCCAGCACCTTCGGCAAAGAACTCTAAGTGGTCTCCGGAGCATCGTATCTCGACCCGACGATCCACCGGGCAATCTTTACACTGAGTGCTAGTTCGGTCGAAATTGCGCAAAAAGTCAGCCAAATCCTTGGCTTTCACTTCGTAACTGACAGGGCTATGGCGCCCAGCGATATTGTGATTATGTTGTCTTGCTGAAGAATTTCGATTGGTTCGCCGTGCATATTGCATGGACTGCTTCTTGTTGTTTTCATGGCCACGTCCTTCGTTCGATTTTAAACTTTCCCAAAAAGAGATTGCGGGCCGGTTGCAGCAATACGGGAAATGTACATTGCAGCAGAGCAGTCAACACTCAGATTATCAAAACCAGTCATTTTTGATAATGTCTGGTTGAGATCCAAGGCGCCCTTCAAATTTCAACCGAAGAAGACAGAAAGTAATTTTACAGGCATTAGCCACATAAACACGCAGCCCTCATCAGCAGCTTGGCTGTGAAGCCTGACACAAGGAGTGCCATTCTCAAGAGAGTTTTCTTCGGAAATTTGCTTGAGATGTCTATCGCTGATCAACAAAACTGGGCGCTACTGAACCGCCGATTAATTGCCGGGCAGCCCGGCCGGGACGCAGCCCTCGAAGACTACAAAGCCTCCGAAGCTATCGTAATCCATCACATCGAGAAAATTCGTAGAGACATTGAATCTGGAAAGCTGACTCAAGATCTGGCGACATACAACGCTTTTCTTGATTATTACGAAGAAGGATATAGTCTGGCTTTTGGCCCAAACCACGCCAAAATGAATCGTGACAAGCTCGTCGCTCGCGCAAATAAGAACGCAGACTTCGGATAAACCGGTCAGCTCAGAGAATTCGACACTAATCGAATACTCCTTACTTCGTCGCTGACCCGTTTCACGGGTTGCCGAACAAATTCGTGCTTGGGTCTTGGGGAGCAACGGAACAAGAAGGTGACACAAGCAGTTTCGACCGGGCTACTGATTGGCTTTTATCGCACAAGGTCTTACTCCCAGGCATCTCCATGCTTGAAAGACTTATAGCCAGAATTCGAAAGCACGCACAAGAACGTGTGTGGAGGCTACTCTCTTCAGAGCTAACAGAAATTCAGAAGAGAAGTCTCGACTCATTGTTGCTGATCGAAGATGGCGAAACAAAGATTGGGATGGCTGAAAGGCGCACAGGTGCCTATTGGTTAGTTGACGAAACGCCGATTCTGTAAAGCTCTCCGGGTTGCCAAATGGCTTGTGAGAGGTTTTAGTGTTTTGGTGGCTAATACGCGTTAAACAATGAAACGGTTGGGATTGCTGCTCGCAAGTTCTCTAGTGCTCATGTCACCTGCAGGAAATCAGCAGATTCATTTACGGCGATTTGCCGGACATATATATTAATAAACCTATAGACCAAGGGTGGGCTCATCTTGTGGGCTTGCAAAACAAATCCCGAGAAAAAACTATTGTGGAATAGCGCTATGATGTCATTAGAAAGATTGTGAGAGCGCGCCTTATGTAGGGTTTTGAGAATCCTTGTGAACCGCCACTATTTGCACTCGATCTGGTCATTTCCGCGACCACGAGGTGCTAGACATGGTAGTTCAAATGGATTTATGCCCGACTGGCAAGCTTCTATCCAATTTCTTTGGCGCGAACAACTGTCACAAAACTGTTGACATTAGTTCGGATGCCGAACTTCGAATTGCTGTTGCTGACCAGATCAACACCACTGAAGAGGTCTTGTTGCTTCTTGCTGAAGATGACAATCCCGACGTTAGGTATGCTGTCGCGGAGAATCACAATATCAGCCGAAAGGTCTTGAATTTGCTCGTTGCCGACTCAAATCCATATGTAGCATGTAGGGCACAAAAGACGCTAGCAAGACTGGCAGCCGAAACTATTAGTGTTGCTGGGATACTTACGAGGTGCGCATCCACGAATGCGCTGGGAAGCAGATTGAGGGGATTGGTTTTCTAAGGACCAAGCCTTCGTGCTTTTCACTAGACGCGGACAATATGTCCGCGTCTTCGCCTTATTCAATGTCAGCTAATCGGAGTCAAGCTATTTAGGTCTGGTTTCTCGATGTGTTTGTGTGAAGCAATTATCTTCAAGGGCTTTACTGGTGTGCTGCCGTTGTGATTTAAGTCCATCCGGTTGGTGCCGAATTCAAATTAACTGACACCAGCGCCTGCCGATACCAAGGGGCAGCTTCGATTATTGAATTGCTAAGTGCCGTGCGACTGCTGGCTGGGAATCAAAAATTCAGGCAGTTATCGCTAGTTTCGATATCGAACAAAAGCCCTGCTTTGTTCACCATCCGCCTTTCCTAAAACCCTCAGCTATTCAGCCATCCAGCTCAGCAATAAAATGGCATTGAAACTTTGCCCCCTTTTTATGAATGAAATCCCTGCATTTGAGGTATTTTGTTCACATGCCAGGACAAGCCAAAATTCTCTCGCCGGCGGAAATCAAAACCGTCTTCCAGCTTCTGAAAAATGACCGCGATCGCGCGCTCTTTGCCCTCGGAATCTATTCCGGCCTGCGCATAGGTGAAATCATCACCCTGAAGCGAAATCAGCTCTTCACGAAGGAAGGAGGCGTCCGTAACGTACTAAAAGTCGTTCGCCTCAAACGCAAAACGACAGTTTACAGCGACATACCGATCCATCCAAAGCTGCGCGACCGCCTGGACGCTTATCGCAAGGACGCCGATGGAGACCGCAGCAAATGGCTCTTCCCGTCATACGATTCTGAGACCGGCCACCTCGAGCGAGTGCGCGCTCACTACATTCTGCGCGCCGCTTTCGACGCACTGAACCTCCAGGACGCCTCGACGCATTCGATGCGGCGCACGTGTTTGACCAACATGAGTCGTGCTGGCGTTCCCTTGCGCACGATTCAAGAAATCTCAGGACACGCCAGCCTCGGACAATTACAAGAGTATCTTGCTGTCGATCCGGCGGATAAGCATAAGGCGATAAACGTCCTCAGATACTAATGGAATCTTATGGAGAAGGCAATATAGTCTTCCAGGCCTCGATGCATTCTTTGGCAAGCTTCACTGGTTCTACTTTTTCAAAATCAATTATTACAAAGCTCTTCGCTGTGTCTTCCAGAGATGACCATTCCAGCCCAGTAATGGGATTTCTATTCATGTCCGCAGGTCGCAGCTGCCCATGCTTCGTTCCATTGCATAGGTCACGACAAAGTTGTATGCACTTAAACTTTTGAATGAATGTTTCCCACTCGTCTTTAGTAATGACTTCATCATGCAGTAGCCAATCTCTTAAGATGTAGCAATTTTGAAAAAATGCGTAAATAAAGTCTTCGTGCTGGTTTTGCTGAATTCGATCATACCAGCGGCACATCCGATCAAACTGTGATTTCCAGCCGAACTTGTCGTGCGAACTCATACGTCTTAGCTTAGGCATTCTTGACCTCGTTGAGAATTAGGTACAATCGTTTCGTCGCGCAAATCCGCTGATAATAAGTATTATCAGTTGTTCGTCGTTTCCGATGAACCGCGCTCAGTTACCGATTCTCCCTACTGAGATCACTGGTCTCTTTCTCCTTTCTTTTCCATTGAAACTCTTCGGGGATTGGGTTCACGGCTGATGGGTTCTCGAAAAAATTTATATCGAATCCAAAGTTCTCGCGATCGTACAAGAGCTTACAATGCAACAGTCCACTCACTCCGGCATGTTTTGGCTTCTCTCCTGACAGATTGAGATAGCCGCCGTCATTCTCTTCACCTAGAAGAGATCCATAAGTCGCGAGCATCATCCACAGATCTTCAAGTGCGTAGTTTAAGTCAGTCGAGCAGATTGCTACGACATACGGCTTGCCGCCCTCTTGCAGATTCTTGTATTTCTTACCTTTCTCCTTCATACCTCTGTACATTAGACCGAGAGATGTCCCTAAAAATCCAACCGGCCCGGAATTAAACATGACACGGCCAGGTCCTTCTCCGTACTCGGGTCGATTGTTCGCTGTCACTTCGACCTCATAACCACCGGCTTTGAAGGCTTCGCTCAATCGTTCACCTTCTGGAATCGAAGCTTGTGACAACCAATCAGCGACGCTCTGCCTGAGTTGCGTTGGCTTGATGGCTTCTTCCGGCTCCTTTTCAAAATAAATCGAGAGAATATACTTGCTGGAAATCTTATCCAGCTGAACTAGTGCTGAATTTTTCCGCTTTCTATTTATTCTGGATTTTTCTTCTTCTGCTATTGTGCGGACTTCAACGTAGACTATCTGCCCTCCGAGTGAGAGTTTCATGTCGGGCGTTGTGCCGTCCTCAAGAATAGGGGCCCTGTCAACCACGAACCCAGCCGTCTCAAAATGCTCCATCAACGCCAATTCAAAAAATGCCGATAAGTGTTCAGAGTCTTCCTGGCTTCTTAATCTGGCTAACATTCCAGCTTGAATATTTTCTGGCACTTTGGCAAACCAGCGCTCGATAGCACCTCGCATTCTGACATTGGATTCCATTGTATCTTTGCAAAGTCGAACTACGACCGGATTTTCAAAGCGATTCATTTCGGGGAGCCCGGCCACAAAATCGTCTGAAAAAACTTGAGTCATCTCTGATTCTCCAGTAATCCGCATTCTAAACCATTACTATTGTACTCGAGTCATGGCGCTTTCGATGTTGAGTAAGCTGAGCACCATCTATGGTGCTCACACTTCCTCTTTCCCAAGAATGATTATTGAAGATCAGCAAGTACCTCAGGCTGAATCTACGTGAGAAGCCTAAGCCGCGGTTGTTACTCTACCAACCCGAGTCATTTTCGAGAATGTCTACAGAATTGCTCGAGCTTGCCGTGAGCACTGTCGCCTTTGCTTAGGCTGGTCTACTATTCTGCTGTCATTCGAAGTTATTCCGTAGGTTGACCAGCTGACTATCGCTCGATAGTGAACGAAAACCATCATGCGGCCAATATAATCTTGGGTTCTGGCTTGTCTATTATGTTCAAGATGACACTCATTGGAGTGAAAAGTTCGTTGATCATTTTTGAATAACTGCCAGTTAGCAATGTATGTCCTTCAACTTCTAGCGTTCTATTATTCCAGCTGGTCACACATTGTGGACCTAGTTCTTCGACGAGCTTAGCAGTCTCTTTCCGACTTTTTAGTCGTGCCTGTATTCTAAGCCTGTGACAGAGCGCAAAAAGACCATAGATGTCTAGAGCAAATAACACCAGGGTGTTTCTGCGAGCCAGGTCTGTAATGGAATCGACATTCAAGTTCCAACTTGTGAACGGAATGCTTCCGACTGCATGTAAGTTGCAATCAAGGAAATCATTGATCTTTAGCCGTTCCTTGCCGACAGCGGTAATTACTTCTTGAGCGATTGCACTTATGCCAGCGGTGCGGCGACTATATTCATGCACTTGCGCTGCTAAAAGATGTTGAGCAATCTCTAAACTGTTTGAATCGCTGGTGCTAACAGCTGCCAGATGCAAACATTCATCAATGGTATCAGTTGCGGCGCCGCTAACTTGTGCTCTTTCGATGAGTGATTGGAGAATCTCTGAGTAGTCTGAGAGTGGTTGCGTTGGCTCTGACATATGGATGTACTTGTTTGTCCGAAGATCAATTCCTTGATCGTTGTTAATTGTATTAACGGCCTGTGCGCAATTAATCTCCTGTTTCAGCATGCGAAGGACCTGCTTGATTCCTTTCTCTCCGTATTTGAAATAGACATATCGACTGCAGAAGTCGGGATCTGCCAGCACTTCCGTAAGCTCCTCATTTACCCGGCCTGCCTTTAGCTCTAGGACCGATAACCGTCGGTCATACGGATTGGACATATCGATAAGTAATACGTCGGAAATCTGGACCGATGTGGTCAGATCGCATGAAAGGGCGAATTGGGCACTCGGTTGCGGTGTTAGTGCTTCGCATTCTTCGACTGACCGAAGCAAGGTGGTAGTGTCACAGTGCGCAGCCTGTTTTAATTTAGACATACGGCGAAGTGCTGTTGACTCGTTATCTAGCATCTGTAGCGCGATAGAATCAGCCAACCGGCGTACTATCAACTCTCGTCTTGTCTTTATGGATTTAGGCAGGCTACTGTTTCGCAGATTCACTATAGCCTCTACGATATACCTTTGCGTCTGTTGAAAACTTTGGTGCGTGAGCCCCAAGTACTGTGCCAGAAATTCTGGCGGCATTGAATTTCGGGGAAACGAAACCTTCGGCAGTCCAAAATTCCGGAGATGCTCAAGTCTTTCCCCAAAAATTCCGTAAAAATTCGGTTCCTGAGCCCTGATGATTTTTCCGGAGTAGTTCATTAAGCGAGATTCTCTTCAGGGTATGAAACGCTGGCGCCTTTTTGCAAACGTTGTAATTGTGCCTCTGTCAACATCGATAACTCAATACAGGAAAGCAGGGACCTAGCTTTCAGTGGGTGCTTAGCGGCTTCCGCAACCTGTCTTTCGATTTCGATGGCTTGTTTCCTTCTACGTTCCTCTTTCGCCTCGGCAAGCTTTTTAATCGATGCTTCTTCTGCAGCTACCGCTTCGGGAGGCAGCTGTCCATGCTCATACATACTTTCGAGCCATTTATAATAAGTGCCCGATAGTATGACGAGATCAGGAATTTCAGTTCTATTGCCGGTCATTTTCGCGGCTTCCATTCCCTGCTCAATCCGTTTTTGAGATACTTCCAGAGCACTTTTAAAAACAAGCTGCCGTTTTTGGTGCCGACGTTCAAAATGTTGCCCCGCAAGCGTGAACAAGCTTGATATCGTAGCCCCAACACCGGCAGAAATTAGCGCGATCACCACCGCTTCATGAATTTGCACTAAAGGTCCTCGCAAGAATGAAACATAACGTTCAGATCTCAGACGGACCGACCGGCTTCGCCGGCATGCGGTCGCGTCAGAGACCGCTGCCCGTGCGTCCCCACGCACGGGTCTCATACAGATATCAGACGCTCCGCCGCGCCCTGTCAAGAATACAATTCTTCAAGCATATCTGCAACTGTTGAACTGCTGCCGCCCCGGTCAGTATTTCCATTCTGTTTTTTTGGTCTGGTTTCGACGAGCCCCACCACGCTGCCTAACGAGCCTTATGCGGTTGAGTTCTCGGAAAATGCAAACGTCATATTTACTGGCAAGCGAGAATCAATTAGAAACGCTAGTCTTTCCGACTAGCCCTCTCAAATATCTCCACCGCTGCATCAATCTCCTCAACCGTCACCGTAAGCGGTGGCAGTATTCTCACCACCTTTTCACCGGCACCAATCAAAAGCAGACCTGCCTCAATACAGGCATTGATTATCGGTTTCACCGGCTCTGTGAATTCGACACCGAGCATCAAGCCCATGCCTCTAATCTCTTTGATTTTGTCATTCTTTGCAGCTAACTCCTGCAACCTGCTGAGAAGATGCTTCCCTTTGCTTTCTACTGCCTCTAAGAATGCCGGTTCCTTTATCGTTTCAACGCATGTCAGCGCCGCAGTACAAGCGAGCGGATTGCCACCGAACGTGGTTCCGTGATCGCCTGGTTTGAAGGCTTTTGCAATTTCGGCCTTGGCCAGTATCGCCCCTATCGGAAAACCGCCGCCCAAACCCTTCGCCATCGCGATAACATCAGGAGCAACCCCAAATTGCTCGTAAGCGAAGAACTTCCCTGTGCGACCAGCTCCGCATTGAATCTCGTCGAATACAAGCACGACCTTCTCGCGGTCACAATAGTTGCGGATTTGCTGTAGAAACTCTCTGTCGACAGCGTGTACGCCGCCTTCGCCCTGAATCGGCTCAACGACGATGGCCGCGATTGTTTGACCATCCCACTGGCTGACTGATTCAAAGTCATTGAAAGTCGCCGTCTCAAAATCCGGAACAAGTGGACTGAATCCGGCCTGATATTTCTTCTGCCCTGTAGCCGAAAGCGCACCGTAAGTACGACCATGGAATGAATTGGTCATTGTCAGTATCTTGTTGCAATACTCTCCTTTAGTCTCTTTGGCATACTTTCGGCTTAGCTTAAGCGAGCCTTCGATGGCTTCAGCGCCGCTGTTGCAAAAGAATGCCTTATCGAAAGCGCTTCCCTCAAGCAAAGCTTCAGCCAATTGAATCGCCGGCTTATTCAAATACAGGTTCGAACAGTGAACCAGCGTAGATAGTTGTTTAGTAAGAGCCTGCATGTAATCTTCATTGCAGTGCCCGAGCGAGTTGACCGCAATGCCTGAGCAGAAGTCGAGGTACTTTTTGCCGTTCACGTCCTCCACATAAGAACCTTTGCCGCTAGCCAGGACAACTGGGAATGATGCGTAGGTTTCCATAAGAACGTTCCTGCCGCGTTCGAGCCACTGCTCTTGAACGGAAGTCTGCGAATCGTTCTCCACTTCTGCTCTCGTATTAGTCGGCATCTTCTTCTCCGGTGATCAAAGTTCCTGTCGCTTCTGGTTCGGTAAATCCTTTCATCAGCGCATGCGATTCGAAGCTATTGAGTATGGCAATCTGCTGGATGCCACGACTCAAGCCTGTGATGCAGCTCTTTAACTTAGGCAACATGCCGCCACTGATTATTCCACTTTCGATACAAGCGGCGGCTTTTTCAGGTGTCAGCTTCCGTATGATCGAAGTTGGATCATCGATTGACTGCAACACCCCTGGTACGTCGGTCAAGAATATAAGTCTGTCTGCCTGAATTGCAGCCGCTACCGCCAGAGCTACATGGTCGGCGTTGATGTTGTAGTAGTGACCGTCGATGTCTAATCCCAGTGGCGCCACTATTGGAATCCAGCCGGCCCAGAGCCAGCTTTCGAGCAGCCCTTGGTCGATGCTAACGATGTCTCCGACCCAACCGAGATCGACACGTTCGTCACCTTTATAAACCGGTCCCATCTTTTCAGCGATGAGCGGATTTGCCGACTTAGACGAGAAGCTTAGCGCGTTGCCGCCCTTCTCTCTGAATTTTTCGGTCAGTTGCTCGTTCAGTTCTACGAAAGTCTTGACTGCAACCGAGAGCGTTTCAGAGTCGGTGACTCTAAGACCGTTCACCTTTTCCGTCTTTTTCCCAATGGCTGCTAATGCATCGTTTACGGCCGTGCCGCCGCCATGCACGACGATCACCTTGACGCCCTGTTTGACGAGTGCAATCGTATCCTCGATCAGTGTTTCCAGTGCAGTAGCGCTTTGCACCGCATTGCCACCAAACTTCACCACAACTACTTGACCCTCGACTGATTTATCAATCGGCTGGGATGGTGACAGAGTTACGTTGTCCATTGTTTTCTTTTGATCCACTACTGAAGAAGTCATTATATGTCACCCCCTATGTCCTGTAAGCACCATTAATTCGAACGTAGTCATAACTCAAATCGCAACCCCAGGCTGTTGCCGCCCAATCGCCATTTCCTATGTTGACTTTGATTACAATCTCTTTCTCTGCCAACACGGTCTTGGCTAACTCCTCATCCAAGATTGCGGGTTCGCCAGCGGTCATTAAGTTCAGACTGCCGGCAGCGCTTTCAAGAGATATCGATACCTTTTCCGGCGAGAATTGAGCACCACTGTAACCTGCCGCACAGAGAATTCTTCCCCAATTGGCGTCTTCACCGAAGAATGCTGCTTTGACAAGATTTGAAGAGACTATCGCCCGAGCAATCTTTCTGGCATCGACAAGACTCTGGGCCTCGCTGACTTGCACTTCGAGAAATTTCGTAGCACCTTCGCCGTCTTTGACAATCGCCTTTGCCATTGTTCCGTTCAATAGAGTCAACGCTTGGCAAAAGACCTGGTAGTCATCGTCTTCCTTGTCTATGAGCGCATTGCCAGCCTGTCCATTAGCGAGGATTGCCACCATGTCGTTTGTGCTGGTGTCACCATCGACCGAAATCATGTTGTAAGTCGACTCGTTGCTCTCTTTCAGCGCTTTAGTAAGTAAGCTCCCTGATATTTTGCAGTCTGTCGTGATGAAACCGAGCATAGTAGCCATATTCGGATGGATCATGCCACTGCCTTTGGCAATCGCTCCCAGAGTTACGACTGTGCCGCTTTTGGTTTTAAACGAGACGGATGCGTGCTTGGCATAAGTATCAGTGGTCATAATCGCGGCAGCTGCATCTAAACCTGCGTCGGCTGTACTTTCTAGAATTGGGGCCAGTTGACCGATTCCTTGTACGACTTTCTCTATAGGAAGCTTTACGCCGATGACTCCGGTTGATGCAACGAGGACTTGCTTAGGCGAAACTCCTTTGTATTCAGCCAGGGTAGTCGCCATTGATTGGGCATCTAGCATGCCTTGCTCACCGGTGCATGCGTTGGCGTTGCCGCTGTTGATAACGATTCCGCTTATCTCTATCGATGATTGGATCGCTTTCTGATTCCAAAGAAGTGGCGCTGCCATGACCATGTTAGTTGTGAATACGGCTGCGCAGTTAGCTGGTGCATTGCTCCAGATCAATGCCAGGTCGGGTTTGCTGTTCTTTTTGATTCCAACGAAAGCGCCAGCTGCACTGAATCCTTTCGGTGTAGTCACGCTTCCGCCTTCAACGGTCAAATTCTGCTTCGATTGTTCAATGACTGTATTCACTTTCTTATCCTTATAGTTCGCTGGAAAAGTTTGATTTAGGAAGCCACTTGTCTCGTTCCGACTGACTGTCGGTTGGAATTCTGCATGCTTTCGTTAGGCTGGAAAGATCGGCATCTGGTTCAAGCCTGTCTGCTCGTCAAAGCCGAGCACTATGTTCATGTTCTGGATCGCCTGACCTGCCGCTCCTTTAACCAGGTTGTCCAGCGCACCGATTGCCACCACGCGGTCTGTTCGATTGTCCACCGTTACGCCTACGTCGAAAAAGTTAGAGCCCTTTACCCAGCGAGTTTCCGGATATGGATAGGAAGTATTCGCAGGGCTGAAGATACGAACGAAATGTTCGCCGGCGAAGAATTCTTCATAACAAGCGATCAAATCGGCTTGTGAATGTGACGACCGCAATGAACCGTAAGCTGTGACCAGGATACCTCTATTCATCGGCACCAGATGCGGTGTGAATGTCAATTTCAACTCGTTCCCGTGATTGGCGGTCTCTGTCAACACTTGTTCGATCTCTGGTGTGTGGCGATGCGATGCGACTTTGTATGCCTTTATCGATTCATTGCACTCATCGAAATGTATGCCGAGATCTAATGCTCTCCCTGCGCCAGACACCCCAGATTTTGCATCCACTACAATCGACGCAGGTCCAATCACTCCATTCTTCAAAAGCGGAGCAAGAGTCAAAATCGAGCAGGTGGCATAGCATCCAGGATTTGCAATCAGCCTTGCATTGACGATCTGCTTCCGATTTAGCTCGGGCAGTCCATAGACTGCATGCTGCAAAAGCGATGGTGTCGCATGGTCTAAGCCGTACCAATGCTTGTATGCTGCAGGGTCACGCAACCGAAAATCGGCGCCCAGGTCGATTATCCTGCAGCGTTCGAGCATAGCCTCTGTCACTTTTGCTGCCGCCTGACCATGGGGCAGAGCGACAAAAATGACGTCGACTTGTTTCGACAAGTTACCCAGATCGTCATCCGAACAGACGAAGTCTGCAAACTTCAACGCGCTGGGATACACAGAACTGAACTTTTGTCCCTTATAAGACTGCGAGGTGCCAGCAACTATCTGCACTTTGTCATGCTGCAGCAGCAACCGCACAAGCTCTTGTCCTGTGTATCCGGTGGCTCCGACTATGGCGACTTTTTTCACTCTATCACCAGATGTCCGTGAACTTTTCAGGGCTCACGGCTGGTTGCGAAGGAGTCGGGCTGGCGAGACTGTGCCCGCGCAAGTACTTCTTCGACGGAGTGCCGAACTCCAAGGAGTGTTGGAAGTCGTTCAAAACGATCGCAACTTTGCGTGGATTAGTGCTGCCCTTTGATGATTTGGCTTCGACCGATCCTGTTGGATCGAACAAAGCGTAGATCTCCTCGGTGCACTCGGGAGCAATTTCTTTGAACTGCTCCAAAGAGAGTTCCGAAAGTGGCTTATCGAGTTCCTTTGCGACTTGCACCAGCTGCGATACTTGCTCGTGAGCTTGTCTGAATGGAACGTTCTTGCGAACGAGAAACTCGACAAGGTCAGTCGTCATCATTCCGGCGTCAGAGGCTGCCTTCAGCGTATTTTCTTTAATTACCGTCATGTTGTCGACCGCAATCGCCAGCACCTTCAACGAACCGAAAAGCTCTTTGGATGCTTTAATCGCAGGCGGTTTCGTCTCTTGCAGGTCCCGATTGTATCCAAGCGGAAGACCTTTTAGAGTCGAGAGCACATTGACTAGATCGCCGATCATTGAGCCCGTCTTTCCGCGTACCAGTTCAACTGGATCAGGATTTTTCTTTTGCGGCATCAAGCTAGAAGCTGTTGTTACGCAGTCTGCGAACTCGACGAATGAGAACTCTTTGCTCGCCCAAATAATGAGTGTCTCTGCCAATTGCGACAGATGCACCGAACAGAGCGATGCTGCAAAGAGAAACTCGGCGACAAAATCACGGTCGCTGACTGCATCGACAGAGTTTGCAAAAACAGCTCTGATACCGAGATTATGTGCGCTGAGTGCTGGATCGATCGGCAGTGATGTCCCTGCTTGAGCGCCTGCACCAAGAGGCGATACATTCGCGCGTTTGCCGGCGTCTTCAAAGCGTGAATGATCTCGTTCGAGCATTTGAATGAAAGCATCCATGGCATGAGCAAACAGAATCGGCTGCGCCCGTTGCAGGTGAGTGTAGCCTGGCATCACTACGTCAATGTGATCGAGACCGCATTTTGCCAGTGATGACTGCAGGCTTCTAATCAGGACCTTTGCGGAAGTGATCTGCGTAGTGATAAAGAGCCGTAAATCCAGCGCCACTTGATCGTTTCGGCTGCGCGCTGTGTGCAATCGCAGCGCGTCTTCGCCGATTAACTCCTGCAACTTCTTTTCGACGTTCATATGTACGTCTTCGAAGGCTGGGTTGAGGGCAAACTCACCGGCTCTCGCTTCGGTCAATATTTGATTGAGACCGCCGACGATGCGATCTTTTTGCTCGTCCGTCAATATGCCGACGTGAGTCAGCATATTGGCGTGAGCGATACTTCCCGTGATATCAGCCTCAATCAGAGCTCGGTCTGCCTCAATCGAATTGACGAAAGCGCTGATCGTTTCGTTAAGCTGTTGGCTGAAGGCTTTTCGTAAAACTTGCATGCTTTTGGCTCCATGTTGAGAGTCTGAGTCCGTTGATATTGATGAATCCGCCAGAATCGGCTGGATTGAATGCCGACATGTTTTCGAAGCTCGTCACGCTTTCACTGTAAAGAGACTGCGGTGACTTACGTGCGACCACCATCGAATAGCCTTTGTACAACTTCAGCTTGGCCGTGCCCGTGACGTGCTCCTGGCTTTGTGTGATGAAGCCGCGCAGCAACTCAGCTTCCGGCGCGAACCAGTAGCCGTTGTAGGTGAGGTCTGCAATCTTGCCAATGAAGGAGTCTTTCAAATGCGAAACTTCTCTGTCGAGGGTCAATGATTCGATCGCTTTGTGTGCTTGCATCAAAATTGTGGTGCCCGGAGTTTCATAAACGCCGCGGCACTTGATGCCTACATAACGGTTCTCTACGATATCAATACGGCCAACGCCGTGAGCGGCTGCCAATGCGTTTGCTTCTTTCATGAGTTCAACTGGCGACAGCTCCTTGCCATTGATAGCGACCGGGTTGCCTTGCTCGAAATCGATGGTGACAAATTCCGGTTTGTCTGGCGCTGACTCAGGTGAGGTGGTCCAGAGATAAATGTCTTCGGGGGCTTCGTTCCATGTGTCTTCGAGGATGCCGCCTTCATAGCTTATATGCATGAGGTTGGCGTCCATCGAGTATGGTTTCTCTTTGCAGATAGGCAAAGGAATACCGTGCTTTTCAGCATAGTCGAAAAGTTCGGAGCGGCTGCTGTATTCCCATTCACGCCAGGGGGCGATGACTTTGAGTTGCGGAGCCAGTGCTTTCATCGTCAACTCGAAGCGCACCTGGTCGTTGCCTTTACCGGTTGCACCATGGGCGATGTAGTCGCATCCTTCTCTGAGAGCTGCTTCAACCATGCCCTTTGCTATGCAAGGTCTGGCGAGTGAAGTGCCCATCAGATAAATAGTTTCGTAAACGGCATTTGCTTGTATAGAAGGGAAAATGTACTCTTTGACGAATTCATTTTTGAGGTCGTCAATAATGCATTTCTCGGCGCCGGTTTTCAGAGCTTTTACTTTGACAGCTTCGAAGTCTTCGTCTTGTCCGACATCAGCACAATAAGCGATGATCGGTGCGTTGTACTTTTCCTTCAACCAGGTCAAGATGCACGATGTATCGAGACCGCCGCTGTAGGCTAACAAAATCTTCTTCATGGGTTCCTCCGGTAGTTTTGAATGTGTAGTGTTTTTGCGCTGTTTGCTTTATAGAACCAGCGCCAAAATTGCTTTTTGTGCATGCAGTCTGTTCTCGGCTTGATCGAAAACGACCGATTGCGGGCCGTCTATGACGTCCGCTGAAATTTCCAGTCCGCGGTGCGCCGGCAAGCAGTGCATGACGATCGCATCTTTTTTCGCATGGCTTACGAGAGCCTTGTTCACCTGGAAGCCAGCGAAGGCCTTCTCTCTTTTCTCACTTTCAGCTTCCTGCCCCATGGAAGTCCAGACATCTGTATAGATTGCATCGGCATCGGTGGCTGCTTCTATTGGGTCATGAGTGAGAGTCATTTTTGCGCCGGATTTGGCGGCAAGCTGCATCACTTTCATCCAGACAGTTGCATTCGGTTGATAGTGCGCCGGACAGGCGATGGCAAAGTCAGTTCCTAAGGTCGCAGCCATGAGCATCAGCGAATTGGCCACATTATTGGCGTCTCCAATGTAGGCAAGCTTGACACCTTTGTGTGAGCCTTTGTGTTCGATTAGCGTTTGAAAATCTGCGAGAGCCTGGCAAGGATGCTCTTGGTCGCTCAATCCGTTCACGACCGGAATGTTGGCGTGCTTGGCCAAGGAGGTTATGGTCTCGTGGTCGAAGGTTCTGGCCATGATGCCATCCACCCAGCGCTCAAGATTGTGGGCAACATCGCTGACCAACTCTCTCTCCCCGAGTTTGCCTTCTAAATAGATGGCGTTGCCACCAAGTTGAGTCATGCCGGCTTCGAACGTTACTCTCGTTCTCAAAGACGGTTTCTCGAAAAGCATTGCCAGGGTCTGACCTTTGGCGAAGAGCGTTTGGGTTGCATCAAACTTGCTCAATTTCAGCCTTTTCGCAACATCGAGCATCAAGAGAAGCTCTTCTTCGTTGAAGTGTTCGATGCCGATGACGTCTTTACCACGCAGAAGCGGCTGCTCGAGAACATCGGCGATTATCGATTGACCGGCTGGTGAAGCCATTCTTTGCGAGCTGGCGGTTACCTTTGGTTCTTGAGTAGTGGCTGACATGGCGCTCTCCTTGTTTGTTGGCCAAAAAAAATCCCGGGTGATTAGACCCGGGATATGACTGCGATTATGGTGCTAAATCAGCTACGGCATATCGGCCCCGGGTTCTTATCGAATCCGCGGCGACGACGGTTGCTAGATATATTGATCGACAACATTGGCGACAGCACCTGTATGAATCTGCAAGCAGGTTACAAGTGACCGGCCGGTGTGTCAATAGATCTTCCTTTCACTAAACAGGTATGTGTTGAAAATGTTTACAGTCGAACGAGAGTGCAAGCCGCTAGGCAATTGTTGACTGAGGATGGCTCAACTTTCTTGCATTGATAGGCTTGTCTGTAGACTGGTTTCGTGCCGAAGAAGGTGGTTGAGTATCCCCGAGATCATCTCGAAAAACTCGAAAAACTCAAAAAGCTCAAAAAGCTCAAAAAGCTCAACACAAATATCTCGACCGAGTCGGTCGCTAAAACAGATCGTTGACTTGTGCTGGTTCTAGATCGTGCGAGTGACTTCGATCACGGCGACCAGGGCAACGATGATTAAACCAATTAATACAAGGAGACCCAACTTGGCAGTACTCCAGCCGAACTTTTAGACATCGCTATGGTACTCCTATCTTGCGAAAGCGCTAGGTGGAAAGATACGCTCGGCGCAAATGTTTACATTATGATGTGACAATCTTTGCTACGGCTTAGGCAGAGCTATTTTGAGTTCCATTCCCCGTTCCTTGAGCTCATCGGCTAGTACCTCAGACCCGTTTTTCTCGTCGAGCTGTTCTAGATGTGCAGTTTCTAGATGTGCAGTCTCAAGATGTGTAGTATCTAGTGTGCCGTTATGAGCTTCTATGATGATCTTGCATATGTGCAGCTTTAGTATTGCACCCGGCTTGTAGCGTGGATTGTCGTCGGCTGAAGCGTTGAGCAGTGTTTCTCGCTCGATGGCAGTAATTGGTCTGTTCGGGGCTGTGACGTGGACGACGCTGCTGTCTGGTTCGGAAACAACCCGTAGTTCAATGGTGTCGCCGCTTTGACTTCGTTTGATCATATGATCGAGCAGGTTTTCCATGGCCCGGTACATCAAGTGCGCATCAGCTTTTACGAAGTTTGTCTGTTCGGTGAGGTCAGCGATAATTTTGATCTGTTTGCTCTCGCAAGATTTTCTTCTCGCACTTATGATTTGATTGAGCACGGCGGATAGATCGAGCGAGGATAATTGACCGACGTGCTCTTGCTCTATGGCATACGTGTCTATCATCTCGCCAACCATGTCCAGAACTGCTTTATTGCTTTCTCGCAATTGAAAAAGAAGCAAAGTTTGCTGTTCAGTGAGCGGGCCCAAAGTGCCTTGAACGAATAGATCGAGTATTCGATCAGCGCCAATCAAAGGCGTTTTCATGTCATAGATCAATGCAGACAAAAAGTCTTCGCGCTGTCGGCTCACGCGCTTTCGCACTGAAAAATCATCGGCCTTTTGAGTTTCGGAATGTTCCGAAGCCATGTCAAAACACTCTTGTTCCGTGGGCTAACGTATGAACTTCAACATCAGTCATAGTACTCCGAACTAAATTCACTATGGATCACCCAAAGATGTGAAATTAGTCACAACGCACTGACGGAGCTCTTGCTACCAGAGTCTTGTCGAAACGATAACTCGTGCCAACCTGCATTGTGGCTCGATTGTGTGCATCACATGCGGTGTCTAATACCGTGCCAAATTTGTAGCTTTTCTTTGTTCAGCACATAACGGTTAATTACGTTCAGCTTGAATTTCATGAACGTTCACTGACTGTTTCGTGAGCGCACAAATGTCCGATATCCGCCTGTAATCGACTTTTACGACAACTTTATTGCTTGTCTCGACACGATTACAATCAAGATCGATCAACCTGAACGAACGAAAAAAGATGATCAAACCCGATCTACTTATCTCGTTATCGGGATATCTTAGTGCCCCGATCGGTTTACCTCGATCGGTTATCTAGCCTTTTCTTTCTTTCTTTTCGGTAGGTCTGCCAAAGTATTTGAATGTGAGTGGCTTGGAATGTGAGTTCTTACAACTAGTGAATTCAGTCACGCCGGCAACCCTTGGAACTGCATCGGCGGTCCCGAAAGTCAATCGCAACGCAGGACAGCGGTTAAGTGTTATGAAAAATTAGTCTACCTTTCCGAGTAGACCATGGCGCTCTCCTGACCGCGCAGCACGGCTTTCCGGGCACGGTCTGGGGTATTCCCTATACGGACATTTGAAGTGAACCCCTTGCTCTTGCTGACTAATTTGCCGGGGGCGTGCGATAATGCTCGAATACTTACTTTAGTCCTTATTTTTTGGTGTAACGCATGAATAGCAAATTGTTCGTAGGCAATCTTTCTTTCAAATTGGGTGAGGCAGATCTTTTGACGATGTTTGAGCAATACGGCACCGTCGTATCCAGCGCCATCCCCGTTGATAGAGAAACTGGCAGGAAGCGTGGGTTTGCCTTCGTTGAAATGTCTAATCAAGCTGAAGCCGAAGCTGCAATCAAAGGTTTGAATGGTCGTGACGTTGAAGGTCGCCAGATCGCTGTAAGCATCTCGCAACCTAAAGAAAAGTCCGGCGGCCGTAGATAAATCGACCAATCAACGAACCGCATCCCGGTATCGTTGTTGAACTGTCGCCTGGTAACGGGCGCCGGTTTTGGGTTGGAGAAAACTCAGGGGCACTCGTATTGACGGTGTCCCTTTAAGCTCTTGCGATTTTAGGCTTCAGGCGGTCTTTCCCAGAAGCTCGCAGCTGCCATAGCGGTTATTTTGATCCCACTGAATTTGCATGATTGCTTCTTCAGGGGTAATGTCGGCATCCATACTGTGTTTGAACGTGCTGAACGCTTGTTGTTCGGTCAATACGGCGTTGCGATAGTATCCAAGGCATCGAATCGCACGGGTAAGCATTGCATGAGAGAGCACGCCTTCCCTTATGAGAGTGCTGCCGGCGCAGCTTTCGAAATCTTCGGTGTGAGCCGCGATTTGACGAATCTCGCTTTCGTTGAGGAAGCGGCCACGTCTCAAGAATGCAACCACTTCGTTCAATCCTTCGAGTTCCTGCATTAAGCTCTCGAGCGGTGTTTCCATATCGCGGACCAGATGCAGAAGTTCTATTGCCCGCGTCAGTTTTATCTCTTTAGAATCAAGCATTTGCTGCAATTGAAGGGCTGCGTCCAGAACCAATTCGCTCACAAATCCGTTCGCTACGAGCACTTCGCCGGTTTTTTCATTCAATTCCAGCGAACGTTCCAAAACCGTTGGGTGAGCATCTTCAGCAAGAAGACCACCCAATTTGAGGAAATCAAGCAATTTGAGCTTGTCGCCATCGATTAAGCGCTCGAGATTGTTGCGGCTCAAAGCGTGGGGGAGATCGCAGTCAAGCTGATGGACTGTGAGGACAATTCTCGCCGCCTCTGACCTGGTCAGACGATTGTCGCGGATAAGAACGAGGCAATTGAGGGCTGCCAACAAAACAGATTCAGATATGGCCCGCTCTCTTAGCAGCAATGAACCGACAGGTATATTGGTATCTTGGCTCTCTTTGACGAGTGGCATGAGGGTACGGCTATCTACAACTTGAGAGGCTTGCAACAACTTGCCGACTTCGGTCAGCGGCAGGGTGAATGTGTCTTCAAAAGCGGCTTGTGCCTTTGCTTCTTCTACCGACAATTTGCTGCAATGAACAGAGCGAAGCAGTTTGTAGGCAGCGTCGCGCGTGGTCTGGCCTTGTTTGAGCAACTTCTGGCTCTCTAAAGCGCAGTCGACATCCGGCTCTGTCACGTATCCTGACATAATCAACACTCTGCCAATCGGCATCTGAGCTCTTTTAGAAATCAGAAGGCATTCGTTCACCATTTGCGGTTTGATGATGCCTGCTTCTACAAACAGCTCGCCTATACGCGGCTGCGCAGGACCAGAACCGGTCGTTCTCAGCTTATCTCTCAGCATCGTTAGCGCCTCACTTGCTGGCGCTGCACCCCGAGTGCAACGCGCGTAGTACTACTGCACGTGCAGACTTTCACCGCACGTGTTGGCGTTATTACTTTTGCTACCGGCAACAGGTTGTCTAGCACCATATATGGTGCTATCCGCCGAGTGTCGATGGAGTAGTAAGTATTTCAAAAAATCCGAAGGGCATCGGACGGTGCTAGTGTATGTCCGGTTGGGGTAGAAGTCAAGACTTATTTAACTATTTAGCCAAAACTTTTGGAATCGCTGAAAAGGCAATACCGTCATGGCTTACACAGCTGAGCCAGGGTGCGCGACCGTATCTAATCTTTGAACGCTGCATCTCACAATTTCCCCAAATTTGGCATTTAAGCTTCTGGCATTAGAAGTTTTGCCGGAGAAGAAATATGCAAAATCTCGCCCTACCACTCTCCTATCACTCTTTAGAAGTCACGCTTCCGCCAAATACTCTAGAACTGGAACCGAGACCCACGGCAGCTTAGCCGGTTGGTCCACTGGAATTAAGCTCCTGCGTGACATAATGGACGCCAGTTCAAAAATGTCCTACTTAGTACTGACTGACCGAGCGCGAGACCATGTCCGTTAGCGAGACTGCCAAAACAGCGGGAACTGACGATTCTCTCCAGATTAGGTTGCTACGTGTTGATGAGATAAGTCAGATCAATTCTGTTTTTCGGCAAGGATTTGGCAGCCACTTCGAGATGCCAGACCCCGAGCAATTTGCACCTGGCCGCAGTTGCATGGCCAGAATGGTCGTTCAGCCTAACGGCGCATTTGGTGCCTATGCCGACGGCAAATTGGTTGGCATAGCATGTAATTCCATATGGGGCAGCATTGGCGTCTTTGGCCCTCTGTCTGTCTTGCCTGCATATTGGGGGAAGGGTGTTGCCAAACGCTTATTGACCAAATCTTTGAGCTTCTTTGTCAGTGAAGGAATCAGTAGCTCAGTTCTCACGACATTTCCTGACAGCGGAAAACACATCTTCTTATATAAGAAGTTTGGTTTTCAACCGGAGCATCTGATTACGATGCTTTCAAAATCAGTTGCCAACGACGGGGAAGCTGCGCGCGGTATCGATGATGTACACCTGTTTTCGAAGCTTGACCACGGCTCCAAACTCGTTCTTTTGAAAAAAGCCAAGCGTCTGACCAATGACGTTTTCACCGGGTTGGATCTGAATAAAGAGATCGTAGCGGTTGACAGTCTAGGCATTGGCGATACTGTTTTGCTTGAAAGAGATGGGCAACTGCGTGGTTTTGCCATTTGTCACGCCGGAATGAATTCAGAGACTGAAGGAAATGTCTTCTACATCAAATTTGCGGCAGTTGATCCGGGGCGTCATGCCCGCAGCGATTTCAAAGAGTTGATTTCTATTTGCGAGCGCACTGCTATGGCTAAAAACCTGGAAGTAGTCTTTTGCGGTGTAAACACAGCTAGACAGACTGCCTTTGAAGATATGCTTGCAGCTGGATACATGATCGATTCGACAGGCATCGCCATGGTCATGTCAAATCAGCCGACCTATAACCGCAACGATGCCTTCGTCCTGGATGACTGGCGATGATCCGCGCGGATTGTAAGGTTTTGGCGACTCTGCTCGCCGTTGTTGCTTTCGCTTGCTCCGAATGCCGCCGTGTATATGCATGGCCATTTTCCAAAAAACATGAGTTTGACGAGCCAACGAAATCGAAGCGATCTATACAAGGAAGGGCAATCGGTCTGGTTCCTGGAAATCCGCCTGGTGTATATTGGGCACCTGAGAAAAAGGCAAAAGCGGTCGTTCTTTGCTTGCATGAGCTCGGACTTTATAGTGGCGTGTTTGATGATCTTGGACGCCGTCTTGCAGACAAAGACATCGCTGTTTACGCAATCGACCTGAGAGGATTTGGTGGATGGCGCGAACTCGAAGAGAAGAATCGCAAAGACGGCAAGATGGATCTTGGAAAATCTTTGGCAGACGTCAAAAGCTCTTGTCAGGTTATTCGCAATCTGCAACCTGGGGTGCCTGTCTTCATATTGGGTGAAGCCATGGGTGGTGCTTTAGCATTGCAAGCCGCAGAGCAGTTTCCTGATCTCATTGATGGAGTAATTTCGTCCGTGCCTGGTGGTGATCACTTCAATACTGCGAACAACTACGTTACTGTGGCTTCAGGCATGGCTTTAGGCGCCAAACATGCTTTCGGTTTGGCAGAAAATCTTATGAATTTAGCCACTCCCAAACGTGAACTTAGAGATGTCTTCAGCTCTGACGAAAAAGTGCGACTGGATGTCACCTCCGGTGAGATGATCGCCTGTCAATTTTACATGTACAAGACAAAGTCGATGGCGCGAGAGATAACAAATACGCCAGTCTTAATCGTGCATGGCGAAAAAGATGGCGAGTCTAAATTGATCGGTTCGAAGGCGGTTTACGAAAATCTCGCCACGAAAGACAAAAAGTTCGCCTTGCTTGAAGCAGGCGATCACTATACTTTTGAAGACACAAAAGTGTCCGACGAGGCTTTCGATGTCGCTCTCTCGTGGATATCCAATCACATCTCTACCCGCAGCGATTAAGCGTGCTGTTGAAATTTGTGATCGTCTTCATGCGAGCGTTGTCTTCTGCACGCGCAATGAGTGTCGAGCATGGACTATAAAGCAGCACCGTTTGCGAAACACTGCCTAGAATCAAGCGACTGAGACCGCGGCGTCCTCGAGCTCCCATGACGATAAGATCTGCCTTCCATGTTGCTGCCGCATCCAAAATGACTTCGCGACTGTCGCCTACGCGCACTTCAAATAAAATCTGTGCGGCTGGAAGTTGCGGTAAGACGCCTTCGTTGTCAATTGCATATAATTTGCCATCGCGACTAATTTCAACTTCAGATCGAGGACGTCCTGGCGAAACGTCGAATTCGAGCATTTATATAACATGTCAGACTCAGCTAAGACCTGGCAATTTTGGATCGATCGTGGTGGCACCTTCACCGATATCATTGGTTGCCGTAGCGATGGACACTTGATCGTCCACAAGCTCCTTTCTGAAAACCCGCTACGCTACAGAGATGCGGCTATCCAAGGGATTAGAGAAATCCTGCTGCTGCGAGCACATGATTCGCTACCGGCAGAAGAGATATCGGCGATAAAAATGGGTACGACGGTGGCTACTAATGCGCTCTTGGAGCGTAAAGGTGAGCCGACACTATTAGTAGTGAACCAGGGTTTCAAAGACGCCCTTCGCATCGCTTACCAAAATCGACCGGATATCTTTGCTCGTCACATAATTTTGCCTGAGATGCTTTATGACTCAGTGCTCGAACTTCCCTGCCGCGTTGGATTTGATGGCATAGTTGAACGACCGTGGGACGCTGATACCGCGAGACAGGGATTGCAGAAAGCGTTTGATTCAGGAATTCATGCATGTGCCATCGTCTTCATGCATTCCTATCGTTATCCTGACCACGAACAACTCTGTGGCACTCTTGCTAAAGAGATAGGATTCAACCAGATTTCGCTTTCGCATGAAGTTAGCCCGCTAATCAAGCTCGTCTCTCGAGGTGATACCACCGTTGCGGATGCTTATTTGTCGCCAATTCTCAATCGCTATGTGAGTACACTGACCAAAAAACTTGGTGGCATTCGCATGTATTTCATGCAATCAAATGGCGGTCACGTAGATAAGGAGCATTTCCGAGGTAAGGACAGTTTGCTCTCCGGTCCGGCTGGAGGTGTTGTCGGGGCTGTAAAAGTGAGCCGTTCTCTTGGTTTTAACAAGATTATCGGTTTTGACATGGGCGGAACTTCAACCGATGTGTTCCATTTTGACGGCGAGTTTGAGCGTCAACCTGAAAGTGAGATTTCAGGCGTGCGAATAAGAGTACCGATGATGTCCATCAACACGGTGGCTGCCGGTGGTGGTTCAATCGTCTCTTATGACAATGGACGTTTTCGCGTCGGCCCCCAGTCTGCAGGTGCAAAACCTGGACCAGCTTGCTACAGGAATGGCGGCGAACTCACTGTAACCGATTGCAATGTTTTGCTTGGTCGCATCCAGCCTGAGTTTTTTCCTGCTGTTTTCGGAGCCAATGGCAATGAGCCATTAGATAAAGAAGTAGTGAAAACCAAGTTTGCGAACTTGGTGGAGAAAATCGCAAGCGACTCAAAGACATCCGCCGACGAATCAGAAGTGTATTCGAAACCTGAAGTTGTTGCAGATGGATTTCTGCAAGTAGCCGTAGAGAAAATGTCACAGGCGATCAAGAAGGTCTCGATTGCAAAAGGTCATGATGTTGCCGATTACGCCCTGGTCTCTTTTGGTGGTGCGGGCGGACAGCATGCCTGTCTAATTGCAGAGAGCCTCGGAATCAAGACTGTTTTGATACATCCGCTCGCAGGTGTCTTGTCCGCCTTAGGAATTGGTTTGGCAGACACAACGGTCATCAAGCAGGCACCCGTACAGAAGTCCCTGCATGAAGATCTGTGGTCGCAACTAAACGCTCAGTTTGATCAATTAAGAGATGAGTGCAGCACTCTCCTATATGAGCAAAATATATTGCCAGAGCGAATGTCGCTGGTGCCGGAGCTTCTCGTTCGTTACGCGGGAACCGACTCTTGTTTAGTTCTGGCTTTTGACACTGCTGCAACAGTTGCCGCTGCCTTTGAAAAGTTGCACCAGAAGCGCTTTGGTTTTTTCGTACCTGGCAAAGAACTGATCGTAGAAGCCGCTCAAATTGAAGCTAGTGGCTCAGAAGAAGATGTAGACTTCTTTGCTGAGACTGTTAAGGTATCGGCTCTTTCCGATCTCTCCAAATTTGTATATGAAGCCGCTTCTGATGGCGAGAAGCCAACTTGCAAGCTGCACGACAAGACGGTAGTGGAACTATTTTCTAAAGGTCAGTCGCATAAAGCTGCTGTCTATCGTAGACGAGAATTGAAATGTGGTGAGGTGATTGTCGGCCCGGCAATGATTTCTGAAGATACAAGCACGACTATCATCGATTGTGGCTGGCAAGCTGAGTGCGTGCAATCAGGAGCTCTTGTCTTAACGCAGGTGGACGAACCGGTACGCGGGCTATCACGCCAAATATCTTTGGAGAAACCAGATCCTGTCGTTCTTGAACTATTCAACAGCATGTTTATGGCTGTTGCCGAAGAGATGGGTGTGACGCTTCAGCAGACGAGTCACTCAGTAAATATCAAGGAAAGGCTTGATTTCTCTTGCGCCGTATTTGATGCTGAAGGTGAACTTATCGCTAACGCGCCACACATTCCTGTGCATCTTGGTTCAATGGGAGAGAGTGTTAGGGTGATCATCGAAAATAGAGGTTCGGCGATGAAGCCTGGTGACTCTTATGTCTTGAACGATCCTTATCACGGTGGCACTCATCTGCCTGATATTACAGTGATAACACCGGTTTTCGACGAGTCAAGTGCGCACGTTTTGTTCTATACAGCCTCGCGCGGGCATCATGCCGACGTCGGTGGTATCAGCCCTGGTTCCATGCCCCCTATGAGCAGCGACATAAATCAAGAAGGTGTTTTGATCAGCGATTTCAAACTGGTTGAGGATGGGTGCTTTCTCGAGGAAGATGTTCGCCGACTTCTTACTGCAGGACCGTATCCAGCCAGGAATCCGGACCAGAATATCTCTGATCTTAAGGCCCAAGTGGCGGCAAATAATCGCGGTACACAAGCACTTCTTGCTCTCGTCTCTAAGTACGGATTACCGACAGTGAAGGACTACATGCGCTTTGTGAAGTTGAATGCTGAAAGTGCCGTACGCCTTGCAATAAAAAAGCTCTCCGATGGGCAGTTTGTCAATAAGATGGACAATGGTTCACAGATCGCTGTGTCCATAAAAGTAGACCACAAGATGCAATCAGCGCACATAGACTTTTCCGGCACTTCAAAGCAGTTGGAGAGCAATTTCAACGCGCCGAGTTCTGTCTGTAAGGCAGCGGTACTCTATGTCTTTAGAACATTGATAGATGACAACATACCTCTAAACGCCGGTTGTCTTGTCCCGCTGAGACTTACGATTCCCGAAGGCTCTATGTTGAACCCGGTTCACCCGGCCGCAGTAGTTGCAGGCAATGTGGAGACTTCCCAGGCGATCGTCGATGCCTTATTTGGAGCCCTAAACAATCTCGCCGCTTCACAAGGAACGATGAACAACTTCACGTTCGGCGACGACAATCTGCAGTACTACGAGACTATATGTGGTGGCTCCGGTGCTGGACCTGACTTCGATGGCACTGACGCCGTTCAGACACATATGACCAACTCTCGCTTGACTGATCCAGAAGTGCTGGAGTTCAGATTTCCGGTCACCGTCCAAAGCTTCGCTGTGCGCGAAAACAGCGGTGGAGGTGGGCTTCATCGAGGTGGCAACGGCGTCGTTCGCAAAATTCGCTTTAACAAAGAGATGAAAGCTGCGATTTTATCCGGCAATCGGAAGATTCAGCCGTTTGGATTGAACGGTGGCAAAGCTGCATCAGTCGGACGCAATTATGTGCAAAAAGCAGACGGCGCAATTTGTGAGCTATCTGGTACCGACGCCGTAATGATGAGCGCGGGCGACACGTTCGTCATCGAAACGCCAGGTGGCGGCGGCTGGGGTGAATAGTAACAGAGCCGAAGTCCACTGCCGATTGCTTTTCACTAGTCATCTCCAAACGATGCTCGCCTCATCTGCTTCTTTCGCGCATTCTCCCGTTTGCTCTCTACTCGCTTCTGCTTTGATGCAAATGTCGGTTTTGTCGGCCGCCTCAGTTGGGGACGATGCAAAACTTCCGCCACCATATTTTGCACCTTTTGCAGACAATCATCTACGTTGCTAGGCTGATCTCGATAACGTTGACTGGTGATTATAAGCTCGCCCTCAGTAGTTATACGGGAGGCAAACTTAGCCAAAAATCTGTTGCGTATCTCTTCAGGCAGGCTCTGGCTTGAGGTTATGGCCCAGCGCATGATCGCCTTGCTGTTTACCTTGTTCACATTCTGTCCGCCTGGACCGCCGCTGCGGCTAAACGAGAACTCAAATTCGCTCAGCGGAATCACTACGCGAGGCGCAGAGGCAGAGACAATCAGAGAATTTTCGTCCAGATCTGGCGCCATTAGCGTCTATTGCTGCAACAACTCATCTTGGTCGAGCACAAGAGCCTTCCAGGTGCCTGACACCAACCCGACTGCGCAGGAGTCGAAATGCTTTGCCTCTTGTTCACGGTGAGTCTCTCGCAACATCTTCGCATAGTCTTGCAATATCTTGACCGTAGCTGGGTGATTCATACCCAAAGCTTTTTGGCAGACGACCATGGCTTTGTTGTAAGCACCTTCTGCTTCTTTGTATTTCTTTTGAATATGGTAGACGGTGGCGAGATTGTGTGTCGCGGCGCCGACATTTGGATGCTCGGGTCCGAGAGCTTCCGTCAAAACTGAAATGTAATGCTGGGAGTGTGTTTCAGCACCATCGAAATTCTTCAGGAAGTAACTGAGACGTGCCATGTTGTTGAGCGTGTTCGCTAGTTGATAACTCTTGGGTCCGAATCTCTTTACTTTGATATCGAGGGCACGTTTGTAAAGGTCCATCGCATTTTGATTCTGTTCCAGTGCGCTATGCACCTCGGCCGATTTCTCTAACACCTCGCCAAGTCTGCTGTCTTGTTCTGGGAAATTCTCGGCGATTTTCAGCAGTTCAAGCAAAACTTCTAGAGCTGGCTGCAGATTGCGCACAGTTAAATGGGTATCGGCAATTTTCTTTTTCTCTATCCAGTCAGCTTCAAGCTTGGCCGGATCAGGCGGTGGCGGCGTTGCTGGTTCGGGTGGTTGTTGAGTCCAATTCAGCTCGTGCAGTGCCTCTTCAACTGTTATGTTATGACTTTGCGCATGGTTGAAAGTGATGCATGCATGCTCAAGGCTTATGGCGTTACGATGCCAGAGTTGCTGGCATCGATGGGCTTTGTTAACGAGCTCCTCGTCGAGTACGTTTGCGCGAACAAGCGCCTTGGCTATGACTTGAGAATCACCAAGAATATAGTCGATCAGCTTTTTCACATCCTCTTCGTCGAGCTGCTGGTTTAGTTTCAAGAACTGCAAAAGCGAGCGATTTTCGGTGGGAGCCGGTGATTCTGTCGTGGTCTTCAGAGCTTCAGTGAGAGGAATTTTCTCGCTGAATACTCGGAAAAGAATCTTGCTGGCTGCTTCCATGCCGATTTTTTCTTCTGCCAGCATTTTCTGGATAGCGAGCGAGGCGTCGAGCGTCTGAGGATCGACGAAACCCATCTCAATGAGTACCTGACCAAGAGACAGTCCGTTTACCAAACCCACCTCGACAGCCGCTAACAACTGTGATTCAGTGATGGCACCGGCGGAGATGAGCAGTTCTCCCAGCCGAACGCTGTTGCGTGCTGGTAGTTTATAGAAGTGCCGTTGTTTGCCCTGGGCGGACGGTTCGGGAGTTCTCGCACGAGCAGAACGGATGCCTTCCACAGCCTGTTGACGTGTGATCTTCTGTTCGCGTAAAAGTCTCTGAGCGTTAATGGCAGTAGTAAGGAGTTCTTCTGTCAGCACTCCGGAAAGAACGAGGGTGCGGCCGATTGGAAGAAAGGATGATGAACTTGTCTCCAAGCCCGCTTGTAGTTGCGCTTCGGTAATGAGATTAGCTGCGATCATCAACTCGCCCAAGCGTGTCTTATTGGCTAGAACGATGCCCATATCGCTAGCCGCCGTCTCGAAGGTGACGTTCTCTTTGAAGGCCCGGTCTACCGCCTTCTTGACCCTCTCAATTGTCAGCTTGCCTTCGCGCATGTGAGTTTGGGCATCAAGCACGATTTGTAAATGTGGTTCTTCAATCCATCCAGACATAATGAGAACGCGCCCCATCGGCAGTCCCGTGTCTTTTGAGATGCGTTTGGCTTGTTGTAAATCTTGTTTGTTTATCAGACCTAAGTCAATCAATAGGTCGCCAATCGGCAACATGTCTTTCTTTGAGAGTTCTTGCTGTGTCATGTAAATACGCCTGCCGCCCGCCAAGGTCTATTTCGATTGTTGCATAACGATCGAAATCGGTAAACTGATCACCAAGACCTGGCCCAAAGTGTGCTGGTCAAGTCGCTACCGAGTGAATACCACGAGACTCCAAGACTGGCCCATCCAGGTGGGCTTTCAGTCTAAATACCTGTCTTCAGTTTAGCAACAAATCGCTCGATCCGTAGCAAGGCCGCTTCTATTTTGTCTATGCTAGTGGCGTAGGAGCAACGGATATGGTCTTCCCCTCCAGCACCGAATGCGGTGCCCGGGACTACGGCCACTTTCTCTTCGAAAAGCAGTCGTTCTGCGAATTGTTCTGCGGTGAGTCCGGTCGATGCAACCGACGGAAAGGCGTAGAAAGCACCCTGTGGCAAGTGACAGCTCAAGCCTATTTTATTTAGTCCTGTTACGATCAAGCGACGGCGGCGGTTGTATTCGCTAACCATATGTTCGACCGACGATTCTGCAGACTTTAGTGCTTCAACGGCTGCTTTCTGGCTGGTGATCGGCGCGCAGAGCATCGTGTAGCTGTGAATTCGCATCATGGCAGTCAAGATTTCGCGTGGTGCGCAAGCGTAGCCAAGGCGCCAGCCAGTCATCGCATAAGCTTTGGAGAAACCATTGAGCAAGATGGTGATATCGCGAGCCTCCGGTAGCGCGGCAACACAGTTGTGCTCACCCTCATAAGTAAGTCTGGCATAAATCTCATCGCTGACAATGTACCAGCCTCGGCTTTTCGCCAACTTAACAATGTCGATCAATTGGTTGCGCGGAAGGGTGGCTCCAGTCGGATTTGAAGGATAACCAAGCAATATGGCCTTCGTCTTGGAAGTGGCGGCACGTTCGATCGCTTGCATCGATAACTCGAAGTTTGTTTCTGCGGTTGTTTTTACAACTACCGGCACGCCCCCTGATAGGAGCACGCAAGGTTTGTAAGAGACATAGCAAGGTTCCGGCACAATCACTTCGTCGCCTGGATCTAGAATGGCTCTCATAGCCAGATCCATGCCTTCCGATACTCCGACAGTAACGAGAATCTCGTCTTCCGGAGCGTATTGAACTCCGTATAGTCCTCTCAGATTTTCTGCTAGCAGCTTCCGCAGTTCGAGCAAACCGTAATTAGATGAATATGTTGTCTGACCGCGTTCGAGCGAATAGATTGCCGCCTCCCGCACTGCCCACGGCGTGACAAAATCGGGTTCACCGACTCCTAAAGAGATGACGTCTTGCATTTGAGCGGCGATATCGAAAAAACGGCGAATTCCTGACGGCGGTAAATCTCTTGCGATCCTGGAAAGTGATGGCAAAGGTGATGTGCTGTCCGTCACTGTCTCTTTCACTGTTGCTGGTCCTGTTTCTGTTCAGGCAGTCTCTGTCAGGCTTGCCGATGTATGGTCAAGTCCGTGCCTAGGGTGTTACAACAAGGCGCTCGTCGTCGCTTTGTTCGACGAATATACTTTCGTCTTCCTTGTATTTCTTCATCACGAAGTGGGTTGCGGTGCCCATGACACCGTCTATAGTGGCAAGCTTTTCGGCAACGAAACGACCCAATTCTCTCAGGTTGGCCTCCTGCACAACGACTCTCAAGTCATTGCCTCCGGATATGAGCCAGAGACTCTGCACTTCCGGGAATCTGTAAATACGTTCGGCGACGGCGTCAAATCCGACGTCACGAGCCGGTTGCACTTTTACGTCGATGAACGCATAAACTCGCTCAACGCCCACTTTTTCCCAGTCAATGATGGTCTTGTAGCGCTTGATGACGCCACTCTTTTCGAAAGCTTTTATCGCTTTCTCGATTTCGTCGACCGGACGCCCCGTCATGGCAGCTATCTTTTCCGGTGTGGTTCGTGCGTCAGCGGCTAAAATAGCTAGAATTTCGTCAGGTTGCTTGTCTTTCATGGCTGTTATTTATAACACATTGACTGCTGGCTGAGGCGCATGCAAGCTTTAGCTTTGCCAACATGCCGCGCTACTGCATGGACGGAGCGAGCAGAATGCTGTTGCCGCCGGCTTCAGCAACTGAGTCACAGGCGAAATCAGCCAAACTAATAAATGACTCTACATCTTGACCATGGGTTGGAAATTCAGCCAGACCAATATTGGCTTGGAAGCGGATAGTGTGCCATTGATGTGGGATCGCAACTGCTTCGAATGTCTGGCGCACATTTTCAGCCAGCGCTGCCGCTGTGTGGAGGTCTGTTTCAGGCAGCATGACGAGAAACCTGTCTTCCATGAAACGTGAAACCATGTCAACAGGACGGCAGCAAATCATCAGTGCTTCGGCAGCAGTGCATAAGACCGCGTCTAAAGCGAGAGCGCCGTAATCCATACCAATCATCTGGAATTTGTGAATGGCGACCACGAGCAAGCAAGTCGGTCGCTGAAATTGCTGACTGCGCAGCAGCTCGACGTGCAGGCAACGAAGCATGTAGCGCAAGTTATACGCTTTGGTCAAGGTGTCGTAGAACGCCTTCTGGTCGATTTCGTCTTCAGACATGTCGCGAACGACGATGTCGTGTCTTTGAAAGGGCTGACTGGAGGTGACTTGTCCCGGTTGGCTATAAGTGCCGGTCGGCTGCAAAAAGCCTCGGCTGCCAGTATTACGCTGGTCGATGCCTGGCGAAAAGCCGCCGGTTTGTCTTTGATCGTTGGAGAAGGAGCCAACTGAATTGTGCGCACCGGATGTGAGACCAGCATCCATTCCTCGTTTTAAATATTCAACCGCGGCGTTTGCATCCAGGTTAAACTGTGCTTGACGGCGCACGTCGCCAACGCGTCTGTCGAACGCGTTACCCTTTGTGCTGTTTTGATCCAGCCATTTATCACTCACGGCGAAATCTCTTTCAAGTTTGTCTATCTCAGTCAGCCGCCGACCTTTGCCCAGATTGCTCTGCCGGTGCCTCCCCTGCTTATAGTTTCTTCTCTAAGAAGACACTACGCTTATGAAATTGCTGTGAAAGTGATCCGTTTCCTCCGGATCTGCCTCCAAGTAATTACAGGGCTGCTTTCTTATGCCCTATTTGGGGGATTTGTAACCCAAGCCCGTCTGTGAAACTTTGCAACTTTCTCCGGGCTTTTGCTGCAATTTAAATTTAATGGATTAATTCTCGTTGCCGAAGAATCGCAAGCACTCTGAAGCTATTTCCAGCTCCTCGTTAGTGTGAATTACCAGCGTCTCAACCGAAGATTTAGCCGTCGAGATCTTCCTGTCTCCTGCGTTTGCACTGTTTCGTTCGCTGTCGACCTCGATGCCCAGAAACTTCAAACGCTCAACTACAGCCAGCCTTATCGATGCTGAGTTTTCACCGATACCACCGGCAAAACTGAGAACGTCGAGTCCTCCCAGCAATGGAAGCATCGCCGCAATAGCTGATGAGACCGAGCGCACATAGATCTCGATGGCTAGGCTCGCTCGGCGATTTTTTTGTTCTGCCGCTTTGGCAATCTCCCGCATATCGCCAGAGATACCAGAAATGCCTTTGAGTCCGGACTCTTTGTTCAGCTCTCTTTCCAGATTCTGTGCCGTGTGTCCTTCTTTATTCAGCATATGTAAAATAATCCCAGGATCGATCGACCCGCAACGTGTGCCCATCACTAACCCTTCAAGCGGCGTGAAACCCATCGTGTTCATAATCGATTCGCCGTGCTTTATGGCACATAGTGATCCACCGCTGCCTAAATGACAGTTGATGATTCGCAACTGGTCCGCTTCCTTTTCGAGCAATTGAGAAGCCCGTCGCATGCAGTAGGAATGACTGATGCCGTGAAACCCATATCTCCTGATCAGTTTGTCTTGATACCACTCCCAGGGCACAGGGTAAATGATCGCTTCGTCGGGCATCGTACTGTGGAATCCGGTATCGAACACGCCAATCTGTTTGCTCTGCGGAAAATGATCCATAGCAGTACGTATGCCTTTTAGGTTAGAGGGCAGATGCGATGGCGCCAAGTCAATCAACCCCTCTAGATTTCTCATGACCTCTTCAGTTAGCAAAGTCGGTTCGAAATAATTCTCGCCACCATGCACGATGCGATGGCCGACAGCATGAATCTCGTCTGGGGAATTGATTGGACTGCCCGGATGAGTGTTCAGGGTTGTGTACAGTTGAACGTAAGCGCTGTCCACGCTTTCATTAGCAAATGAGATCGATTGAGGCTCGCCTTTGTACGGTTTGATCTTCAGCTCGCTACTACTACTTTGCAGATTTGCTTGAGCTTGCCAAATTGGATTTAGAGTTGTGCGGTTTTGTTGGTCTTTTTCCAGTTCATAAACGCACGATTTGACACTACTGGACCCTGCGTTGATGACGAAAACCTTCACGCTCATCAGTATGGCCACTTCCAGTCACGAATCTCCGGCATATCGATGCCGTAAGTGTGAATGTAAGTTTTGTGGTCTATCAGTCTGTCGCGTAATTTTTGTTTGACGCGTGCGGCCTTGTATTGCACTGTGGGAACCCTGTCAATAACGTCGCAGGCAAGATGGAATCGATCTAACTCGTTCATCACTACCATGTCAAACGGCGTGGTTGTGGTGCCCTCTTCCTTGTAACCGCGCACGTGCAAATTGTCGTGGTTGTTTCGACGGTATGTAAGGCGGTGAATCAGCCAGGGATATCCATGGTATGCAAAAATAATCGGCTTGTTTTTCGTAAAAATAGAATCAAATTCGAAGTCGTTGAGACCGTTTGGATGTTCAGATTTCGGTTGTAGCGTCATCAAGTTGACTATGTTGACCACGCGAATCTTCAACTCAGGAAGTTGTTGATTCAGAATATCGACAGCTGCAAGTGTCTCCAGCGTGGGAATGTCGCCTGCGCAGGCCATTACCACATCTGGTTCTCCCCCCTGGTCGGAACTGGCCCAATCCCAGATTGACAGACCGGCAGTGCAATGTTTGATAGCGTCATCCATAGATAAATACTGAAGGGCAGGCTGCTTGCCGGCGACGATTATGTTTATATGGTTGCGACCCTTGAGGCAATGATCTGCCACAGACAGCAAGCAGTTAGTATCTGGTGGCAGAAAGACTCTAATTACTTCCGCTTTTTTGTTAACTGCTACATCGATGAAGCCGGGGTCCTGATGGCTGAAACCGTTGTGGTCCTGCCTCCAGACATGAGAGGTAAGCAGATAGTTGAGCGAAGCGACAGGACGACGCCATTGAATCTCATTGCAAACGTTCAACCATTTCGCATACTGGTTAAACATCGAATCGATGATATGGATAAACGCTTCATAGCAGGAGAAAAAGCCGTGTCGACCGGTGAGTAGATAACCTTCAAGCCAGCCCTGACACATATGTTCGCTTAGCGCCTCCATGACGCGACCATCGTGCGTCACGTTCTCATCGTTGTCATAGATTAATCCTTCGAAGCATCTATCCGTTACCTCAAAGCATGCACCTAGTCGGTTCGACGCAGTTTCGTCTGGTCCAAAAATGCGGAAGTTATCCTTGTTTTTTGTCAGGATGTCGCGCAGATACTTGCCGAGAATTCTTGTCGCTTCCTCAACGTGAACTCCCGGGCGGTCGAATTTAATTGCGTAGTCGGTGAAATCCGGCAACTTAAGTGTGCGCAACAGGCTACCACCGTTAGCATGCGGATTTGCTCCCATGCGCCGAGTGCCGGTAGGTGCTAACTCCTTCAATTCAGCAATCAACTTGCCGTTTTCGTCGAACAGCTCCTCTGGCTTATAACTGCGCATCCAGTCTTCAAGAATTTTGCGGTGATTGTCGTTGGTTGCCGTTTCTGCTACCGGCACCTGGTGCGCTCGGAATGTGCCTTCGATCTGCTTACCGTCGACTTCTTTAGGACCGGTCCATCCCTTCGGACTGCGAAGGACGAGCATTGGCCATTGAGGCCTATCTTGGCAATTTTCCTGTCGTGCCTTGTGTTGAATCTGTTGGATCTCTTCTACGATTGTGTCCAGAGTGGAGGCCATGAGCTGATGCATTCTTTCGGGATCGTCGCCTTCGACAAAATGCGGTTTGTAGCCGTATCCAATCATCAGACTCTCCAGCTCTTCATGTGGAAGGCGCGCAAGTATAGTTGGCCCCGCTATTTTGTAACCGTTAAGGTGCAGGATTGGTAGTACGACTCCATCACGTTTTGGGTTTAAGAATTTGTTGGAATGCCAGCTGGTTGCTAAGGGACCAGTCTCTGCTTCACCGTCTCCTACCACACAGAAAGTAAGCAGGTCGGGATTATCGAACACCGCTCCAAATGCATGTACTAATGCGTAACCAAGCTCGCCACCTTCATGAATTGAACCAGGAGTCTCAGCTGCTGTATGACTAGGGATGCCACCAGGGAAAGAGAACTGTTTAAAAAGTTTCTGCATACCGTCTTCAGACTCTTCGATCAGCGGATAGATTTCGCTGTAGGTGCCTTCGAGATAGGTGTTTGCCACCATGCCCGGTCCACCGTGACCGGGACCGGTCACATATATCGCATTCAGATCATATTTTTTGATGATGCGATTTGCGTGTGCGTATATGAAATTTAGTCCTGGTGTGGTGCCCCAGTGGCCTAATAGTCTAGGTTTGATGTGTTCCGCCTTCAACGGTTCTTTCAATAACGGATTGTGCAGCAGGTAAATCTGACCGACAGACAAGTAATTTGCCGCACGCCAATAAGCATTTATCTTGCGGAGTTCTTCGCTAGACAATGGACCTTGTGCGGTAGTGGAAGTAGTTGCAGCCGACTTGTGAGTCTTGGTGGTTGTTGTCATGACGAACCTCAGCCCGGACGTTAATTTTGGGGACAATGGTAGCAGAGCAGATTGATGCACCAAAGGCATTTAAGGTTTCTTGTCATTAAACGAAAAGTCCAGTCGCTCGAAATTAGTGCACTTTTTCGGCAATATCCTTCAAGAAGGTTTCAACACGAGACATCCAGGGATTACGGAATGAATTACTCTCGAGAAAGAGCTCGTGCCGCGCTCCTTTCACTTCTGTGAGCAAACATTGAGGAAGTGATTTCGCTAGCTTTCGTTCCAGTTCAGGATTGGCTATGTGATCGTCTGTCGCGCAGCCAAGCAGAATCGGAGTGTCAATTTCGCCGCAGTAGTTGCTATCGTTGATTTTGTCGCATGACTGCTGGAACGCTAACAACCATCGCCAGGTAGCACCACCCGAAGCAAGGCTTGGATTCACTGTTGCCCAGGCTTCCTCTAGTCTTACCCTTTCTGGGTCATGTGAATGGCTCGACATTTTCGAGACTTTTCCAGCGATGAGCTCCCAATTGCCTTGGCCAGGAACAAACTCTTCGCCTCTGTTGTACCGGCACATAAGCCAGCTGCACATAAGCACCGCAAGTGATGGCGCTGTTGCGCCCGGGCAGGCAAGAGGTGGTGCAGAGATTACTGCGCCTGCGATCGACCTCGGATGGTCGTGCAAGTAGCGCAGCGCTACGATGCCACCAAATGAATGGGCAACAAGAAATATCGGTAATTTGTTTTGAAATTGTTTTTTGACGACTACATTGATGAACTGATCGAGATCGTCGAGGTCGTGTTGAGTGCCGAAGCTCGTTGAGCGGTCTGACTTTATAAACCGTTCCGAACCACCCGTACCACGCCAATCCATTGCGTATATATTGAAACGGTTCCGTCTGAGCTCGCTGGCTGTTTCGAAATAGACTTCTGCAAACTCTGTAAATCCTGGCAGCAGGATTACTGTTCCGATAGGATCGTCTGCCTTAGCCAGCCCGTAGCGGATGGTGGCAGCATCACCATTTTTGAAATAGCCCCATTGCCAGCCTATCGGTTGCGCGAATCTAGTTTCAGAGACGAGCTTTTTCGCGGCGGCATTCTCTAGGCGCGCGGCATCAGCGGTATTATCAGCTTCGCCTGCAAAGACAGCGACACTTGAAAGAGAAATTGCAAAAGTAGAAATTGCAAGAGCAGAATGGCTATGGAAGAGATATTTTCTCAGTCTGTTCATCAAAAAATGCGATCTCTGCGTGGTATTTGCCTCTAAACAATGCGAAACTAAGGCATGCTTGAAAAAAAGAGTGAATCAACTTCCGGATCACCTAAGGTGCCTGATTCTTCGGCACCCTCGGAACAGCGAAAAAGCTCTCGCTTTTCCGATGGCTGGAATCCTCAAATTTTACCCGCCTTCTTCATCAATCTCGTAGATGTTTTGGGGATGACCATCATTATTCCCTTGCTGCCGTTCTATGCAGAGAAATTTGGTGGAAGTCCGTTTGCTGTTGGAATGCTGGTGTCAGCGTTTGCTTTTTGCCAGCTTATCGGCGGTCCTATTCTTGGCAAGATGTCTGATTCGATTGGGCGCAAGCCTATGCTGATGTTAAGCCAGGCCGGCACCCTGATCGGCTTCATCATTCTAGCTTTAGCGCCAAATCTTACTTGGGTGTTCGTGTCGCGAATTATAGATGGCTTGACTGCCGGTAACATGTCACTCGTGCAAGCGCATATCTCAGACACTACGGCTCCTGAAGACCGAGCGAAGTCGTTTGCAATGCTCGGTATCGCATTTGGTGTCGGCTTCTTTATTGGCCCGGCAATCTCTGGTTTTCTGTCTCAATACAGTTATCAATATCCGATCTATGTGGCAGCTGGTTTGTCGGCAGTGAGTATCTTATTGACCGGTATTTTGATGCCAAACAGGCGTTTTGCAGTCGATGAGTCGAAGCTTGCCTCAAAGAAGATATTTGACCTTGAATTGTACGTTCGCTACTTCAAAGAGAAAAAGCTTGCCAGTATTCTCTATCAGTGGCTGCTATATTCGATGGCATTCGCTGTCTTTACCTCTGGATTTGCGCTGTTTGCCGAGCGTCAGTTCTCAACTCCCAATCATCACTTCGGTGTAAAAGAGGTCGGTTTTGTTCTTTGCTATGTCGGCTTCTTAGGAATGATTTTGCCAGTCACGCTGACTGGGCGATTGATAAGAGTGCTGGGAGACCATAAGACGGTGCAACTGAGCCTGGCGAGCTTGATGGTTGGCTATGGCATGCTCGGATTTGTACACGGAACGTTTGGTTTACTTGTTTCATGCACCTTGTCGTCATTTGGCGGAGGCATGCTTAGACCGGTCTTGACCAGCGTGATTACAAAATGCGCACCAAGGACCGAGCAAGGCGCGGTGCTCGGCGTTAGCCAGTCCCTCATGTCTTTGGCACAGATCTTGGGCCCTTTGTTTTCCGGTGCTTTGATTGACAGAAACATGTTAGTGGCTTGGTCGTTTTTAGCGGGTGCATTTTGTTTGGCCGGCCTTGCTTTTAGTGCCAAGCACGGAAAAACGATGCATGCTTAAACTGGCTGGTTCAAGGTGCTGAAGTCACCTGGTGATTAGCTTGCGGCGAGGCGTTCAGAGTGACTACGTGTCCTTTAACTTCCAACTCTTCGCGGTGTTGTTCTGCCATTTGCTTGATGTGAGCAAGCCTCCGTTCGATAACCTTGGTTAAAAAAGGATTGGCTATAGCGCGCGGAACGAACCCAATATCCATAATTGTTGATAGCTCTAGTGTCGTCTCTTGGCCGGAAGCGCAGGGCGACAAAATCCAACTTCCGCGCATCTCCTTCAAATGGTCAGACTTGATCAGTTGATAATCGATGCGCTGGTTAGGTATCTCCTTATGGTTCATGAGGCATTTGGCACCGCCTGACCAGAATTTGAATTTCTGCTCGATCTGCATCTCGTTGTCACCTTGCTGCACCACTTTGCTGTAAGCGAGGTCCGGGGCATTTTGACGCTCTTCGTGCACTGTCATCCAGACTATCTCCACAGGCGCATTGATTAGAATCGATGACTTTACGCTGGCTGTGTTGACGCGCTTGCTGCGCTGTTTCTCGTGGGTACTGACCGAAGCTTTCTTCTTCGCATTTTGATGGTTGAGCTCCGGTTGGGCCGCTTCCACTTTAACCTCGGCGACGTCTTCGGCGAAGCTCGGTTGAAGGCACGAGAGCGACAGATAGAGCGCGCCTGGCCCAAGAGTGAGCAGTGAAAGTAGTGAACAGCTTCTTTTGCCTTTCATGTTCGAACCGCATTGGCGTTCGTTGAATTTGCCTGCTGAGCCAAGTCTAGCAGCTGATCGGATAAACTGAAAGACCATGTGGTTCTGGTCGAGCTTCGCTTGTGATACTGGTGGACTGTTTTCCAACTCAGTCCAAAGCGTCAATGATTCCCAGATCGTATTGACGCTGTTTTAGGCTAATCGATCGCAAATCTTTTCCTTGTCTAAACAATACAGCTTGTCTTCCATAGAAAGTTTGATCGAATAGTCTAATGCCGAGAGCAGCGCAGTACCGTTCTAACATTTCATCTGTTAATCGGTCTTTGATTTTGCGATTCGAATAAGCATCTGTCTCTTCAAATGGGAATGGCGTGCCATCGGCACCAAAAGACCATCGTCCGCCATCATTTGTGGCCCAGACTGTGCGTTCATACATAAGAGGCGGAGTGCCATCGGGGCCGGTGACTTCGAAGAGCGCTCCACCGTATCTACCGCGTCGGGAATCAGTGGCCGAAGTGAGAGAATTTGGGCAACAAACGAGTCTGACAGCACGACAACCCAGGACGTTTGCAACGTATGCTGCGTGAGAGAAAACATCAGCCCCGTTCAAATTATTATCGAAGTATGCGGTCCAATTAGATTGCGTCGATACGAAGAGATTTTTCATAGGGCCAAGAGGCTCTAGCTGAGGGAGAAGATCAATCAGAGTGCCGTTCATTGTTTCTCGGCGAATGTTGACGTCGTATGGTAAGTTCTTTCTCCAATGAAAATAGGTCTCTTCAACTGCTTTGAGCGGTGCCTGCACGAATCCCAAACTGTCTGTTAAGGGTGCAAGCTTACCTTCGAGCAATTGCTTCATTTGTCCCTCTTGTTCCCTCTCGAATGTCTCTTGACGATGTGACAAGCTCATAGCCACTGGCTACTTTTTGGACATGATTACTTGGCTTCCAATATCCAAACATCATACTCTTTATTCATGTCCGAAAACGGCCAGTCAAGGCTGGGTGTTTTCGCTAATATGTTTGCATGAATCTCGAACCAGATTTTTGCTATCAAGCTTTGCGCTCACACGATGCACGTTTTGACGGAGTGTTCTTCGTAGCCGTCAGAACGACTCGAATATATTGCCGTCCAATTTGTCCGGCTCGCGTTCCCCGGTTTGAAAGTTGTACGTTTTACCCCAGTGCTGCAGCGGCAGAGAAAGACGGCTATCGTCCCTGTTTACGGTGTCGTCCTGAATTGGCTCCAGGCAATGCCTCTGTCGACGCCGTGAGCAGAATGGCCGCTCTCGCTATGAACCGTATTGAAGACGGTGCATTGACTGAAGGCAGCATTGAAGACCTGGCGGCAAGTATGGGTATTAGCGCGCGCCATTTGCGACGCGTTGTTGAAAGTGAATTTGGAGTCTCTCCAATTCAAATCGCCCAAACACAGCGGCTGTTGCTCGCCAAGCGACTTCTCACCGATACTAACCTTCCCGTCACTGAAATTGCGTTGGCTAGCGGATTTTCCAGTCTTAGAAGATTTAACGCTCTCTTCCTTGAACGATACCGAATGAATCCTACAAATCTGAGAAAGACCGCTAAACACAAAAGACCGGTGGACTATCTCATTTGCGAACTAGCCTATAAGCAGCCTTTTGATTGGCATGCGATGCTGAACTTTCTTAAGCCACGCGCTTGTCCTGGAGTTGAGTCTGTCACTGGCGATACCTACTTGCGTACTGTGTCTATAGGAAAGCACCGCGGTTGGCTCAAAGTTGAGAAGAGCAATAACCGCCATACTTTAGTGGTATCCATATCGCCAAGTCTGGCGCCAGTTCTTTTACAAGTTGCGGCTCGAGTAAAACGCTTATTCGATCTTCACTTAAATCCAGCGTCGGTAATCGACCATCTTGGAGAGTTGGCTAAATCTAATCCGGGTTTGCGTGTTCCAGGAGCCTTTGATGGATTTGAGCTCGCTGTAAGGGCTCTGCTAGGGCAAGTTGTAAGTGTGAAGGCCGCCACAACATTGGCCAGCCGAGTTACAAAATCGTTCGGTGAGGAGTTTGAGACTCTGATACCTGAATTGGTGGCACTGTCACCCTCCGCCAAAGTGATTGCAAATGCAAAAATCGAAGAGTTTGTGTCAATAGGAATACCGGCTCCTCGTGCATCTGCTATCGTCGGAATGGCACGCTTAGTAGAACATGGTGAACTTGAGCTTGAACCTGGTTCAGATTACGATCGAACGGTTGCCACGCTAAAATCTATTGCAGGCATTGGCGATTGGACTGCAGAATATATTGCGATGCGCTGTCTTGCATGGCCTGATGCCTTCCCATATTCCGACCTTGGTATCAAAAAGGCGCTTTCGATGACAAAAGCGAAAGCGCTGATTCAGGCTGCTGAGAAATGGCGACCATGGCGTTCGTATGCAACTATGCATTTATGGAAAACATTGGAGAAGAATGATGAAGCTGTCTTATACATATTGCCCGAGCCCTGTGGGCCAGTTAGTGTTAACGAGTGATGGTGAATGTCTTACGGGACTCTATACTGGACGTTTGAATGAAGAAGCTGCACCAGCTAAAGAATGGGTCCGTAATGATGAGGCGATGCCATTCGCGCAAACAAAGCAGCAACTAGTTAAATATTTCGACAAAGAACTGCAGGATTTCGATCTTCCGCTCAATTTGATTGGCACTGATTTCCAGAGGTCTGTTTGGCAGCAATTGTTGAAGATACCTTATGGCACCGTTATCTCTTATGGTGAAATGGCGCGAAGACTCGGAAATCCAAAAGCGATGCGGGCGGTGGGGTTGGCAAACGGACGCAATCCAATCTCTATAATCGTGCCATGTCACAGAGTGATTGGAGCCGACGGCAGCCTCACCGGATATGGTGGCGGTTTGCCACGCAAGAGAGCGCTGCTCAGTCTAGAAGGTGTCTTGAGCGAATTGGTCGGCTAAATCTCCGCCGGAATTCAGTAACGAATCACCGCCAGACACCCAGCGCTGATCATCAAAACAATACTGAGAATAATCAGCAAGACATTGCCGACTTGCAGATGCGCAATCATGTTCTGCTGTCGTCGCCATTCGAGGTGGTCTACGTCGATGCGCTCGGCGAAATTGACTTGAGCAGATTTCCTGGCCAGCTCAGCTTCCAGCATTTTGACTTTCAAGCGTAAGAGCTCTTCTTCGCTTGCATTTTCAGGCAAAAGCCGAATTGCAGGCTCGTCCAGTTTTTCTGCATCTTCTAACAACCTGACTTCATCAGGAAAAAGCTGAATTATCTCCGCAGACTCTTTCGTCTCGTCAGTTTTGGCTTCGGCCGGTGAAAAGACCACAATTTCGCTCTGCACCAGCTGCAGGATAGGCAACTGTTCGGAATTGTCGTGCTCTGAAAGGTTGCTTTGCGGCTGTGGCTCGGACATATTGCTTCATCTGTTAGTAAGGGGATGCCAGAAAATTCATCTTAGATATTGGCATATAAAATTTTGCTTGACAACTTAATTCTATAAGCGCAGATGAGATTATTAGGTCTTTCGGCGAACCTGAGAATTGTGCTGTTCCGGTACTACAGGCAGCATCTCTTTGCAGGTGCGAGCCTGGGGTATAACAACTAGACCCAGCTTGGCAATCAACTTGCATTACAATTGGTCTATGACTTCGTCTAAAACTCGGCAAATTAAACAAGAAGAGGCTCCTCAAGACCCGCCGAAGGAACCTGTGCAGCACCCTGTGCCGCTGCCGCGAACAGCTACGGGCTCTATTGCTGCAGTGATGGCTTCTTTAGATGACCCAGCGCTTTATTTCAATCGTGAGTTGAGCTTGCTGGCTTTTCAGCGCCGAGTGCTCGAAGAAGCCCAGGATGAGTCGAATCCTCTTCTTGAGCGCTTTAAATTTCTGTCGATTTTAGGTTCGAATATCGACGAATTCTTTATGGTACGCGTGGCTGGACTGAAGCGGCAGCTCGAATCTGGCAATGTGAGCATGGGCCCAGACGGCTTGACTCCGGCCGAGCAGCTCGACCTAGTGCGCTCTGAAGTCAAAAACATTCTTGAACTTGCTCACCGCTGCCTGGTGGACGAACTTATGCCGTCACTAGAGCAAGCGAACATCCGAATTTATCGCTATGAAGAACTGAATGAAGATAACCGAGCCCAGGTCCAGAGCTATTTTCTGCAAAACATTTTTCCGGTTTTGACGCCGTTAGCGTTCGATCCGGGGCATCCTTTCCCACACATCTCCAATCTCAGTCTCAACCTTGCCGTCCTTATCTTAGACAACAAGGGCGAAGAACGCTTTGCGCGCGTGAAGATTCCAGACTCTTTGCCTCAGCTGATAAACATCGACAATCCTGGACAGGGTCGTCAATCCTCGCTTACGGCTAAGTTGGAATCTTTTATCTGGTTGGAAGATTTGATCGCCGCGAATTTAGAAGCGCTATTTCCGGGGATGACTGTGCTCGAGTCGCATTCATTCCATGTGACCCGCGACGGTGAAGTGGAGATTCAGGAGTGGGAAGCTGAAGATCTACTCGAGACTACAGAAGAAGGTATTCGCCAACGCCGATTCGGCGATGTTGTGCGTATCACGGTCGATCAGGGAATGCCTGAACCTCTGCTGGATATTCTTACCAGTAACCTTGAAATTGAGCGCTCGGATGTTTATCGGGTTGAAGGTCGTTTTCCTCTAAGCAATCTCAAATATGTTTTTTCACTGGACAGACCTGATTTGAAAGATCAGCCGTTTTTGCCGGCATTGCCATCAGTGCTGAATCCGGACATCGCTGAAGACGACGTGTTCACCGCGATTCGCAAGCGCGATATTCTTCTGCACCACCCATTTGATTCGTTCCAACCGGTTGTGAACTTTTTGAATGCGGCGGCACGCGACCCAAATGTTCTTGCAATCAAGATGACGTTGTATCGTGTTGGGCGCAATTCGCCTGTTGTTGAAGCGCTTCTGTCCGCAATGCGTCACGGAAAGCAAGTCGCAGTGCTTGTGGAACTGAAGGCTAGATTCGACGAAGAGAGCAATATCGAATGGGCAAAGGCGCTTGAAAAAGAGGGCGTGCATGTCGTTTACGGTCTGCTCGGATTGAAGATTCACTCTAAGATTGCGCTTGTAGTTAGGCGTGAAGGTGAAAATATTCGTCGCTATGTTCACCTCGGTACTGGTAACTACAACCCGGTAACGGCGCACCTTTACACTGATGTCGGTTTGTTGACTTGTGACAACGATATCGGTTCCGACGTCACTGACTTGTTCAACTATTTGACTGGTTATTCGGCTAAGAAAGACTATCGCAAATTGTTGGTAGCACCAATCAACCTGCGTGAGCGCTTTGAAAATCTGATCCGCCGTGAAATAGATCACCAGATGGAAGGGCGTGGCGGTCACATTGTCTTTAAGCTCAATGCGATCGTTGATCCCGGCATGATTCAACTTCTCTATGAAGCATCGAAGGCCGGAGTAAAGATTGACTTGATCGCCCGTGGTGTTTGCTGTTTGCGTCCGGGTATTCCGGAGATCAGTCAGAACATAAAAGTGACGAGCATCGTAGGAAGATTCTTGGAGCACAGCCGCATCTATTATTTCCGTAATGGTGGAGAGGATGAGATCTTCTTAGGCAGCGCAGACCTCATGCCCCGAAACCTTTATCGCCGCGTGGAAGTGGTGTTCCCGGTAAGCGATCCCAGACTGCTGAACTTCCTGCGCGATGATGTATTGAAGACATATCTAGCAGATAGGGTAAAGGCTCGGGAGATGCAGCCGGATGGGCAGTACATACGAGCACAAGCGCGCGCGGAATGGGAGTGCATCAACGCTCAGCTTTCATTCATCGGGCGCAGACCGCCGTGGGAACAGCCTTTATAGAGTTTCCAGTCGCCGGATCGCGTAACAATAAAACGCTCGGAACGACTGGCGTGAGCGTATTATAATCTGGTCTAAAGACTGCAACCATGCCTGGTTTTGGGAACTTTGCCGCCGCCGGCACTTCATTCAAAGAAAAAGATCCTGGAAAAAGAGCGTGCTTGTTCAACGGTGCTGGGCTAATATGAAAGCAGCTCGATCTGCACTGTATAGAGGGTGGATATGAAGAGAAGTCGTAAAAAGAAGCGAGACACGCTGCACAGTGCGCTGATGGCCGGCGGACCGCTCGATGGCTTGAGTGTCTACACTTACGGGCAGCCTCTCCTGCTCATCGAAGACGTAATTGAGCAGGATAAGAGCGTGTGTTACGTGAAGCATGCTTATCAGATGAATAAGAAAACCCCAGAACCAGACTCGTTGTTCTATGAGTACGTTGGCTGGCTGAACACTGAGGAAGTTGACATTCGCAGCATCAATCCTGAGTTGAACTGAGCGTTTAGCTCATCGCTTGGATGCGAACGAGTGGCGCTCCGCATCAACAATCTAAAGAAACGCCTGGAATGTGATGTTCCGGGCGTTTCTTATTGATTGCTTTCGGCGCGATTTAAATGCGACCTGAATTCGACCGGCGGTCGTTTCAGATTCGCATTTCTAGCCGTTTGACTCTGTCGCGAGTTTTGACTTGATGTCTGCAGTTTCGCCGAGGAAGCTCGAAATCGTCAAACATGCTTTTTCAAAGGGGGCCGAGCACGATCTCAGATGTGCGACTTTCTCTTTCGCGAAATTTTCGAACTTGATCGTAATGTTTGTGTTCTTGTAGTCTTCGACTTTTTCCCGATATTCTTTTGCCTTTTCGCGAGCTTTGTCACGGGCTTCATCGAGCTGCTTTTTGGAGACCTCAGCGGCATGTTCCAATGCAACTTGACCTAAGAAAAAGGTGGTAATGATTTTTGTCAACATTGATGCAACCTCTCCGCACAGTCTGCTTCTGTCCAAACAAAAGCGCCGCGCTTTTCTCTACGCGATTCAAGCTTAAGCTTCGCACCCCTATTAGTGGCATTTATTTTCAAACATAACAAACATCTCTTAACGGAGCTTGAGAGGCATGCAGACCGGGCAAGCACTTCTTTGCCGCTTCCGCTTGAAAACGCGATAAAATTTCAATTTAGAGGAAAATCTCGGAGTTTAGACCGTGGGCGAGTCTTCAGCAATTGAGTGGACTGATGCAACCTGGAACCCAGTCACTGGCTGCACCAAGATTAGTCCTGGTTGTGCAAACTGTTATGCGGAGACGTTTGCCGAACGATTCCGTGGCGTGCCAGGTCATCCGTACCAACAAGGTTTCGACTTAAAACTCTGGGAAGAGAGGCTGACTTTGCCATTGACTTGGAGGAAACCGAAGCGTATTTTCGTCAATTCCATGAGCGACCTATTTCACAAGGATGTGCCTTTAGAGTTTATCTTGCGAGTTTTCGAAACTATGAAAGCCGCGCACTGGCACCAGTTTCAAATCCTGACCAAACGGCATGAACGACTGTTGGAGCTCAATGCTAGATTGACTTGGGCTGATAACATTTGGATGGGTGTCAGCGTAGAAAATAGTGACTACGTGACACGCATTGATTGCCTTCGCAAAACAGGTGCTCAAATAAAATTCCTTTCCGTTGAACCACTGCTTGGCCCTATCGAAACCCTTGATTTGAGCGGAATTGATTGGGTCATCGTCGGTGGTGAGTCGGGGCGGTGTCCACGAACCCTTAATCCTGAATGGGTGCGCTCGATTCGAGACCAGTGCGCTTCTTCTTCCGTGGCATTTTTCTTCAAACAGTGGGGTGGCACTAATAAGAAAAAAGCCGGCCGCCAACTTGATGGACGTACACATGACGACTTACCTCTTCTGAAACGGTAGCTCTAGCATGCTTGTCAAGCTTTGCGGTCAGGCGAGAAAGTAGCTGCTATATCGAATAAATAATGGGCGAGTGTCGTATTCTATATAGCTGTAGGAATGGCGACGGCCGCCCCAGTTGGTTGGCCAGTCGAGCAATGCATTCGATAAGTGGAGGACATCCAAATGACCGCAAGCGCAAAGACCCGTACTGTAGTCGATACTGCGGCTCACGCTGTACATATTGGTAATTCTTCTCGGGAAGGTGCGGGCGAGTTGTTGCATGTTTGTTCGCCCATTGATGGCGAAGAGCTGATCTCATTAAAGTTAGCGACTGCCGCAGATGTTGATGCTGCAGTTACGGCTGCCAGCAAAGCTTTTAAGTCATGGCGGCTTGTTCCGGCGCCAGTGCGCGGAGAGCTTGTGCGCAAGATTGCAGAAAAAGCACGTCATAGAAAAGCAGAACTAGGTGCATTGCTATCGCGTGAAGTCGGCAAAACGATTCAAGAGGCATTGGGCGAAATTCAAGAGTGGATTGACGTTTGTGATTTTGCAGTCGGTCTATCACGCCAGCTGCATGGGTTGACGATTTCATCCGAACGTCCCGGTCACCGCATGATGGAACAGTGGCATCCGCTTGGGCCCATTGGTGTCATCACTGCATTCAATTTCCCGGTAGCGGTTTGGGCTTGGAACGCAATGCTCGCATTTGTCTGTGGTGACTCAGTGGTTTGGAAACCTTCCGAAAAGGCTCCGTTATGCGCACTCGCATGCCAAAATCTTGTTAGTGAAGTGCAAAATGAATTTGACTACAAGATTTCAGATGGTACTAACGTCAAAGACTTGGCGTTGTCTAGTGTTGTTGTAGGACTCGTCGATGTGGGCGAAGCTCTCGCTGCCTCGCCGGCTTTACCGCTTGTCTCCGCCACTGGTTCGACGCGAATGGGTGTCGCGGTTGCTCAAACTGTCGCCAAACGGTTAGGAAGATCTTTGCTCGAGTTGGGTGGAAATAACGCAATGATTGTTGCACCGTCTGCAGATCTCGAGTTGGCCACTCGTGCAATCGTCTTTGCCGCAGTCGGCACGGCCGGACAGCGTTGCACGACTTTGCGTCGACTGATTGTTCATAACTCTCACCGTGAACAGCTGGTTGAGCGGCTAAAGAAAGTCTACGCAAATTTGAAAATCGGCGATCCTGGCGATACAGACAACCTGGTTGGGCCATTGATCGACGAAAGATCTTTCAATTCCATGCAGAGTGCTTTGAAGCAAGCTGCTGAGCAGGGTGGGAAGATCTATGGTGGTGAACGTGTGACAAGCAATGTTCCGGCAAAAGGCTATTACGTCAGACCTGCGATCGTTGAAATCAAACCAACTGCCGCGATAGTTCAAGAGGAGACATTTGCACCGATTCTATATGTGCTGTCTTACGATAACTTTGATGAAGCAATCGATATTCAAAATAACGTGCCACAGGGGCTCTCGTCATCAGTTTTCACAAGCGACGTGCGAGAAGCCGAACTATTCGTCTCACCAGCTGGTAGTGATTGCGGTATCGCAAACGTGAACATCGGTACCAGTGGTGCTGAAATTGGTGGTGCTTTCGGTGGCGAAAAGCAAACGGGTGGTGGACGAGAATCGGGGTCAGATTCCTGGAAGAACTATATGCGCAGAACGACGAACACCATCAACTATTCTAAAGAACTGCCTCTGGCTCAGGGCATTCAATTCAATGTGTAAGTGCTGAAAGACTAGCCGATAATTGTCTTGAGGACTTTTTTCGCTTGCGTTGAAACCGCCTCGTTTCTATCGTGGCTCAGCCTCTCCAAGAGTTCAATTGAGCTGCTAGGATTCATTGCAATGCGCTTTCGTACTCTACTGTCTTGGTCTTCACCAAGAGTCCAGATGCAATCAAATGGAATTCTGTCATTTGATGCCACCGCTGCTCTTACTGGAAGTAACATACTTTGGGCTAGCTGTCGTAGAATATTTTCTGTATTGGTGCTGTCAGCAGCCTGTTTCTTCAGCCAACTCAAACCACATTTGTAGGCTAGAGCTCCCGGTAAACGTCGTTTGTTTTTATTAGTCTTTGTTGCAGTACCGAAGTGCCAGTGCACTGTTTCTGCCAATGCCCCCGACGTAGCTTGTTTGAGCACCACCATTTCCACTTTTTGAACTAGTTCTGCCGTCACCACTATCTTTCGCCTGGGGAGCTCTTTCGGTTCCATGCGCAGAGGCTGTGGCTGTGCTGTAGCCACAGCCATCGCTACTTTTGCCAGGTCGTTCTCTTCTTCTTCGGTCAAGAATTTCGGCGGTCTAGTTGCAGCATTTGCCCGCGCAATTGTTGGATAAAGGAGCTCGTCAAACTCAGTCCAGTTGTCTGCCTTTGCCGCATTGTGTTGAAGATAGCGTTCATATGCTGATTGAGATGCTTGCTGCGAAACGCTTCTTTTCAGAGGCATGTGCTGCCAGTGGTGCATGCTTAGTGGACCGTGCTCAATGTTGCATATTTGCTCATCTGAATGATCGGTTTTGATGTGCTGCCTCAGACGCGCTAAGTCCTGCTCTTGTATACGTCTATCTTCCGTTGCATGCGGCGCAGAGAAGATACGTTGCAGAAGTTCTCGTAACATTTATTGCCCGCTCTGTTTCAGTAAACCTTCATAAGTTCGATGTCTGTTTAGTTTTAGTATAATTTCAATCGATCAGCCGCGGAGAATGAATGAAGCGATTCTTTCAAGCAGCCTTTCCTCGTTCGCCTGTTTTTGGGCGAACAATGCTTGCATTATTCTTTTACTCAATATTAATTGTTTATCTCGTCAAGCATGTCTCTCACTTTCAAGGTATAGAGGCAATTGACATAACTGCCAGTAGCACAATTGCTATCGGTTTGATCTACGCGTTTCGCATCAATAGCGCGTATGACCGTTGGTGGGAAGGTCGAAAGTTGTGGGGACAGCTCGTCAATGATCTGCGCAATCTCTGTATCAAATTCGATCTTTATTTCAACGTCAGCGCCGAAGAAAAAGCCGAGTTCGGAAACCTGGTAAGCGCCTTTCCGTTTGCACTAAAAGACCATTTGCGGGGCATAAGAACCGACTTAACAACTCTTGGAGTCGCCGTTCCGGACGACAAAACGAACGATCGTCATGCTCCACTGCTGATGGCAACTCTTATTTTTGAATTTGTGCAAAAAAAGCGAATGAATACATCGCATGAATTTATCGATTTTCTCATCGTCGACAAACATCTATCAGCCATGATGGATGTTTGTGGTGCTTGTGAACGCATTAAAAATACGCCGATATCGAAGTGGTTCAATGTCAGCATTTGGCTCTGGCTCACCGTATATCTGTCGATGCTGCCATGGCTGTTAGCCGATGAACTACATTTGTGGACCGTTCTAGTGGTTATGTTCGCCGGATATTTTGGCGTTGCTATCGAACTAATTGCGGAAGAGATTCAGGAGCCATTTGGTTGCGACGCTAACGATTTGCGGACCGATAAATATTGCGAGACGATTGCCGAGTCAGTAAAGCAGATACTGCATACGGTGCCACTGGCGGTCACACAGAAAAGTTGACTGACGCAGCTGTGTCTAAGACCGTGCTATCGAACCACTAACCACAGGGTCATGAGAATGGCCACTGCGAGCATGGTGGCAGTTGCGATCATGAGCGGTGTCCAGTTTTCCCAAAAAAGGAACGGATTTTGCGCTATTTCGAGCAAATATTCCGGAATCTCCCGCTTCGCCTGATCGGCTGTAATTATCGGTCTGGGAGCGCTAACTTCCAATAAAGATATCTCTTCAGAATTCGGTATCTCTATCACTTCATAGGCTTTGTTCACGCGCTGAGGTGCACCGGCAGAAGGGTCAGATTGCGGTGCAGGCGCCGGCACAAAGGGTTGTTCTTCGGTCGGTTTGGTGGTGTTTGGTTGGCGAACCCACTTCTGGTCCCTCTCAAGTTCTGTTTGCTCTTTCACCACCACCATGCGTTGGCGGCGCGCGTTGGCATCACCCTTTCGCGCCAATCTTTCTATATCGGTTTCGACTTGAGGTTTCGCGTTCTGTCGGTCTTTGCTTTCCCATGATTTTTGGCTCTGCAACACCATATCGAACAAACGCTCGGCATCGTTTTGCTCTTCTTTGTTCGAAAACGGCATCAGCGATTTTGGTGCTTTTTTCTTTTGATAGGCAAAATTGGGCTTTCGATGCGCCTTAAGAAGTCGCAAATCCTCTATCACTTGAGAAATTTCTTGATAGCGATTCTCTGGTGTCTTCTCTATCATCCGCATGACGACTGCTTCCACGTCCTCATGGATGTCGCAATTGTACATCACAGCATCAAAGGGGCGGGGGGCAACTTTGAAGTGTTGCACGACGATACTGAGTGGATTTGGGCCTGTGAATACTCTCTTGCCCACGATCGCTTCATACATTGAGCATCCCAGTGAATAGATATCCGAACGAACGTCGAGTCTTCTTCCAAGGCACTGTTCAGGGCTCATGCAGGATGGATCTGCGAATACATCAGTAGACTGAGTCATCGCTTGTGCTTCGCTGCCGAGGCTCGGCAGTGATTTCATCACCCCAAAATCAGCCACTTTTGCTCGTCTTTGCCCTAGCTGTCCAGTTAACAGAATATTGCCTGGTTTCAAGTCGCGGTGCAAAACACCATGCTCGTGCGCATAGGAGAGGGCCTCGCAAACGTCTAAGAAGATGTCCAGCACTTCCGAAACATCAAGAAATCCTTCTTCCTTGATCGCTTTCTTGAGCGAGCCACCCTCGATCAAATCCATCACGTAAAAGGGGCGTCCACTCTTATCCATGGCGGAATCGTATATGGCGACGATGTGCGGATGGTTTAGAGCCTTTGACTTTTCCACCTCTTGGATGATGCGCTTGACGATACGTCGATGGCGGCTGATGGGCGTAGACACTAATTTCAAGCACATCATTCTGCCAGTAGCGCCATCACGTGCTCTGTAAGTTGGCCCGAACGTTCCTTTACCGATGACCGAATCGACCTCGTAGCGCCCGCCTATTAAATAGGACTGGCTTATGGTCGGGTCAGGGGAGTTTATTCTTGTCTCCTGTGGCAAAAATTCTGCTCCAATCTCGGCTGGCAGAAAAGTCTGGAATGGCTTTGGTACATCTGCTTGTGTTTCCGGATTTACTGATGAGTGGTTTGACTCTACAGCGGTTGAGCTCGGATTAGACTCAGTCTCTACCTTCACAACTCCCTCTGGTTGTGGCTGATGTGGTTTGACTTGAGCTGTTTGAATGTTTGGCAGATTTGCATATCCAAGAGCCCATGGGCTTATTGCAGTTGGTTCTTCTGCCGACTTGCTTTCATGTGATTGTGCTACGTCGTTCGCTGAACTTTCCGATGCGACTGTCTGTGCTTTCACCACTGTCTCTGCAGCTGCAATCGGCGATTGATTCACCGGTTGGAGGGAAACCATTATTGGTTGGGAGAGGCTCTGCTCTTCCTCTTGTGCGGCTGCGCGTACTTCCGAATTGAATGGCAGATCATCGTCTTGTGCTTCGGTCAGAGCGCATTTGCAGCACTGTTGCCAGCGGCTCAAGCCAGAGCCTGGATCTGTTTGGAACCAGGACGAAACTGTAAACTTCAGATCTTTGGCCAGGGGTTTTTGGCACTTAGGGCAGAGTGTTGGCTCTTGATCTGGGTCGGTTGTTTCTCGATTGAGTGATTCGCTCATCGCTCCACAATTTAATCCCGGCGGGTATTGTCGTTATACCCGCCTTCTGATGCTTTGAGCAAATTTTGGCGGACCGAGGCTTAGTCAAATAACGCAGACTTGTACATGCCTTCGTTAAAACCGACAACCATGGTTTTGCCATTCTTTATTGTGGGGGCGCGTAGTTTGCCGGAGGGTCCGATAAGAAGCTCTTCGAGTCTAGCCTTGCTCGGTTTTTCAGTCTTAAGATCTACTTCGAACACTTTTACGCCTTTGGTGGCGTAGAGTTTGTCTACCCCGGCAAGAAGCTTTAGCGCGTCATCGAAGTGCATAATCTCTTTTTTGCAGTCTACGACGTTTTTTACTTGCACTTTATTTGCTGCAAAGAAGTTGTCTGACTTCTGGCAGGTTGTGCAGTTCTTTCTGTGATACATCCAATCAATAGTCTTCATGGTTGCCCCGCGTAAATTTCAAGCTGCTGTCTATTATGGCTGAAATCAAACGTATTCGATCGCTGTAAAAAAGAAAGCCATTTAAGCTGGCTTTGCGACAGCTGCTGTTCTGTTTTTACTCGCTGGCAGCGGTGTGAGGAGTTTGAGCGAGCGGTAGTTGCGATTCCACAGCTCTGGCCGCTAAAGGTATCGTAAGCTGAAACTTGCTTCCTTTTCCTTCCTCGCTCTCTGCCCAGATTTTGCCGCCGTGCAACTCAGTCATAACCTTACAAATAGTCAATCCGAGACCGCTGCCGCCTTTGGTCGTGGCCAGTTGCCCCTGAGCTTGGTGAAACCGTTCGAAGACTTTTCCCAGCTGAGAAGCTGGTATGCCTGGACCAAAGTCCTCAACGGTTATATGGGCAAACTCGTTATTTTGCACAGCATAGATTTTTACTGTTCCGTCAGGGCTCGAATACTTAACCGCATTTGATACCAAGTTTTGCAATACCCTGACAAATAGCTTCTCCTCGACTTGCACGAATAAGTCACTGTGTGTGAACTTCAGAGTGACTTTGGCGCTGTCGGCAAACCCCGTTACCAGATCTTCACACAGGTTGAAGCAATCATTGAGAGCGGTCGGCTTAGTATCAAGAACCACCATGCCTGCCCGTGCTTTTTCTACATCGAGCAGATCGTTTATGAGAGTCATCATACGAGAGACACTGCGCTGAGCCATTGCGATATAGCGTGTCTCTTTCTCTGTTGTGGTTGCGCTTGAAAGACTTTCTAGAAAGTCCAGCGCGTTCATGGTTGTTGTTAGCGGCGTGCGCAAATCGTGTGATACCATGGCCAGAATCTCTTGTTTCATATTTTCTGCTGCACGTCGTTCACTGATGTCGTGAATGATGCAGAAAAATGACTTCTCCTCGGGAGACCATTGCACAGACCAGAGAGTATCTACAACTGTTCCGTTTGTTCGGAGCATTCTGGCTTCGACAGGTGTATCCTGACTGTGTCCCTTGGATTTGTCGAGGAAATCCAACACGTTTACCTTGTCGTCAGCCAAGACAAGATCGACGATGTAGGTTTGTAGAAGCTCTCTACTCTTGGAGCCTAAAAGGTTGAGACTGGCAGGGTTAACAAAGGTTATTCGACCTTGTTCGTCGAGCGAACAGATCATATCGCGCGCGTTATTGAAGACTGCCTGTTCTTTGCGGGAAGCTTCCTTGAGCGCGCTGTCTAGGTCATGGAAAACCTGATCCAACCTCGCGATCTCGTCGGTTCCTCGTATCACCGGATTTAGTGGCAGACCGCTCGCTAGACGATAGGTATTGTCATTCATTTGTTTGAGCTTGTTCGTTATTCCTTTTGTCAAAAACAGCGCCATTATCGCCGTCAGCAACAGATTGAAAATCGCCGCCGTTAAAATCATCGACTGCGCTTCTTGGCGATGCAGTGCCTGCACCTCTGGGCTTTTATCGGCGACGGCTCTTAAGCGCTGCCCAGCTGTCGCTAGATCGCTGCTGAGCACGCTTTGAACAAGTTGACGCAATTTCCTCCACATCGGTTTTCTGGCGTCACGTTCATCTCCACCAGCTCGGTCAAACGATTCTTTCATTGTCCTTAAAAGAGCCAGACCCTCTTCTGCGTTCTTCTCAGATTGCTCAATCGAAGGTCGCAGAAACTCGTCGCCTTCTGTAATGTCCTTGAGATGCTTGTAGTCTTTTCTCATCGTATCCAGACTGTCGTTAAAGGCCTTGTCGGACAGCGAGATGTTTTTGAGAGATTCTTCTGTTCCATAAATAGAGATGATTGCGTAGATTGTGTTGGTGATTTCGTTGATGCTAGCGGCCACTTCTCTTGCATGGTCTGCTTTCTTCAAGTCTGCTTCGGCTTCACTTTGTGAGATGGAGAGCCTCGTAAGTAGACCAAGCTGCACTAAAAGAGGCAGCGTTACTAAGAACAAGACTTTATTGGAAAGTGACAGTTGAGTGCGCATGCCGCTATTTTCTTCAAATATCGCCTATTCTAGGCCTTCTTCCAAGATGCCGCTAAAGTGTGCAGGGAAACCAGAAAAGTTGTCGGTATCGCATTTGGAACGCATAGCTTTTTAGATCTCTTCGTATTACTTGGCGACCGGATCATAAGTCTGGGGTACGACCAATTTGCCATTTTCCATGTGCGGAGTAGCAGATTCGTCCGGCTTATTGTCATCGGTGTGATTAGCCGCAAAAACAGTAGCTTTTAAGCCGAAGGCACCAAATTTGATCTTCAGTTCGTCTCGATACGGATTTTCGAATAAGCGAACAAGCAAAAGATTGAGTGCGATAAACAGAGCGACGAATAGGGTCAGTGCTGTTTGCATGACTGCTGTATCAACCCAGAAGAAATAAGTGAATAAAATTGTCAGTCCGGCACCGGCAAAAAGCACACACCAGATAATCGGAGAAAGACCTCTCCGTCTTGCAACCATGCGAAATCGGCGAGCATCCGAGAGCTCACGCATAGCCGTTAAAATAGTTGAATAGCAAGCGACTTCGCGGTTTCCTTCAGGTTGATAGGCAGCTATCGCTCGCCACAGGGCCTGGTACGGCGGAATGCTCTCCTCGCTCTTACGCCCTTCCGAGACTGCTTCCCAGTCTTCATCCATGACTACCTTGTAGTAGTCGGCGATAGGAACGCGAATGGACCGGCGCACTTCAGGCGGAAATCCTCGACATAAATTGGCTATGTCCGAGCAGCAATTTGCTTCTGTCTCAGCCATCAAGCGAGCCTGGTCGAATTTAGTTTGCACGTTGACTACGATCAATCCCAGCAAGACTGAATACATGGTGCCGATGACAGCCAAAAGGTATCCGGCGACCTCGTGGTGTTTGCTGAAGTCCATTTTATGAAAATATTTTCGAACCAAGACCAGGCCAATACCTGTGAGTAATAGGCATGACCCGATCATTACTAGGCTGTCAGTTAGGATATTCATGACCAGTCTTCCTCGGTAGACTGACATGATATCGATATTTTGATGCCAGAGCTAGTGCTCGTCGCTAGCAGAAGACAGAACCTGTTCTACATCTATCTCTTGTTGTCTTGTCAACTCTTGGTTGTGCCTTCCGAACTCGGGTTGAGCATATTGGCGGCGGCCTGAATAACGTTAACCAGGGCCAAGCGGAGCTTTACAGGTGTCTCCTTGGCTGCAGCCTTTTGTGCGATCTGCTTTACCGGAGCCGGATTACAATGCTGACACTTAGATGCGTGATCTCCTGTCTCGGCTTTCTCGTCACTGTCAATGGTGGCGTGCTCTTTGAAGATCTCGAGCCACTCTTCTCCCAACATTGTTTTCTTCTCGAGCAGTACTGCCACTGCAGCTTCGACAACTCTACGCTCCTGACAGATGATGCGTTTAGCCTCGTCCATCCAGTTGTTGACGAGACGCAGCACTTCTCTGTCGATTTCGTCTTGCAACGCTGGTCCCGGTCTGAAGTTTTCAGAACGTGAATGACCTGTGATGCTGGTTCTGCCACCGGTGCTCAATGGTCCGAGCTTTGTTGACATACCATAAGTGATGACAATGTGCTGAGCGATTTCATAAGCTCTTTCGAAGTCATTGGACGCACCGGTGTCGACCGTCGTCAAGCAAAGCTGTTGTGCGGCGCGTCCTCCCATGCAGGCCTTGCCCATCGCTTCCAATTGCGGCAAAGTGTACATGCTGAGGTCATCTTGATCCCAGGCTGTATAACCGCCAGCGTTGGCGCGACCATCGATCGTGATCTTCGCTACTGACATACCGCCCTGGTCTTTGGCGTGCAGGATTTGACCGACGATTGCGTGACCGACTTCGTGATAAGCAACCTGCTTCAGCTCTTCGGCAGGCTTTATGCGCTTGCTGCGCGGACCCATTTCAATGCAATCTATTCCTTCCAGGAAATCTTCTAAAGTGAGCTCCTCCAGCACCAACTTGCTGATGTCTTCTTCGCTCACACTTTCCAGGCGCAGGTGATCGCGCTGTTTCTCGTTCTCTTCCAATCGATAGATGACTGCTTCGTTGCAGGCGCCTTCCAGCTTGGCACCGCTAAAACCCTTGGCGCGTCGAGCCACCAGTCGCAGATCAACTCCCGGTGCAAGCTTTTTGTTGCGTGTATGAATGAGAAGAATCTGGTAACGGCCTTCTTCATCGGCAGGCGTAACAGGTATTTGAGAGTCGAATCGATTCGGTCTTAGTAACGCTGAATCGAGAGTATCAAGTCGATTTGTCGCTGCAATTACGTGCACATTTTCAGGTAGTGGAACAACGCCATCCATCTCTTCGAGTAAAGCATTCAAGGTCTGGTCACGCTCATCGTGTCCGTTCGGACCCCCACGCTCTTTTGCTACTGCATCAATTTCATCGAAGAAGATGATGCCGCCCGTCCGACGAACTGTGCTGAAGAGATCGCGAATACGGCCTGCACCAACACCTACAAACTTTTCAACAAAGTCCGAACCTGATACAGCGTAGAAAGGCAGTCCTGCTTCGCCGGCTACCGCCTTAGCCAGTAAGGTTTTGCCGGTACCGGCTGGTCCGAAAAGCATGGTGCCTTTCGGTATGCGCCCGCCCATTTCTTTCAGCTTTTTTGGATGTTTTAGGAACGTGACCGTCCGTTGCAAACGTTCTTTTGCTTCATCGTTGCCGGCAACATCTGCAAAGGTGACTGTCGAAGTAACCGGTGCGAAGTGACCTTTGGGCTGCAAAACCTGCAAGGCGTTTACACCCCGAACTCGTGAGTAAGCTACAAGAGCCACAAGCAGGAAGAGCAGGAAGGCTGTCGGGGCTGCTTTACCAGCCAACCACGAGGGGGAAGACTCGATCGCTTCTGCTGTCCACTTCAACTGCGTGCTATGCAAAACTATCTCTTGCAACCGAGCGTTAATCGGACCAGCTGGAACATCTAGGCGGCCTATGGCTCCGCTTGGTTCCTCAATTGTTACTGCAACCAACTGACCGTTTTGTGTCTCCAGTCGCAGTGATTTTATCTTGGTGGGATTTGTTTGGATGGCGGCTATCAGGTCGTTGAAGGTTTTGATTTCAGTCTCTGGCCCGCTGCTCAAGCTGAACGGCGAGGAATGCTTTGCTGTTGCTGTTTCGGGGTTTTTGAATACGGCGGCTTTATGTACGCAAAACGCCGTGACAGTGACGATTACGACGGCAGCTACTACGTTAACTGGTCTAAATCTTCCATTGTTCTGATTCAATTGCGGTCTCTCTTTGCGGCAAAGCCACCGTTTCCCATATTTCTTGCATGCCGCTGCCGGGATGTCTTCCCTCTGGAAATCGGCGACTCTAAGCTCAACCGCATCGACAGTGGATTACATGCACATGTTCTTTCTTACCCTAATGTGGTCTTTGATAAAACTGAAAAATGGTAAGTTGACAAAATTTTTAGAAGTCAAGAAGAACTCTGGCTCGGCAATCTCGTCGTATATACACCAGTGCATTGCAAACTTTCAGAAGAGCACCAGATACGGTGCTCTTCTGAAAGTTTGCTGAATGCAAATATCCTCTTAGAACTGCGTTTGCAACTCTTTCATTCCGCGCAGTGAGAAGGGAAGCTTATATTGCGGTTCTTTCTTGCTCTTGGTTGACAGTTTCAGGTTTGGCATCCGTTCAAGCAGTTGACGTATGGCAATCTCGCCTTCCATAGCGGCAAGCGATGAACCGAGGCAATGGTGAATTCCATGACCAAAAGAGAGGTGTTTGTTCTTCGAGCGTCGAATGTCGAGTTTCTCAGGATTTTCAAACTCCTGGGGATCACGATTAGCCCCGCCAAGCAAAATAACCACTTGCTCCTCTGCGGCTATCTTTTGTCCGAGAAGTTCAATCTCCTGATCGGCCTGTCTACGCACGAGCTGCACGGGACTGTCATAGCGCAGGAACTCTTGAATGGCGGTTGGCAGCAGATTCATGTTTGCCTTTAGATCTTCAAACACGTCTCGATTGCGAAGCAACGCATAACTTCCGTTGCCGATCAAGTTGGCGGTTGTCTCGTGTCCAGCGATCAACAACAGCACAATATTTGCTAGGAGCTCAGTTTGTGACAAGTGATTGCCGCTTTCCTCAGCTTCAACGAGGGCGCTTATGAGGTCCTGCTGTTTTTGATGGCGCCGCGCTTCAATTAGTGGTCCGAGATATCCAGTTAATTCCATATACGCGTGACCGACCTTTGCTAGGTCGATTACGCTTGGACCAGCCGGATCGAGTGCAGCGGTGATGGCGTGAGACCAACCCTTGAACTTGTCACGGTCGGCTGCCGGTACGCCGAGCATTTCGGCGATGACTATAGCTGGCAATGGATAAGCGAATTCGCCGATCAAATCCATTTCTTTTTCTTTTTTAGCTTCCACTTTGTCGAGAAGCTCGTTAGCTATAGCCTCGATGTGCTCGCGCATCTTGTTTATCATCGACGGCGTAAAGGCTTTATTCACCAACGAACGCAGACGCGTGTGGTCTGGCGGATTTTGGTTCAGCATGGACTTCGCGCCGTATTGTGACAACGGACCATCTTTGAAGATGTGGGCAAAAATGTTTTTCTGCCGCCACTTCGGCGGACCTTTTTCAAAGTGCATATCGCCCAAAATAGAATGGGCTTCTGGATAGGTTGATACCAGCCAATATTCACCTTTCTCGCTCCAGAAGATTGGTGCTTCTTCACGCAGCCTGTTCAAAGTTGGATACGGGTTTTGCAGAAAGTCTTGCTCAGGTTTGATGAGCGGATCATGCAGAGTGGAGGCTGATTTTGCCATTTAATTCTCTCCCAGCCGGAACGTTGCATCAGTGTACAGTATGGATGTTGTGCCTGAGTACGCCCTTTCTGATTTCATCTTTGTTGTTCCGCTGTTGACTTCCGACTTCGACTAGACTTGAGCGTCAAGCGGAGGGTAGGGCATAACCGTGCAAGCAGGCGAAGCAAAGCGATTGCTGGTTAACAAGCAGCGTCGAAGAGAGCCACGCTGCTTTGGAAGCCGAAGAGATAAAATAAGAAAGCACCATTGGTAGTGTCACGGAATTGAATTAAGAGATGTACGCATACGTCGATTCACTCACATGTTCTCAGGCGAAAGATTGATTCGGTTTTCTCGGTAAATCAACCGTCTTCAGCGATTATTATGCTCTTGTTAAGAGTTGTAAATCTGAAGCCTGTGGGTGTACTCTAATGCTTATGGAGCCGAAAGAGCATAGAAGATAGAAAAAACTAGAAAGCCGGCTCCGAAGAAAGTTTAGTTGGTCGTTTATTTTTCGTTCAATCCCATCGTTCAATCCTCTCAGACTCCCATCTGACTTCATTCCCATAATCAAAGAAACATTGATTCAAGGAATGTGGACACATCGAGGGTTTGCCTTCATAGTGTCGTTGCGCAGGGCAACGACCGGCCTTTTTGTGCCAGGAGATGCAATCATGAGCAGTTTTCTAGAATCGAGCCTAATAAGCACGGTCAAAAATGGTCACGCCCAAAACCGTCCGTCGAGTGGCTACCAGAGATCTTCTACAGTTAGTCCGAGTATCGAGCAATCCAAAGTTTGTAGCGCGTCGCCGCCGCCTCCGCCGCCGCCTCCGGTTAGCGAGTTCAATCTGACGGATATGGGCATCGATCAGGCGAGTCTAGTCGCGGACATCGTACCGACCTTCGATAAGTTACCCTTAGACGTTTATGAAAAACGGCGCCAAGAGATTGAGTACCTCCGTCACCGCTTCGTCGAATCTCAAGAACAGTTGAACGCTTTTTTCAATGATTACATGTGCGGAAAAGCATCTTTCAATGATATAGCCAATCTTACCTCTCAGCTTTCAGAAAAAGAACTCTCTGAGTTGGAAACGACAGGAGCCGTCAGATTTCGTGCGATAGCCAAGTTTGAAGTTGATTTTGCAGGGTCGCAATCTCCTCGGATACACCGAGTTCCAGCTGATGCCTTTGTTCAAATGACCGGTGACCGTGCTGATTTTCGGGTCATGCCTCGATATTTTGAAGAAGCATCAGACTATCTCACAGACGATATCGAGATCCGGCAGATATTGCGTGCTGTGGCTTTCAAAGTTCGTCTGCAGCACTCCACTTGTGTAGACAGATTGGCGATAACCCTACATCAGGTGGTTGTGAAGGTCGATAACGCCACTCCATTCCATCTTCCTGACGGTATTCACCGCGACGGTGCTGATTATATTGTCTCTGCTATTCCACTGTTGATGGATGGTGTCATTCCTCCTCTAAGCACCGTTTACGATAGCCAGGTCAGAGCAATTCTGGAAACACATTTAGGAATTGGGCAAGGTCTGCTGCATGACGACCGCAGTTATTGGCACAGCGTCTCCCCCGTAGTTTCAAGCGGTGGCGTCGGACGCCGCGGTACTATAGGGCTGGACGTTCAAATAGCCAGTTAGGCTTATTGACAGCGATTTCTCGCAGCGCTAGCCTAGTAAACATTAGCGAGGGGATGATTCCCGAAAGGACTGCCGGAATATATGCTCGCAGTTTGCTCGCTATTGTTTACTGTCATTGCCTTTTTGTTTATTGCCGCAGCCACTGTCGCTTTTTTCGACTGGTGGCAGGAGCGTAGAAGTGCCCGCAAGTCGGAAAATGGTGTTTCTAGCAGAAACTTCGACCACAGCCTTCCTTCAATCGCGCTGTTTGTTTGTGGGTTGGCGATGTTCGTGGCTGCCGTCTACGGCTGGTCACAAGAAATAGATTGGAAACTCCCCTGGCCAATCACTTTGGTGTTAGCCCCGGCAGCCTGTCGACTTGATGCACTTGCGGCAGTGTTTATCGGTGTATTTGGTATCGCCTTGTGCGCTATCGCCCTTGGTGCCACGCGTTTTCTTCAAACTTCTGCGAAGACGATAAATGTTGGCGAACATTGGATTGGAATATTCTTGCTAGCTTGCGGAACTCTCACAGTCACGTTGGCTTCGAACGCGCCGACTTTTGTCTATGCGTGGCTGACCGTCGTGCTCGCTTTAGGTTATCTCTTTCGTTCTTACCAATCGTCTTCTAAACCTGGCAAAGCCAATCTTGCACTTCTAAATGTGGGAGCAGTGTCTCTGCTGTCGATTTCAGCGGCATGTTATTGGATGACTTCGACCAGTCAAACATTCGATTTTAGTGGCTGGGCTTTTGCTGACCGCTCCAGCCTGGTGCCAGCGATGCTGTTTTTTCTCGGACTGATTTCTATCGGTGGATTCTGCCCTTTTCACGATAAGTTCGTTCGAGCTCAAGAATCTACGCCCATCACGGCAACTGTGATGGTTAACGCACTTTTGATGCCGGCCGTTATGTATTCAATTATTCGATTGTTGATCATGCATGGCTTAGCGTCGCAAACACTAGGATATCTATTTCTGTCGATTGGCTTGTTTACGGCAGTTTGGTGCAGCTTGATGGCCGTGTTGCAACAACGCCTAACTGTTGTTTCGCGCTTTATCTCTCTGCAAAATGCTGCGCTGGCGCTGGTCGGAGTTGCATTTACACTGATTGGGAGAATAGTTCATTTACCGGTAGTTTCGGCTTTGGGTCTAACTGCGGCACTCTTTTTCTGTGTCTCTTCAAGCTTGAGCACTCCACTGTTATTTTTTGCGGCCGCGGCGATTGAAGAAGACAGTGATGAAAGTAATGGGTCAGAACGCGTAAACATCGGTCTGCCTTGGTTTAATTTCTTCGTGTTGACCGGTGCTGCCGTGCTGGCCGGAGTACCAACGCTGAGCGGGTTTGATTGTCGATGGCTTCTTTACCACGCGGCCTTTCAGAGTGCGAGTACAGGTGAGTCCATCACGCTTGCGGCGGTGATGTTTGCTGTGATTGCCGTGTTAGGTTCGATTGCCGGTCTGAACTTTTGGGCTTTCGCCAAACCTATAGGGAAGATGCTTTCGGCAGCGACAATTCGTTCAGCAGCTTATTCAGTCGATGATGCAACTGCCACCACACTGACCACGTTGACTACACTGACCACGCTGACCACAAAGGATGCAAATGGACTCAACCGAATCGCACTCGTTGTGCTCGCAGGTGCGTGTTTCGGTTTAGGATTGATAGGCACACCGGCGTTACTTTTGCTGCGCCCTATCTGTTACGCTGCGAAATGCGGCGGTTTAACAACGTTCCCGATTCCCATCGGTATTTTTGCTTGTGCGATTGGTATGCTCACTTGCTTCATTTATTTCTTGAAGGAAGACAAACCTTCGCCGCATGCTGATGACGCCGATAGCGATAACACTGATAGCGAGGACGCAAGTTCGCAATCGTCAGATTCCGTCGATGCTGAAAAATCGGCGGTGGATTCGGTGGCATTGAAAGCTGACACTCTGATTGTCGAACTACAGCCGATTCTAACGGCAGACTTAGAACAACCTGGTCGGTTCGCAGTGACAAAAATTTGTGCATCAATGGTGCAATTCTCTAGCTGGTTGCAATCATGCAGTGTCACTTCATATTGTTTGTTTGTGCTTTTGACTATGACTCTCGTTCTGTTGGTGGGGGTTTTTGCATGATTGAGATATTCGTCGAGCTCACACTGCTCTTTTTAGCGATCTTGTTCTTACCCTTCATTGCTGCTGGTCTGACCGAGAAAATTGCAGCATCCAGAGAAAATCGCAAGAGTGGTTCAGTCTTGCAGCCGCTGAAAAACTTTGTCAGACTGCTTAAATCTGATGCTGGCTTGGTATCACCACCATCATCTTTATTACAGTTCTCGATGGCGCTAACTTTAGCTACCACTCTGTTAGTGTCTTGTTTGTTTCCCTGGCTTTCATTTAGACCGACTTTAGCCGGTGACGATATCGCGCTAGTGCTCTATCTGCTGGTTACACTGCGCTTGATGGACATGTTGACCCAACCAAATAACGCCGGCTCATTGTCATCGCCCGACACGAAACAACGAGAATACTTGCGCTTGCTAATAGATCCGCTTGTATTTGTCGTTTTGTCTTCTCTGGGGTTTGCATCACATAGCAGCAATCTCAGCGCGATCTTTGAATTGAGTCATGCCGTAACTGACCGCGAAGCGATTGTTTGGATCTTTGCCGGATTGTCGTTTTTTCTTTTCAACCTCCTTTATAGAGTAAGTGCAAACCGGCGCTATACACTGTCTGTTACTGACCCTACGATAAAGACGGAGCGGCACTCTAAAGGAACGTCCGGCAAGAACATTGCATTGAAAAGCTATGCACAGATGCTTCAAAGTGTCGTTTGTTATGGTGCTTCGGTGCAATGCCTGTTGCACGCTTTGACCAGGTTTGTCGCTTTTCAATACTGGTTGTTTGTATTGGCAAGCGTGGTCGGTATATTGCTTTTTGCATTCTTGATGGGACTGCTCGAGTCAGCCGAGTCGCCTGCTGGTCGTTTGCCTACACGTAGCATCCTAGTCTTCGCGCTGCTCCTTAGTCTCGGCACTGCCGCTTCTGCACTCGCAGTAATGGATGCGAACTTTTCTAGGTTGCCGAAATCGACAAACCTGTGAATCAGGAAGTAAAGAAATAAGTCCACTAACAATCTAAATTCAGGCTTGAATTGGAGATTTGGAGTTTATAATCCTTGCTGTTCTTTTAACGCCGAGGATTAGTTGAATTGAAGAATTCCAAATCGAGAGCATCGAAGGGTTCTCCTAAGGCATCCCGAACTACGACTCGCCTGGCCGCCATCAAAACCACGAATCGCGAGATTGAAAGCAAACTGACGGTCGTCAAATCGAAACTAGCTCCGTATGAAGTGCCTCCGCTTAAACTCGACTTGCATTCTGGCGAAGTCTTTGAAATTTCAGATGCAGTGCTTGCAGGTGATACCAACCAGCGCTCGCGTGAAGATGAAGCAATTGTTGTGCATCATGAAGTAGCAGCAACTGGCTCTTTAACTAACAGTTAGAGATGTTTCTTGTGCTTGTTGTTGTTCGCGTTGAATGCATTCAACGCATTTAGAAGCGGCGACTGCTCTTCGTTGATGCCATCGACCAATGCTTTTGCTAGACCGGTTCTCATAACAGTTGGAAATGGTTTGCTCGATACAATATCGTACTTAGCGCCATCTGCTACAAGCCCATGATCCATTGCCTGAATGAACCGCAGACCTTTAGTATCTTGACCGATCAATAGAAAGTTGATTTTGATCTCGTCTGGCGAGGTCATGCGGTGGGTTGCTGCAATTATGCATTTGCGAACATTATCTTCACCGGTCGGTCTACCGTCTGTTATAACCGCTATCAATAGGGGTGCGACTTTGCCGTGTGCGGCATGCTTGCGCTGAAAATAATCATCAATCGCGATCTGGAGCGCAGTGGCTTCATTTGTGAAACCGTCGGGATGATTGTCGGCGAATATTCTTGGAATTTCGCGGATATCAACATGGGGAAAGACTCTCGTCGTAGTGGAGAAGAGCAATACGCTTATGCCTTGAGGCAGTACTGCCGAGGTCTGTCTGGACAGATCCATAGTCTGTTCGAAACACCAGTTCCAGCGGTTAATCATATAACCGGGGTGGTCCATACTGGGACAGTCATTGTCTTCGCCCATCGACGAAGATTTGTCTATCAGTAACACAACGTCGTGCTTGCCCAGCGCGGATAATTCAGCACTGTTTAGCTGCCTGGTACCGATATTGAAGATCTTTTGAGGCACGTTTCCCAGATCGGTTGAGGCTGAGAGCGGTGGTCTTAACCCACCACCATCAGTGGCACCGCCTCGTAAATTAGTCTGAGTGACGCCATTTTGTAGAGAATTGCTATCCATAGTTCCAGATTGCATTGAGCTTATTGGAGGACTGTTTTGTGGTGTCAATTCCTCCTGGTAGTCTACTCCGCCGCTTTGCATATGATTCGATGGACGACTCAACCTGAACCCTTCAGCCATTGCCGAGAGTGACAGCGAGCTGGAACCAAATATGGTTGCAAGCACACCGAGCATACAAAAGATAGTAATGCGATTCTTCATCTTATCTCTAAAGACTGGAGGATTTGAAGCATGTTCCCTGAACTGTTTGCATCTGTTAGTCGACAGATTTTGCTCTCTCTCCGTAACATAATGACCGATTTGTGTGCAGAATTTGGGGAAGTGGTTGCGACAAAATCGTACGTCCTGTGCGTTTTTTCAAAATTAATCTGTTTATCCGCCTAATTCGCTTTGTCGTTGCGTTGTTTAAACCGTGCGGAGGAAATGGATATGCAAAACGATAACTGGATCAGAAAAACGATGTCGGTACCGCAGCCAATCGATACGCGAGTACTATTAGAGGATGACTTTTGTGTCGAGCATGAGGCTGCGGTACGCGCGACCCTGGCACAACAATTCTCGAACGCCTTCAAGTTGATGGCTGAGCCGCAACCGACTGCTGAAGAAAAAGCAAACACCTTGCACTAGAATCGGGAAAATGTTCGACCGGTATTGTGCTAATCTTCATGTCCTGAAATCGGTTGGATCGTTTTTTGTTTCCTGGGGTATCTATGAGTCCGGTCAAAGTCATTTCGCCCGAGCCTGGTAGGAGTCGGGTAAATGTGCGCGCTGTTTCAATGCTGTTCTTTTCAGCCTGCCTCACATTAGGTATCAGTTTCTTCTCCCGAACACCGGTTCTTAGCCAGGACGATGCGCAAATGATATTTGCCGTGGACGTCATTCGTCACGGCGATCGGGCACCAATTGATGATTTTAAAAATACACCGTTCAGCTGGCCGCAAGGACTTGGCCAATTGACACCGGAAGGCATGGATCAGGAATTTCAGCTAGGCAAGCAATTTAGAACCAGATACGTAGATAAGTACCATCTCTTGCCTGAGCACTATGACTTTCGCACAATGTACGTAAGAGCTAGCGATGTCGATAGAACTCTCATGAGTGCTGAATGTACGTTAATGGGCCTCTATCCGATGGGAACCGGACCAGTCGGTGACGACGGAGCTGCGTCCGCGCCTTCACGTTATCAGCCGATTCCGATACATACACGTCCTCGCGAGACCGACGATGTGTTGGTTCCCGATGCAAGCAAAGGCGTGCGAGATGTCTACAAAAAATTCGTGTACGAGTCTCACGAATGGAAACAGCGTACGGCTAAAGAGAGTGCCAATTTTGAACACTGGAGTAAGGTGACTGGTATCAAGATCACAGATCTGAAACAGATGTCCGGGATTGGCGACACCGTTCATATTAGACAGATACATCACGTTCCCATGCCGGAAGGAATGACGAAAGATGATGCCGAGTCTATGATGTCGGCGGGTGAATGGGTCTTCGCTCATACCTTTAAACCAGCAGAAGTCGGAGAAGCAACGGGTGGAAAATTATTGGCGCTGATTGCCAGATATTTCGATTCTGCTACCACTGGTGATGGCAAGCTTAAATACGTATTGTTCTCCGCGCATGACAGCACAATCTGTAGCTTGATGAGCGCTATGCATTCGCCCATTGAAGTGCGACCGCACTATTCGTCAGACCTGAGCATCTCGTTATGGAAGCGTGGCGATTCGATTGTTGTCAGAGCCGCCCTTAATGGAGTCAACGTGAACTTTCCCGGAGCTAAGGATGGAGAGGCCCCTTTGGAAGCTTTCAAAGAGCTCGTGACGGTTCAAGCAGAAGCACCGAAAGAACTTCCAAATATTAGATAAGATAGACAAAGTAGCCACTCGACGAAACGCGATAAGCTCAAAATCTTTTACAACCTAGCAGTTATCTCGCGCACTAGAGTTTTAGTGACTCGACCGCCTCTGCAAAAACGTCAGTATGGCGGTCCACATCTTTTTCAGTTGTGGCCGGCGACATAAGCGCCATATTGTGAAAAGGAGTCATTAAGATTCCGCGATTGAGAGCGAAGAGATGCATGTAGTGGTCGAGCTCTGCATCTATTGAGGCTGCAGCTTCGCCTCCATTCTTTGGCGGTGTCTTTCGGAACCAATACTCGGCTCGGCATCCCAGTTGCTGCACCGACCAGGGCAGCTTTTTCGCGTTTATAACTAATTGCACGCCGTCGGTAAACCGTTTTGCGAGGGGGATTGTTTTTTTGTATGAATCCTCGGTCAGTATGTGTTCGAGCGTGGTTCGCATTGCTGCCAGTGACAATGCATTACCGGCAAGGGTGCCTCCGATTCCGCTTGTGTCGGATTCTGCAACGGATGTCTTCTGTGAGATTTTCGCGGCAACTTCTTTCGAGAGCCCATAGATGGCTGCAGGAATGCCACTGGCAATGGGTTTGCCACAAGTGAGGATGTCAGGTTCGAGCTGAAACTCACGTGTGTAACCGCCAGGACCCGCGCAAATCGTGTGCGTTTCGTCTATTATCAGTAACGTTCCGTGTTTTCTTGTCAGCTTACGCAACTCTGTATGAAATCCCGGCTGTGGATGGACGATACCAATGTTCGTCATCACCGGCTCGCACAGAACACAAGCCACATCTTCATCTTTGAGAGCAGTGGCTAGTGCTTCAATGTCATTAAATTCGACTACTTTAGTAGTCAAACTCGGGTCAACTGGAGCGCCGATGTTCCCCTTGCGAGGTACGGTGCGCCCATCGACAAGGTTGACGAACGTCTCATCCACCGTTCCGTGATAGCACCAATTGAATACCAAAATCTTGCTGCGTCCCGTAATGTGTCGCGCAAGCCGTATGGAAAAACGATTAGCATCGGTCGCTGTCATCGCTACTTGCCAAAATGGAAGTCCAAAACGAGAGGACAACTCTTTTCCCACCCAAATGGAATCCTCCGTCGGCAGCATGAACGTTGTGCCTTGCTTAAGGCGTTCTGATATTGCCGCAACTGCCTCCGCAGGCGCATGACCCGTCATGGCGCCGGTGTCGCCCAGGCAGAGGTCAATATAGTCATTCCCGTCGACGTCCCTGAAATGAGCCCCTTGTGCATCTTTTACGAAAATTGGATAGTTACCGGCCCAACGCACCATCCAGTTCATGGGCACACCCGCCAGCAAGCACTCGTTAGCTTGGTCGAAGAGCTTTTTTGATTGAGGGTGGTGCGCGGCAAATCGTCCGAGTTCGCTGGTTATGGCTTTCTGGAGGTGTTCGCGGTCAATCTCTTTGGTTTCTGCTAACGGTCGTGTCGACATCTGGCCCGCCTGATAGGTTAGTGATTGTTGAACGTTCGAGAAAATTCTTTAAACCTGGTTTATTCGAATGTGGTTGGATAATGTACCATACTCCCAGCCTGCGTCTTAAGAACTTACGCAAACCACTAATGCAGATCCGACCATGAAACCGACCAATCTCTTGCTTCCGATTTTGCTCACGCTGACAATTGTTTGCGCTCCCGTGCTTGCTGACGACAAGGTTGAGGGGCAGAAGCTCTATAACCAGGGCAAATACGTAGAAGCCTCTGCTTACTTTAATCGTGCAGTCGAAACCAATAATTACGATGCTAACGCTCATTATCTGCTCGGCAATTGCTATTTAGCGGAGAAGAGTTACGCGAAAGCCTCCCTAGAGTATCAGCGCGCTCTCGAATTTACTGACGACAGTAAGATGGAAGACTATTGCCGCCGTGCACTAGAAAAGCTGAGACCGTATACCGAACCTAAACCGCAAGCGGCGTCCAGGCAAGGTCTGCCCAAGCAGTTCAATATTCCTGGTGCCGATGCCAAGGAAGCCCGAGTGCGAGACATAATTGGACGAGCTCAGGCTCAAGCGGACGAACTGCGGAAACGAGCAGAGGAACTCTGCAAGCCAATCGAAGAAGAGAAACAAGCCACGTTGAAAACGATGCGCATCATGTACAGAGGACGCGTCGAAACAACGACTCAGGAAGAGCGCACCGAAACGACAAATGAGTATGATAAACGGCTATCTGCTATTCGTTCAGATGCGAAACGGCAAGGCGATTACATAATCGAACAAGCTAGACACGAAGCAAATCTAGTAGGGCAGGGCTTGCCAAATCTCGATCAATTACTTGGGCGTTAACTTAAGCCGAGGCTAGTTTTTTCGAACACTCTTTCAATGAGCGTGTTCATTTTTGCGTAGCACGGACACGCACATTTCTCTAGCTTTTCGCGTTCCATAATGGTGATCTTCCCCCGCGCATAGCGGAGTATGCTTTGCTTGGCGAGATTCGTAGCTGCGGAATTGACGACAGTCCGTGAGACGCCGATCATTCTCGAGAGGAATTCCTGGGTGAGGTTGAAGTTCTGATTCTGACAGCGGTCGTGGGTTCTCAATAACCAGCGCGCACAGCGCTGTTCGACCGTGTGATTTCTGTAGCATCCAACATTCAAAGAGACCAGCTCGAACAACATGATGATTGCGCGCTGGCAGATGGCTCTCAGTTCAGGGTATTGTTCGGTAAGCTCTCGCGCCACCTTTGCCGGTATTCGCCATGCCGTTCCTTCGACCTGACAGAAAGCCATTTGCGAAATTGACGAAACGCCAAGCATTACAGGCAATCCGGCAATGCTCTCGTTGCCTATGCTGGCGATTTCGACCAGGCTGTCATCGTCCATCGAAACGAGGGTCGAAATGACTCCCGTTTCAGGGAAGTAAACATATGGAATCGGGCGGTCGTGTTGAAACACGATCTCGCGAAAGCCAAGATGGACGCATTCGGCTTTTTCAATGATGGCGTTCTGAACATGTTCAGGGAGTGCGTATAGTATTTGATTCTGAATTGTAGGACTCGCCGCTATTGCTGAAGACATTTTCTGATTTCTCGTGCTCTTGTGTCAGAGCTTTTGCAGAACAAATTCTCTGAAGTGCAAATGGAAGCTTGCACTGAATACTCCAATGCCGATTATACACAAGTTAGAATTCTTTGGCGCGTCCAGACGTGCTGCGACTGGGTTTGAGTTTATGTGTTAACTAGTTTTCTAAGGTGTGTTTATCTAAATTTCCGCCGAGGAAGAGGTAGACTACCGGTGGTGCTTGCCGGAAAGATGGTATTGAATATGGTGACTTAGGCTTTTAGCTACTTTTTGCTCTGTCTGTAATATCAACTCTATGATACTGCATGTGGTGTCGTAGCTTTCTGTCCGTCCTTGTTCTTGGCCGGTTTGGTTATTGCCTGCCAGCGATGCGCTACATCCGAAGACCGTTTGCGCAAGTATTCCGATTCACGGGCTCGGCGCAATGACCTCAGTTTTCTTATGACTGGTCGCGCGAAAACTGATGGCTCAGGCATGCCGCTTCCTGGAACCTTGTGGCGGTGTTCGGCCATCATTTCTTCGTAAATTGAGAGGGCTAGTTCCGTACAATCCTGGGCTTCAACACCCTTACTCAGCGCTAAATAGCAGTCTCTGAGCAGACGCAAAACCTGTACTTTCCCTGCCAGATTGTCCAAGTAATATTCATCGAGTGCCGGCAGCACACGCTCAAGAAGCTGCGCCGCTATTTTATGATTACGTGAGGTGACATTTGCCTTGGCGCTTTCTATTAATCCTTCGATCACCACCAGGTTGTGTGCTTCAGATTCTGATGGCCATGCCGAGCCCAGCGTCTGCTGTACAGGCAGACTCGGTGGGTCCATTACAGCAACGTGTCGGAGATTTGCGGGTGAGGATGCCTTACTGACCTGTGATTGCATGATTAAGCAGTCCCTTTCAGAGTTCCCCTAAAACCGTGCTTTTCATTGTTCCGCTTCTGAAATAGCACGATATGCGTAACGGTGTCGTTACGAAACGCTTTGAAGCGCGGGTTCCTATGTCTCCAATGACTGTAAAAATAGAGCCAAATGTTGGTGGCGACCGGAACCTTCTATATTTCTTTCGAAATCGGATTTACAAACGGTTTAACTAGTTGAGTCTAAAAAGTGCAGAGTGAAATTCGCGTGAAAATGCGCGTTATCTTTTGCGTAGGCTCGATTGCGACTCGAGTGGTGAAATTACGATAAATCCCAGATGTACGGAGTTCTGTTCACTAACAAATGATTGCAAACATGCATAAGACGGTGCACCAATGGCAGTGGCATAATGTTTGATTTAATCAATGCAGCGCGGGAATCCAATATGCTCGCGGATTAAACGTATTCAATCATTGGATTGTGTATATCAATGTGCCATTCAGGGATACAATTGATGGGCTTTTGTTTGAATTGGTGACCGCTTCAGAGTCGGCCACTGAATTGGTACCGTTACCTGCGAGGGCGCATGAACAAGATTCATAGTCTGTTGAGTGGTTCCCTGACTGCGATTGCAGTATTCGGCGCCTGTTCGGTATATGCCTGGGCTGAAGACCCTGCAATCTCTCAGTCGTTGAACAAGATCGAAGATCGGTTACTCGAACACGACTATCGCTCCGAGACAGACGAACAGCGCTTACAGCGCCTGGAGAACTTCGTTTTCGGTGGTCTGGAGAGCGGTACAGTTAAAGAACGAATCGCTCGTCTCAACTCCGCCCTGGCTCCTGTGAGTGCCGCGGAAGACCCTACAGTCGCAACAAACAAAACCACGGCAGCTTCCTCATCGCCCAAACCGGCGGCGCCCCACTATGACTCATCAGACTATGGCACCTATCCTCGTGTGGCTGAACTAGAACAGCAAGTGTTTGGAAAAACATTTGTCACAGATGCTTTGCCGGTGCGTATCTCTCGCCTGGAAACGAAAGAGTTTGGACATGCATCTGATAAAGATGACCTGGCTGACCGCATGGATAAATTGGACAAACTTTTGGCACCAACAAGTGCACTGATGCGTCCAATGGTGGCCCAGACAAAGCCTGCCAATAATGCAATGGCATACAATTCAGCCCCGGCGGCTGCCTCAGGCTATAACAACGGCTATGGTTTCGGCCCCGGTGCAAGTGACGATGAATCGAAAAAGCCGGCGATTGAAAATCCGTTTACTCCTGGTTCTCCAGACGTGAAGAGTATTGAACAGCGGACCTCTAGCTTAGAGAAGTTTGTCTTCGGCCGTGAGCATTACGGTAAGCCACTCGGAGAGCGTGTTGCACGGCTCGAGAAGAAACTCGTTCCTTATGAGCACCACGCTGACAAAGATTTGCCGACCCGCGTCGATCATCTCTGGACTATGCTGGCCGCTGCCAATACCAGCGACCGTTCGCCCTTAGCCACGGAATAGCTGTCGGTCCGCCCACTCCTACTTGAAACATAGTGAGTCTGGAGTTTTGGTATCATTCAGAGATGCGCTTTGAGTGAGACGCGTCTTAGATTTCGTGCGCTTTTTTTCAGGTACAGGTATGACGGCTCTTGAAATTGTTAGGATGGAAAACTGGCGGATCGTCGAAAGTTCCGGCGTTAGCCAAACAGCGCAATCAATGGGATTTCGCTTGCGGGGACGTGCCTATGGTCACCCGAGCTATCCCGACGGTGAACAGATAACGACCAGCGAAATCTTGAAAGTAGAAGGCTCACGGATTTTTTGCAAAAATCGTGTCTACTTCCTGGGCCAGCCGTCCCCTGAATTTTTAGAGATGGTGACCAAGCTGAACGTCACGTTCGATAATAGCAATCCGCTCGGACCATTTATTCCAGCACTGGAAAAATAGAGGTTGTTCTTTTAAACCTTGAATTTTTCATCCACAGGAATCTGGTAGCCGTTTGCCAGGCTGTTTGTCTGGTTGGCTAAGCCAACGACAGCCAGCAGTTCGCCCAGCATTTCGTCTGTCATTCCTTTAGCGCGCGCCCCGGCCGTGTGAGAGTGAATGCAGTAGTTGCAGTTATTCGTCACGCTGACAGCGATGTAGATCATCTCTTTGGTGAGGGGATCGAGTTTCCCAGGGCTCATAACTTCTTTGACGGAGGACCATATACGCTTCAAGGTCGGAGGATAGGCGGCAAGCACTTTCCAGAAATTGTTGATCCAATCTGTCTTTCGCGATGTCATGATGTCATCGAAGACAGCTTTGACTTCGCCTTCAGCAGTTTCATATTCAACCATTTTGACCATCGGCATGCGGTTGTCCCCCGTGAAGTGTTCCAGCGGGACTATACTAACAAGCTCGCTTCGTTTCCGTCTAAAGCCCTGCTCAGACGCCAATAGCCAGCACCTGGCTGGCTATGGCTGGTGGCCTATTCGCGATGCTTGACCTAATAGTCAGTCGGCGGTTCGTCGTAGACATGCAGGAGGTAGCTAGGAGCCGGTTGGTATCCCGGAGGCGGTTCGGGAGAGACGACCTCGACGGTGTTCCAGGTTCCACGGTCTGGGTCCCAGCCGTTGCCCAGGAAGAGCGTGGCGCCGTAGCCGCTCTGTTCCTGTCGTATTTCGCTCAGAAGTTCATTCTGTGCATACACGTCCCCCCGCATGTTGAACAGGTCAACATTGAGATATTGCGCGGCGTTGGCTGTATCACCTCGATTTAGCAGGTCGGTTATCATGCCCGCTTCCTGGTGAATAGACGGTGCCCATTGCTCGTAGTTTGGATCGTACTGCGGTCGGAAACAGTTAGGGTCCCAGCCTTGCCGGTTGCGCCAACCCCAGCTCTCTCCTGGATTGAAAAGGATTATCGGTGCGAAGACGCCACGGCCGCGGTCAGGATCGAAACCATGTCTGTGGTGCCAGTCACCTCGAAACGGTTCAACATTGTTCACAATGGTCACGTTGTTGTAGATCGGTTGGTTGCCGGTGTAGGGGGGGCGTGGATGACCTTGGTTGGGATAGCGTTGTTCCACAGTTTGCCCGGTGGGCTGGCCGTTCACGATGGGCTGTCTGACTTCTGTACCGGTATATGCCTGTCCATGTGGCTGTCGTCCTTGTGGAAAGGTGGCTGCTGCTTCACCGGGCGTGGCAAATTTGCCAGGGACGACCGTCGTTTGGACTGCCGGATGTTGTTTTTGTGCTTCTAATTGTTGAGCTTGCAGCTCCTGCTGTTTCTGTCTGAGTGCTGCTGCCTGCGCTCTTTGCATCTCCTCTGCTTTCTGTCTCTGCGCTGCAGCGGCAGCCGCCGGATCAACGAAGTCGTGTTGTTGGAAAGTCTGTGGTGCTGCCACCCGTCTTTGGATTTCCTGCTGTTGCGGTTGTGGTGCGGGCACTCTCGTTTGGACTTCCACGTGAGGCTGCGCTGCCGTAGCTGCTCGTCGTTGGGCTTCTAACTGTTGCCGCTGAATCTCCTGAGCAGCCGCGTTATTGGCTGCTGTTGGTGGCGGAGCCGCATGATGGTCTCCCGCCTTTTGAATGTCTTGCTGCGCCATGAATGCACCTTCTGGGATGGGTGGGTAGCTCGAACTGCTAAATTTCCCCGAAGCAATTCGTTTACCTTGATGCCCAAGTATTTACCTTGCGCACTCGAGCAACAATGTGAAAAGTACGCAACGCTAGTAAGGTTGGCGAAAGATTGACGGATCTTTGAGCGCAGCTACCGCTACGAAATAAGCCCGGTCACTGGGCATGGCATGGTCTTTCAGCCATGTCATGTTTTCTTTCGCCTTCGTATTTTCACCAGCTAAAATTTCAGACAATGAAATCACTAAACGGGCATCAGATCTTTCATCATCGTTGCTGCATAGCTCGAGTAAGTGAGTGTCGCCTATTTTGCCGTTAAGATACAGCAACACCGCATACGGCCAGTTGTTTCCAGGCGCTTCAGCAATCGAATCTTTCAAAATACGTTCGGCCTTGTCTGGCTGTTTCATAAATCTGTAGGTTAGATAGCAGTATATTTTCGCCCACAGTGAATTTTCTTCATCTGCGCTCCGGTCTACGGCATCCGTAAATTCCTTTAGCGCTTTTTCCGGTGCTTTCTTCAATAGATAGATAAAGCCTCTGGTGCTAGAAGTTTGAACCTCAGATGCGTCTTCACTAGATAGATGTTTCATGTCGACGAGAGCTTCGTCCAACTTGCCGAGTGCGATGTTCGCTGCGGCGCGATTATAGTATGCATTTGTATATTTCTCGTCTTGTTGCAGACAAGCATCAAAATCTTCAATAGCTTTTTGATAGTCTTTCTGCTCTAGATAAACCCAGCCTCGATTGTTTAATGCCACAGTTGAATTCGAATCGATCTCAATGGCTTTGTCGTAGTCTTTCAATGCATCCTTGAAGTCTTTCATGTCGTCGTAGCAACCAGCCCGATTTACGTAGGAATCTGCGTCGTCAGGATGCACTTTGATCTCGGCAGTGAAATCTTTGATTGCATTTTTGTAGACTTTCAACATCCGATAAGCGTTCGCTCGCGAATCATAAACCGAGTCAATGGACGGATCGAGTGTTAAAGCTTTGGTCGTATCTTCGATCGCTCTGTGATGATTATTCGCTTGTTCGTAGCAATAGCCTCGCCAAGCCAGAAGTTTCGCATCATTAGGCTGCTTTTCAAGCTGCTCAGTGAAGCAAGCGATAGCTGCCGGCCACTGTTCGTTTTCGATGTACTCATTGCAGCCTGTGTCTTCCGGCATTTTGAAGTTGGACAATTTCTTCAAATCTGAGCATGCGGTGAGAGCAAATAATGATGCTGCGACTGCGACCGACCTTCTCAATGACTGCTTGTGCACGCTCTGTCCTCTGGAGTCTTTGTATAATAGCATCTGCTTCCATTCGCTCTGCCGGCATTCGAGCTCATTCAAGTCGCCGCCGCAGATTTCTGATGCAAAAAAGTAGCACCAGCGCGGAAAATACGTAGCTAGAAGTCATGTCATAAATTTGTGAGAATTCTGCAGAAATTCTGTGAACTCTCGCGGATACATTGTCAGCACAGACAAGCGAATCGAGACGCCAATCGGCAAAACGAGCTGTCTGAGGGGATGACTACTAAGACCGGAGGGTTCACATCATGGGACGTTTCAATGAAATGTGCGACGAGCATCACTCCTCAAATCCACGCGAGGAGGCGAGCAAGAGACTTTGTGATGAAGCCTTTAGTCGCGAAACGGTCAAGAAGCATTTTCATGGCTTGAATCTTGGCATAATCAAACTAGGCTATGATGACCGTGGCTCATTGGCTCTCGGTGTAAATGTCGGCATCGCTCATGTCGACACTAGACTAGGCGCACTCACAGGTGTTGACGCCGGCGCGGGAGTTGGTCCGGTTGGTGCCCATGGTGGTGTCAGTTTGAACATAAAAGAAGATGGTTTACATGCTGGAGTGAAAGCTGGAGCGTCTGCTTCTGAACTCGCTGGTGGCAGTGTTGATATTGGTGCTAGCGTCGGACCGAAGACTGGTGCTGAGGCCGCCGTTGAAGGTAACGTCGGTCCAGCGTACACCAGGCATGGTGCCAGCAGCTACGTCAGCGAGAACGGTTTCAATACGGGATATCAAGGAAAGGTGGCGCTCGGCGATCTGGCTGGCGTTGGAGCTCGAGGCCACTTCGGGCTAAATGAAAACTCTTCCGCTGGAGCGGAAGCCGGTGCACGTATAGGGCAAGCCTCGATCGGATCTGGTGTTGATGTGGTAACCGCCAACAACACCATGATCCGACCTGAGGTAAACATCATCAAAGCGAAAGTCGCAAATGATGAAACGCAATTGAATGTCGCTGCGCAAGTTGGACCCAGAGCTGATGCTCAAGTGGGTGTCGGTGTGAACAATATTCATACCGACGAAGCTGGTAAGCATGTGACGAAGGACATTCTCTCGGTTGGCGCCGGCGAAAGTGGTGTTAATGCTCGCTCTACTCACAAGACAGATGCTTGTACAGATGTTCGTGGCTATGGATTCGGACCTGAAACCCTCGACATGTAAACGACCGAAAGCAAAGCACTCAAATATTGAAATTCAGGAGGTTTGAAATGGGTGAGATTGTTCGTAACGTCGATATGATGAGAGACGTTCAAAACTCGACGGCGCCGTTGCGCGATATGCTTGAACACAACGATCTTCAGGGTGCAGCAACTAAGTTGCGTGCAGACATGCAGACAATGGATCGTGACAGTTTTATGATTGAACTCGGTCAAGTGCAGCGTTGCACCGCCGATACGCCAACACACATCGTCATGAAACCGATAACCGATGAGATCGGGAACTTGAGAGGAAAAGAGATAGCGCTAGTATCGACCGGTGTGGACGTCAATCAAAATCCTGTCGATTGCAATATACCAATCGGACGCACATTTGACGGTCAAGCGACTCCATGTGGCGAACCGATTGCAGTACAACCCAATTGCGCCTTCGAAATGGTGGCTCGACCAGACGATGGTTGGATTCACAGACCTGGTGGTGTGGTCGTGTTCGGTGGACGCTTCCCCGACGGAAGAGTGCACCTCGACCTTGGTGCAGTTGATGTGAATTTGCGCATCGGACCATTGGTTCAGCGTCCGCGGGTTATGCCTCAACCTATTTGCAGAGAACCTATATACAGAGAACCCGTATACAGAGAAGAAGTGATCGTCAACCGTCCGCCCGTTTTTGATCGACACTGGCATCCATAAAGAGATTTTCTCCCTGCTCGTCCCCGAGCTTGACTCCTGTCTGCCGGCTCCGGCCATGCCCCACATCCACGGAGCCGGCTACCAGGAGGATTCTATCCGGTAAGCTGCAATCGACCTAGGGTTGTTCCGGTGTTCTAGATGATTGACTGTCCATAAACTACCAGCATCCCCATTAGCCCAGAACAGTCGAAATATTGCTCAAGGCGTATTTAAACGACGACAACCCAGAGGCCCGGCTATGCTAAAACAAAACACTCCCCTTCAATTATTTGCGAAGAGCCGCTCTCGCACGAATGCATCGGTGGAACGACTTGTTCCTATGCAACAGAGACGGCTATACTCACAAGCCATCGCCGCGCTTTGCGATTTAGAATTGGATAAAGATGGCTGCAATCGTCGTACAATTGGACTTTTACCATTACCACAGAACAGGCAAGAGCATGAAATAGTCGAATCCGGCGGTGTTAGGCTGCAACAACTGTTGCTCTCTATCGAGGCTCGCAAGATCTCATGCTGCATCAGAGTTTTCTCCGACAACTCTAAATCACGCTCAGCGATACTCGTGTATCGTGGACGTCTGATCGGTTGCGTCTTCGGACACCGTGGGCTAGCTCGCCAACTCTATGGTAAACAAGCTTTCGAACGGATCATGACCGACATGCTCTTGCCACATAACATTATCGATGCTTATCCCTTGAGCGACGAAATGGTGCTCGCCACCGCCTCGCTGTTTCATGGTGGTCTCAACGATGTTTTTGGCGGTGCAGCAGCGCTCAAGATTTATCCGAATTGCGCGCGCATGATGATCGCCAACAAACGAACTGGTTGTATGGTCGTAAATGCCGGCGGCGACGCAGCTGTTTGTGTTACCTATATGTTTGAAGGAAAGATCATTGGCGTCTATTCGTTTTCGCAAGGGTGGCTAACTAAAACGCAAGCTGCGGCCCTTGATTGTATTGAATGCAACACTTGCACCGGTATGGCGATGAGCATGCTGCCAGTCGAGGCAGACAGTGCCGAATTGCTTACCGAAAGTCTGACCGGTCTAGACCCTGCCAGCAATATTAGTCGAGGATGAGAGTCGCGAACCTTGAGAGGCTTCCCAAAGTACTTCCAACCCGGCACGAAGATTCGCCTGATTGAGTTGGTGACTGAGTTTTCTCAGCCTTCTAACGTATATCCGACACCATGAACTGTTCTGATCAAAGATGGGCGACCGTCGACGTCGATTTTCTTACGCAAACGACCGACACATGTTGTGAGAGCACCAGGGGTGGCATCAGACTCGTCAGACCAGACGTTATTGAGCAGCGCCTCGGCCGCGAAAACACGACCGGGATGGCGCATCATAAATTCCAACAAGGTAAACTCTTTCGGCAGGAGTCTAATCTCTTCGTCACCGCGTTTGACGACATAGTTGCTCGTATCGAGGGTGATGTCTCCGGCTTTCAATACCGAACTGGTCAAAATTTGCGGTCTTCTCAATAGCGCTCTTACTCGCGCTTGAAGCTCCTTTGCGTGAAATGGCTTCGTTAGATAATCATCTGCGCCTGCGTCCAAACCGACTTCTTTGTCGGATATCGCGCCCCGGCCTGTGAGCATAAGCACGAGTGTTGTGCCACCTCGTCCGCGGAAGTCCTTCAGAACCTCCACTCCAGTTGCGCTAGGAAGCTCCCAGTCCAGAATTATCAGGTCGTAGCCGTAAAGCTTTAATCGCTGTTTCGCTTCCTCTCCATCATTTGCAAACTCTGCGCTGTGATGGTCAAGAGCCAAATAGTCACCAATCGCGTTGCAAAGCGATTGATCGTCTTCAACTACTAGTATCTTCGCCACTAAGAAACTGCCTTTCGCTGCTGAATTGAATGATTACCATTGCAGATGAGCTTGAAGAGCTTATGCACCGCCTGAGCTTTCTGTTCCCAAATTTTTATGGGCATCAACATGAGGGATTCGAAACCAGAATTTACTGCCTTTGCCCGGCTCTGATTCTACCCCGATTGTACCGCCGTGGCGCTCGACGATGGCTTTGCAGATGGCCAGCCCTAGACCAGTGCCACCTTTTTTGCGTTCGTCTGACCGTTCCACCTGCTTGAAGCGCTGAAAGATCGCTTCGTGCAAATTGAAAGGCACGCCGCGACCTTGGTCGATGATTGAAAACTCTAGAAAACCGGCAATTTCATCTACTGCTATTGTCACTTTTTCTCCTCTGGGAGAAAACTTGACGGCATTACTAAGCAGGTTTGAGAGAACTTGCGTAATTCTCTCTTCATCGACATGGAGCGTATTACCAGGATGGGGATGCACCTCGATTGTTATTTCGTTTTTCTCAGCTACGCCTGCCACCATCTCGACTGCACTCTTTATGATTTCATCAACTGAAACGTCTGACTCAGCCAGTTCGAGCATGCCTGACTCCATCTTGTCTAGAGTCAAAAGTTCGTTCACCAGCGCGATCAGTCTCTCGACATTGCTCTCTGCTTCGGCTATGCGTTCATGACCCCCTTTAGACAGTGGTCCATAGGCTTCTGCTTGCAGGAGGTCTAGCACCATGTGGATGGATGTTAGTGGCGTACGGAGGTCGTGGCTGACCATGGCAACGAAATCTTGCTTCAAGCGGTCGATATTCTTTCTCAATGTGACGTCGTGCAGAACACAAATTATGTTCTTATCGCTTTCAGACCATTGAGCAGAGAATGAAACATCTGCTGTTGTGGCGTCATTTTTGAGAAGTCTTGCCTCCAAAACAGTCTTCGAACGCTCGGTTGCCACTCTGTTCAGTTCTTGCATTGTATGCTGACGATCTTCCGAAAAAATTAGATCGTTTATGTTGGTGCCGAGAATGTCTCCGGGCTTGCGTCCAAGAATGCTTTCGCAGGCTGGATTGACTGTTGTGATTCGATTCTGTGAATTGATAGTGCAAATCATTTCGGCTGCATTTTCTACCACTGCGCGTTCTTTTTGCATGGCTTTCGCTAAAGACTCAGACATCTCGCGAAACGTTTTGTCCAAATACGCTATCTCGTCATCACCGTCGAGTTTTGGCATCAAGACCTGGCCAGCAGCAAGACGCTTGGTGTTGTCGATCAGAACTTGCAGGCGTTGTGATGTGCCGCGATTGAAGTAAATGGCGAGGCAGACCGCTAGTAGGATATTAAATCCTACTCCTGCATAAAGAACGAGTTCAAGTTCACGGCGGTACTGAAACTGCGCCTTCTTCCGCTCTCTCTGGATCTCTTCGTGCCGCTTAACCACTTCGTCGTAGTTGGCGCGTAGTTCTTCCATCGCCGACTGAACTTTCGTCCACTGCTCTTTAGCTTCCTGTAGATTGCCTTCCCGCATTGAAGTTGCTGCGTTTGCCAAATTGTCTCTCACAACCTTATTAAGCTTCATGAGCTTTTCAGTTGCTTGTTTTTCATACGTATCATTGCGCACTAGTTCAAACAGCTCCGCTTCTTCCCTATCGGTCTGCTTCTGCCCCTCGAGAAACCGTTTGTGAAAGACCTCGCTGTTGGCGAGATAGCTAAACACTAATGACGAACCACGATCGAGCAGGATGCGCAGCATGTTGTTGAAGTGCATGGCTACTTCTCTGGCGTGTGCTTCTCGAGACCTTTCGTAGTCAACCTGATGCAAAAGAGTAGCTAGTGATGCCACAAAAACGACTTCAAACGCGAGCGGGATTGAGACGAGCATCAGCGCTTTTCTAGACAGACTGAGAGTCATGTTGTTTTATATGGCTCGTTTTTAGGCTTGCTTGACCGGTCTCGGTGCTTTCCAAATGAATGCATCGGCTAAGTAATGATGAAAATTCATGCTCAATTGGGCAACTATAAGAACAGACGGTAACCATTTGCCCACGCCTTGCATAAGAAAAAAGAGTGCCAGTCCGCTACCGAATATTAGAGCTGTGTGCTGCCCAAGAGAGAGTTTGAGGATATTAGCACCTGGAGGAGGCGCTGCTCTAAAAGCGTGAACGTAACTTATATACTGCAGTGCGTGCCAAATAGACACGACCAGATATCCCCAGATTATGTCTTCAACGAGCACCCAGGCCGCCAGATTTACTAGAGCGCCGGACAAGACTGCGAGAAAGCGTCCCGGAACAAAACGTTTGTGATAAAGTTCGTATCCTTCGAACGCCAGATAAGCAACGCTAAGGAATACGCTTGCGCCCCACAGGACGATCATTATTGGGGTAACGAATTCAACTGGAGGGATGGCGATCGGGTAGCCCATATACGAACTTGTGGGAACCATCAAGGCTGTAGACACAGAAGCCCATGGTAATAACTCGACCGCAATTTCAGCCAGTTTATTAACCGGTCTGTTAGGTGCTGAGTCTGCCATACGCGTATAGCGCCTGAGGATGCCGTAGTTCTGGCGATTTGCGTGCCACGTTTGAAGCAGAAACCAAGACAAAATTAGTGCCGGAAGTAAGTTCCATGCATAGATCATCGTTGCCACTATGGCGGCAACAACCAAAGGCGCCACCACTACTAACCAGCGCTGCCGCTGTTGACAGTCCTTGTCCATGTGCAATCTGATATGAGTTGCACACAGATGTGGTAGTCCGAGCAGTAATGAATAAGCTAGAATCACGGAAGAATGCATATTCGTTGCTAGAAAACTGGCTGCCACTACGGGCAGGGTCACGATTCCAGCGCCGCCATGAATTAGCCAGAAGTCCCGGCCGGGTCCGTAAATCCAATGCTTTGGCGGTCGGCTATTGGAAACAGGCTCGGTCTGGACGGCAGTCGCTGCTGTCGTGGCAAGTGAAACAACCATGCGTCGCAACTCAAGAAGTGAATGACCATATAGTCTAGCCTGTGCCTCTTCTCCGGTCTTGGCATGGGGCTAAGATTTTCGTAATCTCGGCAAGAGCCGGAAGTGCTTATCGCGCTTTTAGCCAGGCAAATGTGATTTTGGTGGTATTCATCCGATGTATACTACTCGGGCTTTATTGAATTCAGGAATGGAGAGGTTCTTGATGCTGCGGAAGTTTTCTTTTGGGCCGCGTTTGGCACTTAAACGCTCGCAGAACGCAACTAAATCGCTCAACACTGCCATACTGTCCACCTTTATGCTGAGTTTTGCAGCTAATGCACCAGCCCAGGCGTGGTTTGACTTTGGCCACATGGAGGTGGCCTGCGTCGCTTATCGCCGACTGGAACCGAAAACCAGGGCAAGAGTCGATCAACTGTTACAGCTAAATCCTTATTACAAGCAATGGCAGGCGAACATTCCTGCAAGTTGCCCCGAGTCTGACCGAAACATGATGATTTTTATGCAGTCAGCCACATGGCCTGATGCCATAAAGAACGATCCAGCTTATGTTTCCGACGGAAGCAATCACGGTCATAAGGCAGACAGCGCGGTTGCCGGACAAAACGTTGGTTACAGCGACCACAACTTACACAAATACTGGCACTTCACAGATTTTCCATTTAGCAAAGATGGCACACCATTGCCAACGATTGAGAAATTCAACGCCCAAACTCAAATATCTACTTTTCGTAAGGCTTTGTCGTCTGATGCAAACGATGACACAAAATCTTACGATCTTGTATGGCTTGTGCACATTGTCGGAGATGTCCATCAACCCCTGCACAGTGCCGGCAGGGTAAGTGCATCTGATACTGAAGGCGATGCCGGCGGCAATAAGGTGAAACTGTTTTGCGAACGTGGGGGGCCGGATAACCTTCATTCATTTTGGGATGGATTACCTGGCACTGAGCGCAAGCCAGACAACGTCCCCTCCGCTGCAGACAAGCTGCACAAAGCTGACGGTCAGGCTGCATTTATAACCGATGAAAACGTCTGGCTTGCCGAAAGTTTCGATTTGGCGAAGAAGGTGGTTTATGCCGGTCCTATCGGCAAAGGTGATGGACCATTTCGGCTTACACACAGCTATCAACGAAGAGCTCAGGTTCTTGCAGATAAGCGTGTTGAATTGGCAGGCGAGCGATTGGCCAAAGTGCTTAACGACGAGTTGAAATAGCCGAGTCGAAATAGCTGATCAGTTGCTCAGTGGATAATTAGTGATCAGCAGTTCTGATCCAATACGACTCTTGTGGTCCAGGCTGCAATTGTTCATGCCATATTGCAACTGCCAGTCTTGTATGTTTGCCCAGTCGCCATACAGCTCGCGAATTTCATCGCAGTCGTCATATGTGATGAGAAACTTATGGCGTGATTTCTTCAGAAGTTTTGCCAGTTTCCAGTGGTCGAATGCATGCAAACTTCCTGCACGACCGTACAATTTTGTTGCTGTAAAATACGGAGGATCTAAAAATAGGAAAACGTTATCGCCTGGTGCGGTCACAACTTCTTGAAAGTCTATATTCGTAATGCGGGTACCTGCGAGCGCCATCGGCATTGGGCGTAGTCGTTCAATTGAGGAAGCCGTAAATCGTTTTGTCGAGGCCGCGCTCGAAAAGCCACCAGCCCTAGTGGTACCGGAAAACGTCACGCGATTGAAGAAGAAGAACAAAAGTGCTTCGCGATATTCGTCGGTAACTTCTTCTTCACGCACCTTGAGAAAATAATCTTTGATCTCTTCGGGCGACTGGAATGAACTACGCAAAGACTCGAGTTCGTCTATCAGCTTGTTGCAGCTAGCATGATTCTGCACGGTTTTCCAAAAAGAGACCAGTTCTTTGAAAGCATCGTTGATCCAGTAAGCATCAGCGAAATCTTCTTTTCGGGCATGAAAATAAACACTGGCACCGCCTGCAAGTGGTTCGCGAAATTCCTTCACCCGTCCTTGCGGAAACGCTTTGCTTATCTTTTCGATAGCTTTCTGCTTCCCTCCTGGATATCGCAAAGGAGAGCGATAGATAGCTGACTTCTTGCCGCTGTCAGGCGTGGAAGTATCCGCTTCAGGAGTAAAGGTTGCCGGTGTGTGTATGCCTAGATTCATCCTCGCTCTATGATAGGCATTGTGCCGCGAAACGCAAGCACATGCGAGACTTTGAATGTATCATTGTATATGTGGTTGCTAGCTGGCTCGACCATTGAAGTATAGCTTCGCCCGAAAATTTTTTCGACAAGAGTGTATAAGGCACAAATGCAGAGAATCACAGATAGTCAAAGCCTCAGCATTGGGATAGTTCTGAGCCTCAGCATTTTATTTGCGAGTGCGGTCGATGCATACGCTAAGACTGCTGCAGATCCATTGCAACAGGCACAACAGCAATATTCCGCCGCCAAGTTTGTTGCTGCGGTTGCAAGCTGTGATTTGGTCTTGAAGCATAGTCCAGCGAATGCAGTAGCACACTACCTTAAAGGAAATTGTCTCGTTAAATTGAATCGTCTAACCGAGGCGATGAATGAATATGGTGTCGCAGAAAAATTGACACCAAATAGCATGGTCGCCTCATATTGTCGCTCTGCAAAAGCGTCGATTGCCGCCGTTAACTTGAAATCGAAGAGTAATGAGAAAGCGAAAGAAGCCACTCCTAGCGATACAGACCCAGATAGTGAAGACAGCACTCAAGCAGAGAAGCAGACTTTAGCCGGCAGTGCCAATGCGAAAGTTCCAGCTGGGACATTAGAGACCATCCGCAAACAAGCAACTTTAGCTCACAGAAGAGCCCTAGAAATGGGAAAGGCTGAGGCCGATGGTGAGCGAAGCTGGTCGGAGAATGCTGCCAATTCGATGAGGGAAAAGGCAGAGCGGGCACTTTCCCAGCCAAAAGGAAGCAATGAAGCAGTCAGCGTTTCGCCAGAAGAAGCAGCTGCCATACGGGCTCGAGCCTCAGCTGATGGTGACCGGCTTCGTGCTATCGGCAAATGGCGCGCTTCGATCGCTGAGCAAGAGTCGAAAGAGAAGGCAGACGAGATCGACCAACAAGCTCAGAATCTCCAGGAGCGTCTTTTGGATGAGAGAAAGAGTCCATATACGAGCGTCAAACTAAATCCGGTCGGTACCAACCTCTATATTCGCAACTATGCTAAGCAGGCAGAGAAACCGATGCACGTCAAATCAATTATGGCGACGCTCGACTCGACTATGACAGCCGCTGAACTGAAAGAAAAGTACAGGAAAGAGCTCTTGGTAAATGGCACCGCCTCAAGAAATGGAAAAAGCGATACAGCTGCGACCAAAAGCAAAGAAGGCTTCACTGCCTCTACAACTCACGGCCGTGGGTCCACTTCATCTGTGAAAGGGGAAGTCTTACCCAGGGCGAATGAAAAATAGTGTTCGGTTGCCGGTAAACTTGTCCGTAGATTAGCCTAAGAGGTGCCAGGCAAATGAAACTGAATCACCTGCACATAAAAACGACAGATTTACCGGCGACCAAAACGTTTTACGAGAAATATTTTGGCTTTACTAAAGCTTTCGACCACCCGCAGGGAGAATTTCTGATCGATGAGGGAGGCTTTCTGCTGGCCATCTTTGCATACAAAAATGACGAGCCTCAATTTCAGTACCCAGCCTGGTTTCACTTCGGTTTTTGCCTTACAGATGAAGCTCTCGTCAGAACCCTTTATGCGCAAATGGAGGCTGATAATGTGAGGTTTGCGGAAACGCTAACCGAATACGACGACGGCACAGTCAAATTTGATTGTTTAGATCCTGGCGGGCATAAGATTGAAGTGAGTTGGAACCCAGATGAAGCTCCATTGTTTTCTGATAACGGAGTTTTGGGAATGAAGTCAATCCACTGATCGACAAATCAATGAAATGCTAAACCGATCACCTAAATGATCACCAAACACCGAGGACTTATTGCAATGTTGGCAAGACTGCTGATTGCAGTCGTTTGCTGCACCGTCTGCAGTGTCTCTGGTTATTGTGATCCTGACATTGAATATTACGATGTTCTCGTCGGTTCGCAAAAGGTTTTTGATGTCGCAAACACAAAACTGAAGTCTGCCGCAGAACGCGGTGAAGAGATCAATGACAGAATCAAGCGTATTGTGGCTGATCCTCAAACCGATACGTCCAAACTCCAAGTTCGCGAGGGACTAGACGGTGTACCTGTAATCATGCTTGGCAGCTTAATCGTTTGCGAGGTCACCGCCAACGATGCTGCGGCTTCAGGCGAAAATGCCACCAGTCTGGCTAACGAATGGCTGACAAAACTGCATACGAGAATCGATGCGGAACGTAAGGTGCGGACTCAAGAGAGCGCTAATGCTGCGAGTGCGCCGGGAGCCGCTAAGGGTGGAGAGCACAAAAAGTTGGCCGCCAGTCAGAACGAAAGTTCGACGTTGAGCGAACATGCGATTTTACTGTTGTTCTTAGAGATAGCTATTTTGCTCTTTTCCTCTCTGGCCATTGGCGAGTTGATGGTGCGGCTCGGTCAACCGGCAATTATTGGGCAGATTCTGGCCGGGCTGCTTCTTGGCCAGTCGGTTTTCGGCAACTTTTTTCCAGACTGGTCTGTTCTGGTTTTTCCGCAGGACAATCTGCAGTCGAAACTGATTTCGGTGCTTTCATGGGTAGGTGTGTCATTCATCCTCATGCTCACAGGAATGGAGACAGATACATCAATGCTAAAGCGGTTAGGAAAGCCCGCCGCTTATCTTGCAATTATCGGACTATTATTGCCACTGTTAGTCGGCGTGGGTGTCGCTTATCTTCTACCACCAAGTCTGATTGCTGACCAGCAGCAGAAACTCGCTTTCGCAGTCTTTCTGGGCACTGTTTTTGCCGCATCATCAGTTCCGGTCGTTGCTCAGATCCTAATGGATATGAAGCTTTTCAAGACAGATATCGGCCAGTTGGTGCTATCAGCCTCCTTGTCTCATGATCTTCTATGTTGTCTGTTGCTGGCAGTAATTGCAGTTTTGTCCGGTGGCAGCGAAGGTAATCCGCTTTTGACTGCGACCGTCGGAACGACTTGCTTTCTCCTGGCTATGTATTTAGGGCGACCAATCTTCTTTCGTATTCTCAGATGGGTTAACGATAAAGTCTCCACGGCGCACGGGTTGATAACGGCCATGGTCGTGCTTCTTCTAAGTTGTGCTGCCATTACCCAAGCACTCGGTGTTCACATAGTTCTCGGTGCCTTCGCTGCTGGTGTCATTCTGTCTCAGGCCCCTGTAATCAATCACAAGGTAACTCGTCCGCTCGAACTTGTGACCATGGGCTTCTTTGCGCCAATATTTTTTGCATCGGCCGGGTTAAACGTCAATTTATCTCGATTGCTCGATCCGCAATTGGCGCTGATCACATCTTTGCTAACGGTCGCTGCAGTTGCCAGCAAAATAGGAGCTTGTTACCTTGCCGGTAAGTTCACTGGCATGGGTGTCTGGGAGTCTCTGGCAGTTGGTGCGGGCGCCAATACCAAAGGTTCCATGGGTCTCATCATCGCCATGCTCGGTTACTCACTGCACATTGTCACGCTCGATATGTTTGCCATTGCTATTTTCATCTCTCTCTTCTCGACAGGTATGGCACCGGCCGCGATGCAGTGGACACTTGGCCACGTCAAGGTGTCGGCAGAAGAAAAGGATCGCATTGCCAAGGAGGAGCGCCGATCACGTACTATTCTGCATTCTGTGCGCCGAGTCTTGTGGCCGACATCCGGCCGCGTAAAAAATCAATTTATCGGTAAGTTGCTAAATAGCATCGGTGTTAACCAGGTTCTAGAAACGGTGTTGTTTTGGGTTCGACCCACAGACTCAAAAGATGAGAAACCGTTTGCAAGATTCTCGGAGGTGCTGGACAAACATCAAGTATCCGTCTTGAAACGCACTGTTTTGTCGGACAACTCTAGCGAGGAGATAGCTTCCGAGGCCAATCGCGGTTACGACCTGTTGCTGATGTCCGCAGAGAATCCATCTGCAAACGTGGAGCATGTATTTGGACCGCTCGTTGATGATGTTATATTGCACACGACCACACGCGTGCTTGTGGTTTATGAGCCAGAGCAAACCGAATCTCGAGAGATAAAAAAGGTTTTGATACCGGTCAGCGGAAGTGAGCTGTCAATCAGTGCTGGCGAATTTGGTATCTCACTGGCAAAGTCTCTCAACGCAGCCGTGGTATGTTTGTCGATTGAAGAAGCTGAATCAAGTGAGCTTTACAGTGAAAAAACTCGCAGCGGCGAAAAGATTCAGCAGAACATCTCCGAAGAGGTCAGCGGCACTTTGACAGAGCTGTCCGAGGCGCTTGACGTTCCATTTCAATCGGTGCTCGTCCAATCGAGCGCCCATCCGGCTCAAGCCATCATATTGACGGCTCAGCAGCAAGACGTTGACTTGATTGTTCTTGGTGCCGAGCCGAAACTTGGCAAGAAATTGTTTCTCGGTCATACGATAAACTTTGTTCTGCGCAATGCACCATGCGCAATTGCCGTTTTGAAGATGCAAGGGTAGCCGCAATAATGTCTGAAACTCCATCGACTCTATTCAGTGCCTATCGTGAAGATAAGGATAGTGTGCCGCGTAGCGCGATTTTAAGTGCTTTTTCAAAGAGTGGAGTTGGAGCAGACGATCCTCGTTGCCAAAAGCTCTTTGCTGCTCTCAACAAGCTTGGAGAGTCGGTATCGTGGGCTGAATTCAAGACTGTGAAGGAGTTGTCTCCTAGCCTTTTCGAGCAGGTTTTGACGGGGCAGATGGTTGTCCCTAACTTTGACGAGTTTTGTGCGGAACTAAAACAAATTTATGACAAAGCCTCGCAAAACCAAGGGGGAAAATTAGCTGATTACATCCCTCAGCTTGAGAGTGTAGATCCAGAGAAATTTGCGCTAGCTGTTTGCTCGGTCGACGGGCAGCGATTTGCGCTTGGCGATGCGGATGATTTCTTCTGTGTGCAATCATGCTCGAAACCGATTACCTATTGTCTGGCTCTGGAGGAGCACGGTGAAGAGACTGTCCATAAATATGTGGGTACTGAGCCGAGCGGAAAAACTTATAACGAACTTACGTTGAACAGTAAGGGGCTGCCGCACAATCCCATGATCAACGCTGGTGCCATCATGTGTGGTTCTTTGATCAAGCCGGGAACCAACGCCTCGGATCGCTTCAAGTTTGTGATTGAGAAGTGGCGCGAATGCGCAGGCAACATGAAGATTGGCTTCGATAACGCTGTCTATCTTTCTGAAAAGCAGACAGCCGATCGTAATTTCGCACTAGGTTATTTCATGCGCGAGAAAAAGGCGTTTCCAAAGAATACCGATTTGCAAGATGTGCTCGATTTCTATTTCCAATGCTGTTCCATAGAAACCACAACTCGTGCTCTTTCCGTAATCGCATCCACACTCGCTAACGGTGGTCATTGTCCGATTACAGGTGCCGAGGTATTTCGCGCCAACCATGTGAAGAATTGCCTCTCTCTTATGTCCTCGTGCGGAATGTATGACTTTTCAGGAGAGTTTGCATTTCGAGTTGGCATTCCCGGTAAGAGTGGCGTATCTGGTGCCATAATGTTGGTCGTGCCGAACGTGCTGGGCATGGCGATCTGGTCTCCTCGGTTAGATGAACTAGGAAACTCGGTTCGTGGTGTCGATTTTTCAAAACAGCTAGTTTCACGCTTCAAGTTCCACACATTCGACAGCATGTTCGGACTACGCGATGATCGTGTTGACCCGCGGCGCAATATCTACGAAACACGATTGGGCGGAGTCGTCGCTTTATGCTACGCCGCTTCGCAAGGTGATCTCACCGAGATGCGCCGCCTCGTCGCCCGTGGTGTTAAACCCGGTGCAGCTGACTACAGTGGCTCGACACCAATGCATCTTGCCGCCAGAGAAGGACAACTTGAAGCCTTGAAGTATCTGCTCACTCTTGGTGCCGACCCCAGCGTTTGCGATCGCAGAGGAAAGACGCCTCTGGACGAGGCTATAGAAGGTGAAAATACCGATGCTATAAATATCTTAAGAGCTGCACGTAAGAGTTCCTAGAAGCGTAAGAGTTTCTTAGAAACGCGACACGTGTTCGAACAGGTCCGGAATATGTTCAATCGGCTTCGTCGTTCTGGTGCGGATACATTTCTCGATGGCGCGAAAAGTTCTGCGATTTTCAGGGGTGAGCTCTTTGTTTATAAACCTAATACTTTGATTGGTTCCAGGAAGTACGACATGGATACCTCTTCCAGCTTCATCGTAGAAGTTTCCAAATCCGGTTTTCTGTACGAAACGGCTGCCGTCTCTAGCAAGATGTGTCTCACCGAGGGTCGGGTGCCAGACAGATACGAGGTCAATTCTTTGATTGTAGAATCTTGCGTTTTTGCTCAAACTTAGCTCCAGCCCGTCACTTGTGTAAACGGGAAACGGAATCTTTTCACCGTCGGTTAAACGCCGTGCAGCAGCCGCAACACGAGGGGCGTTATCTTCCAGAAGTGGAACGATCTTTTCAGCAATGGCCTGGACGCCACCACACCGGCGCAAGATCAAAACACCACCAACGATAGAAGCCAGGGCTAACCCGGCTTCTGCTGCCAATTTCTCACTGGCATTAATTTGCTCGTCAGTCATTTTAAAGTGTGGAGAATGAAACGTTGCGTTTTCAGATATCGGAACGCTCTCGGTATTGCGGGGTTTCACTGAAACTAGCTCCTGTTTAAGTCACAGTAATGCTAGCTGTAGTTGGCTGCCTGGTACCTGTACAATTCCACAGTCTTATGACGGTTGCTTCCAACCAAACCTTTCGGCCACTTGCTGTCTCATCATCTTTTCTATTGTGTACGGATCTTCAGTGTTGAGCACCAACCCGTTGTGCAATCCTTTGTATCCATTGGACTCGTTCATCTGTTTTAGTTTAGCCGCTTCTTTATCGATGGTGGCTTGATCTGCATTTGGTTTCAGTTTGGCTGCGATTGATTCGTAGGTATCACCTTTTTGTACCGTGTACTTAAACTGGTGACAGAGCTTGTTGAGAATCTCCGATTCGGCCTTTTTGACATTTTCTGGTGTTGGAGCTTCATGAGCAGGCGGAAGCGGCTTGACTTCAATTGGAGAATCGGCTTTCGGTCTGTATTGTGAAGCGCCTGTAGATTTGTCGGCAGATACAGGAGCGGGCGCGTCTGCCGGCTTTTGTGCCGTGGTCTGCGCGTCTGTGGAGGGATAAATCGGAGGATTCAAATCCAGCACCCCGTTTTGTCCATCAGACCAGCCTTTGGCTGCAATGTCCGGTCTTATAGTGGTATCGCCATCGGTGTAGACACCTGCTGCTGTTTTGAAACCAGTGTCACCCAAGTGGGCGCCGCCACCAACTGCTACTTCCGAATCGTCACCTAGTCCGAAGTGACCACCGGCATGAGCGCCGGCTAAACGCCCTGCATTGGCTCTGCCTGCCACCGCGGCATCGAGACCGTCCTCGCCTAGACCTGCTCCGACTCCGGCTTTGGCGCGAATGTCGCCGACGTGTGCACCTGCGGCGACTGAAGCTCCTGTAGCATCGCCGAGCCTGGCGTCTACGGCGCCGCCTGCACCAATTAGTTCGAGAGCTCTTGCTCCAGCTCGGGCGTTACCGTGAAATCCATTCTCGTCTACACCGACAAATGCACCTGCCCCGGTTTTCAAAATCGGTCCGAGATTGACGCCAGCATCGGCACCATTGACGGCACCTACTTTTGCTTCCGCTTTGACGATACCGAGATTGAAACCTAAATTTAGAGCGCCATCATCGCTGAATCCCAGTTTGATAATGGAGTTGATGCCATGAAACCTTGGTGGGCGCGGAGGCTCATTTCTAACCTCGTCTTGTATCTTAGTAAGATGTTGCATGCTGTCTGGGCTAGGAACAGAAGGCTGATATCGATCGGTTAAAGGCTTGGAATCTGAAGTCATTATTCTTCCCCTGTGACAGTGCTTGCGAATCTGCTCGCAAATTGCAACTCGCATATAGATTCTCGACTGGAGTCTGTGTTAGCAGCTGGTCAATGCAGTGTCACCGATGTGTCAAAATCAATTGGCGCTGGTGATAATACGAAAGTAACCGCCAAAACCATTGCTCTGTTTGGGCTTTATTGATGAGCGTCAAGGGTAAAAACAGTTCATGACCGACTTCAATGACAGAACTATTGGTTCCGAAGCTGCCAGGGATACGGACGACGGAGAGTTTTTCCCGCCTGGCCGCATTCTGTCTGGGAAGTTCAAAATCATCTCGGTTATAGGCACTGGCGGCATGGGCACCGTCTACCGAGTGGAGCAGGTTTTCTTAAAACAGGAACTGGCTCTGAAGGTGCTCGACAAGCGGCTGGTAAAAAGCGAAGTGCAAATGAGGCGATTTCAACTGGAAGCAGTTGCCGCCGCCAGTTTAAATCACCCGAATCTGGTCAAGGTTCACGATTTCGGATTCCTAGAGAATAAACAGCCGTATCTGTTAATGGACTTTATCTGTGGGGTTACACTTGAAGACCTGCTTGATAAAGGACGGCTCAGCTTCGAACGGGCGAAGCCAATCTTTGTGCAAGCCTGTGAAGGTCTGGCATTTGCTCATGGGAAGTCGATAGTTCACCGTGATATCAAACCAGGCAACATAATGATCGTTCCAGGCTCGCAACCTGATTCGGTGGAAGTGAGGATTGTCGATTTCGGCATCGCTAAGATCGCATCTCATGAAGCGGGTGAGGTACAGGCTCTGACGCGCACAGGCGAAATATTCGGCAGCCCGCTGTATATGAGCCCAGAACAATGTTCAGGTGCGCCTGTTGATCATCGTGCCGATATTTATTCGCTCGGATGTGCATTTTTCGAAGCGCTTACCGGTACGCCACCATTTGTGGGAACAAACGCCCTCAGAACAATGATGCTGCATCAGACAGGACCAATCCCGAGTTTGGCAGAGGCATCGATGGGGATGCAATTTCCCAGCGGTGTTGACGAAATTCTGCAATGCATGTTGAGCAAAGAACCGCACGAACGCTATCAGAGCATGCTGGAAGTAGCCGATGCTCTTCGGCGAGTCGGCACGCCGCAAACGTCTTTGAGCAAGGGGACAGTCAGTAAGAGCCCAAAGAAGCAGGAGAAGAAGGGCTCAGTTGATATGTCGATGGCGCTTTTAGCTATTGTCAGCGCAACAGTTTTGCTTACTGCCGTCGTTTCATTCTTTATCTATCAGATGATGCAGTCCGATCAAGATAAGTCTCAGAAGGCGCAAAATTCAACGCTGTCGCATTTATATAGGCTCGATGAAGATTCGATCGGGCAAGAGATGGACAAGAATTCGTCGCGAGAAGAAGCGCGCATGCAAAGCCTAAAGTCAAAACTGGAAAATATTGCTCAGGTGAGGACTGAACTGTCAGGCGAAGGGGCTGGACGGACAAAAGTGCTGAACTTTCCAGCAGTCCCGCTTGGTACGATTCGCGATTTGAGCACTTTTGATGTGGTGGATGGTTTCAAGTCGACTCGTGAAGTTCCAGCAGTGGGCAAGCAATCGTTCAAAGCAAGCGATATTTTGATTCTCAAGCTTGGAGACAAGAATCCCGGAGGTTTCGACAACCCGCAAGTTTTGAAGAAAATTGACAGCGATATTTTTAGCGGAATAGATCTTTGCTCTCCTGAACGGAATTTGACAGGTACGGAAAATTCGAAGAAAGAATCGATCTGTACTGCTGCAGTTTTGAATATCGCAAAGAATTGGCCCAATTTGAAATACTTGCAGATACGGACCATTTTCATCGACCAGGCCTGTTCGGATGCAATGGATGAATGCAAGGGATTGGAGTGGGTCATTATTCATGACACGTTAGGTTCTGAACAGGCTTTCGAGCATGCTAATTGGTTGCAACGAGTGAAGACCCTGAGCCTCTCTGATTGCTCAGCGGTAGACGTTCTTCAAGGTGTGGCCGGATCCACTAAACTCGAGCGGCTCGCGATTGAAAACTCAGCCAGTCCGGACGCCATTGCCTATCTAAAGACCTGTCCACATTTGGAATATTTACTGTTGAAATCTCCGGGAGAGCGAGATAACAACTTCTTGAGGATTTCTGACCAGCAGATCGAGCAAATTAAGGCGCTGAAGCACCTGAAGACACTTTACTTGAAGCGCATCAGCGTTTCGCAGCGGCAAATAGATGAGCTGATTAAAAGCAATCCACAACTAAAGCTCATCGTCATGGGCCAGGACAAACATACTCGCTATTTTGGTGCCGGGACGTCCAACGAGCAAGACCGTTAAACCAGGACCCGAGGCGGAGAGCTACATAATATTTAGTTCGCGCTGATAGGCTCAAGTTCAGGCGCATTTTGAGTGGGCTGAACAATGAATGTTCAGCCCACTCTTCGCATAGCCAGACCCTTAGAATACGCAGATGCACGCCGCGCTTCCTTTAGTTATTGCCTATGTATGCTTGTTTGCTTTGCACTTAATAGCGAATAATCGGTGAGCATGTGCCGGCGACTTACCAAACACCGGAGCGACTCGATACCGAATTTCTTTTGCGACTTTATCCTGCGACGCCGCTGCATGCACCACCAATAGTGATGACTAAGCGATGGCTGTCACCTACCTGATATCAGTGTCCACTCTCTGGTGAGTTTCATCAAAACTGATCATTGCGATCTGATTTGTTTGATTCCGTTTGAAGTTGTCCAGATAGCGACGAAGTGCCTCTCTTATCATATCCGAGCGGGTTCTGTGCTCAACGTGAGCGACGAAGTCAACCTGCTCTAACATGGATGGTGGCAATGCAATCAATACTTTCTTTGGCATTCATGTACCCCTTATCTAACCATAGAGCCAGATGCGCCGATTTCCACCTCTGGCGCACGCGACTGAATTTGTAGCCCTACTATGATATATCAGACACCATACATAGTGCAACTATTTTCAGCGGTGATCTTGGCAAAAAAGTGGCACTTGCATCGCGTAGAACTAAATGTGGTGCCGCGATGATATCTATTTGTGCCAGCATTTGGCGTCTTTTGTATATACCGGTGATCCTCATCAGTGCCGTTTGATCGTGGTGTTCTGGCATTCTTGCTTCGAACGGTGTGTATGTGGTTGCATCGGTGTGGTGTTGTACGTGGTGATTTGATGCGTTTTGCTCGGAATTGTTCTTACGTGAGTTGAGCGTCGTTTTGATTTTTGATTTTGATTTTGATTTTGAATGACGAGTGAGAGATGTCTCACTTTGAATGTAAGTTATGGTTCGAGCAATATGAGCGCCAACGAGTTGCCTGAATCGAAATGGCAGTCTCGGTTGGTTCGAGTCTGGTGGAATCAGATTAGGGTGGGTGTCAAAATCGAGTCTGAGTACCCTGTCAGATGATGTTTCTCCAAAGCCTAGCTGGGTAACCGTTTCATTTATTAAAATCTGACAGAATACTCAGACCCGTTGCGTAAATTAAATTCGTACTCGTTTCGAAACCATTGCGCCATGTCAGGTCGTACCGATTGGGCGTATTCCTTTGGCTTTGATAGGCTTCGGTGTTCCGCCGCTCTTAATACTGCGGGGGCTGCACTGAGTTCCGATCGAGTCGAATTTTTCTGCAGGTTCAGGACTTCGTACTCAATCCATATATAAGGATATAAGGGAATATAACTAAGAAAACGGAGCTAGGATAAGCCGGTTATGTTTTGCATTTGAGGATGGAGAAATCGACACCACTGTGTTCGGTATGAATAAAATTGACTCATACGCATGCAAACGGCATTTTGCTGTTGCTATGTTTCTGCTCATGCTTCTGACGGGACCATCACTTCTTGAAGCAACTGCTGACGTGTACACAAAAATGGGAAAGAAGGACCTTGCGGCGCAAGACTTGCAGCTCGCCAAAAAGAAGGATAGCTTTTCAATGTTTCCCTAGTTTTCCTAGCACCTGGTATTCGATGCATGGGAGGAATTTTGTCTTCGGCTCCTCTAAATGACACAACGATTCGAGCTTGTCCCTCTTGTGGCAAGCAATATCGCGGCGCCGATGAAGGCAGCGAGCGTTGTCCGATGGATGGTTCGACCACGATTCTCGTCCAGACCGAACGTTTGCTCAATCAAGTCGTGTGCGAACAGTACAAGCTCGTGTCGCTTATTGGCGTTGGTGCCTGGAGTGAGGTCTATAAAGCGGTCGATCAGCAATCAGGTTCTTTTTTTGCAGTTAAGGTTCTGCACAATCATCTTTCTGCAGATCCGTTGAATGTCGCGCGCTTTAACCGAGAAGCTGACTTACTCCTGCAACTCAAACACCGCTGCTTTGCCACCATTTACGGACGAGGCACCGTAGATGGAGCAAGACCATGCTTGGTGATGGAATATCTTGTCGGGCTAAGTCTCGACAACTACCTCTCTACTGTCGGGCGTCTGACGTGCAAACAAGCACTGGAGCTTTTCGAGCCGGTTTGTGACGCGCTTGCCGGCGCTCATACTAAGGGACTACTTCACCGCGATTTAAAGCCGAGCAATATTTTTCTCGTCGAAAAAGACGGTGAGCTATTGCCTAAAATTCTCGATTTTGGTCTAGCGAAGATGTTTCAGACTGGTGCCGGCGGTGCTCTCGCGTCATTAACGCAGTCTGGCGAGATTCTTGGTACGCCTAGCTATATGAGCCCGGAACAGTGTCAAGGCAACATTCTCGATCAACGCTCAGATCTCTACTCGCTCGGCTGCATGATGTATGAGACCCTGACCAATCAGAAAGCAATTCCAGGAAAGACTGCATTCGAGGCGATGTCAAATCAGATTGGACGGCTGCCAGATCCAATGCATGTTGCTTGTCCCGATGTGTCGATACCGGAAGAAGTCGAAGCGCTCATTTTCCAACTGTTGTCAAAGGACCCGGCAGACAGATTTGATGACGCGAAGGAGTTCGCGACGGCATTTAGAAGTGCAGTGGTGGCTGTGCAAGAATCTGCCGGCGCTTCCCCTGCTAAGTCGCCGTTTCAATCCGCCTCGACTTCGACATCTCGCTCAGCCGCGTCCAGCTCTGCTCGATCTTCATTGCATGGCCCCGGTGCCAATCCGGCATCTTCGACAGTGTCGAATGCCGCTGCCTCCAGCTTGCCGTCTTTGCCTTCGTCTACAGCTTCCGCATCTATGTCTGCGTTTGCTTCACAGAAAGCTTCTTCTTCTTCTGTTTCATCTCCTTCCCCTTCTTCTGTTTCATCTTCTTTTGCCAGTCTTTCAGGGCGCAATTCGAAGTTGACGGTCGCGGCGGCTCAAGCCATGCAACCGGAAAAAGAGTCCATTTGGAAGCAACTTCGAAGTCCATTAATGCTTTCTTTGATCGGTGTTGGTTTGCTTGCCGCCTGCGGATTGATTTGGCTTCTCTCTGGCATGATCGATTCTGCTTATGCGCCACCACCAGCGGTGAAGGAGTCCGACAATTTAACCGATGTGTCGCGCCTTCCATCCAGCAGTACTGGTAGATTGTTAGCATCTGATGACGTCTGGCTCGTAAATCAAATCCGCGCCAGACCAAATCTTACGGACCTGAATATTTCCAGAAAGCGCTTTTCCCCTGGCGCTCTGAAGGTTTTAGCCAACGCAAAACAACTGAATACTTTGAGTTTGCGGCAGTGTCCCGATGTGGACAATTCGACGCTTGCCGCGATTCAAGGTCTCAATCTTGTTGCATTGGATCTCTCTGGAACCCGCGTAACCGGAGAGGGCTTGCGTTATCTGAAGGGGATGAATCGTCTACGCAAAATAGATCTCTCTAGTACGGCGATTACCGACGCTGACTGCAAAGAGATCGCGGCTTTGCCGCTCTATTCCTTGAACATCGGAAGCACAAGCATCACAGGCGCCGGATTGAAGGCGCTTAGCAGCTGCACAACTTTGGGTGAGCTATTTTTGGACGACACAAAGTTTGACGATGCAATTGCCTCTTTAAATCCGCTGCCGCTGACCTGGCTTAGCGTTAAGGACACTGAGTTTGCCGATAAGGATTTACGAGAATTGGTCCTTCCTAAGCTAAATCAGCTAACTCTTGACGATACCAAGATTACCGATACCGGGCTCATGGCTATTGTCTCTCGCAAGGAGATGAAGACGGTTTGGGTACGGGAATGCCCCAATATCACTATTGATGGTGTTCAAAAAGCGCAAGCGGCGGCTGCCGCTCAAGGGCGGGCGCTCCAAATCCTCACTAGTGGTCTGGGGCAAAGTCGAGCGTCCGACAGAGTCAAGCGGACGCAAGATGTTGTGAATTCGCTCTAGCCAGGCTGGTAAAATCGAGCAGTATTAATCCGGTTGCTAAGTCGCCCTAATAGAATTCGCAGCGTGAGAAAACGATGTTCAAAAAAGAAAATCTACCTGTTTCTAGACCACCAGTTAGACTTCCTCAGCCTCCGTCAATCACTGAGATTGGACAAATATTTTCGGAATCGATGAGACAGGCCGGAACCCGCTTGTTTCTCAGTTGGCCAAACAGCGATCGCACAAACGAATTTCATTTAGGTGTGTTCTTCCCAGATAGCTCTAACGAAGCATATTGGGAGTTTTTCTATGGTGCCGATCGTCAGAAAGATCCGCTGTGGGCGTATATCACGTCCGATGTCTTGCTAATCTACAACTTGATTTCGTCAGCAATGACATCGGTTGAGCAAAAGTCGGCGGGGTGGTCGCAAAAGAAGCAAAACGTCGACTATAAAGATCTCTACATGCTTCCTACTGCTTTTTACAGTTCGGCGCTCGATTTGATGGCAGAGTCTCAAAAAGAACAGACCGGAAAGGCCGCCCCCGTAAGCACATCTTTGGGAGTTGATGGCGCCGTCGCTGGGAGCGTCTTGACTGGTGATTTGTCTCAGGTTGATTTGGTAAATGTAGTGCAGTCTATAAGCCTCGCGCGCTTAACCGGCAAATTGGATATAACTGTACACAGCGGAACTGGCGAAATTCATTTCGAACAAGGATTGCCGCAGCAGGCAAAATTAGGAAACACCTTCGGTGATGAAGCGTTTTTGCAGTTTTTCATCCACAAACAAGGTTCGTTTCATTTCGAGCAAAACGCGCCAACGCAAAAAAGAAACATCAAGCAGAAGTTAGATGAGCTGATGTTGAAGAGCGTGTTATTGCGCGATAAGGCTGAATTTTTGTACAACGCAGGTTTGCGCCGCAACACGATATTGATCAGGAAACATCAAAATCTTGCTGAAGCAGAATTCGAAAAACTTTCTGCTCAAGTGGCATCAGGCTCTTATCTCACTTTCAGCATGATGGCACAAAAAGAGTTCTATCTGGCTATTGATGATAGAAGCACCATCAGCCAGATCGCCGACAAATTGCGCTTGACTGACAGTCAATGGATACCTTTGCTTTGCCGCATGTTAAAAGCGGATTTTGTCGGACTCGTAAATCAAGAACAGGAGCAGATGTCGCTGCGTCCGAAACCCCTTGATCGAAATGCCATCCACGCAGTCATGTTGAGCCTCCGAAGACCGGAATCAGGACTTTATACATTCCCGGCTTTTGCCTATTTTCTGGAACAAGAATATTTGAAGGCGAGGCGATCCAATCGTCCTATGTCACTCGTTATTCTGGAAGCCCGCATCAGCGGTGGCAATTTCGAGTACAGATCTCCGCTACCCGGACCTGTCCTGATCGAACTCGTGCGACGGATTTCGGCATTGAAGCGCGACGTAGATATTGTGGGGCATTACGAGGTGTTTGATATTGGAATTGTTTTGCCTGATACCAACAGTCAAGGTGCCGTGGTGTTCGCACAGCGTTTGTTGCAGTCGTTGCGTGAACCGCCACTGTCAAATATTCCGGAGACGCAAATCAGCATATCGGCAGGCATCGCCACAGCTCCTGAGCACGTTACTGACATTGAGCTTTTAATCGCGGCGGCTGAAGCAGCGAAGAACACTGCTCAGCATACAGCTCATGGCGTTGCGCTTTACACACCGCCGGGAGCCGTTCAATCAATACGATGACTTTCGCGTAAGGATCGATATGAAGCATTGCGGGCGATGCTAACTATTGAATTGAACTCGAATACTGTTTCCAGATGATTTTGGAGTCTGCTGCATGGCAAAGATCTTAGTGGTGGAAGATGATGGTGATGTAGCAGCAACAATTCGAACATTTCTAGTGTTCGAAAAACACACTATTGAGATGATCGCTGATGGCATTGAAGCGCTCGAGCATCTAAAGACTTATCCATATGATTTGATAATCCTGGACTGGCAACTTCCGGGCATGAGCGGAGTTGATGTTTGCAAAGAGTATCGGAACTGGCGCGGCACGACTCCCATTCTGATGCTTACAGGAAAAAACAAGATAGACGAGAAAGAGATTGGACTAAACTCAGGGGCTGATGACTACCTGACTAAGCCGTTCGATTTGCGCGAACTCGGTGCTCGTGTACGAGCTATCTTGAGGCGCCCGCAGCAGATGGTATCAGGTAATAACATCTTTAGCGCAGGCCACATAGCGCTCGACTGCACCAGACACGAAGCGACAAGTAATGGTGCTGCAATTGACCTTGGTCCGCGCGAATTTCAGTTGCTCGAGTTTTTATTGAGACACCCAAATCAAGTGTATACGCACGAGGCCTTGTTGAATCACGTGTGGTCAGCTCAATCGGAAGCTACGGAAGAAGCACTGCGCACTGCAATGAAACGCCTTCGGAAGAAAATCGATCCTGATAGCTTAGTGATTAAAAACGTGCACGGTGTCGGTTATATCTTAGAGACTTCCAAGAGCGGGTGACCACCATCGACACCAAACCTAGTGGCTTTCGATTGCGACTGAGCTACCAGGGCTTGTTGCTTGTCGGTGCGCTTCTCATAATGGAGTTCGTTTTCCTAGGGTCTTTCTGGACACTATTGGAAGCGACCGAGCGCGCGGCTCAGAAGGAAGAGCATTCGAAGGAAGTGCTCGCCCGTATGCAGAAGATGTTCAGGCTTGTCTACGATGGAGGCCTGGCTTTCGAGCTGTATTTGCGCAACGAAAACGTTATGTACAAGACGAGATTGCTCGGCGACATTTCGCAGATACTAGAACTGGTATCATGGCTGCGTAAAGAATGCGACACAGACGAACATCAAAAACAACTATTGGCACGTGTAGAAGTTGAGATGAAGCAGACTTCCGAGATAGCCAAGCATGTAGTGCACGTTGTCGATACCGAATCTGAAGAAGTAGCCGAGTCGGAGATCGAAAAGGCGCGCCAGCAATTGCATGATATTCAGATGAGTCTTGTTTCTGAGGTTTCAGAAGCACTAAAAACGGAGACTCAGGCTGCACTGCAGAGCCCGATCGCCCAGCGCAACGCCCGCCATAAATTAAAAACGTTGCTCACTGCCGCGATTCCTCTGAATGTGGTGCTGGGTGTGCTCCTGGCTCTGTTTTTTACTCGGAGCATCACTTCTAGATTGAATGTGCTAGTCGATAATACCGAAAGGCTTCGGGAGAAACGTGCGTTGAACGAGAGGATGGAAGGGCGTGACGAAATTAGTTTGCTAGATACGACCTTCCATGAAATGGCTGCCGCGCTCACTAAGGAAGAAGCTCTTCTCAAGGCGAGCGAAGAACGCATTCGCAAAATTATCAATAGCATGCCAATTGGGTTGATAGTGCTCAATAAGATTGGCAAAGTGCAGTTTGCCAATCCTCAAATCGAGAGCATGTTCAAGTATTCTCATGACGATTTGATCGGTTTGCCTCTGCAACAGCTTTTTGGAAAGACAAACATCTCCCATGCCGGAGAAGTTCTTTCGCTACTTGTTGATCGGTCGGAAGGCGCAGATGCGGTCGCGGAGTTGGAGGCACGTAGAAAGAACGGTGCATCCTTTCCTGTGGAAGTTTCACTGACTGAATTTCTCGACGCAGAGGGAGAAAGGCGCTTATTGACCGTTGTGGACGTGACTGCAAGACATGAAGTGCGGCGTTTGCGGCAAGCCTTTGTCGCTATGGTTAGTCACGAATTACGAGCCCCATTGACGTCTATTCGCGGCTTCTTCTCGTTGCTGGATATGGGTGCTTATGGTGAACTTTCCAAAGATGCTCTTGAAGGCGCGCAACGGGCAGAATCGAACACAGTGCGGTTGATTTCTCTCATCAACGACCTACTCGATCTTGAGAAGATGGAGTCGGGTAGTTTCGCAATTTCGCCGAAGGTTACCGACGTTCGTTCGGTCGTTGATGATGCATTAGGTAGTGTCAGCACCAGTGCTGAACAGAAAAATATCAATATAGACACCGATGTGCAGGAACTTGAAGTGGAACTCGACTCTGGGCGAATTGTGCAAGTATTGGTAAATCTACTATCGAATGCGATCAAGTTCTCTGCCGAGAATAGCCGAGTGAAGGTGCGAGTATTCGAGAACGGTGCTTTTGCGGAGTTTAGTGTGGCGGACGAAGGACGAGGTATTCCGGCGCATCTCACTTCGAGCATTTTTGAAAAATTCCAGCAAGTGGAAGAAGCCGATGCCACTGTACGAGGTGGCAGCGGCTTGGGTCTGCCTATATCGAAAGCGATCATTGAGCGCCATCATGGCAGAATTTGGGTAGAAAGTAGCGCGGGGAAAGGAAGCACTTTTTACTTTCAAATACCTTTCAAGAGCGACCATGAGCGGCTTTAACGAGCGTGCTACTCATCCGAGAGAAGTTCTTGTGCATACAGGCTAGCGTCTGCGTAAATCTTGCTCATTGCTTCGATGAAATTTTCATCTGCTCGCCAAAACGGCGGACTTCCAATTGTTTTTAAGACCTGAGCGTTCAGGTGTGGAACCTTGGCCGGTAGTGCTGAAGAGCCCCGGAGCGGTTCGTGCTGCCAAAACCGCGATGGAGCACTTGGCAAAAGCTCAGGTTTTGAATGTACCGTATTTGAGGACGGACCAGTTACATCGCTCTCGTTGTGTGGATTGCCAATAGGCGGTTTTTTCTTCTTACCTAAGTGTCCGGATATTTTTCGATCGCGTTCTAGCTCCGAAAATATCAGTTTCAATAGGGCAACACGGCTTTGACCGCGCAGCTTGAATATGAGGAATGGTTCTCGGTCGAATTCTTCCGCAAGCAAAAAGTAAACGGCCGCTATATGCTTGCACGGATTCGAATAGTCAGGGCATGAACAGTCCGTCTTGAGGTCATCTTTCTTCTGCGGAAATAGATGCAACTGGCGCGCCTTAAAAATATCCTCCGTTTGCTCCGGCATCGTTCCGGATAGCATCTGCGCAGCAACCAAAGCTTGATTGAATTCAGTGCGTGCTAGGTTTTCCCAAATCTCCTGAGAAATCGTTTTCATTTCAATGCGCACTGCATATGGCTCTTTTCGCGAGCCTTGAACGGATGCAGTCACCTTGCCTTCCGCAATCTCCAGATCGATTACCTGGCCCTTTCGCGCATAGTTCTTCCCTCGGTCGAGCCGCCCTCCGATGTCGAAGCTCTCTAACGTTTCTAACCATCGGCGTCCCCACCAACTTTTGCCAAAAGCACCGCGCTTATTTTGTGCCTTGATACCGCCACGCACCGCGCGGGCAGGACCATAGTATCTGAAGGTTCCGAAATCTCTTTGATCAGGCACTATTCGACGAATGCCTCCTTACTCAAGGAGAAGACTTGATTGAGTTCTTGATTTGATAATTTACTTAGCCAACCTTCTCCGCTGCTGACTATGTCTTGCGCTAGTTCCAATTTCGACGTAATCATTGCGTCGATCTTCTCTTCCAGCGTTCCCGCGCACATAAACTTATGCACCTGCACATTCTTTGTTTGTCCGATGCGGAAGGCTCGGTCTGTTGCCTGGTTTTCAACGGCCGGATTCCACCAGCGGTCGAAGTGAAAGACGTGATTGGCTGCGGTAAGGTTGAGCCCGGTGCCACCAGCTTTTAGCGACAGAACGAAAACCGATGGTCCAGAAGGAGCTTGAAATTTCTCGACCATTTCAGCGCGATGCCGTCGTTGAGTGCCACCGTGCAGAAAGAGTACTTCGATTCCTAACTTCTCTTGAAGGTGGCGCTGTATCATCCCTCCCATCTCGGCAAACTGCGAAAAGACCAGCGCCTTTTCGTTGACAGATAGAATCTCCTCTAGCATCTCCTGAAGCCGCGAGAGCTTTCCCGAACGATCTTCCAAACCAAATTTATCTTCGAGATAAAGGGCGGGATGATTACAAATCTGCTTCAGCCGAGTCATCGTCGATAGAACCAGGGCGGAACGTCCCGACGGCGTGCCTGATTTCAACTCTTCGCCAAGCTTTTTCGTAACGGTCTTGTACAGGGAAGCTTGTTCACGTGTGAGCGAGCAATAGACGTTCATCTCTTGTTTCTCAGGCAAATCGTCGATTATATGTTTGTCGGTTTTCAAACGTCTTAGAATGAATGGCTGCACAATCTGCTGCAGCTTATCTATCGCGTCGGCACTTCTTGCAACCTGAATCGGTTCCATAAATACACGCCGAAAATTTGTACGAGTTCCTAAAAGATTTGGATTCAGAAAGCTCATGATCGACCAGAGATCGCCGACATGATTTTCTACTGGAGTTCCAGTCAATGCAATTTTGTAACCGCAACTGATCTCGTTTGCTGCTTTTGCTTGCTTAGCCTCGCTGTTTTTGATGTTCTGTGCTTCATCCAAAATAATGCCTGACCACGGAACATCTAGAAATACTTGTTTGTCGCGGTCCAACAGTGAATAGCTCGAGATAACTAGATCGTGCTTCAGCGCTTCTTTGGCGAAGCTCAACTCTTTGATGCGTTTGCTGCCTTGATGAATATAGACACTCAAATCAGGAACAAACTTTTGCGCTTCTTTCTTCCAATTGTCGACAACCGATGTCGGGCAGATGAGGAGGACTGGAGAGTGCTCTCCTTCTTCCTTTCGTTTTTGAATTAGTGCCAGCGTCTGGACAGTTTTTCCAAGACCCATATCATCGGCTAAGCATAGTCCAAGCCCCCAAGATGACAGGAAATGCATCCAGGAGAACCCGCGTTTTTGATACGGTCGCAGGTTGCCATTAAACGAATCGCTTGGTTCCATTTCGGAGAACGTCTGCGGGCTCTTCAGTTTCTCCAACAATTCTCCGAGCCAACTGTCAGCTCGAATGTCGATTGGAATGTTGTCAGCAATAGGCGATTCTGCGCCGATCGAAAGACGAATTACGTCATGAAGCGATCGTGATATGTCTCCCTCTTGTTTTATGAACTTGAGAATTGCGGCGATGTCTTTGGCATCAACGTGAACCCAGGTTCCCTTGATATTTACAAGGGGAGATTTCAGCGCAGCGAGCGCTTCTAGCTCCTGGAACGTCAGTTGAATATCACCGATTGAAGCTTGCCAGTCGAATTTCAACAAAGACTGCAGCGTGATAGTTCCGTTTTCGTCGGCACCGCTAACGGTGGATGCTGAGCGTGAGTGCGATCCGGTTAGCCTCAGTCGCCGCCGTCCCTTCTCGGTCCACCATTTGGGTAACAGCACTGCGAAACCAGCCTCTTCGAGCTCTGGCACTGACTCGGTCAAAAATTCAAAAGCTTGATGATTGTCCAGCTGGAAACCTGTTGGATTTGGTTCAGAAAGACTTGCGAGCACCGCATGTGATATCTGAGATGCCTTGGCCAAAGATAGTAAAAAGGCTTCTCGAGGGCGGAAATCTCCATGGGCGGTGGCAAGCCTGAGATCTGCCGTATTCTGCCAGGCGTGTGTTGCGGGAATGAGTAGGCTCGGATCTGATGTGCTCTGGAGAAAGTAGTGCACCGTCCATTTGGGCTGAACATTTTGGTCGGGAATCGATTCAGAGTCAGCATACGACTTGTCGGGTTCTTCGAGTCTGAAGGCGAGCCGGAACGGAGCTGCATTCAGAGCGGTTGCAGGAACCTGCCAATCCTTCAATTCCGCGAAAAATCGAAGCAACTGCGGACGGTCGAAGCGAATTCTTCCGCCAGTTTCTTTCAGCGCCGCCAACCAGCTGTCATGCACGCTTGCCGCTTCGATAGTCTGGCGAGGTGCTCCGACCGCATTTCGAACGATACCGTCGACAAGTTCATGAGTGATTGCGAAGATTGTCTGTGTTGCAGGTAAAGCGAAAGGTGCCTGCTTGCGTTTCTCTCTCTTTTGATCGTTTTGCTCGACCATCGAACCGGCGACGGCTGCTCGAAGCACAGGTGGCATCTTGGTGGAGAGCTCTATGAGCTTGGATTGATCGTCGCCGAGGAGAAGAGGCTCGTAGCAAGCAAGAAAGTCAGTGCCTTGCATTCTTATGGATGGAAGATAGCGCTGTCTTACAACCATTGATGCTGCAAATTGTCTTAGTTGTGCGAGGTAGTCGAATTCTTCTGATAAGTGAACATCTGCAGGCAGAACTCTTTTCCCATGCGTTTTTGATAACAGCTTGGAAAAACGTTCCCCATCGATGAGTACGGTGTCGATGGACCAGAGTTTCAGGTGCTCTGCCGGAAGTTGCGGTTCCTCAGATTCGTCACTCCCGAGAGATGGATAGAATATGTCGGAACGCAGTGGTGTGTCTTCAAATGTTGGCAACCAAATGTTCAAGGCTTTTGCATCGCTTGGCCCGAGTAGATCTTCTCCAATAGCATCGTTGACGATATCGATGAGTTCGTGGTACGAGAGACAGTAAGGATGGTTCGCTGTTACTGCAGTGCGGCTGCGCTTCCGTGTAGATTCTGCAATCTTACTTGCGGACTTTTTTTCAGTGGTCGGTGCTGGTTTATGGGGTTTGACATGCGTAGGTTCTGACGCAAAGATTTCTGTTTGGTCGGATGCGCGTTCAGCCCAGACTCCGAAGAGCCCAGCGTGGATACTCGTGTGCAAGGTCGTCAGAATAAGCCTTCTCTTTGCCGCAGCGCGTCAGGCGTATGGTCGGTCAAATGTTGAGCCTAACCGGAGCTATAGCAACCGAAGCATAGTACAGTTTAACCTGATAGCGTTGGGACGGTGAAAAAGAACCCCAGATGTTAACTGATGACGACTTTGTAGGCCCGTTCGATTGGAGCAAGCTGTTCGGACGGCATGCTGTTGTCGGACTTACCTTCGTAGACAACGACTCTGTAGTTAACCAGGAACAACTGCATGGAGATTTAGTTCGCGTCGAAGATCATGTCCTGATACTAAAACTTTCCGATGGTCGAGAATATGGTTTGCCACTTGATCCGCGAGCGATTGAGTTGGCTCTCTAATATTCCATAAAGCCGACTTATGTAGCGTCTGTAAATTGCGAATTTCCCGCTACCAGCAAGGAAATTCCAAATATATGCTAGATTGGGAGACGATTAAGACTGTTTCTGGACAGTCGCTACGCTTGCCGTAGCAAGTTTTGTCTAGTTTGATGTTCGGCTAAAGTCATCTCATGAGTCAGCCCGTAACCATAATCGCTTTCTACAAGTTTGTGACGCTAAACGATTTCGATCAGCTCAAGAAGCCGCTTCTAGATTTTCTTGTCAGCAATGAGATACGCGGTACGATCTTGCTCGCTCCAGAGGGCATAAATGGTACGGTCTCTGGGAGCGAAGATGCCATCAATAAGCTAATTGTACGCTTGCGAGAAGATTCGAGGCTCTCTGATCTTGAGTTCAAGTTTAGCAAATTTGACAGGCGCCCTTTTCAAAAGACCAAGGTCAAATTGAAGAAGGAGATCATCTCATTTGGTAGACAACTTTCCGCCAATCAGCCTGTGGGAACGTATGTCTCGGCGGAAGAATGGAATCGTCTGCTAGACGACGAAAACGTTGTTGTTATCGATACTCGCAACACCTACGAAATCGAGGTCGGTACTTTCCCAAGAGCAGTCAATCTGAAAACTGAAAGCTTTCGACAACTTAACGAGATAGACGAACATGAGTTTGCATCTAACAAAGAGCAGAAAATTGCAATGTTCTGCACCGGCGGTATCAGATGTGAAAAGTATTCTGCATATCTTCTCGAGCGCGGTTTCAAAAACGTTTACCATCTCAGAGGCGGAATTCTAAAATACCTTGAGGAGATTCCCGATTCGGAAAATCGTTGGCAAGGCACTTGTTATGTCTTCGACGATCGCCGCAGCCTCAAGGAACATCTCGAGGCGGTCGACGATGACTCGACCATGGTCGATTAGCTAACGTAATCAATTTTAGTTAGCGGCAGAATTTTTAGTCCCTAAAGATAGTTTGCACGTAGATAGGTGCATCTTGACCAGATCGCGTGAGTTGTCTGGCAAAATACATCAATTCAAAACCAAGAGACTCTTCAGCAGGGGAAGTTTATCGTGAAAAATATCGGCATCATTACTTCGGGCGGTGACTGCGGCGGTCTTAACGGCGTCGTCAAGGGGGCTGGTCTGACAGCCCTGAGCAAAGGAATGACCGCCTGGATCATCCCGAATGGCTATGCTGGACTTTACAACCTGGTGGACTTGAAGGAGTTGACGAAGCTGACGCCGGAACGGCTGGAAGAGATCGACACATTTCTCGCTGGAAGCGAAGCCGGCAATTCGCGAGTCAAAGTTTCTAAAATCAAAGACGACAATAAGTACGAGCGCATCAAAGAAGGACTCAAGAAGTTCAATCTGGAAGCGTTAGTCATCGCCGGTGGTGACGATACCGGAAGTGTCGTTGCCGATCTTGCGTCCCGGGGTATTCCCTGTGTTCATGCGCCGAAAACCATGGACCTCGATTTGATGCCTTACAGCGTTGGTGGTGATTCAACGATTAACCGAATTGCTGAAGCTACTCGCGATTTGAAAACGACTGGCCGCACGCACAACAGAATTATTGTCATGGAAGTGTTCGGGCGCTATGCCGGGCACACCGCCCTTCGCGGAGCCGTAGCGGCAGATGCTGATGCTGCCTTGATTCCCGAAGTGCCAGTCGATTTCGATGTTCTCTATAAGCACGTCAAAAACCGCTTCATCAAGCGTATCGAAGAGAGCGATGTGCACGCGGGCACTGTGACTGTTATTGTTGCCGAGGGTCTTAAAGATGCATCGGGTAACGAACTCGTAGATATGAGCTCTGAACCAGACTCGTTCGGTCATCGCAAATTAATTGGTGCTGGCAACTATGTCGTGAAACAGATCGAGAGCCGTATCAAAGCTGATCCCGAAATCAAAGAGTTCATGAAGCGCACCGGACAGTTCGTTCAAGGCGTGTACGAGATTCCTGAAGTACGGGAGATTCGCCCAAGCCACCTGGTTCGCTGCGGATTTACGTCGGCAGTTGACGCTAATTTCGGTCTGGAAGTTGGTTCGGCTGCCGTCGAATTGATCGCTGATGGCACATTTGGTGTCACCGTTGTCGAATACCGTGCAGGAAAGATCTCCTACATGGACGTTAAAGAGGCGATTGTGCAACGGCTGGTCGATCCTTCTGATGTTGCTCTCTTCGAATCGCTCGGTATGTGCTTTGGACGCGAGCCGGTTAAGCCAGAACCAAAGAAAGAGAAATTCTCCGGCGTGCCGGCACGTGTGTACTAGATAACTAGAACTAGATAACTCGATAATTGCTGAGTTTCTGAGGCGATATTCAGGATGCGAAAACGCTTGCCGCCCGGCAGGCCGCAGCCGATACAAAAAAATTCACCAGTTTCTGCCCTTCTGTTAAGTGGATCTTAAAGTCCGCCATAGGAACGAATGGGATACTGGCTGCGATGTCAGTAAAGTCGCCGGTATCTATTCCTTTATCAGCGGCGTCAGCCGCTCGTATAGCCGTTGTCACGGTCGATGAGCCGTTAGATTTGCGCGAGCAAAATGAAAGGCTGTTTTCTCACTTGCCTTTTCTCGACGGGCTAAGGGCGCTTTCGATTTTTGCCGTTCTAACCTTTCATAACGGCGGTCCCATAAGTCTCTACTGCTTCAAATATGGCGGTTGGGCTGGAGTCGACGTGTTCTTCGTGATAAGCGGTTTTCTCATCACCGCTATATTGCTAAAAGAGCGAGATAGTTCAGGCACAATTTCACTGACGAATTTCTATAAGCGCAGAGCTTTGCGATTAATGCCTGTCTTCTACTTGTGGATCGTCGTAACCACCATTTGGCGATTGTGCGCACACACGTTTGTTCCCTGCGCTGCAGCCGTCTCAAGTGTTTATTTGACGGACTACGATATGGCGTTGGGGTGGGGCGCTGTGATGGGGTCTGGGTTTGAGATCGCCTGGTCACTTTCGGTTGAAGAGAAGTTTTACTTGCTGTGGCCAAGTGTGGTGAGATTTTTTCGAAAGTCTCTTATGCCGATTAGTTTGCTAGCGATTGTTGCGTGTTCAGCCTGGCGAGCCTATTTGATCTGCACGGGGGCTCCGTGGATGAGAATCTCTTCTGCATTTGATACCAAACTCGATGCCATCATGATAGGTTGCGCTGCCGCGATTCTTGTGAATAACATGCCAATACAGATCTGGCTCAAGAAATACTTGCGCTCGGGGCTGGTGTCATTGGCTCTACTCGTGCTCATTGTCTTCTTTGTGCGCGGTATGGGTCATCCGTGCGGCGTCTTCACAACACAGGCAAAGTTGCTTTATTGGAACGTTCGTGTTCCCTGTTTTAACTTGGTGGTTGCAACGCTAATCGTGAGCTTGTGTACGAACCCACAAGGGATCGGCGGACGCATTCTCAGTATTCTGCCGCTGGCCTGGATTGGCCGCATTTCCTATAGCATTTACCTCTGGCATATGGCAGCTTTTATGTTTGCCGTCTGGTTTGGCGCGGAATGCGGATTTTTGACGAACACAAACAAAGAGCTGCTGCAATATTCCTGCACGCTCTTGTTCGCAGCGCTCTCTTACTATTTCGTCGAGACTCCTTTTTTGAAGTTGAAGGAGCGGTTTGCATTTAAGGGCTGAACAGCGGCTCTCTAGTTCGCTTTTTATTGCGCGGTGAAGACCTTGCTTTCATCGGCGCCGAGTCGATTGACGAGCTCCACAGAACAGACTGTCAGTGGTTTGTTGTTTGTGAGCGCTGCAATCTGTCCGTTTGTCACGATCAAATGAGCCTCTTCACCGATTGTCTTATAGCGACTTTCAAGACACTTATGCAAGTACATTTCGCGCAGCAACTTATCTTGCTCAGGACCACCAGTAAGAGTCATAAAGGTGAGCATGGAAGCTTCCGCAGCAGGAGCGACAAAGGTTGGAGCAAAAGACGCAATGCCTAGAGTCGTGTACACGAGTTTTGCGGTTACTCGCGCAAACTTGCTACGCCCATTGAACTTATGCATGCGTGTTAGCAGATCCTTTATGACAGGATCTTTTTCAATGGCGGCCTCGGAGATCAACTTCAATTTTTCACGTTGTTCATCAACGCTCCACATCGACTTTGCTTTTGAAGCATCATCTTGGCTCTCTTCTGATGATTTCTGCAGTTTTTCCAAAATTGTGGCAGCTTTTTCTTCGCCGAATAGCGTCACGAGTTTTGCTTTGCTGTCTGCGAGATTCTGCTCGCGGTTACTTACGTTCTCTGCACCGAGAACCATTCCGGTTTGGAAGATACTGTAAACAGCGTCCAACTCGTTCTTGTCCTGCTGTCGACGCAGTACATATTCACGCGCATTTTCATTCTTGTAGGTGAGTTTTTCGTCTAGCGCGATGTCGGCACCTTCAATCGACCAGTCAAATCCGCGCAAATCAAAAACGTAATTACCCAGGCTGGTGACTTTCTTTGCAGCAGTTTTTGTGGCATTCTTTGCGATACTTGTTTTGGCAGATTTGGTGGGCAGAAGAACGTCATCCAACACGTCAAACATCGACGGCGCTCTGCTGCTTTTCTCAAGTAACTCGACGTCTGAAACTTCACCCTGCAGAGTTTTATCTTTCTCGACTACCGCTGTCGCTGCCATGCACTGTGCACCGAACGACAGTCCCATCAAGACGGATAAGGACAAAGCGATTTTGAGCAATGGTTTCATAAGGAGCTCCTCTAGTCTCCACGAGGTTTATCGAAGGCTCAGCAAGCTCTAAGATTCATCGAAAGAGTACGAAGAGTTCGACCGTCGGGATAATACTTTGGATGTCTAGTGTATGTCAAATACAAATGTTGAACGGCTGTGAATCTTACTACTTCGATGAGAATCAGAGTTTCATTCAGGGTCAACCGTTGCAAAGCGATACAAATAGCTCTTCTATTTAACCGATACTTTATTGCTGGAAACAAATACCGCGCCTGGCTTTCCGTGGTCAGGCGATTTCGCTTCGCTCTCACCAGCGCTGATTACCGAACAAGAACTAAGGGTTATTTTCGGAACGAGATGAAATTTTGATTTCGGTACCGGTTTGCAAGGTCAATGAAAGAATCGAAACAACTCCTCAGCATAAAGTTGGTGCCCTCTATCATTTGGGTGCATTTGACGATCAGCAAGCAGCAGCGCGGGGGTTAGCCCTTCGCTCTTGATGTTTTTCGATCGCTCGAAGACGTTTGCCAGACCAACTTTCATTTCCTGACACAATTCGGTGACAACAACGTAATACTCCTTGTTCGCGACCGACTGCCAATCGTCAGGCTTGAAGCCATACAGCGAGGGGCTGCACAGATGCGGGAGACAAATTATGCATTCGGTTCCATGAGATTGAAGCATCCGGATGAAGCGACTATACCTGTCGCGCACCGTTTTTCCGTCGAGTGCAACGTCATTTATAAACTCTACAATCACAAGATCAGGATAGTCAGTCGTAAACCGCTTTTGAAACCTGGCAAATTGAGAATCTGAGTGCGTTCCGCCTTGTGCGACCATAACGGTCTCGATGGCAGCATTTGGATATTGTTTTCGCAGTTGATCAGTAAACATCGCCGGAAATGCTTTTGCCGAGTTGGAGGCTGCGGCACCACCAGTGACACTGTCACCAACAAAAACGATTGTCACAGTTTTTCCCATGAGTAGTTTTGAGCGTGTCTTTGCCACGGTGTTAGAATCAACTTTTGGGTGATTGCTGTCCGAAGTATAAATCGGCATGAGATTGCTATCGTGTAGCTGCGAATCGAATGTCGAAGCTTCAATATTCACAATGGGCGTGTAGAGCCGCGGAATATCCGGCGGCGAGGGTGCACCCAGGGAAAGAGGTCCGATGAATAACTTGGAGCCCCCAGCGTCGTTAATGGCCACTGTGCAAATACGTCTCTGAGGCACGTCATAATCGAGAAATACTTTCTGGTGCGGAATGTTTGACGTTGAGTTAACTAACGGCCACTCTGAGCCGACAGTATAAGCCGCTGGCGGAAGAGGCGTCCCTCGAACACCCGACTGTGATTTGACCCTTAACGAATCCTTTACCAAGGAATTTGGTTGCAACAATCCACAGACTTTTGTGCCGGCAGGAGCGCATCCCCAGTTCACACTTTGATGCGATGGGGGAATCAGGTCGAACATTTCATCGGTGACAATTTTGACAGGCGAATCGGGAATAGTGATGCTTGTCGGTTCTACGCGGATGGTGGTGCCGTCGCGCTTAACGATTATGCCGGCAGATATGTCAAGTCGCCTACTGTTTATGGACAAGCGCGGGCTATGCTCATTGCGAAGAAGATTGGATGAACAATCGCAGAGACAACAGCAGCAGAGCAGTATAAGAGTGGCTAGCGGAAGGAGAGGTCTCAAAGAAACAACAGACAGCGCGCAGGGTATTCTGAACGCTTGTATCACGCTTTTGTAAAGGACTTATTTACTGAGCAATACGAACTCAACAGCATATCAAGCCAAATCGTGAGTGTATGATTTCGACGACATGGTAACACATGCCATTACACTGCGATCGCCTTAACGTCGCTTTGCAAGAAGAAGGGCGGTTCAGCGCTACTTTGCTGAATTAAGGAAAGTCTTGAAACTGGAAGGATCCGAGTATCCGTGCGAAGTGGCTTTCGGCGTACCATCAGGATTGAAGACGATGATATGCGGAATGCCGCGAACGTCGTACTTCTTTGCACAGTCAACATGCTGATCGAATTGACCGACATCTAACTTGTAATACCAAAACGCAGAGTCGAGCAATGGTGCAATAGCCGCATCGTGGATCGTTTCATCCATCTTTACGCACCATGGGCACCATGCTCCGAAGAAATCAACGATAAGTAATTTCCCGGCCTTGTTGGCAGAGGCCAACGCTTCCTGAAGGTCAGGATGAATCTGGGATGCGACCGCATTTTCTATCGGCTTTAGCAGGAGATCTTGCATCTGAGCAAACTGTGCGATCGCAGTTCCTGTTTCTGCTGCTTGCAATGCAAGCTCCCGCGCCCGACTGCGGTCGGCATCAACACCGAGTCCGTTTTCGTAAAGCAAGCCAAGAAGCACTTGCGCATTCGGACGTCCTTCCTCTGCGCGTTGCGCCAATCCATCCGCGAGCGCGATAGCAGCAAGTTGTTGCGATGCCGTCTCATCTCTCGGTACTGAAGGAGCCCACGTTCCATAGCGGGCTAGCAATGCAAGCATTGCGATGCTCTCTGCGCAACCATCGTTGGAACCTTGCTGTAGCCGCTTCAAGGCTTCGTCGCGATTAGGAATTTTGTGAACATTCTCTAGAAGGAAACCCATCGCATCTTCGAACATACGGTCTTGATCATCCTTCGCTATCGGCTGCGTTATCTTTGCTGCAGAAGAGGCTTTCCCTGTAAGGGCTGCCAGAGCTTGTTTGGCACTTTCATCTCCGCGATCAGCTGCTGCTTTGTACAGCTCAGAGGCCTTTTGCATATTTTTTGGCACACCCAAGCCGTTTTCGTACAGCACCGCGAGAGAAAGTTGGGCCATAGGATAGTCTTGATTTGCGGCTCTCTGATACAGAGCGGCGGCTTTGCTGAGGTCTTGCACCACTCCTTGACCGTTCTGATATAAGAACCCAAGATAAAACTGGGCAATGGCATAACCAGCTGAGGCCGATTTTTCGTAAAGTTCTATGGCTTTGTTCAAGTCTTTTTGTACGCCGCTGCCGTTCTCATAGAAAACGGCTAGACGAAATTGAGCGATAGCGCATCCGCGCGCAGCGGCCTTTTCATAGAGCGCGACTGCTCTCTTTATGTCCTTTGGCACTCCCAGCCCTTTTGCATACATTAGTCCCAGCTTCGTTTGGGCTGGAGCATCTCCGCTCTCTGCTTTTTGGGTGAGCTGTTGCAGATTTCTATCTGCCGGACTAAGTAATTGAGCCGAAGTTTTTGCAGCAAAGGCCACTTTTTTTCGGTCGGACAAATCGCTTGCAACTGCTGCCGCCGAGCCGAATGCGGAGACCGCGGTGCAGATGGTCGTGGTGGCAATAAAAAAACATAGCTTCTTGGATGCAGCGTTTGTCATTTTGGTACCACTCCAGAATTGGTCCTGAAGAACGATCCGACCGACTGCTGACTTTCGTCATCCAATTGAATCCGCTTCTGTAATTGTTCTGTGGTTGGATGAAATCCCGGTGCATTTGCAGCGTTTGGCAAACCTTGCGATCCGGGAAGCGTGGTCGGCACGGTTGGTAAAGCCGCGGTTGAACTCAGGGGCGCCGCTGTCGGTTGGCTTGGACTGGCGTTTGGCAGGCCAGTCGGGGGCGATGGTGCAGCCGTCGGAGGTGTACTTCCAGGTGGTGGCGCTGAAGTAGGAGTCTGCTTAAGCTTGTCTCGTGCATCACTAGCCTTTTGACGTGCAAGTTGATTAGCGGGATCGATACGAGAAGCGAGGTCGTAGTCTTTGAGAGCCGATGCCCAATCGCCTTGGTTGGCGAAGTTGTCTCCCTGGCGAAGGGCAGACGTCAACGCCTTTGGGCGCAGATTAGCAAGAAATGGTTGCCAGTCCAGACCTGTTCGAGGCGGCCCATAACCGCGGTTGGGCGGAACAGGATTATCTTGCTGTGCTGGTTGCTCAGGATTGGAAGGATGCTTTGCTTCTTCACGCTCCTGCTTGCGCAGTTCAGCCATCGCTTTGTCGTATAGCCCTTTCCATTTCGCAATCTCGGGCACATATCCGAGTCCGGCGAAAGGGTTACTAGCTGCTACAGCTGCCGCTTGGGCGTCGGTCTGTCTCCACATGCGGTAGTAATATGCTGCATCCTCACGCAGCCCGGCAAAAGCTGCACTACCGGAAAGCGTGCACGCAGTAACGAGCAATAATGCATTCGTGTGACGCTTGAGAAAATCGATGAGACGTATTAAAGAGTGCGTCCGAGTCATAGGACCAATCCGATGTGTCGAATAGACCACTTTAGGCAAGCATAGGCTGTTTTTTGTTTGCCAACTTCCGCTGTTGGAATGACCGCAGCTCACTCCTTCGGACGACTATCGTCTGCGGCACAACGGAAAGCTTGCTGAATGTTTTCTGCAGTCGCTTGAACGGCACGCGTGAGCGATATCATTCCACTTTAGACTTTGCCTATGTAGCACAAACAAAAACACCACCGAGACGCGTCTCCCGTGGTGTTTTCGCTACTGCCTGGTGCCGATTGCTCGGCGTCAGTATCTCCAAACGTTCAGCCAGTTCTGTTTCGTTTGGCGGGCTTCTCTGCTAACAGTTTCTGGTCTCCTCAACCTGACGTTTCCACAGAACCCCTCGGCTCATCGCATCGAACTCTCTCGTGCTCACCGTTCGATACTAAGGTAGCTGGTTAATGCGTTCTTTTCATCATCCGTGTGAATAATTAGTATCAGCCTGAGGAATGATCATGGGAAGAGGCTAAAAGGTTTTCTCTAGAATTGCCTTTAGAACACTTCAGAAGTGCGGCCGCTGGATGATATTTGCGCTATTGAAAATTCAGCAACTGTCCGGCGTTAATTTGTTATCGATGCACCGTAAGATGTGTGACAACTTTTATTGTCCGCCAAATTTTTCTTGCATCAGTTGATCGTGCATTTCAGTCAAACGGCGAATGTTCACGAATGAAGTACCGGCGGCCCAACCGGCTCTGTCGTTGGCATCTTCACCTTGTGGCTTGTCGGTAACTGAAGTCACGGCTTGTGCTGTGTTATTTTCCACAGAGATAGGCTTCGCTTTTGAGACATCGCCAAAGTAGTTACTATTGATCGGACCACCGAATCCATTGGAATTCCATTTTGTGACGGCGTCGTTAGAGAATGTCTGATCCGGAGCCTTGCCTGGTTGTGTAAACATTGACTTGTCGAGTTTGGCGGAATCGGCTTGATTCGGGAGTTTCATATTATCGAACATCGTTTCGCGGTTTTGGTTCCAGGTCTGGTTCCCGCCGCCTAAGCGCTGACCGATTTCTGATCCTTCGAAACGAAGATTTGCATTATCGGCCTGGTAAAAGCCTTTTTGATCGGCTACCGGCGTCTTGCTCAGGGCATCCATGCCGCTGTATTTGAACGTGTAGACTCCATCTGTTTTGCCGCGATCAGAAACCAGTGAGTGGTCGGCGCTGAAGAAATCAGGCTTGCCGCTAGGCTTATTGGAACCCAGTTGGTCTGAAGCATTCATGAAATCGATGCTGAAGCGCTTGTCTTTGTCGGTGTTGTCGTTGCCGGCTGCCTGCATGACGTGGATGCCTTTTGCTTGCAGTCTGTCGATCGCCTTGTTTGTATCGAGTGCTGCCTGTGCCCATGCACGGTCGTCCGAGCTTCTTGTCTTATCGTTAGCTACCTGATTGAGTTTGTCCAGAACTTCCGGACGTCTGTCTTTGAGGTTTTCGGCGTTCAAACCATTCATACCGAGAAACTTGTTGGCTTGATCGAAGGTCATGTCCGGGTTGTTGTGGCCCATGCTTACATTGACCACATCGCCTTTACCCATCTTCATCTGACCGTTGTCGATTTTGTCAGCAATCTCGTTAAGTGGTTTTGAGTAATCTTCGTGCTTGAAGTGGTCTGGTGAGCTGGTATTGGATTCCACGCGATAGACGTTATAGCCGTTCTGTTCCGCACCACGAGCTGAAAGCTCGCCATGGGAGACTCCTTTACCATCAGCAAACGGCTGTCCGTCTTTGGTGTGTTTAACAGTGCCGTTGATGTGTTCTATGTTGTCATTGCGTGTGCTGAAGCTGTCTAGATAAGCCACGGTCGGCTTGTGCGGATCGAAATTCTTGTCATCGTTTTTCAGGATAGCCGTTTCTGGCGGCTTTTCGGCTTTAACTGTACCTTTGTCTGCAGGTTTATCCGCGGACTTCTCGCTGGGTTTTTGCTCTTTATCATGATGCTTTTCATGGTCATCATGCTTGTGCGTTTTGCCTTCAGCAGATTTTAACCCGCGGGTTTGAGCTTCGCTGTCGCCTTTGTATCCGCTAACAGTGCTTGCGTAGACGTCGGTTACGTGTAGCTTACCGTCGTTCGGCTCGGCTGCTTTGTTTGCGGGTGCATCGTGTCTCTGTTGCGTGCCGTTGCTTGTTGTGGAGCCTTCTTTAAGTAGGGCAACCCGGTCTACGTGTTGGGTTGATTCGTGGCGCTGTTCTGCGGCACGGTTGTGATTCGTATTATCCGATTGTTCGTTGCCTCTATGTGCCATTTTTCGGTTCCGAACTCTCTCTCAGACATTAAACGCTTCATTAACTGCCGTAAGTTTCGCCCAGTGGGGGTGAAAATCAGGTGACATTCTTCACGCTATTTTTACGCTAGGGCTGTTAGAGTTGGTGATTTTAGATTAAATTCGTAGTCGAGCAGAGACGACTATTTGGTCTGATATACCCAATGCAGACTCGAATTAGTCGAAGTGGCGTACTTTTCGAGCAGTTGCTTATACAATTGAGCCTCAAACCAACCAGGAATCAATGACTACTTTTACGACACTCCAGCGCAAGCCGCTCAAAGAGCTTAATCCGGACTTCGCTGGAAAAATTAGAACTAGCTTCGAGCTAAATGGTTTTAAGAAGCTCGGTGGTGAGCTCAAAGAAATCAGGCTCGGATACGTGGAAGCCCATCTGCCCTTCAGCGAATACGCGCAGCAGCAACATGGTTTGTTTCACGGTGCAATTGTTGCAATGGCTGCCGATGTCGCATCCGGGTTTGCCGTGTATACAGTCCTGCCGCCTGATGAAGAGTGCGTTTCGGCTGAATTCAAGGTGAACTTTTTGTATCCTGCGCGAGGTGACAAACTCATTTCTCGTGGCTCTGTGATTAAAGTTGGCCGGTCTCTGGTGATTGCAGAAGCTACAGTATCTGTCGTGCGTGACGAAGAAGAACGAGATTGTGCTCTGATGCTGCAAACTTGCTCGCGTGTCAAACATTTGAGAAGCACATAGTGTGTAGCCTGGAAATCTTAAGCGTTAACTACCTAACGATCGCCGGAGGCTGGACACTACCAGTAGTGCGCATTTTTCGAAAAGCCAGAAGCGTGTCGTTAATCTGGCCAATCATCGTATCATCGTCACCAGCGGAAGGAAAATCAGTCTCTGGCTGCGAAGACTCGCCACTCCTCATAAACGAGTACTCCACTAGCGCCTCGTTAGATTGAAACTGAACGTTGTACTTGGTCTACCGGCGCTCTGTCGACGGCGCTACGGAAATGCTTGTCGGAATCAGCGACCCTCCAGCCTCGCGCGTGCTGCGATGGACCTCGTCGAATAGATCAATTGCTTCTCTCTAGACAGTCTTGACCGACGTGAGCGCGAAAAGACCAAATTCGCTAACATGGTAAAAAGATTCCTCCGGTTTCGGTTAGCGAATGCGCGAAGTTGTCTGGAAATTTCGATTATGTGACTGCCTTCATACGTACGCGAGTATTTTCCGCATGCGAAGCCAGCTCACGTTGTTGCTCTTGGTATTAGTGACCATATCGCCCGGCACCGTAGCAATCGCTGACCAAGCTACTCTCCAATCTTCGAAGCATGGAGGAACGCGTCCAACGGATTGGATGGACGGCGTAGTTGGCCGCGCTCAATCTAACATTCCTCGGTATGCTAATGATTTAGGACCGTACTACAATCCGAACCTTCCAGCAAAAAAATACTTCGATAAGGAGCAAGAGAAACTGGCACAAACCTTGAGTCCTGATGTAAGCGCTTACATCTATTTTGTGGATGCAAAAGACTGTGGCAAAAAGGAGCTCGCCTACGGGACTCATGGTGGCAAATCGTGGACCTTGGAAGAGAAAAATGACGTCATACGCATATTCTCAACGTTATATGGTATCGCCCCTGGTTTGATAGTAAGAGCAGCAAGCGGTCATAAGTTGGGACTCTATCGTGCGACAACTCTTGATGGACTTACCGAGGAGAGACGTCCAGCGGCTTCGGCCTCCGTTAAAACAATCAACTTCGCCGATTCGTTTTTCCACACTCCGTATCAGTTATATGGACTAGTGCACGAGCTCGTTCATGAGTCGGACTGGAATGGACAAATCGCATATTCGAAAGATTGGGTGGACTTTGCGGCTCCCCGAATCTACAAGCATAAAATTGAATCGGGACTAATGACCGAAGCCGAACAACGGCGACTAGAGCATTCATTGCGTTCGAACGAAGATTGGCCAAGCTTATATGGGTGTCAGAATCTCAAGGAAGCCTTAGCAGAATACTGTGCTTCCGCCATTGTGGATGGTTTCACTACTGATCCGATCTTCTCCAAGGAGCTGGCCCCGAAAATACTGACACCATTGCCACAGGAAATAGAGAGGCTGGCGCTTTTCAAAGAAGGTCGCGCGAATTTTCTCAGTGCAAAATACGGAGATGCCGTAACTGTCTTAGAGCAATGTACGGCCGTCGGCCCTTCAGTGGCTCAAGCACACGTGGAGCTTGCGGCTTGTCAGGCTGAGCAAGGACACTATAAAGAAGCACTTCGAGAGATTGATATCGCTGAACAATTGATGGATAAAGTGGGCGTGCGAAGTAGTGAGCCAGACATGCTCTATTTGCTCCGGTGGAAGGCGACCATGTGTCACAGGCGAGGTGATGACGCTGTCGCCATCGCTGAGATGAATAAGGTGCTGCTCGGTCAGCCGCCGCTTAAGGACGACTTCTATAGACGATTCTGGATGGAAGACAAAGGTGGGCTGTTTGCAGACGCGGCTCTAGATTTGTACCGCTGGAAAGAGCTTGTTGCGAATTGCGAATATTTGCCGGCTGGTGAACTTGATATTCAGTTCTCGCAGAGTTTGCTGGATAAAGATGTGGAAAGATTTCCTAAGGTTGGAATTGTTCTGCGAAGACGAGCTCGATTTCTTGAATCTCTAGCGAATATGGAGAGCAATGATGACATCAAAACAGCCTTTCATCTGAAAGCACTGGCTGATTTTCAAAGGAGCCTTGGCTTGACCGATTGCGATGAAGTGGCGGGACTCTTCGAGTGTGGAGTCGTGAGTTGCAAATTGAAGGACTATAAGAAAGCGCGAGAATACTTGCATAAGCTAGGGGAAAACGACAAGGAGTGGCTTGCACCAGCGGTGCTGGAGGTGATTATCTTGTGCGGTGAAGGGAAGACCACTGACGCTCAAGTAATTTATGACAAACTCCGCTCTCGAATATTCCAGATGGCACCACCGCATCATAATGACGCCGATTCAACGAATGGGTTGACTTGAATAAAAGACACCATTCCATTCCACTCTCAATATTCCAGCATCTTGCGCTTCTGCCAGCGAAATACCTGGATGGGAACTAAGTGGTTTTCACTGTCAAACAACTCAAAATGTCGCATGCTGCAAAAGGTCTTGACGGATCTTTGTCGCCAGATCCCGCCTGAATTGAGGGTTGGGGTCTGGTATGCAACCTGGGTCAACATATAGATTATCAAGCTCCTGCGTTGTCATGCGGGGCTCGTAGCGTCTGGCAAATTGATAAGCGTTTTTTGCTCCTTGCGAAAAACCGTCTGAAGGCGCCAGTTTTTCGTCTTTCCATGCCTGGATAAGGGTAGCAATGGCAGCTATAGAATTTTCCTTGTCGCCTGTTTTGATCACTTGTTCCAGTTCATGCCACGCCAGAGTCGGGTTAGCTTTGACACCACGTCCATAGGCATGACACCAGGCTATGCTGATTTTTCCCTTCAGGTCGCCTTGAGCGAATGCTTTTTTATAGAATTCGACAGCCAACATCGGGCTTTGACCATGATTTCCGCCGTAACTATTTTCGAGCAAATTGCCCAGCGCAAATGATGCAGCGGATGAACCATTCTGGGAAGCTAGTGCATACCACTGAGCAGCAAGCTCCTGTTCCTCTGTCAAACCAAGGGCGGAAGCGTTAATCTGTTTGAAAACAGGGTCAATTAAACATGCCGTGTTTGGTCGATGACATCGACCACTTTCACAAAGCCAACCCAGAATAAACTCGGCACCTGAGTTTCCGAATGGTGCAAGAAGCAGAGATGCCCTCTCGAAGTCAGGCAGGTCGTATTTGCTGTCTATCATCCCACGGATAATTTTCGTCGGACACCTGTCGCGCAGTGCCGCGACGCCGCGCTCGACAATGATTTTTTGATCATCAATCCTGGCGTGATTAAACCACAACTGGCAGGCACTGGATAATTGAGATGACAACTGAGCACCCGACTGCACGCCACAGAAAATACAAGCGCCAACGACTACCAGCGAAACTAACACTATCGCGCGCGGGCGCAGCCATGGTGTTCGAACTAACATAAGCGCCTCCTGTGAAAGGCACAGTCAAGCAAGCGCCCTTCGGGCAGCAATCGGCTTGGCTTTCTCTGGTAAGTGGACGCACCGTCGATCCAACTAGAGCATATTGCCGTTACTGCTCGAGATCAACTAGTAAAATTCCTGAATTCCTAGGGCTGAGCTGTCTACCGCTTAAGCGATGCTCTAAGCCGCTGTTAGGGAATAGGCGTTTGAAGCGCACACACGCCATTACCTCTCCGGGATTATTCCACGACGTGTCGGATGTTAGTGCCATGAATCAAAAATCTTGACGTGTCTCCTCGGTCGAGCGTTTTAGAAGGCGAGGGAAGAAGTTACCGGGCTCGGCGCGGCCAGAAGTGACTGTACGCGCGTGACTAGCCTGGCTGCAGTTTTTGGAAACCCCTTGGATCGCAAAGCATGTATTGCAAACTCTAGATTAGGTATTTCGTCAGAGGCACCTTCAAGTTCTTTGCTGAATCGAATCGTCTCATTCAATATTTGGTCTTCCGTCAACCTATTCAGTTGGCGCGTAGTGCAGAGCTTGGCGAAGAAGTCCGTGAAGCTGCCGGGGTGACGCTTGAATATCTCGAGCGCTTCCGCATCACGATGCAGTTCCAAAATAGCAATAGCTCGATAGTCCTCAGCATAGTCTGCATCCGAATCAATCGGGCCTTCTGATGGTTTCAAAACATCGGCAGCATCCTGAAAGCGTTGCTGACCGAGTAGTGCTTCTGCCAGCAAGTACTGTCTATATATCTTGTAGGACTTGACGGCATCTCTCTCACCGATTGTCTCAGTGACAGGAAGCAAATCTCTCAATACCTGTTCAGCTTCGCAATACATGCCGGCAGATATCAGGTTGTCAGCAAAATTGGCTTCCCGCCAAGTGTTATGCAGCTTCCCTGAGTATCGTAGTCCACAGGCTATCTTGGCTACGTCTCGAGCCTCTCGGTAGTGACCCTTGTACACAGCGTGCATGAAGTAGTCGCGCTGACCGTTATAGTGCTCATTGAAAGTCGACTCGACATACAATTCAGCGCCCGAAGCTGCTTTCAACGAATTTGGTTCTCGGAACCAAGCATATTCCAAGAAATGATCAATGGCATCGTCGCAGTCAGATAGCGGTTCGGTCAGATCGAATGCATGGCGTGAGCGCGTTCTCAATTTCTTGCATAGTTGCCCGATCTCTACGATCGGAATCTTGTTAGTTCTCGAACAGAGTTCTCTACCCGCTTGATAGGTCCTGATATGAAAATAGTGGATTCCAACGAAAAAGCCTAAGCAGACAGCTAGAACTATGACGACGATTGTTGACTTGTGCATATTCTCTCCAGCCCAGCATATTGATGGCACAAAACAGGTTCGTTGACAACGCGGTTTTGCCCACCGAAGGCGGCGAGATCCACAAAAACTATTTCCCTTCCTTTCGCATCATCTGAGGGGTTTCGGAAAGAGTAGCCTTCTTTGTTTTATCGTTATATGAAACTTTGATCGTATGGTCCTCTTGATCCTGAACAAAAAGTCCATCGCTTGTCCATCGTGATGGTGCGAAAGTCATGCTGGTAACGTTTCCCTTTTTGTCGTGTTCGAAGCTAACGTTAGGTTGCTTCGACCAAATATCGTCGCTTATCTTTTCGAGTTCCGCCGTGACCTTCTTTAGCTGTATCGGGTTCTTCCATATGTGCGTTAGTTCTTTCTCTAACGCAGTCTTGTCTGCTGCCATGGCTTTTTTGCTGGCTTCAAGGGCAGACGTATCGCTTTGATGGCTTATGAAGTCTTTAGCGAGATTTTCAATTTTCGTCGCTTCTTTAACGGCGTCAAAACCTGGCATACGATTGAACGTCCTCTGTGCGTTGTTGGTGGTGCTAAGCTGCTCTAAGCTGGCTTGCTGAATAGCTTGCCGTCTGAAGATAACATCTGGATAACAGCATCGGTGCACAGAAGTACAAATACTAGCAACCTCGCTTAATTAGCACTCGATTCGTCGTCCGAATGGACGAGCTGAACTTCATTCCAAGAGTGGAAGCCGCCAACGCCCGAATCACCTACCTTGCATGCTCGTGTTCGAGCCGGAGTTCTGCTGAATTATTTCAGTTCATACGTGGGCGTTTCATTGAGCTCATGAATTTTTGTGGCGTGAATGGTTTGGTTTTCTAGAGTTCCATTAACCATAACGTACAGTCCTTTTTCTTGGATGTCTGTTTTAGGAAATTTGCAATCAAGCCTTGTTTCTCTTGTCGTAAATCAAGCCACCGATCGTTCGCATAGATAGCATAACCAGCTTTAACAGCCTCAGGACTAGAAGCGGTGCGTACTTCGTAGTTGTGCAAGCTCTTGTTTAGATCTGCTTTCCCACTGATCCACTTTTGCATAGTTAGCTTACTCAGGTCGAACGAACGGCTTCGACTGAATATCATTTCTCTCACCATCAGTTCTGGAAAAAAGCTCCCAAGAGCCTACGCATCTTAGGATGCAACAAGGGATCCGCGACCACATCACGGGTTGGGCAATGGTGGGAAATGATCTGTGCACACGCTCCAGGATTCGGTTTGAAATCTTTGGCGAAAGCGACTTCTTGTTGAAATAAGCGTCGTTCTTCTGCCCACCAAGCCACATCGCTTGTCGGGGGAGGATTATTGTGTAGGAACCGATCGTGGATGTAGCAGACAGAAGGCTTCTTCGGCATGTTGGCGGTGACGCCAGCAACAATCATTATCAATGAACATGCCAAGCCCGTTCCAGCTATTGATCGTGCACTCATTTTTTACTCTCCGTTTGTTAGCCAGAAGTCGGACTCCGCTCAGAGTTAAGCTCTAGGCCAAGTTACTGCATGTACGAAAATTACTCAAGACTCTGAGCATGGAAAACTTACAGCTACTAACTAAAATGCTGCCTCTTTTCAGATTGCATTGATTCGGCAGAAAGTGAAAAACAAAATTCTTAGTCGGACCGAAGAGCTTGCATCTCTAGAGGTACTCCAACGTTTTCTTTGCGGCTATGAGACTCCCATTCCGCGTCGCCTGGTCGTTGGAGTACGAGCGGATCTCTGAAGATATGGCATTCGTGAATAGCAATCTGATTGCGCTGGCACAATCAGTCCGACCTTAGGAAAGGCGGTTCATATTCTGTCTCTAGCAAATATAATGCATAACGACTCAAGATCAATACGGAATGCAGAGTGACATTCGCGATTCAAAATTAACACTAGAGAAGACGGGATTCTGCGCCTTTTGCTTGGCGACTGCGAGAACAAGAGCTGAAGTCCGAAATGAGTGCATCAACAAGCCTTTGAGGTATCCTGAAGGTGCACCACTCCCAGTGATGACTTCAATCCTTCAAACTGCTCATTAATTCACTACGCTTTGATGCTACAAAGACTCATTTTACGCTTCTACGATTTCGTTGCGATGATCGACAGCGTCAAAAAAAATTCTGAAATTATTTTTGAAATTCACAATATTCGGCTTCTTAACTCCAAACTTCTTTCTTTGCGCTCATTCATCAGATTTCTAACTCAGTACCCCAAATAGAGAGTAGCGGAAGAAACTCCCTACTGACGTTGGGACTCCTAAGGTCGGTCGTTTGTAGGGATGGGGACTCAGGGACTTCGCTCAGCCGCCGAACAGGGCTGTCACACCTGCCTGTGTTGATTTTATACCAGATATGGTATAAAGTGTATTGGTGAGACGCAAGTCAGGGAAAACTCCCATCGTTCAGAAGAAAACCACGAAGTGGTACACAGAGCGCTTGCGACAGGAAGTCGCTGCGTGGCCTAAGGCTGTGCGCGAGGATGTCGGGGGACAGCTCAATAAGGTTGAATATGGGGGCGAACCTGACGATTTTAAGCCAATGCCAACAGTCGGAAGTGGTGTGAATGAGATACGAGTTGCCGATGATGGGCTTCAATACAGGCTGATTTATATAGCGAAGTTTGAGGAAGCAGTTTACGTATTGCACGTAATTACGAAGAAGAAAACCCAGAAGACATCGACGCACGACATTCAGCTAGCGAAACAGCGATATGGCGAGTTGGTCCAAATGAGAAAGCTACAGGCAGGCGCGGAGAAGAAAAAATCATGAGCAAGGAACAACAACCATTCACCGCTGGCAGTGGCGATGTTTTTGCCGATCTTGGTTTCTCACCCGAGGAAGTCGCTGAGCTGAGTATCAAAGCAAGCCTCTTTAGAGTCCTGCAGCAGGCTCTTACCAATATGGCTGGCACTCAAGCTGAAATAGCAGCGAGACTCGGTGTGCCTCAACCAAAGGTATCAGATATCCTCAAAGGGAAGATGTCTGGATTTTCAGTTGAGCGAATTGCGAATTATCTATTGAAATTAGATTACGAGATTTGCTTGGACGCGCATCCGGCACCATACGGGAGTCATGGGAGAGTTATCGATCGCTCGAAGCATTCCGCGCGATCCGGAGGCCGGAGATTGAAAACCGCAGAGCAAGAGTGCGCGCTACTCTGATCACCCAAATCTATTTTCGTCTGATGGAAGCGTGATGGGCTTGTCTCTTAATCCTCTTCTATCAGAGCTGCGTATCATCGAACGCTGCTCTGCCTGAGCGGAAAATTTCAAGTTGATTGAGGTCGTAATTTCTAACAAACTCCAGATGCTGCCCAGCCCATGCCACGACATCTTGAACTGATGATTATCGTTCATAAGGAGAGCCTGTTCGTCCGATGTCAGATCGGTGACTAAATCTCTCAAGGCCGCCCCAGGTATTTATCGATATCTTCAAGGACCCGCTTCAATCGATTAAGCTTAGCCGTCGAATCTGGTGTCATTCAGTATCAGGACTAGAAACGGGATAGAAAGTTTTCTGCAAAAACTAAAACTATTGCGCCCAGAGAGATTCGAACTCCCGACCTTATGGTTCGAAGCCATGCGCTCTATCCAGCTGAGCTATGGGCGCGTATACACGGAAAATCTCCGACCTCATACATGCTAGCGTGGTTCTAAGCGCTCCGTCAAGCGCCGAAGCGGCGGCATCCCAAGCACCGTCGCACATAGACCGAGAGTAGGCTCCTCCTTCAAGCGCCTCTGCGTGGACCTTGTCAGTACAACCACCAGTGCTCCCGCCGAATCCTTCATCACCAAATCCTTCAAGATTCATAAAAGCAACTCCCTCCCCGATCCAACCGGCACGTCTCGTGTTAGCTTGAATGCAGATGATGACTTTAAAAGCTCATCCAAACTTCTAAAGGCCGCCGATGTTCCCATTAAAAGACAACATTCCGTCCGAAACTATACCGATTGTCAACTATCTGTTAATCGCGATCTGTACGCTTGTCTTTCTCTCCGAAATCTCCCAAGGTTCAGCCGGACTCGAACAATTCATCGATACATACGGCTTGATTCCAAGCGATCTCTTGCACTCCATGAGTATGCCTGAGGTGAGTACGGTGTTTTCCTCAATGTTCCTGCATGCCGGTTGGGACCACTTGTTAGGCAACATGTGGTTCCTTTACATTTTCGGTGACAACGTCGAAGACCGCTTCGGGCACATCGGTTACTTATTCTTCTATCTCTTCTGCGGAATCTGTGCTGCCGCCACTCAAGTAATGATCAACGCCGATTCGACCATCGCTATGATCGGCGCAAGTGGCGCGATCTCCGGAGTGCTCGGATATTACTTTGTCACCTATCCTCAAGCGCAGGTCTTAACGCTCGTACCGCTCGGTGGATTTTCGCGTGTCACCGAAGTGCCCGCGATTATTTTTCTCGGCATCTGGTTTGCATTGCAATTCTTCACCGGCGTCACCTCATTGGCCGTTGCCTCACCACATGAAGCAGGCGGCGTAGCTTTCTGGGCGCACGTCGGTGGATTCGTCGCAGGCGTTGTTCTCGCATTCATCTTGCCAAAGCAAAAGCAGATCGGCGACTATTCAAATTACAACAACGACTATAACGAGTGGCGCTAACAAACAAATGTCGACTTCTTCAATTTCGAAGCAGCTTCAAACATTCGAATTGAACTTCGCTGGCATCAACAGAAAAGTCGACTATTTTGTTCCTACCAATTTGAAGGAGCCATCTCCCGTGGTGCTCATGTTGCATGGTGCCGGGGGCACGTCTCTCATGGCAGCGAAGCAAACTGATTGGTGCGCAAAAGCCGAACAGGAAAAATTCATAGTTGTCTTCCCAAACGGTGTCTCCTTTGATCCTTCGCGACCGAGCGGATTCCTACGCAATCCCCAAGTTTGGAATTCCGGTGTCGAACGTGGGTCCGCACGCATCAATTACACAGACGATGTTGGATTCATCAATCTCTTGCTCGAATCCATGCGCGAAAGGTTCGAGCACTTAATCGATCCGAAAAAGATATTTGCTGCAGGATTTTCCAACGGTGGCGGAATGTGCTGGCGGCTCGGAATTGAACTGAGTGCAAAGCTAGCTGGTATCGCTGTCGTCTGTTCCTATTTATCCTTGCCTGAGCCCTGGCAACAAGAGCGCCCCGTTCCTGCAGTGATAATCGCTTGTCTGGATGATCCCCTTGTTCCGATTGATGGTGGACCGGTTCGAGACATCTGGTCCAGAGCCGAGATTTTTCGACCATCAGTAATGCAGTCGGTAGAAAAATACGCAGCGCTTGTTGGCTGTTCCGACCCTCCCACCAGCAAGCAAATCAACGAACAGGTGTTGCTTCAGTCCTACTCGAGCACGAGCCCTCCGTTTAATGACAAAAAGACTCGCGTCGACTTTTATTCTGTCTCCGGCGCTGGGCATGCTTATCCAGGAGGTCCGCGCCTGCTCTCCGAGCGGATTGCTGGTAAACCGACCGATGCCCTACGAGCTACCGACGTAATCTGGCGGTTCTTCACCGAAACTGCCTGATTTGCACCGCCGGATCTCGTTCGCTGGATGAAAAGACCGCCTGGTAGCGCTTGGCTAGGGAGATTAAATCCCCTTGGCTCAGATTAAAGAAGGTATAATTCTGCACTTTTCAGGCACATAAGGCAGCACTGATTTGGCTACCGGGTTATTCTAGTAGAGTTCATCCGGTCGCATGAAGCTTCGAGCCTCATAGCGTTTTGCCGAACCAGCACGGGTGCAGGATTCACGGGTTCACCAGAGTTAGAAACTAATCGATTCAGGTATCACCAGGCTGTAAAAGTAGACAGTAAATGAGATATGTGACCGCGAGGTCTCGGGAGTGTTGCTTTGACGAACGATAAACCAATGAATGAAGATCTGGCGGCTAAGATTCTTGGCGCCATGAAGAAGGCTTACACCGGAGAACAAACTGTCCGCTGGTTAGCCAACCTCAATGACGATTTAACCGTGGTCAATAAAGGAAAGAGTACGGCGCCATCGCCGAGCCAGGATCTTTCAGTTCGTTCGATTACCATTCTTGACCGCTTGTTCGATGATTTCCAGCGCTACTGTTTTGAATTCAACAAAACCGTAACGGAAATTGAATATCGCGTTCAGTGCGAACGTCCGAAACCGGTCAATTTGCAGATGCCATATCGCGAAGAGCCGATCATTTGCCAAGGCCACATTTCAACTACCGTTTGGTCGATGATCGTTCAGGCGCAGGAAAGCACCGTCAGTGTGTTCATCGTACCTATCGATTTCTTGCTGGGCTTCCATCATGAGCGCGCTAATTACCAACCGCACATGACTATGCACGCTGTAAAAAATAGTCTCGGAGCTCTCACTTGGCAGATTGACGGCGTCATTGTGCAGACAAGTATGTTGCCTACGATTTCCAAGAAACTTTTCGCTGCTCTTATTCGCGTGTTCAACGGTGAAGTTGAATACACGACGAAGTTCCAAATGATCAAAGATGCAAATCCGGTTCCAGCTACCACCACTGAAATGATGGCTAGACCGCAGAGCTACCAGGATGCAGGCTTTGAACTCTTGAAGCCGTCCATGCCACCAAATATGAATCTGGGTCAAGCCGTTCGCGACCAGCAAGCTGCAATTGAAGCGGCCAAAGCCGCGGCCACTCCTGGATATTCGCAGCAACAGTTAGCAGCAGCTCAAGCGGCCGCCGCTGCTCAAGCCGCAGCAGCAGCTCAAGCAGCACAAGCACGGGCAGCCGCTCCCACGGCTACAGCAGCCCCTGTGGCGGCAGGCAGTCCTGAGGAGGCTCTCTTGCACAGCGCGATGGCGTTGGAGGCGTCAATTGATGTATTCCAGAAAGCCCTGGAAAAAGGCATGGAAGAGCTGACGGCTTTGAGTGTCAAAGCGATGCAGAATCAAGATATCGTGTTTGCTCAACGTTCGGTCAAACGCAGTGCAGCGCTGAAGCAATTCAGAGACCAAGCCGCCCACTTTATGAACGAGTGGCGCACTGCCTGCAAAGACTGATTGCTTGACGGCTAATTCAGTACAGCCTGGTGCCTCCTTAGTTCGTGAGGTGTCGGCATTCCGCGTTCGATTATCTGCGTCATTTTCGCCGAACTATTTAATGTGCCGAAGCTGTCTCCCCAGTTTCTTTCTAATCGAGAGGAGCAGAATGCGTCAGATATCGCATTTGGTGCATGCTGAACCAGCAGAGCGCCGGTAACGCAAAGGGCAAGTTTTTCCGTTAGACTACGCGCATCGCGTTCATTCGGAGACTTGATCGTCGCGGCTAGTTCGCCCTCTAACTGATCGGCGTAACGGTCGAGGAGCTGGTTGGCACCTTTTGCACGTCTCCATTCGCCTCTAATGAGGTCGACGGCTTCAGGTGACTTGGCGATCGCCCGGAGAACGTCCAGGCACATCACATTTCCCGACCCCTCCCATATCGAATTGACGGGCATCTCTCGATAGACGCGAGCCATAACACCTTCTTCGGTATAACCGTTGCCACCCATAACCTCCATCGCCTCGACTCCAAGTGAAGGAGCGCGTTTGCAGATCCAGTATTTAGCGGCAGGAGTGACGATGCGTTTGAACGCTTTTTCCTCTTCTTTTTCCGGATTGTCGAACGCTCTTGCCGTACGCATCGCGAGCGCGATTGCACCCTCTGACTCTAAAATTAGGTCGGCAAGCACGTTCTGCATGAGCTCATGCTCGACCAACCTTTTTCCGAATGTCTGTCTGTAAGAAGCATGGTTCAGGGCCTGCGCAACCACCTGACGCATTAATCCGGACGAGCCGAGCGCGCAATCTAGGCGTGTATAGGTGGCCATATCAATAATGACTGGAATTCCGCGACCTTCCTCACCAATTAGATAACCGCTGGCGTTTTGAAACTCCACTTCGCTCGACGCGTTGGATTTATTTCCGAGTTTTTCTTTCAGTCGCTGTATGCGGATAGCGTTTTTAGAGCCGTCAGGTAGCCAGCGTGGGACGAAGAAACAAGATGGTCCGGATTTTGTCTGAGCAACGACCAGGAATGCGTCGCACATCGGTGCTGACATGAACCACTTGTGCCCGACAATAGTGTAGGGATCTACGGCCGATCCAGTCGCAGTTGCACGCGTCGTATTTGCGCGTACATCAGAGCCGCCTTGTTTTTCCGTCATGGCCATGCCGATCATGGCGCCGCTTTTCTCCGTGACCGGTCGAAATGATTGGTCATATTCACGCGAGTATATTTTAGGCAACCACACACTTGCGATGTCTGCTCGTTTGGCGATCGTGGGAACCGAACCATACGTCATGGTGACTGGGCACTGTGTGCCAGACTCGATCTCCACTTGAAGCATTGCGGCCGCGGCGCGCGCCACGTGCGCTCCCGGTTTTGGATCGGACCATGGCGCTGAATGAATTCCTTGTTTGACGGCTGCGGCCATTATTTTGTGATATGCCGGGTGAAAATCTACCTGGTCTATACGGTTGCCGAAGCGATCGAACAGCTTCAAAACAGGCTCGTATTTGTTAGCCAATGCTGCCTGCTCATAAAGTTCCGCCTTACCGAGCAGTTCACCCCACTTTTGCAGATTGTCGTGCGCCCATGACCCGCCTTCTCTCTCGACCGCTTCCTGTAGAGCGATATTAGTGGTGTAGAGGTTATATTCGCTGAGGGGCTTGGACTGGTTGAATACTTCATGCGTAACGAAGGCATCCCCATTTTCTGCCACCATGCCAAAACCTCCTGGTTGGATATTATGTCCGCATAGAGATATTATTGATCGTTTAGCGTGGAATTGCGGTTCCAATGAGCTACTTGCCATCAACTAAGTGCTTTAGTCGACAGGTTTACAATTTCGAGAAATTACTTTTATAGTGACTTAAATATGCTGCACTGTGAACGTAGCTGAAGCCGATTTCGGCAGAACTCAATTTCGGCAAAACCCAATCAGTCCGGTAGCGCAAGGACTTTGGGACTCTGGTCCCTTTCTCCAAGCTTTCAAAGATGCTGAGTCCGATTTCAGACTTGGCCGTTCAGTCTAGTCAATAGTAATATAAACATCAGTGGGGCGTTGAAATGAGCGGTTGTTTTGGGCTGTATGTAACAGGCTCCAGTTGAGTCTGGCCTAAATTACCCACAGCGTTTTGGTTCGGGTTTTCTTTGAGGTCTGAGATGGGGTCCGAAGTCTTGAGTTCTATTTCTGTTTTTATTGCAGACGATCACGAGTTGACGAGGCAAGGACTTCGCTACGCCTTTCGCGACCATAAGTCTGTTGAGATTATTGGTGAAGCCGGCGAGGGCAGTGATATCGTCAATCAGGTTTGTGCAGAACAGCCAGATGTGGTTTTGATGGACATAGTACTTGATGGCATGGACGGTATCGAGGCGACGAGACAGATTAAACGTCAACGGCCGGAAATAAGAGTCGTTATGCTTACATCTCACGACTCAGACGATCGAATCTTTTCTGCCTTCTCGGCCGGCGCTGACGCTTATTGCCTAAAAACAATTTCGGGCGACATGCTTGTGCAGGCGGTTCAAAGTGTCCATGAGGGTGTTGGCTGGCTAGATCCCGGTATTGCCAAACGAGTGTTGCGTGCTTGTGTACAGTCAGTAGCTCAGCCCGCTGTGCACGCCAGACAGGCTGCCGACTGTGCCAGTAAAAATGCCGCTTCGCCGTTTCCCTTGAGCGAGCGCGAGTTGGCTGTGTTGCGCCTCGTCGTCAACGGACTGAGCAATCAGGAGATCGGGGAGCAGCTCTTTCTCAGCCCGGAGACCATTAAGTCTCATCTGCGCAAGATCTTCGACAAATTGCTGGTGGCTGACCGCACTCAGGCTGCTGTCAAAGCGATTAGAGACGGACTTGTCTAAAAAAAAAAGTATCATGATGGCTTGTCAGCGGCGGCTCGATCTATGGGCATCGTCGGCAGTGTCACCGTGAATGTGGCTCCTTCGCCCGGAATACTTTTGCATCCAATCTGTCCGCGGTACGAGTCGACTATCTGTTTGCACAGATACAATCCTAGCCCGGAGTTGGAAAGTATGTTGCGCTTACCCGGACGTTGTTGCGAAACCGGATGAAACAGTGACTTTAGTTCCTGGTCTGACAAGCCCAGTCCGGAGTCTCGCACTTCAATCTTGATGTTGCCGTTTTCCTCTCCTAGAGAGAGGTGAACATTTCCGCCCGCCGGTGTGAACTTGATCGCGTTTTCCAGCAAGTTGGCGATTAGATGCTGCACTGCGGTGCTGTCTGCGTAGACGGCCAACGCGCCGCGCAATGTGTCGGCCTCCGTAACTGTGATGCTTTTAGACTCGGCGAGCCCCGACGTTTGGCTAACTGCAAAACGTGCTACTGCTTTTACATCCACGGGCTCTTTTTGCAGGGTCTTGCTGTCGGAGTATCGGTACAGCGCAAGCACTATCTGCACCATTTGCAATAGCTCGGCGTTGCTCTTCTTTAGCAACTCGAGAACGTGCGCTTGTTCTTCATTGAGGGGACCGCTTGCGCCTTGAAGGAGTGGTCCCAACACGCGGTCTGCTGCTAACAAAGGGGTTTTTAGGTCGTGGGTGAGAATGGCAAAGAAAGAATCTCTTTGTTGTCTAAGCCTGACCAGCTCGCCGATATCCCTGAAAACAACGACTGCGCCGGCACGAGTGTCATCAACAATAAGTGGAGCGCTGGAAAATTGCACGGTGAGCGGCGAATGATCTTTGGTCAGGAACGTATCTTCCTCAACGTGACAAGGTTTTCCTGTGTCGATTACAGAAACTACCGGACACTCATTTTTGTTACAGTCTTTGCCATTGAGATGTCGTGCGTAGACGAGATCGTGCATGTTTTTAGTTTGAATCTCGTCCAGCTCATAACCGAGCATTTTCTCAGCGGCCGGATTAAGGTATATGCAGCATCCCTCGGAATCAATTTGAAAAATTCCCTCTCTCATACTCGATAGAATTGCTCGCAACCTGGTCTCTGTGCGCATGGCTTGAAGACCCTGACTGGTCGTCAATTCATCGGCCTTCCAGTGGTCTATTTGCTGACCGACGCTGGCGGCGATTGAAGTGAGTGTTTGCAACACTTCCTTGTCCGGCTCTTGCGGCTTAGGAGAGAAAAACACCATGCAGGCCGAACATCCCTGCTCCGATATGATTGGCAGCGCCAGAGCCGTTCCCGAATTAAAGTAGTGAGGCGACAGGTTTAATTGTCTCGCGGATTTTTCTTCGACTGAACGGGAGATCCATGTCGGTCGCTGTTCCGAAATTGTACTTTCAATGAACTCTTGTGCATTTTGCAAAAGTTTCGCTGATATGGGCATACCGGTTGCATTGTCTAGTGATTCGGATAGATAGTCGCATGCACGTCTTGCCTTGCTGTTTGTATCCGGCCTTATCCAAATGCCACCCCAATCCCATCCCAGATTTGTGCAAATCGATGCGAGAATTTGCGGTGCGGCTTCTTGCATCGATTTTGCTACTGCCAGTATGGCCGTGACTGAGTATTGAGCGTGCAGATATTGGTCCGCGCGCAAGCGTTTTGCAGATTCTCGATCTAGTGCTTTGATGGTTCGCTCTAACTCTGCCTTCGCTAAAACCTGGTCGTGTATATCTGTCGAGGTTCCGAACCAGTGTTTGACGGTTCCGTCAGTGTTGCATAGCGCAGTAGCTCGCGAGTGGAACCATCGATAGTTGCCGTCCTTATCTTTCACTCTGTGGTCTATGCTGAATTGTTGGCGGCTCTGATAAGCTTCGTTCCAGGCTGAACGAGTACGCTCTCTATCTTCTGGATGAAGGAGCCCGTACCACTCATACTTAACTTCTTCCTGTGTCCAACCGGTGTAGTCGAGAAGACGTTTATTTGCGTATTCACAATAGTTGTTGTGATCCACACACCAGATCAAATGTGGCAAAGCTTCCATCAATTCCCACGGATCAGACGTGTCTGTTACAAGCGTTCCAGCTGAACCTGCTACTTGAAATTTTTTTCCGTCGAAAACTTGCTGTTGTATTTTCGTGAGCGAAAGAATGCAATAAGACTCTGTATTGCAAAATTGCGGTTGCCCTTTCACGAGATAAATGGCGGGACGACCAGACTTTAGCTCCAGCTCAAATTGCCATGTTTTCTCTTCACCATCAGTAATGCAAACAGAAACTAGTGCAATCAAGGGCGCCGCGCTTGGATGTGCAAGTGCTTGCTCGAGCTGCTCCAACTCGATCCCGGCTTCCGTGAGCAGGTGCTTGTTGGCGTAGAGTAGTTTTCCGTCTTTTGTTAGTACGCACACTGAATGTGGTATCAGGTCACCACATTCCTTCAAAGCTTCCAACTGGTTAGACTTGATTCGATTCATTATCCGTCGCCATCGGAGCAGACGTCCTGTTTATGCCCAAAGCTGGAAAGATTCTCCGTCTTCCTGGAAATTTGGTCAAAAATTGTCAATGGCTGAAGGTTTCGATTAATAACCGAAGAGGTTTTCAACTAGTGTTTCAGTGGTATGACCAAGTGTAGACTGAGATTTGGTGTTGTAGGAGATTCTTACATGCGTTTAGGTAAGGCAAATCGATTGGAGAAGTTAGGTCTGGCGCTTGGTGTCGGGCTGCTGCTTTGCCCAGCCGGTGCTTTCGCACAAGAACAGCAGATATTCCAGGACGATCGGGCCCTTATGAGAACCGATCAGCAGGAGGTTCAACAGTACCAGCAAGCCGAACAGCAGTATCAGCAAAGTGCTGCTTCCCGCGATGAAAGTGCTATGCCTTACAGGCTATATGCTGAAAAGCGGATTCAGGCTCTGACAAAGCTTAAAGCTGCCGGAGGTTCCCCGACAAAGAGCCTGGCATCGAGCAGCAAAGAGCTATACGCCCTTCAAGCGTGGATGAAGAAGGATGACGCCACTCGGGCAGCCGAACGGGCTCACATCAAACAGCTTGACCAAGCAATTGCCAATCTTCAGGGCGATGAACAAGCTGCAATGGCTAATCTGCCAGCAGACGTCAGCGCAATGCGTGAGACCGCGCAGCGTCAGGCAGATGACGATAAGTTCAATCACATGATGCAGATGAACTACTTTAATGAACTGCAGAGCGAAATGGGGGCTGCATCTTGGGGGCGCCCACCGACCGATGGTACGTTTAACAGCGTTGGTGGCTACGGCTTCCAGGGTGGTTACGGATATGGATTCGGCTCAGGCCGCCGTAACGTAGGATTCTAAGACGCAGGTTGTGATCTACTTAAGTTAAAAACGTTTGTGGCACGCCGAAAAAGGGCGTGCCACAGTTTTTTATACCGAATTCGAAATTTGCAAAAGCTCTAAGCTCTAACTACTTAAGCAGAGTCCTAACCGGCCCGGCGCCCTTTCCGCGGCGCCTTCTTTCCTTTGTCAGCAGAGCCTTCTGCCTTCTCTTCGGTTTTACCGACAGATTGCAGGCTGACTACCTTCTTGGTTTGCATGTTCTCGACGCTTGCCCGCAATGCTTCCATAAGGTCTGGAATGCCGCCCGCATTCGACTCTGGCTCGACTTCCGGTACGGTTAAATTGTTCGCCTTGGCGGCGATCACTTTCTCTAACGCCTCACGATAATGGTCGTGATAAGCGGATGGATTAAACGGTTGTGCCATTAGATCGATGAGACTTCCAGCCATGGCCAATTCTGCCGGTGCCAAATCAATGTTAGGCAAGGCAGTATCTTTGTGCACACGGACTTCGTCCGGATAAAGCAGGGTGTCGAGCATGAGCGTTCCCCCAAGTGGGCGAAGCGCGCAAAGCCTCTCCTTGTTTCGCAGAGCGATCGTTCCTATGCCAATCACGTTTTTATCGGTCAAAGTTTTCATGAGAAGTGTGAACGGTCGTTGGGCTTTCGGATCGGGCTCGACGTAATAGCTGACGTCGTGATAAACCATATCGATGTCATCTTTGGGAACGAACGCCGTCATCGTCACTGTCTGTTTGCTTGGCAGCGGCAAGGACTCCAGCTCGTCTTTCGTTATGACAACATATTGACCTTTGGCAACTTCGTAACCTTTTTCCAGCTCACTGTATTCGACTTGGCGGTTGCACGTTTGGCAGAAGCGTTGCTGACTGATGCGCGACTTGCACGGTGCGTGCAGTTGATTGAATGAAATGCCTTTGCTTTCCGTTGCGGAGTAAAGTTTCACAGGAATGCTGACGAGCCCGAAAGTAATGAGTCCTGACCAAACTGATGCTGCCATGATTTCTCCAACAAAGAATAAGGAATGGGGAATGGCGAGTTTACGACACTATTGCATATACATTTTACCCTTCAACAGTATAAACATTCACGACAGTGCATGGCTGCCAGACATACGTCGGTAACGATCGCCTGATAATATGGGCGTATCAGTTAGAGTTCACGTGAAAAACTTGCCAGTCTTGAGAGAGATTTTGCACCACAAGCGGTGCTATAAAAATATAGGCCGCAAGCCAGTTTGGAGGTAAAAAGTCATGACATCGAACGTCGCATCACAACAGGACCAACAGAAGCAAACCGCGTCGATTAAAGACAGAGTCTCAGCTGAAGAGTGGCAAGTTCGTGTCGATCTTGCTGCGGCTTACCGCTTGACTGCATATTTTGGCTGGGACGATCTCGTATTCACACACATCTCAGCTCGAGTTCCTGGCACCGATCATCATTTTCTGATCAATCCTTTTGGTTTGATGTTTGATGAAATTACTGCCTCTAGTTTGGTCAAGATAGACTTGGAAGGAAATCAAATCGAGCCGTCGCCCTTTATGGTTAATAAGGCAGGCTTTACGATTCACAGTGCTGTTCATGCAGGACGCGAGGATGCTCATTGTGTATTTCACCTGCACACCGTGGCCGGTACCGCTGTCTCCAGTCTTGAAGCCGGACTGCTTCCGATAAATCAGACTGCCATGATTCTCAATGGCGAGATCGCTTATCACGACTACGAGGGTATAGCCTTCAATCACGACGAGCGCCCCAGACTCGTAGCCGACCTTGGTACTAAGAGTGCAATGATGCTGCGCAATCACGGAACGTTGACTGTCGGTGGCACCGTTGCTGGTGCGTTCATGACAATGTACTTTCTAGAGCGCGCGTGTGAGATTCAGGTTGCTGCTACTAGTGGTGGCATGAAAGTTTTGACACCAAAGAAGGAAGTGCAAGACCTCGTGGCGCAGCAAGCAAAGATGGAACGCGCTGGTGCCGAACGACTGGTTTGGCCCGCATTGATCAGACTTCTGGACAAAAAGCTTCCCGGCTATAAAGACTAACTCTGCCGCAAAACGTTGCGCAGAATACCGGCAGAATCAGAGCAAAATAGAACGATCTCTCACGAAGACAAAAGCGTGTGATTTTGATGCGTCGCGAATTCTGAACTGAAAATAACCAACGTCGAATCCAGTTTGCTATCGCATCCGGTATTACCGACTATGTCATGTATATCAAATCGGATGGCTCGGAACGTGGCGCTGCATCGACATTCCAGGCTTTAACACATAACATAACATTGCTTACGACAGTTGCAACGGGCGGCTGAAGTTGAAGCGTGCCGAGGCAAAACTAACAGATGGCGGTAATTCTACGCACCACTGGTAATGTCGTCTACACTGACTATGGACGTCAATGTCCGGTCCCGTTCAAGACCTCGGAGACTAGAGAAGTCGAAGAGATATTTTGCGGCTTGCCGCCTGGCATAGAGCCGTTCCTCTGGTCTGCAGGAAGTGAGTATTTCCGTCGTGGTTCTTGCTCTCCTTCGAGACAAGCAGAAGCAATTTTTACCCTCGGTCACTATTTGTTCTATGGTGATCCCAGCAAAGATATACTTGCTCTAGGCTTTGGATATGAAGCAGAGCGTGAGTGGGTCATCGAACATATATTGATCGATGAAAACACGACCACAAACAAAGCTAAATCGTGGAGCCAGCGCGCATCGCGTTGTGTTCCTGTAATGCTTGACAGCACAGAGACATTGAGACTCCGTTCAAGTGTTGTTGCCTTGAAATCATTTTTGTTTACAGCGCCGACTCGCAATGATGCGATGCAGTTGGAGACGATCATCGACCAGGTATGTGATGAACTCCTCATCAGAACGCTTGGACCGCTAGCCGAGCAATAATCTGTCCAATGTGCGGACGCTACACGATCGCGCATAATGTCGAGGAGATTCTCGACCGGTTTGAGGCAATCTTAAGTGCCGCCAGTGGCATCGATTCTGATTCCTCGACTGATCAAGACGATAATCCTCCGCTGCCTGCGCGAGCAAATTACAACGTTGCACCAACTGTGGCTGTGCCGATTATTTTGCGTCCGAAGTTAGAAGATGGTGGACTTGGTGCTAGAACTTTGCTGGCAGCCAAATGGGGCTTATTGCCATCATGGATTAAGGACATTAAAAAGACAAAGCCTTTCATTAATGCTCGCGCAGAAACCTTGCTCGAATCTCGAATGTTCAAGAGTCCTTACAAGAAGCACCGCTGCATAATTCCCGCCGACAGTTTTTACGAATGGCAGCGAACCGAAGACTCAAAGGTGCCTATGCGCATTCTAATGAAAGATCGCGGACTTTTCGGATTTGCAGGAATATGGGAGGAATGGCGCGGACCGGAAAACGAAAAGATTCGCAGCTGTTCAATCATAACCGTGGCTGCAAACAAGCTTGTGCAGCCGGTGCACGACCGCATGCCCGCGATTCTTCCGCGTGAGTACGAGTCACTCTGGTTGGATACGACAAAATTCGATCCTGAGGAGTTGGCGAAAATTCTCGCTCCTTACCCGGAGGAGCTCATGGAACTATATCCAGTTTCAAATTTGGTCAATTCAGTCAAAAATAATTCGCCGGAGCTGATTGTCCCAAGAGACGCTTCGGCTGGAGATGCACAGGAGCAAGCATGTCAGACTCAACTTCAGATTCCATTCAACTAGATCAATTCTTGAAGTTGCAAAATGTCGTCGCATCCGGTGGTGAGGCGAAACATTTGATTCAAGGTGGTGACGTCAAAGTTAACGGTGAAATTGAGACTAGACGCGGGCGGAAGCTCAAGGAAGGCGATAAAGTTTCAGTAGCAGGAGAAGAATTCGTAGTCGAACGGTTTCCTTAAAGCGAAAGTTCTCGCTGTCCTATTAATTGATTGATTGGTTGTTGATTGGCTGCGGCAAAAATTCCAAGAAAAGAAACGAGCCTCCCAGTTTTTTTGCTGGGAGTGCTCGCCCCTAAACCTGGTTAGTTCTTAAGCTTCCACTAATTCACAGTTCAATCTCTTAAAGAACATGGATGAAAGGAAGGCTCAGTAAGTGGTGCTTTTTGCGTTTGTCCACAATTGTGGTCTTCTCTTCAGTCGGTGCAACATAGACTGGCTGGTCTTTGACGACTGTTGTTGACGTTGTTGACGGCACGCTTTCCTGCACGGTTGTCTGTGTCACAGAAGACGGACCGGATTCCATAACTACGGAATCTGCCAAAGCAGCGGTCGGCAATACTGCGGCCAAACTCAATGCACTCGCGGTTACAAACAATGCTAGCTTCATGGGGTCCTCCACAACATTCATATCGAATAGATTTTGTACACACTGGCATTGAGACGCGATCGTTTTTCTTAGGTTCCGAAGACTAACATCGACCCTAACCATTGGTAGTGCTCTGGTTTAAGAAAGCAAGTGTGATGTGTTCGAAGTTGAACTAGGTGCTGCTCAGAGCAGGAGCGAAATTTTCAATCTCGATCTCCTCGAGCTCGTCAGCAGGGGGAATGCCGAACATCCGGGCATAAAACAGGTATTCGGCATCTAGCGTACGTTTTATGTTTTCTGCACGGCGAAATCCATGTCCTTCGCCTTCATATGATATGTAACAAAAGGGGATCTTTTTCTTACGCAGGGCTTCGACCATCGATTCAGTCTGCGTTGGTGGCACTACCTTATCGTCTAACCCCTGGAAGAATATAACAGGGCGCGCAAGCTTATCGACATTGTTGATTGGTGAGCGATTCTGATACACAGGCTTGTAAGCGGGATAGGGACCAACGATACGGTCCAGGTAACGCGATTCAAACTTATGTGTATCCTGAGCAAGACTTTCTAGATCGCTTACACCGAAATGGCTAGCGCCCGTTGCAAACACATTAGTGAATGTAAGCGCACACAATGCGGTGAAACCACCCGAACTTCCACCCGTGATGGTCATTCGCTTTGGATCAACCCAACCTTGAGTGGCAGCGAATTTCGCTGCGTTCTGGCAGTCCTCTAGATCGACTAATCCCCAGTTGAGGGTGAGCCTTTGCCGATACTGTCTGCCATAATTCGAGCTGCCTGCGTAGTTGACGTCCATGTACGCGAATCCGCGGCTGGTCCAATATTGTACGCCAGGATTCAGGGCACTACCAGCGGCGCCAGTCGGACCTCCATGAACGTGAAGAACTAGTGGTGGCATTTCACCTTCCGGCGCCACATAATCAGCGTTTGTAGGCGGGTAAAAATATGCGTTAGCGATCAGATTGCGCTCAGATGGAAACTCAATGGCCTGCGGAATCGAGATGTATTTTTCGTCAATCTGTCTCTCAGAGGAAGATTTGACAATGCTGGTTTGGTGACTGTTCAGGTCAAGTTCGACCACTGCCGCTTCTTGCTTAGGTGATGCCGCGATCATTGCCAACTTGCTTCCATTTGTTGAAAGGTAGTGGATTTCAGTGAATGTTGTCTTTATCTCCTCAACGATATTTCGCTTTGCGTTGAAATTGGCCTCAATGTCAGTTGAGATTAATCTCCAACCACCATTTTGGAAGGACGTCACCACCAATGTGTGATCGTTGATAAAGCAATAGTTTTTGGCGCCGAAAACCCATTGCGGCGTGACAAAATCGCTTTCCATCTCGAGCACCGCTACCGGATTTAAATTCTTGGTCGGATTTGGCAGAGCATAGAGATTCCACCAACCGAGACGGTCTGAAATAAAGAATAAGTCTCCTTTGCCGGACCAAACCGGCTGAACAACAGATTCGTCATCTGTGCCTGCAATCTTGCGATGTTTCGAGAGCGTGCCGTCTGTTCCAATCTCTGCCATCCATAACGCTGTGCCATCCCAGGGCATGTTGGGGTGATCCCACGAGATCCACGCGAGGAGCGTACCGTCGGGACTCACTCGAGGGCTTGAATAAAAATCATTGCCAGAAACCAGCGTTTGCATGCGCTGAGATGCTGAGGTTTCGCCGTCGCGCGCAATAGGAACGGTATTAATGGTAGTTGTCGGCTGCTTTGTTGGATCGGAGTGATCTTCGGTCACTAGAATGAGACGGTTTCTTTTGACGTCGAGTTCGAAGTCCGCAAACAGATATTCACCTTCAGGAGTCAACGCTATTCTTCGCGCGCTTGCTGTTGCGTTTGGATCAGGATTGATCTGATACACGACTTGATCCGAATAGTTACTGCAGAAGATTTTTCCACTTCTTGCTAAATATGGTGCACCACCGTATTCGTTGACTGAGTTTCTGACGTTGAATCCTTTGGGAGAGACGTCGGCGATCTCGCCGTTTTTGCTTTTGCGAACCAGTGCCTGCTTGCCGCCGTCGGTCGGCCGTCCCTCCAACCAGTAGAGGTCGTCCCCGTCGAAGGTCGGTTCACTAATTCTCAATGTGCCGGAGGCGATGTCGGCAGCTTTAAATGGTGATTTCCATGAGCCGTACGGAGCAACCTTGCGTTCACACATTTTGCTTTCCTTATATGATATGCCTTTGTCCGTGTGCCTGTGGTTTTAGAACTGCCCTTTGAAGTTTACATTTTAGACGAACCTAGTCGAATTTTGCCATCGACGGGGGCTTTATCGGTGCCAAGAGCTGGCGCGGACGGTATTATGAGGATGGTTGAACAGTTGAGATCCATGAGCAGGCAATTCTTTCCGGCTAAGGGCAGGACATACATAGCCTTTAATAAACCCTATGCTGTCTTGTCGCAGTTCTCGGTACCTGAGAACAGTGCAAAAGATACGCTCGCTAAATTCGCCTTCCTTGCGGATGTTTATCCTGTCGGCCGCTTGGACTATGACAGCGAAGGACTGCTCATTTTGAGCGATGATGGAAGGCTCAACAAAGCGTTGCTTGCTCCCGAATGTGGGCATAGGCGTACCTATTTGGTTCAAGTTGAAAATATTCCCGATGCAAGTGCGCTCAGGCAGCTCGAACGAGGTGTGTTAATTGAGGGAAAGAGAACGAAGCCTGCTCGAGTCCAATATCTCGAAACAGCACCGGCGATGCCACCGCGACCGGTGCCCGTTCGCGAACGCAAGCACATACCGACGGCTTGGATAGCTCTCACTTTGACGGAAGGCAGAAATCGGCAGGTGCGAAAAATGACTGCAGCGGTAGGATGTCCGACCTTGCGGTTGGTGAGAGTTTCAATTGGCACTCTATCGCTTTTTGAATTGAGCTTGCAGCCCGGCGAATGGCGTGAGCTTTCGAATGATGAAGTTGCGCAGCTATTCGCTTAATTTTCGAAACGAGGCATTGCCGTAGCATTCCTCTGGTTTACCCCAGATTTAAAGATGGGCAGCCGGGCATATGAGGCATAACATACTAGAAACTGGAATTAGGTTGCATGAGGTACGAGTTTGTTTGGCAGTCCACCTCCAGAGATTCCTGAGAATCTAGCCGCGAGAGATTATTTCGCGCTAGGAACTTGGTATGAGGAGTTGCGACAGAGGACGCTTGCGAGAAGAGCTTACGAAAGGGTGATTGAACTTGCTCCCGGTGACGCTCAAGCTCTTGAAGCAAAGCGGATCATTGAATCGCGCTTGAACTCGCTCGAGGTTCCTCAATCGGTTGTCGATTCACTGTTCAAAGCTGAGTTGCAGATCGCGTTTCGTCCTGCCCAATCAAAAGACCTTGTAGAGAAGGTTCTACAAGATTATCCCATGTATGATCTCGCGCACAGGTTGTTGGCCCAACTGCATCTTGCTGCAGGAACAACCCAGGAGTGCTTGAAGGAAACGGAAACGGCTCTTTCCATCAATCCTAATAACATTGAGGCTTTGATCTTAATGGCCAGAGTTCAAGCCGTTGAATTCAACTATGCGATAGCCTTTGACTACGTTCGGAGGGCACTTGCATTGTCGCCGGAGAACGAAGAACTGCGACTCTTGAGACGATCAATTGAATCGTTGATGGCGGTTGAAGACGAAATTTGTCCGGTTGAGGAGCAGGTGAATGTACTTTATAAGCGTCTCAGAGGTTTGACCTCGAAGACTTCCAATTAGCAACTGAAGCCTCACCCAGGAGCGCAAATGAATTTTCAGGAGTATCTCGAAAAAGCTAAAAACCATTTTGACGACGGCAAGTATGCTATTGCAGACGGCGCGCTTAAAGTGGCAGTACAGGAATTGGAGTGTGCTACTCTCAGCGCGATTGACCGCGGAAAGCTCTTTTTTCAATACGGACGAGTTTTAGAGATATTGTCGCGTAATGCTGATGCAGAGCGATATCTCCTGGAAGCATTGAAGTTGTTTGAAATTGAAATCGGAAAAAACTCGCATGAGTATTCCGACGTTTTGCGTTCGCTTGGTGTTTTGCGGCGCGAATGTTTTCGCCTGCGTGAAAGTCGAGACTACCTGGAAGAAGCCGTTCGTATTCGTCGTGCTCTTTATCCTACTCCAAGCAACGAGATAGCCGTTGTGCTCACAGATCTTGGTGATACTTGTTGGCGTCTCGGAGACCAAGCGACGGCAGAAAAATACATCGACGAAGCACTGCTCATGCAGGACAATCTCGCCGTCGATGTTCGTAGAGACCTGGCAGACACGCTTGAGAATAAAGGTCTGATTTGCCTCAAACGCTACAAACTGGATGAAGCGGCAGATTATTTCTTGCGCTGCAGAGAGCTGCGCAGTCAAGTTTTACCGCCCGACCATGCGCTCCATAGCTATAGTTTGAGCAACCAGGCAAGTTTGGCACATTTTTGCGGTCGTAGCGCCGGCAATGCTGAACTGCTGCAACAAGCCCTCGACCTTGCGCTCCACGGATTTGGCGAATTCAGTTCACGCACCGCCTCGGTGATGACAAATCTCGGTTCTTGTTTCCTGGACCAGGGACGCTTAACGCAAGCTTCGGAGTATCTTTTACGTTCGATCAAAATCAAAGAGGCGGTTCTCGGTCCTGACAATGGCTCACTGGTTTTTGCTCTTGCTCGTCTAGTGATGCTTTACGAGCACTTAGACCAGAAAGACGAAGCTGAGAAAGCAAGAAATCGATTGGTCGCCTTGATAAGGGTTCGGCTGACTGAACATGAGGATGTAGAGCTCATGATCGCTCTGGCAGAACATCTGTCAAAACAGAATCATCAAGTAGAAGCGAACGCGGTCCTGGAGCAGGCGCTGCTCACTTCCGTCAAGGAGAACGGCGCCGACAGTTTAAACGTTGCGCATGCACTAGTAGCGGTTGGCTCTTTTGCTCTTAAATCTGCTCGCGAACGGCAACCTCTGGAAGTCGCTCCTGATGCAGTAGATTTTGCCAAGGATTGTTATCTTGTCGCTGTACGAATACAAAGGAAGCATCTCGGACATAAGCATAAACAGCTGGTTCCGTTATTGAGTCAACTCGCCATGTGCTACAACATGCAAGGTTCGCAGGCGACCGCTGAAATAGTGAATCTACAAGCGAACGCAATACGACGCGCGAACGGGATGGATGATCCGTATGTCAATGCGATGGAAAAATACCTGAACATGGAGGACTCCAAGGCAGGTGACCAGCTAGCTAAGAGATTCAACACTATGGCTTTGATGCATGAGCGGCGAGGTGACTTTGCGCGCGCTCTAGAATTCGAGCAGCGCTATTTTGAAGCCCGGGAAAAGGAGCTTGGTGCTGACAGTCTAGAAATGGCTCAAGAGTACTATCGTAAAGCAATCACCGTGGCGCCTGTGTACAAGCTTGGCCCGCAAATTGTCAAGGAAGCACGAGGAGAAAACGTTCAACCTCTTGATCCATATGTTGATGAGAAAGCTGTAGAAAGGGCTTTGAAATACCTGACGAAATCAGTTCAGATATACGAGCTAAAAGTAGGTGAAGAAGTAAGCTTGAACATGGATGCCGTCACTGCTTACTATCATCTGTTAAATACGATGATACATATGAAGCGCTTCGATTTAGCGGAAGAATATGCTAGGCGTTATTTGTCTCTCGTCGAAAAGCACTTTCCAAACAGCAATTTGCTTCTCAGGCCGTTGCTGCAACTTGAAGAGACTCTCAAGGGAAAAGGTCTCATCGAGGAGGCAAAGCAACTTGAGGCACGACGATTGAATTTACCGCCGATAACAGAAGAAGAACAAAAATTTCTGGATGACCGCAAGAAAGTCATACAAGAAAAGGCGATGGAAGGTGTTCGGAATGCACTATCGGGACTCGGAAATCTGCGAAGCAGATTGGCTGGAGAGGCTGGGACCACGGTAGAGCAGCCGACTGCGCAGCCCTCGGCACAAGCTCAAACCATACCAGAAACTGCAGGTCCACCTTCGCCCCAATCTGGAAAACAAAATTAGGTCTGTTTGAAAGGTTTGTATTCTTCCGGCTTCATGTCGAAGGTCCAGGCGACAGCCGCACGTGCTGTCGTTACATATGGTGGCACGCGCAAGTAATAGTGTTTAAAAGTTCCGTCAGGTTCTGGCGTCGAGTTCTTAACCTTCACGATGACCATCGGCTCGTCTCCAAGCAATGGTTTCTTGTAGAGGGTACCGTATTCGTCAGAGTCGATTTCGGTAGCATCCGAATCCTGCAAATACCTGATCTCTCCGTAACGTTGTATTAATATGCGGCGGACTTCCGCGTTCGGCTCCTTGTCTATCTGCTCTACAGATATAGTCGCTGCGTCTCTGATGACGTTGTGCGGCAGAACGACTCCGTGAATTGCGAAAACTTCCGACCCATCCCGGAATCTAAGCGCGGGACCATTTTCGTTGTGCAACATGTCGTTGTTGTCTAGGTGCGCTTCCATCGGCGAATCGCATACGACATGTATTCTCTGTGACCAAGAGAGATTGAAAACATTATCGGCGAGATCCACCCAGGCATTTACGAGAGCCAGGTCGGAAGAATCAATCGATACCGGGAAGCGCCTTGCGATGAATTGAGTAGCTAAGAGCTTGCCCAATACCGCCGGTGGTGTAAACGATTGAGTACCAAACGAATTAAAGAAGCGGTCGATAATAGTGTTCTGCTGGTTCAGACCTAAGATAGGGGGAGATACGGTTTCGTGCTGTCCCCAAAAATCTTCGATTCTCCTCCTTGTGGTCTCATCCACTTGCTCTTCGATTGTGGCGCTGATGCGCTCATTCAAAAGATTCCTCGTTGTGGAGAGACCAAATGGAGTGCGAACCAAAATTTGCTGCATGCCGCGGATTCGCCCAGTTGCTTCCTGCTGTTGCGCGAAAATCTCTCTAAGGCGCAGTTTGACAATCAAGGAAACTTGCGGGGCCAGCGTCGAATCCATCTTTTCGATCAGCTCTGCTTGGCGTATAGCCGGACTGCTCAGTCGGTCGGTCGCAACAAGTAGATTAGGCTTGACGAAATCGTCTATTGCCAGTTCTGTGCTTAAGCTCTGGTCGCTGAGCTGCTCGTAGAGGCAGTTAAACATATGTTGCCACTGATCGTCTTTTAACTGGGAACGCAGTTTGTCGGTTAGTTCGTATCCTCCGTGAATCCAAAGAGTAATCATGGCCGTCAATGTGACGACTTGCCATGGGCTCTGACACCAAAGCAACTTGGTTTCAGCGTCACTTTTATTCTCGATGGTCCTTATCGCTTGCTTGACGGCCTCTCGGTCAGCTGCGCGAGGCCGCGCAGGTCGTTTGAAATGAGCCGCGAGACTAGAAAGTTCCGCTTCCTGATCAGCGGTGAACTGCTCGACTACAATTGCTGATTTGTCGGCTGAGCCTTGCGGTTCATCGATCATCACTGTTGCTCTTCGAGTATGTTGAGTTGGCTGTTGATGCTATCCAGTTGACTCTGCAAATCCGCAACCTGGTTTGCCAGATTGTCGATTTTCTCTTTTGGTGCTTTGGCTCTGAAATCAGGATTATTCAGACTACCCTCTGCCTTGGCCAACTCTTTTTTCAAGGCATCGGCTCTTTGTTGGAGCTTTTGCTTTGATTTAGCGACGTCGATAAGGTTGCCCAGAGGCAAATAGATCGTTGTAGTGGAAACGCTCTCTTTTGCTGCCATCTTAGGAGCGGTACCAGATTCGGTGACTGTTACCGGAGCAACTCGAGCTAATCGCTTTATGTATTCCAATCCTTCATTGAGTGTATCTCGCTCACCAGCGTCAGCAGTGACAAGTATCACTTCTGCGTCTGCCGAGGCCGGCACATTGAAAGTCTGCCGCGCATTTCGAATGGAGCGAATGACTTTCATGAGGAAGTTCATCTTCTCATCAGCTGCTGTATTCAAGAGCCGTTCGTCGGCTCTGGGATATGGTGCGAACATAATTGACTCGAGCTGTTTGAATAGCTCGAACTTCTGCAGCCGTCCCCAGAGTTCTTCCGTTATGAACGGCATGATTGGGTGCATCGCCCGCATCAGTCCTTCAAATATCACATGCAAAACTCGTTGAGTCTGACTGTCTCGGCTTGTAATACCAGCGGCGCTTTCCTGAGCCAACTGTATCTTGGCGATTTCGACGTACCAATCGCAGAAATAGTCCCAAGTGAAGTCGTAGAGTTCACGAGCGACGACATGGAAATCGTATTCATTGAAGGCACCACTGACAGTTTGCAACATCTGGTTGTAGCGATGTAAGATCCATCTGTCTGCAAGAGTCAATTTCTCCGGCTCAACTGCTCTTGGCGAATAGTCTCCCAGCTGGGTCAGAACATAGCGTCCGCAGTTCCACAGTTTGTTAGCAAACTTTTTGTACTCGTCCAATCGATCTTCTCGGAATCGAACATCCTGGTCGCCTTTCACTCCAACAGAAGTGAACCAGAATCGATTAGCGTCCGCGCCGTACTTATCGATCATTACGAGTGGGTCGACGGCATTGCCCTTTGACTTAGACATGCGCTTGCCGTCTGGCGTTTGAATAACCGGGTGAATGACGACGTCTTTGAACGGAATCTTTTTGATAAATCTCAAGCTTGTGAAAATCATGCGCGAGACCCAGAGATTGATAATCTCGCGAGCGGTCGAAAGTACCGTAGTTGGGTAGAAGACCTTGAATTCTTTAGTCTCATCCGGCCAGCCAAGAGTTGCAAACGGCCACAATGCCGAACTGAACCAGGTGTCGAGAACGTCTTCATCTTGTACGAGTTTGGTCGAATCGCATTTGTCGCACTTTGCTGGGTCTGATTCGTATGCCTCGACGTGCTCGTTTTCGCATGTCCAAACTGGAATACGATGACCCCACCACAGTTGGCGACTGATATTCCAATCGCGAATATTCTTCAATCTTTCCAGACATGTTGCGGCGTAGCGTTCGGGAACGAAGACGACGCGCTCTTCTTCCACAGCAAGAATTGCTGGTGCCGCCAACTCTTTCATGGCCAAATACCATTGCTCTGAAAGGTAAGGCTCGATAACAGTGTGGCACCGCTCGCAGTGACCAACGCCATGTACGTATTCCTTCTTTTCCGACAAAAGCCCTTTTGTTTCGAGCTCAGCAACAGCTTCTTCTCTTACGACAAATCTGTCCTTACCTTGGAACTGTTCAGGTACAAACTCGTTTTTGCTCAGTTTCCCGTGCGCATCAATCACCACAGGTGACTCCAGCTTGTGCCGTTGTCCGACCTCCCAGTCGTTGGCGTCGTGTGCGGGAGTAATCTTCAGCGCCCCTGTTCCGAAGTCTCTTTCCACATATTCATCGGCGATTACCGGAATGGTGCGGCCGGTGAGAGGCAGATGAACTGATTTGCCGATGAAACTCTTATAGCGGTCGTCTTCAGGATGCACTGCCACCGCCACATCACCAAACATGGTTTCAGGGCGAGTCGTAGCAACGACAAGATCGCCTGTGCTGTCGGTCAAGCTATAACGAATGTGATAGAGGAAGCCCTTTTCTTCTTCATGTTCGACTTCCAGGTCAGATAAACTTGTGAGACAGCGTGGGCACCAGTTCGTTATGCGGTTGCCGCGATAGATCAATCCGTCGCGGAAAAGCAGAACGAATGCTTTGTAGATAGCTTTCACATAGGAATCGTCCATTGTGAACGCCAGGCGGTCCCAGTTGAAACTCACCCCCAGCCGTTTGTACTGGTTCATGATCTGGTTGCCGTATTGATTGCGCCATACCCAAACGCGCTCGATAAACTTTTCGCGTCCAAGGTCGTGCCGGTTCAATCCCTCTTTTTTCAGCTGGCGCTCTACCACCATCTGGGTTGAGATCCCCGCATGGTCAGTGCCAGGCTGCCAGAGAACGTTGTAGCCCTGCATTCTCTTTAAACGAATGAGGACGTCTTGCAAAGTACCGTTAAGGGCGTGACCCATGTGAAGATTGCCGGTTATGTTCGGCGGCGGCAGAGCGCAGGAGAACGGCGGCTTATCCGGGTTGATGTCAAGGTTAAAAACTTTATGTTCGTGCCAGTGTTCGGTCCACTTTGTTTCTACTTCCTGCGGATTGTAAGGCTCTTTGGACATTTCGGGTGGTTTAGTGGGAGTGTTTGCGGTGGACATGGGGTCCAATTACCTCGGAAGAAGCAAAAACGCCGATTATAGCTGGGTTGTGGGATACACGACAAGTTAGCGAGCATAAATCGCAATACTAAAGAAGAGTTGCAGGGCCGGAACCTTGAGTCTCTGGTGATGATAAAATCACCGCTATTCGAGAGTTAGCTCTAATTTCTTGACTACAACCATGCTCGGTCGCAAATGTGCGGCGTCGACACCAGAAACGGGTCGGGCTATGAGCAGTGACGAAGACAAAGACAAAACAAAAAACAAAACAAAAAAAGGACTGAAGAAGGTAATGATCTCTTCCAACGATTTTCGACCTGGTGTCACAATTGTTTATAACAACGGTGTTTGGCAGATAGTTGACGCCATGCACGTCAAGCCTGGCAAAGGCTCTGCTTTCGTTCGTACAAAAATGAAAAACGTTGAAACGGGCAACACGCTTGAACAAACATTCCGTGCCGGTGAAAAAGTCCCTACTGCGATCGTTGAAAAGTCTGAAATGCAGTATCTCTACAAAGCCGGCGATAAGTTCGCAATGATGAATGCCTCTAACTACGAGCAGATAGAATTGTCGTCTGAGCAGATTGGATCGCCCTCTGAGTTTCTCAAAGAAGGTCTTGAAAATATCATCGTTCTCACTTACGAAGACCGTGTAATCGGCGTGGAACTACCAAATACGGTTGAATTGGAAGTTACCGAGACCGCTCCCGACGAGCGCGGTGACACAAGCTCTGGCGGTGGAAAACCGGCTGTGCTTGAAACTGGTGCCACAATCTCAGTGCCATTCCACATCAAGGTTGGCGACAAAATTCGCGTAGATACTCGTTCACGCAAATACTTGACGAGAGTCTAGTCCGCAAATGTAGAGGGCGCTCGACAACAAAGTTTGTTGAGCGCTAGAGCTTTCGCCATCGAGCAACAACTTTCGTTTGCTATGATCGGAGGCGAGAAACCAGACGAAATCAGATCGCCAAAAATGGTCTGAATATACATCCGGAAATCACAATCCGATTGGATTCTGGAAATTTACATCCCCATCTAGCTAGAGGCAAACCGGTGGACATCGACCTGAAGCAAATAAGCGACTTGTTGTCTGTGGTCAGCGGTACTGACATCACCGAATTAACCATCGAGTCTGGAGATCAGAAAATTACCGTTAAGAAAGGCGGGCCGGTTGTGCATCATGCACCGCCGCCGCTCATGATGATGTCCGATCCAGCCGCAAATGCAGTACCCGCTCGCGCCGTTACGATGCCCGTGATGTCGTTCGAACCGAAGCAAGAAGCCAAGTCCGATAAAAGCGAAGCTGCGGCTGCACCAGCTCCGGTTGCTCCGCCGGCGGCAGATCTCGTATCAGTTACTTCACCGATGGTTGGCACGTTCTATCGTTCATCCTCTCCGACTGCGAAACCTTTCGTCGATGTAGGTGACAAGATTTCAGTTGGACAAACCGTTTGCATCATCGAAGCGATGAAATTGATGAACGACATGCCCTCGGAAGTCGCCGGCAAGATCGTCAAGATTTGCGTTGACAATGGCAGCACAGTGGAATACGGACAGCAGCTGTTTCTTGTCGATCCTAAAGGTTAAACAGGACAGCATAAGCGAGGCGTATCACAGTGATCGAAAAAGTTCTTGTCGCAAATCGTGGCGAAATAGCCTTGCGAATAATTCGGGCTTGCCGCGAAATGGGCATAAGAACAGTCGCCGTGTATTCACAGGCAGATGCGGAATCGCTGCACGTGAAGTTGGCTGATGAGGCGTTTTGTATTGGACCACCGCCCTCCAAAAGAAGTTATCTTCACATTCCAGCATTGATCAGCACGGCGGTCGTTACCGGGGCTGATGCGGTGCATCCCGGCTATGGTTTTCTTTCCGAAAACGCAAACTTCGCCGATATCTGTGCTGACCACCGTATCAAATTCATTGGGCCGAGCGTCGACGCCATCAACAAAATGGGCGACAAGGCCTCAGCTCGGGAAACGATGAGAGCAGCAAAAGTTCCGGTTGTGCCGGGAACGCAAGGATTAGTCACAGATGAAAGTGAAGCGTTCAAAATTGCTGACGACATCGGTTATCCCGTAATCGTGAAGGCCACTGCCGGTGGTGGTGGACGCGGGATGCGCGTGGCATATGATCGGGTCGCTCTGGCTAACGCTATTGTCTCCGCAAGAACTGAAGCTGCCGCATCGTTTGGTGATGCTGGTGTTTATCTGGAAAAATACCTGAAACCGATTCGTCATATTGAAATTCAAATCATGGCTGACAGTCATGGCAATGTGGTGCACCTCGGCGAGCGTGATTGCTCTGTGCAGAGACGTCATCAGAAGTTGATCGAGGAGTCTCCGAGCCCGGTGATAACTCCTGAATTGCGTGAACGAATGGGAGCAGCTGCGGTGCAAGCTGCGAGATCAATCAGTTATGAAGGCGCTGGAACGATTGAATTTATCTACGCAAATGGCGAGTTTTATTTCATGGAAATGAACACGCGCATTCAAGTTGAACATCCTGTCACCGAATTGATCACTGGGCATGACTTGATCAAAGAGCAGATTCGTGTTGCGTCTGGATTGCCTCTTTCCTTCAAGCAAGAAGACATCAAATTCTCAGGTCACGCGATCGAATGCAGAATCAATGCAGAAGATCCTGACAGGAACTTTCTTCCTTCACCTGGCCGTGTCGACGCGTACATCGCACCGGGCGGACCCGGCGTGCGTGTAGACAGTCACTGCTATCCTGGTTATTCGATACCCCCACACTATGATTCTCTTGTCAGCAAATTGATTGTCTGGGGCAACGATCGTCAGGAAGCGATAGATCGCATGCATCGTGCACTAGATGAATACGCAATCACTGGTATTCGCACAACGATTCCTTTTCACCAACGTGTATTGACGCATCCGGCGTTCATTCAAGGCGATGTAAGCACCGACTTTATTGAAAAGCACATGACAGCGGTTGAGGCAAAGAATTAAAGGACGACTATAACAGCACTTATGTGCATCGCAAACCGCGGGTGTGATGCTTTAAAATAAAACTCCGTGGCTCCGTAGCTCAATGGTGGAGCAAGCGACTCATAATCGCCAGGTTACAGGTTCGAATCCTGTCGGAGCCACTTTTTTAATGGTGATAACAGCATTTCTGCTTTATTGCTTGGGCATACCACTCTGATCGGTCAAACTTCGGGGCGGTTCATCTGAAAAATGTTTTCAATCTTGCAATAGTCATTTCCTGACAGACGTCCGATCGGTTGCAGGACAGACCTGTCGATGTGATTGTGGTGCCAAACATCTTCTGCAAGATGAAAGCCAACAACGTCTCCGAGCACTAGATTTCCAGCTCCTTCATGCGAGCCAAAGGAGATTACCTGGCGCAATTTGCATTCGAAACTAACTAAGGCTTCGCCTACTCGCGGTGGTGATACCAACCGTGATGGTTCTGCTGTCAGTTGCGCCTTCTGAAACTCGTCGACCTCGGGAGCAAAGTTACCGCTGCTCTCATTCATCTTTTCTGCTAGTGGCAGACTGACGATATTGACCACAAATTCCTTTGTTTCTTGAATGTTGCGTAGGGTATCTTTAGGTACTACCACTTTTTGACCATCCTTTTCGACAGCTTTGAGCGCAGGGCAAAAACACACTACCGGCGGATTTGCACTAGCAACCATAAAGAAAGAAAAAGGTGCAAGATTTGGCTGTCCCTGGCTGTTGACGGAAGATACCCAGGCAATTGGTCTTGGCACGACGGAACCAATAAAAATGTTGTACAGCTGATGCGGGGTTAGTTCTTCTGTTGACTTGTACATGTGGGTTTCGCTTGCTTAGACTGTTGAGTGGCGTGCAGTCAATTCTACTACGTCTCGCTGACGCAACGCGTGTAGCGAGACGCCGTAGGATGCATTACCGCACAGGAGTTTCGTATCGAATCTATGTTCCCTGCGGACGAAGTGAATAGCTCGCCAAGACAAAACTAAAGTCTGCTATTTGGTTTCGGGTGCTCCGCTTGCAGCGGGAGTCGTTGCCGACTTCTTCTGGAGCGCTTTACGCATCAGTTTTCTGCGCAGTCTCTTCCGTGGTCTGAGCGGTTGGTGTCCCTGTGATGCAGCAGGTGAATTCGAACCGGTCGCAGATGAAGCTGCCGCTGCACCGCTAGAGGGGCTGCCTGTCTCTTGGGCGAATGCGGCGGTGGTTGCCGTTGCGGCTATCAAAATGATGTTTACTAATTTGCGCATGACTATTCCTCAACTATCTTGTTTGCCAAGTAAATCAATCATAGATTTGAACTGAGCAGTATGCATGAATTGAACTTTATCGTAAGAAATAAGCGAGTTTTTCTCACTAATGCAGCTTCCAACCAACCGCCAGCATTGCAGCGCATAAACGTAGCGCGATGCACGGATAAACGGAGCCTGTCTTTTGTGCGATCAGCGAGAGGATGATACCAAATCCAATATAGGCACCAGCATCCTTTGCATCCGGTTGCGATAGACAATAAACGATACTCACAACTGCTGGTAGTAAAAGAGGATTGAAAACGCGCGACATAGTCCTTTGCAAGACGTTCCGAAAAAGGACTTCCTGACTGAGCGGCAGAAGGAATGTGCACGCAACCAAAGCGACGGTCCTCAGAAAATAAACTTGGTCAGGATTCGCTCCATTTGGCACGGCAAGTGCAAGGTATGGGTTGAGGATGTGAAGCCAGTTATATTTGTCAGCCAGCCAAAGAAGAACGGGCGAAGCAGTGGCGGCAATGAGACTCTTTTTTGCAATCGAGTGGGTGAGGGTCATTAATCCCAGTGGTACGCTCCTGCGGATCTTCAGTGCAGCAAGTAGGGAGAGTGTTGCAGTCAATATCGCAGCCGTGCTCCAACCGACCGGAGCATTTACAATAAGCACCATTCTGTTGATATAGAAATTCGTTAGGATAGCAATTACGCCGAGCACCACAGACAGCTGAAACATATTGCCGGTATTGGAACCTGGAATATTCGAGTTGACACTGATGTCGCCGTGTTCCTCGAGCATGAGCGCTGCTTGCTGCATACAGATGGTTCCGTATAAGAGCGCGACTGCACAAGTAGGCAGTGCGATCACCGGATTCCAATATCCGGATAGCCAGTCTTTTATAAGCGAAGTAATGTTGGCGATGGGAACAAGCATGACATCAGCAGTCGAATGTACTCCGGGTAGTGTTGAGATACCAGCAAGGACGATGATGATTATCGAACCTGGTATTAGCCGAGCCATGGCTGTTCCTCGTGTTCTAATCCGCAAAGCCATGAATGCACTCCAACCAGCGATGGTGAAGATAAGTGGAATACTCATTAGCAATACAGCGCTGAAATTATCAACGGGCATCGCTGTCTTCTGGCTTTTGAGCGGTGCTTCAACAATAGTCATCGCCGCAGCCAGTGAGCAGAATGCTGACCAACAAACGATCATAGTCTTTGACGCGAGAATGCTTATTCTGCGAATTGGTGTAGCAATCAAAAGAGCCAATGTACCGCGAATACTCTCACGGCAGATGAGCTCAATAGAAAAGACCGTTGTGATAAACGAAACAGCAAAGGTGAGGAGGAATGGCATGACGACAGGAAGACTTATCTCTTCAGTGCCGTAGCCAATTTTGACATGACTGCGAATTTGAAATGTTTGCCACCACTGTTCTTGCAGACCTAATTGCACCAGCCTGTGGTCCACGATCGTGTTTTTGGCTTTCGTCAGTGCATTTATAACTCTGGTTATAGCGTTAAAGGTGTCAGATGAGACCTCGGTGTAGATAACCTGGACTTCTGGAGGTAACAGTTTTAACCCAAAGTTTCCAGAGCGTTTATCGGGTCTCGCTTGTTGGTCCCTCGCGTAATTGCTCATAGCGCTCAACCCGGAACTAGAGGGTGGATCCGCGTTGCTAGCGTCCATAGACAGATTGGCCAGGCTTGGTGGAAAAGCGATAACTATGTCCACCAAATGTTTTGCGAGCGCTTCCTCTGGGCTCACCCCGGTCAGCGCTGAGAAGCTAAGTTTGCGTCCGTTCTTTTTAAGCAGATTTTCTACGACCGGAGAGTTGCCGATTATTCCGACGTTTACCTCGGTATCGGTGTCTATGTCCTGATCATTGCTGCTATTAAATGGTTGCTCTTCAAGCGTAGGTGTTTCTGTTTCGGGAAATTTTGGTGATGGCAGATGCGGTGCGAAGTGCGAAGTTGCCGCCACCAGGGCCCAGATCCCAACAAAGATAATAAATCCCCGGTCTCTAATTAGCTGCCGGAAGTCTTTTTCCATTAGAAGAAGTGTATGCCGGATCAACTCTCCCTCTGCGTAAGCGAAATGAATAAGTCTTCTGGATCTGCCAAACCGGTCTCTTTCTGAAGATCGATGAAACTACCCGTTGCTGCGATTTTTCCGTGATTGATCACAGCGATGCGATCGCACATTTTCTCCGCTTCGCTCATGACGTGCGTTGAGAACACTATGCATTTGCCACGATTGCGATACTCTCGAATGAAATTGTGGACGGTACGGACTGTTGGAACATCCAACCCGCTGCTCGGTTCGTCGAGAATTATTACAGGCGGATCGTGAACAACGGCTCGTGCAATACAGGCTTTCTGTTGCGTTCCGGTGGACAACTTTTCGCACCAGACATCGGCAAATTCTTTCATATCGAGCAATTCCATGAGCTCGTTTATGCGACGTTCGAGTTTGTCTTTGGGTATGTCGTATAGACGTCCAAAAAGACGCACTACTTCCTTCGGTGTTAGCCTTGGATACAACTTCGTGTCGTTAGATAGAAACCCCAAATTCCGGCGGACTTGATCGGGCTTCTCCACCACATCAAATCCGGCCACCGATACTGATCCATGTGATGGCTTCAAGATCGTGCTGATTATTCTCAAAGTGCTTGTCTTCCCGGCGCCGTTTGGTCCAAGCAGTCCGAAAACCTCACCTTGACCGCATGTGAAGCTAACACCATTAACGGCTCTCACCACTCCCTTTCGGTGGTCGTGATATTCTTTCGTGAGATCTCGCACTTCGACCGTCATCGCTCTGGTACTCGGTTCTTTATTTTCAGCAGTTTATGACCTGCAATAACGAAGTTTGTTATTGCATCTTCGAGTGTGAATAAGGGTTCGGTAAATCCAAACAGGAAGGCAGTTTGGACAAACATAACGATATAGGCAAAAGGGCATAGCCAGTTGAATTGTCCAGAGATTATAGTTTTGCTGGCACAACAAACATTCAGCACAGGGACGAAGGATAGTATCAGGTTGATATCAATCGGCATGGTGTATCCAACTATGGCCAGCAATACTATGCCACCATTTACATAACTCGTTGTAATCGTTGAGAGTTTTGCACCCTTCATGAGAATGCACGTACAAAGATCTACCAGTGACGCGAAAGTGCATACCAGGCAAATGGTGGCGACAATCGACAGAAGATAGGCTATATGAAACTCGATTCGCCACGGAAGCTGCAGGATTTGGATGAGAAAGAAAGTGGGTGAGAAAAAGCTGAGAAATCCTAGTGTAAAGGGCATCACCGAAATGATCGCTGCCGCCACCACTTTAGCCGCAACCGCCAACTTGCGTGACGGCTGCATTAAGGTAGTTTCGATGGTATGGTAATCGAACTCTCCCATGGTCAAGATGGCTGTTAGGTTGCCGACCAACAGCAGCCCGAACAAGACAGATACTGCTCCAAGAGCCTGATAGAAGACTTTGGTCGCGGAAAGCTTGATTGATAAAGCCGCAAGTTCGAATGGACTGAGCGCGTTTGCAGGTACGCTCTTTGCATTGAAATCGGTGGCCATCGCTTCAGTCTCAGCCGCGTTGATTAGCGTGCTAAGTTGCAGGTTGACTGAACGCTCAAGAGATTCGATTTTAACGGTCTTTGATGGAGCATCAATGGAAATGATTGCATCAAGCTTGTGATCACGTAATGCCTGATCAGGTTTCGCTATATCGATGAACTCAACCGACTTCGATTTAGCAAGATAGCTTTTCAGTTCTATTGAACAGTCTTGCGCGCTTGGTGTTGTGGTATCAGCCGTAAAAGATACTTTGATCGGATTCTCGATCAACCCAGCCTTGTTTATCAGTGCAATTTCGCCCCCCAATATTAGGAGGATAGGAGCACTGAGCGCCGGCAGCAGCAAGTAAATAGTTCGAACACTGGGTTCTCTGAAAAAGTGAACGATCTCTTTCCAGAAAAGCCAGCAGAAATTTACAGTAAGTCTTTGCACGCCACCAACTCAGTGCAGCCCCTTTTTAGCAGACATCTCGTCCATTACTAGAGTGTCTTTGATTTGCGCCTTCAACTGCGAATATGCGTCTCTTAAATCGTCTCTTAGAGAAGCATTAGAGGATATAGCCTTGTCGATTTTTACTTCAGTCAGCTCGAAGTAGCGATTGTCAGGCTTGCCGCGTAGTTTTGCATAGGTTCTCTCTACCTCCTGCACTTGCCGTAATGCCTTTAATATGTCGTGGTCCATGGTCTCGCAATATCTAAGACCTTCCAGAAGATAGAAACCGGAAGAACCAACTTTTTTATTCAAATTGATGACTAAGGTCTGGGCGCGGTCGAAGCCTTGAGTCGAATCTGTTTCGGATAGCGCGGTCGGTCTGGTGAAAAGAACAGTCGCACAAGCGACAAGGAGGGCACCCGGAATCATCTTTTTTTGCATTGAAATCACGTTTCTCTGGAGACGAAGACTGGAGTGCGAGTGTACATTATGCCTTTCGCTCCTCGCTAGCTGTGCCGTCTAACGGTTGGGTAAAAAAGACGCTGCGAAGCTGAACCGGGATAAATGCAGGAAGATGTTTTTCTAGTTATGATTGTTACCTCGGTCTAGGCAAGGTTTTCAGCCATGGAAGGCACTTTCAATCTGCACGAGACGGTCAATATGGTTCTCAGCGCCATGTATGCCGTTATCTGCAATATTTTGTTTTGGGCAGCTGTGCACGGTCTGGCAATAGCCGTCTGTTTTGGGGTAATTGGCTTCATCCTTTTCAAGCGGAAGATTGCAGTCGGTCGCCCGTTCATGTCGGTTTGTCGCAAACTCTGCATCGCTTGCGGATTGCTCTCGATTCCAGGATTGATATCGCTGATCACAACACATGCACTGCCGCAAGCTGGAGTTGCTAATGTCAACTCAATGGCGTTTATTGTCTTCTGGAGTCTAATCTGCGTTCATCTATCTGCAGAAGAGATGAATCATCGTTGGTTCAAACCCCAACAACCGCTGGAAGGCGGCTCGTAGGTTCTTCACAACTTCTACATTCACTGGGCTTATACTGGAATAGTATCGCTCCGGGACGCTTGTCATGAAAAACGCTTTTCTTCTTTCTGCGATTGCAGTTTTGGTGGGTTCCCCAGGCTTTTGTGGCGCTAGCAGTGTCACGTATAGTGCCGGTCCTCCTCCTGGCGCTGGTGGAGGTTTCGCGGCCCCCAACGCCTACGGTTATACCGGTAGTTACACTGGTGGAGCCGGATTCTCGAGAAATTTCGGATTCAACACGATGACTCCAGGTAACATGCCGCTGCAATATTACGGCGGTTACGGTGCCTATGGATCACCATATGGCGCCGGTTATCCTGTTTTTGGCACGCCTGTTCCATATGGCGCTGCCGGCGGAGGTTTCTACACAATCAACTACGGCGGACGCAGTGTGCGTTTCTGGCAAGGACCAACTGGATACTATTATCCTTGGCTGTCTGGTATCAGTGCTCCGACCGTTTATATACCTCAAGCTGGTCAGGCTCCACAACCAACGGCGCCACCAATATCCACAATATGTTCTGACTTGCTGACTTACTTAGAGCAACAGAAAGAGCAAGGTAACATAAGCCAAGAAGCTTATGAACATCTGAAACGCAGAACGACCGATATTCGCAACAAAGAGCGCGATCTGCGCATCGCCAGCAACGGCTCAATCGACAATCAGGACGAAGCCTCTATTCGTCGCGACCTGGAAAGTCTAGGCAGCGAAGTAGCAAGATCCGTATCACCCTAGGGTCTTAGGTCTTAAGCCCTAACGTAGTAGAGAGGGGATGAGGATGTGTTCCTGACCTCTTTTGGGCTGCTGAGGTCAGGAACACATCCTCATTCCCGAACGGTAAGTCAAGGCTGCTGTTGCCCCGCCACTTTCCTGCTCCAGAGCGGACGCCAGAATAGCAAGCAAGCTCGTCCAATCACGCGTTGTTGATCCTGAAATCCCCACATATGACTATCGTTGCTGTTGTTGCGGTTGTCGCCCATCATGAACATCTTGCCGCGTGGCACGATGATGGGCATCTCCGGTTTCAATCCGCCGAGCGTTTCTGCAGTTGGGCTGCCGTCTCTGAGATCGCCCATGAGTCGTAAATCGTAGTTCGGTCTCTCCTTGATGTAATCTTCATCCAGCAATTTTCCATTGATGAAGACCCCGACATCATGCTGAACGACGATGGTATCACCGGGTAGACCAATCACTCGTTTGATCAACGCAGTTTCGTAAGGAAAGCACGGTAATCCGGTCCAGCGGCCCAAAAGCGTCAGCGGATCGTTCTTCAAATCGCCTTTCATCACGCTGGGCGGGGGGTAGAACACCAAAATCTCGCCGCGTTTGTAGGGCTGATTGAAGTGTCCGGAGATTTTTTCCACCAAGAGTCGGTCATCAATCTGCAGCGTCGGTTCCATTGAACCCGAGGGAATAGAGCGAGTCTCGCCGAATGCCCACCGAATAAAAACCAAAAGAAGCAGAGTGACGACAACAAACTCAATTAGTTCTCGTACGAAAGCCGCCGGTTTATTTTCCTTGGTCGCCGCTTTCGCCGCTTCATCCACCATATGTAGTACCAGAAGAAATTGTCAGTTTAAAGATGCAATGTTCAAGTCGCTGATTTCTCAAGCAGGCCAGAGAGGTCGAAACATGGGCAAATTTTTGGAATGTTTTCGATGAACAGCTTGCGCAATTCCGCCTGCACGACGCTGAGCGGTTTGCTTGCGTCAAGCGTTTTCCAGCGCTCGGGTTCTTGTTTGGTCAGATTGAGGTAGCCTTGACGCACCTTTAAATGAAACTCCAAAGCCTCGCGTTCCAACCGGTCATGTCCACCCGGATGCAAGCGCGAGAGTCCGTCGCTACTTTCGATATCAAACAAGATCGTCATTTGTGGTCTGAGCCCGCCGGTCGAGATTTCATTCAACTCGCCAATCAACTTGAGGTCTAGGTTGCGTCCATAACCTTGATAAGCCACGGTCGAATCGATATATCGATCGCAAATAACCAGGGCCCCTGACTGCAATGCAGGCATAATCAACTCGCTAACGTGCTGAGCGCGGTCCGCCTGATATAGAAGTAGTTCGGTCGTGGGGTGCACGGGATTTTCGGGATTGAGTAAAATGCGGCGGATCTGGCGCCCGAGTGGTGTGCCGCCAGGATCTCTCGTGACCACATGCTTGATTCCCAAAATCTCAAGCTGCTTGGACAATAGCTTTACTTGAGTTGTTTTACCCGCTCCCTCGGGACCTTCCAGAGTGACAAAACAGCCGGGGAATGATGGTTGCGAGCTCGTCATTGATTATCCTGTTGACTTGAACCTGGACAATTTTCGCATATTCTGCCTGTTTGGCACCCACCATCTAGATGAAGTGCTATTATTGTGGCACTTGTAATGATTCGTATCTTTCGTTCTAGCAGCGGCACTCACTGCCGTTCGTCTGGAACTTGTCGCAATTGATTAGTTTGACTTAGAGAGGTTCATTGGCTATGGCTCAGACCATGATGGCACCGAGAGCAAAGGTTGACCGCAAATGGCATCAATTCATTGGTGGGCAGTTCAAAGAAGGCGCCTCCGAGCGTGCTTTGTTCAATCCGGCTACTGGCAAACAGCTTTGCAAAGTGGCTGAATCTGGAAAACAACATGTTGAGCAGGCTATTCTTGCGGCTCGCAAAGCGTTTGACGAAGGTCAGTGGCCGCGGATGGCTGCTGCTGAACGCGCAGCATTCCTCTTTAAACTCGCCGACAAGATCGAGCAAAATGCTGAAGAACTGGCTGAGCTAGAAACAATGAATGGCGGCAAGCCGCTGCGCGAAACTAAGTACGATATGGCCGATTCGGCTGCTTGTTTCCGCTACTACGCCGGTCTTGCAACAAAGCCGACAGGACAATCAATTGATGTGCCAGCCCCTTCTGTAACCACTGTGGTGCGTGAACCGATAGGTGTTTGCGGGCAGATTATTCCCTGGAACTATCCGTTATTGATGGCCGCATGGAAGTTGGCTCCAGCACTCGCTGCGGGTAACACATGTGTGTTGAAGCCGAGTGAATATACTCCTTTGACGGCAATAAGATTAGGCGAAATCTTGCAAGAGTTAGATCTGCCGGAAGGGGTTGTAAATATCGTACTTGGCGGTGGTGCCAACGTCGGACAACCTATTGCCGAGAGCTTACTCGTTGACAAAGTTGCCTTCACAGGTAGTGTCAAGACAGGCAAAGTCATCGCACAAGCTGCTCTCACTAACTTGAAGAAAGTCACTCTTGAACTTGGTGGCAAGTCACCAATGGTGGTATTTGCTGATTCGGATGTGGACATGGCTGTAGACTATGCTCTATTTGCAATCTACTGCAACGCAGGTCAGGTGTGTTCAGCCGGTTCCCGCATGGTCATCGAAGAATCGATCTACCCGTCATTTTTGAAGAAGATGATCGAAAGAGCTGGTCAGATCAAAGTCGGACCCGGTCTCGATGATGACAGCGAAATGGGGCCGCTCGTCAGCGAACCTCAATTGCAGCGCGTTCTCGAATACATTGATATTGGAAAGAAAGAAGGCGCGCGCTTAGAGATTGGTGGCGAAAGATTGAAGGGCGATAAATATGGCGAAGGCTATTTCGTCAGCCCGACAATTTTCAGCGAAGTGAAGCCTGACATGCGCATCGTCCAGGAAGAGATCTTTGGACCGGTTGTGGTCATGCAAAAGTTCACGACTGAAGAACAAGCATTGGAATTAGCGAATGGAACTCAATTCGGTCTCGCCGGTGCTGTCTTCACTAACGATGTAACTCGCGCTCACCGTGTAGTCAAAGGACTTCGCGCCGGTATCACCTGGGTTAACGGCTACCACAGCACCTATAACGAGTGCCCGTGGGGTGGTTACAAACAAAGCGGATGGGGGCGAGAGCTCGGTACGTTTGGCTTAGAGGAATACACCGAAGTCAAACAAGTCAACATCAATCTTGACCCGCAGCCAGTTGGTTGGTTCCAAAAGCGCTAAGCAAGTTTATTTCTTGCTTCGCTTGTTCGTGAATGCATCGAAAAGCGAATGAACATCAGCTCCGTTCAAGGTCTCAGTATCTTTGAACGGAGCTTCTTTTTTGTACTGCCTGCCCATCTTGAAATAGCAATAGAACCGCAGACGCCTTAAATATTCGCGTTTTCATTCGTGATTCCGGGAGTGTCTGCGACGTCGTCGGCCGCACGCCAGAGCGACAAAGTATACAGATCGAGATCGCTATATATCAAAAACTGGTTGAGGACTTCTTTATCGTTGAGTGTGATGCGTGAATCTGACCCGGGTTCTTCATCGACCATATTGGCTATTGTGTCGAAGTATTTCTGCAACAGCCTGATCAGCGTAAAGTCTTCTTCGCTAAATCCCCATGGTGCAAGAAGTGCTTGAGCCAGTTCATCCCGAGTGATACCGTCGTTGTTTGGATCTAACTTTTCGAAGTTTTTGTCTAATAGCTTGGCTAGTCGTGCGCCTCTCAAAGTTCTCTGGCTTTCAGCTTCATTCAACTGTTTGTGCAAAGGCGACGATTTGTCGTACTTCGCTTTGTCCATGATCTCATCGAATGCTGCTTTCGCGGCTTTTTGCCGAGTATCGTTATTAAAGATAGTCATTGCTTGTCAACGCCAATTGCTAACTGCTCAGATGAAAGTGTCACCGTGACCGGTTAATCATAGCTGCCATGCTATCGTTTAGCAATTTTTAGTGGAACTTGGTTTTGACGCCAGGTTCGCGCACATCGAACGGGGTTATTATGGCAATCGCCTTGGCTGTCCCTGCAATCCAATGTCCCTGCAATCCAAAAAGATGAAAGCTGGATTGAAATCGCGCAGTTCATTCAAATCGTTTAAGTCGCTCGATTCTCGAAGTGGCTCTGGGCATGGAATGTCCCGTTTTGTTAGCGCCGCCCTTTTTTTTGCACTTTCTACGCTGAACGCGGCGTTCTCTCAGGGAGGACCTGCTGACGAAACTTTCTCCACCTCCAGCGCAGGTTCGAGCAGCGCGTTGAAGAGCGGTTTGCTGCCTCCTCATGCAAGAACCGCCAGTGTTTTGCCCAATTCTTCTATTGATGTGGATGGCAAAGTTAAAATCAAACCAGCCGCGGAGCTGCACGTGAAGGATATCCAAATTCAAGGAAATCAAACTATCCCTTCTGCAGAAATCATGCGTGTGCTGAAAACACAAAAAGGCGACATCTTTTTTCGCGAGCAATTGGTTGAAGACCTAAAAGCCATCAATAAACTTGGATGGTTTGACGACTCTGGTTGTCACATCGACCCGCAGCTTATAGACGGCAATATTGTTATAAAGGTCATAGTGCAAGAAAACCCAACTGTTAAACGTGTCGTTTTCAAAGGCAACAAAGACGCCGGCGACAACGAACTGTTGCCCATGTTCGCCGATCAAATCGGTAAACCTCAGAACGTTGAGATTATTGGCAAAGCGGTCGAGAAAATTGAACAATATTTCCGAGATCGTGGCTACGTGCTTGCTCGAGTAGCCGATTTGACTGACGGTGACAATGGCACTTTCACCGTTGTCGTCGATGAAGGCGTGATTGGTGAAGTAGAGATCGTAGCTGGTCAAACTTTAAAGGGTTATCTGCAGAAGCATATAAAGATAAAACCGGGACAGATCTACAACGACCGAACCCTTTCCAACGATATAAAAGGCATGAAGGGAGATGGATTCTTTCAGCTCCTACGGCGAAGTCTGTCGGTTTCTGGCAGCGATCCGTCACGATACAAGCTCAGAGTAGAGGAAGTTTATGACGACGCCCCGCCTGTAGTGGCAAGGAGTCATGCAAAGCCAGTCTTTACTGCCACCGGTGCCTTCGCTCCAGCTGTTGACACCAAGTCACATTCCTTTTTCAAAGAAGATGCGAGCGCTGGCAATCCGTTGTTAGAGTTGTTAGATAGGTTGAAGCGACAGCGCCCGTCGGGCACCGGGTCGAATAACTAGAGTTGCGCTGAAATTTGGAGTTTAGAAATTCGCTGAGATATCTCACCAGCGCAAAACACCATCTGTGATGACAGCCAAATCCGAAGTCTCCAGATTCGCATAAATTGGAATTAGCCAGAATTTATATCGATTAGTTGTATGAAACAGAAGTTAGGCGATAGCCCTCCTGTTGAAGTTGCTGGTTTCCAAGCGTATCAAGATGTATATAAGTTGAGTATGAATGCGATATGCGCGCGCTTTCTAGTTTCCCCTGCCACTACACAGAACCTACACACTCCCGGGATATAAACGTAGATGCCTGGAAGCTGCGGATTGTAAATAGGGATTGTTTTCATCTTGGCAATTCCGCCCACATGCTAGAATGGGCTTCCGCCTTACCAACTAGACCACACCACTAGAAGTAGACGCGATTTGATTCTCAAACAAACGAAACTCAATAAGCTTGTTGCCGGCGCGGCCCTAGCTGTGTTGTTGGCACAGTCGGTGGGAGTAAGCGCTTACGCTGCTGACACTATAGCTAGTGCACAGTTCAGCGTTCCCTTTGGTGGTAATGCGAAACATAGTGATGATGCGTCAAAGAAGCAGAATGAGGGTGCACCGTCTGCGCCACTAAATGCAGAGGTTTCCGAATCTGAGTCTGAAGGTGGTGGCAATGCCAAGGCTAGCGCTGCATCTTCGAAAGATTCTGCCGGTAACAAAGATGACAAATCTGATTCTGCACAGCAATCACAGCAAAAAGAGATAAATCCATCAGACCTTACAGTTGATGACGTCAAAATCGAAGGCAATCGCCTGGTCGAAACCGACGATATCATGAAGGTCGTGAAAACAAAGCCTGGTGATAAGTACGACCGAGACCAAGTCGTGCAGGATCTCAAAGCAATTAACGGGCTCGGCTATTTCGACGACAGGAGTTTGCGCGTCGATCCCCAACTCACCAATAATGGTGTGTTACTGAAAATAAGGGTGCAAGAAAATGCGCCCGTGAGCCAGTTTTCATTCCAAGGCAACAAGGTGCTTAGCACCGAAGAGATCCATAAGATCTTTGCGGATCAGCTGGAAAAACCGCAAAATCTTAACCAGTTGACTGCAGCGATCGACAAAGTGGAAGCTGCCTATCATGACAAAGGCTTCGTGCTCGCGCGTGTCACTGATGTCAAAGACGACCCGGACGGCAGTATCGCTTTGACAATCAACGAAGGTGTTATTGACGATATTCAAGTAACCGGAAATCGAAAGACCAAAGACTTCATCGTCAAACATCAGATCAAAATCAAACCGGGTGAAGTCTATAACGAAAAGAACCTAACCAACGATCTGCGAAAACTCTACGCGAATGGTTATTTCCAAGATATTCGACGCAGTCTCGCGCCTTCTGCCAAAGACAAGGACAAATATGTCCTGAAAGTGGAAGTTGACGAAAAGCGCACCGGATCGGTTAGTGCCGGCGGTGGTATCGACTCGGTTTATGGACCTTTCGGAACCTTGGGCTTCTCCGATGGGAACTTCCGTGGACGTGGGCAGGTTCTCTCTTTCCAGGGGCAAACTGGTGCTGGGATGTTCGGCAATGTAACCAATTCGCTGAACAATTCCGGCAGCAATTTCGTGTCCAATCAGCGCACATGGCAGATGCAAGCTGACTGGATTGAACCAAATTTGAAGGGAACGGATACGTCCATGGGCGTGAGCCTTTTCGGGCGCAATATGAACAGTTTCTTGATCGATCAGTCTCAACAACAGACGATCGGTGCGAGCGTGAATTTCTCGAAACCCCTATCAAAGATCCTTTCGGCCAATCTAGGATTCTCTGCTGAAGACACTATCCTAAAGAACGTCGCCGACTATATATCCACCGGTGAGTTGGTTAATCAGATGGCGACGAGGGCCATTCAGCAGGGCTACGTAAGCTCTGCCAATCCACTGGCCGCGCAAAATTTTGCAAACAATGTTCGCAACAATATGATGAAAGGCGGGTTATACGTCAGCGTCAATCCATCGCTTGTTGTTGATACTCGTGACGACAAAATGAGTCCTACGCGCGGCATGCTCGCTCGCGTGACTGCCTCTCCATCAGTTGGTACGGGCGGCGCCTTCATTAAGGCCGGTTTCAGCGTAAGCAAATACATCCCGGTCACAAAAGAGACTGTTTTTGCCACCAACTTCCAAGCTGGAACGTCTATGGGCAACGTTCCTGGTTTTGCTCAGTACAGCTTAGGCGGCTTTAATGGAATCAGAGGTTATCGCCAATTTAGTGATCTAGGTTTGGGTTCTAACATGCTCATGGCAAGAGCCGAATTGAGACACAGTTTGCCAATACCGAAAACTGACAATAAGCTCGTCAACTCCCTGCACAAACGCATCAAACTCGCGCTCTTCGCCGATGCAGGACAAGTCAGCGGCTCTAACACTTACAACAATTTGTTGGCAAGAAACAACTCCGCGGGATCAGTTGGTCTTAGTTTGCGCATGAATTTACCGATGGTTGGCAACATCCGTGTAGATTACGGATATCCTCTCTTGAGCACCTTGCTTGGATCACGCACTCCGCGACTCACTTTCGGATTTGGAGACAAGTTTTAATAACAGGACTGCCGATTGTGCCTTGCAACCGGCTTGAATGTTGTACACTGAGCAGTTGGCAAGATTGTTTGTTACTAAGCTTTGGAGGAGAGGATGCTTTACTCTCGGAATGTTGCGTTATTGGTGAGTGCGTTGGCTGCGGTTGGCATGGCATCGAATGCGATGGCACAAACTGCGCCAAAGACGATTGGTTTGGTTGACCGCGATAAGGTCGTGACCAGCTATCCGAGGGCTCAAACTGCTGTCGAAGATATTCGCAAAGCAGAAGAGCACTTCCACACACTTATCGAAAGCAGCAATAAGCAATACGAAGATGCAAAGAGTGCTAAGAAGCCGGCTGCCGACTTGGAAAGCTTGCAGAAGCGTTTGCAATCGTCAATCGACAGCGAGCAAAAGAGTCTGGAATCAAAAGCCAAATCCTTAGAAAGCCAGTTGGAAAAAGATATCAACGGCGCGATCGAAGCTGAAGCCGCTGCGAGAAAAGTTGATCTCGTGCTGCTCAAGCCAGCGGTCCTCGTCGGTGGTGTTGATATCACTGATGGCGTAATGGCTCGGCTGAAGGGCTCTGCACCAGCTAAGACCGTCACGAAATAGTTGGTACGCAACACCAGCGGTTGCAGCGTAGAACGCAAAAGCAAAACTCGCGGTGGCAAAAGAAGAGACATCGAATGCAGCGTCTCGCGCGCTGCTTTCGCGTGGGTAGGTAATTTGAAAAGCGCAGGAGATGTGATGGTATGAGACTTCCGATGGAGATGACGCTCGGTCAGGTGGCTCAAATTATTGGTGGCAGAGTCAAAGGACCGGCAGACCTTAAGGTTTCCTCGGTGGCACCATCACCTCTTTCGGCTACTCCGAACGACTTGGCGTTCATCTTCGAAAAGGAGCTATTGAAGCGACTTGATGATTGCAAGGCTGCTGCAGTAATTGTGCCTGAAGGGGTGGAAGCTGACCGTCCTCTGATTTTGGTCGAACGTCCTACCTTAGCTATTCAGCGCATGCTCAGTGCAGCGCCCAACAAAAGACATTTTCCACCCAAGGGAGTGCATCCGACTGCGATTATTGATCCTAGTGCGGAACTGGGGGCTGATGTCGCCGTTGGTCCTTACGTCGTAATTGGACCTAACACAAAGATTGGCGCCCGCACGATTATCATGGCGAGCACCATTATTGGTGGAGATGTGAAGATAGGCGATGACTGTTTATTGCATCCGGCATGCCTCATTGCAGACGGTATCATCATTGGCAATCGTGTCATCTGCCAGCAGGGTGCGAACATCGGTCCTGATGGCTTCGGCTATGTTACCGAACGTCCATCGAATATGGAGTTGAAGATTGCTGGTAAAACGGATGGTTTTTCGGATGAGCCGAATCCGTTACTCAAGATTCCTCAATTAGGCACAGTGATCATTGAAGATGATTGTGAAATCGGTTCTTGCGCCACAATCGACCGTGGAACCTTAGGTGCCACACATATCCGTGCTGGTAGCAAAATCGACAATCTGGTAATGGTTGCGCATAATTGCCAGATCGGCCGCGAAGTCATCATCGTCGGTCAAGCGGCAATTGGTGGCTCCACAAAAATTGGCGACAGAGCAGTCGTTGCCGGTAACGCTGGTATCAAAGACCATGCGGACATCGGCAAGGATGCAATCGTCTCCGCCATGGCTGGTGTCATGAAGGATATTCCAGCCCACGACGTGCAAGTTGGCGTGCCGGCAATACCAATGCGTGAATTCTTCACGCAGGTAGCTCATATCAAGCGCTTGCCAAAAATGACTTCAGATATGCGAGCACTGCAAAAACGTGTCACTGAACTAGAGAAGATGCTTCTGGAAAAATCGCTTGGCGAAGCTAAGAAGTAATGGTGCGAGGAAATCAGCAGTGTTGATCCAATCAAATCCCCCCAAGACTGAAGCCGTTAATAAACTGGTCACGCCAGGCGGCTTTTCTTTCGGCTTGACGGCAAAAGGACTGACGTCCAAAAAGGACATAAAAACAGTTGTTCACGAAGCAAAACCTGGCACGGGCATTATCTTTGCTATAGACAAAGGCAATGCAGAACCTGTTGTGCTGCCAGCGACCGCTAAAAGCGTCGTCAATACGCTGCGCAATGTGACCATAGGAGACGGTGCCGGGACTCGCCTTTGCATTGTCGAGCATCTTTTGGCTGCGGTTTCACTTTGGGGACTTGAAGATTTAGTTGTCGAGATCGATGGCCCGGAGTTGCCGCTAGGTGATGGAAGCGCTGATATTTGGACACAAGCGCTAAAAGATGCAAGCATCGAACCTCGCAAAATTACTGCGGACCGAGTTTTGAAGGCACCATATGTGGTGACGAAAGGCGATCGCAGCTTAATGGCCATTCCAGATGAAAAATTTTCAGTTACTTATCTCATGGATTGGAATCATCCCATGATCGGCAAGCGTTGGCAATCATGGAGTAGCGACCAAAACATTGACGAATTAAGCATCTGCCGAACCTTTGGCTCTATGAAAGAGCATCAAATGTTGGGACTTGCGGATGACGTGGTGAGTATGACTGAAGACGGCTTCTCGAAGCCATTGCATTTTAGCGACGAGCCGGTGCGTCACAAGTTATTGGATTTGATTGGCGACCTAGCATTGATTGGGTTCAACCCTTTACGTCTCAAAGCTCGATTCATAAGCGTCAAGGCCGGTCACGAAATGGATGTCGAGCTGGTCAGAGGCTTGCAAGTTTAGCCCTCAATCGCGCGGTGTTAGACGCGATCGCTTTGCTCTGGCAAGTGTTTCGGTCAAACCCTGCCAAATACTCAACGAACGAAACGGTGCCAACAACGCCTCGTTTGTAGCGCCGTTTTATCATTGCTCCGCTATCGCCGACATGCGCAGCTTATTCACCAAAACAACCGCGGACAGCAACATCAGAATACCGGCAATGAAGCCAACTAGTTGCAGTGGTGAATGTGAATAGTCACCCGGATGATCGAAATAACTTACACCCGGATTGCTTTTTAAATAGTGAACAGTTATGGTCTGGCCCTGTGGGTACTTCGCTATCAAGTCGCTGACACTTTTGTCGTCAGTTTTGTCGAATTTGCTATCTTTGCTCTCGATTGTTTGATTGTCCACCTGGAAAGAGTAGAGAAAATCTGGATGGGCTTCTACTTTTTGTGGGAACTTCATGCGATGCTCCCGAACTATTGAAGCCGTTATGATCTGACCTTTCGTCTGAAGCCATGTGTCCGTCAGATGTCCATTGATAACGTTAGAAACTGTGCTTCCCATAAGGACGGTGCCCAAAGCCATGAGCGCAAGCATTGGACGCAATTTCGGTCGTAAACGCTTCGCCGCCGCTTCTACTTGCTCGTTAGTCAGTTTTTCTTTCTTAGCAGGCATCATGAACTCGTAAGTTTGTCTTGACAGCGAGCAGAAATGCATTCGCGTTAGATTTTCGTAAGTGCTATACGGCCACTCCGTCAAGAAGTACTTGAGCTGCTCCCACGATGCCAGCGAAGTGACCCAGTGATGATTTATGCAATTCGAGCGCATCGGCGATAGGGGGCAGACAACGATCTTTTACAAGGTCGGTCAATAGTTCGAGATCTACTACGTTGCTCATACCGCCACTCAGTATAAAAGTGTCGGGATTAAGTACCTGTGCGATGTTGACGAATCCCGCCGCGAGATGCTCGTGCCAAGTATGCAGCGCTTTGCTCGCGATGATATCTCCGGCTTCTGCCGCCGATGTGATATCTCTCGTCGTCAGCTTTTCGGGTGATCTAGCAAGCTCAGTTTGCTCGGCAGTAACGCCTGATAGAAGTTCTCGGGTGGTGCCGATCAAACCGCGACCTGAGCCATATTCTTCCCAACAATCGTAGAGACCGCAACTGCACAGCCTCTTGTTTCCCAAAGTCAGACGAAGATGACCGACTTCACCAGCTGCCCATGAGGCTCCGCGATAGGGGCGGCCGTTAATTACAAGACCAGCACCGATGCCGGTACCAATTGTGACACCAACCACGCATGTTTTATCATGCAGCCCTAGAGCGGAAACATCACCATAAGTAGAGGCGTTACCGTCATTTTCCACATTCACCGGCAACATCGTTCTGGCTTCTATAGTTTTCTTCAGAGGAGTTCCGGTCCAGCCATCAATATTAGGAGTTGAACCAATGATGCTTCCGGTCGTTCCCTCGACAATCCCTGCTGTTGCAATTCCAACACCAGACAATACCGTCTCAGCTTGAAACCTAGCGATTAACTCTAGAATCGCTTCGATAATTTTCTGAGGTCCAGCCGGCGTAGGAACGCTGACCAAGTCCGAGATCGGTCTACCGCCCGAAACGAGAGCCGCACTGAGTTTGGTACCACCAAGGTCTAACCCCAGTGCTGGCATCTTCGATTTTACGTAGCTATCGAAGTTCGAACTCTTAGCCGATGACGACATCTGACCCCATCAAATCGAACCGAGTACGCCTTGGTCCGCTTTGTTTTTCAACAGGAGCTGATTGAATTGGATCGGCTGTCCATAGAGAACGTCGAAACCAACGCGTCCACTCGATGTTAGCTGGTTGTACATACCAATGACTTTGAAGTCAGGCGGGCCGATGGCGATATTAAATGCCTTTTGATATGCCAACTTATCTTGAAAGTTGTAACCATAAGTGCCGCCGAGCGTTACGTATTTGCTGAACCGGTAGTCACCCGAGATGTAAGCAGATTGAGTACCTTGAATATATTGGTCATATACGAATGGGGACGAACCTCTTACACCCGCTTGTGTGTAACCTACTTGTGCTCTGATGCGGTCAGCATAGACGTCGAATACAGGACCGATCTGACCGATGATGCCGGACTGACCTGTCGAATATGCTCTCACAGCTGCCCCTGAGTAAATGTAGCTTTTCATACCGTATTTGGTATCACCAAGTCGGAACAAGGGGTGGGTCGTTGCAGTAAGTTGTTCCTGGAACTTGAAAGCTCTATTTTGCACGGTCGTATTGGCTGCCGAACCGAAAAGGGCTTTGTATTGTGATGTACCTTGGTTCAAGAGTTGCGGGTTGTCTTGAGACCAACCCGCTGAAGTTCTGAAGTTCACGTTAGAGAAAAACGGAACGGCAGAGATCGAGTGGTTATCGTACACTTCAATGTTGTACTTAGCGCGACGTGTACCGAACATACCATCGTCCAGGTATCTGTTGATACCAGACTGGAATTTGATCTTTTTGTATATCTTATATTTGACGCTGGCAACGAATAGCCCAGTTGTAGAACCGAAACCTTGCTGGACCTGTAAATTATGATAGTTATACGAGATTTGGTCGCCTAGACCAAGGGACTTAGTACTCTTTGCCACGCTGTCCAGTGTTTGTCCACCGAGCTGAAGCAATGGTGCCCAGGAGAAGACGCCGCCGTTAGGCATTGCTGTGCTAAATCGTGGACCGAAGCTGATACCACCGGTCTGCAAGTTGTTACCCATGAAAGGCATAACCGGGAACGTTACAGGGTTGTCGTTTCCGGCATTCATGACGAACTTGCCGATCGGCACGGAGAAGTTGCCGGTTTCGATTCTGCCACCAAATACGGTGAGGTTACCATCCTGGTTGTACTTTTCGTACACCATCTTGTTCGCCTTAAACCTGAAACTTGGTTTCGAAGGCATGTAGGCATCTGGGTGTGAATTCTTGTCCTGAATTTGTTCGGCGTAGCTCTTGGGAGCAAAGGCCGTAGCGCGGTATAGATATACTGGCGACCGCATGGTCAGCTCGCCGTTTTTAAAGACCAAACCGTTATTGGTTCCCAGTCCGCGACGGGCCACAACTACGTTACCGTTAGTACCTGTTTCCACATCCGTAATCAGATATTCACCGGACGTGACATTGAACTTGAATGAGCTGCCTGTCGATAGATCGCCGTTTCGGTAAATCTTGACGTTGCCGCGCGCATCCATGATCTGGCTCGACTGATTGTAAACAATCGAGTCTGCTTCTAATTTGGAGTTTTGCCCGCTGATCAAAGCGACGGCGTTTCCGGTACCAACAAAACAGTTCTGCGCTTGATCGTACTCAGTGTCGTCAGCGACGATCTGAACTGTGCCTTTGAGGGTGGTATCGTCGGTGCTATCGCCGGTCTCTTCTTCGAGACCGCCCTTATCGGCTTGTTCGAGTGCGAGTTGTCCCGCCGATTTAGGTTTCTTTGACTTTGACTTGCTAGAGACCTGATCGCTGCTCTCGCCCTGGGTTTGAGCATCGTTGTCCGATGGAGTTGCGTCTGTTGCAATCTCGGCCGATTCAACGATGGTCTTGCCTGGTTTGGCAGAAGCCTTGGAATTTACAGATGCTGGGGTCTCAAGCGGAGCATCTTCATCCGCTGTTTGCGGCGCTGGTTTCGACGTGTCCAGTTTTGGTGTCAAAGGAATAAGCAGCGTTCCTGCCGGTGCACCAGAATCTGATGGTTGCGCCGCGGCAAACGCGATTTGTGTCTGTCCGATCAAGGACAGGGCGCAGAAACTGCTAAGTACTACGCTTCCTGCTCTTCTTTTTTTCGAAACCATTAAGCCCTCTTTCCAGGCGGTTTATTTAGAGTTCGTTTTCCGATCTTCGAACGTGCGACTATCTGTATGATTGTTTGCACCAAGTATAAATCGTTCGAAGGCGCGCCAGGTAATGGATGTCAACACCGAACCTAATACTATAAAGAATTGGCACCAGGGTCAAGCTACAGAACTAATCAGCGTCTAACCTTACCATCGAATATGTGTAAAAACTGTGACTTATCAAAGCCCCTGGAACGCTGTTTCCAATGAATAATTTGTTATCTTTGAAAGAGTACGTAAGAAGGCTTGAGCATGAATCCATTTGTATTTCACTCCCCAACTAAAGTGAACTTCGGTGAATACCTTGCCAGTAGTGCGGCCGAGGTAATCAAGGAGTTCGGTGGAACGCGACCGTTCTTTGTCACTGACGAGTTCTTGTATAAGTCCAAACTGCTCGAACCGATTCTCGAAGGCGTTCAAGCCATTACCGGTGAGGCCCCGCACATCTTTTACGATGTGCCGCCTGATTCGGAGATAGCTACCGTCAATAAGGCAGCTGAGCAGGCGAGGGAGGCTAAGTGTGATTCTTTTATTGCAGTTGGCGGGGGCTCTGTTTTAGATACCGCCAAAGTCGTAAATATTTGTGTCTCACTCGGAGGTGAACTTCTTCAGTATCAAGGTCTCAATAACATTTCCGAACGTTTGAAACCGATGCTGGCCATACCGACGACTGCCGGAACAGGGTCTGAGGTGACGATGGTGGCGATGGTAAAGGATGCGGCGGAAGCGAAGAAGATGCTCTTTGGCAGCCGTTTCTTGGCGCCAGATGTGGCGATCTTAGATCCTACTCTTATTCTTACCTTGCCACCCAAATTGACTGCAGCAACCGGAATGGATGCGGTCACTCACTGCATCGAATCTTACTCTTCGATCATTGCTAGCTCGCCTATGACCGAAGGTCTCTGTCTTGAGGCATTGCAACTATTATTCAAATATCTACCGATTGCCACCGCGCATGGTGACGACTTGGAAGCCCGGTCGCAAACACTTATAGCTAGTTGTATGGCGGGAATTGCTTTTACAAATTCAGGTGTAGGCATCGTGCATGCGCTGGCACATTCGACGGGTGCGCGCTTCAATACTCACCACGGTGCTACTAATTCGGTCTTCCTTCCGCATTGTATGAAGTTCAACGATCAAGTTATCCCCGAACGGTTTGCAACAGTAGCACGCTATCTTGATATATCGAGTAGCGATAAAGATGCTGTCGCCAGTCAAGCACTAATTGAGGCTGTGTCCAAACTTGCTCATGAAGTTGGCTTGCCATCTCGTCTGCGTGACCTTGGCGTTCCGCCGTTTCAGAATGGGATCTTGCAAGAACTGGCAGATGCCGCGAGTTGCGATCCGGCTATCATGTTCAACCCGAGAGAGAGCTCGCTGGAAGAAATTATAAGCTTGTATCAGACCGCGTATTAACGGCCGTCATTCACATAGAAAGAGACGATCTGGCATAATGAGACCCAGATGTTCACTTTTTATCGCGTCGGAAACGACAGAGGACCCTCAACTATGGAGCATTCAAACGCTACCTTTGCAAATACTGAAGCACTTCAACGTGTTATGACCGAATTGTGGAATCGCATCAAAGCCGATAAGGCGATGTCGGAAACCTTGCTTGCATCGAAGATGGCTGTGCGTTTCAACTATCGCGATCCGGTCGGTCACATAACCATTGACTGCACAGATGGCAAGGATTTGAAGATATCCGCCGGAAAGAGTGAACTAAAAGCGGACGTCGAGATGGACATGAAGTCAGACGTCGCGCATGAATTTTGGCTCGGCAAGGTGAGTGTTCCGATGGCTATTCTTACAGGCAAAATTGTGGCGAAAGGTCCAGTACAGAAAGCGTTGTCTCTGTTGCCAGCCATCAAACCGGCATTCAATATATATCCGGAAGTCTACGAAAAATTCAAAGCGGGCGTTGAGACGAAAGTCTAAGGCTCCTCGAATTCTCATCAGCGATACGGGTTCGTGAACATTTACGTGTTCAGTACGTGAAACCACCAATCTCATTGATGTCAAGTGGTCATCTTTCTGACAATTCACTTTCCTAAAGATAAAGGAATTGTTAGACTGATAAAGATATTCTGAGGTGACCCCATGGAGCTTGGCTTTCTTACTGATCTCTTTCACGACTTTTCTTCAGCGATCATTGCTGGCATCGTTTTGTTATCGATGGTCGTGTCATTTTTTGTGTTCAAGTATTTTGACCACGATTTGTGGAATCAAGACTCCTGGAGTGACTAAGGCGTCAGCACTTTGTCTGCTGCAAATAGAAATTCAGCGATTGCAAACATGTTTGTAATTTGTTCGGTCGGAATCTCTTCTTTCAGTCCGTAAAATTCAACGCATAATCCGCAAGCCAACACCTCCACGCCTTGCGCCTTGAAGTCTTCCAATGCTTTGTAGGAAGACGACTTTTTGTCCAAAAGGCGAACGCCAGTGTTGGCAAGCAAAATAGCTCGTGGTCTATGTCCTGAAGAGAGTACTGTTTGCAGAAAAAGGCTAAGCAACGTATTGCTGAATTCCGGATCACCATCGCCGAATTTATCCTTGCTTAGGAAAATGACAGTACCGACACTATCGTCTTTTCTCTTTGCCGCGTCTTCTTGAGTAGAACTAGCTTTACTCGCCGAAACCATTGTGTGACTGTGATCCGCAATGCCTGAGGTCGTTCGCTCCGCATCATCTTTGTTGCGCGTGATTGTTACTTTAAAGCACTTGCCCTCACTCCTCTCTTCACTTGTACTTGTCACTTCTAGTTTTAGCGAGCGAGCCAAACGAGATAAATTATTGACGTTCACTTCGCCATCGACAAGCACATCGAGGCGTTGCACTTCTTTGTCGTCGAGCAGTGCTTTCGTTTTCAGCACAGGCGCTGGACACGTGAGTCCTCGTAAATCAAGCTGTTTTTCCAACTTCTTGTTCCTCGTTTTACAAAATCATTTAGAGAAAATATTTGACATTCAAATTTTAAATCTGTCGAGTCGACAATATGAATCGCTGATCTATAGCTCCGCTACACGGAATTAGTGAGTTATAGAGATAAACCCCGCTGGCCCAGACTCATCGGAAGCGGATGACGCGGGTGATTCGAATGTACCAATTATATGCGCTGATATGTCTTCGTTTCCAAGTGAAGCGCAAAGCCTCTCCGCGTCTCGTTCATCCACTGACATCAGCAGTCCGCCGGCAGTCTGTGGATCGAAAAGCAGATCCATGATTTTCAGTTCTACATCATCTATATAAATGATGTTTTTTTCGTAGGAGTTGCGATTAGCATATGCGCCGGCCGGCACAAATCCTTGTTCCGCTAATTCTTCGACTTCTGGAAAAAACGGAATCGCATTCACTCTAAGACGCGCCCTCAAACCGCTAGCTTTAGCCATTTCGTGAACATGACCGATCAGTCCAAAACCAGTTACGTCGGTCAGTGCATGCAATTTAAACTTTTGTCCCACTTGCAAAGACTTGCTATTCAATGTCGTAAGACTATTCGTCAATATAGATTGTGCATACTGAGACAACATGCCTGCTTTTAAGCCGAGAAGCGCCACGCCTGTACCGATCGGCTTACAAAGAACGATGGCGTCGCCAATCTTGGCACCACCATTGGTGAGCATATTCGAAGGGTGGATGAAGCCTGAGACGGATAACCCGTAGATGGGTTCGCTTCCCTGTATCGAATGCCCGCCAACAAGAAGACAGCCCGCCTCCTTCACTTTGTCCGCCCCCCCTCGCAAAATCTCGCGTGCAACGTCGAGTGGAAAATCACAAGTGGGGAAGCTCAGGATATTCATCGCCAGAAGAGGCGCCCCTCCCATCGCGTATATATCTGAGAGAGCATTGGTAGCTGCGATCTCTCCATATAAGTAGGGGTCGTCGACCATTGGTGGAAAGAAGTCTATAGTTTGCACAATTGCAAGCTCTTCTGAAATTTTGTAAACGGCTGCATCTTCAAAATTTTCTAGCTTTGTCAGCAAGTTCTTACTATTTGAGAATGTGAGTCCAGCCAGCATCTCGTGCAGTTCTGCGGAGCTGATTTTAGCTGCGCATCCGCCGCTCTTTACTATTTCTGTCAATGCGTTTGAAGTTTTTTTCGAAGAATTTTCCATAAATTATTGGCAGCGAGATGACGTTCGACGTCGGTTGTGATAATACGTGCGGACTTTTCTACAAGTGATTTCGGCAAAATGCAAGCTAGGGAAAACCCGCACGGCATGTAGTTCTTGATAGGACTACTTTTGCGACATTAAAAGAAAGCTTTTATGTTAGTTTGCCAACTTCATCGTGTTTATGGGCGTTGTAGCTCTTTCAAAAAGCGTGTGATGAGTGTAGATTGTATCTCCAGTGAACGACGGCCGAGCCGAACAAAAACTGATGTACTTGCGAACATCTTGGCGGCTCGACTCAGTCTTGAGATTTTTAAAGTTCGACCACCCAATATAGATATCAAAGGATCTCGAATGCCGAAGAAAGTACTTGTGGCTCTACCACCTGGATTGCTAGAACAAATTGACTTCGTGGCGCAAGTGGAGCATAGAACTAGATCAGATTTGATACGTGAAGCGCTGCGCCGGTACATTGAATCCTTTAAGCGTACACAAGGGCCACGCATGTCCGTCAGCACTGTCGGACAGAACAAAGTTGCTATTTTGACCGAGTCGGAGTAGCCTGCGCCCGCATCAGCACAAACTAGCCAAACGGCAAGTCACAGCGGGTAGGTATAGAAGCATTTCTCAGGCATAGTAAGATTCCCACTCTATGCATTGACTTAGCTTCAAACTGCGCTACGATGGCGCTGTAACAGGCCGGACTGTCAAATGCAGCACTTCTACATCCACTGGGACAGAATCCTACTCTTCGAGATCATCAGCATTACGCTGGTTATGCTTGGACTTGGGTTCATTAAGGCTCCCAGATTCTTGATGAGACGCCGCCTAGCGCGTGGCTACCCATGGGGCTACTATGCCGACCAGGTGCCCAAGAAAGACCCTGGCTATTACGACGAGCACAGTGAAGACTTCATGCACGACGTCGGCACTGGATTTGGCGGTCTGGAAGGCTTTGGTGAGTACGGTGAATTCAGCGGCTTTGGTGAACTCGGCGAGTTCGGCAACAGCTTCTTCGCTGGCGATGCTGGTGGTGGTGGCGGCGATATAAGCGGCTAATAAGTTGTATTGTCATACAGCTATACTGGAAATGATGTACGGCAGCTGGCTGCGTTTGCGCTCTTCCTGCCATCATTCATGTTGACCAGGTAGTGGAGGCCTGCGCCTGCAGTTGGAGCATTTTGATACTCTTACCTTCAACTTGATCTGGCTTGTCGTGTTCATCATTGCCGGGGTGTCGGTACTTCGCTTGAAAGACGATAAGCAAAAACTGGCAACTTACATAATGGTCGTCTTGATGACGTTTTACGTCGGTTGCAAGTACTACCAATCTATTTTTGTAGAAAATAGACTGAACGCTAATAAGACAGTCGATGTGGAGCGAGCCGAGCTCGTTTTGCGCATTGCATCGGCGTTGAATTCGATGGCTCAACAAGCCAGAGATACATCCGACATGCTGGGCAAATTGCGCGGAAAGCACAATGGGCCAGCGATGCCCGATAAGATGAAGGACCCGTTTGCTCAAGCGGAAGAGATTATTGCCAAAGCTGTAGAGGCAGATCCAAAGTCAGTCAGCGCATTGGGCAAACTAATCGTCGTCAGGCACGAGAGCAAAGAAGCGATTACGCCCTGGCTGGAAAAACTGAGCCAGATTAAAACAGAAGAGGCTCAGTCCCTGTATTCCTGTCTTTCCACAATTTATGAAGGACATGCATCCGGCGATCAGATTCCACAATTCGAGCAGACGATCCAACGCCAGTTCGGAGCTGGGTGGTATCAGGACTATCTCATGGAAGCACTCTACAAACAATCCGTTTCCAAAGTTAGAGAGTACTATGCTTCGAGTACTGAGAATTACCAAAACCCTGTTACGAAGCTGGTTAAAGAATCACACGTAACTCCTGAATTGCGAGCAGCGCACGCAGAGCTGCAAAAAAAGAATTCGCTTTTAGCAGCCAAAATGTTGATTCTGGTTATCTTTGGCGTGGTTTCAGTATTGATCGGTATAGTACTCATTTTTGTGCAACTGCTGTTCGTGGCTCGACGTTCTACTGGACCAGATGAAAGCTATCTCGTAAAGGCCCCGGTGCATTCGAGTGCGCTCACCATATATGGTGTCTTTATGGCATGGCTTACCACGCAAAATATGGTCAGCAGTTTCTTGCAAACAGCGATGAAACCTCTAGTTCCATATCTTAAAGGTACAACTGGTGTTGATATTGGTGTTAACAAACCTCTTCTAATAGCCTTGATGGTCGCTGTCTTGTACGCTGCGACGAACGGGCCGGGAACACTCTATGCTTACTTGTTTGCCATGCGTCCCCACAAAATAGGCTTCTTTGAGGGCTTTCGCTTGCGTGCACGCGTCGGCAAGCGCGGACCTTTCTTCCTGGCACTGATGGGGCTGGCTACCTGGTATGTTGCTGTACCTCTGGTGCTAGTTGTTACATTCATCGGTTCGAAATATCTCGGTTCACAGGGATCGAACAATCCTATTATCGGATTGATTCTGGAAGCTGCTCGTTCAGGAAATCCTGCCAGTACGATCTTCTTTTATCTGACTCTAGCCGTCCTGGCACCGATTTGCGAGGAGACGTTGTTTCGCGGATTTCTCTATGCCAACCTTCGCCGCAGTCTTGGTGTTTTCCCCTCCATGACCATCTCCGCTGCTTTATTTGCCGCCTTCCATATGGATGTCGGCGCCTTTTTGCCTCTTTTCACCCTGGGTTCGCTTTTTGCACTTGTGTTTGAAAAGCACAAAAGCATAGTACCTTCCATGGTTGCTCACGGACTATGGAACGGCGGCACTTTTACATTGCTCTTGATGCTAGCCAGCTGATTCGCATAAACAGACGACGACGTGTGGGAAAGCCATAGGCTCCCTCCGAAAACCCTAGTTTCCGTTGCTTCCGCCCTTTTACGTTTCTGCTAGAGTGGGAATAGACCACTCTAGTGAGCTCATGTAGAGAGAAGATGCCTGTAATTGATCCCACATTCATCAAACTCTCGTCTCACCCGTACCGAAGGCGCACGGGACTTGTGCCCCTGGTCGTATCTGTTTGTGTCGGCTGGGTTTTTGTTGGACTCTGGACCTGGGTCGCCTGTCTGACTTTGCCCTACAATATCTTATGGGCGACTATTATTGCTGCTGCTGCTGCCGCGTTCGCCGGCTTCTTAGGACTGATGACTTTCGGCATATGGCGCGACGGAAACAAAGAATACAAATATGAGCTCACCGCGTCAGAAGCCATTCTCACTACATTTGACCGGCGTTCTGGGCGCACCGCCACGCGAATGGTGCTTCTGGACGATGTGAAGTACGCTGAATACTATCCATACTCTGACTCTGCTTGTGTCATTTTGCATTCAGCCCGATTTGACCTTGAACTGCCACTGTGGCCTCTCGGGAATCAAGCTCAGGACGTGCTGGATTTCTTGCACGGTCGAGGAGTTATGGTCGTAAATGTGCAAATGGATGACACGGTGCCGGTTTCTTAGTTCCATTGAAAAAAAGTAACTGGTATCGAATGCGGTATCATTTATCGACTGAACCCCCTTGTGTTGCGCATGATTCGCGAAATAATGGATGCTCGGGCGGGCAGATCGTTTCTCCTGTCAAGGGACGTTTCGACTGTTCCGGGAGCAAACAATTACGATGAATACATAATGGATGGAAGTATTAACCATAAAAGCGATATGCTTTATGTTCTACCGCGATGGAGGTATTGAATTAATGGCTTCCAGGTTAACACCCATCTCTTCAGGCGTGGCGCATTCGAGCTCGCATCGGACCCGGCTGAAAGTGCCCAGAAAGCATGATATTTCGGCCGATTCCGTCGCCATTAAAGACGCGATTGAGCGCGTGCCTGGGGTAAAAGATGTTCGTGTCGTAGCCCCCATAGGCAGCGTCATTGTAGAGCATGAAGATCGCCCTGATGTGTTGGAAAACATTGGACAGGCCCTGGATGAAGCCGCTCCCGCCGTTCTTGCACTCCTTACTGCCGAATCGGCACCTGCAGATCTCGCTTTAACGTCTCTTTTTTCCAACCTTTTTGCCGAGGATGCTAAAAACAGCACAGCGACTGATGGGAACTTGCCGTCTGTCGATTCTTCGACAGTCAAACGTGTGATTCCCTATGCTTTCTTGGCTGCCGGATTGTTGCGGGTGCTTGAAGGCGAGACGATTCTCGCGGGTGTAGGTCCGCTGGCTCTCTTTTATTGGGCGTTCGATTCCCACTGGAAATTCAAACAGGAAAAAAAGGAAGATGAGGCTCTCGCGCTTGCAAAGGAGCAAAGCCGGGCGGGCAAGTGATGTCTGGGCGCATTGCTTGCCAACCGCCGATTAAAGTGCAAATTTGCAAAACATAGTAACCTTCCAGGGCTGTTGCAAATAACTAAGCAGTCGCCGCAAGAAAAGGTATCTGAAAAGAACTTTCCCGAACCGGAGGTGGGCATGAATTCAGGTAAGCGTGATGAGCATCTCCAAGTTTACGATACAGACGAAAAGCTCGTCGAAGCGCTAGCCGAGCACATTTACGATCTTTCCAAACTGGCTCTGGAGACTAGAGGACAGTTCACGGTCTCTTTATCTGGTGGCAGCACTCCAAAAGTTCTCTACGAATATCTTGCCGACGCTTATGCCAAGAAGATGAGTTGGGGGAGCATTCTCTGGTTCCTGGGAGACGAGCGCTGCGTGCCGCATACCAGCGAAGAGAGCAACTATAGAATGATCGATCAGGCGTTGTTTTCGAAGGCTCCCGTACCGCGTTCAAATGTGTTTGCAACCGAAGGTCAGGACACAGATCCCAAGGCTTCAGCCTCTCACTACGAGGCACTAATGCGTCAGGTTGTTCCCTCGCGGTCCAATGAAATTCCTTGTTTTGATTTGATCTTGTTGGGACTTGGTCCTGACGGACATACAGCCTCCCTCTTCCCTGGCAGTGCCGCCTTGAAGGAGCAGGACCGCTGTTTCGTTGCGAATTGGGTGGAAAAATTCAATGCGCATCGTTTGACCACGACTTATCCTGTGTTGAATAACGCTCGCAATGTCATTTTCCTGGCATCTGGTAAAGGCAAAGCACAGATTCTGAATGAAGTTTTGAATTCGCCGGACGCTGGATATCCGGCTCAAAAGGTTCAACCTACGCCCGGGCGCCTGCAATGGTTCGTGGATAAGGCGGCGGTCGAATTACTAAATACTGCCAGCTCTACTCGTTGAGAAAGGGAGGAATTACATGGCTACGACAGCGAAGATTGGATTGATCGGGCTCGGCGTAATGGGTGAAAACCTGGCGCTGAATATCGAGCGCAACGGTTACCCGATCGCCATTTGGAACCGCACAAAGGCGAAAGTCGATGAGTTTGTCAACGACCGTGGCAAAGGTAAGAAAGTCTTCGGTTACCACGACATCAAAGAATTTGTGGAGTCGATTGAAAAGCCGAGAAAGATAATTCTTCTTGTAAAAGCCGGCGATCCTGTAGATCAAACAGTCTCTCAATTGAAGCCGTATCTGGAGAAGGGAGACATCATTATTGATGGTGGTAACTCTCACTTTACCGATACCATGAGGCGTGAAAAGGCTCTGGCGGAGGAAGGCTTTAAGTTCATCGGCTCGGGTGTTTCCGGAGGAGAAGAAGGCGCTCTTTGGGGGCCATCTCTCATGCCTGGCGGCGATAAGAATGCCTATGAGCAGATAAGACCAATCTGGGAAGCCGTTGCGGCCAAAGTCAACGACGGTCCGTGCGTCACATATCTCGGGCCCAACGGTGCCGGTCACTTCGTGAAGATGGTGCACAACGGTATCGAATACGGTGACATGCAACTGATTGCTGAAGTTTACGACGTGCTGCGCCGCGCGCTCGGAATGTCAGCGAAAGAGATATCTGCATTGTTCGAAGAGTGGAACAAAGGCATTCTTGACTCTTTCTTGATCGAAATCACTGCAAAAGTCCTGTCAGTTGTAGATCCTGAAACTGGCAAGCCGCTCGTCGATTTGATCAAGGACAAAGCCGGGCAAAAGGGCACCGGTAAATGGACCGGTGAAATCGCTCTCGACCTTGGTATTGCCGTGCCAACAATAGATGCCGCACTTACGGCTCGTTTATTGTCTGCACTCAAGGACGAAAGAGTAGTTGCCGCAAAGACTTTGACCGGTCCTAAATCGTCGGTTGTTACTGGCGATGCAGCGGCTAAGCTCAAAGACAGTTTGCGTGACGCGCTCTACGCGAGTAAGGTCTGCAGCTATGCGCAAGGGATGGCGCTGATCAAAGCAGGATCAGATCACTTTAGTTGGAACATCAATCTTTCGGAATGTGCTCGCATATGGAAGGGTGGTTGCATTATCCGTGCCCAGCTCCTCGAGCAGATTCGCCAGGCATTCACGCGTCAACAAGATGTTCCAAACCTTCTCGTCGATCCGGAATTTAGCGCTTTTCTCGTCAAAGCTCAAGAGCACTGGCGTTTTGCCGTGTCGACTGCAGTGCAGCATGGCATAGCCGTTCCGGCATTGAGCGCAAGCCTTGCTTACTTTGATTCATACCGTTGTGAGAATCTGCCGCAAAATCTCACGCAGGCACAACGCGATTACTTCGGTGCGCACACGTATGAACGTGTCGACAAGCCGGAAGTCGGCTTCGTTCACACTGAGTGGAACTCCCTGATCAAGGAAAAGGCCACCAAGTAACAGCAGATCAATAGTCGAGGCGCAGCCTACAGGCTTCCGATAAGCACCAGGGCAGAGCATAAGACTATTCGCAGAGCAAAAAGAAGGAGGGCAGCTAATTGGCTAGTTGTCCTCTTTTCGTTTCGTCGTGAGCTAAACTGTAGGAGTCTCTGGGTGATTGAGAAATGGCGACTTACGGTCTTCACGCAGTAAATCTGGGTACCTTCAATCTTGGCGAGACCGATAAGATCGTCACCATGTTCTCCGCCGAACGCGGCATCGTGCGGGCAGTGGCGAAAGGCGCACGAAAGCCAGGCGCCAAAATTGCGGGCCGCTCTGAGCCGTTATACGTCAATAAGCTCTTGCTGGCAAAAGGGCGAAACCTGGACATTATCACGCAAGTAGAAGGCATTGCCAGTTTTTCCAGTCTGCGCAATGAGCTCGAGAAACTCTCTTACGGACTCTATTATGCTGAATTGACGTTGCATTTCGGACAGGATTTGAGTGAAGCCAGTGCGGACTATTTCGACCATCTCTGCCGGTCCTTGTCTCTTTTGGCTGAATCTGGCGATGATCCTCTCTTGCTTACGCTGCGATTCGAGATGCAACTTCTAGAGAGGCTCGGTATAAAGCCTGAATTGGACGTTTGCGTAGGTTGCCGCGATCCACTTACAGAATACCGACTCTCGTTCTTTCATCACGATTCTGGTGGCATAATCTGCGACCGATGCTTTAGTGGGCGAGACCGTGTAACTGTGCAGGAAAAGCTTATATTTGACTATGGCGAGGATGCGCCGCAAAATCCAGCTCTGAGAGATAGAGCCCGTTCACCATACGCAGGAGCTGCCGGCACCCACGTTACACCGATGGTTTGGAAACGGCTAGTGTTGAGCTCAAAGGTCGACAGTGAAGCAGGCGGTAGTTTTGGACAAGCATCGACAACTCCGTCAGTTGTGGCTGCCAATGCCGCTGCCCGCAGGCTTGTGCAGGGTTATCTTGAATACAAAGCCGGCCGCCGTATGCGTGCACTCGATTTGCTAGGCGACGGTTAGTCGGACCGTTCACATCACCCTAATTATTTGCTGATTTCGCACAAACAAAGTGCCGAAGCGGCTAAAATAGTGGCGTTGCAGCCAGATTTAGGAGAGCCTAAGGTGCCAGGTCTAAAAGAAACAGATCCAGAGATTTACGAGCAGATAACCCAGGAGCTGAAGCGCCAGCAAGATGGGCTCGAATTGATCGCAAGCGAAAACTTCGTCAGCGAAGCCGTTTTGGAGGCTCAGGGTAGCGTCTGCACTAACAAATATTCGGAAGGATATCCAGGCAAGCGCTATTACGGCGGCAATGAATATATGGACGGCATTGAGCGCTTGGCAATCGAACGTGTCAAGAAGCTCTTTGGAGCGCCTCACGCGAACGTGCAGCCACATAGCGGTGCACAAGCAAACACAGCGGTTCAGTTTGCGGTTTGCAATCCTGGGGATCCGATCATGGGTATGAGCCTCGACCATGGCGGGCATCTGACACATGGTTGGCCTGTAGCCATTTCCGGGAAGTGGTTAACGAGTCATTTTTACGGGGTTGATCCGGATACCGGATTGATTGACTACGACAAAGTCTCAGATCTCGTTCTTCAACATAAACCCAAGCTGCTGATTGCTGGCGCCACTGCTTATTCCCGCATCATTGATTTTGCAAAATTCCGCCAGATTGCTGACCAAGTTGGAGCATATCTTATGTGCGATGTTGCGCACATTGCGGGTCTCATCGTCGCTGGCTTGCATCCGAACGCTTTTCCTTATGCTCACTTCGTCACGACTACCACGCACAAGACGTTGCGCGGACCCCGTGGTGGCGTCGTGATGTGCCAGGAAGATCTAGCGTCTGCAGTGGACAAGGCTGTCTTCCCCGGGCTTCAGGGCGGACCATTGATGCATGTCATAGCAGCAAAGGCGGTGGCATTCCATGAGGCGATGCAACCTGAGTTCAAGGTCTATCAGAAACAGATCGTAGACAATGCTCGCGCTCTGGCGAAGAGTCTGATGGACAACGGTCTCGATCTCGTCTCTGGTGGAACCGATAACCACCTCATGACTGCTGATCTGCGACCGATCAAGATGACCGGCAAAAAGGCTTCGAGTCTTCTCGACTCGGTGCACATCACAACGAATAAAAATACGATTCCGAACGATCCTGAAAAGCCAATGGTTACAAGTGGTATCAGAATAGGCACGCCGGCAGTAACTTCGCGTGGCATGAAAGAGTCTGAGATGACAAAGATCGGCGAGATTATCGTCGATAAACTGAAGCATCCCGATGATGAGCAAGTTCATAGTCGCGTTTTGAAGACTGTTTCTGAGCTGACGAAGCGTTTTCCGTTATATCAAGATCGACTCGCCGGCGTCCGATGATCGTCAGGCCAACCACTCAGGGGCTGCGTTGAAGGCTTCTTCGATTGCAATTAGATTTTTTCAGCTGCTGCTCCTTTTGGTCGGCGTTGTCTGGGTTTTTGCCGTCTGCAAAACTCACCTGGACGAATGCCAAATTCCTGGCTTCCTAATCGCTATGTCGATTAGTTGGTGGCTGACGCCGGAGATTCGTGCTCGGGCGTTGAAACTAGGTTTGGTCGACAAACCTGGCGAAGAGCGTCGCATACATAAAGTGCCGATTCCGCGTCTGGGCGGCGTTGCCATCTACATTGGCGTTATGCTTACGATGACCGCCTTGATCGCTATGACCGGGCGCTTCCCTAAAGACGCACGCGGAGGCGAGGGGGGACTGGCTGGTATCGCTATTGGTGGTACGCTCATATTTGTGCTCGGGCTTCTAGACGACCTCGAATCACTTTCAGCCAAGATCAAATTGCTCGTTCAGATTCTTGCAGCTTGTGCTGCCTATTCGCTCGGTGTGCGCATCCGTGCAATACCTATCCCTTTGAATTTAGACTTCGACTGGAGCATCATCCAGATGCATGGCAGTTTGCTCGAGCTCAAGTGGCTCAGTCTGCCAGTGACGGTTTTTTGGCTAGTCGGTATCGCGAACGCAGTCAATCTCATCGACGGAATGGATGGATTGGCTGCTGGCGTGTCGGCAATTTCCGCCCTGACAATCTGGAGCGTTTCGCTGGCGTCAAGTTTGGACCGTCCATATTCTGCGCTCTTGGCTGCAGTTCTGGCAGGAGCCCTTCTCGGATTTTTGCGCTGGAATTTCAACCCTGCGCGTATTTTCTTGGGCGATTCCGGCGCTTATCTGGTTGGATTTGTGCTTGGTGCTATCTCAATCATGGGAGTGATCAAGGGTGCAACCGCTAACACAATCATCATTCCTTGTGTACTGCTCATTTTATTCTTTCCGATTCTTGATACCTCCTGGGCCATCTTGCGGCGTGTCGCCAAAGGCAAATCGCCGTTTGAACCTGATGCCGGCCATATTCACCATCGCCTGCTCCAGACGGGACTTTCGCAAAAGAAAGTTGCATATCTAATTTATGCGGTATCGGGTGCTCTTGGTTTGGCCGCCGCTTCTCTTGTGCATCAGCAAAAATATTTCCTTTTGCTCGCTGGGACTGTTTTGACTATGGCCTTTTTCTTTGCCGAGGTTCTCAACCGTCATAGGCAGAGGAGAAGCGCACAGGCTAACAGCGAGGGTGAAGGTGAGGACCCTGATGACATAAAAAGGAAGGAAGACGCTTCCGCTCCTAAACGGAACGCAGAAGCACAACCTTTAGCAAAACAAGAGCAACGTGCAAATCAAAAGTCTGATGCAAAATCTGAGAAGAAACGAGATCAAAAATCAGAAAGCAAAGGACAGGATAATAAGAAAGGTCCAGATAACAAGAAGGGTCAGGACCGCAAAAATCCTTCACAGCCGCGGATAGAAAATAGCTCGCAATCGGACCGGACCGGCAATAAAAAAGACGGCGGGCGTATCCGCGCTGACAACAACAAAGAGGCGCAAATTGTAGAGAAAGGTAGCAAAAAGCCTGGTGTCGAAGACTGAGGTTTGAATAAAAATCGAGAGAGAGGAGCAGCGTGAATTATTGGTTGTTTAAATCCGAGCCGAGTGTTTTTTCGATCGACGATCTGGCGTCGGCGCCGAAGAAAACAACTTTCTGGGACGGCGTGCGAAACTTCCAAGCACGCAACTTTTTGCGCGACAGCATCAAACTCGGCGATCAGGTTTTTTTCTACCACAGTAATTCCGAGCCTTCTGCCATCGCTGGCATCGCAGAGGTTGTGAAAGAGGGATATCCTGACTTCACTGCATTTGATCCTGAAGATCCCCATTATGATCCAAAGAGCAAAAAGGACAGCCCGACCTGGTATATGGTTGATATCAAATTTAAAGAAAAGTTCGACCGTCCTCTTGATTTAAACGAACTGAAGACTGTGTCTGCTCTTAAGAACATGGCGCTCTTGCAAAAGGGAAGCCGGTTGTCGATACAACCAGTGACTGAAGCTGAATGGAAATCAGTGGTGGCACTTAGTAAGAAAAAAGCGAAATAAACATACAGATCTTGAAGGAGCAAAAACGATGGATTTCAAGAGTCCTCATCCGCCGGTCGAAATTCCTGAAATTTCGCTGTCTGCGTTAATCCTGGAATCTTGCGACAAACTAGGGGACAAGGCTGCTTTCATTTGCGGGCTTACTGGGAGAACGGTCACCTACAAACAGATGGGTGATGGTATCAGAAGCATGGCCGGTGCCCTGGCAAAGATGGGATTTGGCAAAGGCGATGTATGCGCCATGTATTCTCCGAACTTGCCCGAGTATGCGATTGCCTTTAACGCTATCGTTCATGCAGGTGGCGCCGTGACAACGATGAATCCGTTGTCTTCATCTGACGATGTTGCGCACCAGCTGAAAGACACCGAATCGATGTTTCTCATTACATGCAGCCCGCTACTCGATAAAGCCAAAGCTGCAATAAAAGGTACCAGTGTCAAAGAGATCTTTGTTTTCGATAAATCTGAAGGGCACACATCGGTTACCGACCTGATTGAGAGTCAGGAGAAAGACCCCAAAGTAAAAATCGATGTGCATGAAACGATTGCCGCTTTGCCCTATTCGAGCGGCACAACAGGACTGCCGAAAGGCGTTATGCTCACTCATTCGAACTTGGTTTCAAACATCAAACAATTCTTGTTCTTGAAGAATGCGTCTGAATCTGACGTGATCATGAGTGTCTTGCCGTTCTTTCACATCTACGGCATGACCGTGATTGTGAACGGAATGATGGTGGTCGGGGCAACTGCAGTGACATTGCCTCAGTTTGAAGTGGAAACCTATCTAAAAACGCTGCAAGACTACAAAGTGACACAGACATACGTGGCACCGCCATTAGTGCTGATGCTGACCAAGCATCCATTGGTGGACAAATATGACCTCAGCCATCTGAAACTGGTTTATTCCGGCGCTGCACCACTGAACGCAGACCTCTCAGTAGCCTGTGCCCAACGCCTGAAGTGCACAGTCACTCAAGGGTATGGTTTGACAGAAGCGAGTCCTGGCATTTGCACAGGCTTTACCGATGCTTCTAAAAACAAAGCTGGAACTGTCGGCCAGTTGTTACCAAACACTACGGTGCGCATCGTCGACGTGAGCACACAGACCCCACTCGAATTTGGCAAGGAAGGCGAGCTCTGGGTCAAAGGACCCCAGGTCATGAAGGGCTATTTCCGTAATGAGGCTGAAACCGCCAAGATGCTGGACAAAGATGGATGGTTGCATACCGGCGATGTTGCCACCATAGACGAAGACGGTTTTGTGCGTGTTTTAGAACGTGTCAAAGAACTAATCAAATATAAGGGCTTCCAAGTTGCGCCAGCTGAATTAGAAGGGCTCTTGCTGACCCATCCTGCAATTGCTGATGCGGCGGTGATTCCGAGTCCTGACGCTGAAGCCGGTGAGGTGCCGATGGCTTTCGTTGTGAAGAGATCGGCCATTAGTGATACTGAAATCATGGATTTCATTGCGGAGAGAGTGACTTCTTATAAGCGTATTCGCGCAGTTGAGTTTGTTGATGCCATTCCTAAATCGGCTGCAGGAAAGATTTTGCGACGCGAACTGATAGAGGACCAACGCAGTAAGAGAGCTGAGCAAGCTGCTAAAGTGAAACGGTTAGAAGACCGCATCACGCTTGAAAAACGTGGCAGTGTCTTGTTGATCGGGCTTGACCGTCCGAACAAGCTGAACGTCTTCGACATCGATATGTTCAAAGGTCTATGTCTGGCACTCACAGAAATGGACGATGACGATTCGGTGCGCTGCGGTGTTTTGTTCGCTCACGGTCCTGCTTTTACAGCAGGTTTAGACCTTGCCACTGCGCTGCCAGTTTTTGCAAGAGGCGAAGCCTTTTTGCCGGAAGGATTGGTCGATCCCTGGGGGGTGACTGAAGGCCGTGAGCGCCGTAAGCCGCTCGTAATGGCGGTGCATGGACGCTGCTGGACATTGGGAATTGAATTGGCCTTGGCCGCAGATGTAGTGCTGGCTGCCGACAACAGTCGTTTTTGCCAGATGGAAGTTACACGCGGCATAATCCCTTTTGGTGGCGCTACCATGCGACTTCCGCAGAGTGCTGGTTGGGGTAACGCCATGCGATACCTGTTGACGGGCGATGAGTTTGGTGCCGAAGAAGCTCAGAAGATGGGAATCGTGCAGGAGATCCATCCAGCAGACTCAGTGCTGACGGCTGCAGTCGAGCTCGCCAATAGAATTGCTTCGCAAGCACCACTGGCTGTTCAAGCCACACTTGCTTCGGCCAGATTGGCGCAACGTGAGGGTTTTGAAGTCGCAGCCAAAGCGCTCCGCCCATCTGTCAATGTCCTGATGAATACAAACGACTGTAAAGAAGGCGTTCGTTCTTTCATGGAAAAACGAACCCCAAGTTTTGCGGGAAATTAGTTGGTTTATTTAGTGCAAGCCAATTAGTCAGCGCAGATGGCCGGGTTGCCCCGACCATGTCTCACTGTTGATTGTTTTGTCGCGCAAGTTTTGCTGCTTCCATCTCTTCAATAAGTTTGCGAGAGGTTTCTTCTGCGCGTTCCATCTCTTCCTTTTTCTTGGCTTCCATTTTAGCCATAGCCAGGCTATCCCAGTGGCGCCGTTCTTGTTCTTTTTTGAGGCGCATGCGCTCTTTTTCTTCTTCTATCTTCCGCAGCCGTCGTCGTTCATCTTCCCGCTCCACAGCGAGGCGCTCGTTTCTCTTGCGTATTTCGTCTTGGCTTGGCATGAACTTCTCTCCAATTCTGAACCGAGATCCAGCAGGACATAACTAGTACATTATATCCCTTTCATTGCTAACCAGTGGGTGCCCAATTTCAGTTTTTCCCGCTGTTAGCCCTAAGTAGACGGGCTTCTTGATTGTCACGTTGTTTTAAGGCTCCGAGCTTTTTGATAGCTCAGGCAGCCCACCAGGAACAGCGCCTGACAAGCACCGATTCCGTCAACCGAGAAAGGTCCTCAAGGAGCATCTCTTAGCGAGACAGAGTCCCAGCAGATGAAATCCCCAGGTCTGCAAGCAAACGGAAAATAGCGTACTCAAACGAGACAAGCCCTCAAAATTAGATAGACAGAGGCATGAGAAACCTCTGTCCATCGCGAACTATCGATTGTGGCTTATAGACTTGATTTAGAACTTGTCCTCATCGCCCAGCCCGATGCGTTTCTTGCGAGCGACGCCAGTCGCAATAGCGGCTTTTGCTACTGCTGGCGCCACCAACTCGACCACGCGTGGGTTGAAGACGCCAGGAATAATATAGTCTTCACAGAGCTCTGCATCAGAGACCACGGAAGCAATCGCGCTGGCAGCAGCCAGTTTCATCTCTTCGTTGATATCTGTAGCTTCTACGTCGATTGCACCACGGAAGATGCCGGGGAAGCAGAGCACGTTGTTGATCTGGTTTGGATAATCAGAGCGTCCAGTGGCCATAATACGCACGTAAGGAGCAGCATCCTCAGGCATCACCTCTGGTGTCGGGTTGGCCATGGCAAACACAATCGGGTCTCTCGCCATCTTTTTAAGATCGACAGCCTCAATGGTGCCTGGACCAGAGAGCCCCATAAACATGTCAGCACCTTCGAGCGCATCACGCACCAATCCTTTAAATCCTGTTGGATTAGTGTTCTCGGCAAACCATTCTTTCATGAAATTCATGCCGTCGGTGCGTCCTTTGTAGATAGCCCCCTTTCTGTCGAAGCCAATGATGTTACGAACGCCGGCGTTCATGAGAATTTTCGAGCAAGCAACACCGGCAGCCCCTACACCAGTCAAGATGACTTTCAAATCTTTCATCTCTTTTTTCACGATCTTCAACGCGTTGATCAACGCGGCGAGAACGACCACAGCGGTACCGTGTTGATCGTCATGGAATACCGGAATATCTAACTCTTGCTTCAATCTCGTTTCGATTTCGAAACAGCGTGGGGCCGAAATGTCCTCAAGATTGATGCCACCAAATACGGGTGCAATCGCTTTGACGCTGCGAATTATCTCTTCTGTATCTTTAGTGTCAAGCGCAATCGGGAATGCGTCAAGTTTGCCAAATTCTTTGAAGAGCATGGCTTTACCTTCCATAACCGGAAGTGAAGCAGCCGGACCAATGTCTCCGAGCCCGAGCACTGCAGTACCGTCTGTCACAACAGCTACTGTGTTACGTTTGATCGTGAGTTTGTAGACCTTGTCCGGGTCATCATGAATAGCCATGCAAACACGGGCAACCCCCGGCGTGTAGGCCATAGAAAGGTCATCTCGGGTAGTGAGTGGCACTTTATTGGTCATCTGAATCTTGCCGCCTAAGTGCATCAAGAACGTTCGGTCCGAGACATTCACAAGCTCAATGTCAGCCATATCTTTTAGACCGGCAACGACTTTTTCACCGTGGCTGGCATCGGCAACATTGACGGTTATGTCACGAATAATGTGCTCTTTCTCGAAACCTGCGATATCTATGGCACCAATATCGCCACCGTGCGCGCCAATCAACGAAGTGATTTTGCCAAGCATACCTGGCGAGTTGCGGATTTTTACGCGCAAAGTGAGGCTGTAACTGGCGCTGGGTTTTAACAGTTTTTGCACAGTTTCACTTTGCACGTTCTCAGCCGTTTTCTTCTCTTTCGAGTCGCTTTTTGGATCTGTCATCTTTGTGATTGTCATAACTTACTCTGCACTAAAGGGAAATAACGTAACGGCACTGCTGGTGCCGCTTTAATGACTCCAGGTTTGCTTACGTCAATTGCAAATCTTGCAATCAACTATGCTAAGCTGAACCTCCGATAAATGTATCGCGTTGACCAGAGAGTTGAGTGCCTTTCTAATGGGCAATTCCTAATTTAATGATTTGGCAAGGAGTTCTCTGTCTGTCCGCGCTTGGTCCTCTTACCAACCAACTACTGTCGAGGAGATCGTAATGACTAAGGAACGAGAAATCGTTGGAAACTACGAGGTTTCTGATGCCGGGATCATGACCCGCAGAGAGATTCTTCTTATGGGTGCGATGGCTGCAGGAAGTCTGGTTGCTGCCAACCCCGCACTGGCTGCGGATGCACCCGCCGCAAAAACCGATGCGCCATATGTCGAGAAAGATTTTTCTGCGTTAGCAAAGAAGGAAATGGCCGGACTTTCTTCTAAGCAGATCGAGCAACATCTCAAGCTCTATAAAGGCTATGTTGCCAAGTCTAATGAAATCTATAACAAGTTGAAAGATGCAGACTTGGCAACCGCAAACGCAACGTATTCGCCACTGCGGGAATTGTTGGTCGAAGAAAGTTTCGCTGTGAATGGTGCCGTTTATCACGAGTATTATTTCGGAAATCTCGGCGGCAAAGGTGGCGAACCAACAGGCGATGTGTTAGCGGCCCTGTCTGAACGCTGGGGCTCATACGGCAAGTTTATGGATTATTTGAAGGCTGCTGGTAAGAGCATGCGCGGGTGGGTAATCATTGGCTACAACACCCGCGGTGGTCATTTGAGCGCATTTGGTCTAGACTCGCACAACATGTTCTCGCCAGCGAACATAATACCGGTTCTGGTGCTGGATGTTTACGAGCACGCTTACATGATTGATTACGGCATCGACCGCCCCAAATATCTCGATGCATTCGTAAATAACCTTGATTGGGATGTTGTGGCGAAGCGGCTTGCAAGAACCAAGAATCACCCGACCGGTGGTGACTCGACGGTTTAAGAAGTGTGATCCGTACGCGGGTCTTAGACTAATTGGTGGAGTAAAGGCAGTCCAGTTGGGCTGTGTCTTGCTCCCCTTTTGTTTTCTTGGGCAATCGGTGTGCTATTGTGGTTGGACGAGTTCGAATCTGACGCAGGTCATTTGGATGACCGTTTGAAGACCAGCTGACGCTAAAGTTCGAAATTCGATACGCTTTTATTCAAGGCTTCCAGGTCATTATTCAGTGGATACTTTGTTATGAGTAACGAGTCGGACAAACAGACAAGCAGCGTCGAAGTCACGACCGAGTCAATTTCCGGCGACTTTGATGCGAACGGGCAAACTTCAGATAAGAAACGCAAAAAGCAGACTCGCAGAAAGCAGCGAGAAGCACTGATACAGTCGGTGTGCCTGATTGCATCGATAGTGTTGCCTTGCCTCTACTTATTTTTGACGACTCGGCAAGATGAGGTCAACACATTCTGGCCCCATGCGCTTCGCCTTGCTTCGATAAGCTTTGTTATAGCCGCTGTGATCATCATTGCCGGTGCACTCGACCGCAATTTGTCGAAGTCAAAATTCGATTTAAAGGCGCGGATACTAGCAAGCATTCTGGGTACGATGCTCTGGTTGGTTTGGGTCGGCAGCGGACAATTGGTGTTCAAAGCAATGGACGAATCTAGTGCCGGCGATGACGTTGTATTCGGTAAATAGTCGATAAATAGTTTCAGAAGAGTCACCGCTCGGGAGTCATTTTGACAGGCGAAGTAAAACATGTTCGTGATCCGGCCATTCGTGTTGTACTTTTGCCGAAAGACACAAACAGCCGCGGCACTATCTTCGGTGGAATCATTCTCAGCTATATAGACTTAGCCGGTGCAGCCCAAGTCAATAAGCTGACTCGGCAACGTTGCGTGACAGTAGCAATGAAGGAAGTTGTCTTCAAGGCTCCAGTTCTTGTCGGTGAGATTGTCTCCTTCTACACCTACACAACTAAAATTGGACGTACTTCTATCTCCGTGCATGTAGATGTCGAAGTTGATCGCAACGGAGAATGTATTCCGGTGACTGAGGCTGACTTGACTTATGTCTGTGTCGATGGCGACGGTAAACCGATTCCAGTGGAGCAAGAAAAATTTCTATAATGCCCGTCTACACCGGGCGCGCAAGCACCTAACCGGCTATGATATCCAAGTTCTGTCACGAATTGCATGACAACCCACGCTTGGTGATCACAGATGGCTGAATCGGGACCTGTCCACGAAAGAATTCGACTTTATCTCGGCACAGGCAACGGCAAATCGACAGCGACTTTTGGCGTAATCCTCAGAGCGTTAAGTCGAGGGAAAAACGTTACTTTAACTTTTTTCGACAAGCTTGAAGGAAACAGCAGCGAAGGCAGAGCCTTGAAAATTCTTTCAGAAGTAGTTGAAGAAGGATTCGGCAAATTATCCGTTCATTACACTGGTGTAAATCGCATAGGCGCCGGACCTAAAGGCAGCTTCAGATTGTACAGTTCACCGAACGGAATCTTGCCTGAAGATAAAGTCGCTGCAAAAGAAGGACTCGGATTTTTGCAAGCTGCGCTTGTGCGTGGCGATGACATCGTGATCGGAGATGAGGTGTTAGACGTTGCTCGCGTCGGACTTGTTGATTGGGATGATTTTCGAAAAGTCATTGATCATCGAAAAGATCCAACTGTCCTCATGCTCACCGGACGCAGGGCTCCTGACTGGCTGATGGAAATGGCCACAACAATTTCCACCACCACACAATTGCGCCACCACGGGCGAGCGATCGAAGGGGTTGATTGCTAGTTCTACTTACCGTCGTCATCGAATAGATTTCCAACGTTCATCAAGACCTTTTGGTCGGCAATAACCGCCTTCACATTCGGTGCAAGCTTCTGCACGTATTCGTATTTGATTAGCTGCGGATTTTCCTTAAGCGCGGCCGCTCGTCTTCGAATTGCCTCGGCATCACCGGCGGCGGCAATCACCTTGCGCTGTTTTTCTAATTCTTCTCTCTGCAGAACATATTTCATTCTTTCAGCCTCTTGCAGTGCCACTTGTTTTTGTTCGATCGCCGTGGCGAATGCATCAGAGAAAGCAATATTTCTCAAAAGAAGATCGTCCAAAATTATGTTGTATTTCCCAAGCCCAGCTTTCATTTGTTCCTTCATTTGGTCTTGAATTTCCTGTCTGGCGCTGGAATAGAGCTGAGTCACCGTGTAGTTTGAGACGATATTTCGGATTACGGTTTGCGCCTCAGGCCGGATGATTTTAGCGAGATATTGTGGACCGATCTGATCGTGCAGCTTGTAGATTTCCTCTGCATTTAAGTGATAGCGAACCGAAACGTCGATGTGCACCTTTTGCCCGTCAGCGCTCAAGCAAGCGACAGAATCATCGCCTTGCTTTTCGCCTTCATCAAAGGAGTGCGACATTGTATAAGTTTGTGTTCGCACTTCATAGAGGACCGGAGTTTCCAGAATCGGAACAAGAAAATGCGTTCCTTCGTTTAGTGTTCGTTTTTCAACGCCGTGAATCGCGTTGAAGACAGCGCCTCGAGAGCCAGCAGGAACTATAACCATGGTTCCTGCGGCTGTGAAACAGAGGGCGATTCCCAATACGCCCATTGCGGCTGCCATTGGTTGAAAGACTGTAGTCATTGTTATCACCAAACCTTGTATGAGCTGTGCGCTTGACTCCTTCTAACTAGTCAGAGCAGGCAGTGACTGCAAGTCGACTTGGCGGCATCGCTGCTCGCGGTGCCTTACGCCGTTCTAGAGAGGGAGTTTTCAAAACCTAAAAGTCGTTTTTGTCGTGCTTTTCTTCCTTAGGATCACCATAGCACCGGGGGGTTATCGCCAATTCTTCCTTCATTATTGATTAAGTGTTGTAAAGCTACTACACCAGATTTAGTGGCTATAAGTAAAGGGAAATACGCTGTGATAAAAGAGTAGTAGTTCGTAGTTCATTGCTTGATGTGTATGAAAGTTTCAACCAAACCACCGCTGCTGGTTACTCCTCGCTTGAGATTGCGTCTGGCGAAGCGCTCAGACATTCCTGCGATTATTGAATATTTCCGAAAGAACGAAGAGCATCTAGCTAAGTCCGGACCGCTAAGACCAGCTGGATATTTGACGAATGCCTTCTGGCAAAAGCAGATCGCCTCGGACAGCGAGCTTTATAGTACTGACAAGGCGCTGCGGCTTTTCCTTTTTGATTTGAACACGGAAGACGTGATTGGAACAGCTAATTTCACCGCAATCGTCCGTGGTGCTGCACATTTTTGTTTTCTCGGTTATGGAATCGGTGCGGAATATCAGGGACGCGGTCTTATGTTTGAGGGGCTGAGGTCTGCGATCGAATACGTATTCGACGAGATGAACTTGCATCGAATCATGGCTAACTACATGCCGAGCAATAAGCGCAGCAGTGCGCTTCTTGCTCGACTTGGATTTAAGGAGGAAGGTTACGCGCGCGACTACCTTTTCCTCAACGGCAAGTGGTGTGACCATATCATGACCGCTTTGACCAACGCCAACTGGCAGCCTCGAGGACATTAGGAATGGCGAGTTCGCCACATATCAATAATCAATGTTCGCCAATGCTGCTGTGAGAACACCGACGTTTGCCAAGTCTTCGGCGCTGCATCCGCGCGACACATCATTTATCGGTTTATTCAGTCCTTGCAAAATTGGTCCCGTCGCTCGTGCACGCCCGACACGTTCGGTGATTTTATAGGCGATATTGCCAGAATTAAGATCCGGAAATATGAATACATTGGCGCCCTCTTCGACAAAGGGGCTATCCGGTGCCTTTCTCTTCGCAACGTTGGGCAACATGGCGGCGTCAAACTGAATTTCACCGTCGATTATTGTGTCAGGGCATTCGGCTTTTGCGATTCTGGTCGCTTCTTTGATTTTGTCTACCTCTTCCCCCTTGGCGCTGTCGCGCGTCGAAAAAGAGAGAAATGCAACGCGTGGCTCCACCTCCAGCCATTTAACTGTCTGAATGGTGGCATACGCAATTTCGGCAAGCCCCTGAGCGTCTGGTGCGATGTTGACCGAGCAATCGGCAAAGAACAAAAGTTTTTCTGGCCACTCGAGAACAAACACAGACGATGCCCTTTTGAAGCCTTCCTTGAGTCTCACGATTTGAAAAGCAGGAATAAAAGGTTTGGTGACACTGTTCAGTCCACTCACCATTCCATCAGCTGAGTTCATATGCACCATCATGGCACCAAAAAAATGCGGCAGTCGCATAATTTCTGCCGCCTGGTCTTTTGTGATTCCTTTATGCTTGCGCAGGCTGAAGTATTCGTCAACGTAGTGGTTGAAATTTTCATCTCTTGCTGGATCGTGAATGTCGATTCCCTCGATGTCGCAGCCGAACTCCTTCGCTTTTGAGGCTAGCTCATCAACGTTACCCATAACGACCGGGCGAGCCAGGTCCTCGTCGCGCAAGATTATGGCAGCTTTTAAAGCACGCTCCTCGGCTCCTTCAGCGTAGAGGACTCGTCGTTTCTTTCCTTTCACTTTAGACTTCATTGACTCTAAAAACATGCTGGCTCTCTTAAGTGTTCTGATCTACCTGCGCCCGGCCAAGCCCAGAATCAAACGATGACAAATCAACAATTAGTGCTCATCCTTTCTGATTGCGCTAATGATACCGGTTTCCAGAGAATTGAATTTGGATTAGTTTTTCATGCAGCACAACATCGCATTTGTTACCATCCCAAGACATTTTTTTGGGAGTGATTGTCGTGGGGCAAACGATTGACATAAAAACAGACGCTGGTTCGGGATTTACCGGTTACCTGGCATTGCCTGAGAGCAAGAAAGGACCAGGCATTTTGCTCGTTCAAGAGATATTTGGTGTCAACTCGCACATCAGGTCGGTTGCGGATCTTTACGCTGAAGCTGGTTTCGTTGTTCTAGCTCCTGATGTGTTTTGGCGTGCCAAGCCTCACGTGGAACTCGGCTATACGCCTGAAGAAGTTCAGCAAGCGATGCAGCTGATGCAAAAATCCGATCGCGATCAAATCATCAAGGATCTTGGTGCTGCCCTACAAACGCTGCGAGCACGACCTGAGTTTGCCGGTAAAGTAGGGGTTGTTGGCTATTGCATGGGCGGACACATGGCATACCGGCTTGCCACGCGTGATCTGGTGGACTGCGCAGTTAGCTACTATGGTGGCGGTATTGATGGTTTCCTAAATGAAGCAAATGACCTGCATTGCCCTATCATCATGCATTTTGGCGAGAAGGACAGTCACATAACGATGCCTGTTGTAGAAAAAATTCGTCAGGCGCTAGAAGGCAAAGGACACGTTGAGATTTATGTGTATCCTGGAGCTGATCATGGTTTTAATTGTGACCAACGAGCTAGCTACGACAGAAAATCCGCAATGTTGGCATTCGGGAGAAGCCTGGTCTTGTTAAAGAACAACCTCTGCTGAGGAGCGCTCCGCACTAGAGCCAGATTAGGTAAAGATTAGAGTTTTAAAAAATTGACAGGTTGTTGTCATGGTTGTCAAAGCTGTCCAGTGCCTGCGTTTCCTCTTGGTTAGCTCTTTCTATGATGCGTTGGCGCGCCTGCACTATCACGACGTGTTATAGTCTGGATCGATACCCCGATTGGATTGGAGACTAGTTTGCTTTTCCACTTCACCAGACAGACGCCTGGCGTATTTGGCAGAAAGCTCTTTGCGGCACTAAGCCTCACGGTTGTATTCGCAAGCAGCCCGACTGTGGTTTTTGGTCGCGCTATCGCTTCACCTGCTGATGTCAATCTGCAGAATCCTATTTATCAGCCCTTGCCGACTGGCGCTGGTCCTGAAACTAACGATATGCAAGATGGTGAGAAGCCTGCTACTGTCACGCAGGAAGATCTCGCTAAGTCCTCCGCGGAATTGACAAACGAAGAACTATCCGATTTGTGGGACGCGGCGTTGGCTAACAGTTCCGACATCCACTTTATTATTGAGAAGTTGGCACCTAAAAGAGACAGTATCAAATCCGGTGGCGCCGTTAAAGACCTCAGCCATGCTCTTTATAGCTGCGTGATGGCAGGCGAGGGAATGGTTCCTTCAGGCAATCAGTCGGCTGGTACTGCCTTGATCATGGATGTTCTCAGCGGTGACCACAAGAGCAAATCAGACAAGCAAGCTGCTGTGAAAGAGTCTGATGCGATTATGTTATACAAAATGGTGCGTGATACTGCCAGAAAAGTCACCACCAATTTCTACAACTACAAAAAATACATGAATGCGCTCGATCGGGCCAATCTAGACATGATGGATCTGTCGGCCATGGTATCGAATAGCAAAGACAAAGTCGATGCACTGCATGCGCCAGAGCTTGATTATTTGTTGCGTAAACAGCAGCGCGACATTGATGCGATTAAAGCGTCTATGTCTCGCAGCCGCAAAGAGCTAGAGGTCCTATGCGGAAGCAATGCCGTCGACAAACTCGATGAAAAGCTAGCCGAAAATATATCTTTAAACCGTCGCACTGCAGTGAAGGTGCCGCGTCCTGTATTCACCGAACCGGATACGCCGACGCACAATTAGAACATCTTTCGCTAAGAGTACGTCACGGCGCTTCGAATGAACGAATGCCTGCAGTTGTTGCAGTTACACAGCAGCTTTGTCGTAGATTCTCAATCCCGCTAAAAAATTGGTAGCGATAATCTCTGCGAAAGCGCCTGGCGAGAGCATGCCGTTCTCCTTGAACCAGATGTACGTCCAGTTGAGCGAACCCATAATAGACATGGAAAGAGCAAGACGAGTCTTTTCGTCGAGGTCTGGGCGAATGTCTGTCACAAGATCGCGAAAGATCCTAACAACTTGCCTCTCTAGATCACGGATCTCTTTTTGTTGATCCTCAGCGAGCCAATGCAGGTCGTTGAGTAGAACAACGTGCTTGTCGCGTGATGTAACGTAGATATCCATAAACAATGAAACCAGATTTCGCAATTTTGACTCTGCGGTTCCTTCATTCTTTATGGTATCAGTAGCGGTGGCGAGCAAGAGGCTGCAATGAGATTGCAGCATGTCGAAAAGAAGAGTCTCTTTCGACTGATAGTAGTGATAAATCAACGCTTTTGAAGTGTTGCAGAATTTAGCGATGGTCGCGATTGATGTGCCGGCAAAACCTTTTTGCGAGAATAAAACAGCGGCTTGATCCAAAATCAATTGCTTTTTGTCGTCGTAGTCTTCTGCCCGTGGTCGTGCCATCTTTGGACTCTACTAGGGTTGCGGCACAATAATACACACAAGACGTGTGCACCATCCACAGAACTGCGATTGTATAGTTGCGGATCGTTACATGCTCGGCGCTTAAAGCTGCAAGAGATCCCTTGAGGTGCTCTTGCAGCTTGATATAGGCGCCTTTCTCTTCCTGATTCTTAGAAAATCGGAATTATTTTTTCGGCGTCGAAATCTACCGTTTCGCCGTCGACCCCAATTTCCGGTAACGCTGGGAATTTGACGTCATATGGATCAAGTGTCGCCTTCATTCGTAGCACCGCGGTGCGCCAGTTTTTCAGACGTTGTTCTCTTGTGAGAATGCCGAAACCAGCTGATCTTGCCTCATCTTCCAATAACCGTTGAGCCGGCAGGAAGGTCTTCGGTAGCTGCCAAAATTCTTCCGGTGGCTCATAGAGAACGCCAGACAGGAAGATAAAGCCGGCTCTAATCTGTTTTGTGATCATCGCTTTCTCTTCAACAGTCATCTTCGGCAGCATATTCTTCAAAATAGCCAAACAGATGCTCAGGTGGCGTCCCTCATCACGGGCGATGTTCCGGAACGCATCTTTAAACAGAGGTATCTGCGTTGTCTCCTGCATGCTGGCGAAGAGCGTGGACGACGCCACTTCCCCGAACAAGAAGGAGCTGAACAAGATAGGCATCGGATACTCGGCGATGGCGTTTTTGAACCCTTCCCAATAGCGCGAGCCGTTGAAGTAGAGCCATTGCACATTGTTCCGTGCCAGTCTCCCTAGTGGTGTTTGCGGTTCGTAAGCGAGAGGGCCGCCCGGCGTCAGCTGCTGGATCGCCCGTCCGCAAACCTCTTCGTGGTTCATTTCATCGCGGGTGACCGAGAAGAAGCACTTGCGAATGGCATCTTCTTCCCTCTTTTCATATGCATGAATCATGGCACGTGCGAAAACGGCTGGTCCTGAGGCGTCGAACACTGACAGAAGCGACCACCAGTATGCGATGGCATACCGTTGATCGAGTGTCAATTCATCTACGTTGAAGGAATCCCAGGGCAATTTGCTTGGCGACCAACCTGGATCACGAGCAGATTCGTAGATGTCCATAAGACGCGGAGTTTCTACGTGCCATTCGATTGGAAATATATTGAGCTTGGATACGATCTCAGGCGCCGAGATGACATTACCTAAAAGCTCATCCGGATTGGGCATTGACTCGAAAAACTTGGGCGGTGAGCTAATCGCCTCACTGTGCCGCTCGGTCTGATTCTTTATGTGGGCGTCCTTGGTCTTTGTTTTTGACTTGGTTTGCATTCGATTTGAGCCCCATCTCGAGCTGTTGTATTCATTAACCGCCTGGTCGGCTAACTAAATTATGCAGTACCTGGGCGGCTTCCGTCAAGCTAAGGTTCTTCGTTGTTGGCAACCTGTTTATCATTCTCAATCATCAGTGACATATTCGAGTGTCGACAGCCAACACTTCTAATATCGAGTACTCATCGAGCAGTCTGAGAAACGTCACCGAAGGTCTGCGGCGATAAATTGGGTTCTGCATGCGCATGAGCTTGGCTTAGACGAAGTAACTCAACAGTTACGTTGATTACAGCACTTAAACCCAAAAAATTAGGCTTTTGACGGAAACTATAGGAGACAGCGGTGAAAGATTCTTGAAAGATATAATCCTGATTTAATGTCTCTGTCTGAACCATATCAAGAGGTTTAGCGTCAAAAGCAAATAGAAAGGATTTCTGCATGCCTCGATTCGCCGACTTACGCTTCAAAAAACGTTGGCGTGCAGCGCACAATAGGAGTGGTCGATGAAGGACTACGAGGCTACTGGAGTAAGAGAGAAAGTGATGGAACACGTGGAAGCTCGCAGCCGCGTCGAAACTGAGAAAAAGAGCAGCCTCGCAACTAGGCTGATATTCATTGTTATCGCGATTGGGATGGTTGCCGGTCTTCCCTTCGCTTACAACAAACTGTTCAGCGAACAGAAAGACAAAAAAGGCACGAAGGACAAAACCGTTCCAGTGACCGTTGCCATAGCCAGCATGAAAGAAGTGCCGATTGAAATTCGCAGCATTGGTAACGTGCTCTCCTACACGGTGGTGAATGTGGTGCCTCAGGTTGGCGGACAGCTCAAGAAGGTTTACTTCACGCAGGGGCAAGCAGTCAAAAAAGGCGATCTCTTATTTCAGATCGATCCCGTTCAATATGATGCGGCTTATAAACAGTTATTGGGCAACGTCGCTCGCGATAGAGCGCAGATTCAACAAGCGCAGGCGACTCTTGAAAAAGATCAAGCTTTGGTCGGCAGCTTGAGGGCGAATCTCGTCAAGGACAATGCTCAAAGCAGATATGCCAGTCTCGAACAAAGCCGGTACAACTTGCTGCAGCAAGAAGGCGCTGTATCTCGAGAGCAGAGCGACCAGACCGTCACTAACGCTGCCACAGCTGAAGCCACCACTGATTCTGACAAGAAAATGATCGAGAATGCAGAGGCGACTGTCAAAGGGGACAAAGCAGCAATTGATACTGCAAAAGGCACACTAGAAGCTGATGAAGCCGCCGCTCAAAATGCAAAGATTCAACTTGGTTGGACACAGATTCGCTCGCCAATAGATGGTCGCACGAGCAGCCTCAACGTATATGAAGGCAATGTGGTAACTGCAAACACCGGGCAGCCACTGGTAACGATCGACCAGGTTCAGCCAATCTATGTGAACTTTACGGTACCGGAACAATACCTCGACGAAATACGCAAAAATATGCAAGCCGGAACGTTGAGTGTCGACGCACTTATCGAAGGCAAAAAGAAGAACGCCGTCAAAAGCACGGTATCGTTTTTACAAAATACAGTGGATACAAGCACTGGTACAGTGCAGTTGAGGGCCACTTTTGCCAACACAGACCTCAAGCTCTATCCTGGACAATTCGTCGATGTTGTAGTTTCGATGCCCCCCGACGGTCAAACTGCGGTGGTACCGGCGAAAGCTTTGCAAACGACACAACAAGGCACTGCTGTCTACATCGTCAAACCAGACAATACCGTTGTCTTTTCGCCGGTTGACGTCGCGCGAACCGTGGGCGATTTCGCTGCTATTACCAAAGGAGTTCAGCCTGGAGACACTGTCGTTACAGATGGTCAATTGCAATTGACTCCCGGCAGCAAAATCCAGATTGTGCAAGATGCCTCAGCTGGTGATACCGGAAGCAGCGTGCTACCAGGCTCTGGCCAGCCATAACTGTAACGGTATCGCTCGTGAACATTTCGCGGCTATTCATTCTCCGTCCCGTCATGACGACTTTGGTCATGGCAACGTTTTTGATTTTCGGTGTTCTCGCTTATGTGACTTTGCCAGTCAACGATTTGCCGGCCGTAGACTTTCCATCAGTTAGCGTCACTGCCACTCTGCCTGGTGCCAGCGCAGAAACAATGGGTTCAGCGGTGGCAACACCCCTGGAGAAGCAATTTAGTAATATCGCCGGCATCGACAATATGAGTTCGACGAGCATTCTCGGCCAAACCACTGTCACTCTGCAGTTCGATTTGAATCGTAAGATCGATGGTGCGGCGGAAGACGTCCAGGCTGCAATTGTAGCGGCTAAACCGTTATTGCCAACGAGTATGCCGACGCCGCCTTCCTTTAAAAAGGTCAATCCTGCTGACGCGCCGATTCTATTTATCGCGCTCAGTTCCAAAACGTTGCCGCTTTACCAAGTCGACGAATACGCCGAAAACATTCTTGCGCCTCGCATATCGATGGTTAGCGGCGTTGCACAGGTAATGGTTTTTGGATCGCAGATCTATGCACCACATGTGCAAGTCGATCCCCGCAGGTTAGATTCATATGGTATCGGCATCAATCAAGTTGCTTCAGCAATCAATGGAGCCAACGTCAACTTGCCCACAGGCACGCTCTACGGACCAGATTTGTGCTGGAACGTCATGTGCAACGGTCAGCTCTTCAACGCTGAGCAATTGAGACCGGTTATAGTCGCCTATAAAAATGGTGCGCCTATTCGTTTGTCAGACATCGGCCGCGTCATAGACAGCGTGCAGACCGACAAGGTCGCCAGCTGGTTCAACAATGACCGCGCCATTATTCTCGCCGTTCAAAAGCAGCCGAATACCAACACAATCGCCATCGTCGATTCGGTCAAGCAGCTCTTTCCTAACTTTCGCGCCATTTTGCCAGGCTCTATTCAACTGAATGTTCTTTTTGATCGCTCAACAACCATCCGGGCATCGGTTGCGGACGCAAAGAAAACTCTCCTGATTACAGTCGTTCTCGTCGTGCTCGTTATTTCACTTTTCTTGGGCAATATTCCGTCGACAATCATCGCCGCTCTCGCGCTCCCGATCTCGATTTTGGGTACGTTTGCCGCGATGAAAGCCTTCGGCTTTTCGTTGAACAATATATCTTTGATGGCGCTCACACTTTGCGTGGGATTCGTAATAGATGACACCATCGTCGTTTTAGAAAACATTATTCGGCACATGGAGATGGGTGAGGACCCTCGCACCGCAGCACTGGAGGGTGCACGTGAAATCGGTTTCACCGTTGTCTCTATGACAGTCTCATTGGTTGCCGTTTTCATTCCGATTTTGCTTATGAGCGGCATCATCGGTCGCTTATTCTTCCAGTTTGGTGCCACCATGACAGTGGCCATCTTGATCTCAGGTTTCGTATCGCTATCGCTTACGCCCATGCTTTGTAGCCGGTTTTTGACAAAGCCTGAGCATGGTCATCGCAAAGGCATATTTGGTCTCGCCGAATATTGTTTCGACCAGATGCAAAAAGGATACGAGTGGACTCTGCGATTGGCCCTCGATATGCGGCCATTGGTAGTGCTTCTGTTTGTGGTCATGCTCGTCATGACTGCGGTGCTTCTGCAACGCATGCCTAAGGGCTTTATCCCCAGCGAAGACACGGGGCAAATAAACGGTTCCACACTGGCACAAGAAGGGATTTCATTCGATGAGATGTGCCGACATCAGAAAGAACTTGCCGACATAGTTTCCAAAGATCCAAATCTGCAGAGTTTTATGAGCAGTGTTGCTTCTGGTGGTGGTGCCTCTGGCACAAACCAAGGCACTCTATTAATGGTGCTGAAGGATCGTCAAGAGCGCAAGTTTTCAGCCGATCAGATTATGGACCAAATTCGTAAAAAGACAGGACGGGTCCCTGGTATTCGGCTTCTCATGCAAGTTCCACCTGTAATCAGAATCGGCGGAAACCAGACTCGTGCACTGTATCAATTTAGCTTATTCAGCCCTAACACTGACGAACTTTTCAGCGTTGCTCAAAAGATGGAGAAATTGCTGCGCAATTTGCCAGAGCTTGCCGATTTGAACTCTGATCTTCAGATGAAGAATCTGCAGCTCAATGTTGAGGTAGATAGAGAGAAGCTCTCCGGATTAAACCTGACCATGGAACAGGTGCAGAATGCGCTCAACAGCGCGTATGCAGCCAGGCAGGTCTCGACTATTTACACACCTACTAATCAGTACTGGATTATTTTGGAAGTAGCGCCACGCTACTATCGTGATCCGTCAATGCTGTCTTTCTTGCAAATTCGCACCACTGCTGGTGACGTTATTCCCCTGAATACGGTTGCAAAGATTACTCGCACTGCAGGTCCCCAACAGGTTAACCACATCGGGCAGTTCCCCTCGGTCACCTTGTCGTTCAATTTGCGTCCTGGAGTTTCGCTGAGCGATGCTGTAGCGAAGATCAATGAGTTGGCTGCAAAAGAAGTTCCATCAGACATCTCATATAGCTTCCAGGGGAATGCCAAAGTCTTCGAAAGCTCTACGTCCAGTCTTGGATTCTTGCTAATAGTCGCGGTTTTGGTGATCTACATCGTGCTCGGTATGCTCTATGAGAGCTTCATCCATCCTTTGACGATACTGTCAGGACTTCCATCAGCAGGTCTGGGAGCTTTGATCATTCTTTTGATATTCGGCAAGGACCTGGACTTGTACGGATTTCTTGGCTTGATTTTGCTTATTGGAATCGTGAAGAAAAACGCCATCATGTTGATCGACTTTGCTGTCGAACATCAACGGACTGAAAAATCCACGCCCTACGATGCCATTTTCAAAGCTTGCCTGACGCGATTTAGACCGATTATGATGACTACCGTCGCGGCACTCCTGGGTAGCTTGCCAATCGCCATAGGCAGTGGACAGGGCTCAGAAAGCAGACAACCTCTAGGTCTTGCAGTGGTTGGTGGATTGCTCGTGTCGCAAATAGTGACTCTGTATATAACTCCGGTTTTCTATTTGTATTTGGAAAAAGCCAAGGCCTTTTATGACAGCAAGGTCGGCAAACACCATGTCGCCGAGGAGAGCGCTTAATGGAACTTGGAACGCTTTGTATAAAACGTCCAGTCATGACGACCCTCGTCATGTGCGCGATTATTTTGTTCGGTGTGTTGGGCTATCAAGCCCTGCCAATCAGTAATTTGCCGAACGTCGACTTTCCTACGATTCTCGTCACCAGCACGCTGCCTGGTGCATCTGCGGAGACGATGGCATCTGCCGTTTCAATCCCGCTTGAAAAACAGTTTGCCACCATCGCCGGGCTTACCCAGATGACATCGGCGAGCACTCTTGGTCAGTCGCTTGTAACGCTGCAGTTCGATCCTAACCGCAATATGGACGGGGCCGCCCTTGACGTGCAAGCTGCCATTACCGGCGCGTCGAAGCAGCTTCCACCGCAGATGATTATTCCGCCCACCTTCACTAAAGTAAATCCAGCCAGCCAGCCGGTCATCTATTTAGCTGTGAGTTCGATGACATTGCCCTTGCATCTAGTCGACTATTACGCTGAAACATTGATCGGTCAACGCTTGTCTCGGATCAGTGGGGTCGCTCAGGTTCAAGTGAACGGCTCGCAGCAGTTCGCTGTGCGCGTACAGGTAGATCCGCAACGCCTGGCGGCTTACGGGCTGGGCATGGACGATGTGATGAACGCGGTGGCTAATGCCAACCAGAACCAGCCAACCGGCACATTATGGGGCAAACAGCAGGCATTCACCATTCAATCGAACGGTCAACTGCTAAACGCTGCCTCTTACCAGCCGATTATCATTGGCATGCATGGAACCGCGCCGATCAGGCTGAGTCAAGTCGCACGGGTGATTGACAGCGTCCAGAACGATAAAGAGGCCGGTACCTACAATCGGACACCGGCTGTCATTCTTGCCGTACTGAAACAACCAGGTTCAAACACCATTCAGGTAGTCGATGAGATAAAAAAGGTCTTGCCATCGTTTCGCGAACAGATACCGCCGTCGGTTTCTGTTGAAATCATGTACGACCAATCGCAGACCATTCGCAACTCGGTCGATGACGTCCAGTTTACGCTTCTCTTGACCGTTGGTTTGGTTGTCTTCGTTATTTTTCTCTTTTTGGGTAATCTGTCGGCGACATTCATTCCCAGTCTCGCCCTGCCGATCTCAATTGTTGGAACTTTCGCAGCGATGAAGCTGCTCGGATTCAGTCTGGATAATCTTTCTTTGATGGCGCTCTCACTCTCGGTCGGCTTCGTTGTGGATGACGCGATTGTGATGCTAGAGAACATCGTTCGCCATATGGAAATGGGTAAGCCGCCAATGCGAGCGGCGCTTGATGGCTCAAAAGAGATCGGCTTCACAATTTTGTCCATGACTATCTCCCTTATTGCCGTGTTTATACCGGTTCTATTATTGCCCGGCATCGTCGGACGCCTTTTCAACGAATTCGCTGTCACGATAAGCGTGGCCATTATGATCTCCGGCTTCATTTCCTTGACCTTTACACCTATGCTGTGCAGCCGCTTCTTGCGTCCATCGTCGGAAAAGCGGAGCGCACTAAACAAGGCTTCTGAAGCAGTTTTCGACTTCATGCTTCAGTTCTACACAATAACGCTGAAGTTTGCCCTCGCCAACAAGCCTCTGGTTGTATTCGGCTTCATCCTCATGCTTGCCGGAACAGGATTTGTCTTCAGCATCGTGCCCAAGGGCTTCATGCCGAGTGAAGACACAGGACAGATTGTTGCCATGACGGAAGGACAGCAGGGTATTTCTTACGACGCAATGGTGCGCAAGCATGCGCAGTTGTGCGACATCATCCTGAAAGATCCAAGTGTTCAATCATGCATGTCCAGTATCGGTATTGGGAACGGCAGCCCCAACTTGACACTCAACCAGGGGCGCATCCTCATTGTTTTGAAACCGTTCGGACAAAGAAAGTTGAAAGTCGATCAGATCATTCCCGAGCTGACTAAAAAGACATCGACTGTCGAAGGCATAAGCGCTTATCTGCAGAATCCGCCGACGATTGCCATAGGCGGCCAGGTGACAAAAAGCTTGTATCAGTTGACGCTGTCGAGTCCTGATACGGCCACATTATATAAGGCGGCCAACACGCTTGCTGAAAAGATCAAATCTGTTCCTGGTGTTATCGATGTGGCCAGCGATATGCAGGTCGATAACCCGGAAGTGCATGTCAACGTGGATAGAGACAAGATGTCTGAACTGGGCCTGACTATGAATCAAGTGGAAGATTCACTGGATAGCGCTTATGCGGCACGACAGATATCGACTATGTATACCTCGACGGCGCAGTATTGGGTGATTATCGAAGTCCTGCCGCGCTATTATCGCGATCCATCGGTGGTGCATGATTTGTACATCCATGCTCCCAACAAAGCGTTGGTGCCGTTAGATACTGTCGCTTCAATTGAGCTTGGGCGCGGTCCACTTCTGGTCAATCATCTCGGTCAGTTTCCGTCTGTCACCATCTCCTTCAACTTGAAGCCTGGCGCCTCACTTGGTCCAGCCGTGGCCGAGATTCGTAAGCTCGCAGAGCCTATCGTACCTAAGTCGATTACGATGAGTTTCCAGGGCACGGCTCAGGCTTTTGAAGACTCGCTGCAGAATTTGTGGATGCTGCTCGTATTAGCCGTCGTGGTCATTTATATCGTATTGGGCATTTTGTACGAGAGCTTCGTGCATCCGATCACAATCCTCTCTGGACTGCCGTCGGCAGGGCTTGGCGCTTTGATCATTCTCCTTATTTTCCGGGTTGATTTGGACATTTATGGTTTTCTCGGCTTGATCATGTTGATCGGTATCGTCAAAAAGAACGCCATCATGATGATCGACTTTGCGGTTGAAGCTGAACGCAACGAAGGAAAGCCGGCGAGCGAAGCGATTTACGAGGCATGCTTGACGCGCTTTAGACCGATTATGATGACGACGATGGCGGCACTTATGGGTGGTGTGCCGATCGCGCTTGGTATCGGACAAGGTGCCGAAGCCAGACAACCACTTGGTCTCACAGTAGTCGGCGGGCTGCTTATTTCTCAGCTTGTTACCCTTTACATTACACCCGTCTTCTACATTTACCTAGATCAGATTCAGCGTAAGCTTTATCACCCGGATAATGAGAACGAAACCAAACAAGTGCACGAAATTGCGTGATTAAAGCTGTTATTCCGGAGAACATATTGCGGCGCTTCGCTCTTTGCGTTTGACTCTTGCCCCTAGCGCTCAGGAAACGCTCGGCTTTCTGATGCCGAGTTCTTCCAGCGCATCATCGAAGCTAACCCTGTTTTTCTTCGTATACTGCAAGCAGCGTACAGCATCAGACATATTGATGTAACCATATTTCAGCAGATACTGGCACCGCAAAGATGCGATGAGCGTAGCCTCGTCAATGGCACCGGAGACAACGAGCATCTTGCCAATCAAAGATGGATATTTGTTGCTCAACTCAATCGCTTCCGAAATGTCCGCATCACTGACCAGACCGGTGATCTTCAGCAATTCACCAAGCACGACTGGTGCATGCGAAGCATCCTCATTCTTTATACTCGAGTGAGCAGGTGCGCCGAAGACCATCCGATGCACTTCATCTGTGGCGTCTCCAAGTGCCATTGTTCCAGCACACACAGCCTCATGTAGTTCTACTGCGCGGTCGAACACTTTCTTTGAAATGAGGCCCAACTCCACGATCGCCTCGCCAAGACTGCGTTGCTTATTTAAGCTCATCTCCATTGCGTTGAGAATTTCAGCTTCGGTCGCCAATCCACACAACACGAGAAACTCGCCGAATCTCACTTGCTTCTTGGCTGGAGCCGGTTTCAATGCGTGTGCTTCCAGGTTGAGCGAAACGTTTTTTTGTTTTGGCACCTCTGCCACCAGAAAATCGATCGCTTGCTGGCTCGATAGCCTCCTCTGGCGCACCATGTTCTGAAGATCAAGCGCTCGCGTCAAGAGATTGTGATTGATTGCGCCATGAAGCACTAGCGCCCTTCCTAATCGAATGCCCGTCTCGTAACCGACTTTCTGTGCATCTGCCAATTGCTGGGGCGTGATGGCGCCAGCTTCCAGGAGCATGCTACCGAGCGTGCTTTTGTCGCCAGTGCTCTGCACACCGGTCTTCATCAGTGCTTCAGTCGGTGACGCACCATGATTGCGCACAAGTTGAGCTGCTTGTTTTGCCGAAGCGATTGAGTAACCCTTGTGATTGACGAGGTTCTGCACTTCAATTGCTAATTGCAATTCGTTTTCGCTAAGCAGTCCAGACAGCACTAGCGTGCGCCCGAGAGGCAAGCCAAATTGCGGTGCCACTTTCAGCGAGTCCATCAAATCAGACTCTTTGATTAATTCTAACCGGACCAGCAGGTCTCCGAACTTGATAGTTTTGCCCGGCAAACTCATAGGGTTTTCCTACTTACCAGCGTAAGAGAGCTGCTCCCCAGGTGGCGCCCCCACCAAAAGACGCCATCAATATTAGATCGCCGCGCTTGATTCGACCAGCCTGGAGGCATTCATCAAGGGCAATCGGAATGGACGCCGACGATGTATTGCCGTGCATGGCGATGTTCGAAAAAATGCGATCTGAGCCGACTCCTAGCTTCTCGGCGACAGAGTCAGTGATGCGCTGGTTAGCTTGATGCGGGATGAACATCTGCACATCGTCTGCCGTGAAACCTGCTTCACTCAAGACTTCTCCTGAAATCTCCACCATCGAGCGAACGGCTATTTTGAACAACTCGTTGCCGCGCATTCTGAAATAGTGCATTCCGGCTGAGTGTGTTTCGGGAGTGGAACCATGCTTACTTCCACCACCGGCAGCATAAAGTTGTTCGGCGAGACGACCGTCGGATGAGATCTTCGTTGCTAACAGTCCCTGTGGCTCCTCAACCGGGCCGATAATAGCCGCTCCGGCACCATCTCCGAAAATGACGCAGGTAGTTCGGTCCGTGTAGTCGACATACTTAGTAAGTGTCTCAGCACCCAGCAGCAAAACGTAGGTCGCTTGCTTGCTGCGCACCATTTGATTTGCCAGCGTTAGTCCATAGATAAACCCGGAGCAAGCAGCGGCGATGTCAAATGCAGCAGCTTTGGTTGCACCTATGGCCGCCTGCACCAAACATCCGGTTGAGGGAAGAATTTGGTCGGGTGTTACTGTCGCGCAGATAATTAGGTCTAAGTCAGCTGCCGAAATACCAGCCTCTTTTAGTGCTCTGTTTGCCGCTTCGATTGCAAACAGCGACGTGTACTCATTTTCGGCTGCTTTATGCCGTTGTTTGATGCCCGTGCGAGTGGTGATCCACTCGTCGGATGTGTCGACCATTTTCATTAGGTCGTGATTCGTAAGAACGCCGCTGGGATAGGCAGCGCCCATACCTAATATGCCGGCCGCAGTCATCTTTGCTCCAGAGTCTCAATCAGCCTAAAAGTGGAAAAATTTCGATAGAAAAGCAATTTGGTAAAGCCGTAGTCTGACGACAATGCACATTAGCATGATTGTGTTACTGCGGTGCGTAAAGTTGAAGCTGACATTGGTGCGATAAGTGGTATGAAGCAGCCAATTAGTCGGCAGCTGACTTTGATTTATCCGTACAGTTGACAATTCAGGCGTCGCTCAATAAGTAAAACTTTTGTCACGCCCGTTACACAAGGCTACGGCGAGATGTCAACTGCCCTACTTCAGCATGTCTTCTAAAGTGTCGGTGGCTGTGCCGTCTATGTAAACTGATCGCAAGTCCTTTGCTGGTTGATAGTCTGCGGGAACCTTGACCGGCTCGGTGCTGAAACTCTTCCGCTCTAGTACCTTTGTTGTCAGCGATTTATTGGTTGAGCCCTTGCGGCTCTGCGATTCATATTCCAGCGGATACGCTTTGAAAGGACCGATGTTGTAGTACTTCCGCACAGCTTTCAAGATGGTTGCGTTTTGCGAGAGTGTCGGGCAGCTGATGACGTCGGCTCCAACCACAGTCAGCCGTTCATTTTTGCTGCGGCCGGGGGTATCGTATTTGGTCAAATTCTTCCATTTTTCATGTGTGACGGGCAATCCCTTGTAGTTCTCTTTGCCGGACTGATCGAAGACGAGAACCGTGTAATCGAAATACCGAATGACATTGGAGACGCTCAGTACCGTTGGTGTCCAGTGAGATATGTCAGTGAGAAAGAATGTCTTGTTCTTGTTATTCAAGATCGTTACTTTGCCAGTATCTCCGTCAATGAACGTGCTCATGCCGTTTGCCTTCGTATCAAACCGCACTTTGTTGCTCGCCATAGACACCTCTGTGTCTGCGATATGCGCGCTGCTTTGTTGCAAGTGAAAGCCTGGTTGTAGCGAATTTGCAGCCTTTTCGTTGCAATATGCTGGATCTGGCATCACCATTTGTGATGTCAATCCGATTGAAGCTATTACTGCGAAGAATCTGCGAATCATACGAACGTAGATTCTATCGCGAATCAATCTCTATATTCTGAGACTCTCAGACAAGACCCTGTGACCTATAACTCTATAATTCACTGCTCCGAGAAAAAACCACAGAAATTCGCCGCATATTGCTCAAACGAAATATCGATGGTACCGGCCGTGGTTCTATCCTGCTGTCCCCATGGGTTGCGAATCGTGAGAGTGCCACCATCATGGCCATTTGGATCAAACGCCAGTATCGTGTAAACGTGCGAGCGAGCAAAGTGGTTCGGGGTATCCCGCATAAGCGGCATATCGGGCCCGGTAAAGGTGATCACAGATTTGCTCGGTCCGCAATTGATCGCCATATTCAGGCAATTTCTCAACGATTCAGGGTCCTCTAGTGCCAGCAGATGCATATCGACATCGCTTCCTGTCATCAAAGCGAGACCATTACCTAACCCGCCACCGTCGCCTCCCTCGGCCGGTGTATCACCGCCGAAGAGATTGCCGAAAGGATTGCGTCGCCAAAAATGTTGTTGCGCATATAAACCGTTCGCTTTTTCCAATACAGATGCCCAAGTACCGCATGGACTGCCGTTATTGTAAATTCCTCTTTCAGCTTCAGTCGGTGCTGAAACTTTTATTGGTTCATCGCGTGCTCCGGGAAATCTGACCGTATAGCTGCCGTCAATGTTCACTGCGATCATTTTTACTATCGTTTCGGGCTTGAAGTGAGCGACAGAAGCGACAGCAGCTTCGAAATAACAATCGCCGATCACACCTTGCTTGATGGCATCAGGAGTGACGCTGGCCAGCGGATTACTCATGTCAGCATAAAGTTTGTCGCAGCATATGTTCTGTGAATCGTTGGTTCGGCGCAGAAGAAAGTTGATTTCATTCACAACTTTATACTGCTCATTGTGGCGAACCTTGCCCGAGTAGTCGAGCAAATCGTCCATGTTGATGCCGTGCGTTGCCCATGAATAGCGGTCGCCATGGGCGTTGGCAATCGAGTCAAAATGTCCGACCATCCAGGAGACCAACTCCCGGTCTGCCAAGCGCATAGGTGTATTCTGCTCAACCTTTCTCAAGTCTTCGCGAGTTATGAAAGCGCCAGAATTCAAACCGAGAGAACGTGCAAAACCCTCATCGGGAGCAGATGCTCTTGCCGCAATCTTGGCAGACATTTCGCACTCTTTTCTGTACTGTGTCTCGAGCGCACCATAGTCCTGCAAATCTTTTTTCGTTAGAATACCCAGCTCTTCATCATTGATGGCCAATCTATCGTATTGGCCATAGATGGCGGCCAATACCTGTGCATCCTTCCCCTTGATAGATGAATCCTGGATCGCTCGTGCGAGATCACTCCGCGTCAGGAAACCACTGTTGTGCACGTCCAGCTTGTCAAATAATCTCTGAGCGTGATTGGCAAACAGCTCCGATGCCACCAGTTCAACTGCCAGCTTTGTTTGAATTGGCTTTGCCAGCTGGGTCTCAATCGGCTCTGGTTGTTTGTTCTTCAGTAAACGAATGTACTCTTCTATTGAGCGCACTTTGCCCTTCAAAGATTCCTGCAGGCGTTCTTGCAGATCGCTCAGGGTACTACCACTCTTGGTTTTGCTGATACGTCCCGCCAATCGCTCAAATCGGCGTTTTGTATCGCCGCTGTTGTGAGTGCGTTCGAAGAGTTGCCACAACGATGTAACTGATTCGCCAGCAGCCGTCTGTTTGAAGGCTTCAGCGTGTTCTTCGCCAGGCACCGCGTGTAGTGACGACTTTCCCGTCACAACCGTCGTTTTATGCCATTCTGCTAGACCTACCTGTTTCAGACGTCGATGGTCCATCGCATCCGGTATCGCTGACCAGTCAGTCTTTAGTCTCTTAGTTTTTGGTTCCCTATCTGAATGGTCTGAAAAGTCCAAGTCCAATTTATGATTCAACGCCATCGCCTACCTTCCGAAGACACCAACTCCAAGGTTCCCCTGGGTATACACGGCGTATTTGGAAATTGGACAGATTAATTACTACCTGAGACTAGTTTTTAGCTTCGGAAGTAGCAGTGCTGGATGTGGCGCTGCTGGCGCTTGAACTAGCCGGTGTTGTGCTGTCGGCGGTATGGTGAACCTGTGCCTTCATTACCTCGATAGCTTTGGACAACTGAATGTCCTTACCATCGGTAGGCTGGCGTTTGAAGTTCTGATAGCTCAGGTCGATCCACCATGGTCCTTTACCCTTGGTGTAATCGTCTTCTTTCAATTCCACCTTGTAATCAGGCACGATACCCACTTTATGAATGTCGGTGTCATTTGGAGTCAGGTAGCGGGCTATAGTGACGTTGATGCCTGAACCGTCTTCCAATCGGTTGATGGCCTGAACTAGACCCTTACCGAATGATTTCTGACCGACAAGTTTTGCTCTCGTGTTGTCTCTTAGCGCACCGCTCAAGATTTCGCTTGCGCTGGCGCTGCCACCGTTGATCAAAACGACCATGGGTTGGTGCGTGATCGGTTGGCTATTGGTATTCTTTTGAGAGTTTTTGTAGCCATCAGCATCGATAGTGCTGACGATGGTCTCGTCTTTGTTAAGGAACATGCCTGCAATATCGATAGCATTCGAGAGCAAGCCGCCTGGATTGTTGCGCAAGTCGATGATGATACCGTCGGCGTTGGACAACTTCTTGAGCGACTGCTTCATTTCAGTATTTGCTTTCTGCGAAATGAAGCTGTCCAGTCTGATATAGCCGATGTTGTCTGGCAATAGTTCACATGATGCAACGGCGCGAATCGGAATCTCTGCTCTACTGAGGCTGACTTTTTTCTTCTCGGTCTTGCGCATGAAGGTGATGCCGACTTTTGTATTAATTGGACCACGGATCTGCTTAACAACCTGGTCTAAGGACTGTCCCTTAACGGGTTTAGCGTCGACCTCTGTAATTTCATCACCAGGCTGGATGCCGGCCTGGAAGGCTGGAGTGCCTTCAATTGGAGCTATGACAACGACTTTGTGTTCTTTGTTCATGCCGAGTTGCATGCCAACGCCGAACAAATGCGCTTCGATCTGTGATTTTTCTTCATCAAACGCATCACGGTCTAAAAAGCGAGTGTAAGGATCGGCCAAGCTGGCAAGCATCGATTCGATAGCCTTGTGCGAATCGTCGCTTGTCTTGAGCTTTCCGTCATAACGGTGCTCCCAACGGTTCCAATCTTGTCCGTTGAATTTCTGGTCGTAGTATGAGTCGTGGATAGTCTTCCAAGCCTTGGCGTACAGCTGAGTTGGCGAGATGACCGATTTGGAACCCGGCAACTGAGCAAGATAAGCAGCACCAGATTTCTGTTCACTCTGGTCAGCAATCAGCACTCTTTCGTTATTCTGACCGGCGCGTTCTCCCGCCATGAGCCATTGTTGCAAGCCAAAAAACAGCAAGCAGAAGCTAAGCGGTATGCCAATTCTTGCCGCCCGTTGCTTATAAACCACTCTGTCCACCTCGGTTTTCTATTAACTGTCCCATCTGAATCTTAATCCATTGCCCGCTATCTGGTCCGGGCAATGTTCATTACACACTACAGACAGACGCGTCTCGTTCACTAAATATCCCCGATTCACGTCCAACGATCTGCTTCCATGAATAATTTCGGACGAACTTTAGAAATTTTAATTCTACCCCTATTATTAGGCTTTTGGTCGCTTTTTGTGAGACCAAAAAGGCACTTCCAGAGGAAGTTAAATGTTTCGGCTATAAAAGCCAAGTGATTGTTTTTACCATGAGTTATTGTGGTTTGAGGAATATATGGTGGTGACTCACAGGCTTACTTCGGCGCGTGTGTTAGACCCCGAAGAGGATTTGACGCAACCTATGCAAGAAACAGCGGCTTCAGCAACTCCCGAGCAGAACGTGTCTTTCCTCAAACGCCTATGGTCGAGAATCTCTGGTTTATCCAAACAAACCCAGCTCAAACTTAAGATAGGCTTCAGTCTAATTGTCTTCGCCAGCTTGTTTGTTTTCGGCAAGATTGACCTGTCAAAGACCTGGGAAGTTGCCTCCAAGGCCAATGTCGGTTATCTATCTGCGGCTGCGGCACTGTTCGTTGGTAGCACCTTCATAAATGCCATGCGTTGGCAGGTGCTGGCTCAAGCTGTGGGGCTTCCCAAGCCACTCCTGCCGCTCGTGCAATATTGCTTCGTGGGATGCTTCTTCAATCTCTTCTTGCCATCGACCGTTGGTGGGGATGTGAGCCGCTGTTACTATCTATCCAAGGGCACTGGAAAATATAAGGCCGCCTTCTATTCGGTGCTTGCAGACCGGGTTGTTGGCATCTCTGTCTTATTCTTGCTAGCTACCACCGGTCTACTTTTTGGTCCTGGTGCCGGATCTTTGCCTCTTGCTGTAAAGGTGCCAATAATTTTGGGAACGATTGGAATCTTTGTCGGTATTCCTCTCCTACCTACTCTTTCCACCCTTTTTCTCGGCAAAGACCACTGGATCACGCATCGGTTTAAAAACTCAGCTTTCCGAGTCTATTGGCGCGATGGACGCTTGATTCTCTTTTCCCTGGGTCAATCCATCGGCTTGCAACTAGTGCTCGTCGCAGTCCATGTGCTCGTTGGACTCTCCTTAGGTATGAATCAAGTCCCACTCTGGTATTACTGCATCTTCTATCCACTGGTGGCAGTACTGGGCTTCGTTACGCCTAGCTTCAACGGTATTGGCGTCCGAGAAGGAGCCTATACATATTTCTTGTTGAACCCGGTTGCAGGTGGTGTGGAAAGACCAACGGCTTTTGCGTTCGCCATGATTCTTCTTGGCTTGAACACCTTCCTCAGCCTCGTGGGTGGGCTTGTCTATTTGGCAGGTCACTTCAAATTCTCCGAAAAGGATGCAGAAGAGTTGCAGCATGAAGTCATCGATGAGCCTGAAGAAGAAACTGGTGACGATGAAACGCCCTGATCCACTTTGGGGTTGTGTGGGAATCTGAGCGATTTTTGTGACTGTCGTTCTCGCTATACTAATAAGAACGTAAACCCAGCGGTTATACGTGCTTTTAGGAGTCGATTCACCAGCCATTGCAGGGGTCATCGCTTTGCCGACTAAATCAGCTATTCCAGCGGAATCTCGACCACTACGGTTCGACGAAGTTAAGGGTGCGGTCGACCTCGCCAAGGGGACTGGGCATCACATCTACTTAGTGGGCGGTTACTTACGCGATGCGCTCGGCTCGTTTGCTGATAAAAAGTCGTGCAAAGACTTTGACTTCGCTGTTGCCGGAGGTACAGGATTCGCCTTCGCCAAACACGTGGCCAACTCCATGGAAGGGCACTTTGTTCCATTGGATGAAGACAACGATACTGCACGGGTAGTTCTTGCCAACGGCACTGTGCTCGATTTTTCAGGATGTGTTGGTGGCACCATTGATGCTGATGTGTGGCGCCGCGACTTCAGCATTAACGCACTCGTTTGGGACCCTGAGTCACCCGATGAGGTCAGCGATTACACAGGTGGCATGTCCGATTTAGAGAAAAAACAGCTGCGTGCGATTTCGGAGACTGCCTTTACCGAAGACCCACTGCGACTTTTGCGTGCTTATAGATTCGCCGCACACATTGGTGGCACTATTGAAGCCAATACAAGCGAATGGATCAAAAGGCATGCCGAACGCATCAAACTGGTTGCTGCCGAACGCATAAATGTCGAAATCTTCGCCCTGCTCGGACAGAAATACGTGGCGAAAATGGTTCAGTCAATGGGCGACGTCGGCTTGCTCGAATACATTTACCCGGAGCTTGAAGCGACACACCAGGTGACTGCCAATGCTTATCACCATTTAGGTCTTTTCGAGCATACAGTAGAAACTATTCCGCAGTTGGAAAGCAGATTGCAGGAGCTACCTGAGTGGGTGCATGAGTCACTTTCGCAAGAGATAAATACAGGTATCACCAAGCTGGCAGCAACCAAGCTGGCTTGTTTACTGCATGACGTTGCAAAACCACGCACATGGCAAATCAACGAAGATGGTCGGCATACTTTTTACGGTCACGACCGCCTGGGCGCTGAAATGTGTGAGGTGATCGGTGAGCGAATGAAGTGGTCTCGACCATTGACCAAGTTCATCGTCAAGCTTGTGAAGTGGCACTTGCGACCGGGCGCTTTGTTTCATCAAGGACCGCCAACAGAAAAAGCGATTAGACGTTTCTATCGTGACGTTGAAGACGATCTGCCGGAGTTGATTCTTTTGGCATATAGCGATTTTGGTGCCACTCGTGGACCAGATTTATTAGATGCTTCGGCAAGGGCCACAGCAGAGAAAAACCTAAGTGACCTGCTAGATGGTTATCAAGCATTTAAGGAAAAAAATAAGACTCGCGTCAAATTGCTAGATGGTAATGATGTCATGGGAATTTTGGGCATCTCCGGTGGGCCAATCATCGGCGATATTTTAGAAGATCTTGTCGAAGCCCAGGAATTTAATGAAGTGTCGAATCGCGCTGAAGCTGAGGCTTTCATTCGCGAACACTATGCAAAGAAGTATTCCAAATAACCAAATTTCCGCTTGGCATCTGAGTTCTGAGGTTAGAGAACTTTTTTGCGGGCATAAAAGACTCAGAGAGATGTGAGACGCGAGTGACAAAAGTCACTCAATGCGTTTGAGAGGCAGGAATAGCCTGTGTCGACCTCCAATTAGTCGTGGCCGTATTCGCGTAAAGGTGCAAAGAAATGAATACTAAAGTTGATAAGCTCCGCAACTACACAGTGATCGCCCGCCTCGACGATGCTATTCCCCTCAATACGGAGGAATGGATGGCTGTTGAGCGCTTACTCAATCAAGTCAGTGAGTTCGTCCCCATGTCGATGCTCAATAATCTGACTGAAGCCATCATCACATACGCTGATGATCAGGCTCGTCGCGGTTATTTGCTCGGTCAAGAAGACCTTGTGCAAGAGCTGAAGAAAAAAGCAGCTCGCATCGCCTAGAACAAGTTACATAGATACTTTTGAGAATGCAGTTGGCAGCAGCCAGCTGCATTCTCTGTTATAACTCTTTATTAGCGCGTCCGTTTGTGGAATCATTGCCATTGGATGTCTGCTTCTTTACTATTTCAGTAACTGTATATTGAGGATTTGATGAAACAATATCTAGCACCAGCGACGGTATCGATTCTTTGCCTGGCGCTCTTGTCAGGTTGCTCAGAGTCGAGCAAAACGACGACAACATCGACATCAACCACGACTGGTGCCGGCACGACAAGTGCCACCACCGCGACGACGACTTCTGCATCAACAACCGAGCAGAGTACGGCAAACAGCGGTAATGCTTCACAACCAGCTAACGCAGATCCCAATAATGTTTCCAATCTGAAGCCTTACGAACCACCAAAAATGGCGCCAGGTTTTCCTGGAAAGGGAGATTCGAAAGATTGGACTAAGGCGACCAAGTTCTTCAACGATGGCATCGACCGCGCCAGCGCGAAAGACTACAAAGAAGCGATCAAGTTGTATAACCAGGCCATCGAAGTATATCCATACGACCCAATGTTCTTTGCCAACCTTGGCTTTGCCTTAGAACGAAACAGCCAACCGAAGGAAGGCGTAGACGCGTGTAAGAAAGCGATCGAACTACAGAAAGACTTTGGCGGCGCTTGGGAAAATCTGGGAAATTGCCAATATGACCTAGGCGATTTAAAAGGATCTCTTGACTCATTCAATCAAGCTTTAAAGTGCGACCTGTCGATGCCAAAACGCACCGAGTTGTTGAAGGTGGTTGATGTGTTGACGAAAAAGATCGCTGAAACTGGTGGCAAATAGAGTTGCCTTAGGCGGCTGGATCATCATCGCAGCCGAAGTCCCGGTCGCAGTATTCTCTGACGAGCAATCTGGCTTTTTGCTTGAGAGCTTTTGCGGCGCCCATTTTGTTTTGTATGCGAGCCATCTCGGCAGCGCTCTTTATCGCAAGTGCAAGCAGCAACTCGTGGTCTAGCCCAAGTTCTTCGAATATCTTGGCAGCGCGCTTGTATTCTCTTTCCGCCTCAGAAAACTTGCCCTCGAGTTCGTAATGGTCTCCGAGATCCATGTACAACAATGCTACCGTCGGATGATCCTTGTCGTATTTCGAGCGCGCTTTGGTTAGCTTGGCTTTTATATTCTGTTCTTGTAAATCTTGCATTTTCGATTGTCCATCTCGGTAATAGAGAAAGCCTGGGATTCACCCTTGATAGTGACGGCATTCCTCTCCGGTTGGTTGCGCTTTCAAGCCTAAAAAATGAACCTGATTTGTGTTAAAAATTAGGGCTGGAACCTAAAAATGCCTGTTTGCGTCTGTCCCACCAGGATGCGACGATTCAATCTCATAAGAGATGTAACCTAGAAAACAGGATTCGCCTCGCATCCAGTTTCGTAAATCGATGAAAATGCCCTCAGTTGTTGTTATTGGCGCCGGTATCGCCGGGTTGAGTACGGCTATCGTTCTCGCAGAACAAGGTTTTCAGGTCAATATCTTAGCCCGAGAGCCCTCCAGCCAGACCACATCAGCTGTAGCGGCAGCATTTTGGTATCCGTACAAGGCATACCCAGAAGAGAAAGTGGCTGCCTGGGGGGCTAAAACCTTTGAGATGTTCGAAAGTCTTGCCACCATAAGTAGTACCGGTGTTAAATGGATGCGCCTTGTACAAATCACTGACGAGATAGAACCTCCGTGGTGGAGCAAGACGGTAAGAGATTTTTCCGCTGCTGCTGCAGAGGAACTTCCGATTGCATACGCTTCCGGCATTGCCTTTGATACTTTTGTTATCGACTCTTCCGTCTATCTGCCGTTCTTGAACGAATCTCTCAACAAACGGGGCGTTAGTTTCTTCTATGAAGATGTTGGCTCGCTCAATGCGGTGTTTCAACGATTTGGAACCGAGCGCTCAGTCGATTATGTGGTCAATTGTTCAGGGCTTGGTGCTCGATCGCTGGCGAACGACAATGATCTGCACGCAGCAAGAGGCCAGGTCGTGAGAATCAAAAAAGGAGATGATGATAAGGCATTTTTAGACGCCGCATCGCACACTCGATTCGCGCATTGTATACCGAGAATATCTGATACCATACTCGGTGGCACTTACGAGGAGCGAGTGGAGGACCCCATTCCATCATCACAAGAAATAGAGTCCATCATTACCCGTTGCCAATCGTTAATGCCCAGGTTAAAAGCACTCCCAAAGGAAGACATATTGCAGGTCTCATGCGGATTCAGACCGGTACGGTCGAGCGTTAGACTCGAAAAAGAGGAAGTTTCGCCGGGAAAATTCGTTTTTCATAATTACGGACATGGTGGCGCGGGCTATACCCTTTCTTGGGGGTGTGCCCTTGCGGTGTTAGAGTTGATGCAAAATATATAAGAACGCCTGTTTCTAACTGCCAACGACTTGTGAATGAAATCGTTTACGGTAGCCCGGTGTCTATTGCTGAAGTCGTTGTTGAGCAATGGCTCCAGCTTCCACATGCGCAACCAACGTCTCTTCAATCTTGGCAAGAGCTGAACCGTATTCTTCTTTGCGCTGCCAAGCCTTGCTAGCAAGTTGCCGGTCGTTGTGCTCGTAAGCGAATTCGGTTCTGTCTTTCCATAGAGCAAGGGCCTCGCGTTGTGCCGTCGTAAACTGCTCTAATTCGCTTACCACCTTGTGGTTGATCTGCACCCAGTCTTCGAGCTGTTCTTCACTCAACTCGGAAACTATGGTGACGAGCGACTCTTTATAGCTCAAATGAAACTCCTCGTTAATCTGAGCGAGAAGCCCAAAGAGTAGGCGGAAGGAGTGTTCGACATCAGCTTCCTTGTCCTTGAACGCCACTACATCTTTTTCCGAAAGCATTTCTTCAGTAGGTTTGGTAACACCTGCCAGTACGGAAAACTCTGTGCTCAGTTTTTGGACCTGTGATTTTACCTGTGCCAGGTCGGTAACTTCGAATGCATCGACTTTGAGGCTGACCAAACTCTCGATTATCCGTCCGGCAAGTTCCAGCGCCAGTTCAAGGTTCTCAAGTTCGTAGAGATTTTCTGTTAGCGCTGTCGAAACCTGTCTGTGTCTTTGCAGCGATGTTTCGGCTTGTTCAAATTGCGAGGAAGTAAATCGGTCGGCAGTCATCACCTCACCTGAATCGGTGCGGAACTGCGCTCTTGTTTGCGCTGACCGCTTATGGTCTTGCATCCGCTCCCATTGGTGGGCAAGCTTCTCCTCGTGGGCCAGTGCTATTGCAGTCAGTTCTTGATGTGTTGCCGTCGCGGAATTAAGCGCCCGGCGCGCCTCAACTATCAGCGGTTTTGCTTTGACCAACGAAGTGACCATATGTGCTTAGTGACCGAAATTCCCATTCATGCCCCGGCGGCTGTTCTTAGTGTAACAGTTCATGAGGAAGGGCCTATCAGCGCCCGCTTGTTGGTGCGAAATCTCAGTAACGGTTGTGTAACGATATTCCTCTAAAAACGGCTAGGGCTGCCATTGAGGCAGCCCCGGAGTCGGTTCCACGTAAGACTGTTTAGAATATTGCACGTGCTACGCCGCTAAGAAAGCCGCCATGATATCCGCAATATGGGTTGTAGCCGTAGTTAACAGGTTGAGCATAGGCACCATAATAATATGGATTGTGCTCAGCTCGCCAGATTCTTCGTGCCTCATGGCGAGACATGTAACCCGGATAACATTGGCTCCAAGCGGCCTGTGGAACTAACTGAAACATTGCAAGAGCCGCTACTACTGGTAGTATCATTTTGAATTTCATAACCCCTCCTAAGCCGTTACGCATATTCATCAACCTTCAACTGACTAGATAGACGGCCAGTCTAAGTCGATGATTCCAAAAATACGGCTCTCTAGCTAAGAATTTCGTGGACAATTTGTGGATTGCAAGCCGAGGGCGAGGCTGAAAATAGTGCTTAGTGCAGGAAGGCGAGTGGATTGTTGGGCTTGCCGTTTACACGCACTTCAAAGTGCAGGTGCGGACCAGTCGAGAAACCAGTGGTGCCTTCGTATCCTACAATGTCGCCTTTAGCAACGTTTTGATCTACTGCTACATTTGTTTTACTCATGTGAGCGTACAACGTCGCCATACCTTTGCCATGGCTGAGAATCACGACCTTGCCGTAGCCGCCATACCAACCGGTATAAAGTACGTTGCCGCTATCTGCGGCTCTAACTGCAGCGTGGTTAGGACCAGCCAGATCGACTCCTGTGTGGAACTTTCTTACTCCGAATATAGGATGCCTACGCCAGCCGAATGGAGAGGTAACGGGGCCGCTGATAGGCATAGCCATGTTGCCGCTGCCGCTCACCATTACTTTGTTCGAACGGCTCTTTGATGCTGCTAATTCCTGGATTTGTGTCTCCAGGCGTTGCGACTCTTCTGCCAACTGTTTCTCAGCTTGTTCATAGAAATTTTGCTGAGTTTTCAGCTTGCCTGCGACCTGTTCTTCGTCGACTTTCTCTTTGGCCATAGCGATGGCTTTTCTTGCGAACTCGCTAACGAGCGCACCCAATTGATTTCGCTGCTCACCGAGCTGACTTTTGTTAGCTTCTAGTGCACTCGCTTTAGCACGCAGAGTGTCGAGAAGAGACTTGTCCTGCTCCGCTACGCGTTCTTGAAAATACAATCTGTCCAGTAACGCCGGTAACGAATCGACTTGCAGCATCATTTCCAAGAATGAAACGCGCTGTCCTTCGAATATCTCCCGCAATCTCTTTGCGGCTGCGCTGGCAACGTCGTCTGTTGTCTCTTGCGTTTTCTCAATCTTTTCTTCTGTCTGAACAATCTTGGTTTCAGTTTTGGCGAGCTTTTCGGTATGGACGTGAAGAACAGTCTTCGTCTTGTCCAAATTCTTATTGATCTCATTGATGTGCCGACGAACCTGCTCGTGCTTCTTTCTCAGTTCGGAGGCTCGCTTTTGATAATCAAGGCGGCGCTTTTCGAGTTGCATCAGGCGGCTGTGTGCGTCAGTAGGCATTCCAGCATCAATAGCGGCACCAATTGTTTGAGTACCGGCAAAGCTCGGCCACGCAGATTGCGCGGCAGCCACAATCAGACACAAGGTCGAAAGGAGGAGAGTTCTTTTTGGTTGGCGCAGTCCTGACATACTGAAGGACATCTCGCTTGTCATGTAGGGTTTAGGACCAGCAGTTTACCACTCATATCCCGGCGGCGTCCCTGGTCTTAACGGCTTTAAACCCTTCCTACACGACCGATTGTCCAGCAAATAGCGCCTCTGCTCAGTCATATATATCTGACGGAGGCATCCTGCAAATGTTCGTAAAACATAAAGCCTGTCTCACATTGGCTGTCATTTTATTACGATTTGCTCATGCCGCCTGCGAGCGGCGATATAATTCATGTTTGCCAGTTTTATGCGGTCAAATCATTTGTCTAGCGCCGCTTCTGCCGAGTATCGGGGGCGATTGGCTTGGGCTTTAACGGCATCCCTGTCTGGATCGTAATTCAAACACCAATTAGCTACTAGCTAAAGGATAAGTATGTTGAAAGAAATGGTTCGCTATTCTCTCGGTGTTAAAGGTGCAAAGGCATCGTCTGTAATGGAAGTCAAAAGTCCGTTCGGCGGAGAAGTTTTGGCTGAAATAGAGCTCGCCGACGCTGATGCAATCGACAAAGCACTCAAAATCAGCAAGGATGTTTTCACTAGCACGATGCGAACTCTGCCTGCCTACAGGCGCTCTGAGATTTTGCAGCGGACATCTGAACTCTTGCTGCAGCGCAAAGAAGAGCTGGCACGCACCATTGCTTCCGAAGGTGGCAAGCCAATCAAAGATGCGCGTATCGAAGTCGCACGTGCGGTGAATACTTTTGCGATAGCAGCCAGAGAAGTAATGCATCTTGATGGCGAACAGTTGCCTATGGATGTTTCGGCCGGCAACGACCATCGTTTTGGGATCATCGTCAGAGAACCGATTGGTGTCATCGGTGCTATCACGCCATTTAACTTTCCCCTTAACCTCGTGGCGCACAAAGTTGCTCCAGCTCTTGCAGGGGGCAATACAGTTGTTTTGAAACCGTCTTCAGCCACTCCCATCGCCAGTTTCAAACTGCTCGAGATTTTAACCGAAGCAGGGCTCCCGGAAGGGGTATTGCAGGTGGTGCCTTGTCGTGGCTCTCAAGGCAATGCCTTGGTTCGCGATGAGCGTGTTGCCCTGATCAGTTTCACAGGTAGCCCTGAGGTGGGTTGGCGCTTGCGCAAAGAGATTCATGAAGGTACGCGGATTGCACTCGAGTTGGGCGGCAATGCGGCTCTGGTCGTGCATGATGATGCTGACCTGGAGTTGGCGGCGAAAGCTGCCTGCCGTGGTGGCTATGCGCATTCCGGTCAAACATGCATCTCTGTGCAAAGAATATATGTACAAGCGAAAGTCTATGATGAATTTTTGAAGATCTACAAGCCAATGGTAGTAGCTCTTAAAGTTGGCGATCCTCTAGACGAGAACACGGATATGGGACCAATGATCGACGCCGACGCTGTCGAGAACACAAGGCAGATGGTTGACCAAGCTTTGGGAAGTGGTGCTTCGCTCGCCTGTGGTGGCAAGTATAATCCGAAGAATTGCGTCGACCCAATTGTTTTGACAGGCACCACGCATGATATGACTGTAGTGCATAAGGAAGTGTTTGGGCCGGTTACAGCGGTCATGAAGTATGACACTATCGATGATGCCGTCAAAGCTGTTAACGATTCACGTTATGGCATCCAAGCCGGTATCTTCACTAAAAATCTTGAGGTGGCATTCTATGCAGGTCGTAACATGGATGTCGGTGGTGTAATCGTAAATGATGCCCCAACATTCCGTGCCGACCACATGCCGTATGGAGGCAGAAAAGAGTCAGGCTCTGGCCTGGAAGGTGTTAAATACGCCATTCACGAAATGACGCAGCCTAAGTTCATCTGTCTCAACCTGCCTCGCTAAAGGAGCCGACGGATAGAGCCAAACAGCCCAACAGCCCAACAGGAAACAGCCAAAGAATATGACTGCTAAAAAGAAATGGGATGCGGTTGCGCGCCTCGAAGGAGGATTGATCGCATCCTGCCAGGCAAGCACCGGCGAGCCCCTGTGCGCGCCTGAGCATATCCTTGCTCTGGCACTTGCTACGCTAAACGGTGGCGCCATCGCTTTACGGCTCGAAGGGGCCGCGAATATCAAATATGTGCGTCAAAACTCCAAAGTGCCATCGTCTATTCCAATCATCGGCCTGATTAAATCAGATCTGATTGCAGATGAAGATCGACTGTATAAAGCCTACATCACGAGCACATTTGCCGAAGCAGAGTCAATCGCCAACGCCGGTGCGGATATTGTTGCGCTCGATGCCACAGGGCGAGAGCGGCCAGATGGAAGTTCACTCGAACAGATGATCAAGCGCATTCATAAGGAGCTGAACAAGCCGGTTTGGGCGGACTGCGCTCGTTTTGAGGAGGCAGTTGCTGCCGCCTCTTACGGTGCAGACATCCTGTCAACAACGCTGTTTGGTTACACGGCGGAGACAGCATCAGCGATTGAGCCTGGTCCAGCACTCGAAATGCTGAGTCGGTTGCTCGGAGCCGTCGATGTGCCGGTAATTCTAGAAGGACGTATTTGGCATCCTGATGAATTGACGGCTGCATTTCTTCGCGGAGCTTATGCCGTAGTTGTTGGTTCAGCCATCACAAGACCGACTTTGATTACTGAGCGATTCGTGAAAGCGATTCCGGTGCGCCAACCGAGCTCATAAGCGACTTATGCGCGATCAGTTTCAGCTTTGGTTGGTTCCGGCGATCCTAACGGCCTTACTTACCTTTTGGTTCAGGCGGAAGTTAACCTGGTCTTTTGGATGGCCTTTGTATGTTCAATCATTTTCAGTTGTTCTGTCCGGAACGATCGGATTGCTGATAGGTCCCAAACCCCTCTGGACCTGCATTACCTGGGGTTTGTTCATAATGTTCTTGATTGTGCCGAATCTCCTCGTGCGCCGCTGTGAGCAGTGTCTGGCCCTGTTGGATTCTGGTGGTCTGCTCAAATTTTCTGCCCGCTTGCCATTTTTTTATTGGGGACAACTGGGAGCGTTTTGGAGCTCTGTGTATAGCAGCTACGCGCATTACATGTGCTCGAATGAGGAAGCCGGAAACGCAGCGCTGGCTATCTGGAATAACAGGGATCTGCCGCAATTTTTTCGAGAACAGATAGATGCAGCAAGGCTAACTAGTGCAGCCTTGTTATGGGATTGGGACACCATTATCGCCACATTCTATGAACGCTTGCCGACAATCAGATCGGCTTCGTTATGTCTACAAGCTAGTCGTGCATTTGCCGAAACAGGGCAGTTTGAGATGGCCACTCAATGTCTGAAGTCGGCCAATCTGCCCAATCAAAGGCTTGGTGTAAACAGCCTTAATATCACCTATTTGCAGTATTTCGCCTTGCTTGGTGCCGGTGATTACACCAACATCATCATTAAACAATTGGCAAAGAAAGAAGTTTTGCCAAAGACGATTCTCGATTTTTGGTGGGCGCGATGTCTGAGTGCACAGGGGAAAAATCAAGAAGCTGCGGACTTGTTGCGCGAGCTTATCGTTCGTCTAAATATGGCAGATTCTAAGCTGAGTGAGACAGCACCAGTATGGTTGTCTCGTCTACGAAAACAGCTGAACATCATCGATCAGAAGTTAGCCGGAACCCTGCCTCATTTTGATCCTGGTCCTTTTCACAATCAGGTCGAGGAGATCTGGTCGAACTATCAGACGGCAGTTGAAGCGGGTGAAATCGTCTTACCACGAAGGTCGTCAGTTTCCGTCAACACCTTACTGATCTTCTGCATCGCCGGATATGTTTTATCAGGATGTGCCGACCTTTTGGATAACGAATTCGTTCTCCACATTTTGGGACCGATGGCAGACCAAATCAGTGATTACGTAGGGAAACAAGGTCTTTGGATGCTAAAGACTTTTGATTTGGACAAAGCCTTTGTTTTAAGGGGGGAAGTCTGGCGCCTTTTAACCTATATGTTTTTGCACGGAAATTTGAGCCATCTGTTGATGAATCTGATCGGTCTCATCTGGTTTGGACGGATCTGCGCTGGCGTGTATGGAGAGTGGCGTTTCCTGACTATATTCTTTTTCTCTGGCATAGTTGGTGGTGTTGCCCAATTGATTTTCGGCTCCGCCCCGGCCGTTGGTGCTTCTGGTGGCGTTTTTGGAGTACTAGTCGCTGTTCTAATCGCTATGTTCAACTTGCGAGCGAAATTGCCAGACCAAGTACGCAAGGGAGAGCTACGTTGGATGACGATAATGGCTGCAGGACAAGTGGTATTGGACAGGTTGATTCCGGGCGTGGCCGGCATGGTGCACTTGGGTGGCATTGTGGGAGGGCTTACAATTAGTGTGCTCCTATTCCCGAGAATGAGGTCTAAGCCGTCTTCTCCGGTCTCGATTAACGGTCAGAAATAGCTGGCTCTTTTAACAGTGCGAAAAGTTGCAACAAGAAAAATAGCAACTTCCACTAAACTCATGGAAATGGCTGATATCATCAATACGTGTCCGACCTTGATGTGAGTACTTGCCATGCATGATTGTCCCAGATGTAAGGTGCCCCTGCACGGTCACGAAGAGTTTTGCCCCTCGTGCGGTACCAAGCAGATTGTAAGACGTGACTTTGCAAACATTCGCGTACCCGAGGCTCCGCCTGTGAACTTGGTACCGTTTATAGTGGCATTTGTCGTGCTGGTCGGGGCTGGTGTTCTCGCTGCGCAGTCGACATGGATCGGACAACTTATGACGCACGGCGCTCCGAAAGAAGATCCAATGGACAAAATCACCCCGCCTCAAGCAAGACAGATGATTGAGCAAGGGTTGACTCAAGGGCTTACAGCAGTTGGTGCCCCAGTCAAAATAACTTATACCGCAGACGGCAAAGAGACGACGGCTGCTGCAACTACGCCAGTCAATATGACCGTCGATACAACATTGAAAGATCCGAACTCACGCAAAGCGATCGTCGATGCAGTGAAACCATATATGGACAAAGCTCTTATTCCGGTCTTGGAGATGCATGATTCCAAATCTCGGGCTACCTGGACTTACACAGTTCAGTTGCCTACACCTGGAAGCCAGGCTGACCAAGATCCATTTGCACCTGCAGCACCAGCCAATGGAGCTGCTCCGGCAGCAGGTAGTGCAGCTGAAGGTGGGGCCGCTCCGGCCGCCCAACAGTAGGATTATTCGAGAGAATTTTCCGGGGTGGTTACCGAAGGGGTTTAGCGTCGCGAGAGTGCATCTTGTTTTGCACGCTCAGCCTCACGTTTTGCTTGCGCTTTGATTTCGTCTGCTCGCCTTTTCGCCGGATCTAGAATACCTTTGATCTGCTCTTCGTATGGTGCTTTAACTTCGCTGAGAATGGCGCTTGCAGCTTCCGGATTGTTCATGCGTGCCTGTTGATTGTTGGATATCTCCTGCACGGCGTTATCTTCTTCTTGCTTGATCTGTTTGATGCGCGCCTGTGCTTCGTCCATAACCTTTTTGGCGGCTTTTTCGCCTTCATCTAACTTTGCTTTTTCAGCTGCTTCTGCTGCTGCAATTCGCGGATCTTTTTTAGCCACCACATCTACTTTTTCGCCATCTTCACCAGCTTTAGTGTCACCGGGTGTCTTCGCAGAGCTGGTGCTTTTCTTGTCTGCCGAATGCAACATGGCGTTGATTGAATCTATGGCGTTGCGACTGTACACGGCTACGTTTGAAGAACCGGCATAGTTACTTACTTTTTGATATTCCTCGAGAGCAATCTTGTAATTCTTCATCTGCGCATAACAGTTGGCCAGATAGTAACGAGATTCGTTGTCGTATGGATTGGCTTTAAGCTTGGCGTAGAAAGCTATTGCTGCGCTCTTATAGTCTCCCTTTTGGTAGAGAGCCATAGCGTTTGCGCCTGCTGCTGCTGCAGGCTTAGCCTTGGACGGAGCTGCCACTGCAACTGCCGGTGCTAGCACCGCCAACGATACTACGCATTGAACAGCAAGGTAAACGGTAAGAAGATCCCGCGAAAACTTATGGCGAAAATTTTTGTTCGAGACTGAAGTCATTGGCACCTGCTTGAGTTTCTTGATCTTTTACCACCGAACGCCCAGGCCACTTCAGGGAGGCGGTCGATTACTGCGCTGGTTTGCTCGGCGGTTTGACTTTCTTATTTCCAAATATAGATTTGAAGAACTTGGCTATTGGATCATAGTGTTCGTCAACCACACGTTCCTTTAGCGGAATGATTGCGTTGTCGGTTATATGAATGTCCTCTGGGCAGACCTCAGTACAGCATTTTGTGATATTGCAATACCCGATGCCGCCTTCGTCTTTGAGATATCCTGTGCGATCTACGTTGTCGAGAGGGTGCATTTCAAGGCTGGCGGTGCGAACAAGGAACCGCGGACCCATGAATTTCGGAGTCTTGTCATGGTCTCGGAGAACGTGACAGACGTTCTGGCACAAGAAGCATTCAATACACTTGCGGAACTCTTGCACTCGGTCGATGTCTTCCTGGTAGAAGATCCACTCCGCATCAGGAGCTGGAGTGAACGGAACTATCTTTTTGTTCACTTCGTAGTTCCAAGATACGTCAGTGACAAGGTCTTTGATCAACGGGAATGTTTTGATCGGCTGCACCGTGATCTCTTCGCCTGGTTCGAAGCGGTCCATTCTTGTTTTGCACATCAAGCTTGGTTTGCCGTTTACTTCGGCGCTGCACGAACCGCATTTTGCCGCTTTGCAATTCCAACGCACCGCCAGTTCTGGATCATAAGTCGCCTGGATATAGTGGATGGCGTCAAGCACTACCATGCCTTCTTCTATCGGTACCTTGTAGGTCTTGTACTCGCCGCCATCGGTGGTGCCGCGATAAACTTTTAAAATTGCTTCAGCCATTGTCTTGAATCCTTTACAGATGATTCCGTTTTAGCGAACTACGTTTCTTGTGCAATTCTCTTGCAATCAGGCTTTTGCCGTCTCAGGCTTTTTTGCAAACAACTCCTTCAACTCCGCCGGCATTTCCGGTTTGGGAGTGTGTTCGAAAGCCATCTTTCCATCTTTTTGGAAAATGGAAGTATTGACATGAGCCCATGGTGTCTCTTCCTTGTTCGGGAAGTCGATCCGGCTGTGAGCGCCCCTGCTCTCTTTACGATGCAAAGCACTGATCGTGATCGCTTCGGAGCATATGAGCATGTTGCGTAGGTCTCTGCACAGATGCCAGCCCGGGTTGTAGCGACGGTCGCCTTTGACACCGACATTCTTTGCTTTCTCTTTCAATTCCTGCAGTTTTTGCAAGCCTGTTTCCATGTCTTTCTCTTCTCTGAAGATGCCGACATAGGTACTCATGATTGTATTCAGCTCTTTCGCAATATCGTACGGGTTAGTTGGGTTCTCCCGCTTCAAGGGGGCTTCCATTTCCGCTTCAGCTGTTGCGATATCGTCTTTGGAAATCTGGGGAACGCCCTGCAGATTTTTTACGTAATCGGCAGCACCGGCGCCGGCTCTGCAACCAAACACGATCAGGTCTGACAGCGAATTTCCACCAAGTCTATTGGCTCCATGCATGCCACCGGCGACTTCGCCTGCCGCAAAGAGACCTGGCACCCGGGTTTGCGCCGTATCGGCGTCAACGCGAATACCGCCCATGATGTAGTGCATAGTCGGACCGACTTCCATTGGACCGGCGGTGATATCCACATCTGCCAGTTCTTTGAACTGGTGATACATAGATGGAAGTTTCTTCTTCACACGTTCGGCTGGTTGATAGCTGATGTCGAGGAAGACACCACCATGCGGCGAACCTCGTCCGGCTTTTACTTCTTGGTAAATAGCGCGAGCAACGTTGTCACGTGTGGATAACTCTGGAGGACGACGAGCATCTGTCTGTTGACCTGCCACCGCTGCATCGACCCAGCGCTTTGCTTCTTCGTCGTTAGCCGCATACTCGTGTTTTTTATCTTCAGGTAGATAGTCATACATGAAGCGCTTGCCGTCTTTGTTGCGCAAAATGCCGCCTTCGCCACGTACACCCTCGGTAACGAGAATGCCTCTAACGCCGGGTGGCCACACCATTCCAGTCGGGTGGAACTGCACAAACTCCATGTCGATAAGATCGGCTCCCGCATCGTATGCAAGCCCTTGTCCGTCGCCTGTGTATTCCCAGGAGTTTGACGTGACCGTAAAAGACTTACCGACACCACCAGTCGCTAAAACAATCGCTTTGGCTTTGAAAAGAACATAGTTTCCGTTCTGGCGGTAGTAGCCAAATGCGCCTGCGATGCGATCTCCGTCCTTAAATAGTCTAGTGACCGCGCATTCCATATACACGGTAATTCCTTGATGAACACCATGGTCCTGAAGAGTTCTGATCATCTCCAGTCCTGTGCGGTCACCGACGTGACAAAGGCGCTTATATGTATGACCGCCAAATGCGCGTTGCAAAATCTTTCCGTCTTTAGTGCGGTCGAAAACGGCTCCCCATCGCTCGAGTTCCCTCACTCGTTCAGGTGCTTCTTGCGCATGCAGTTGAGCCATACGCCAGTTATTCAACATCTGACCACCATTCATAGTGTCTTTGAAGTGTGGCTGCCACCCGTCTTTGGGATCGACGTTGCCCAGCGCAGCTGCGACGCCGCCTTCGGCCATAACAGTGTGCGCTTTGCCAAGTAGTGATTTACAAACTAGTCCGACCGATACGCCTTTTGCGGCGGCTTCGATAGCTGCTCGCAAACCAGCGCCACCAGCGCCGATGACGATTACGTCGTGTTCGTGTGTTTCGTAGTTAGCCATTTAATTTTGTCTCCCTTCGGATGTGGATATCGCTTTAGTTCATCCACGGGTTAGAAAAACGGCATTTCAGGTAGTGCATTCATTGAAACTTGCCGTATATAAAAATCGGTGAAACCGACTGAAAAAAGGCTGATCCAAGCCCAGAGTTGGTGATGCTCGTTCAATTTGGTCACGAATTTCCAGCCTTTGTAGTGAGTGTGAGCTGAGGGGCAAGAGAAACAATCGAGACGTCCCCCGACCAGATGTCTGAATGCGTGGCATCCAAACGAATAACCGGAAAGGAAGACGCAATTAACTAGCATGATCAGACTGACCAAACTTAAGTGCACGCCGCCGTTGTAGAACATTGCTTGAAAAACATCCACCCACAAGAAGATCAATACGACCGTCGCCAAGTAAAAGAAGTAACGGTGCATGTTCTGCAAAATCAAGGGGAAGCTTGTTTCGCCTCCATAGCTTTCACCACCCATGTGTCCTACTGAACAAGCTGGCGGGTCCCAGAAGAAGGCGCGGTAATAGGCTTTACGGTAGTAGTAGCACGTAGCGCGGAATCCACCTGGAATCCATAGAATCAAAAATGCCGGTGAGAATTTCCACCAATTGAATAAAAGCTTCGGTGAGTAGAACGGGGACAAGTAGTGATTGAATTCGTAGTGCGCGTTTTCAAAAGCGCGGAAAGTACCATAAATAATGAAGCCCGCGAAACCCACTGCAACTAGCAGTGGTTCAAGCCACCAGGTATCTTTACGGGTCGTTAGACCTTGATGAGCTTTTTGCTTTGTCGATGTCTGGACTTCTTGCATGGTTCTTCCTTTATGCTAGTTTCCATGTCCTTGTTAGTTCATCTGCAATTATTTGTGCGGCACTGACGAGGAATTTTTGATGATGCAAATCGGGCTCGCAAAAACTGCGAACACTCACTGATTCTCAGGACCCGATGTTTTTGCGATCTAAATTATATCAATTCGAGACAGTAATCTTTCGCACAGTTCAGCCGTCCGTGCCCGTCAAGGACTGAAATTTTGGTCATTTGAGTACATATGACAATTTAGTGGCGCATATTTTGCCTGGCTGCAAAGTGGTGTCACGCACATTTTTGTGTTCAGGTTATTTACATGTAATTGCAAACTTTTTTGATTAATTCAGATCGATCTCTAGTGCTCCAATATCAACTGCAGGTGCCGACTTGATAGCTGTTGCATGCCTGTAGAATGTGCAACTAATATCACTTTGGTCTCCTAAGCAAGCGTCTCAAGAGCAGGCTGTCCGTCAACTGTTCTTAGATCGGCTTGAGTTATCGCTGATACTGGCTACCTTCTGGGGGATAACAAGAGATGTTTTCCGGAGAGGCTGATGCCAAGCGAGGAAACATGGGAACAGCAAGGATTTAACATCGTCATTACAAATTAGGTGACGGCAATTCACTTTTGCGATTGTGTTTTTTCTACCTCCTAATTACACGAGATATACACGTTGACCTGTACAGAATGAAGAACTCTGCAGCCGCACCAAAACTAAGACAGTGAATCACCATCAAGTTTTCAGATCCAAATTTCCCATAGAAAGTCCGAAAAACACGCTGGTGAGCCAGCGATAAGGAGCAAAAAATGAAGCGAAATAAAGCTGTGAAAAGCAAACCAGTCACGGCAGAAGAGATAGAGAAGCAGCATTTCGTTGCGCAAAGATTGGATGAGTCCATTCCTCTTCAAACCGATGAGTGGGAGAAAGTTGAGCAGATGTTGATGCGTTTAACTGAATTCGCGCCAGCTGCACTGATTGAGGATGTTGTTGCAGCAATGGCCAGTTATGCAGACGACCAGGCTCGCCGCGGTTATCTGCTTGGACAGGAAGATTTGATGAAGCACCTGATGAAAAGAGTGGCATAGTGCGCGATAATTGCTGACGCAAGCAGCGTTGGCAATTCAAGGCATGTTGACTCCGCAGCCACTTATATTAATCTCTATCTCTGTCGCATCTCTTGCCGCACTGTATTTGGTGTGTGCACCTCGATTCAACTTTTTGTTGTATCGCCCTATGCTTTTCCATCCATGGAAATTGTCCGACGAACCGGTAGCTCCGCCCCTCAGTGGCGTGATTGGAGAGGATGTATACTTCCCTTCCGCTAACGGCAAGATGCTAAATGGGTGGTATTACAAAAACCCTTCGGCAAAGTATACGGTTTTATTCAGTCACGGCAACGGTGGTAATGTGGCTGTACGCTCAGATCTCGTTGGACTTCTGCTCAAAACTGGCGTGTCCGTATTCATTTATGACTATGAAGGATACGGTGAAAGTCTCGGGCGTCCATCGGTCGAAGCTATCTGTGAGGATGGTATCGGTGCATATAGATATTTGACGCTCACCCAAGGGCTAGCGCCGGATTCAATAATTCTTTATGGTGAATCGCTTGGTACCAGCGTTTCGACATACATAAGTAGCAAATTTGTCTGTCGGGCGCTTATTTTGCAGTCAGGTTTTATATCGTTGAGGCGCATCGCATGCGAACTGTTCCCCTTGTTGCGTATCTATCCTCAGTGGTTATATCCAAGTCCTGCGCTCGACAATGGGATATTGCTGGAGGGAAAGCATCCGCCATTACTCCTTTTGCATGGTGAACAAGATACTCTGATTCCTCCGTCTCACGCGCACTACTTATATCATCGCGCGATCGAGCCGAAGAAATTGGTCAAGCTACCTGCTGCTGGACACGCGAACATCTTCTCGACTGAAGGAGAGTTGTACACCAAAGAGATCGCCAACTTCGTTGGCTCTCTGGAATGAAAGACCGCGAACCGGACTGTGATCAAGGCAGTTTTTGGTAGCCAGATAATAATTTTACTTGCGCCTGCACATTCCTGTGACCGGTGGCGGTTGATTGGGCAATAAATGACAGGCGCCCAAAATTTGCCTGGCTCCAAAAATCTTGCAGTCTGGTAACGCGCTCAAACAACTTTATACGGCGGTCGATCCGCCTGGTCAATTGCGTGGATTGAGCAAAAGCTCTTTAACGTGAGTGAGATGCGATACTGTATGCGGTGCTATCGTTGGGGATAGCATCGTTTTGCTTTTGTCGAAGATTGGCGTGTAAAGCGCGTTTGCAGTGATTTCCTATACAACTTTATCCTCAAACCTAGCTTGCGCATATCGCGATACTGTTCAGAATAAAGAAGGTCCGACGCAATCTGTTCGATCGCGTCATAAAGTGCAGGCAACAAAGGACTGTTGCTTGAGGAGGAAAACATGCAGTCTCAAGACTCAGTTGATCGGCCTGTAGGGGAGAAATCTGAATTTGAATCAGATACCTTCATACAGCAAGTGATCTGCAATCTCTATCAGCTGGGAATGAGCTGGCAGGGTGGCGGCGATTTGCCATCAGCGGAAGTTGTATATCGATTAATACTTGAAATTACGTCATTGCACCCACAGATAGCTTGCCCGGAGCTTATTCTTGGCTGTAGTAACTTGGCCGACATACTGGCGGGACAAAACAGATGCGTAGAGGCTGAGCATTTTTATCTTGAAGCGATAAAGATGTCTGTCAAAGTGTTGGGTCTGCAGCATCCTTCGACTGCGATCGGTTTGCGAAATTATGCGGAGTTCTTGCGTGGCATCGATCTAGATAACGAGGCTGACGGAGTTTCAAATAGAGCGAAAGAGATCTTCGCTCAGAGCTTCCATAGGCTGGTGGCAACACTTCCTGCCACTGAAACTGACGAGAATGGAGATCACGGCGAGCAAGAACAAGCCGAGATTTTACTCTTCGGTTTCGACAAGCAACGACTCTGGAGAGGTCGACCGGACAGTGCGCGGGGTTATTTTGTAAGTTAACCGGCACTGATTGCGGCTACGGGTTTGTCGTGATCGACGCAGAGTACGCGCGGTTCCCTCACCGCGCGTATTCTGGCGTTTAGAATTCGAGTCTCTCGAGTCGACTGATTTTGAGTCTGGCCTAGACTCTTGCTCGTTTAAGCCTGACTGCGCTGGCGAATGAGATTGAGGGCAGAACCAGCCCGGAACCAGCCGATCTGCTCTTCCGTCATGGTGTGTTTCAGCTTGATCGTCTCTTTACTGCCATCTGCATGCTCGATAACCGCGTCTACAAGCGAGCCCGGTTCTAGCTTGCTCAGATGCAAGAGGCTAACTTTATCTCTCTCTTGAATCTTGTCATAGTCGGCAGGATTATTGAATGTAAGCGCCAGAATTCCTTGCTTCTTCAAATTCGTTTCGTGAATTCTAGCAAAGCTGCGAACGATGACAGCTTTACAGCCAAGGAATCGTGGCGACATAGCAGCGTGCTCGCGGCTCGAACCTTCACCGTAGTTTTGATCTCCGATGACTACCCAGCCGATGCCTTGTTCTTTATAGTGGCGTGCAACCTGTGGATAAGTTTTGGTCTTGCTGTCTGTGGTATCCAGTCCTTGCCCAGTCTCTTTAGTGAAAGCGTTGATTGCGCCAATGAACATGTTGTCGCTTATCTTGTCTAAATGACCGCGGAACTTGAGCCAGGTACCGGCAGGTGAGATATGGTCGGTTGTGCATTTGCCCAGAGCTTTGAGCAGTACAGGCAGATGTTCGTAGTCTTTGCCGTCCCACGCAGCGAATGGCTGCAGGAGCTGTAGACGTGGGCTGTCTGGCTTCACATCAACCACAACAGAATCACCGTCTGCGGCTGGCGCGATGTAACCACTGTCGGCGGTGATGAAACCTTGAGCCGGTAGTTCCGGAGCTTCCGGCGGCGTCAGTTGCACAAGTTGTCCGTCTGCGGTCGTCAATTTGTCTTTCATCGGATTGAAAGCTAACGAGCCCGCCAGGGCAAAGGCTGTAACAATCTCCGGACTGCCTATGAAAGCCATAGTGGCAGCATTGCCGTCATTGCGTTTCTGGAAGTTGCGATTAAAGGATGTAATGATCGAGTTCGCTTCGCCTTGCTGAATATCTTCTCGTTTCCACTGTCCGATGCAGGGACCGCAAGCGTTAGCCAATACTGTACCGCCCATCTCTTCGAGCGCTTGCAATTGACCGTCACGCTCGATGGTTTCATAGATCTGCTCAGATCCAGGCGTGATCAGAAAACCGATCTGTGCTTTTAACCCATGCGAAACAGCTTGCTTGGCGATATGTGCGGCTCTGCTCATATCTTCATATGACGAATTGGTGCAGCTGCCGATGAGAGCATAGCGAAGCTTGCCCGGGTAGCCCTTCTCCTGAACTTCGTCAGCCAGTGCTGATACCGGACGTGCCAGATCTGGCGTGTGTGGACCGACGACGAATGGTTCGAGCGTGTCCAGGTCGATTTCGACGATTTGATCAAAGAACGCTGTCGAATCTTTTGCCACTTCAGGATCTGCGACAAGGTACTGTGCATGCTTTTCGGCAATATCCGCAACATCAGCGCGACGAGTGGCTCTGAGATATTTGGACATGCGGTCGTCAAACGGGAAGATCGACGTCGTTGCGCCGAGCTCAGCGCCCATGTTGGTGATGGTGGCCTTGCCGGTGCAACTGATCGACTTAGTGCCGTCACCGAAATATTCGATGATTGCGCCTGTGCCACCAGCCACGGTGAGTATGCCGGCTAATTTGAGAATGACATCTTTCGGCGAAGTCCAACCGTTCAGCGAACCCTTTAGATGCACGCCGATAAGCTTAGGCCAGCGAACGCCCCACGGTTCTCCAGCCATCACATCAACGGCGTCAGCTCCACCAACCCCAATTGCGATCATACCTAGACCGCCGGCGTTCGGTGTATGCGAGTCAGTACCGATCATCATGGCACCTGGAATCGCGTAGTTTTCCAACACCACTTGGTGAATAATTCCAGCACCTGGTTTCCAAAATCCGATACCGTGCTTGTTGCTGGCAGATTTCAAAAAGGCGTAGACTTCGGCATTTTCGTTCAAAGCTACTTCCATATCTTTCTCAGCACCTATGCGCGCTTGAATAAGATGGTCGCAGTGCACCGTCGACGGCACCGCTACCTTTTTGAGCTGGGCTTGCATGAATTGCAACAAAGCCATCTGCGCAGTAGCATCTTGCATGGCTACACGGTCTGGTCTCAAGAATGTGTACGTTTCACCGCGTGCTGGAACTTTGCCATCATCGGGCCAGCGATCGAGGTGGGCAGTCAAGATCTTTTCGGTCAGGGTCAAAGGTCTTCCGTACTTCTCGCGAGCCTCTTTATATCTCGCTGGAAAACCCTCGTACAATTTGCGAACATCGTTTGGATCGAGATGGCTCATGTTTATTGCCCTTTGCCTGCAAACAGTGGTGGACCCTGGAGCGGAAAGAACGGCTCTGCTACGGTTGCGATTTTCTCCGCACAGCTAATCTTAAACCCATCCGATGCGGTGTGCCTTCAAGCATCGGTATTTGCTAATTTTTGTTGTTGCCTTTAATTGACCGGCTGACTACGCTGTTTTGTTGACAAGTAAGGTTACCGACACGACACTGTTAATCGATATCAAGGTTTGGAGCAGTCAACGCAACCCCACGCCGTTTCCATCGCTCCCATTTGTCGGCAAAGTTGTAAACCGCAAACTTGAAGTGATACATCGGAAATTTATGAAAGCCTGCAGCACGCATTTCATCATAAGCTTCGTCAGCACTCCAATTATCGCGAGCAATGCGCCAGATCGCCAACATCATCCCTGTTCTATCAACACCATGCTGGCAGTGGACGAATATTGGATGATTCTTTCTATCGTCGAGAACCGAAAGAAATTGATGCACTTGTGCTCGCGTCGGTAGTGCGATGTATGTGAGCGGGATGACAATGTAATTCATGTCCGTTTCAAGAATCCATTGTCGTTCGTTCCAGAGCGAGTCGGCGCTCCATCTCAAATTTATAACTGTACGAATGCCAGCCTGCCCAAGTTCGAGCAAGGTGTCTTTACTCGGTTGCGCGCCTCGCCATAGCCATGGTGTCACGGCTGTCAATCTTGGCACTTTGATCTGGCTAATTCGCTCTTCCACTAAGGTTGTGGGCACCTGGTCCGGCATGCGTTTTTCTCGCTTGATAAGCTGATTAAATCACAAGCCCAGCTAACAAGCCAATCTACTTCACCGTCTGTTCGACGGTACTGGTGGTTTTTGGGTTCCCTTGCCTGTGTTTCTCTATCTCCTCGACCAATGTCTTTTTAGCTACCTCCAGCTGATCTTCATATCCGTTGGGATGGTCGCTGTCATCAGGTACGACAATGTCAGGGCTGACACCCTTTCCTTCGATTCGCACGCCATTCAGATATATGTCGTCGACGGCGAGATACAAAGACATACGATTGTTAATAGGAAATAGCCTGCCCGCAAGCACATAACCGGCTGTGGTCTCACCGATCAATTTTGCCCTTCCACTGTTTTTCAGTGCAGACGCAAGAAGCTCCTTGCCGCTTCGGGAGCCACGATTGATTAAAACAACAACCGGTTTATCATAGTAGTCTTGGCTCGTTCTTTGTTCGCCAGACCGCGATATCGTCGTCATCTTAGGAAAGGCTTTTTCCGGACGATAAAGAAGATCGAGGTCTGTCAATGAGTTGGCACCATATCCGTCGCGTAGATCAATAATTAGTCCCTCGGCCGATAGCATTTTTTCAGACAACACAGTAGATTCGAAAACCTCCAGGGAGGGGCGCCCACCGCTCCAGTAATGCACGTAGCCTAGATTGCCGACTGGAGATGGAATCAACGCCTTGCTTTCATCGATAGCCTTTACATATTGTGGATAGTCGGCTTCAAATTTGGGCTCGACGAGGACACTAATCCGCTGTGTCCCCCGTCTTATTTTGATCGTGACTTTTTTGCCCGACAAAGCGTGGAAGGTTGCTTGTCCTTCATACGGTGCACCGTTGACGCTTTCGATTATGTCCCCTCTTCTCAAACCAGCCTTTTGGGCCGGGCTACCGTCGAGAACGTAACGAATGCAGTCGAAACTTTTATCGACACCGCCTGTGGTGATGCCGATGAAATCCATTTTGTATGCGGGTAATTTGTTGTTGAAGTTGCTGAAAAGCGACTGCAAGAAATAGAAGATCTCCTCATTGCGAGTGACAAACTGTGTATGACTACATTTAAGTTCATGCAAGGCCGCGTTCATGTTTTCAGCTAACTGCTTCAAGTTTTCACTTTTTAGTATCGCCTGTTTGTGCGCGTCTCTCGACTTGTGCCAGACATCTTTGACAAGATTGACGTCGTAAAACTCTTTTTCAACCAATTTATCGACTTGATTCAAAGCCTCTTCGCATTCAGCGCGCGTCACCTTGCTTTGCCAATTATTTGCGTTTTCCCGCTGTTGAATCGATGGCGTAGGGACTGTCGACTGGGGTGTCGCTCTCGCCGCGGGCTCGGCTACCGCGGCGCTGTTAGTGAAAAGCACAAAGAGCAAGAATGCGCGCGAAACAAGTGGCTGTTTTCGACGAATAAAAGTTGACATGAGGTATGAGTTGAGTCTTCTGTGCAGGAACGGCGACGAAATCATCGCGTTATAATAACGTCATTTCCGTTCGTATAGTGGAGTAGAGAGAGACCTTGGCGGCTAAACCAAGAATATTCATTCCTACTCTTTACTTTATCGAAGGACTGCCTTTTACCATCGTAAATAACATGTCTGTGGCGTTTTTCAAAACGCTAGCCATGAATAACGAGGCTCTGGCGTTCTTCACCAGCCTGTTGTATATCCCTTGGACTTACAAACTTTTCTGGGCGCCTTTAATCGACATATACAAGACGAGACGAGCTTGGATCATCGGCACTCAGATCGTGTTGACTATGACATCGGCACTGTTGATGGTGGCAGTATTCATACCACAAGGCACGGCGATTTTGCTTTTGGTATTTACCGTAATGGCGTTTGTTTCAGCCACTCAAGATGTTGCAATCGATGGTTACTACCTGGATGTATTAGACAAAGAACAGCAAGACTTTTACGTGGGTGTCAGGGGAACTGCGTACAAAGTCGCGTGGTTGTTCGGGTCTGGCGCCCTCGTGTACTTAGCTGGAGTCGTTGCGGAGAAAGTACATATGCCAGGGGCGAACGCGATCGGTTGGTGTGCCGCTTTTGGAGTCTGTACTGCCATATTCGCTGTTTTTGCATACGTCCATTCTCGTATTTTGCCGATAGTAGAGAACGCTCAGACAGAAAATACGACGGCGGCGCTGGAAGCTGCTGCATCTCATTCAGACCATAAGGATACAGGAAGCGGAATTCAAGAAGGATTTGTTGCCCTCATAAAAGCTCTCCCTATCATATTTAAAGACTTTTGCGCGCAACCTCGCATTCAGGTGATTTTCCTCTATATATTGATATTCCGCCTGGGCGACGCGTTGTTGATGAAAATGGCGCAGCCATTCCTATTAGATCCTCCGTCTGCAGGCGGTCTTGGTTTGTCGGTGGCCGACGTCGGCAAGGTCTATGGCGGCGTCGGAACATTGTTCTTACTAGTCGGAGGCATCAGCGGTAGCGCGCTTATTTCGAAGATCGGACTGCAGCGTTGCATCATTCCGTTTGCATTGATTCAAAATTCGTCATTACTTCTGTATTGGTATTTAGCAACACATAAGCCCGACATTGTGCTTATTTGCATTGTGAATGCATTCGAGCAGTTCTCTTACGGCTTGGGCACTTCTTCATACATGGTCTTTTTGTTGTCGACCGTAAAGCCAAAGTACAAAGCATCTCAGTTTGCAATCGTCACAGCCTTAATGGCATACGGTGTCATGCTTCCCGGTATGGGAGCCGGTCTTTTGCAGAGTAAGTTGGGTTACGCAAACTTTTTCCTGGTGAGCTTTTTTGCCTCATTGCCTGGTATCATCACTATTCCTTTTCTGCCTATGAAGCAACTTGCAGCCAGACGGGCAGAACAATAGAACCAAGTTATCAACAGGATTTTGGAATGAACTATCGCAAACTCGGTAAGTGGGGACTGCGTGTCAGTGAGGTCGGCCTCGGCAGTTGGCTCACCTATGGTGGCATTGTGGATGAAAAGGGAACTGCAGAACAAGTCAAGTTCGCGTTCGACCAAGGCATTAATTTCTTCGACACGGCAAACGTATATTCAGGTGGGCACGGAGAGGTCGCGGTCGGAAAAGCCCTCAAAGATTTGCCACGTCACGAGATCGTATTGGCAACAAAAGTCTTCTTCCCGATGGGTAGAGGTCCAAATGACAAAGGACTTTCGCGTAAACATATTTTCGAACAATGTGCAGCCAGCCTTCAGCGCCTGCAAACAGACTACATAGATCTCTACCAGTGTCACAGATTCGATGCTGACGTGCCGATCTACGAATTGGTACGCGCAATGGACGATTTGACACGCCAGGGCAAGATACTTTATTGGGGTGTAAGTGAGTGGTCTGCAGAGCAAATTCGCGAAGCCGTCGACTGCGCATACTCGCTGAATGCGATGCCGCCCATATCAAACCAGCCTCAGTACAACATGCTGCAAAAGAGCATCGAAAATGATGTGATACCCGTTTCGAAAGAATTGGGACTTGGACAGGTCGTTTTCTCTCCGCTTGCACAGGGAGTCTTGACTGGCAAGTATCTTCCCGGTGAGCCATTCCCTTCTGACAGCAGAGCCGCGAATGAGAACGCTAACAGTTTTCTGATTGGTCGCGAGACAATGCGTAAGGACACTCTATCTGCGGTGCAACGGGTCGTTCAAATTGCAAATGACCACGGTGTATCGATGGCTTCGCTCGCACTTGCATGGTGTCTGAGAGACCAAGCGGTAAGCAGCGTAATCATCGGTGCGACGAAAATCTCTCAAATCGCTGAGAATGTCAAAGCTTGCGATATTACGATCACCAGTGACACTCTGGCCAAGATAGATGCGGCTCTCTCATCGACTGCCCGACCTGTCTGACGGACAAGCTAGTCTCCGTTACTACTTCGGAAACGAGAGCAAATCTCCTCGACTAGTGCGTCGACAGGTTGATCTGCACTGAAGGCGAATGCATCTGCGCTCGTCGGCTCCTCTAATGTCGCCATTTGACTTTCCAACATATTTGACTTCATGAAATGGTCTTTACGCTGCCGCAAGCGATTCTCGAAGAGCTCATAAGAACCCTTTAGATAAGCAAATCTAACTTGGTCAGGATGATTCTTACGCAGCTTATCGCGATATGACTCTTTCAAAGACGAGCAGGCCACTACGCCACTCTTACCGGTAGAGATCCAGGCGTCAATAGCCTCGGCGACCTTTTCCAGCCAAGGCCATCGGTCGCCATCGTTCAGAGGCTCTCCCCTCTTCATCTTTTCAACGTTGGCGGCAGGATGCAGGTCGTCGGCGTCGGCAAACTCCCAGTGCAACCGGTTGGCGACAGCGGAGCCTATGATGCTCTTCCCGCTTCCGGCCACACCCATGACCACAATGACCATTGAATTCCCTTGTTTGCCGTACTGATGCGCCAGGTGGCTTGCTCGGACATCTTTGAGAGAGCTTGAGTCTAGTGCCGGAACTTGCGCTTTTTAAAATTAAGATAGAATGTATCTAACTCCAGCCTGTGTTGCAATAGCTTCTGCTAGCAGATTTCGACCAGGCACTATATATGGTGCGCAATGAAAATGCCAAGAATCGATTCAAAGGTTTTCCAAGTGCGGTTAAATCTTCGTCAACAGATCTCGCTTGCGGCATCAATTTTACTATTGCAGACCCTGATGTCCCCGTGGGCCATCGCGCAAAATAAATCAAGCGGACCGTCCGGTCTGACTGGCCAAGTGAACGATCCCTGGCCATGGATGCAGGTCAATCCTGACAGTATCAAGACCAATCAGGCTGCGCCAGCAGCTCCTGGCAATGCAGCGTCTGCGGCACCGACATCAGCAACCGCGCAGCCGTCAACCAATGCTAGTTCGTCCACATCTTCCGATTCTGCATTCCCCAGCGCTCTCACTAATCCAGCCGAGGCCGCGGCAAGTTCCTTGCCTGCATCTACGAAGAAAGAAGAGGCAAAGCCTAAAGCGCCTGAGTCAAAACCAGCTGAACTAAGGGCCGCTGAGAGTCACATGTTTAAAGAAGAGCGGCCGACAGCCTCCGCTGCTCCGCAGACTCAAAGCAAAACGAGAACTCTATTTGGTCGCATTGAGGAGTTGACTGCAGGAAGTGGAGCCAAGTTTCCTACCTTGCGGGCCCAAACACCGACTCTCGACTTGCGAGGAACGGCGGAGCAGTTGAAAGCATCCGCTACGCAGTCTCTTTATTCCGGAGAGGCAGTCAAGTCATTTCCAGCGGACATGAGTGGCAATTATGGTGGCGTGCTCAGATTGCAAGCAATTCAGCTCGATCCGCTTTATTACAGAATGGACCCTGCAGAGGCTAAAGAGGTCGCCGATCTGATGAGGGTCGGATTGGATGGCAAAGTCAATTTTAGATTTGATAATGCGCATGGTGGCGTAGCCTTAGAGCCCGCTCAAATCTTCTTCACCGCACCAATGACGCAGGCACGTTTGAATCGACAGATGGAGCAGCTGAATGGTACGGGTGGGCTCGGCATGATGGGCATGGGCAGCATGGCGTCCATGCCTGGTATGGGCCAGATGATGCAGCAGATGATGATGTCAGTTCCGTACATGTGGAGTCTGAACTTCGGCAATACCGCAGGAACGGGCGTGTCAGGCAATTCAACTCAGACAACGCTCGTCAAAAACGAGGTACGGCAGCTGTCCCCAACGGTTATCGAAGAGCAGATCGTTCAACGTGAGCACGACACCAATTCAAGGACCGGGCAAAATCGCGTCACATATTCTGAGTCTGTAATTAGATTTACTCGCTATAACAGCAGTCAACAATACGTACAGGCCGCTGGCGTTGACTACAGCGAAGACAAAAAGTTTTTGCGCAAGATGGTTTTTGCCGGTTACGTAACCAAGGGCGTGGTTGAACAAACCAGTCCCATGGGCTCGCTTGCTGGATTGGGTGGTGCCATGCAAGGGATGCAGGGAATGCCCGGAATGGGTGGTGCCGGTGGCATGGGCGGTCTAGGAATCGATCCAGCTGCTTTGCAAAAGCTCTTTCAAGGTGGCATGCCAGGTGGGTTTCAGACCGGACCACAAATTCCCAATTTGAAAGGTCTCTTCGGACAGTAGTTTGGTAGTAGCAACGTATAAGTAGCAACATATAGCAATAAACATATAACAATAAACATATAACAATAAAAACAATAAAGAGGATGGCATCAGAAAGTTATGAACGTTCAAAAGTTAGCTGAAGTTGTAGAGGACATGGTGCTTCAGCATGACTATCCAGGATTTGAGCCTCGCTCATTGAAACTCGGACTTCCGGATTCAATTAACAAAGCCTCAGCCAAAGTCTTTTATGATGCGCTCGGTTACCCAAGCGTTTACGTAAAGTTGGCTGCATTGCGGTGGTTTCAGGACAAACCAGGACTGGGCAAAGGGCATGAACGAGCAATTGCAGGTCTTCTCGACAACGAAGACTCCTGGGTTCGCAGGGAAGCGGTGCGCACGCTTGAACGCCTGCAGGTGAAGAATGAAGAGATCATCGCACTTATGAGTCCACTACTAAAAGACGACGAGCCAGAGGTCAAGAAAGCCTGTGCTAAAGCTTTGGGCAAGTTGTGCAGCAAACGTGCGCGAAAGATAGAAGTCGTAATGGAAGGACTGCAAGCCGCGGCCCAAGACTCGGATCCGGAAGTGCGTTGGAAAGCCGAGAAAGCGCTCAGATTGCTTGGAGCATACGACAATTAGACTGAAAATTGGTCCAGCATGCTCTCGATGCGTTCGACGAATTTATGCTCATTTTGCAGTTTGGCGCAGTAGTCATATTCAAAATATTGCTCGAGAAAGTTCAAGTCGTAGCGTGCAATTTTTCGCAGCTCAGAAACAGATAATCTGATCTCTTCCACGAGATTTCTTGCTGCTTCGATCTTTTTCTCTTCCGGAAGTTTGTCGGAAAGACAGTATTCATGCAGGATCTTCAAGAGCTGAGACAGAGCTGTACATAGCTTGTGCAAAATCTCTTTGATCATTTTTTCTTCGAGCGTTTCTCGCTTACCGTTCAAAATAAACAGCACCTCGGCGGCGACGTTCAGCGACTCCCCCACGTTTTGGGAGAGCTGAAGTATTGAATCCACTTGCCGTTGAATTTCCGAATTTTTGGTATCTAGTGTCATATCTGCTCTGTAAACGAGAGGAATTTAAAATAAGCGAGATGCTTTTAATTGTACAGCCTTCGTGGGATTGCGGTGGTAGCGCAGCTAGCGAATCAAATTGCATCTCAGCACGAGCTCAAACAAAAACCACCAAGCTTGCGGCTTGGCGGCTTATGCGAGGGTGGAGACGGATGAAACTTGGCTTCGTTGAATAGATTTCGGATGGTTCGTCCTTGGTCACTTTGCCCTTTGAACTCTTATCGCAAATTCGAATTCGCTCGGCACTTCTGAAAAGCTTTTGCGGTTCCCTTCTTTGGGTGTTGCACCGCCGATAGTTCCTCTAACTGTCGAATTACGACAGAGGCGCAACAAAGGTCTCAGCAGGGGTTTCCAACGTCGTCACAGCTAAATGAGATCCTTGAGTGCGACGGAAGTTATCCAAATAACGTCTCAGAGCTTCTCTTATCAGATCTGAGCGAGTGCGGTGTTCGCACTGAGCGATGAAATCAACTTGTTCGAGCATGGCAGGCGGTAACGCGATGAGAACCTTCTTGGGCATTGGCATTTCCTCACAAAGCAATAGGGGATTTGCGAACCATTCAGCAATCTGCTTAGGGTTCGGATAAACGGTATGTAAACAAAGTTTCAAAAATTGGGGACAGAAGCGTTGTTTGTTCAACTGCCCTCAAGACCTAATCACTTTACACATCAAAATGAATATCGTAAAGGTCCGAAACATGCATAAGTTCCCAATTCTCATGAACAGGACATAAAAGCTTTTTCTGAAAGCCTACAAGCCAACAAAGACGATGGTTGCACAAGGGAATGCGCATGGTTGGAGTGTTTTCGTATAGATACTAGTGATGTCCTCAGACATATATGTCCCACTTGCATTTGTGCTCTTTTGTGCTAGCACGTTGCGAATCGATCGCGCAAAAGCCTCTGCTTCTGCGGAAAGTCCCACAGTTTCCCTCTTGATCTATTTGAATCCCTTCAACTTCCATTACGTGGGCTTTGCAGGCGATGGTGGCGTATATGGTGCAATTGACAGCCTCCAAATTTCACGTCTTCTTTATCATTGCTAGATGACATAGATGGCGTGGTCATATCGTATCTATGCTTATGGACTGGCTAATAGGTTGCATCGCTATCTAAAACTGCTTCCTGTGATCTACCTCGTTCCGTTCAACTTGTCTGTGCAGCCTTCCAAAAAGCTGATGAGAAGCCGCTTACAAAAGTCCTTAGCGAGAACTCCGTGAAGTTAACCTGTCGTAATGCTGAATGCCCAACTGATGTAATGGAATCTTCACATCGTTAAGCGAGGCGATTCGCCTGCTAAATGGTGAGAACTTCACTCTAGATATTTTTTTGCCGATGGTTTTCGAGAAGATCGCGACCGTGCAAAATCGGCGGAAATAGCGATTCTATAAAGACATGCCTTACACATCAGACTAAACTGAGTATGAATAGAACAAACGCCCAGCAAACATATAAAAGGAGTGCTCAGATGCTCGTCGCTTCCTGGAACGTCAATTCAGTCACGGTGCGAGTTCCGCACTTGCTCACGTGGTTGCAAGAGGTCTCTCCTGATGTTCTGTGCGTGCAGGAGACAAAGATTGTCGACGAGAAATTTCCCAAAGAGACGTTCGAGGCTCTTGGCTATAACTGCGAATTTTACGGAGAGAAGACTTATAACGGTGTGGCTATCATCTCGAAGCTCCCTATAGAGAATGTTCAAAAAGGCTTCGTTGAAGAGGTGACACCGCCAGCGAAGAGGTTTATTGAGGCTTCAGTTGGGCGACTGAGAGTCCTTAACGCATATATACCGAACGGTCAGTCAGTCGGTTCGGAAAAGTACTTATATAAGTTGAGATGGCTTGAGAGTTTGCTAACTCACTTGCGCAATCAACACGATCCACTGCAACCAACGATCTTAGTCGGAGATTTCAACATAGCGCCTGAAGACCGCGATGTATACAATCCCGAGGAGGTCGGTCCCACAATCATGTGTAGCGATGCCGAGCGCGATGCGCTTTGCGAAGTTAGGAAGTGGGGCATGAACGATATCTTCCGCGAACACAACGAAGACGCGGGACAATTTAGTTGGTGGGACTATCGCATGGGCGCATTCCGTCGCAATATGGGCTTTCGCATTGACCATATTTACGGAACCGAGTCAGCCACGGCTAATTCGGTGAGGTGCTGGATAGACAAAGAGCCACGACGACTCGAGCGTCCATCAGACCACGCGCCGGTTATCGCTGAGTTTGACTTCTAATACTTCAGACTTTTGCTGGTTCTTTGCCCTCAGCCTTAGCCTCAGACTTGCCGGGTGCCTTGCTGTAAGAGAAGATGATATCTTGCACTTCAACTTCTGAAAGTCCCGGGAATTCGCCGGCGATCACTCTGTCGGCAAGTTTCGAACAAGCTTTGAAGTACTCGTCAGTCGGTCTCTCGCCTGTCAACTTGTGGCGCAGATCCTGGCATAGAATATCCGCTGCCGCGAGCAACACATCGCTTCCTTGCGCGTGTGCATAGAGGCAGGTAACCAGCATAATTACCGTGTCTTGTACGCGCTGAGAAAGCTCGGCAATACGACACTGTCTATCAGCCAATTTCAACTGGTGCTTGACCATTGCGTCGCTCAATTCCATCGGCAGATGATTCATCATCTCCATGACAAACTCGACGTGAGCCTGAAGCCTTTCGTTCATGTCTTCGACGATGTGTTGATCCGGACCTTCGAAGACCTTACCGGCTTTCCATAGAGCATATTTTGAAAGCTCTGGGAAAAGAGCCATCACATGGCCCGGATTGAGCGGATTCAACGTGCGCAGATTGTTCTTAGCGAGAGCCTTACCAATCGGCTCGAAGAATTCTTGCCCGTGCGCTTTCGCGAGCGACTTGAAAAACGCCATACCGAGCACTTCCCCTTCGCCTTCGTAAATGCATGGAGCCAGGAAGTCATGCACATTGTCGCCAAACAGATGACCATGAACGAATGAACGTCCACCGTGCGTTTTCATGAACAATTCGATGGCCACTTCTTTCTGCGCTTCGCTGCCGAAGATTTTCGCAATTACGCACTCCAACTCGCCGCGATAACCATTGTCCAACAGATGCGAACCCCAGTTGTAGAGGGCATCCGCGCCGGTAATCAAGGCCGCTGAGCGAGCGATTCTCTTTTTGATTAGTTCGCGCGTCTCGATCGCTTGTCCGTAGGTTTCTCTGAAGTGAGCCCAAGGCAACATGTTGGCAAGCAAAACTCGCATAACGCCGGTCGAAGCACCGCAAAGTGCGAGGCGACCAAGGTTCAACCCGTGATATGCAATTGTCAATCCATCGCCGATTGGTGGCACCAACAGATTTTCTTTCGGCACTTCGAAGTCTTTGAAGATCAATCCCTGGTTGTAAGCATGCTTCAACGCATGCAAACCGTATTTGTTGATTTTGAAATGCTCATTCTCTTCTTTCGGCAATTGAGCGATTAAGACGGCCGGTTTGCCATCGATCAAGCAAACGATGCCGATCATTCTGTCCGGCATACCGTTTGTGATAAAGAGCTTCTCTCCGTTGACGATATATTTGTCACCTTTGAGAACAGCGGTTGTGCGAAGTGCAGTCAAATCAGATCCAGCACACGGTTCAGTTAGAGCAAACGCCGACAAAGCTTTCCCACTTGCCAACAAAGGTAGCAGTCGTTGCTTCTGTTCTTCGGTGCCGAAGCTTTGCACTGGATCGACAGCACCTATGCAACCATGCACCGAAGCAAGTCCGGCTGTTGTCGGATCGATCATCGCCACTTTGGCCAAGAAGTTCATAAACTGCCGAACGGTGGCACCCTGCCCGCCGTACTTTTGCTGGATCAGCATGCCCCAGTAATCGGTGTCATTCAATCCAGTCAACACAGCCTCTGATACCTTGCTGTTTTTGTCCCAGATCGTGTTGTCTTTGCGATGCTTTTTTAGAAATTCAATTGACTTGGTCATTGCCGGCAATGTCAATTGATCCTGAGTCACTTTGGGTGTTTTGAAGAGATCAATCGGAACTTTGCTCTCCCAAACCGCTTTATGAATCGGGCTGTTGACCGTTTTGTATTGCGGGGCAAACATCGACTCGACTTGGTCGTCGGCACGGTCCATTGCTCCGGTTCTTGCCGCCTCTTCTTCCGACTTGCCGCCCAGTCTCAGGGCTGTTTCCGCAAAGCTGACGTCGGAATTTGGATCTTTTGTAGTGCTCATGATAAAAGCCACCTGCAAGGGGGAAATGCTATTGAAGATGATAACAAACCAGACGCTGGAAGCCATCAAGTTTGGTCTCTCTTTTCGCCTTTCATTTGCTGGACAGATGAATTTTTACAGGAGGTTCTTGCGAGTCATCACAAACTATAGTCACCGGAGTAGCTTCTAAAACTTGCCACAAATTAGTGCCAGCAAGGTCCCAGCGCCAACCATGAATGAGCGGAACGGATGATTCGTTTTTCTTGCTTTCCCTGAAAGCTCTCACAAAAGCCTGAATGTCATCTCGTGTTCCAACCAGTTCCGTCGCCAACTCTGCCTGGTAAGCAAAGACTTTTAAGAGAGCAAAAAGCATATCTGCTATGAGCACATCTTTCTTTGGAGGCATTCTAGAGGACGGCCAGGTTGGCAATAGGTGCTCGGGTGTGCGCAGTCCTTTCTCGGTAGCCTTCATGATCCCAGGACCGAAGTTCCGAACCTGTTCTGGTCTCATCGACCGTACTCGTTTGATGTCATCAAATTGACGACATGGTCGGCGAGCAAGCTCCAGCATTGTGTTGTCGGAGAGAATGCTCTTCGTCGGTTTATTTGTTCGAATCGCCTCATCGGTGCGCCAATCGCACAACGCTTGCAATACCGCAAGGGTCTTGCGATTGAGAGCACTGGCACCTTTGATTCTGAGAAAATCGAGTGAGCGGTCCTTTTCATACCGTGCAGGATCGGAGTAACGCTTGCATTCCTCTCGCGCCCAGGATAAACGCCCACTCTGCTCCAGCTGCTTGCAAAGTTGATCGTATATGGGTAACAAATGTCTTACGTCATCAATTGCATAGGTCATCTGTGATTCAGTAAGGGGGCGCGTCATCCAGTCGGTGAAACTTTCAGTTTTGTCTATGCTTATGCCTAGGAGCTGATTGAGTAGTTTGCCGTATCCGACTGGATATCCAAATCCGGCAAATCCTGCCGCAATCTGAGTATCAAAAATGTTCTGCGGAATCTTGCCCGAGAGTGAATTGATAATGTCCAAATCTTGATTCGCTGCATGCAACACCACCAAAATGTTCGGATCTGCGATACGTGACCACAGTGGCTGCAAATTCACTTGAGCCAACGGATCGATAACATGAGCACCAAAGTCGGTGCTCACTTGCACCAAACATAAAATAGGGGCGTATGTTCTTTCTGGGATAAACTCCAGATCGATAGCGCAGCGGCCGCCTTTACCTATCTCTGCGCAAATTTCGTCAATTTCACTTTGTCTGCTTATTAGGGTCATCGTTGCACCGGCTGGTCTGATGAGGGTTGCTTCAGGTGCCGTCTGCACCAATTTAGACCGTTTGTGCGTCCTACGATGACTGCTGTGTCATGTACTACTGCTGGCAAAGGAAATGTAAGTCCGTCGGTCTCCAAATTACCGACTTCAAGATGCCCGCCGAGGGCAATTGCGACTGGTCCGGCGGTATCCCAAACTTTTAGTTTCTTAGCGAAGTGTACAAAGATATCCGCTTCATCCTCGAGAATCTTTGCTACTTTCAAACCTACGCTGCCGGCTTTTATAAAGATGACTTTGGCATGCTGCATGACCCAGGGATTGATTTTGCGATCGCGGAAACCCATCATTATTCGCGCATCCGCGTCTGCAGCCAAAGTGCCTGGCTGCCCATATCGTTTGGGCTCATTGTGGATAGTTGCCTTCCAGGCACCATATGTAGGGCCACCATAATATGTTGTTTTGGTGGCAGGCGCATATACGCAGCCGAAGTCCACCTTTAAGTCAACAAGCAACCCAAGCATCACGGAATACTGTCCGTCGTTGGCGACATAGTTGTCGGTGCCATCGATTGGGTCAACAACCCAGACTCGCCTGGAATTCCTTGTGTCTGCGTGGTTTTCGTCTTCCTCAGAAATTACTATGTCGTCTGGAAAACGGGTGTGCAACCGCTCGACAATCAGTTTTGACAGGGCTAAATCTGCTGCAGTAACGAGATCATGCGGCCCGGTCTTTTCGCGTACCTCTACTCCCTGTCGCATTTGCACTGCTAATTCGCCGGCCAATCGGGCGGTTTCTCTAATATATAGAATATCTTCTTCGGTGAGGGTTTGACTTGTCGTCACTAAGTGATACCAATATCCAATGCTGACCGTTTCATACGGCCGAGGTAGTATTAACGCGCTTTTGTATTCGCCGCTGCTTGCTGGTGAGCGTAGAGTTGCAATCCGAATTGATCGGCTAATTTATTGTCAAGCAAATCAGCGACATAGGCGACATTCCAAACTAGTTCTTCCAACTCTGGCTGGCTCACACCCATCGTTGGTCTTTGCGCCACACAAAGAACGATGTTCTCATGCGTTGCCAAGGCACAGTTGGTAAGGTTGGTATTCAGATCCAACAAGTGTCTATAAAAGACTTCTAGATTTTTTTCGGGAAGATAAACAAGCGGGCTGGTTATTCTAACGATCGCTCCACTAGGGGAATCCTGAACAAAAATATAGATCTTGGCACTACCTTCGGTGAGCCACCAACCGCATCCTTCTGAGCCCTGCAGCTCATACTGCTTGTGGTCAAGACCGCGATGACGATAGTAGGTCTCAACCATTCCTACTACTTCTTCCGCCAGTTTCTTAGTTACTTTTTCTGTTCCGAACAAACCCATCTGTTCACCTTCGCGCCTTGTTATATGGACCGGTCAGATCTTTACCTTTTGTTGCCTTAGTCAGGCGTCCTTATTTTGCAGAATGGCGGTGGCTATTTCCTACTTGGATCTTCGCTTTGCGGCAATCCACTCGCTACAAAGTATAACCGGCAAGGACTCCCTTGCTCTCGCCCATGATAATATATTCCAACCGGCTATTCCCGAGTAGCGCAGCGGTAGCGCAGGTGACTGTTAATCACTTGGTCGCTGGTTCGAATCCAGCCTCGGGAGCCATTTTCCTTAAACAAGCGAGGGCGATTTGATGGCAAGACCGAGAACAAAGAGCCTATACGGCCCACTGGAAGTAGCCATGGAACGCTCAAAATGCGCTAACCTCGTTGAAGCTTCGGCTAAATGGGAAATCGCGTATATGACCCTTAGCGATTTCGGCAGTAAATCAAGCCTAGATCTGCATTTATTGATAGCAAAAAAGGCAAAAATCAAGCCGGAAGAGTGGCTTGATCTTGTACTATCCGAGAAGAAGCGCGCTGAACGTCTAGCCAAAACTGGCTAAAGAAAGACCGCCCGATCAAAGGCGGCCTTTTCTGCTCCCTCCTGACAAACGTCGTTATCCCAGTCCAGCCTGTTTAAGGATGGCGATGTTTATCTCTTCCAGCGGCGCCCGTAATCGCGCTGGACTTGATATTACATAGCCAAAGGTCACATCATTGCCGCCTCGGTGATTTACGAGCTGCTTAAGCGTATACGGGGCCATATCGAGCGATTCACCGGTGGTGATAAATGTGCGGCGCAGATCGTGAAAAATGAATGGACGTCCAAATCGTTGCTGCAGTTTCTCGAACGAACGCTCACACCGGTCAATCTTTGTATTCAGGAATTTCCCGTGAAAAACATACGGATTTTCCTCATTGGCATTGATGAAGCGCCTTTCTAGAATCTCTCTTGTGACAGCCGTTAAAGGAAGAACAAGAGTTTCACGATTTTTCGTTTCGCGCACCGTCAACGTCTGCTTCTGAAAATCGATATCCCCCCATTTAAGATTGCTCGCTTCGGATCTGCGTAAACCCGTGAAAAGCAGTAGAAGCAAGTAATCCCGCAGTGTCCCGTTTTCGCAAGCAAGAACCGCTGCGAACCAATCGGGCATCTCTTCCGGCAGGATCATACCTTGACGGCGGGGAACGCGGTTCCAGGCAAGTCTTGCTACTGGATTTATATACGGTCTGCCATCACCGAATTTGTGATGTCCATGATTGATCACAGCCTTTAAAACCCTCATTACCAGATTTGCATTGGCACGCCCGGGCCCGCGTATTCCAGACGTGCTCAACTCGCGATGCCTGTTATCAATCATGGTTGGCGTGATTGCGTTGATTGGTATTTCAAGCCAGTCTTTAAGGCATCTATTCAATGACTTACGATAACCAACCACTGTTGACCGTTTGAGATCGCGAGTCGCTAAATAATCGTCAATAGCTAGCTGCAAAGTAATAAGGGGAATCGGCTCTTGCATGCGGGTCATTCCTTATGTCGAAAGTGTTTTCCATAGCCAACGGCTAGTATCACGGAATACCGTAATACTATCTGCGGAGGGGTGTACGCTGAACAGACATACGTTTGCATGCTAGCTCAAGCACCGCATTGCATATATAGGGATATCCCTATACAATATTCATCGTAAAAGTCAGTTGTTGCAGAATTGTTGCTAAAAATGCCCGCGCCAAAGAAAGAATCGTCCCAAGGCGTACAAATTTTGCTAAATGGCGCGATTGTCATCGCACTGATGTGCTTAGTACCACCGTGGCAGCTTGTTTCCAGAGGTGAAAGCGCATCCGGCAGCTATAGTTTTATTTGGGAACCGCCGATGGTTTTGGAAAGAAAAGCCAATTATCTTGATATAACTCGACTTACTGTTCAAATATTCGGAGTGCTTAGTTTAACCAGCGTTCTTTTTTACAAGGCTCGCCATTCGGACTCGAACCAGAATCCGAATAAATCGATCAGTTATAAAACGGACTAGGCTTTCTTGTACGCCCACGCGATCACGGATCCGATTGCGAGCAAACAGAATCCGGCAATGCGATCATCCAAATGAAGATCTACGTGCTGCACCGCGGCTGCATACTGCAAAGCCAAAATAAACCACGGCAGCGTCAAAACGTTGGCTACAACGAGGCGTAGACCCCACACCTTGGCGGACTCGATTGACTTATCCGCCAGGTGCTTGTCTATGACCTCGCCAATCTCAGCGTGGGTGACTAATTCGGGTAGAGCTTCCGGTTCCATTTGCTTACCGCGCGATAAACAGAAGGATGACGCCAAACGCTAATGACACGCAAAGACAACTTGAACTCACATAGCTGAGAGTGACGAAATCCATGGTCTTACTTTCCTGTCTTTACAGCGCTTTCGAATCTTGCGAACGCATCTTTCAGCGAAGCAACAGCCGATTTGACATCAGCTTCGATTGCGGGAAGTTCACCACTGGCTTTGACAGCAGCATATTCGGTTTTGAATTCATCTTCCAAGTGAGTTAGAAGATCTTGAGCATTAACCGATTTGATGGCGCTCTTGAGCGCATCTTCGATAACGCCAGTTTTAATATTACTGAATAGGGACATTTATTTTCTCCGGGTTGAGTTGTTTTTCGAATTCCTCTGCCTTTTCGGCAACAGGTTTACCGTAAGTGGTGAAGGCGCCACTCGCCTTCGATGCTCGCGGTCCAGCGTTATAGCGGGTGAACGCGAGCTGTCGATCTCCTTTGGCACCAACCAGAAGTTGATCGAGATCTCCGATTACGTATGCAATCTGGATATTTTGTGAACCCATGAAGTGACGGATTGATTCGATCCATTCCTTCTGATTGACGCCGTTGATCAGCCAACGCGCCATCTTCTGGCCTAAGCCAAACGAGCAAGCGAGAATGATCAAGTCTTGGGGCTTGAACACTTTTTTGTAGTTTAGCGCCCACTTGAAATAGCCAGGCTCTACGCGGAACTTGGCGATCTGTCCGTTGTAAGCGCCGAACTTAATCAGCATTGCGGCTTTGATATCCGCTGGCGCCATGCCGGTAATCTGAACGGCTGCGGCCAGATTCTCGGCATATTGCTTATCTGTGGGCTTGAAAAATGGGCAACCTCCTGACTCTTCGTCAATGACTGCGAGGACGTCCGAAACGCGCACCATCTTGCGAGGGCGCTGCGCCATTATTTCTTCGATTTTGGCTTTAAGGGTAAGGTCGAACAAAGATATACTCTCCTACTAGGGCATCTAGTACGATAGTACCGCGAGGATTTGCCGACCAGTTACTTCGATTTTTGTAATCTATCTTGAACCTTGATCCAGAAGTTGCGCGCATTCATTCCGCCATGGTCCGCGTTTTCTTCCGCTTCGCGCGTTTCGTACTTGATCTTGGTGACTTCGGCAGGCACTTCTCTACCAGCCTTCCTAAGCTTTTTCTCAACACCTTCAATATGGTGGAAATCCGCCAGATATCCATTCCAGTGCTTTTTCAACTGTGGATATAGATTCGGATATAGCTCTTTGACGTGCTGCTCGGCGTCCGCATTGTTGTGCCATTCGCGGTCAAACTTCGCAGCTTCTTCACTTTCGCCAGGGCTGAACATAACGCGCAGCGCTGCAACGATTGGTGAGGGTTCTTTCTCCAATGTCGAAGCAATATGCTTTGTATCACTCAAGCCGAATGGCAGCGTTGGATTACTGAAGACGTGGTGCTCAACACCGCCGAGTGTTGCAGCGTCTGAATACGCATTGGCGACCTTCCGGATAGTTTCTGGTGACGCAACGCCAGCAATATTCGAGAAACCAACCGAGGCGGCCAGCATCGTAGCAGCGCGTTGTTTTGATCTCGCTGGCGCTTTCTCATTAGCTAGTGTGGTGACGTTCTTAAAGTTCTGCTGAACGAAGTTTGGTCCAATATTGGTGAACCAAAGTGCACGCGGTTGTATATGCGCCAAGCGGAAACCGCCAAGATGCCCAATAACTGCGGCGTTATCTAACGCGCCTTCGAGCTTGCCGAGCGTTTGAGGATCATTCTTGGCGAGATGATCGCGCAGCTCCTTCGGAATCGTATAAGCTCCTGCAAGACTTGCGGTGATCGCAAGCGATCTTACTCCGGCTCCAAAGTGCTTGGTTGCGCTTGCCAAATCACCAGCTACAACAGCTTTCGCGGCATCACGCATGATCCCTGTTTGCACGCGGTTTTGCTGAATGATCGATCGCGTGAATGGTGCAAAAGTTTTAGTGATCGCACCCATCGTAAATGAAGCACGGTCAACAGGATTCAGCACTTTGTAACCCGCTGGACCAGCGCCAAGCGAGCGCTCCATATAATCCCAAATCCTTGCAGATGCTTCAATGCGTCTATCCAACGGCATCTTATTGGTGAGCATATCTCTGCGCAATGCAGCGCCTGTCATCTTCATGTCTTGCGCCACAACTTCCGAAGCCGTGATCAATGAGAGATTCATTTTCTCGTGCTCGGTCAACGTGCCACTCAGAAACTCATGAGCACCTTTGACGATCTGATTGTTCCGAATAGCCTGCGGAATGACTTTAGCTGCGTTTTCCCAAAAGCGATCAACGCTATTACTCACCAAATTGAGCGAATCCTCGCGCATACCTGATATTGGCAACTTAGTGTTGAATGAATGTGCAAATGCTCGAGCTTCGGGTTTTGCCATCAAAACGAGTGCCTTTGCGAACTTACCAACACCTGCATATACAAGATTGGCATGCGCTGCTTCTGCAGCGTGCAGGAAGTGAAGATGCGGATTGCCGCGCTGGATGGCGTCTAGCGAACCGGTAGCCATCATATTGACAATGCCAGCGTTTGTTTTGTGAACTGGTGCCCAATTTTGATCAAGCTCTGCTTGCATTACTCGAGCAAGCGAGGCATCGCCGAAAATAGTTTGACGCTTCGCTCTTGCCGAAGCCTTCAACTTCTCAATCTCTTCGTTGATCAACTTGGCGCCCATCTTTTTAAGCTCGTTGTAATTCTTCAACGCAGTCTTTTGGTGCGGTGTCAAAAATTTGCTCGCATCAATTTCGCCGTGATCTTTCAACATCATCCAATCGTGCATTCCATCAACGGTATCCGGCATGTGAATGCCACGCAGAATTTCACCGCGATGCCCGATCAACGTCTGCAACTTTCCAACGAATAACGGGTCAGCAGCGCGCTTGAATATGTCCATGTTGGTTTCATTCAGGAACGCTTGATGTAGCTTATCCAGAGCCACGCCAGTGCGCTGAGAGAGGCTCATAGTTTTCATCACCGCACCCTGCTTTAGTGGGAACGGAGTCTTTGCAATGGTGGCAGCGTATTGCATGGTCAACGGCTGACCGGTGGCTATCTTCAATATACCGATGGCAGATGTAAGTGGATAATCAGTGGTTCCCAAGCCACGTTCATCCTGAACGAATGGCGATTCAAGCAGCTTTTTCATGAACATATGATAGGGTTCAAGCGTGCCGCTTCTGGCAGCCGCCTGCAACGTTTCATGATCATCAAGCACGAAGTGAGATTTGCCGAGCAGTTTAGCCAGCTCTGGATCCGTCTTCGTGAGCGCCTTTGCAAGACCTTGAATGCTTGGCTTTAAGTCTTCGTTAACGTTATCGGGATTTGCGCGGAAATCAGCGTGGCGCTTGTCCAATTCCTTGCGGAATGCAGCATCTTGTTCAGGCGTTGGCGCTGAATAGCGCTTATCAATTCTGTGGTGCAACTCGAATTCATGGCCATTCTTATTGAATACAAGTGAATTGTGTCTTGGTATGTTCCCCTTGATGTTGGCTTGCTTTAGCGCCTTGTTGTAAACATCCTGCAAACGCTCGCGCTCTTGGTGTAGGTGTTTGATTTCAGCAGCTTTTTCAAGCAGTGACTTACCAACCGGCTTGTACTCAGGGAATGCACCATTGCGGATAACACCGCCAATCGGTCTTTCAATCTCTTTCAATCTACCAATGATACCAGCTGCTTGTGCTGCTTCTTCACGGAAACGCGCTGCATGCTCAGGCGGAATGAAACCAGGGCGTTGCGTCATTGCACCCGTCAGCGGATTGTGCTTGATCGCCTTTAGATGCTCGGCAAACTTGGTGAACGCTTGGTTGTAACGATGATCGGCGTGATCAAGATTCAGCTTTGCATCCATCACATTGGCAAAGTGCTGATGCTCTTGCGGCGTGCCATAACGTGACTGCATGCGATACATGTCAGTTACTTGATTCTTGGTGCTCTTCACCCCGGTTCCGCCCGTTGAAGGAGGGGCAACAGGCGGCGTTGGCGGGGAGGGTTGCGGGGGAAACTCTTCTGGATTCTTCCAATAGCCATCTTGCAGGCGTTGATTAGCAATGCTCGGATAAGATTCTGACGGGGCAACAGCTAATGGCTCTGGCGCGGTAGGGTTCAAGCGTTGGTCAAACCAACTGCTTCGCGCCCTCTCGGTTGCAGCAACGTGCTCGGGGACTGAGCCGATATTGCCATTAAGTGCGTCCAGCGATTCCTGATTTGGCGCACGCAAGCGATCAAGCCTGTCGGGCGCATTCTTCGCCGCCCAAGCAGCTTTTACAGCCGGTCCTTTGAGTCCTACCTTCAATCCATGGTTGATACCATGCACGGTACCAGCCATCAGCGCGCCCGTTGCGAATTGCCCAGCGGCTGCTAATGGATCAAAATGACCTGTTTGCGCATAGCTCTGCCCCTCGCCAAGCGCTGCATTCAAGGCGCCTTGTTTAACCATAGAAGCAGCAGCGCTCCCACCTCTTCCCAGTGGAATCGCCATTTGCGGAATCAACTTGCCGGCATTGTATGCCATCTGTCCGGTTGGTGCGCCGGTTAACTTTGTGAATTGATCCAGATCGGTTGGTTGCGGGCGGACCGTACCACCAGCAGCTTTCCAAAGTGCTTCACCTGTAGCACGGCCTGGAATGGCGGCAAGATCGTTCATCTCAGCCAAGCCAGCGCCTACGCCTTTTGCGGCATTTGCTATGGTTGCGAGCGGTCCAACGCGATTGAATTCGTCGCCAGCACCTTTGATGGCATCGCCAACAGGCTTGGCTACATAGTCATTGAACGTTGCGCCTAAATCAAATTGTTTCGGCTGCGTTGCTTCAGGTGCCGCTTTTGCTTCCTCTGCGGGTTTCTCGTCAGCAAAAGCTTGATCGAGAAGTCCGCCAGGCTTATTAGCCACAACTGGCGCACTCGATTTGGAGTCCGCAAACGCATCATCTAAAAGTCCCACTTAAAACCCCTTCCAACCGTCCCTTCTCAGAGCTTGGGCGGTTGCCTCCTTAGTCCCGTACCTCTCTTTGTAAAGCGCCACCACATGCGCCGTAGCATTTGGCGCTGACGGCGGGGCGGTCAAGAATGGCTTATTCATATCAATTGGCGCCGCTTTCCCGGTAACTGAATCGGCACCCGCTTTAGCTAATCGTTGATCAAGTAATTGGCGCTGCTGCGAACTTCGCACGAGCCTATCAGCATCCTTATCGGAAATAGTACCACTCTGAACTTGCTGCGCCTTATTGCTTGAAATCGCCGCTTGATTGCCAGAATTAATCGCTCGATTCTGGATAATTTGATTCGTTGTTGGAATGTTATTGACACGATTTGCCAGCAATGCGCCGGTATTTTGTGAATTCTGTAAACGCTGCTGAGCCGCTGCATTTTTGGTTGGAAGATTGTTAATCGTGTTTTGCCTGATCGCCATATCCTGCGAATCTTTCACCAATGTGTTGTAAGCATGCTGAGCCTGCATAGCGGCTTGCGGGCTTGTTCTGCCAAGAAACGAGGTCAAATCCATTCCCGTTGTCTGTGATGCAAATTGAAGCAATTGCGCCTGACCTTGCAGATCTTGCGGAGTACGAATCGGCATTTGCATAGCCTGATTGAACGCTCTAAAACCATCACTAGGCCCAGGCTGTCCGGCTGCATTCGCTCGCAATTCTTCCGAAGCCATCCGAGTGCGGCTCTGAAGTTGCGCGTTGTAATTTGCTTCTGCGGTTCGGTTTCCTTCACGATAATCGAGCCCTGATTCTTGCATCAAGGTTTTAGCAACTTCAGCACGAGCTTTCGTTTCTTCCCATTGCTGCTTTGCAATAGCAGGGCTAAAGCCAGCGGCCAAGCCTGCAAAAAAGTTGTGAGCTTTTGAATGCTGTGGGTTCATCCATTGATTAGCGGTACGCCCATAATTAGGAGCCATCGCCGGTTGTGGATCTTGCAAGTCATTCAGTTGTTGCTGATAGTAGAAATTTGGTTGCCTGCGTTGTACGTATCCTTGTGATGGTTGCTGATATAGCGCAGGCTGTGCACCGCCGCCATAAGCCGCTGCATCTCCATAAGGATCGGCATTGCCAGCGCCAAGCAGCGGAGGCTGATAACTCGCTGGCATTGGCGGCGTTGGCGGATAACCCATTGGCGCGCCACCGCCATAGCCCATTGAATAATCCGGCATTGGCTGCTGATATCGCAATTCTGGCGGACTCTGTGCATATCCTTGCGGCGGCTGCATGGCAAGATTAGGAATGGCACCACCACCGCCGTATCCCCAATCCGAGGCTTCACCGGTATCGCCAGCTTGTCCGTGAAGCATATTCGGCGCTACAGAATTGCCAGAATTGGAAAAGCCTCCCGGCACCGCACCACCTGGCAAATTCGCTAACGGTGCAATATTAGCTGTGACCGGCGCAGATCCACTCATTCTCGGTCCAGAAGCTTGCAAGGGCGAGAACTGCATTGGTGCGGCGAACTGTAATGGCGCGGATTGAATCGATTGCAACGGCACCGCACCGCCCGAACTTTGCAGTCCTTGCATCAAGTTCGGCAATTGGGTAGTTTGAGTACTTGTGTAATACAGCGGCTCGTTGTAAGTCGTATTAGTGTTAGTGTTTTGGGTTGGCGAAGTAATTTGCGTCACGCCACCGCCTATAGCACCACCACCACCTTGGCCCGAAACGCCGCCAGTCAACAAAGGCGATGCTTGCTGAGGTACCTCATTCATTGGCACCTCATACCCGTAACCACTCACGCCGCCTGCTATAGTTCCTGACATTTATCTAGCCCTCTCCACCATAATCAAGCGTGAAAAATGGATCGCTTGAATCCGTGTTTTGTTTTTTCTGTTGCGGTTGGTAACCATAAATTTGATCCAACATTCCTTGATTTATCGATTGTGCATTGTATGGATTGATGCCAGTGTTTAAATACGGCGCCTGATACCCGCCACTGATGCCGGGCGCATTGTAAGCAACCACAGGGGCAAGCGAACCGTCGCCGCTACCGTAGGAGCCATCAGGACCAAACGGACCAGAATAGGAACCGCTTGGATTGCTTTTTGTTGCAGGGTTGTAATAAGTGCTGCCACCGTTACCGTTCAATTGAACCGGCCCACCATATTGACTCGCTGGAATCTGCCAGCCAGTTGGCGTGAAAACAGGCGTTGGCATGTAGCTTTGCGTTGGCGGCGCACTTGGAGAATAACCAGGCATGTAATTGCCGGGGCTTGAACTGCTATCAATACTCGGCGAAAGATAACCGCCAGGTCCGCCGTTAATCGAAGACATGCCGCCACCGTATGAGCCACCATATGTCTGCGGAGACCACTGCGTCACCTGACCGCCTGGGCTGTTGTAACCCTGAGGCTGCCCCTGATAAACCGTGCCCGAATCAGCACCGCCCCCGCTGGAATACGGAACAGCTTCAACGCCTCCATACAAGCCGTAACTACCACCGTACATCGACGAGAGATAGCCCATACCGCTCGCGGTACCAGGTATAGGGCTGTATCCTTGATCGGTCTGTACATCCTGATAGGTATTGGGATTCCAACCGTTCCATGTATTGCTAACAGCCCCGGCCGCTTCCTCTGCGGATAAATTCTGTGGCGTAGGATCGGACGCGTACTTATCCTGTAGGTATTGGTAATAACCACTGGCTAATTGTTGGTTGCCCTGCAACGTCCCAACGGGCTCTACAGAAGTATCTACGGCGGAGGCACCAACAATATTTGGCTGAAGCTGGCCTTCAATGTTGTAGTGATAACCATAAGGATCACCACCACTGCTTTGCGCCGATCCTTGATATTGCGAAGAGGGCTGTTGAACGGTAGCATTAATTGTTGGATTGACATTTTGGACTGGCGCAACCGTTAACTGATTGTTCCATAGAGGACCATTGCCAAGTCCTGGCAAATTCGGACTTGGACCGTTCATCACGCCGTTATTTTCCGCATATCCATTCTCGGGCGAGTAGTAAGACTGCGTTGAAGATGCGGCCGTAGGTTGAAAATTCGACCACGGGATTCCGCCTTGCTGCAATAACTGTTGCATTCCAGAAGTAGACATTAGAATAAGCCTGCGATTCCATTACTGACACCAGCTAGCACGCCACCAATATTGGTATTAGTGGTGCTTGAGGTTCCATTGTTGGTCGTAAGGTTTGTAGCCGTTCCGCTGGTTGTTCCAGTATTCGTTTGGCTTGTTCCAGTAGGCGTATACGCGTAATTTGCTGCCGCGTTAAAAGCGCTCAGTGCATCTGGCATCGCCGTAGCTGAATATTGACCCGCCAATTGCTCTTGCAATTGATTTGCGGCCGCATTTATTGCTGGACTTCCCGCACCATACTGCGCCGCTAGCTGCGGCGCCTGATATTGATTGAAATTCTGCATCGCGGCATCATAAGCACCCTGCGGAAGTCCGAAATTTGAGACGTTCCCTGACAAAATATCGCCAAGCAATCCTTGAACTTGCCCCTGTGCAGTCTGCTGATTGCCGTTATAGACATTATTCTGATTGGAGGAGCTATTGCTAGTTTGATCTTGCGTTCCGCTAGAGTTGCTTGTGCTGTTTTGACTTGTATTTGAATTCGTCAGCAACTGCTGAAGATCTGCGGTTCCTGCTGTGGACATGTGAAAACTCTATTGAAGCGGCATGTTGAATGTTGCCGCATACCCTTCGATTTTTGTAGTGATCGGAGTGCCATCCGTGCAATTGCCGGAAAAAGCTGAATCGTTGACTTTCGCCGTTGCCCATAACGCTTGCAATACCGGCAAAGTTTGAGACGTTGTCTGACCAATCACCCCGGCGTATTTGCAAAACTCAAGCAAGGAAGCAACTGGGATCGTGGTGTCTTGCGCCACGGCTAGTTGAAAACCCAAAGGGTTTGGCAACACCGGTGGCGCTGGCGGTGACACTGGACTAAGCGTATAGCCCGTGCCGCTATTCAAATAATCAGACGCGTTATTATCGCCATTCGAGGGTGAAAAATCGTAAATGTCATCAACGGCGCCATTAAACGCGGAAGCCGGAGCATAGTCAACTTCAAGCGTGCGTTGCGCATGACCACGAAATACTATAACCGGGGTTGAGCCTGTGCCAGTTGCGTTATTGATCGCGAAAACAGGACTAGTAGCACCAACCAATATCAACAAAAGAGCCAAGAATTTCTTCACGGTGCAGACCTCGTTAATTGAACAAATGAATACAAATTGACGATCCCAGTGCTGCCTGCGGTGGCACCGCCTGTACCGGCAGCACCACCGAAAGCTGAAATTGTTCCGTTATTAGTTACAGTCGAACCGCTAATATCAATAACACCGCCGCCACCGCCACCGCCTCCTCCTGCGCCGCCATTACCACCAGGACCCCCGGCAGCAGTAATGCTTGCCCCCGAATTAATTGTAACTGTCAAAAGATCTCGTATCTGAATCCCACCGCCCGAGCCACCGCCGCCCCCAAAGGCATTAGCAGAGGCGCTTCCAGTACCGCCTGTTGCAGTCACCACTGCTCCGGCGCTGAACACAATAGCCCCGGTTGCTTCCATATATAAAGAGCCACCACCAGCCCCACCGTTACCGCTGATGTTTCCATTAGCAGCACCAGCGCCACCGCCGCTTCCGCTAAGCGAAGAAGAGATTGGATAAGTACCCCCGCCCGTAAGTCCGTAACCGCCAGACGGTGTACCCCCACGCCCCCCGAATCCACCACCACCGCCGCCCACCTGCGATCCTGAAGTTGAGCTGTTTAAATTCAATCCGGGTGCACCACTACTCCCAGCGCCAAATCCAACCGCAGGCGCACCTCCAGTCCAGTTAGTACCAGTACCTACTATACCCATGCCTCCAGCCATCTCGGTATTCACCACCCAGATGTTGTTTATGGTCACAGTACCACTTACATGGATGCGTGCGTAATTGGAATTGATAGCACCCGGTTGCGTCCAATTGCCGCTATGCCAGTACTCTCCGCTGATTGTCATGCCAACAGGCACAGCTGATGTTGCCGCATTACCAACATCGGTGTAAGTTAGAGCCGTCCCTGAATATAGCAATCCAGTTGTTGCGGAACTGGTACCAGCCGTGGCACCACTCGCACTACGATAAAGCTGATATGCAACCGCACCGGTTACAGATGACCACGAAACTATATTTGTATTTGTGCCACTTAATGTAGTGGCGCCTGTAGTAGTTGTTGTTGCTGAACTAGGAGCTGCCAGCGTGACACCATCAGGCATCGTGTAAGTGAGCACATAGCTATAACTAGTGGTTGCGGGTGTTCCACCGTGCGTAATACTTGAAGGTGCCGTTGAAGTTGTTATACTCGTTGGTAATTGGCGAGTACCATCGCCACCAAAAGAAAGGCGAGTACTATTGCCGCCCGTACAAATAAAATTGCTCGTTGCGGGTATTGTAAGGTTGTTAGCTTTGATATCAGCATAAGCAGAGTTAGAAGCATTCCTAACCGCCAGCACGCCCGCTGATTCGCGAGTCATCAAAACGTCATAAGAAGCGCTTCCAGAGCCCCAAAATACCCAGCCATCCGAGGTGAATCCAACGCGCGCAAAGGTATCACCGGCAAGTAATGCATCAACACAAGGTTGCCCTGTAGCGCGCTTAAATTGCCACTCTTGGGTCAAATCCATCTTGCTCGGCGCGATAGCCGCACCAACTGCAATATTGGTGTTGTCCAGCGCATTGACCACATTGACGCCGGACTGAAAATTTGCGTTCATCTGACTGGATTGAATCGTGGTGTTCGGAACGAAAGTGTTCGGAATCACCCACGGAGAAGCTTGCGCCTGCAACCCGAAAAGATAGAAAATAGTTGTAAAAATAGTGAGTAATTTAGCTCGCAACACGTTTCCGCCCTCGCGGTAAATAAAACAGAGAAAAACCAAGTATTTCAAAGCGAGATCCTGGCGTTGTGGTACTAAGCTTTATAGTAACATTGGAATCGCCTAGCGACCCCATTGTGATACCGCTTGAATCTGGCACGGTAAACCTTGCGCGGTTCTTGTAAAGCTTGAAAGAACCGGTAGCGCCACCAAATTGAGATTGATCCCAATTAGATATGTCAAATCGACCGATGTTCGATGCGCCAGAAGGCTGAACCGATTTGGTGGACGAAGCGCCGGCGCCCATTCCAATCGTTCCGCCAATAGTGATGATCGCATTATCGGTTCGATAGTCTAAATATATCCACTTCCAAATCTTGAATACGTTCGGCGATCCAGCCGTCAAAATCGGGCTCGTCCAGTAAGGTGCAATCGCCGCACCATTGTCAGTGATTCCGCTATTGCAAAGACTCAAAGCATTATTGACTCGGTCAGCGCAGAACAATTGAAACTGCCCGAAGTTATCCACGGCTTCCACCCAATAACCGCTCGGCCAGCCGCGATACCGACTCCACGCTTTTGTTTGGTAATGATAAACATATTGCAATCCACCGCCAATATCAACGATATATTGCTGATCTGGTGTATTTACGGCCGCCGTGAAAGGCTGATTGACGTTAATCGAAAGCTGCGTTTGCACAGCCCCAAACAATTCAGTTCTGATTGGTCCGCTGATTTCCAGCGCTGTTGATCCGTTGATGCCCCAAACCTTGTTATCAGTGCCGAGAAAGAGCGCATAACCAGACCCATCTGGACCTGGCACATATCGCATACTCGCACCATCTCTGACACCAGCAGGACAGTTAATCAAAATCTCTGTTAACGAACCCAGCGCGCCCGAATATGCATACAAACCAAATTGGGATTTGCCAACCAGAATCGTTCTAAATGGCGAGATACCGGTATTTGCAACAGCTAACGGAATTGCACAATTGATATCACCGCCTGCATCTTCGCCAACTTGCTGAATATTGGTTCCCGGAATCGTCAACGGATCATTGGTATTGCACCACATCATTGCGCTTTTATCGAAACCACCGCTGGCGTATTTCAAATTGCACATGATTAGCGATCCGGCATAGACTTGCAGCACCTTGCATGCAGGTGGCTGAATCGTTCCGCTGGTTCCAGAGGTTCCCAAGGGAGCGTCAGTGCCAACCACTGGATCCCAAACTCGAATCCCGCCAGCTCCGCTATAAATGGTGGTGCCGTCTGAGTAGAAAAGCTGGCCGTTCAACGCGACAGATGTGATCCGATTGCCAGAAGAATACGCACCAAGTTTAAGCACGATCAACGTGTTGTTGGTAACGTCGTATATATTTCCGCCACCCCAAAGCGCTTTATGTTTGTTCCCAACGGCATCGTAGAAGAAAGCAACGCCATCCGGCGCAACTCCCAATGACGCTATGGCGAGCGAAAATCCATCACGCCCTATGATTCTACCCGTCTGGCTAAACTTGACGTTCTGACAGTCAGGAGAATAGGTGAGCTTAAGATTCAGCGGGTTGGTTTCTGAATCAAGGCCGCCTTCAAAGGACGCTAGCCTCAATTCTTTTAACGCCCGATCAAGCTCCGCATTTAGTGAAGCAACCTGGCTCATGACGCGCTGCCTTCAGGGATGATGATGATCGAAGTGTTCGGCGAGTAGTAATCCTCTTCGCCCAATACTTGAATCTTCGGATGCGTTAGCTCCTGTCCCGCATTCATCATTTTGACTTTCAACCGATCTCTGAACTTCTCAAAAATCGGCATATAGATGTCGCTCATCTCGCTATACGCTTCGTCTTTTTGCTTGGCAATAGCGGTTGCATATGCAACGATTCCGCGATGGTATTCCAGTGGCACTGGTGACACATCAGTGTCATTCACCATCGTGTAATGAGCAGAGAAATAGGAAAGCGTGACGGTCCAAGCACTGCTGCTTGGAGTTGGGTAGAAGCCGATTACTTTGCCACCGCCGCTAGTCCATGTGGGTGTACTCGGCGTGACCGTAATATTGTTGTTTGAACCTTGTCCGGCGGTCTGTGCCACGATCTCGCGGACATAAAACTTTTCTGGCTGTCCTGGTTGTTGTGATGCTTCCTGGACGCCGCGCGGCGAAGTTGGTGAAAGCGGGAGGAGCGAACCAATCCACAGCTTAGCGTCAAAAACTTCATCGACATCAGACGGCAAGTTGTATTCTTGCTGTCCAGCAACACAGGCAAGTTGATAGAAAGTCTGAACTGGCTGAGATTCAGACACCATCAATTTGGCGCCTTCATTCAGCCAGTCATTTAGTTCAGAATCAGCCCAGAAGTCGGCGGTTGGTTCATCAATCGCCCGCCGAACTTCTGTGCGCATTTGACCGAGATTCATTTTCAGTGAACCTCTATTTCGTTATGTCAGCCCTTGCAGGCGGACAAGCAAGTTGGCAGTACCAGAAGCCTGAGAAGCTACCGCACTACCGATGATGCCTTGTTGAACGCCATTGGTAGCCGTGTACGGCGCTTGCTGCGCAGTGCCAGCAGTTGCCGAAGCGGATAGTTCCGCCCCAAATGTCACTGCACCAGTCACGGTAACAGTAGCCTCGCCATCCACAGTCATCCAAAAGTAGACACCGGCTGCAACGTTCGCCACTTCGCAGATACCTACGGTGACATCACTTACACCAGCAGTCGGAACTACATTACTAGAAGACTTGGTGGTTGCAGCTGAGTTCGATTTTACTGGCGCATACTGCGCGATAGTTCCACCTGCAACCGCCAAGCGATAACGCTTAGCGCCTTCATAGCGAACCATCCCGAGGGAATAGCCAGCAGGCAATGCAGCAGTTGTCGAGCCCTGATTAATCAGGTCGGTTACCTGCTCAAGCCAACACATTCCAGGAAAAGACATGGTAGCTTTTCTCCTAAAACATCCCTGGCTTAGCCAGTGATACCGGTGATGACACCTTGCAAGTTCGGTCTATCGCAGGTCAGGTTGACCATGAGCAAAATGAACTTGATCAGCATCATTTGGTTAGCAGGGCTGCGGAACTCCGTTGTCTTGAAGTTGCAGCTATCCAATGGACGCCAGTAGAGATGATCCATATTGAGAAAATACATCTTGCCACTACCATTGGTATCGCCTTGTGTCAACAGGTCATCAACCAACACAGGTGTGCCGTTGAATTCAAGACCATCTTCGTAGCCCATCTTGCCAACTTTATCAGTTGACATTTGACGCTGAATTGCAGTTAACAGGTTGAAGTAAGCGTTGTATGCCAACTGCGAAGTGATGATATGCGTGGGGCGCTCACCACCCTGAGTGCAGAAGCCATACATGAACTGCATCTTCTTGATCGAGATCGTGGTCAAGTTATCGATGGTTTCGGTGTCTTTCCACATCGTCACCGTGGCATTTGCATTACATGCGAACACGTTTGCGTTCCAGAATGCGTTACCAACCGGGTTCGACTGCGGTCCAGAAGCACCAACACGAGTGATTCCGCCGAACGGTCCGATTGACGGGTCCGCTCCGTTGCCTACTATAGCTTGTAGTCCATCAACGCGCCGCTTGTTGTTCGCATTGAGAGATCCATCGCCAAACACGTCTTTACCGAGAGTATCGGTGAGCGAATTTTCTGCGAGCTCCATCTGCGCTTTCAGCAGATCGATGATCTTAGCCTTACCGGCGTTCAACCATTGCTCTGTCTGCGGAATGGTGCAGGAAGCGTAGTAGTAGCAAACCGGATGAGTTGCCTGTGTGGCAACGTCAACGAAGGTTGTATTGAGTACATCAGCGCCACCGCCCCAAGCACCAGCATTACCTGATTTCCCGTAAGAAATAGGCTGTTGGATCGAGCGTCCACCATCGAAGGTTTTCTCACTCTTACGCAACATTCCAAGGAAAACAGAACGCAGGAAGAAGTTATCTACCAGCTTCGGAATGTAGTACTTGTTGGTTAGCGCATCAAAGGTTTGAATTGTAAATGGACCAGCCATTATTCAAATCTCCTGATTACATTGCCGCCGCAAGTTCAGCCAACATGGCTGCATCCGCTTCGGCATAACCGCGTTTGGTGCGATCCAACTTTGGCGGCGCAGGCTTTTGATAAGGCTGACCGGAAGCGGGCACCCGCGAAGCAGCTTTGACTGCTTGTGCGTTTTTCTCGTCTCGTTTGCGCTGCAATTCGTCCGCTTGCGCTTTCAGCCGTGGATAATCCATGTGTTGATAGCCAAGCTCGAATCTTTCCAGCCAGTTGTTGCCACCAAAGCGGCCTTGTTTCAACATGGACTGAAGAGCGATTTCTCGCTCCTGCGGCTTTACGAGATCGTCGAAATCTTTGTATTTTGCTCGCATAGCAGCTTCGGCTGCTTGGAAGTTAGCCTTCTCGTTTTCTGCGAGCATGTGAACTTGCACGCGTTGCATGTGCTGCAATTGCTGTGCGTATTGAGACTGCGCAAACCCATTGGCAGTCAAAAGATAGTCTTCTTGCGCTTGCTGTGGCTGCAGCTGATGCACCGGTTGCGGTGCGTGTTGCCGCGTCTGCGGCTGGCTTTGTCTAGCCATCAACTGCGTAATCATGCCGTTCATCACGTCATATTTGCGGTTGATTTGCTCTAAAGTATCTTGGCGATCCTTTTCAGCTTGGCTTAACGGTGCCGATTCTTCGGCTTCCGGTTTATTGGATTCGTCCGCATCCGCACGCTTGATAGCCTTATCGGCTTCATCCTCGTCTTTAAGCGGGTCAAAGGTTTCGGGGGCAAGCTGGGTTGAAGTATCGAGTTCGAAATCATCTTTACCAATGAGTTCATCCAACTCGGCTGCAAAACCCTGCTCATCTACTTTTTGTCTTTCGTGCATGAGTCAACCTATAAGCGGGCAGCAGCTTGCTGCCCTGTCAAAAGTGCCTGAGCCTGCGCGAATTGCTCTTTATCCTTCAAGCGCAGCTTATTCAGCTTTACTGCCATTCCGCCAACTTCATTCGCCTGAACAGCCCTTCCAGCTTGGTTCAGTTCTTGCTCTAAACGCTTTAGTGCTGTTACAGTGGTGGCGTATCCGTAATCAACCGGATCAGTTTGATTGGGAGAGCCTTGAGGCTGTCCCTGTGTAGGTACGTTAGGGTTGGGCGGCGCGCCCGGCTGTCCCTGCCGAATCGGCAAAGGTCCAGTCAAAATTTGGTGCATCGGTTGCATTCATAATGCTCGTTCCTTGAAACCTAACACCACCAATAGTATCGGTACCGGATCACCCCGCGATAGAGGTTACCCGGGTATACACTATCGGTAGGCGTTAACGACCTGCTGACTTACCCAAAGGCGCCAAGACAGGTCATTTACAGAGTTATTGGCATGCTGAATTACGCGCACCGGTGCTAGTGCTGCATGCTTTAATAGTTTTAAGATGCCCGCTTGCGCGGGCACCGTATATAGCACCAATATCAACAACGCTAAGACAATTCTCATAGATTGCTAAAATCAGACTTTTTACGCCCTGCACCGGAACCGGGCTTGGCACCATCGTTGTTTACCAAATCTGCATCAATTCCTGCTCTAGCGAGCAAAATTTCAGCTTGTACGGCATCTTTCTTGCGTTCAAGAACTTTGGCTCTGCCCGGATAGTTATACGCATCCAGAAGCGCCTCATCGTCAATCGCTCCAATACTACGTAACTGCATAGCCACTGTTTGAGCGCTTTGCTTTGCGCCTGGCAGTGACGAGCCAATTTCCACACCAACCGAGATATCCGGTTGATCTTTGTCAGCACTCCACGAGATTTGCATTTTTTCGCCGGTTGCCGGATCGGTTACATCACAAGTCACATCTTTGATATACGCTTGGCGGATATTCCACGCGAGCTGATAACCAAATTCTTGCAACGCATTTTCGAGCAAGCGTCCTTTGATTTTCAAAGTAGCGGCGCTTGAACCTTGTAGGTTGGAAATAGCATCAGCACTCAATTGCGAGCCTTTTTCGACATTGCCCTGCATGACGTCTGTGACGCCTGACAGATCATTGAAGATACTCATCAACTGCTGAATCAGCGGAAATATGAATTGCGGGAACTCAGTGGGCATCAATCGTTCGACGGTTGCGCCCGGATTGTGCACAATGATCAGGTTCTCTTCGTTCGTGATCGTCTTGTACTTTTCTGGCGAATCAAACGCGTTATTGGAAATCTTGTAAGGCGCGTTTATATTCACTCGGGCATTTTTCATCATGTCCTTGTGAATCAAATTCACCTTATCTTCAAGACGTCCAAGGATTTCAACATCGCCAAATGAGAAAAGGCGCGTTGATAGGCGGTTTTCAAAGAAGGTATAGGGCGTATGACCGTGCCTGAATGGATTAGGAGCATCAAACAACAACACTTTGTTTGCCGTGATAATCAGTCTTCCATTGGGGTATTTCGGTACCCATTCGCCGAGCGGTTCGCCTGTGGCTTCATCAACTGTGGTCTTGCCGTCTGCGTTCAATGTAGGCTTGAAGACAGTTTGTTTGTCTTTGAGCCACATCTCCTTGACCATTGCGCGCTTGCGTTCGCCGATTGTGAATCCGTTATCCATCGTTGGCGAGCTAATTTCCATCGTGCCGCCAACCATGCCGCTTGAGTCATCGGTGTCAGCGCTGGTTGAATAAGTACTTTCACCTTCAACAAGAAAGCCTCGATCAGTCCAAATCGAACGAATGTCCGCTAAATCCATTGGCTCTGCAACGCACAAATATGCCATGTCTTGCCAAGCCCAGCTCTTACCGAACGGGTCAGGCCAGACATAACGCGGATCCGTTTTCGTGAAAACAATCTTTGTGTCTTGGTTGAATGGTCCCTTTTGGTTGCGATCAAAGGTCTGTTTCAGCACGCCGAGATTGAACCGCTTCATATCAAGCATCATGCGCGCCACCAAAAGATCAAAGTTATTTTGATCCATGGATTCGCCCATGAAGAAATTCAACGCCGCAACAAAATCTTCTTCTGTAACTTGCTTTGAAGAGGCAGTGGGGCGCGGCAATGAGTCAAGCGCTATCGAAATAGCCTTCTCAACCGCTTGCGGCACCAATGTGAGCTCGCTTCGCGTTGGACGCTGTCGTTGAGGCAGTCCATCAAGTTCTAACCGGCGCTCAGAATCAAGCCAACGCTCTTTGTATGTGCGCCATTTCTCTCGTGATTGCTTATAGAGATCGTCAACCAGCCGGACATAGTAGTCTTCGTAAGCTTCATACGATTCCCACTCTTCTTCCTGCCATGTTGGCTTATCGTCTTCTTCTTTCTTTGGGTCCGGCTTCTTTTCCGGCTCTGCGGGTTCAGGTTCTAACGGGTTTTTAGCTGCTATTTGCGCTGAATATTCATCCCAGCCATCCATTGTTCAAGCTCTTTTTCAGTATAGGGAGGCTGATCGCCTTCCTGAACCGGTTCCAGATGAACAGTGCCATCTGCATGCGTGGTCTGTCGGTAAACACCGGCTGGCATCTGGGGCGCGGGCGCCTGTAGGTGCGCTTGATACTGATGCCAGCAAAGATATAAGCCAACAAACAATGCGGCGCCGCCAACAAGAACGATGCCAATGCAAATCACGCTAAGAAAAATGAGTGATGCCCAAGCGTATTCCATTAGCGAATCCCGTATTCAGCTTCATACCGTCTCTGAAGATGCGCTTCTGTAGCCTTTTCGCTATCATTGATTCGCTTGATCACTTTGTCAGCATCAAACAGCTTATTCAAAGCCCGTTTAAGCGCAGCCACATTGCTGATTTTTGCAGCACTCGCCCACGAATTGAGTTGCAGGAAGTTGTCTCTTCGCATCAGCGCAACGAGCAGTTTGTTGTCTTTGTGATCTTTGTTGTTGTCGTTACCGGTGCGCTTGTCCGCTTCTGCCTTTTCCGGCGAATCAACATCAATCAAGCCTTTCACAAAACCGTGCGCAAGCGCCTGGCGCAATGTGGTTAACTTTGTGCTATTGCGCATGTTTGCGTGGTACTGCAGCACCTTCTCGAAATCTTCGCCAAGCAACGCAGGAATGAACGGCTCTAATTCGTAGTCTGGGCGTCTATCGTAGATATTCAGCGGTATTTCAGGTCCAAAGTTTTCCCGTGCATCTCCTTCGGGCGTATCAGCGCCACCAGGAAACAGACCAGCAGGAAACCCTGTGGGGTCAGTCATCATAATTTAAAAATCCTTCGGTTATAAAATCCGAGCTTTTGTAAAACTCACCGTAGCTCTGCCCACACCAGTTGCTCGATTTGACCATTTCCAGCAGATCGGAGGGCGATGGCTCTGTACTTCGCATAGTACCAGTTCCACGCACAGATGATATGCCAGTGTCAGCCATACCGAGATATTGCAGACAGCACATAATGCCGATGAGCCACGCCATAACGCGGTCATCATGCTTACCATTAGCTGCACCACCTTGGCCGGTGAATGACTTCACCACAAAGAAGCGCATCTCATTGATCAATGCTTCCGATGGAATGAAGTCACCATCACCCTTTCGGGCGCGGTAGATCTGAATTCCTTCAGAAAGCATTTGCGGCTTGGATGATGCGTTAGTATCGAATCCAAGATCGCCGGTGACCATCCAAACGTTGTTTCTCAACACGCGCTTGTAGTACATCGGCTGATAGCCATTATTTTTGAGAATCGCACAGAGAGCGGCGCCAGCACCATGCGCTTCTGGCGCAATCACTGCGTTGTTATACAAGTAACCGAGCTGAGTGATCATATTCTCGAATGGATGCGGCTCGATCACACCATGGATTTCCGCTACGAGATTCATGCTGGCAATGTCAAACACCATCGCCGAACAAGGGTCACGCCCTGGAATACCTTCAGCGGAGTCAGCGGATATCAAATACTTGCGCCCACGCCTTGGCGGTTGCCAGACTTCGAGATACGGTTCTTTATCGCGGTTGAGATGCGGCGCGGGTTGCAGTCGATGGCGGGAAGTGAAGCAAATTCTTGGATCAAATAGCGCACCCGGTCTAACCTTATTTGCATAGAGTTCGGTGCAATCAGAAGGAAAATACGGCGTGCCTGAAGCCAAGAACGCTTCAGCCGGTGACATAGGATATTCTTGCTTGACATAGTTCTCATCCCCGAGACAATCACCAATCAACCTATCCGCGTACCAAGCCATGCGCTCAGCCGGTTCAATCGAGTTACCCCATTGCTTGCGCGGGAAATAGTGCTCCATCCGATCTTTGAGATTCGGATAGCGGTCAAATACATCTTGCAAGAATGACTCGCGCTCGATGTCTGAGTTGAAAACTCGCTTCGCGTCACTGTCATCCATCCATTTAAGAAACAATGGCTGCCAGCGGTTTTTCTTCTTAACCGCTTCGTCCCACAGGTCATACATGGCATCGTCAGAGCCTTTAGCTGTAGACTCAGCAAGAACAAATGAATCCGGTGATTTTGCAACCGCTTGTTGGAGACCTTTCAGAAGACCGTACAAATCGGGATAACGACTGATTTCAGACAAGTGAACTTTGCGTAGTGTTCGACCATGAGCAATATCGATGGTGCCGGCAGTAGCCAATGACATCTTTGAACGGTTATGCTTCCAAGCCAAATCGAGTTCGTTTGACTTCTGGAAAGGCATCTGCAACTCTTCTGGCAAGCAGTCATAAAAGAGCCGCGCTTTTTCCAGCAGCTCTGAAGTAACCTGCTTCAAGTGCGCCATTACGAGCGTGTTGCAGTTCTCACCGCAGTAGGTCTCGGTGAACATGAAGCCTTCACCAACGGTGCTTACGCCGCGCTGCCGTCCCTTTAAGACAAGCAACCAGCAAGGCTCCTGGCGCTTCAAATAATCCATGCGGATATCAACGATCCGCCGCTGCGATTCGGTGTAATCGAGCTTGATCCGTTCGCCTTTTTTTGTGTTGATCCAAAGGAAATTCGGCATGAACAAGTCAGGCCGCGCGTTTCCAAAGCTTCGAAATTTGTCTAACTGTTGAAGGTTAAGAAGGGTCTTTTTGACTGCCAAGGATGGCGCTCAGGGTTTTATCCAATTCAGACTCTTCTTTTTCGTCATCGTCTGAATCACCAACAGGCGCATCTTTCTTGAACGTCTCAGGCATCGAGTTCTCGCCGATGCGCAATATCATGTTTGAATTTTTCATATTGCCGGAACAGTACTGATCGAGGGTTTCATCAGTACCAAGGCGCGTGCGAATACGGTCGCCGCGTTTGATAGTCTTGGCGAATTCTTTCAGGTGCTCTTTGTGTTGCGGATTGCCAAGCAACTCATAGACTTGATATGCAAGCAATAACGAAGCTTCTTTATCGTGGCCGCAGACAACTTTTAGGAACGTCTTGAAGTTACCACCGCACGTTGCAACGTCATGCACAATCGTCTCAATAGAGGGCATCTCCCAGCGATCAGTGCGATTTAAATGTGTCTGGGGTACTTTGTACTTAGCCCGCCATTTGTTGCGCTCATTTAGGCGCGTATAGTAGTCGAACGGCAAGGAAAGACGATTTTTGATCTGCGCCTCGAACTCCTTTTGCTCATCTCTCGGAAGTTCGCCGTACCAGTTGATGTAATCTTCCTCAAGTGGGCGAGTCTGGCAATCCGGGCACATGCTTCCGAAAGCGTGCAGATGGACAATAATTTCGTGCTTACAGTCTTTCTTTCTCATCGCGTCTCGGTCATTGGATTTTCACCGGCCAGAATGCGCGATTTGATATATGTTTCAAGGTTTTCCTGAATGCGTGTTTGCGCCCTGGCGCGTGCTCGCTTCCAGTCACCATCACTGAAAATCACTACATTGGTGCCATTTTCACGTTCAAAAACACTGAATTTCGTGCAATCCGAACAGCGTCGATAATGAATGCAATCGCCCTTCCGCATATGCAATTCAGGCTTTGCATTGGGGAAAATAAAGATTCCAGGTCTGCCAGGATTGTAAATTTGATTGCGTCCGCAATCGGGACAGAAATTGGCAGGTATATCCCATGCTGCCCGTTCAGGTACGTCTTTGCGCACCACGTCAGGCGTCTCGAAACCGTCCTCTTGCCAGTTGCGTTTACGCTCGTTTTTCGGATCCCATGTGGCCAATTTTTCATTGAATTGCTTGTAGCCTTTCGGAAGTATCAACACGGCTTAGTTTCCTGCTGGATATATCGCGCAATCGCTTCGCGAATGCACCAGGCGCGGCTCACAAGAGAGCCAGATTTGCGCGTTTTGCGCGTTGCAATCAAGTCAAGTTCGAAGATCTGATCAGGCGAAAGCTTGATCGGAATCGCTCGCATTCTCGGCTTCTTTTCGGCGGTCATCTGCGCGCAAGTTGGATCACATTACCAGCAGCCCGATCCAATTCAGCTTGCTTTGCTTCAGCCAGCGCCATTTGGTACTGAATTGCATCGCTTTCTTCCTGCATGGCGGCCATAACCCCTGTCATTGCAAAGAATTCGCAGTGCTTGATCTTGCTCTTGACGCCTAATTCCTTGCAAAATTCCTTGAAAACCTGCTTGCCTTTGGTGTCTTTTTCGGCTGCAGCATAGATTTCATCAAATCGCGCCTTTCTGGCTTCAGGATTAGTTCTCAGGCTTAATTGTTCGCTCATGCCGCCTCCTTGCCACGAAAATCAATCGTTTTCAGCTTGAATGCAACGCGCGAGCCACGGTGATCGTAGAGCCCGCGAGCCACGGCAACAATTCCTTCAGCCTCATAGCCAATTCCTGTAATCTCATCGGCTAGGCGGCTATAGAAACCCTTCCGCACGAGCTGAACAACTTCATCGGTGGTTAATTCGCCCATCACCGGCGCATGTTTAACGCCGAGCGATTCAGCTATCGAGGGAATAGCGATCTGATCAACCCAAGTTTCGGTCTCTTTTTGCACCAAAACGTCGAATAAAACGAACGTCTTGGTTGCCGAATACGCAGCACCACCATTGATGCCAGGTCCGCAACCCTCGCCGAACAGCGTTACAGGCTTATCAAAGACCTGCTTCATCAATTCCGGCGTGAAGTGCTCGATCAAAAACTTGTAAAGATCAGCTGGAAGGTCTTTCGGGTTGAGCGATTTTCTGCCTGCAACGGTGACGTTTTCACCGTCAAACTGAATCCGGATATTCTGGCCGTGGATTTTCTCTGTTACGTGCCACTCGCGAATCAGTCCAAATTCTTTCGCTCTGTAATCGCCTTCAACCAGCTTGAAAGTGCGTTCATCGCGCTTCAAGAGGGTCTCCATCTTAGGATATTCCTTCATCCGTAGCTATACTCTGTCTTTTGCTCCCGAACAACTTCAGTGGCTTCGATTGTCTCTTTCAAGACAGCCATTTTATGAATGAAGTGTTCGGTCAAACCTATTTCCGGGCGTGCGTGTTCTAGCCTCGCAAGTTCTTCACGAGCTGCTTGGCGCACGTCGTGCGGATACTTAAGCTGTTCAACATATTGGTAATATGTCTTCTGGCTCATATGATTTCGATGTCCACTTTTGGCGCGCTCGCCTTGACTCGCTTCATGCTTTCGGAGACATAGAAGAAAGTTCCAGGGCGTTTAGTTGCTTCGGCCTGCGCAAAAGCTAGTGCTTCGGTTGGCGTTGCAAATGCCTTTTGATCACCAGCCATTACCGAATAAACGACGTTCAAGCGGTCTTGGCGCTTAACTTCCTTGTCATTCAGTCTACGGTTGATCCACGAGCGCACGTCGCGCATTTCCTTCTCGCTAAGTTGCCCAAGTGCGAAGAGAATTGAATCAACACCACTGAGGCTTCCCTCTTTTTCCACTACCTCAGCGAGACGGCTCCAAATCGTTTCCGCCTGCTTCGAAAGAACGGCTTGCTTCTGCAGTTCCGTCTTGAATGGCTCAGTCACGGGGACGCCCATGGTATCGACGTAACAACCTTTTCGCCAATCGTATTTATATTCGCCAGCCATTTATGTGCTTGCCTTCTTAGTGTGAGGCAGAAGAGCCTCGAAACCTTTTTCTAACGCGGTTGCAGCATCACCGAGCACGTGCTCAAAGTCTGCGATTGCGCCTGATTGCTTCGCTTCCTGATAAAGTTGGAAGAACTCCGAAGCGGTTGTGATAACTTCTGCTGGATTTACAGCCATGTGATTACCTCTTCAAAAGAGCGGCAACGGCACCAACGCCAGTTGCAAACAAAGTGATGCAAAAGCTGCAGCTGAGTGTGATTGCTGACAGTTTCAGTTGCAGCCAGAAGAGCGCATCAACGGCGCTCGGCGCTAACGTAATTTCCATTTTTCTCCTTACCACCCGAACGTCCAATCAGCTCGGGTTAACATCCAAATTAAATAGACACCCAGTGCTGCGAACATCACAAGCACCAATTCAAACAGTCCGGCAACTGTCCACAGCAACCAAATCGGCAGGTGCAGAACGATGTCCATTTTTCTCCTTTTCAAGCAACTCGGCACATTCCACGCCAAGCTGTTTTCGACGGTCTCGATCTTTTTTCTTCTCGTCTGGAAGCAAGCTGAAAAAGTGCGAGATCGCCCCCTCGGCATTCCAGAAACCAGCAGAGCTAGCGAGAACATCGGTCAGATCTCTCGGCTCACCACCTTCGCCCCAAGCGCCACAACCAGAACAACTTCCGTAGTAGCCAGCGAAGACGATAAACTGATCTTTGAAGCGTCCAAGAGCGAACACCTCGCCCTGGTAATCGCCGACATCTTCGATGTCAATCCAAAGAACTTCCTTCGAAGACTCTTTTAGATAGTCGGAAAAATAATTCTCTTCAATCGCTTTCATTGCTTCCTCACAAGTGCAACACGCACGCGATCAACGTCAATGGTGTATTCAGCCACGCACTGACTGCGCGGTATTGGATCAACATCCATCTGAAGACAGAATACGCCACCATTCCCGTATGCAAGACGAACAAGCGGTTCGAGCAAGCAAGCAGTAGCCACGCGCAATGCCTCGCGAGCATATGTATCTGACACGCCAGCTTCTCTTGCTACCTTCTTCACCATTGCTTCGCCAATCGTGCCGTTAGTCATCAACTTCGGGCGAAAGACCAAGTGAACCTCGCCAGAGCGAGCCTGAGCGTCACAGGTCCAATCGCGTAGCTTCAGTGCTGAATCCATCACGATGGTGTTCTTCTCAACGCTCACATCGCTTACGAAGCGTTCAAGCGGTAATATCGGTAGTTTCGTTTGTTCGTCTTGCATCTTCTTCTACACTTTTCCAAGTTGTTTTCGAACCTTTGACAGGAACGAAGTGCGCTGCGCAGGTGTAGGTATCTGCGGAACACCCCAACTTTCATCAAACTGAATAACGCCACAGGCGTAAGCGTGAAATCGGGCAGCTGCTAGCTCTGCCGAATCAAACGGACACGAGAATGATCGAGCAAGTTTGTCAGCATTTCTAACCATCATGAAGCTTACCGTGACTGAATCAACGCCACGCTCAAGCCAATCAGTAAGCAGCAGTGCAAATCTAGACTGCCCCGTTTCAGCTTCGAAAGACGGCAGCACATGCTTTTCAGCAGGCTTATTAAAAGTGATTCCCAACAAAGGTTCAAGATGCACTTTTAGCGCTTCGAACATCGCCAAGTAGTTTGCAGTTCTATCGTCTGTCATTTTTCTTCCTTCTAAAGTAGGGTACGCGGTTGGACTAGTACCAACACTGGCACCGTTTGTATCCGGCTGCCTCTTCTAAATTGGGCTACACGTACCATAATTGGGGGACCGCAAGGGAATCGAACCCTCATTTTCTGACTGCCCTCTTTTAAAGGGCACCACCCAGCTGCCTGCCAGGTGCGGCATCTCCTGCCTCCAGATCAGCGAATTTCCATTTATTCGAACAGCCCCATAGCTTTCTTACCGAGATTCCTAAACCACTCCACCAGCTTTTCCCAGTAGGTTGGCTCATGGACGGGTACGTAAATCTCACGAACTCCGTAGATATCCATTGTCATCTGCGCCTTGGTGCGTTCAATCGCTCGTTGAGCAATGTCATAGCAATAGGCTTCGATCTCAGTCCTCGATGGAACCTTCGGTGCTTCAATCCAGCAAGCAGCACAACACATCTACTTCACCTGCTCCAAAGCCTGACTGGCCAGCTTCGCAGAGTTCATCTCTGGCGGGTAAAAGAATTGGTACGTTGCGTGGTGCAAGATATTCATCAGGAAGTTTTCAAACACCCTGCTAAGCATCTGGCATGCGAAATACAACACGATCAGGCTGGATATGCCTTCAACAGTAAACGTCATTCTTCCTCCACAGTTAAAAGCGGCGATGGTAGGTTCCTGTCAAATGAGACCTTGGCACCCTCGTGGATGAATGGATACGCACTGCGAAAGCTGGTTACTTCTACGGTTGTGCCATCAGTCAATCGAATTTGAAAGCAAACATGGCTACTGCCACTTTCAACATATTCAATTTCGTGCTGGATGGCTCCGTGCACAATGTCAGGTTTATAGTTGCTCGCGGAATACACCGCTGCCCACGTTAAAAGCCCAAGCACTGACGCTGTAAGCACCTTACCGATCATATCTCACTGTTACCTTACTGAAAGTCCTTGAATCTCTCAGCTCAGTTGCGTTGTGAGTGATCTGCACTTCGCGTCTTGCTATACCTCATAGTATACCCAGGTATTCTCTTCCAATTCAACTGAAAATTTTGTAGGAAAAATTTGGAGAATGCAAAATTTGAAGAAGGATAGTTACGAGTACCACACACTGAAATTTTTGCATCTAAGGTATCTCACCCTTCACTGAATCCCACCATCCATGGCAGTGCCACCATCCATGCCTGGACGCTGCGAACGCACAGCCTGCGGCTCTTGCATCATCACTGAATGAATCAATGGAACATCGTGTGCACAATATTGCAATGAATGTATGCGATGTATATCGCATTGATGTGATACCATGCTTGGTGAGCAACCTATCGCTGTCGCTCTATCATTCAAAGCTTATGCTCAATCAAAGTAATGCTATTGCATATCTTGCATGACTGTATGTCCATGCACTGGATGAATGCTATGCACTGATGCATTAACAATGCTTGACGCCGCTTCGCTGTGCAATGCACTGGTTGCATTTAATGCACTTGATGAATGCCGCGGCGCATCACCTACAACATCCCTGGAAGCTGTGCGGTAACCGCCACACTGTAAGCAATGATCAACAGACCCTATAATTTGCAATCCCTTGGAACATCCAGGCTGACATGTTATCCAACCCCAGGTATTCACAATCTGCGGGGCCATGCATTGGCAAGTCCGATTGCATTGGCTGCACCATCCATTGCCTTTGAATCTCATGCAGTCTTGCATCACGTGCACCCTGAACCGCCGGTTCTATTACTTTAAACTTTGCGAATGCACTTCGTGCCGAACGGCACGCTGCATTTAATGCGTAATATACCTAAATAGTAACACATACGCAAAATAACTAGCACCAGATATGATGCCTCATGGTAGCTATCTCTTTTAACAGCGGTTCTATTGTTAGTAAATAAGTGTTGTACATATGAGCTATGCAATAGTCTTGGTCGGTGAGTTGAATGTTATGTGTTCCGGGTTGTCAGGCATTGAGATGTAGCCAGCATCAACGAGTGGCATACCACAGTCTTCACACCAGATGCGCTTGGGACGCGTGCAATACAATGCCTGCTCGCCTTTCTTCATTGGTCTGTGGCACTCGATGCAATAACCGCCATCATACTTGGTCTCAATAACGAGATACTTAGCCGGCTCTTTTGCAATGCCATGCAACCAAGCACGCTTTGTATCCGGAAGCTTGGAGTCCGCCACGCCGTTTTTAAAGAGCTCGTTGAATCGTTGCATGTCCATAATCACTCCTTCCTTGATACAAGACCACCGCCCAGGCGAAGTGGACGGTGGAATAAATTGGTGCAAGAGGTTCGATTCGAACGAACGTGCCGATTAAGGAACTGCTTTACAGGCAGCTGGTTTCAGCCACTCACCCACTCTCACTGGTGGACATTACATCACTCGCACGTAAATTGGTCCTGCTGACTCATATGCGTTATGACATGCCCTGTTCCACAGATATATTGCAGGTCTGTGGTTTCACGCCGCATTTTAAGTGGCGACTTGGTAGCGAAGACAGGGCTTGAACCTGTGGCCTGAGAGTTATCAGCTCTCTGCTCTGCCAACTGAGCTACTTCGCGATGGTGCGCTTCTAGAGATTTGAACTCTAATACCCTGTTTGGAAGACAGGCGTCCTGCCATTGAACGAGAAACGCTCATCCCGTTACAACGCACAATACGGGGGTAATGCGGACGGCCTCACCGGCGATCAACCCGGTCCTACCGACAAAGATTTAGCAGGAATGGGAATCGAACCCATCTTTATGGCTTATGAGACCAGTGAGCAGCCACTGCTCCATCCTGCGCCACACTACCCATAGTATCATTCACCACCCAAACAAGCGCATGTATTGCCTCATTAATAGTTCGTCATTTCGAGGCCTCTCTATCTTAAATATTGGTAGATCGCTTGCTTTGATTTGCGGAGCGCTGGCGCAAAAGAGCTTCCCACATTTACACGAAAAACCATTCCAGCAAACATCAAGGCCGACTGATTTCGCAAGCGCATTCTCACGTTCTAGTTTTTCCCTGAATAGCTTGTGAGTATACGATGACCATCCAATTGAACGCGGCTTCATCACAAGGCCGCGCCTGGCGTACCAACCGCATGCTGCGCAATTAACAACTGCGCATCTACCATTGCGCCATTCAGTTTGCTTCATTGCTCCACGCTATATACATGCTCGCAACTCTGGTTGCTGCAAATCGTCGCCCACTTACCATAACGTGATATCAGCTTCTTTTTGGCACCCATGCCACACTTTGGACATTTATCGCGCATCGGTGCTGGTTGTGGCAAGTGCGCATTTATACGATTCTGCAAGTCTTCGAGAATGTCGAATATCCCGCGCTGCACTTCGTAATTCATGGTGCCGGGATAGTTGGCCGCCATGTTTCTAAGCTCTTTGATCGTTTTCATGCAAGACCCTCGATTTCTTCTTTCGTAACAAGTCCGAAGATCCTTTCCAAACACACGAAATCGCAGTATACACAAGCTCTTATAATGCGCGAGCAATCGGAGTTGTCCCATTTAACTGTATTCACTCTAACAATGCGCAGATTGTGAAATTTGAGCAAACATAATAATCGCCGAATCATGCGGCATCTCCAGGCAATCGGTAATTCTCATCAACTCCATGCTTCTTCAAAACACGCAACAATTTCGCCTTCAGTGTTCATGCACATGAAATCACCTAGCGGGCCCATTTTTCCAAGCAAGCGAACACGCTGGCCACATTGCCCTGTGTACGGAATCACCACCATGATTTTGCCAAGGCTTGTTAATGGATTCGCAATCGCTTCTTCTGCTTTTATGTACAATTCATGTGGCTTCATTAATCTGGCACCTTCTCAATGCGGACCACTTTCAGCTCGGAGTTGAAATCAATCATCATTTTGATTTCGTCCAACATGGCGGCGAGCGTGAAGTAACGCGTTTCTTTGGTATCTGAGCAGTGATATTTGTTTTCTTCTATCCACTCAACCTTCCAGCTCATGCAACCTCCTTGCAATTGTGCAAATAATTCTCAAGCTTGAACTCGCGCACATGCTTTGGTGAGATCGTGCGCATGATTGGGCCGTCACAAATCTGATCGGGATCGGTTTGCTCGCCAAAGTAAACCAGCGCAGTACCGTGGTTGTTCCCAGTGAAGTGGCGCTTGCCAGTCTTGCTGTCCATTGGCGGAGCATAATCAGGTGGTGGAATGAATATCATGCGTCCTTCAACGAACGCGATCTCTGTTGCGAGCATTACATATTTGTGCCACCACTTAGAATCCGTGGCGGCCTTGACGATAGCTACAACACAATCTGTTTTTCTAATTCGCCGTTGCTCCGTTTCAACACATTTGCGCAGCCATTCGCCTGGTCCTTTCTTGCCATAAGGAGGGTTGAGCAAGCCGCGCTTACCGCGCCAATCCTGGACAAGCGAATTGTCAAGCTCACCAAAGTAATTTGGATATTTCGCATTGTGACCATCAGCAGCCAAATCGAAATTGAGCTTGCCCCAAAGGCTCTCAATCGTTTCAATTAAGTAGCGCGGTGTCTCCCATAGGTCACTGCTGTTTTCGGTCAATAGAACGGTGCTCACACTTCCTCCTCGAATCCTTGCTCAATCAATCGATGGTCGTCACGGTCACGGCAATAGCAACAACCAATGTCTGAGTAATCTGCGCAGTTGCAGTGGTAATGGGCGCCGCATTCTCGCCCGAAGCATTCAACCAGCTCCTTACAATCGGGGCATCGCCACTTGCTCATGAAACATAATCCCCGTCATCGTCGTATCGACGGAACGGAATCACATTGCTCTTAAGCTTCGGCTTCTCTTGTGCTCGCGCAGCCTTATGAGCCTCCATGGCGCTGATGTTGGTAGCAACCAAGAAACCTTTGCGGAACGCAACGAAAGGCATATTGATACAAGCAGATGAGAATGCATATTCAAGCACCTTAAGCGCGTTATCGATTTCCTGCTGGCTTGCTGATTCATTGAATGTCAACAGAAGCGCGTTAGATGGATCAACTACAAGCTCTTGCGCTTTCAACTTTGTGTTGCCAATTTTGATTCTTTGTTTCATTTCAATACCATCACTGAATAAGTCCTAAATTCAAATCTTGGCGGCTTATACGGGCTACGCCGCTTTGGGTCAATGCGCCCCTTCGGTCCGCACTTTTCACAGAGGTATTTGCGTGTCATATCGTGCAAGATATAGCCATGCACTCTGCCGGTAGTTATTGGCTGGTGGCAGTCTTCGTATGTCATTTTGCATTGCGGAGGTCGTCCAGATTAATAAATCCGTCATGGACCTTGCTAGCGATTTTGCTGCAATTACAGACCCTGATGATCCTTGTTTTTGCTGACCCAATATTCTCGCAACTTACAAACTTGTAGGCATGCTGATGACGCCATCCCTTTGAGAACGCCCCGTTCTCGATTGCTATGCAAAATGCTCCTACCACTACAACCGTTGTGAGAAATACAGCAAAGATAATTTCCATGTTTACCCCCAACAATCAAAGACCGGCTCACGGTCTTCATACTCTTCCATTTGAATACATTCACGCTCTTCATCCAGTTCATAATTAGACTCTCCTCTGCACTTACTGCAAAGATCGCCGTCTGGATATTCAACGTCTTTTGTGCACCATCTGCATTGCCTCATTGGAACACCTTCGTGCAAAAGATAGCGAACGTGACAAAGCCGAACATCACCACAAAAGCGCACCAGCTAGCAGCGAGCAGCTCGGAGATTCTGCAAATGCTTTTTGCAAGATCATTGCTCATAGCTGCGGCTCCAATTTATCACAAAGATCCATCAATTCGGAATCATCAGAATGACGCTCACGAATCTCATGGATCATGCGAAGCTGAGCGCGGCGCATGGGCTCATTATCGATTGGCCTAATGCTTCCTAGATCGATTTGAGATGCAGCCGCTAGCGTGAATATAAACGCTACGCTGGTGATGTATGGCGCAAGGCTTCCGAAATTCATCGCTTGCCCTCGTTTCTGTCAAAGGAATCAATTGCACAAATCGCCATTGCGGCCACTTGTACAAGCTCCTCGCGATAGTTTTCGTGGAATACGTCTAACCCTATGGAGTTGTTGTATTGTTCACTCGCATAGGCTTCCAGCGCTGCCTTTTGAGCCTCGCCATATTCCTCACCAAGTATCAACATCCAGAGCATTGGCAAATGGTTTCGGCGCAATCCGAATTTTCTTTCGGCGCGGCCGATTTCAACTATTACGTCTTCAATAATTGGCGCAAGTTCATCACCCCGCGTTTTCGACGTCTCGATCATATTTCCTCCTAAAAACAAAGGCACCCCATTTGGAGTTGAGATGCCTTTGTTCCGCATAACATCCAAGGAAAGAGAGTGCCTTGGGTTGTTGGGTAAATCATCTCATTGATTGCCACTGCAGGCAATACCATCTATCAGAGATCTAGAATGGTATTTCATCATCATTGCTGAATATAGCGTCAAGATCCTCGTTCTTGGGAGCCTTGCCAGTTGGCTTTTTTGCAGGCTCTTTCTTTTCGTCAGAATGGGGACCGATACCAAATACGATGATTACAATTTTGCTACGTTTGATTTCGTTTCCACGACCATCTTTCTGAGTCCAAGATTCTTGTGTGATCTTGCCGTGCACATCAACGAACGAGCTTTTCTTGAACTCTTCTCCAATTTGCTCAGCCACTTTGTTCCATGCTTTGCATTCAATGAATTGATATTGCTCGTCATCCTTTTTGTCTTTCCACATTAAAGTGAAAGTGGTGAGAGCTTTACCGGATTCGAAGTAGCGCATTTCTGGATCTCGAACAAAGAAGCCAGTTAGGTCAATTTTGTTAGCCATGTTTATCCCTCTTCAGTAATCGAGAGGAACTTGGTGCCAGGTGCTTTGAGATCAATCAACACCTGGACAACATCTTCAGCACAAGCCGCCAGGAAGCGATCACGAGCCGCAGAACCTTTCTTATCGTAGGCGGCGTTGGCGGCGTTGGCGGCGGCGTAGGCGGCGTAGGCGGCGTTGGCGGCGGCGTTCTTCAGTTCTTCTAGGGTTGCATTAGCGCCTAACTTCTCACATTTCTTGGCCGCCGCTAATAGCTTCTGTTTTTCTTCTTCACTAATTGCAATTTTTGCAGCCGAGCGCAGCGCCTTTGGTGTCCACTTCGTTACGGCAAGGAATGTCACTCGCTTAGAGAATTCGAGCGCGTCAAATGGTGGCTCTTTGGTACCCAGTTGCGCGATAGCAATCCTACGCAATCCTTTAGCGCGCGCTTCGTTTGAACTCCAATTCGAATCATTCAATTTGATTTTGAAGCTACGAACTTCTGGCGCAACGCATGATGGTTGATCGCTATGCGGCTCGCCCAATGCATAGCAAACTGCTGCTTCTACGCACATCTTTCCAGGCTCTTGCACACCCATTCCACCGCACAATCCTTGATCAACAATTGATAGAACTTTGCGGGCTAGTCTCTTATTTATTGCAACTGGCATTTTTCCTCGCTTGTCACCGCATATGGTGACTGTATATATTGCATTGTGACGAACGTGCAAATTATGTTGCGTTGTGGCAAGCTCGGCAATATGTTGCAATTCGCTATTGCATTTTACGGTTTTTCGTAATATTCTAGGTTTCAGCAATGTTGCTCGCACTGATTCATAAAGAGGTTTTATGTCTAAGAAAAAGGTGAAAACGTTGAATAGAGCCGAGTCTATGCCCAAGCGTAGATTTGTTGCATATGCAAGAGTGAGCGGTCGCGCTCAAGAGGACAACACCAGCACTGAAACGCAAATCGAAGCAATTAAACGATTCTGCGAGCATTCCGGCCATCAACTAATACATAACGGAATCTACCAAGAGGTGTGCTCGGGTAGCGACAAAAAGACGCGCAAAGAGCTGCAGAAGGCTCTCTATCGCATGAAGCAAGAAGACTGTGAGGGATTAATCGTCTTTGACATTGATCGCTTCTCGCGCAACATAGAGAGCGGTCTGCGCATTTGGCGTGAGCACTTCCAGGAGGGCGCTAAGACGTTGATTAGCGTGCGTCAGTGCATTGATACGAGCGGCAACGAAGGTTGGTATATGTTCAGCCAGCTCTTGTTATTCGCAGAATATGAATGCCGTAAGATTCGCTCGCGTTTCGACAATGGCAAGCGCTTTATGCTGCAACGCCAGGAGGGTGCATATCTTGGCGGTCCTGAACCGTTTGGTTGGAACAAAAAACCCCTACCACTTGTTCGCGGCTCGCGCCAAAAGTTCAAGCTTGTTGAAAATCCAGCCGAGCAAGCCTGGATCGCCAAGATGATGAATTGGCGCAATATCGATGGCTGGACCGGCACTCAGATTGCCGACCAGTTGAATCACTATCGGGTCAAGACGAAGCGCGGCAAGCAATGGACTAGACAGCAGGTCGATCGCATGCTTTCGCGCATGGAGAATCCTGGCGCGCTTGAACTTAGCTTTTTGAATGGATTACCGGACAAGCAAGAAAAGGAGGCATCATGATTTCCAGGGCACAGTCAGACAAATTATTAGAGATGATCATGGAATACGGGTCCGCTGCTAGAGAATCAATGATAATGGGGCGCACTCACGAGGAGCAACTATTTTGCGAGGAAAAGCAAGATCGAAAGTGGCGCGAAGTTATTCATTACGTCCATTCACTTGAAAAGGAGGAAGCGGCATGAACGTTTCACAAACCAAAACCGAAAATTGTTTACCTTGTTATCGCGAAGAGCAAATGAAAGACGAGATTGAAGCCCAAGCCGCTCGTATAGGAGTGCTCGAAGAAGAATTGCGTGCGCTCAATGCGAAGTACTCCGAAACGATCATTGACTGCACAAGGCTGATTGCCACCAATGCACAGCTATACGCCAAGAATGAAAATCTTGAAGCAACGGTCAAGACAATGGCGTTGCTCGCCACACATCTTTAAGAAGCTCGATTCTTTTTACAGAGCGCGGTCCAACCATATGGATCGCGCTTATTTATTGCAATGCAAATTGTTTCCGCCACCATCAGCGCTTGCGGGATGCTCATAGATCCGAGATCGCGGACATCACCTTTGTATCTGAGTTGATAGTATTGACGCCAGATTACCGGGTCTTGTTCATAGGTAACCAACGCGCCCGGGAAATCCTTTTGAAGTTCTCTCGTGATTTCGCCAGCGTTGAGATCGAATGTAGACACACGCAACATTTTTAATAACCTCGAAAGAAAAGTAAACACTGAGCAACCGAGCCGCCAGCCTGTAAGATTGGACCGATTTCTTCGCACACCAACTTAGTGCGATGGACTGCACCGTAAATTTTCGGATGTCGGATTGAGAAAGGCTGCTTCGCGGGCGCGCTGCTTTTCTGCAAGGATTGACTCGCGATGGCGTCTGACGCGCTCGCACTCTGCGAGTTGAGTGTCAACACTATCACAGAGATCAGTAAGCCTTTTTTCGTATTTTGCATTTTCATAAAACACCATTGCGAGAATAGAGAAGAGGGCAAAGAGAAGAATTCCAAGCATCATCACCTTTAACACTCCCAATTCCAGTCAGTTCCTTGCACTTTGGTGATGCTTCTGTAGCCCGGGTTGGACAACAGGTGTTTGCGTTCGTAGGGGCTGACAGGTTCACGGCAGCCTTCACATTCGCCAGGCGCATATTTTTTGAGCACCATATCGCCTTCCGTTGTGATTTCAACAGGTGCCTCAATCGGTTTGCGGCGGCAGGTTGGACACAGTAAGTGCCAAGTCTTGAGAAGATTCGAAGCTTCAAGTTCGAAAACAGCTTTGGGCTTTCGCTCGCTACATTGCGAGCATTGATACCAGTCACGCGACATTGGCTTTCTCCTCTTGAAGCATCAGGAATAAATCCAGCGGACTTACAAGCGCTTCGAGCTGGCCCAGTGGTGAAATCGCGTAACCGTAGCCGTATTTAATCGTCGAGCTGAAAGCGCCCACCGGAAGATCCCACGGGCGAGAAAATGCCATCCACATGCCCTCGATTTTGGCAACCAAAAGGGGCTTACGATTTTCTTTGATAGCCTGGTCCCGAGCTTGATTCCAGTACTCAATCAACTGCTTTGTTGGCTTGAAGATATGGCGAGCCTTGAGCGTGTCAACATGCTTAACTTCCAGTGAGAATGGGAAGTCGCTTGGAACGATTAGATCTGAACCTGCGTAGCCCATCGATCTGCGTTCCCATGGCGAGCCACCCCACCATGCTTTAAATATTTGGACAACATCAGCCTCAGCTCTGTTGCCTTTTCTGCGTCCGTTTACCATTTTGCCTCTCGTGAAAAGAGGCACTCTCTTTGGCTTGTACGTTATGCTGTGCGTTTTTCTAAGAACTTGGTGATGCTGTTTTGAAAGAGCATCTCAACGGTGCCGGTTGCACCATGCCGATTTTTGGCAATGATAATTTCAGCTTCTCCTCGGCGTTCAGTCTCTGGATTGTAGTATTCATCTCGATAGAGAAAGATCACTACATCGCTATCCTGCTCAATGCTTCCACTGTCTCGCAAATCGGAAAGCATGGGGCGCTTATCCATACGAGCTTCAACGGCCCGGCTTAACTGGCTTAACTCAATTACGGGCGTTGCAATTTGCTTGGCTAGCAATTTGTAAGAGCGAGTCATAGCCGAAACTTCTAGATTTCTATTTTCGAACTTTGTCTTTCCGCTATTCACCAATCCAATGTGATCGATGACAACGGCGCCAAGATCGTCATTCTCGAACTTAGTCCGCCGGCAGACACTGACGATATCTTGCGTAGTCAATCCGCCAGCATCAACAACGATCAGCGGTACTCCGTTGAGTTTTTCCGCTGCTTGTTGCAGGCTTTCAAATTGTCCAGGACCGAGATTGCCAATTGCCAATGAACTATGCGCAATACGCGCGATCATTGCAAGCAACCGCTGCACGAGTTCCTCTTCGGTCATCTCAAGACTAAAGAAAAGAACTGGCCTTCCTTGGCATGCAATCTGATACGCCATTTGCATAGAGAAAGCCGATTTGCCCATTGCCGGACGTGCAGCAATCGTGATCAAGTTGCCAGGCTTCAGCCCGTGCAAAACATAATCAATCGATTCAAAGCCGGTTTCGATACCGGGCAGCACTCCGTTTACCATGCGCTCTTGGATTGTTTCAAGCGTTCGTTGAGCAGCGTGATAGATTGGGCGCGGCATCTCCGTTGTAGCAAGATTGGCAACATCGCCGATTGTTCGCGTGGCTACTTCGAGAATCTCGTGAACATCAGCACCGGTATCATGCGCCTTTTTCAAGGTTTCCTGACATGTGCGAATAACTGTCCGCTTCACGTAATACTCTTTGAGTGTAGTAGAGAGATATTCGAGCGCCGAAACGCCGCAAAAACTCGCCGTTAACTCGTTTAAGTAAATCCTGCCACCAACAGCTTGGAGCTTGCTTGCGCGATTCAAATGCTCAATCACGACATCAAGGGACGGGACGATATTTTGCCGGTGAAGTTCAATGATCGCTTCAAAGATTATGCGATGAATCTGATTCCAGAAATATTCTGGACGCAAAATATCAGCGACTTTGAAGAGATTTTCTGGCGCATACAAAAGAATGCCGAGCACCTTTTGTTCAATCTCGTTATCTGCCGGTGGCAATGAGCTTTTCATTAAGCAGCTTTAGTTACCGTGAATGTAGACACTTCGGACTTATATTCAACGCCTGGAAATACCTCGCCATCCTGTGCGCACAGCTTGACGGCTTGCCAACCATCACTCGATTTATAATCGGTCACGGTTTGCGGAGATACTTTCAGCTCGTTGAGGCGTTCAATGCTGAGCGTTTTCAGGTGCTCTTTGAGCGTTTCGAGGCTCTTAACCACCCAATGCGCTTTTACTGTGCGCTTCTGAAGTCTGCACGAAGGAAGATCGACATGCGAACCACGCTTTTTTGCTGATTCAAAGAATTGCTCAAGAATCGGATACCATTTGAATTTCAAATAGTCTTCTTTTCTCTGAATATCTTTCAACCTGCGGTTGTGTTGTGCGTTTACGCGGTCTCGCTCTTCTTCTAGTGCACAGAATTTATTGCCGATGAAGTCATAATCCTCTTCGGTCTGTGGCTCGAAGTCAGGCTTGATACCGAGCGCTTCGCGCACTTCCGCCTCTTGTTGTGCGCGCAAATCATCGAATAGGTCAGCGACTTCATCAATTTTTTCGCACGGATACAAGACGTCTAGATTTTCCTTTACGGTCATGCAGCCTCCTGCTGCGGGGGTGCCGCAGTGGGTTCAGCAATCTCATTAGAGACGTTCACAAAGAACGCAAGTGCATTCGATTTGATGGCCGGCGTAAATCCGGTGCATGTTCTCGCAACTGGGTCAAACTGTACCTTGAGCTGTGCCAGGTACTCCATCAACAATTTAGCTTCACCGCCAGCTTCCCAATCTTTGCTGAGACCGCGTATTTCGGCTATTCGTTGACACGCTTGCTTTTTGTTGTCCGGGAACATCTTGCGGAATTCGCCGAGTAAATTCGTGAATCCGCCATTGCCTAGTTCGTCAGGTTTGTCCTGCTTCGGCTGCTTTTGATTCTGCTTTCCTTTTGGTGCGATCTGTGGAGAATCATTCTCCGAATCCTTCGGTTCTTCCGTTGGGATGCAGAACGTCTGCAAAAGAGCATATTTCAGAGCAGCACTCAGGGCCTTATTACTAGCTTTATCGCCAGAGTCCATCCCTTCGCCAACTGTCACGCATATTATACTACTACCGTCCTCGCAAAAGAATTCAAATTCAACTGTAAGAATCGAATAGATTAATCCAGCGCCGTTTTTGCTGGTTCGGTCTTCCCGCTTTTGATCGATCACCTTAGTGGTGAAGAAAACGCCAATTTCGGCAAGCGGCTCCTGCATGGCGTTGTAGACTTCATCAATCCCGCGGAACTTGTAGCCCTGTTGTTCATTCTTGCGATTTTTTTCAACAGCGCCTACAAGTTTCATCACGGCGGGAATTTTAGTGTAGATTAACCGGGGTTTGGTTTCCGTCAAGGTGGACCTCCTGAGGTTGGGAGATCGCAACGGCCGCTGGTGCGTGGGCTCTCTTGAACGCTTCGAGATAACGCCTGAGCGCTTCACGTATCAGATCAGATCTGGTGCGATGTTCGCATTGGGCGATGAAATCAACTTGTTCGAGCATTGCGGGCGGTAGCGCGATCAATACTTTCTTTGGCATTTGGTTCTCTCCTTTGAACGTTATGCATGGTTTTGGTGGACGTGACCGGAATTGCACCGGCGAGGTTATCTAGATTTATGCATACAACCTTATGGAACTATCCATTCACGCCCACGTGGTGCCGCTGATTTCCACAACGGCATTCACGCTGTTCTTGGAGTTAGGACGCCTTTGCGATTGTGGCTTTCACTTTTGCTTTATCAAGAATTGCTTGAGCCTCTGCGATTGCCGCATCTTCTTTCTTCTTGCGCTCTTCAGCAGCCGTAACATGATCCCAGGTTGACTTAATGGGTACAGTCATTGTGGTATCAATCAATATCTTGGTGCCGCGCGGCAAGATGCGATTGACGCTTGCGCTCTGCACGTAAATGTCAAAATCGCTGTGATTTCCAGGTGTGACAACAGCAGCAGTGTCGGGCATATTCAGCAGCTTGCGAGCTTCGTTGCCGCCCCAAACAGCCTTTTTACCTTTCTCTTGAATCAAGATCGCCTTGTCTTTTTGGATTCTCTCTTTCTTTTGCAGAAGGAAATATGCCTGACCAATCACGTAAGGCTTCTTGGTTTTCTTTTCAACGAACTCCGTGATACCCTCTTCCTTAGGCACTTCACAGGCTTTGAACTGATTAGATAGATCGTTGAGCTTCATCGCAACGTCCTTAGCTGTCACGTTTTTCATGTTGGTGGTGAAAAGTGTAGTTGATGCCTTGGCACCCTTTGAGCGATCATCGTAGTAGGCTCGAGTTGCCGTTACGGTCTCAACTCCTACTTCTTTAATACCTTTCTCTGTGGTTTCCCACCTACGAATATTGCCAGGTGGCACAACGCCATCGAGCTTACCGGCGCCGCTTGGTGGCACGTGAAAGCCGAACGTGAAACGATTGGTTGATTGCGCATCAGCGATAAGAAGGCGAATATTGCTACTACTGTAGCTGCAGCTCGCATTCTCGTGACCGTCAGTAATAACATATACAAGGAATGAGACATTCGGATCGTTGAAATCGGAGACGTTTTTAAGCGCTTCAATTTCAAGCCCAATGGCATCATAGAGCCGGGTTTGGCATTCACGCGCCGAGTAACCAAATCGCGCAGGATCGAACGCTTTGATTTCGCCAGCAGATTTCAGACTGATATTTTCGCCAAAAGTACCTAAGCGAAGATACGTTTCAATACCTGTGCTTTTTGCAGCAGCAGCAGTTGCTTTGATTATGTCCAGCACAACTTCTTTCGCGCGCTGGTCAATACCTCGCATACTACCTGATGCATCTAGAAGTACTGAAACGTAGTTCTTGAGCTTCTTCGGTGCTTCGGGCTGTGACGGCAAGTTTGTCGCGGAACCCGTCACAACCCCAAGCTTCTTTTTGGCGGCAACCAATTGGTACATATGAAGCCCTTTACCAATGTGCTTTCTGTTGACCTTGAAGCCACCAAACTTTGCCTTGCGGAAATCACGCACCCTGGCGCCCATTGAAGCAGTACCAGCGCCTGTACGCGCTGCCAGCTGCGCCAATGACCACCAAGTGCCATTTTTCATCAGGTCATAAACCTTCTCCAACTGCTTCGTCAGGCGCACGCCATCAAGCTGTTGATCAAAGGTCGAACCATCGAACGTTTTTACCATTTTCGCTCCTTTACCGCGCAATAAAATGTGCCTTTTGGCTAAAACCAAAAGACTAGAAATGACAGGGCGCAAAGCGCGCCCGATTGCTAAAACATCAAAAAGCTAAATACGTCAACTCGATATCTAAGGGAAACCCTAGTTCGAAGTTGACGTTATATTACGAAACTTCGTGAAACTCTTCAACCAGAAAACCAACACGTTAGCCACAACTAAGCTGGGCGTATTCAACATGTGACAACCGTATTTTAGGGTCCAGACTGTTAATCACTTGGTCGCTGGTTCGAATCCAGCCTCGGGAGCCAATCTTCGAGCGCCCGCTTGGTTATACCTTGCGGGCGTCTTCTTTCAGTTACTTTTGAGCGTATGGCGCACGCATCAGTGCGGCATCACCTTCGGCAAAAACATCATGCAAAGCGCAACGATCACAAGTATCACGGCACCAGTACCGAGAACGGTCATTATGATAAGTGGCACTTTGTTCTCCGGAACAGCTGGCGCGTGAATCTGGCTCTTGTTTTTGTTCTTCGCGCCCTTTTTAGCAGGTTGCTCGGTGATCAAATCCGAGTAATCAGAGTTGATTCGCTTTGAAGGCAAATGATCAGGTACTGGACGCGGGTTAGCCGCCGCTGCCGCTAAACGTTCTTGTTGCCGACCGCGGGCTGTTCCTCTGTCTATTTCGCCTTCCGGGTCTCCATAGAGTTCCGGATTGCCGAAGAGCGAATCATCCTTGGAAAGATCAGGTTCCAAGTTTGGCGGCAGAGGGCGAGCGCCTGTCGCATGCTGCGATTGGGGCTCTACGTACTCTCCAGTGCGCGCGAGCAGATGTTGTGGACCAGAGGATGCTTGCTGAATGGGCGTGTGTTCGGCTTGCGACCCTGTTCTCGCCTGAGCGCTCATGGGAGACATTTGTCCACCGGTAGCTCCTTGTGGCGGAAACTGATTGAGACCACCGGTTAAATTCTGAGGCTGCGGCGTCGACATCTGCGTTTGATTATGGGCACCGGTGGCAAATTGTGAGGGCTGTCCAAACGAGGGGGCCTGCTGTCCGTATTGAAATTGATTTGGCGCGCCTGGTTGCGCCGGATGCTGTCCAGTAGGTGCCATCCCAGCGGGCGTTGCAGGCATCGTTGAACCGGGGGTGGGCTGGCTTGGCTGGCCGGGCATCATTGCTGGTTGACCGGACGTCATTGCTGGCTGACCGGGCGTCATTGCTGGCTGACCGGGCATCATTGCTGGCTGACCGGGCATCATTCCTTGCTGACCGGGCGTCTTTGCTGGCTGACCGGGTGTCATGCCTGGCTGACCGGGCATCATTCCTGGCTGACCGGGTATCATGCCTGGCTGACCGGGCATCATTGCTGGCTGACCGGGCATCATTCCCGGTTGTCCTGGCGGCATACCGGGTTGCATTCCTGGTTGCATCATGCCCGGTTGTCCTCCGCCCTGGGTTTGCCGACTGGGAGCCATTCCCATCGCTTGCCCTTGCATTTGAGCAGGATTCGGACCAGCGAACTGTCCGCCCGGACCGGCTCCGGGGACTGCTTGCGGCATACCAGGCTGAGGGGGCGCCTGATCCCAATTACCAGTTGGTCGTTGTCCGCCGGCACCACCAGCGGCATAGAGCGGAGCATTCGTTATTTGCTGACTGCCGGCTTGGGGCAATTTCTGATGTGTCCCTGTCGGACGCGGTCTAGACAAACCTGTATCTGGCAACATTGGAAACACTGCTTTCAGTGCATCTCTAAACTCACCCATCGAACGAAATCTGTTTTCAGCTTTTTTCTCTAGAGCGCGCAAACAAATCATTTCTATCGGCTTAGGAATTTGCAAGTCGCTGCGTACTTTCGAAGGACTCAGGGGCACGGCTTCAACGTGCATCTGCATAGTGTCTATGATGTTTGCACCGAGCAACGGTGGTTGTCCTGTAAGTGCTTCGTACAACATGGTGCCCATTGAATAGACATCCGATCTTGCATCGAGTGGCAGGCCCAAACACTGCTCCGGGCTCATATAAATGGGACTTCCGAAAATCTCGCCTGTTTGGGTCAGGTTTTGTTGTTGCTTTCCGGAATTAGGCATTAACTTTGCAATACCAAAGTCAACCACTTTGACAAAGTCAGAATTGCTTTCGTGATTGACGAGCATGATGTTGCTCGATTTCAAATCTCTGTGCAAAACGCCCTTTTGGTGCGCATGTTCCAGTGCATCACAGGCCTGAATAAAAATTCCGGCAGCGCGTTTTGATTGAATGTGATTGTCCGACTTAATCAGATCGGCAAGCGACCCTCCTGGAAGAAGTTCCATCACCAAATATGGTTGCCCTGTTGGCGACACTCCAAAATCAAAAATCGAAACTACATTTTGATGTTGTACACAGCTTGCCGCCTGGGCTTCTTGTTGAAAGCGCTTGATGCTGGTTTGATCGTTCATGAGGCCGGCTTGCAACATCTTTACGGCCACTTCGCGCCTCATCGCATCGTCACGCGCTTTGTAGACGATACTCATGCCGCCGCGGCCAATCTCGCTAAGCACCAGATATTTATCGTGCAGAACAGAACCCAGAACCTGGTCCTGCTTGACTTGCATTAGAAGCGTTCCATCATGAGTACAAACGACCATAGTGCCAACGAATTCCCGTTTGCACATCGGGCACTTCTTTATAACTTCGAGGCCTTTCGGCGGATTTGAACTCAATTTCTATTCTGCGACAGCTGAAACGCTTCAATTTCAGCCCTTAACCCCTACGGCACGCCAGGTCCTCTCAGATGATAGCAAAACCGCCGCCTGGCGGGGACACAGGAACCCGAATTATGGAGTTGTCGGCAAAATCCCCAACTTTCGTTACGAGCCCGCAATTGCCCACCCGCGCGGCAATTTCTCACTGGCATAGGCCGAATCGCCGAATAAAACCGGAAAACTGATTCAAAAATTTGCCTAACCCCGATATGATGCCTTTCTGATGTCAGCCCCTGAAGGATGCCCAATGACGACTTCTGTGATTGAAAAGACCATGAATGATCTCATCGCTTTGTGTAAGCGGCGAGGTTTTATCTTCCAGAGTTCTGAGATTTATGGAGGCTTGCAAGGCATCTACGATTATGGCCCGCTCGGTGTCGAACTGAAAAACAACCTCAAAAACGCCTGGTGGCGCTCGATAGTTTACGAACGCGACGATGTAGAAGGACTCGACTCTTCCATTTTGACCAATAAATTGACTTTGCGGCACTCTGGCCACGAAGCGACGTTTACTGACCCGATGGTGGACTGCCGCGATTGCAAGAGCCGTTGGCGTGCTGACCACGTGCAAGGAAAATGCGAGAAGTGCGGCTCTAAAAACCTCACCGACGCGCGTCCCTTCAACATGATGTTTAAGACAACACTTGGACCGGTTGTTGATGATGAATCATATGCCTACCTGCGTCCGGAGACAGCACAAGGAATTTTCACCAACTTCAAAAATGTGCTTGATTCGACCTCACGCCGTCTGCCGTTTGGTATTGCACAAATAGGAAAGGCATTTCGCAACGAAATTACACCGCGCAACTTCATCTTCCGGGTGCGTGAATTTGAGCAAATGGAATTGGAGTTCTTTGTTGAACCAGGAACCGATCTAGATTGGCACGAACGCTGGGTACAAGCCCGCATAGATTGGTGGAAGGAACAAGGGCTTTCCGAAGCAAATCTCGAATGTTACCGTCAAAATCCCGATGAATTGGCCCATTACAGCAAAGCAACTGTGGATATTCTCTATCGTTTTCCTCATGGTCTAGAGGAGTTGGAGGGTATTGCGGACCGCACAGACTTCGACCTGGGCTCGCATAGCAAAAACCCTGAGGAGCTAGGGTTGACGGCCAAGGTCGAACCAAACCAAGATTCCACCGCAAAATTGGGTATTCGTGATCTTGACTCAAATAAACTTGTAGTGCCGTTTGTGATCGAACCATCTGCCGGTGTCGACCGTGGTACGTTAGCTGTTTTGACAGAAGCATTCTCTAAAGAGACGCTCGAGAACGGCAGTGAAAGAATAGTTCTTAAATTGAAGCCGCACCTGGCACCAATTAAGGTGGCAGTGATTCCGCTAGCGAAGAATAATCCTCAGATTGTGGAGAAAGCACTCAAGATCAAGAAAGAGTTGCAGTCTCTTGGTCTTGGGCGTGTCCTTTTCGAGAATAGCGGCAACGTCGGCAAGAGCTATCGCCGGCATGACGAGGTGGGAACTCCGATCTGCGTTACGGTCGATTTCGAGACAATTGAGAAATCTCCTGAATCAGTTACAGTAAGAGATCGTGATACCACCAAACAGGAGCGGATCGATCTGTCGCAGCTCGTCGGTTACGTGCGTAATATTTATAAATAAGCTCGTTCTAGTGAAGCTGACCGGCAAATCTCAAGTCTTCCAATACGGATTCGGCCGCTCTGCGTCCTGACACCATAGCACCGTTCATGGTGGCGTTATCCCTGTGGTCACCGCAGATGTACATGCCCGGCCTAAATTTTACTGCTCGCTCCGCTCTGTTCAATTGTGGCGGCGACTGATCTGGCACAGCATGTGTAATTCTGTACATCTTTAAGAATCGCCAGTTCACAACGTCAGCTTTAAACCAGTCTTCGAGTTCACCCTTAATCTGATTATTTGCGGTGGTTTCGCTGTCATACGGCTCACCCAGTGCAGTGACTGCAACGAGAGTCTTGCCAGCTGGGGCATAGGAGGGAGCAATCAAGCTTGGAATACAAACGCAGTTGATACGCCCAAAACCCTCTCCATTGAGAATGAGAGTAGGTTCGTTGACTGGGGGGGTTGGTGCTTCGAAGTAGACGGTAGTGACCGCGTGAGTTCTGGGTTTTGGCAAATCGCGTAAAAGTAGAGATGCATCCGGTCCATCAGTGGCAACCACAACGGCTGCGGCATCGATTTCGTCACCTGTATCAAGGCGCAAATAATAATCGGAGACTGCTGCAACCCGTACCTGTGTGATAATACGCTCCGCAGGCAATTTACTCGCCAGCTGGTCAGGAATTGCTTGCATCCCCTTTGCCGGAAGAGTAATAGAGCCGTTCGCGATCATGTTGAACATGAACTCGAACATCTTGCTGGAAGTGCGTAGATCTTTTTCCAAAAAAACGGTCGAGAAGTATGGCTGGAAAAAACGATTGATTATGTTCTCACTAAATTGATGGTTATGCAGGGCAGCTTTAGTCTGTGCGTCTTTCTCTTCAAAGATATCCTTCAACGACTTGCTTACGATCTGCTGCCTAAGAAGGCTTGCTTTTACCTTGTCCGGTACGGTGCCGATCGGTGAAAAAGGGTTTGGAATTGCAGTAATTGGATCTCGAAATGGGTCCGATGCCTTATGTAGTCGGCCACCAAAGCAGACTAGAACGGTGTTCGCTAACTTATGCAACTGCAACGCATCATAGTTCAGGATGCTCTTCGCTTCAGGATAAGCAGTGTAGAACAATTGGAAGCCACGATCGAGTTGAAATCCCCCCAAGTAATCTGTACCGACTCTGCCGCCAATGCGGTCGGAGGCCTCCAAAATCACAAACGGGACATTATTCGCCTGCAGCTTCAGGGCACAGCACAAACCTGCCAAACCGGCACCAACAATGACCACCGGTCGTGGTTCGTTCATTTATCATGTCCTTCCGGGCTCACCGTATATGGTGCCATGATTTCGACTGAATTACCGGCAGGATCATTAACATATAGCGACCTGGTCCCGTCTCTATGGGTTTTCAAAGGACCGTATTTTTCGGCATCTTCTAAGATAAATGCCAAATGAGGTGGGTGTTGCTCGGGAATGACGAGGGCGAGCTTGATATTGCCAAACGTCAAAAATGCCCAGGTTTCATCCTGGTACGTGACTTTGCAGTTGAAGTGTTCTTGGTACCATTGCACCGCACTGTTGATATCTTTGACTGATATCGCGATGTGATCGATTGCATCTAGTTGAGACGAGTTTGAGTTGTCTGGCATTGCTATAAACGGTTCGAGCACTTAAGTTTCCCATGCTCATATTAAAAGAGAAGCAGGGTTTCCGGGTAGTTTATTAATTAGAAAGAGTTAGAATTTAAGCGTCTTTTTTTTTGTGTTTCCTTCAGGGCATCCAAGGCTCTCTGGCGTGCGAACTGATGGTCGACGATTGGTTTAGGATATGTTTTGCCTAACTCGACTCCTGCTTCCAGTAAGTCTTCTTGTTTCGCCAACCATGGAGCATGTATCAGCTTGCTGGGTAACAGTTTCAGCTCCGGTACCCACTCTCTGATGTAGGCTCCTTGTGGGTCGAATTTCTCACTTTGCAATACAGGATTGAAGATGCGGAAGTATGGTGCCGCATCGGCGCCGCAACCTGCAACCCACTGCCATCCAAGAGTGTTGTTCGCCAGATCGGCATCTACGAGGGTGTCCCAGAACCACTTCGCCCCAGCTTGCCAGGGCAAAAGTAAGTCTTTGACAAGAAAAGAGCCGACCACCATCCTTATCCGGTTGTGCATCCAACCTGTGGTCCATAGTTGACGCATCCCTGCGTCTACGATCGGATACCCCGTCTGTCCTCGTTGCCAGAGCTTCAAAGCCTTCGCATTTTGAAGATGGGGGAAGTCGGAGAAACTTTCGTAAAGGGGTTTTGTCGGAGTAGTTGGGTAATGGAAAAGGAGGTGATGGGCAAACTCTCGCCAACCGATCTCCTTGAGATATGTTGCTACAGACTCTTTGTCACTAGGGTTGTGCGCTTGGTTTCCTATTGTCTTCACTCGCTGCCAGACTGTGCGTGGACTTATCTCGCCAAAATGTAAATGCGGTGAAAGCTTGGAAACTCCTTCCTCAGAAGGGATGTTTCGCCCGTCTTTGTAATCGTAGAGTCTAGAGTCCAAAAATTCGTCAAGGCGCTTTAACGCTCCTTTCTCTCCTGGTTCCCATGACTTGCGTATGCCTGTGTCCCAGTCAATCTTAGGCAGCAGTCGAAGGTCATCAACAGCTACTGACTGCGGAAGCCTTCTCGGTGCAGGTATTCTGTCGGGACGATTGAGCGGTTCGTCAGGCTGGTTCTGTTGAGTGAAAGTGCGATAAAACGATGTGAAAACGCGAATCGGCTTCCCTTCTCTACCCATCGTTTGTCCAGGCTCGGCAAGAAGCGCAGCATTGTACGAGCATGTCTCAAATTCAAGCTCTTTAAGCGCTTGCTCAACTTCATCTTCAACTGTTCTCGCTGCTGGTTCATAGCGTCGATTCCAGACGACGCGCTCGGCATGCACCGATTTGGCGACTTGCAGAAGTTCGTCGACAGTATTTCCTTTTCTTAGAATCAAGCTTCCGCCCAGCTTCTTCAGCTCGCTGTCGAGAGCAGCTAGGGAGAAATGCAGCCATACGCGACTGGCACCACCTTGAGACCAGCTGCCCTCGTCAGTGGGCGCGTATATGTAAACGGCCACCACATAACCATGCTGCACTGCGTCGATAAGGGCTGGATTGTCTGCCAGCCGGAGATCTTGCCTGAACCAGACAACGGTTGTTTTTTGCGGCATTAGAAAAAGCTTCCTCCAACCTGATTCCTGGCATTAATATAGCGGCCCCCTCGGACAACGGCACGTATAGCTTCCCCACAACTACAATATAGCGACTTAAACGATATTCTCGCGCCAAAACCCACCTCGCCAGAAAAAAGTGAAAGAAAAGAAAGTCACCGAATATGGTGCGAAATTAAGTCAACCTGCAGAAGTTCGAAAACTCATCATTTGCGACTGGAAAGATCATCGTCTTTCAGCAATATAGTTGCGAAATAGGGTATAAACGACTTTGTCTGATCGACCAAAGAAAATAAAAGCGCATGTATAAGCAATTTATTGGAGCCACACTTTGCCTCAGTTTGATGTCAACTTGTAGTCAAATCCGAGCGGCTGAGACGCTGTCGGCTGAATCAGGAGACCTAAAAGACAAACCGCTGGTTACTCTAATCTTCGATCAGACCTGCAAAGTCTGGTGTAAACAAGTTCGGCCGATTATGAAAGAGCTCCAAGACGAATACCACGATAAAGTCGGATTCGCGGAACTAGATGCGACCGAAGCGGTTTTGGTCGAGACAAGGAAGAAAGCTAAAGACTTAGGCATCAGCGGATATTTCTCCGATGCAGCAGATTATGTGCCAGTCGTTCTCATTTTTACTGCAAACCGAAAGCTTGTTAAAGAATTACCCGGACCTAAAACTCGCAAGGACTACGAGACTGTCATAGAAAAAGCTATGGGCAAATAGCAGACTATTCTCCGCTGAACCCCATGATAACCGGGTACAAAAGTTACCATGACGACAGCAGCACAAACCGAAAGTCGATTGGTTAATGCCTTCAATCAGCCGCTTAGTCCGGTACTAGCAAGGCTTTTCAGATTGTTAGCCGTGGTTGGACTGGGATTGGTCTTAATCATCGCACTCACTGTCATAGCTGGCTTTGCTTTCGACATACAATGGATAAAGCATCCTTTTGGCAATCAACCTTCCTTGCAGTCGGGCACCGCGTTTGCGTTTCTGTTTGCCTCGATAGCGATGCTGCTTCTTTATCCACCGCTTCGAGCATCGGTCATGACTGTGGCTGCGAAGGTTATGGGTGGTGTGGTTTTCTGTCTGGGTCTAGTCAACTTCCTCGAACACAGCTATCAGAGAGACTGGAGCTTGTCTTATCCACTCTGGCAGCCGGCTGATGCAACTCCACTTACCTTTCCGGGACCGATTGCTCCTGATGTTTCAGTCATGTTCATGATTTTGGGTGTAGGAATAGCTCTTATCGGGCTCGATTACAAGAACAAACTTTCTCTCAGTCAGGCATGTATGTTGCTTGTGCTGCTACCGAACTTGATGATACTAGGATGCTATGGGTTTGGCGTGCCCCATATCTGCGGATTTTTTGGTTGTTTGAAATTCTCTCCTGTTACAGCATTTGTATTCGCGGCAACCACTTTTTCGGCACTGCTCTCTCGCCCCAAAGAAGGAATCGTCAGCATCCTGGCTGCTGATACTACTGGCGGTGATCTTGCTCGCTACATTGCCCTGTGCTTGCTCCCCCTAGTGCCGGCTTTGGCTTTGATAAAAGCTGGTTCTGACATGGAGTTTTACGATCCGATCATCGCTTACGGTTTAATGGCGCTCTTGTTCTCCGTCGTTGTTACCGGTGGTGTCATGCGCAGCATCAAGAAAGTGGATAGTCTGGAAGCAGAGAAGACGGAGATCTTTGAAAAGCTGACGAGCTCACTGGTAAACCTCGAGGTGGCGCAAAAACTCAGGCTGAAGACAGTTTGTTTAGTCTGCCTAAAGGAGTACGATGATGCGTCATTTCTTACTTGTCCTGATGATGGCAGCGAGCTGCAGCAGATTTTAGACGAGCTCAAGCCAGGTTCTGTTTTTGCAACGAACTATGAAATCGACCGCTGCTTGGGTGCTGGAGGCATGAGTGCTGTCTATCTGGCAAAGCATAAACACATGGAGACACTGGTTGCAATCAAGTTGGTGCATGCACAATTCGCGTCTGATCCTAAATACGTGCAACGATTCAAGCGCGAGGCCCAAGCAACACGTGCACTTGTTCACCCGCATATTGCCCAGACACATGATTTCGGTATTTCAAATCAAGGTCTTGCCTATTTAGTCATGGACTTCATCGACGGCATCAATCTCGCCGATCGTGTCGAAGACCTTGGACCGATGCCCTGGCAAGAAGCCGTTACTATCTTCCTCCAGATCTGCCAGGGGCTTAAATTTGCACACGCCAATAATATTGTGCACCGCGATTTGAAACCGGCCAATATCATGCTGGCAAAGCCTGGTACTAAGGACCTAACAGCTAAGATTGTTGATTTCGGTCTTGCGAAGGCACACGAGTTTGGCTCGCAAAAGTTGACTAGGACCGGTGAAGTATTGGGTTCGCCAATCTACATGAGTCCAGAGCAGTGCCGTGGCGAGATAGTGGACGAACGCTCCGATATATACTCTATGGGAACTCTCATGTATGAAGTGCTGACTGGCGGTCCGCCATTTTGCGGTACCACTATATTTGATACATTGAATTTGCAAATTGGAGCGCTACCACCGGAAATGCCGGTCAACCTGGACATTCCAAAGTGGTTGCGCGAAGTCGTATTCAAAGCGCTCGAGAAGGCTCCCGAGCATAGGCAACAGTCGATTCAGGGAATGATTGACGAAATCAATGCTGGAATGCATTCAGAAATGTCCTCATACTTAGAACGTATTGAGCGCAATACCTTGAGTGGTACTGACGCCGTTTGATAGCTCACATCTGTAAGCTGCCGGTAACGTATTGTCTACATAGTTCGCACGTAGCGCACTGATATAGCCGCAGGTGCAACTAACCCCATGTTCCGCAGCGAATTAAACGCTGCCGGCGTCAAAACACCTTTTGAACTGACTGTTGGTAAGCCTGGAATTGCAGTGTCGTGAGGATCGATGTATCGATTAAATATGATAGGGACTTCACAGATGAACATGCCGTGCCCATGAGCGTAGGTAAATCCGGGTGCAACCGAGATTGTGTAACCAGGCTGCCGATAACCGTTACTGCCACCAAATAGATCGTATTTAGGAATTCCTTCCCAGCCGAAGACCAGGCGCCCACGCAAACCTTTCAATTTTGGCTTGTCGGCTGTGTGTGGAAGCTTTATTGAAGCACCAAAATTCATGTTCCAAGAGTCTGTGACTGAGTTTGTCAGGCTGTTGAAGAAGCCTGGCGATAGAGGCACTCCCAATCCCTGGACGATGGAAGCCGTATGATTTGTATCGCGCGGGCTGATCAAATAAGTGGCACTAGCAAAAACCGTTTGCCCACGAAGCCACAAAGGCTTTCGGAAAGTGCGGAAACCGTTGATACCAAGTATGATGTCAGTGCCACCGTCACCTGGCATAATGCTAGGCGGATAAACCGCGCGTTTACTGTACCCCAACCCGTTTTCGTTGGGAATGATGCTCTTTATGTCCCAATTTCCCGTAGGAATTTTTATACCCACTCCGACGGCAACGTTGCTAAATAAATGTGACTTCGGATCATACAAATATGTCTGACCGAAAAGCACTGTGTCTCCGATGTCGTTCGCATGCCAGTGGTGCCTGAGAGATTGGGTACTGTTAGTCGGTGGTAGAAGAGTGGAAAAACTGTTGGTCACAATCGGCAGTGAGGCAATGATGCTCACGCGTCTGTTAATCGAATAACGCGCCGTGACATCAAGAGCACTGAGAGTTTCACGCGGTTGCCATAAATGCGTAAACGTTTTGTTGACGCGCCCATCGACGTATGAGCGGTTGGCGCTCGATTCATGCCAGCCAATTGATAGTTGAAGCTTACCACCGCCTGTCGCGCCTAACCCGGGCACTGACCCTCTCGAAGCCGGTCAGCCCTGTCCCGAAGCCGGTCTTGCCAGAAGCACCAGCAACACAGGAAGCAGAAGAAAATATGCCAGTTTCATGGCAACATCTTGCCTTTAGAACTCGAGCTCTTGATATTCGATCACAGTTCTGAGTTTCCATAAATCAGGGAAGCAGCGTTTGTTTAAGGTGCTGCGCAAGTAGTGCACTCCTTCGCTGCCGCCAGTGCCAGTCTTGAATCCGATTACCCGTTCCACCACCGTGACGTGATGTGAACGCCAAAGCGTAAGATGTTCATCGAAATCGACAAGAGTTTCGGCGAAATCATGATAATCAAAGTATTCTTCGGGTCGCTCGTATATCTTCCTCATCTCTTGCAGGCGGTCGTTTTGGAGCTTCTCAGCCGCAGCCGACTGAGCTTCGGTGGCATCAAATGCAAGCTTCTGTTCTGATACTGGGAGCTTAAATCCATGTCTTCGCAGAAACGCATAGAAGACATCGCCGAGACTGGGTTGCTCCATTCTCTTTTGAATGTTTGCAAACGCCTCGCCTTCATTTTTGAAGTGCACCAGCAGCCGTTCGTCACGCAAGCCGCCGGCGACTTCTATCTCTCTAAATTGTGTCGATTGAAAACCACTTGCCGGATTCAGATTGTTTCGGAAACCAAGAAACTCCATCGGTGACATCGTTTCGAGAATATGAATCTGATTAACAAGCAAACTCATTATCGCGTTAACGCGACGCATGAAGAAGGTTGCTCGCCGAATTTTGTCTTTGTTCAGGTATGAAATGACGACATCAAGCTCATGCAAGATCAGTTTGAACCAGAGTTCGTAAGTCTGGTGAATGATGATGAACAATGGTTCGTCGTGATGTGGTGGATTCGACTGACAGATTTGCAGCTCTTTCAGCTCGTTTACACGAAGGTAACTGTTATAGGTAAGTGCTGATTTCCCACCGCCCGAAACCGAATAACCAGGACATTTGGGTGCGTTTGACTCTGTCATCTTCCCTCTGCCATCAAAACCGATCTGGCATATTCTAACGCGAATATGCTCCCCTTATGCAGATTGCTGGGGCTTCAGGCTTCGATTGCCAAGCGAAGATTCGTGTTAATGCAGAAAATCCAATTCACTCGTAGAAGGCGGGCAGCTATTTAGCAGACTCAGAAGCTTTTGGTTCGCCGTTGTCTGGCACTTTTCCCTGATCGTCAGCAGGCGTTTTGTTATCGTTTTTCTCGTCTTTATCCGCGGGGACGTTAGGCGCTTGGGTGGCATTGTTGACAGGTTCTGCAGCTTTGCCAGGCATCGTCTCTTTCTTTTGCGAATCAGCCGCTTCAGACTTCCCGCCTTTCGCTTTGCTCTTTTCCTTTTCTTTCTCTTTCTCTTTCTTCTTGCCCTTGTCGTCGTCCTCGTCCTTGCCTTTTTTGTGTTTAGGTTGTGACGCTTCAGAGCGTTTCCCTGGCACAGTCAGTGAAAGCTTGGTGTTCTGATCTTCTTTGGACCCTTCTAAAAGGGCGCAGAACGCTTGGATCTTGGGATTGTATTTATAGGCAAGAGACCATCCTTCAACCTGATTTCGCGCTTTCTTGATTAGAGCCGGGAAGCTGATCTGGTAAGTTTCGACTGTCACCGCTTGTGGTGAAACTCGGAAGATGCGATAGGCGCACGGATAAACGGCCAAGCTAGGCGAAGAGACATACCAAATGTTCTTCTCTTGCTGAATCTGATTCACATGCACGTGACCGCTGAGAGCGAGCCGAACACCGTCATGCGCACCCATGATCTCCCGCACCGAAGATCCCTGCGGACATATATAGTCGTCCCAGATGCCACCACTATCAAACGGTGCTGGAGGAAGCAACGGATGGTGGCTCACCACAATCGTGAATTTGCCTGCGTTGGCGCTCATGTCCTTTTTTAGCCAGGCCAGCTGTTCATCGGAGATTTGTCCCGTGGGCAGGTTTGGCTGGCTGGTGTCAAGACCGATGACATGTATACCGTCGACTGGATCGTAAGACCAGTAGGAACGGTTGGTAGTCATGCCTTTGCCTTTCCAATCGCGTCCATATGTTTCCATTTTGTCTACTGGAGTCTTGCCGGACACGTCTTGCTCACCCAAGACGAAGTTCCAAGGACAAGAGAGCGATTGGGCAATGTCAATGAACAGCTGCCAGTTTTCGTCATCTTTACCCGGCACTTCGACATTGTCGCCACCAAAAATAACGAAATCGAGCTTGTCCCGATTTAGTCCTTTCAGTGCATCCTGCAAAAAGAGTTGGCTTTCTTGCACGAGTCTAAAAGAGTCAGGGAGCTTGGTCCCCAAGTAGGAACCGGTTAAATAGCCGAAACTAAAAGGCTCAAACGTAAACGCGGCCTTTGCTTCCTGATCAAAAGGAAGCACGCTCATTGCCATCAAACCAAACAAGAAATGCCGACGACTGAGCGTTGGTGTCATGCTCAAAGGGCTCTTCTTCAACCTATGCCAACCTTCCTTGTATCAACGCCATCGCTTCAGCTCGAGTGGCATTGTCTGTACGAAATACGCCGCGAATTGCCGAGGTGACGGTGGTGCTTCCGGGTTTACGGACACCTCTGATCGACATACAAAGGTGCTCTGCTTCGAGCACAACTATGACGCCTGCCGGGTTCAACTTGTTGTCTAAAGCATCAGCGATTTGAGCAGTCATTCTCTCCTGAACCTGCAAACGTCTTGATGCCAGTTCGACACAGCGTGCGATTTTGGAAAGACCGGTAATTTTCCCATCTCTTGGAATGTAGCCAACATGCGCTGTGCCCACGAAAGGAACCAAATGATGCTCACATATGCTAGAGAAAGTGATATCGCGGACGAGAATCAACTCTTCTCCACCTTCTTCAAAGGTGCAAGTTACTTCTTCACCAACATCTTGATGCAATCCATATAACAGCTCGCTATACATACGAGCGACTCTCGAAGGAGTTTCAAGCAGACCTTCTCGAGTTAGATCCTCGCCGACACCTTCAAGTATCAAAGCCACTCCCGCCGCAATTTTGTCGAGGTCCATCTTTGTTGATTGTTTTGAACCGACAGGCATTGAAGCTACTTGAGTTGCACTGACCTTTTTTTGCGCCCACGTCACGGCCGGCAACCGCGGTAAGACTGTCTCCATATGTTACCTCTTCAAATTCACATCATCTGTTTTAACAGATTGCCTGAAAAACTCGCTTGACCTCCGAGTATAAATCAAAATAGTGCTGCTTAAGTTACTCTTTAGCTGCTCAGGTTTTGTTTACTTCAGGCAGTGACTACGACCCTAACCTGTATACTGTCTGAGTCAAAAACGGTACCGACGCAGCTTTCAGGCTGAGTCGATGATAAACGGAGATTTCCAGATGACTGCAGCGACTGCCGAAGGTTTAGATATAGTTCAGATCAAGGAGCTACTTCCTCATAGGTATCCATTCCTATTAGTAGATCGGGTTACTGAACTGGTACCGGGTCAGAAATGCGTCGGTTATAAGAATCTGACCGCCAATGAAGAGTTTTTCAATGGACACTTCCCTTTCAAGCCAATTATGCCAGGCGTGCTTATGGTTGAGGCGCTTGCGCAGCTGGGCTGTATCTGCATGATGTCTCTGGAAGAAAATAAAGGTTCGCTCGGTGTTTTCACCGGAATCGACGGAGTCAAATTTCGGCAGATGGTGGTGCCAGGAGACCGCTTGGACATGGAAGTCGTGCTTGTCAAACGCAAAGGGCCTATCGGCAAAGCACATGCCATTGCCAAGGTGGGCGATAAGATCGCTTGCGAAGGTGAAATCAGTTTTGCTTTCACCAAAGTCTAGACTCGCCTAGACGCGCGCCTGTGGCAACATGTCACAAACGTACTGTTTGCTCGTCAAAATGCAATAAGGTAAATCAAGGGATAATCTCGCATGCCCATTCACAAAACCGCGATCATTGAGGACGGTGCCATCATCGATCCGACCGCTGAAATTGGTCCGTATGTTGTCATCGGTCCGAACGTGAAGATCGGAGCTGGCACCAAGATTGGTGCGCACTCGGTAATCGATGGTCATACCACCATCGGCAACGATTGCAAAATCTATGCCAGCGCCAGTATCGGTTTGGACCCCCAAGACATTAGCTATAAAGGGCAACCTACCGGCGTTTCGATGGGCGACCGGGTGACGGTGAGGGAGTTCGTTACGGTTCATCGTGCCTCCAAAGAAGGTGTCACGGTAGTGGGTGACGACTGTTTTCTCATGGCTTATTCCCATGTCGCTCACGACGATGTGTTGGGCAAGGGCGTGATCATGGCCAATGGTGCTACCCTGGCTGGACACGTAACAGTGGGCGACCACACGGTGATGGCTGGTGTTCTGATTGTGCACCAGTTTGTGCGCATCGGTCGTTTGAATATGATCAGTGGCATGACCGGAACCCGTCTCGATCTACCACCGTTCGCTATGTGCGACGGAAGACCGACGCGAGTGCGAGGCGTCAACATCATAGGTATGAGGCGCCAAAAGATGGCGGCTGAAAACCGCTCGGCGATCAAGAAAGCCTTTCGCATGATCTATAGATCGGACGAAAATATTACTCAAGCCCTGGAGCGAATCGAGAACGAGATTCATCCTTATCCTGAAATCGTCGAATTGGTTGATTTCTACCGCACCAGCAAGCGTGGTGTCACGGGCAAGACGGCGCCGGACGAGGATGCCGAAGCAAACTTTGGCGATGACACAGACTAGTCGTCATCAAAACTCAACTGGACCTCTCCGAAATCTCTCAGGCTTGACCCTCACGAGCCTCTGTCATTCTTAGGCGCGCTCAAAGGAACATTTGATGAACTGTGTGCGATCCGGCGACGGAAGGGTACCTAGTGGTACAGTAGATGTTGGGTCGGACGGAAACCATCGTTGTGACAACACAAATTAAAGAACCAGTGGCAAATTCGGAAGAATCTGGGTTTGGTTCTCTATTCAAAAATAAGCAGTTCATGTGTTTATGGATTGCGCAGATTTTTTCGCAGTTTGCCGACCGGGCAGTCTTCGTGCTGTTCGTGGCCGTTCTCACCACCATGGACGCTACTAGGGCTCACTCCTTGGGAGCAGCGGAATTGACGAGCCGTCTCTACATCGCTTTCACCATTCCGGCGGTTCTATTGAGCCCAGTGGCTGGTGTTTTTGTAGACAGATGGTCAAATAAGGCCGTACTCATTGTCTCTAATTTAATGCGTGCCGGTTTCGTCTGCCTCGTGGCCACACCGTTGGCAGGAAAGTCACAAGCATTTGCCTTTGCCCTTGCCTTTCTGATTTCGATTGGCTCCCAATTTTTTGGACCCGCAGAGACATCTTCGATTCCGCGGTTGGTAAAGCCAGGCGAGCTTTACTCTGCCAACTCGCTCTTCTTTACCACGATGATGATCGCGCTTGGATTTGGTTTCGCCATTGGTGACCCAATAATTAGACAAACTGGACTATCAAACGCTCCATGGGCTGTCGCTATGGGCTTTCTTATTGCGGCGTTGCTCTTATTAGGCATTGATGACAATCGTCGCAAAACACCGACCAAGGATGTATGGTGGGAAGAACTGCGCTTCGGTATTGCCTACATCGCCAATAAACCGCCAGTTTTCAAAGCGATCGCCAAGATCACATTCCTCTTCAGCACCATCATTACTTTGAACATTCTTGCTGTCGGTTTGGCTCAACAAGTCATTCACATAGCAGCATACAAATTTGGTTACATCATAGCTGCGGCCGGCATAGGTATGGGCATTGGGAACTTTTGGGTCGGCGAGCATGCCAAAAATTCTAACCCCACAATGGTTGTATACGTAGGCTTCACAGGGCTCGGCCTGTTCATGAGCTTGCTTGGCTCATTAGGCTTCATTCAAGACTACCTGATTCCGATGTTAGGCATTCACAACTTCGAGTTCAACGGCATCTTCATGACTATTCCATTGTTGCTCGCTTCTCTAATAGGTGTCTCATGTGCATTGGTGGCAGTGCCGACTCAAGCCGCTCTGCAAGAAGCCGTGCCTGAACAATTACGTGGCAAAGTATTTTCTGCACAAAATACTGCAATGTCTGCCGCGTCAACGATTCCGGTCATTCTCGCTGGTGTCTCAGCGGATAACCTACCTGGTGGCGTTTCTACCACCATGCTTCTGCTCGGTGTGCCGACATTAATTTTCGGTTCGCTCCAAGTCGGAAGAGCCCATGTTCATGCCTCTTCCAAGTCATCTTAGATTATTCCAACTTTATTAAACTGAACAACGGAATCGCGCGGTGGATATGCGATTAATAATATGTCAAACTGGATGGTAATATGCGAAACCGGATCATTCTAATTGCGATCACTCTAGCGGTATGTATCGCTATGAAAGCCGTCGACGAGTTAGTGACTGGCCCGGAAGTGCTTCTGTTGTTAGCTGGTGCTGTGGTGATGATGCTCACTCACAGCATATGGTTGCTTATCGCTCAAGGGAAGTGGCGCCGCCGTTGGAGGCAGCACGCAAGAGCCAAGCTGACAGCCAGGGCCGCTTATGTCCAGCAGCGCAAGATTGAGATTGCAACTCAAGTCGAGGGTAATGGCGCACCAGCGATGATTGCCGGTACCGATGTGGCTGTGGCTTCCGATCTAGCGGAAGAGGTGTCTGAAGGGTGGCTTCCTTGGGTCGACATCTTTATCTCAGCGAAAAACGAGTCGCGCGTTATCGAAACGACCGTTCGCAATTTCTTCAAACTCGAATATGACCGCTTTTTGCTCTGGGTTATAGACGACTGTTCTACTGATTCAATGCCACAGATTTTGGAGCGGTTGAAGGGTGAGTTTCCGCGCCTCCGCGTTCTGAACCGTCCTTACGGATCATATCCAGGCAAGTCCGCTGCTCTCAACGATGCGCTTCCTCTGGCCACTGGTGAAGTTATAGCCGTGTTCGACGCAGATGCCTATGTCGATCCAAACTTTTTCCACCTGACCTTGCCGGTTTTGGCGCCAGACCATATCGGGGCAGTACAAGCTCAAAAGAAGATATTTGAGCATCAAACAAATAATTTCTTGTGCAATTGCCAGGCATCTGAATATGCACTAGACACTTATTTTCAAATGGGGCGTGACCTCATAGGTGGTGCAGTCGAATTGCGTGGCAACGGCGAGCTTATTAAACGTGCTGCGCTTATCGATGTTGGTGGTTGGAACAACAAGTCGATAACAGATGATCTTGACTTGAGCACGAGGCTTCTCGTAAGCAATTGGGATATTCGCTTCGTTCCTGATGCACATGTTTGGGAAGAAGGCGTCCCGACTTTAAAAGGACTTTTGCGCCAGCGCAGACGCTGGGCCGAAGGAAGTATCCGTCGCTACCTCGATTACATTTTTCCGCTCAATTCACCAACACGCCTATCGTTGGTGGAGCGTATTGACACCTTAGCTTTCACTGTCTATTTCATCGTGCCGGCTCTTTGTGTCACAGAGTTTTCGTCGGAAATCTCCAAATTCGCAATGGGTATGCCGACTAACACCAAGCTATTTGCATTGCTTACGATCGCAGTATTTGTGATTACTCAAATAGACATGCTCATCGCCTTGCGCATTTATCGCAAGAAGATGCCTGTTGTGCGTTCTTTCTTCCACAGCATAGTTGTAACTGCTTACATATATGGACATTGGGTACCGGTAATCGTTGCCTCCTTCTGCCAGATTCTTTTTGGGCGCAACACGTCGACCTGGCACCGCACAGAGCATACTGGCGGAGCTGAATCAGACTCTGATTTGAGACTCGCTCGCCAATAGATTTGTTGGGCGGTTGTTAGATTGGGTGCATTTGGTGTGTGATAACGCCATCCGATGGCGGCTTTTGGGCGGCGTTAGAATTTTTTGCGAAAATCTCACCTGCGCCGATGACCCGATTTGCCACTCGATCCGCTGCTGGAAATTGTCAATTTCGGTGGAGATTCAAATCAAGTCGCTAATCATATGTGGTTCGATTATGCCACCACGGCTTGGCATCGTATGTGGTGCTCAGCTGGATAGCCGCTGGATATGCGACGGTAGGTTTTCAACAACTCCTTTTCCGGCTGGCAAGCTCAATGGTTGAAAAGTGATCGCGGCGAACAAAGTTTTTACACGAAGATAAAATTTTGCAGATGCCCACTATTACGGCGTTTTAGTGCTGTCGGCGTATTTCTAACTACGGGCAATATGGAACTCATGGAAGAAATGGGTACAATTGGTGAGTCCTTAACCGAGTTGGTCAGGACTAATCAAGATTGCTAAGAGATGGAGAATTGCATGCTTAAGAAATTAGCGACCTCTTTTACTCTCGCCTCGGCCTTGGTCTCAACGCTAGTTGCTCCTTCCTTGGCGGATGACGAGTCCACATTTCAGTCGATTGTGAACTGCCCTGTTCGCTGCGTAGGCGCAACGGTTGGTGGTACTGTTGGCGTTCCGCTGGGCGCACTAAAAGATGGTGTTAAAGGTTGGATGAAAGCTTCCAAGTCTGTTGCTGGCGGCCTCGGTAATGAAGATGGACAAGTGCAGACTATCGCAGGTAATACCTTCGGTGGACCTTGCGGATTTGTCGTTCTCGGTACCTATGGCATCTGGGACGGTCTGGTTCATGGTGTCAAAACTGGCTACAAACAGCCATTCACCAAGGAAGCCTTCACCTTCAAAGATGAATAACTTCGTGAATCGCCCTAGTACTCTTGTTTGAGGTAGGAGGGTGGTTCAATTTAGCGAACCATCCTCAATCACAGGTGAGGAACACATGAAAAAGTTAGTTTTATCAATTAGTACAGTAGCGGCCTTAGTAGCAGGTACGAGTTCTTTCTTGCCGGCTCTGGCCGATGATGGTCCGGTGGGTGCTCTCGGAGCTGGTGTCGCCAGCGTGATCGACGCTCCCGAAGGAATGGTTATCGACTCTCTCTACGGTTGCCCGATGAAGGCTTCCAAGGGATTGGCTGAGGCTTTCGGCGATGAAAATGGCTGGAAGCAACAGATTGTCGGCGCTGTGATTGGCGTTCCGGTCGGTGTGGTCTTCGGCGTTCCTTATGGATTCTGCCATGGCTTGCACCACGCCTGGAACGAGGGCTATGAAAAGCCGTTCAGTGTAAGTTCATTTGTCGTTAGCGACAAGGAATAAGTGGAAATCAACAGCTCGGCTGGTGAAAGCCAGTCGAGCTAATTGACTAGAGCAACTAAATGACGATGGTGGGAAAAATGAACAATAAGACGTTGGCTCGAGTAATTACTTCGGGTTTGATGGTCATGAGCGTAGCCGGACCGGCTTTCGCGCTTGATTACGAAGCTAAGCCTGTTGCCTGGGTGCTCATGGCTCCCATCCGCACGGCTGGTGCTCTTAGTGGCGCCGCTTTCACTGGTTTAGTGAGCGGACCAATCGATGGTGGATATCATGGCGCTTTGAAAGGCACCAAGCACGTAGCCGGTCAATTCGGCGACGAAAAAGGTGACCTGCAATTGGCAACTGGCGCTCCCGTTGGCGGTACTGGTGGTGCTGCTGTCGGCGGCGTTGTCGGTGGTGTCCGTGGTGCTAAGAAGAACTGGAAGGTTGGCTGGGAGCATCCATTCAGCCGCTGGTCATACATCACGATGGAAGAGAAGTAAGGTATTGGCGACTCCAATTCGAAGTAGGAATGGTGAATAAAATGGGTAAAAAGATCCTCTCTGCAGTTCTTGCAGGTATCGGCTTGGCAGTCGCTGCGGTTGCTCCAAGCTTTGCATATCCTGAAAGACCAGAATCAGCCAGGGTGTATTATGAAATTGAATACTTCCCTGTTCGCTTGATCAGCATGGCTGTCACGACAGCTTGGGATGTTCCGACAGCTGCATTCCAGGATGCAATCAAAGGCTCGATCGGTGGCACCAAGATGGTGGCACGCAATCTCGGTAACGAAGATGGCACTTATGAGCTTGCTGCTGGCGGTCTGGTTGGTGGACCTGTAGGAGCAGTTGCTGGTGGTACTTATGGCGTGATGCATGGATTCTTCTATGGTGTCCACCATGGTTTCGTGGGCTATCCCAGCCCCCACAGCGGCAGCCACAGCATGTTGTTCCAGGGCAAGGCCTTTGTGGTCCCCTACGACGACAACTACTAAGCTCGGTCTGTCTAGCAGAACCTGCTGCTGAGTACAAACCAGTAAGCTAGTAAAAGATCAGGGGGCGTCAAAATATGACGCCTCCCCTTTTGCCTTTTAAAGCACTTTTAACCTGAGTGGTCTAGTTTGGGATTAAGACTATACCGGCTCGAAAATTTTTTTCTATTTGCGAAAATTCGATAGACGATCCGGCTCCGTGGGAAAAGTTTACTTAGGGTTTTGTTTGCGTGTTCTCATCGGTTTTCCTTAGGCGATAAATTATGGAGACGACCAAAGATAGAAGAGCAGGTCCCAAGCGGATAGGCGAGCTTCTTGTATCGGCAAATGTAGTTAAGCCAGAGGTTTTGCTTGAGGCTCTTCAAGTAGCCAAGAAATCTTCGACTCCTCTCGGTCGCGTCTTGATGACAATCGGTGAATTGACGGAGCGCGATCTTGAAACGGCGATCGAAGTGCAATCCTTGCTGAGGGACAACGTTATCTCGGCTGAGTTTGGCGTTCGCGCGCTGAGTTTGGCCGTTAAGAACTGCACCTCTTTAGAAAATGCCTTCCGTGAACTTGGATGGAAGGCGCCAGCCAAAGAGCAGATGGTCAGCAGCGAACTCGGCGAATTGCTATTGGAAGCTGGCGTTGTTACCCGCACCGATCTCGATAACGCCGTGCGTCAAAGTCTTGAAAACAAGCTTCCGCTTGGGCGCTGTCTGGTGGTCAGTCGGACTATCACTTCCGGATTGCTGGCTGCAGCGTTAACTGCGCAGGTCTTGCTCAGAGATGGCAAGATAAACAGAAAACAAGCGTTAGATGGCTTGCGCGCCGCCGTGAGGAAACATCAGAGCATCGAGTCGAGCTTGGAGGAAGTTGGGGTCTTCAAAGCTAATCCGGCAAACGTTCGGGTCGGTGATTTGTTGACACAAGCTGGTCTCGTCACAGAGGGCGACAAGATCCAGGCGGTAGAAGTGGGATTGAACGAACAGAAACCGATCGGGCAAGTTTTGTTGGCAACTGGCATGATCACCAACCAACAGTTGCAGGATAGCTTGAGGTTGCAAGAGAAAGTTGCCGCCGGTAATCTAACTGCCGCTCAGGCAGCTGATGTATTGAAGCAGGCAAATTCTCGCCGCGTTCCAATCGATGTCATCATGAACGAGCGAAATAACAAAGATGACGAGATTGCGCGCGCAAATGAAGTTCTCGAGATGCTCATTACTTGCGGACTCATATCGAAAGAGGATTTCGCAAAGGCCGAGAATGTCTCGAAAGCGACCAGCATCTCGCTTGGCGAAGTAATGTTGAATAACGGCACCATCGGTCGTCCACTCCTGCGCAATGCAGTGCAAGCTGTCGACCACATGCGTAGCAAAATGCTTACGCTCGACCAGGCGGTAGCAGCCTTACGATATTCGACTAAGACCGGAGTCGATTTCACCAATGCCGTGAAGGAAGTGGCCTTGCTGCCATTGCCACCGCTTGAAGAGGGTCTGAGCGCGGACAACAACTCTTGGTTGAACAAATTGCTCGGTAAGAAAAACGGTTAGGACTGTGCGGCAAAATTCGAATTCGAATTCACATAAATGAAGACCCGATCTTTCGACCGGGTCTTTTTATTTTGGACTCGCTATCTGTCTAAGCTCAAAATTTTTCGCTTACTTGGCAGACATATTTTCGATGATGGCATCTGCGAATTCGCTTGTCTTCAACTTTTTAGCGCCTGTCATCAAGCGCTCGAGATCATATGTGACAAGTTTCTTCTGGATGGTGGCAGCGAGACCGTTGTGGATCAAGTCAGTCACTTCTGTCCATCCGAGATATTCGAACATCATAGCACCGGATAGTATGACAGAGCCCGGATTGATTACGTCCTTGCCTGCATACTTAGGAGCTGTACCGTGTGTGGCTTCGAAAATTGCGCACTCATCGCCGATGTTTGCACCCGGAGCGATACCTAGTCCACCGACTTGGGCGGCGCAAGCATCAGATAGATAGTCTCCGTTCAGGTTTGTAGTGGCGAGAACTGAGTATTCGTCAGGTCTTGTCAGCACTTGCTGGAACATTGAGTCAGCGATGCGATCGTTGATCAGGACTTTGCCAGCCGGTGTCTTACCGTCGTGGTCAGCCCATACTTTCTCTTCTGAGACTGTTTTCGCGGCAAACTCTTCTTCGGCTATCTGATATCCCCAGTCTCTGAAAGCGCCTTCAGTGAATTTCTGAATGTTGCCTTTATGGACGAGGGTGACAGACTTGCGACCACGCTCGAGAGCATACTCGATGGCGCGACGAACCAATCTTTGCGAAGCTGTTTTTGAAACAGGCTTGATGCCAATGCCCGAATCCGGGCGGATGGTCCTGCCCCATTCAGCGATGATTTCAATGAGCTTCTTCGCTTCAGGCGAGCCTGCTGAATACTCGATGCCGGAGTATACGTCTTCGGTGTTCTCACGGAAGATGACGACATCCAATTTTTCTGGTGCTACCACAGGTGATGGCACACCTTGGAAATAACGCACCGGTCTCACGCAGCAATATAAATCGAAGATCTGACGCAGAGACACGTTCAAGCTGCGGATACCACCGCCGACTGGAGTAGAGAGAGGCCCCTTGATACCGACACCAAACTCTTTGATAGCGGCAAGAGTGTCTTCCGGCAACCAGTTGTCGAAGCCATCCTTAGCTTTTTCCCCGGCGAAAACTTCAAACCATGCGATGGAGCGTTTGTCGCCATAGGCTTTTTGCACTGCAGCATCGAACACACGCTTTGAAGCTTTCCATATGTCCGGACCAGTTCCGTCCCCTTCGATGAACGGAATAATCGGCTTAGCCGGAGTAATTGGCTTGCCGTTTTTGAAGGTAATTTTTTCGCCCTGAGGAATTTTCAGCCCATTGAAGCTGTCTTTTACGATTGTCTGTCCCATGACTTCCCTTTTTTGCGTATTGAACTAAACAGGTTTGTCGCGCTTAGGCATCCCAATGGTGTCGTCAGAGCCAGAAAGCTCAGCAACGCTGGTTTGCGCGACCACATTAAAATTGGCTTGCAGAGATTATACGGCGTAGCGGCATATTGATTCCAGCCCTTGTGGCGCGTTTGCCACGATTTGATGCAAATGACCCCGAAATCGCGAAAAACACCACAGGACTGCGCCTAACGTTAATAAATGCTCCAATTTTCGGCAACAGCTGAGGACAGCGATATGCTATGTCGTAGCTGTCTTTCAGGCACTTTCCCCGCTATAACTTCAAGCAACGAGGAGTGACCGTTGACGTTCAATCTTCATCTTTCACTAACAAAAGCTCTTAGCCTATGGCCTGACCGGGAAGCGGTTATTGATGGGGATAAGCGGTTTACTTACGCAGCGCTGGGCAAACGAATCGGTCGCCTCGCGCAACACTTTTTGTCCATAGGTCTCCAGCGAGACTCTGTAGTCGCCATACTTGCGCCCAATTGTCACGAGTACATGGAGACTTATTATGCCTGTGCATCTGTTGGTATCGTACTGAATCCACTTAACTTTCGCCTGGCTGCAAGAGAGATCGGCGATATACTGCGGGATTCTCACGCTGTGTGCTTGATAGTGCACGAGGATTTTGCAAATTGCGCGGAATCTGTACTGCAACAAGAAACAAATCTCAAGCACGTCATTACCATCGCCAAGTCTTTCAAGAGTCTTGACGAATGCGCTCAGGCGCAGCCTAAATCTAGTGAAGTGGCAGGCTTAGCAGGTCAACTAACTAGCAGCGCAGAGGGGTCTGCAACGTACTCAATAACGGATTTCGAAAGTTCTCTGGCAAACGCGAATTCTGACGCGATTCCCTTCCAGTCATGCAATGGAGATCAACTGGCACAGCTTTACTACACCAGTGGTACCACCGGTAAGGCCAAAGGTGTAATGCTGAATCATACGAATGTGACCACAAATGCTCTTGGCGCAATTACCGAACTGCAATTCTCCGATTCCACCGTCTGGGGGCATTTCGCGCCCATATTTCACCTGGCTGATGCCTGGGCCATTTTTGCCGTGTCGTGGGTGGGCGGTAAACATGTCTTCGTTCCCTATTTCAAAGCGCTTGATGTATTGAACGCAATGAGCCGAGAGAGAGTTTCAACCACGGCTCTTGTGCCGACTATGGTCAATCAACTGCTCGCCTGTCCGCAACTGAAGCAATTCGATCTCTCATCACTAAACATGCTGATGACTGCTGGTTCTCCTGTAGCCCCCGAGCAAGTGAAACGCATTATGAAAGAGTTGAACTGCGACTATTTGCAGTTCTATGGGTTGACTGAAACAAGCCCGTTCTTAACGGTTGGCGCCATCAAAGAGCATTTAAAAAAACTCCCAGAAGATAGGCTTCTGAGCCTAAAAGCTCGCACCGGTCGAGCTTTCATTTCTACTCAAATCAAAGTCGTGAGACCCGATGGAACTGAGGTCGAATGGAACGGTGAGGAGGTCGGTGAAATCATTGCTCGCGGTCCCAACGTAACAAAGGGTTATTGGAATCAACCTGAAACGACTGCCGCGGCTATTAGGGACGGTTGGTTTTACACTGGTGATTTATCTACAATCGACCAGGAAGGCTATTTGAACATAGTCGACCGTTCGAAAGACATGATCATCTCAGGTGGAGAGAACGTGTACTCTACAGAGGTTGAGTATTGTATATATGAACACCCGGCAGTTCTCGAGTGCGCCGTGTTTGGTATTCCGGATGAAAAATGGGGCGAGCTTGTCAAAGCCGTAATCGTTTTGAAGAATGGACATTCGGCGACGCCGGAGGAGCTGACGGCACACGTTCGCCAACGTCTAGCAAACTACAAGATCCCTAGAAGCATCGATATCGTACAAGAGCTGCCAAAGACCGGCAGCGGTAAAATATTCAAGAAAGGTCTGCGAGACAAATATTGGCAATCGGGCGGGCGCCAAGTAAACTGACACTATATTGACACCATCCTTGTTGAGTGTAGTCTCTTAATATCGGTTGTTGGATCGGTCTGATTAATGCAGAAAATCTTTCTATTAGCGATCATCTCGGCATTAGCGACTTTGCCGGTTTCCGCCGACGATAAGGTCGACGGCACTAAATCTGACACCACCAAGGAAACAAGCCAATCGCCTCAGACCAAAAGTGAGTTTGCCACAGCCGATGCGTTCGCAGAGCAGGACAAATATGACCAAGCGATAGCGGCCTACAAAGAGGCGTTGACAAAAAAACCGCAGAGTGCAGCCGGCCACGAAAAATTAGCTGAAGTCTATTTGCATAAAGGCAATGCTGCCGCCGCCGAATCGGAAGACAAAGAGGCTATTAAGCTCGATCCTAAAAATGCCGACGCGTATCAGCATCTTGGACTGATCGCAGGCATGCAGCAAAATTTCGCCGACGCAATAGGTTACGAAAAAACGGCAATCTCGATCGATCCAAAGTGCATTGATGCCTATGCGGTTCTCGGCAAAGCACTGTCTTCAAAAGGTAACTACAAAGAGGCGATCTCGGCACTTCACAAAGCCATCGAGTTAGACCCGAACGATTTTGATTCTTATCTGACACTTGGCGCTGTTTACGGTCGAACATCACAATACGACGACGCTGTCAAAGTCTATAAGCAAGCGGTTGTGCTCAATCCAAAATCGTGGATGGCTCACATGGGCCTCGGTCAAGCATACGGGCATTTAGGCGACAACGCCAATCAAATTTCAGAGCTGAAGTTAGCCGTGCAATTTGGTGAGCACGATGCCAGCGCGCACGGACATCTAGGATCAGCTTATAGCAAAGCTGGAGATATCCAGGGCGCATTGTCTGAGGGGGCAATAGCAAACAGATTGCGTTTTGGAAGCTACTGGCCAGCGGCTTTGAACAAGTTTTTACTGGTTTGGGCGTGCGTGTTTCTGTTATTTGGTTTAATATTTGCTGTAATGTTTGCCGGCTCAAGTTTTAAGCCGCAAGAGGGCGAACAGATTATCAAATCGTTCTTCCTTGTTTTCTACAAAGAAAAACCTGGTCGTTTCATTATCACATCAAGACGCTTTCTATATTTGCCGGAGGCTTTTTCACGTTGGTTCGGTTCAACGCGCGTGAGCATCGAAAGAGACTTGATCGCGAAGATCAGTCTGACCAAGACCGCAAATGGCGGTGTGCTTGAAATTGACACAGCTGATGGCAGCCAATTGTCGTTCAAGATGGCGCAATTGATTTACGCACCACTTTCACGAGAGTTGGATAAATTAGGTTATCTCGAAAATTTTGGTGGTCAAACGCTTCATATGAATACAAAACAGATGCACCAATAATTGAGCATCTTGCTGTTTTTTGTCTTCATTTTACGGATTCCCCGGCACTCCACACAGTAGATTTGAAATTATGGACAACGAGAATTCGGCCATGTCTCTTGAAGATGCAAAATCATTGATGTTTACTCGTGAAAGTAGTGCTTCGCAACTATCGAAGCCATCGGGCAAAAGAACAATACACGAGTAGCCCTTCCGAGTAGCCCTTCGAGGATCGGTTCGAGACAAAGCGAAATGAAGTTAGAGCCAAATACAAAGCTTCTATTTATTGGTGATTCAATTACCGATGCGGAGCGGCATCCTCAAGGCGAGGGGCTATTTGATGCGCTTGGGAAGGGATATGTCTCTCAGGTCGACGCACTGCTTGGTACCGTGTACCATAAGCACGCGATTAGAGTAATAAACAAAGGGATAAGCGGAAATACTGTGCGAGATCTGAAAGCTCGCTGGCAACAAGATGTGACCGAACACAATCCTGATTGGTTGTCGATAATGATTGGTATCAATGACGTTTGGCGGCAGTTCGATCTGCCTCAAATGAAAGAGTTGCACATCAACATTCAAGAGTACGAGAACACTCTGAATGAACTAGTAGATAAAACGCTCCCTTCGTTGAAGGGTCTTGTGTTGATGACACCTTACTATATCGAGCCAAGCAAAACAGACGCGATGCGCGCCATGATGGACGAATATGGAGCAGCGGTAAAACGTACCGCATCGAGAGTCGGTGCGGTGTTTGTCGATACTCAAGCAGCATTTGATACCGTTTTGAAAAGCTACTACCCCGCTATGCTCGCATGGGATCGCGTTCACCCAACAGCGAAAGGGGTGATGGTAATTTCGCGCGCATTCCTGAAAGCAATCGACTTCGATTGGCGGCATGAGACGGGTGATTGAGAAATGTCACTCACGTCGATGGAAGGTTAGATAAAGCGCTTACTTACGCAAATATCCGCTCGTTGAGAACGCGGCGGAAAGCCCATTCTGAGCGTCGAAATTCTGGACGGTCATTTGCACCATCATTCGGTCTGCCGACAGATTTGTAAGACGAACTATTACCTCTTGTTTGCATGCGGTTCCATTTGTTCCGACGATGTTGGTGATAGTTCGAATATCGTAAATTCCAGTTGCAACATGGATCAGAGTTCGTTGCGAGTTGCCGTTCATCAGTGAAACCGGGCCGGCAGGAACAGCAGCAAGCGAGGCTATCTGGCTTGGACTGAGATAGCCGGCACTACCATTAAGCTCTCTGAGCAGGAAGCCGATATTGCCGTTACCGGTCGCATTTAAAAAACTGCCACCCGGCATCGTAGTGGTATTTCCAATATCCACTCGGTTTGCTTTGATGTTTGCACCATCCATAGCAATGCGTTCATCAGACTTAAAATATCTTCCGCGATATTCAGTCTGTCCGCTTGTGGAAATGGCACCACCGTTGTAGTCTGTGCCACCACTACCGGTTGATAAACCACCTGAAGAAGATGATGAGATACTGCCATCTAAACTACTTCCTCTTCCGCTTATGGTTAGAACGGCAGTCTCGCCTGGTTTGCCACCAACCACGATGGTTCCGCCATTTACAGCCATTTTCGCTCCATTTGTGATGTCCAAATGACTGACATTGCCCTCATGCCAATAGTGAATATCCGGATCGTCTGGGCGAATTGGTCCGACACCTGGCGGAGCCTGCGACGGTAGTAACGGCTTTACAGACTGAGTGCTCGAAGCAAGCTCTCTTACTTCCAAATCGATTACGGGTTTGGCTTCTCTAGCTGACTCCAAATTCAACGTAAGTTCCACGTCGCCGCCGTACAATTGATTGTTTCGCGCACCGGCTACGAGTCTATCCAATCGTACGCCGCCTTGCCAAACCCCATTCCAGCTCAGTGGAAGACTACGCACAAGATTACCCTGCAGTAATGGTTTGTTCGTCGCCCCGGTAGCAAACCCTTCCGTATCCTCACTCAAAACCTGTGCACTGCCCTGTAAGGGTCTTTTCGACTGTTCACCATCAAGCTTTGGTGTCTCCGTAGCAAACTTCGCATCTTTCGTATGGGGATTTGCAGCTTCTGTTACTGGACTGACAAACACATTAGTCATGACCGCAGCCAGACTGAGCGGAATCACTAGCAGCAACTTATCGGTCCTTCGCATTACGTCATCCTATGAGGAGGTTTTATCGAGAAGTATGCCCACCATAGTCTGAACTTGTGGAGGAAACGTGAAGGACACTATTTTAAAACAGGCGGGTCTTTTTGATCTAACATTTGCTGCCGGCTTTGAACAAATATGTCAAAATAAGCATGGTCATCAATTGCGAGGCTAGAGAATGGGATTACTTCACGTTCACGACACTAGTCAGAGTGTCGTAAGATGCTTTGATTGTGGCGACACCATTTGTGGAAAGTGCATGGTTGTTACACCAGGATCGTTGCTGTGCAAAAAGTGCAAACCTAAGAATGTGGCTGAACGAGTAATGGCAGGCGGAGCCCAGTCGTTGCTCAAGCTTCAATGCGCCGCTGTGGCTGGTGGAGTTGCGCTCATGGGCGGTTTGAGTGTTCTCACCCCTTGCGTTGGTTGACTAAGCCAGGTCTCGCTGGCAGCGTGTCTGCTAGGTATTGGTTGGGCCGAGGCACTGAAGAGGATGATTGCTAAAGGTGCAAGGCGTAAGGCGCTGCCTTATGCGATTGCGGGGGTTCTAATCGGTGCACTTCTCGTTCACTACGTTGATTGGGCCTTCTTAAAAACGACATCACAGTTTATTCCAAGCTTGACCGAAATCGTCTGTCTCACCTTGGTACTTCTTGCTGTAGTTCTCAGGCTGAGGCAGGCATAGCAGTACAGACTGACTTCCGGTTTGCATCGCCGTTCGTTTTACAACGAAGCATGACTACGTCAGTGCACGTAATCCTTTGCTGAAGCTCAAAACGAGCTGGACATTCGTGAGCGGCTGCTCAAATTCGATTTCGATATTTTTGCCATTCTCCGTATTTTGCCACCGAGTTCCCTTAGTGCGAGATGACCGTTCGCGATCTTTATTTACTGCGGAGGCACCGCTACCGGTGACAACTAGCCGCACCGCATTTGGTTTGCTGTCTACAGATTGAACGACTATTTCAACATTTGCTTCCACGAGGTCGGCCGATGTGAGCGTCGTCCCTATATGCTGAGGCAGGTCCGTCAGCGCCAGGTTGCATTCGATTTCTTCGATCAAAACATCGAAATCAGTTGCAAGACAAACCGGTTCGCCAGACCTGTTTACGCCAAAATAACTTGAATAGACTCCATCACCCCAACCTGAATGAAAAGCGATTATATTTCCATGTGGATACGTGAGTGCGCCCCACTCACCGCCATTTGCATCCATATTCTCCCACAAACGATCAGTCGTATCTTCGTCGTAGTCCGCTCCAATTGTCTTTATTGTTTCCGGATCCACGAAACATCCAGTGCCACAATCGACACCATATCCAAATGTCTGGTTTGCTTTTAGATCCTCCAATCGTTGACCTTTACAAAGGGCCAACTCCCAACCAACAACCTCGTCGTTAGTGAATTGAACTTTGCTGCGCTTTCGCCTTATTGAAGACGTGTCCTTCCGTGAATGCCAGGTCGAAATTGCTGTGGACAGGCTGTTTGATTGTCATTTCAGTCGTAGACCTCGGTGGCTAATGAACTCATGAACAAACGATGTGCCATCTTCTGTGGTGGCATTGTACCGTGGTGACCGCCAAGATTACTCGGTAACAAGACTCACCGGATTAAAAAAAATTGTCAAGCGACGGTAATCCAAAGAGTCTGATTAAGCGGTCGTAAAAGCTTGAACGGACTGCAACACGGGTATAAAAATACGAGAGTCTTATATTTGGTAATCCCTGATGGCCCCGAACGATAATGCCGCCAAGGCTGAATCCGTGAGAGACAAACCTCCTGGCTCAGCTCAGGCGGATGAAAATAGCGCCCATCATAGTTTCTTCAAAGAACTCACCATCTCCGCCGTCTATTCCGGTGTGGAGCAGCCGGCGTTAGGTCTGTCACAGTTCGCTGGCAACGGCGCGATGAATAGCGTCAAAAAGGCATTCGATAAGATCGGAATTGAAAAGCCGGCAGAAGCAAAGACGTTTTCGTCTACTTGGTACGCCCAAAATGTCGGTGGCGCACTGGGTATGGTCGTTCCTTACACTCTGACCAAGCTGGGATTAAACAAGATCGGAGCTTTCGGCAAGGTTGGAGCTGAAGAGTCGAGTCTGCTTTCCCAACGTGCCTCGCTAAACGCCAGCCTTAAAGAATCTTCTGTGACCGGTATGGTCTACGGCACGCTTTTCACACCAAGTGACGAAAAGACGCGTCAGGCAGGGTTCATGAGTTTTCTTGCTGACCGCGGTGTGAGCGGTGTCGGTACAGCCGCGACATTCACCACCTTGACGGCCGGAAGCGCCGGGCTGGAGAGGCTATCAAAGACTGCAAGAATCACAGAAGTGGGTGCTGCTCCTATTCTGCGCAACAAGATCGTCGCTGGCACGTTGTCCGGGTTGCCAGCCGGTATTGTAAGCACCGAATATGAGTCCATTACCAAGAAGCACATGTTAGCTTCCGGGGACGATTTAGCTAAATCTATGCTCTCTATGTCGACAGTTGGTTTCACATTCGGCACGGCGTCACTGGTTTCTGGAAGAATAGCCGGCCCATCTAAGGGAGACCCGCTGGAAACCAGTACCGGCAAGTCAGAAAGGATTGCGAACGAATCAACTACTCCTGCGGCAGTCCCTAAGCTCAATGTGCCAGAGGCGACACCTCTAAAAGCGGTGGCGAATTCAGATGCTACCGTGTCTGGTGGCAGAAACAAAATTACCGAACCTACCGCTGGGACCATCGGCGGACCAGACGCACCTAAGGTTATCAATCCGAATGAGTTCAGCACACGCGCGGATCAGACAGTCCGCGTTGAACTGACCCCGCAGGAGCAAGATATTTGGCGAGAGATCCAATCAGCACGCACGCCGGAACAATTTCAATTAGTCAGCAACCAAATTGAGGAGCATGTCCCACTCGATCGCTCAAACTGGTTCACGGAGACTCTAGACCGTCAAAGTCTGAATCTTAGCAATCATGAACTTAACGTTCTTTGGCCCGAGATGCTGCAAAACGATCCGCATCAGGCTTATCGAATTGCAAAATCCCTCGGACCGGGGAGAGTGACCCAATTATGGCAACGACAACTGGAGTCTGTGCAAGAGACTGGCAACCCACACCTGGCGAATGAGCTGGCAAAAACCTTGGTTTATTTGGAGCCGCAACAACAACTTGCTGCTCTTGAAGGTCTATTAAGACTTAAGCAGCCACCCGCGTACGTCGATATGGCTCCAGTGACATTGGCACCAGAACATCAGATGGCGGCTGCCCAGAAGCTGGCGGATAGAGGGATAACTCCACTCATTGAAACATCCACCATTAGCCCGGCGACGTGGACGAACTGGGCTCTCGATCTTGAACCAGGCAAAATACGCGACGGTATCATGGAGCAAATTCGCCGCAAGGTAATCGGTTCAAATGCGAAGGCACCAGATGTACTAAACAGCGTTTATCGCATTGCAGAAACAAAGGCCGGAACGGCTGATTATGCTACTTTCAATTCTATGCTGTCCGGCATCAATCCTAAGGAAGGTGACTTCGGTGGTCGGAACATTCGAGCGAAAGCTTTACAGGATATTGACCCTAAATTTATCGCACGCATGATGTTCGCCCAGGCTGATTGGGCCAAGAGCGATCAAATCGCTGAACAAAATCCGAGACTAATACGTTCCATCGCCATCAACTCGAAATACCAGTCTGATGCGACTCGCAGCGATTACATCACGTCTATGATGACGGCTGAACCGCCACTAACCGTTGAGCAAATGGCGAATTCAATCGCGCACCAGGCTCAAGATGGAGCCGAAGGCAGAGGCTACAAACTCACTCCGGGCGACATCCAAGCACTAGTGGAATATGGTCCGCCCGTGCCGCAAGAGAGAGTGCCCGCCATATTGAACACACTGAAAAGTGATGTCCTCAATACCTTCGATCTCGAAGGGCGTAAGCCTGTGAGCAGAGAGCGTTTAATTTCTGTACTCACCCTGGCTAACAGCCTCGGCAAAGCAAATCCTGCCGCGTTCGAAAGCAGCTTTAAAGAGCCAATAGAATCTGCCCTTGCCAATAACAACTTCCCTTATCCTCGGCGATTGGAAGCAGCGAGGGCGCTCGGTGAACTACAGCGGGGCGGATTTGAGGGTGCAGCTCATATCCAAATGCCTGAGCTTCGTATGGGCAAATTGGCTGATCTAACACCTGAGCAACAAACTGAAATGCGTGAGTCCGTTGAAAAGGCTCTTTACAGCCGCGACGCGATACAATCACAACTCGGAGATGGTCCCCTCGGCAGGCTACTGCCTTCAATTTTCGGAGATGCGGCTGAAGGTGGCATCGTAGGCCGACAGCAGCACAAAACTCACGACAATGCTCTAGATCATCATATTTTAGACGTAGTGGACAAAGCTGGAAAAGATCCAGCCTTCGCGAAGTTGATGCCCCGTGACCAAGTGAACGTTCTCTGGGCTTCACTACTTCACGACATAGGCAAGCGCGAGAATATGATGGACCTTGATCATAACTGGACTTCTACCAGCATGGCATGGGGGATTTTGAGAACTCTCGGTTATCCGGATTCTCGCATTCAGAGAATTACCGACATCATGAGCAAAGACTCTGATTTGAGCTTTGACCCAGATGTCAAAAATTCGGTGCGACTCGCTGATCCGAAAACTCTAGATGGAGTCGTGAATTCCTATAGACATGCTGACGCACTAAATATGGTGGCAATACTGAATCGCGCGGACATCAAGTCTGTTAAAAACAATGAGGCATGGTGGAAGCCTGAAGTATCGGATGAATTGGATAGAATTCACGAGATGGCTCAAGCTCGGGTAGCAGAGCTAAATAGGCACTTGCTGCCAGTTTTGCCTTCCGAACTACCGCAAGGATTCGGAGCTTACCAGATTTCAGACTACAACGTACTTGGTCACGCCAGCTCTGATCTTGCTAATACGCTGAAAGGGCGCTCTACGATTGAGTCTCCTGAATATTCAATATCTGTGAGCTTGTTGACGCCTGAAAATAGACATGTCTACGACGAGAACGCTCAAGAGCTCGCGTTAGTTACTGGTCCCTTCGAACACATTGCACAGGCGTCGCGCGAAAATCTCTCGACAGGCACATCTGTAGGCTGGAATGGCCATGTGCAGCTCGTAGACCGATGGGCAACCGACGGTCGTGCGCGTGAATTGGCACAGTCTGCCGAATCTCGCTTGGAAGGTCTCGGAATACCACCAGCCAAGAATGTGGCTCCGGAGAATTTCCCGCGTCTTGCTCAACTTCGCCGGGTGCTCGGACAATTCGATAACTCAACGGAATTGAGAAATCTTGCCGGTGCTGACGATCCCTATGTGCAAGCGGCAAATGCTATCAATCAGGTTTTGACTACAGACCGCAATGGAGTCCCGATAAAGCGCAACAACGAAATCAAGCTGAACAATCCGATCGTGTCGGGAGTCGGCATTCTTCGACGCGGGAATCAGCCAGTCTACTTCGCAGACATGTCACCGGCGGATCTTAATGCCCTTTGGCATGGCAATGTCCCCGATTTCGTTTCAGCCGGTCCAGCCGGGGCTGCCCCAGCGGGGGCTTTCACTGTTAGACCTGAATTGGTAGCGTCAGCGAAAAAGAACAATCTTCCAATCGTAATCCTGAACGATGGCAATCACTAAGAAATTCAAAACCATCGTTGTGGGATTAGGTGCGATGGGCAGTGCCGCGCTTTACCAGTTAGCCAAACGCAACATCAACGTATTAGGTATCGACAGATTCTCACCACCGCATACACTTGGATCTACGCATGGTGACACGCGAATTACGCGCCAAGCGATTGGTGAAGGTAGTTATTACTCGCCGCTATCTATTCGATCTTACGAGCTGTTCCGTGAAGTGGAGAAACAGACTTCTGCCACGATCCTTGAAGTTACCGGCGGGTTGATAATTTCGAGTGACTCAAAAAAGTCTTCGATCAACAATCATCTACACTTTTTCGATAATACTTTGGCGGCAGCCGCAAAGCACAATGTTCGCTACGAGGTTCTAAACGCTTTAGAGATTCGAAAAAGGTTTCCCCAGTTCAACGTCGCTGACGATGAAATGGGTTACTACGAGTATGATGCTGCATTTTTGCGTCCAGAGCGCGCTGTGCAAGCTCATCTTCAATTAGCCAAGTCGCTTGGTGCGCGGCTGCATACGGATGAAGTAGTCATCGGATTTGACGAAACAGACTCCGGAGTTTCCGTTCGTACCAATATAGATGCCTATCATGCTGACCATTTGATTCTTTCTGTGGGCCCCTGGCTTCCGCAGTGCGTGCCGTCCTTGAAGAAGCATTTCAGGATAAACAGGCAAGTGCTTTACTGGTTCGATATCTCGCAGATCTACCAGGAATTTGTGCCCAACAGATTTCCAGTTTTTATCTGGGAGATTCAAAGACAAAAGCATGGTATCTATGGTTTTCCCGCAGTTGATGGACCAACTGGTGGATTGAAGATCGCTACCGAACAATACGACGATGACGTTACTCCGGAATCTGTCGATCGAAGCGTAAGTGTTGAAGAGATCAATGATATGTACAACTTGAGAGTTGCTCCGTTCTTTCCACAGATCGGTCGAAAGTGCATCAAATCTGCAGTTTGCTTATACACAGTGACAGCTGATTCTGACTTTGTTATTGATTGGTTGCCGACGTCCAAACGTGTCGTTATTTGTTCCCCTTGCTCCGGACACGGATTTAAGCATTCTGCCGCAATCGGAGAATGCGTTGCCCAGATGGTCGAAAAAGGAGAATCCGACCTGGACATAGGCCACTTCAAGCTGGACAGACTACTGTGACGTTAGTGCGAACGTCTGCAACTAAGTCTTATCATGGCTTTTTAAACGCATTCGATGAGTTGCCTGCTTCGCTCGATTTCCGCAGAGCGCCATACTACACCAGCGACGTCCACGCCCTCGAGTATGGTCTATGAATAAAAGAGTGCAGGCATGTCCCTCGCATGCCTTGACGTTCGAAAAATCTTCAGCCGAAATCAATCGGGCAAGTTCCTCTGCGATCGGCAGCAACAATGATTCAGGAGAACGCCATCTTCTTGTTCTGGAAAGAACGATCGATTCCTGCCCTTTGTCTTGTGAGATTGCAAGGCGGCTAAAGCCTTCGTCCCGCTCTAGCAATCTATTTAGCGGTTCTAGTTCTGGAAGGTCGTCAGCCGTAAGTTGTCGACCTTGGTGACTGCGAACAAATCCTCTAAACCACTCACGTAGATTTCTTGCTTGGTCTGCGACCTTATCCAGCTCACCTGGCAAAGCTTGAACCCGTAGTCCCTCAATTACAGATGTGGGTGCCAGTCGAGCTTGCTCGACCCAGTCAAGCAAACCCTCGCCGTCCTTAATCCAATCGACAACTACATCGACTGGGGTAGCAATTGAATTCAGAAAGTCCAAACCCGGTGCATCATTGATGAAAATAGCCGGAACGTATTCTTTTTTCATCGATCAGACCCCAATCCAAGGTAACCTGTTGTGTACGTTCATTTGGGTTACTCAATTTCCAATATAAGGTATCCCCTGCCGGATTGGCAACCAGCTCTATCCGGGGCACACCCTTAAGCTTCGTTACGACCGACCCGTGAATGAGAGTCGGTATTTATCGTCGATGCCTGGATATACACTGTAGAGTTGATTTTTAATAAAGTAACCGCCTGGCTTGAGTTGACAGGTTGCCGATCGGAGCGTATAACCGGACTATTAGCTTTAAGCAGGTTATGCAAGCGAGGGATTATGTCCAACATTACTTACAAGACTACTAACGTCGATGGTTTCAAAATCTTCTACCGTGAGTCTGGTCCAGCCAACGCTCCTAAGCTCTTGTTGCTCCACGGCTTTCCAACATCAGGCCATATGTTTCGAGAGCTGATTCCGCAGCTCTCGGAAAAGTTTCATGTAGTGGCGCCAGATCTGCCGGGTTTCGGCAATTCAGATATGCCAGAGAAAAACACCTTTGATTGGATAGCAGCAAAAATTGAGCGCTTCACTGAGGCCATAGGATTCGACAGATATTCCGTATACGTGTTCGACTATGGAGCGCCCACTGGTTTCCGTTTGGCAGTTAGCCATCCGGAACGGATTACTGCGATAATTTCCCAGAATGGAAATGCATACGAAGAGGGTTTGAGCGAGGGATGGAATCCGATCAGAGCGTATTGGCAAAATGCATCGAATGAAAACCGCGATGCGCTCAAGGCTTTCTTGACGCCGGAGTCTGTTGCTTGGCAGTACACACACGGCGTGCCTGATCCGTCATCTGTTTCTCCTGATGGTTATTCGCTCGACAATTTTTATCTCTCTAAGCCGGGCGCCACGGATGTACAGTTAGACTTATTCGGCGATTACAAGAGTAACGTTGCGCTGTACCCTGCGTTTCAAAATTACCTGCGCACACACAAACCAGCACTCTTGGCCGTATGGGGAGAGAACGATCCGTTTTTCCTGCCCGCAGGAGCAAAGGCGTACAAGCGTGACATCCCCGAAGCGGTGATTCACTTTTTTGATACGGGACACTTCGCGCTCGAGACGCACGCCAAAGAGATCGCGGCAAAAATCACGGAGTTCCTCGCACCGTAACGTTTATTAGACAGACACTATATTCGCAGAAAAAGTGGAATTTTTGGAGAATTTATTATGCGCGCAATTGTGCTTGAAAAATTTGGCGGCTTAGACAGCCTGGTATACACGGAGGTTCCTCTTCCCGAACCGAAAGCGGGTGAGGTCTTAATCGAGATCAAAGCTTTTGGAATCAACCATGCCGAATTGCATATGCGACGAGGCGAGTGGGCCGAAGCTGCTAAGATAAGTGGCATCGAATGCGTTGGAATCGTTCAATCTTGTCCCGGAAATGAATTTCCTATTGGAGCAAAAGTGGCAGCGCTTATGGGTGGATTGGGAAGGACACGCAACGGCAGCTATGCAGAATATACAGTTGTGCCTACCACAAATGTCGCCTCGATTGAGGCCGATCTGCCTTGGGAAGAACTAGCGGCGATTCCTGAGTCCTATGCTACTGCCTGGACCTGTTTGTTTCGCAACTTGGAAATCCAAAAAGGACAGCTACTGGTTATTAGAGGTGCCACTTCCTCATTTGGTCAAGCTGCGCTCAAACTCGCAGTCAATGCAGGTGCCCGCGTAATCGCCACCACTCGCAGTGCTGACCGATTCGCAATGCTTAAGGCGCTCGGCGCAGAGCAATGCATTATCGAACGCCCAGACCTGTCCCAGCATTTAGCAGAAGCAAAGAAAGTGGATGCGGTTCTCGATCTCGTGGGCAACAGCGTGGTGCTCGATTCATTAGCATTGCTCAGGCGCGGTGGACGTTCATGTCTTGCTGGCTGGTTAGGCGGTCTCGAGCCAATTCATGACTTCAACCCGCTTTTACAAATGAGCAGTGGTGTATATCTAACATTTTTCGGAAGCTTCGTGTTCGGCACTCCAGGTTTTCCTTTGTCGGATGTTCCGCTTGCTCAAATCGCGAAGGATGCGGCAGACGGCCGCCTCAACGTAAAGCCTGCGAAAGTATTCAAGTTTGAGGAGATTCGCGAAGCACAGCGCGTGATGGAAGCAAATGAAGCTGCAGGAAAAGTTGTCATCGTCAGGTAGTGCCCCGACGGAGAGGAGGACTGCTCCACGAAGGAATGCGCTAAACTATCGAGTTTGATAGTCAATCGAGGAAGTTGTCGTGGCAAAGCTCGCAGTTATATATCACAGCAATTTTGGACACACTAAGTTGCAAGCGGAATCGGTATACGAGGGCGCGGCATCAGTCAGTGGAATCGAAGCTAAACTCTTCACTGTCGAAGAGGCTGGTAACAACCTGGATGCTCTCGATTCCTACGACGCAATGATTTTCGGTGCTCCAACTTATATGGGCAGCATGTCCGCCGACATGAAAAAGTTTCTGGAAGTTGCGGCAAAGAAGTGGTTTACGCTCTCGTGGAAAGACAAAATTGCAGGAGCGTTCACTAACTCAAGTTCGTTCAGCGGTGACAAATTGAATACGCTGATTGGCTTGGTAATTAATGCCATGCAGCATGGAATGATTTATGTTGGAACCGGAATGATGCCTGGCGCAAGTGACCCTGACTCATTCAAGACGATTGAAGGTCCGGGACCTGATGTCACCAACCGAGTTGGCTCTTTCACTGGCCCGATGGCCGCTAGTTTTCAAGTTCCGCCTCCCGGCGCACCATCCAAGGGCGATTTGGCAACAGCCCATGCCTATGGCGTAAGGGTGGCGGAAATAACTCTTCGTTTCCATAAATAGCTTGCAGATAAACTGGAGTCGTCATGCCTGCACGAGTTCGATGCAATAGGAGATATCGATCAGATTCTGGTCGGATTTCTGCAAAAACACAAAGCGATTTTATACAGTTACTGAACCCTAGCGCTTCCAATAAACGAGTTTTGACCAGCCTATAGTCAGGGCTAGGTCGAGAATTGAATTGAGCAATCCAAGCAACAGCATGCACAGAAAGATTACATGAATCGAGAAAGTGGAACGGGATGTCTGGATCAGATACCCCAGCCCTACCTGTGCACCTAGTAGTTCTGAGACTATTACGACACCAACGGCGGTTGACAGCGAGAAGCGCATCGTCGGCAGCAACGACTCTAATACGCGTGGAATCGTGTACTGTACGATAAAACTTGTCGGATCTATTCCGAAGCTCGCAAAAAGAATGCGATCTTTCTCGGGCATTTCGCGCAGTACCTGGTGAGTTGCGATGGCAACATTGAAAGCAATTCCAGTCACTACGAGAATGATCTTGCCGGGTTCGGAAAATCCGAACCACAACAGGAAAAATGGTACGGTGGCAATTGCCGGAATTGAGCGCATCGACTGTAGCGTTGGCGATAATAGGCGATTTGCTGTATTCCACTTATTAATTATGATGCCAAGGGCAATGCCTGAGACCGCTCCAGCGATAAAACCAGCTACCAATCTAAAAGCTGTGTAGGCGAAATGCACAAAGATACTTGGTTCTACTTCCCGAAATGCGGTAAGCACCGCCAATGGTGCTGGCAGATAACGATCGCTAACAATGCCGAACTGCTTCAAACAAATCCACAATAGGGGCGCTATTAGGCAACCGGCACACAGAAGAATCTTGCTGTTTAACGAAGATTGGTATGAGCCTGCCTTCTGCCGTGCAGAACCTTGATGCGAATTCACGACGGACTCTGGCGCCTCGACTGATCCACTGGTATTACGACTCAGCGTCTGCATCAGAATTTCTGCCTTACTTGCGATATTTTTGTCACTGGAAACTTGCCATCGAATTTGAAAACATCAGCGCTTTGCACTATTTCAATATCTTCCTGGTGGTGATTGCTCAGAACAACTGTGGTTCCTTCTTTTGACAGAGCAACGATAAAGGGTGCAATTGACCTGATATTTCCTTCGTCAAGAAAGTTGAATGGCTCGTCCAAATATAAGTACGGCGGTTTGCGGACAATTGCACGAAATAGTTCCACCATTCGTCTTTGTCCATAAGACATCCGGAAGGACTTCTTCTCGACGAAAGCGAAAATCAATTCATACATTGGATGCTTCTGGATTTGTTGAAGAGAAAGCTTTGTAAACTTGGTGATGTTTTCGACGCCAGTCATCCAAGGAAGCAAACTATCTTCTTGAAGCACCAGGCAGCTGCCTCCCGCCTCAGGCATGGATACGGCACTGTTCGGCTTTAAGTGGCCAGACAGCAACTTCAGAAGGGTCGTTTTGCCGCAACCAGAAGCTCCACGGAGAACGATAAGAGAGGCTGTCGAATCAAACGAGAAATTTTCGAAGACACGTACGTTGTCCCGGCTATAGTTAAGACTACTGATGGTCAAACCAGACCCGCAGTTCACCTCCTGGATGAAACTATAGGATTTGGATGTATCTGCGTTGCGGCTCGCTACATTGACCACAAAGAAACTCCCGCACTTTTAACACGCATGCAATAAATTCTTCCAAAGATAGAACTGGTTGGGAATGGTAAGATTCCCATCGCGCTGGCAGTTGAGCCCTTCCGAGTAGGAGTATTTGTGTTGAATCGTGGTCTGAAGCTCTTTTGCGTTCTGGTATTAGGACTGTTCGCGATGACTGCATGCTCGCAAGATTCTTCGGAGCCGGCCGCCGAGAACTCTGCTGGCAAGACCGCCGAAAATCAGGCACGGCCGAATCCGCAAGCGCCGTTAAAAATGGCGATCTCGCCGTATCAGGAGATTGCCCTTCTGGTAAACGAGAAACCTCTCGGCTTGGAGAAAAAGTACAACGTCAATCTTGAACTGATTACCATGCCCTGGGAAGAGCAGCTGCCAGCCGTTGCCAGTGCGGGACAAACCGTAGATGTCGGATTTGCAAGTCTTTCTGACTATCTCGCAAAGTTTGAACGCATAAACTCCGGGACAGACGATCCGGTCGTATACCTATTTCCATCCTGGACATTTCACGGTGGCGGCTTCATTTCGTTCAATTCCAAGGTTACGGAGCTTAATGCATCCAATATCAAAGACAAGGAGACCGTCAAGAAGTTTCTCAGTTACAAGTTTGGAGCCCAAAAATTTTCGCCTTACCATATGTTGCTCTGGCGCTTAGCTAATTCAATCAATATGAAGCTGTCGTCCGTCAATATCGTTGATACGACACTCAATGAGGGGTTGTTGGCCACGGAGAATGGCAGTCTCGACATGGCTGCTGCTGGTCTCACTCAGCGAACCGAAGCAGTAAAAAGACATGGTCGAGTAGTTCTCACCATGGACACCATGGGGTTGATGGACCCGAGTGGATTTATCTGTAAGAAGAGCACTTACGAAAAGCGAAAACGGGAAATAGAGGCCCTCATTCACATCTGGTATGAATGCACCAATTATGTATTGAGCGATCTCGACCACCACAGCGACTACACTCTCGAGTACTTGAAGAAGAATTCCTCGACACACTACACTCTGGCAGAGTTCAAAGCCGCGCTGGCGCAAGAATACGTGCCGAAGAGCATTGAGGAAGCAAGAGAGAAGGTTGGTACCGGTGACAGTAAATACTCAATCGCCGCAGCCGCAAAAGAGATCAACGAATATTTGCTCGAAACTGGTGCCATTAAAACTGCGGCAAAGGCTCCGGAGATAATCAATCCGGAGGCGGAATAAAATGCTTGGTTACTTTTCTAAGCCACTTTCTTAGCAGCTCCATGAACTTACCGGCGATGTTGATAGCCGAACTTTGTGCTCGACTCTCATCAACGAGAGCCGCGACAGCTTCTACTGCGACTCTAGCACCATGAAGCAATTCCTTCACGGCGAGCCAACACTTTCATAGTTATTTGGTTTGGTTCACAACGTACCGGCAAACATTGCAAATTGCCGACTCTCTATCTTCCTCGCTCAAGGATGAACCTGTGAGGAAAACTACTATGGCAAAACGATGTCCGTTCGGAAGAGTAACGATTCCGACGTCATTGGTGGCCGAATTGATGCCGTCTAGATCTGGTCCAGTGCCAGTTTTATGTGCAAGAGTTGAACCTGCTGGCAATGCTGCACGAAGTCGTTTGGTTCCAGTTTTAGTACCGGCCATGGTATCAAGAAGGAACTTCGTAGATGATGGCGTTAGCAGTTTGCCAAGATACAACTTGTGCAGAAGGTCCAACATTGCTTGCGGTGTAGACGTGTCACGTTTGTCACCGCTGATATGCGCAGAAAATGCTTTGTGTGCACGAGCACCAGTCGCAGAGCGCTTCTTTCTCTCCCATCTCGCTTTGTCAATTGCATGTCCAAGTTTCATAGGTTGTAGACCGAAAATTTCCGGCTGTAGTTCTCGCTCATATCTGTCGACGCTGATGTCTTCTATTCCATGCCGCTTGAGTGTTTCAGTAACAACCTTTGGACCACCAATGTGGTGCATGAGCACGTCGCACGCGGTGTTGTCGCTGTCCTGAATCATTCTAGTAAGAAGTTCTTTGACAGTATAAGATTGCTCAGGTCCACGGAAGCTTTCCGCGAGCGGGCTATAGAGAACTGACAAATCTTCTTTTTGAAGAGTGATACTTTGCTCGAGGGTGTATAAGCCATTGTCCACATGGTCCAAGACGGCGATGGCAACTGGAAGTTTGAAGACACTCTGCATTGGAAAGTGCTCGGTGCCACGACAATAATTGGTGGCACCAGTTTCAATATCGAGGACGCCAATGCCAAGTCGTCCAAGTTTCTCTTGTTTGACGCCTATGACTGCAGAGTGACATAGGTCCTGCTCTTGGAGCGAAGACCAGGCTGGCTGAAAGAAGCTAAATAAACACATAGCCGCTGAAAACTTGAACGACACTCGAATTAACTGGGGTGTTTTCAATGACTCAGTGCTCAGCTTGCCAGAAGTACCACAATACACCTCTCGCATCGATCTAAATACCTAATGTGACTTGGCGAAGTAAATTGCAAAGTTTGGCGAATTGTTTTGCAGAATCTAGACCATGAAAGTCCGGTCAGTTGGCGTTTGTTGAGTAGGCAAGGGCGCGTCGCCGCGCTCAGCCCCTCTAAGAATCGGACATGATACTTTCGCATCATCCGGCTCGCGCATTCAACCCCGCTGCCCACTTTTTTTTACAGTGGCGACCCAGCCAAACCGCCGGACGTGTTACGCAGTACGTGTTATTATCTAACCAATGATTAAGGGATATCGGGACAAGGACACGGAAGCACTAGCGGACAACCGCTACGTCAAAGCGTTCGATAGCATTCAAGTCGCTGCGCGAAAAAAACTCGATGTTCTGAAATCTGCAAAAGGACTTACTGACCTGGCCGCTGTTCCCGGAAACAGGCTAGAGGCGTTACATGGTGACCGAGAGGGTCAATGGAGTATCCGCATAAACGACCAGTACAGAATTTGCTTTGTCCCGACAGGAGAGGACTTTACAGATGTCGAAATCACAGACTACCGCTGAACTTAAGGACGGCGACAAACTCGCGCCGATCCATCCAGGGGAAATTTTGCGCTCGGAATTTCTTGAGCCATTAGGTCTAAGTGCCACTAAATTGGCTACTTTCATGGGAGTGCCTGCTACAAGAGTTACAGCGATCATAAGCGACAAGGAAAGACGAGTAATAACCGCTGATACTGCACTGCGCTTAGCTTGCGTGTTCAAAACCAGCCCGGAATTTTGGCTCAACTTGCAAGCAGATTATGATATTGCAATGCTGGATTACACCGGACAGAAAGACAAAATCAAACAGGAAGTTCGGCAATTAGCAACGGCTTAGTGAAAACGACAGCGGAATTCCTGCTGCTGAAACGTTACTTGGTCGAATGGGTGCAAAAGCGCTGAAGCAACTTGGCAAAGAGCCAACTTCTGTCAGGTTCGCTATCGAAAAAGGAAAACTGACAATGATTTTTGAGATCCAGTGAGGACACAGCAGAATGCAGTTTGAACCTCTTTTTTCAGGTAACCAGAAGATGGACTTCTGGAATTCCTGACCGGCCTGTAGACTGTCAGTGTTACACCAGCCCTACTTGGCAGCGCTCAGGCGCTGGTTCGCTTTGGTATTGGTCAGATTAGGGATTAGGACGCTTATGCGTCTCTGTCGGAGCCCCTCTAGAGAGAGGCTCGTGTCCGGAGCCGACATAGTTAAGACCTAAGAATCTTAATTAACCCGTAGACCAAGGGTGGGCTATCTTTGTGGCACTTTTAGCTCCGGTTAGGTACAACGCTGAGGTTGAAAGACTGCTATGATGTCATTAGAAAGATTGTGAA
>DATNPX010000008.1:0-147230 GCA_036702975.1 Oculatellaceae cyanobacterium
GGCCATTGCTACCTTTGCTTTGAACTCCGGACTATGTTTTCTTCGAGTACTTTTCAAGTGATGCTCCTTTCAAGCATGTGTCTACTTTAGGAGCAGAAGCCTCACTTAGCTAGTGGCCCAGTTTTTGGGGTCCACCTCTTACATGATGCTCATTGAAGACGCGCCAGAGAAAGGCGGAGCTCCGCAAATGACCTCATACATAAGACAGCCAAGGGAATATATATCCGATCGGTGGTCCAGAGGTAACCCAAGGCATTGCTCAGGGCTCATATATGGTGGACTACCACACACCGCACCGGTAGCAGTGACAGCGATTGTGCCATCCTCAGAGCGCGGCATTAGCTTAGCTATGCCGAAATCCAAAACTTTTACAAAGTACTTGTCCCTAGGAGAATCTACAATCAGTACGTTGCTTGGCTTTATATCCCGATGAACGACCCCGTTGTCGTGAGCGGCTGCGAGCGCCGAACAAATTTGCAGGAAAACATGCAACTTTGAGTTAAGCGAAAAATGACTGTCGTCACGCAAAACCGTTGCTAAGGATCTTCCATGCACAAACTCCATCACTAAAAATGGAACTTGATTATCACCGATGCCCTCGTCGATAATCTGAATGACGTTCTCGTTATGAATACGCTGCGCAGCTTTTACTTCGTTTTGAAAACGCCGAACGGCATCTCTATCAGTAAGAAAATCATGATGCAAGATTTTGATTGCACGAACTTGACCATTTACCCGGTTGCGAGCGCTGTAAACAACGCCCATCCCTCCAGAGCCAAGCAGTTGCAGAATCTCGTAGCGTCCAGCCCAGAGCACGCCCACTAGATCGGACGAATGAACGTGTGGTCCTGTGGCTTCATGAAACGTGCCCGAAACGAAATTCACAGAAGAAGGCCAGTCACTTTTGGCCGACTCATCAGAAAGATCGTTTTGCTGGTTGTTCGTCATCTCAATTCACTACTTAATAGGAATACTATAGCTCGTGTTACCTAAAATGAGAGTTATGCGACCTTCGTGCTCCGAAAAAGGTCATCTAGCTAGGCCAATGGGGTGTCCGTCCGCTAGAACATGTGGTGGCACGGCAACGCCAAGATGATTTCCTAAGAAGGTCACTGGTGCGAGGCAGACGTACCATGTAGTGCGGACCAATTCTGAGGCACCCTGGAAGGACATCGGTATACCAGTCAACCGGGTTGACGCTATTGCGCTTGCAGGTAGCAATAAGTGAGAGGTGCACGGCGATGGACTTAGCGCCCTCGTCGGAGCCAGCAAAGAGTGCATTTTTTTCGCACCAGCACCCAGCATTTTATTGCTCTCTCCGACTCGTTGTTGTCGATAGCAATGTCTGGATTTTTGAGAAACCTGGTCAGAGCAAGCCAGTGCTTGAGTGTGTAATTTATTGCTTTCATCAATTCATGCTTGGGAGAGAGCTTGGATTTCGTAGAGTTAATGACTTTGAACAAGCGCTTGGCCAGCGGTTTCGACTTCTTGCGCCTCACAGCCTTCAAAGAAGCGTTAACCATCTCCAGCTGATGCGTGAGCAGGGTGCCAACCCTCTCGGTCTCAATATTGCATGTCGGACGGATGCAATGTTCCTCTGGCACCTTATGCGGTATCAATTCATGTGGCAAATTGGCATTCTCAATGATATGTTTAATGCCTGCCCACTTTGCAGCTCGGGTGACTGCACAATCTACGTCGACGCCGCTGTCGTCTGGGCTGGCCGGGGATTGTACTTCCCGGTTTTCCCTCGGTAATCATGATTATTTCGCTTCTTTTTTTTCGTAATCAGCTGATCAAGTTTTTCTCGCAAGTCGTGCAACAACTGACGGAGCTCCTCGTTGGCATCGTTGGACTGCTTGAGCTATTGCCGCAATGCTGCAGTAACAGAGGTCAGGCGTTGGGATTCGGCCTGTGATTCACGATACAGTTGTTCGAAATCTTCTTTCGTGAGGCACTGGATATAGTGGCAGTCAAATAATGATACCACTGTGTATTCAAATGTATGAAAGATCAGAAGCTACTTATGTATTGGTGTCGGCTGGCGCCTTTGCTTATTTTCCTCCTGTTTCATGGAGCGTTGATAGCGCTTGAACCTCTTGACCGAGCTTGCGTCGATGCCCTCTAATAGAATGAGCAGGTCCGAACGATTGTTTTCGACAGGCTCGTATTCCCATTAACGAACCGCACTTCCGGGAATCGAAACGTGCCAGATTCCAACCGTTTAGCAAAAATCGCCCATCCGTCCCCATCCCACCACAGTATTTTGATGACGTTGCCACGCCGACCTCGAAAAAGAAACAAGTGGCCAGAGTATGCATATTGCCGAATTTTGCTCTGCACCAGCTCAAACAAACCATTGAAGCTTCGCCTCATGTCGGCGGGTTTGGTAGATACAAAAATTCGAATCGAAGGCGAAAGGTTTAGCATGAACGATTCTCCAGTGCTGCGACAATTGAAGATACGAACTCAGGTTTGCAATGCGAAGTGATACGCACGACAACGCCACAACGCGCACGACCTCCATTCCATTTGCGCCAGCCGCCGGTTCGGGAGCACTTTCTACGAGTTTTACCGACACAAAGCCTGAAGGCTCCCTAGAGAAGGCGGCTCGTCTTATTTTCTTCGTCTGTCGTTTAGCTACGGCGGCAGACTCCGCATCGCGCTGCTCAATAGTCTTTCGCCAGTCGTAAAATTGGAGATATTTGTATCCGTGATTACGACAGAATACAGCAGCATTCTCTCCACTAACGCGCCATTCATTTAGCACGTTGCGCTAATACTGCTCTTTCGCCGCGTCACGCGCACCTTTGCATGGCATGATATTCCTCGGCTTTGTAGTTCTAGTCTTATTCGGTAACGCGTTTGGGATTCGAGCCGCTTTGGTCACCGCTTCTATTAGCAAACCATGCCAGCTAGCTACGCTCTACCATGTGTTCGTTCGGACAAACACGTTTCAGTGTCCATTACTTAAGGGTACAGACATCCGCTCCCCAGCTAACACGTACTCGACGTCCATATTTCAATCCTAAAGGAACACCTCATCCCATATTCACGACAGGTCGATTTAGCAATTTTGAAAGTATGGTGCTATCAATGCCTAAGCCACAGTTTGACCCTCCAACGATAATCAACTTTGGAGATTTAAGCTTTTCTAAGCGATTATGTTTGTCCAACAAGGCTGCAAGACCGGAGTGCAAGTTATGAAACGGTGGTGCTACTAGTGCGCCCACGCATATTGCAAACCACACAAGAATAGCTACGCCTGTGGTCGGAAAAGACCAAGAAACGACAGAGCGAGTGCGTCGTAAATCGGAGTGCTTCTGGCTCAGTTTGCTGTGGCATCTAAAGCTTCTGTGCCTAATATCCATGGACATCTTGCGATGGACTGCCTCTGGGCAAGCTAAATAATTCAAGCTAAATAATTTTTCCTGCTTGCTTTCATAATCAAGCTTAGCAAACTTGCTTTAAGCTCGCCCACAAGAGGCTCGGATGATCTACAAGGATGATACCCGCGTCATGTGAATGCTTCTCGCCTTTGATATATATTCGGGCGCTATTGCATGCTGAGTATGCTGCACAGCCGTTGTCAGTTCTTTCATCGCGGTAGGGGAGACATCAGCGTGGATGCTCTTTGCCATTTTTGTGGCTCGAATAGCCTATCATTCGTGGAACGGTATAAATATCTGCCGCGTGTTACATCCGATAGTAAACCATTCGCGGCAGGTGGCAAGCTTGCCACCTGCAAGATTTGTGACCTGGTCGTACCCATGCCCTTGCCCTTTTAGAGTCCCGATGAATCGTAGGATTTAGGTTGCATTACCTGGTGTTGATGTTTTTTACAAAGCGATTGATTTGATGATTTCGGCATCTCTAAATAAAATACGTCCATTTTTTCTAAGCCAGCTAGCCCTGTTGTTCATTATTTGTCTGATTCTCTTGCCGAAAAATCGGGCAGTCCTCTACGGTTATTTCGATGGATCATTTTTTAAGACTCAAATTCAACAACAACGCAGGTGGTCGCCGCCTTTCGCTCCATATTTTACGTGTAACCACTTTCAGGGCTTGGGGAATATTGACTTCCCTGTAAATTTTCAGTGGATGCCTGCTTCCAACATATCAGTTTCAGCAGACGGAGAACACCTATCGACAACGACTTCATATGTGGTAATAAGTCTTGAGCTATTTGCTGCGATTTACTTTCTTGCACGCCGCCTACGAGCTCGCAGGGTCGTCGCATCTACGTCAGCATGGCTGACCGTACTGTCGGTCTTACCTTTCATTTCACCTTGGCCACTTTACCAGATCTCACGGCTTGCTCCGCACTTTTTTGAACCATTAGCTGCAGTGTGTCTTATTTGCGGTTATGTCATTCTGGCTGGCTCTGGAGACACTAGACGCGATCTTCGATATTGGCTCATTTTATTTACATTGGTCACCTGGTTGATTATTGCTGATCCTCTGCTGGTTTTCGTGTACACTCCGACAGTTTTGATATTTACGGTTTCTCTACTTTGTCTGATACCAAAATCGGAGCGGCGTCGCAAGCTAGTTATCCTGGGCACACTAATCGCATCCATGGTACCAACAGCACTTCCCTTTGTTGCGGGATTGTCTTTATATTCGGTTCCCTCTTTATGCGGAAGTAGTCTCTTCAATGATCGAATGGGTCTTAACGCTGTGTCGGCTGTTTTTAACGGTTGGCTAGGACCTTGGCTTTATGCATCTGCAATGATCAGTTCAGTCTGTCTATTACGAACCAAGGTAGCTAACTACAGGGCTTTGGGAATCTCCACTCTTATTATTGGGATTGGCATTGTATTCGGTGGCACTTTTTTGATGACGAGAGTCGCAGATTATCACGGCACCATGCCAATCTACTGCGAGATATATGCCTGGCCCCTCTATTTCATTTCTTCAGCAATTGCGATTGAACGAGGGCTGCTCAGCTGCGCAGCAAAAATGAACATCAAGAAAAGATTTTTTCGTTCACAACGTCGCAACACCCATTCACTTGTATCGCGCACAACGTTTTGCATTCCTGCACTAATAGTTGCAGCAGCGTTTTTCATTCCTGGAGAGAAAAACTCCGGCTGGGTCTATCCACCAAAATTAGTCGCAATAGCAGCATACCTCAAGCACGAAATTGGACAAGTTCCTGGTTGTCTTTACAGGGGCAGCGTTGCAACCTTTACGGGCGAAGTCGCTGGCGGTGGTACTACCTGGTATGACCAAATTCGGTATGATGCCATACTCGCTGCCGAAACGGGAAACGAGCTTCGAACAGTAGGATTTTGGTACTACGGCGTCCCCACACTGTTTGAATACAATCAGCTGATAACTCCAAACGCCTTCTGGATCTTGACTCGTGCTCTAGCTGATCGCTCGGACAAACAAATCAGGAATGTCCTCGTACTAACAAGAATCAATGCCAATTTGCTTCAAAGCTTGGGCGTGCGTTTCGTTGTTGTTCCGCGTAATTCAACGGTGCCTGGTGCGCGGGAGATTGCGAATATGGGCGATAAGGTGGCATTGTTTGAATTCCCCGGCCCAAACCTTGGGAACTATTCGCCTACGGAAGCGCAATTCGTCAACAACTCCGAAACTGCGATTGAGTGTATGCTAAGTCCGAATTTCAATTTCAGAAAAAAATGCTTAGTGCAAGTTCCAATCAATGAACATCTTGTGCCCGCCACTGGAACGACATTGAATCTACAATCTACTGGACTCCGCATCAAATCTCATTCCGATGGTACTTCAATTTTGCTTTTGCCAATCCAATATAGTCATTGCTTAGAACTCGAGCACGGAGGAGAAGACCAAGCACGAGTGATTCGAGTAAATCTTCTTCAAACTGGCATAGTGTTCTCGAAGAGTCTCGATGCACATCTTACCTTTCGCTCAGGTTTGTTTGACCATCAGTTCGGTCGCCTATATGATTATTGGGACGCTAAAACATTAGGAATCGGACGCTCTTTGACGATCAAGTGACTACTTGGGATGGTCTTCTTTTTACTTTGAATTCTAGAATTGACTCGATTATACGTTCCTGTTCTGGCGAGCTAAGCGAAGGAAACATTGGTAATCTCAAAAGTCGGTCACTAACTTCTTCTGTGACAGGAAGATCACCCTTTTTATATCCGAACTTCGCTCCCATCAGTGAAGCATGCAATGGAAGATAGTGAAATACACCCATGATTCCGCGGTCCTGCAAATGGTTTATTAGCGTTGTTCTTGCTACTAAATTTGGTAGCATCAAATAGAACATATGATAAGGTTGCTCGCAGCCCGGAGGCACAACAGGCAACTCCACAGAGTTTTCTGTTGCCCAGTACACCAACTGATCATAATATGTAGACCAAATTTTTTGACGTGCAGCTTGAATACTCGACGCGGCCTCTAGCTGCCCGAACAGGTAGGCGGCCACTAATTCGGACGGAAGGTAGCTGGATCCAATATCTACCCACCCATACTTATCCACCTGCCCGCGAAAGAATTTAGAACGATTTGTCCCTTTTTCGCGTATGATTTCGGAGCGCTCAACGTACTCTTGAGCATTTATGACCAGTGCGCCCCCTTCACCACATTGGACATTCTTGGTTTCATGGAAACTCAGGGTTGAAAATTTCCCAAAGGTTCCCAATTTCCTCCCCTGATAAGCACCCAAGAAACCATGTGCGTTATCTTCGACAACCGCTATTCCATGGCTATTTGCCGTGGTGCAAATACTTTCCATTGCGCAAGCGACCCCAGCGTAATGCACAGGAACTATTGCTTTAGTTTTGCTGGTTATTAAAGTACTCAGTGTTCCTTCGTCGATATTTTTTGTGTCGTACCGAATATCAGCGAATACCGGTTTTGCGCCCCTAAGAACGAACGCATTAACTGTTGAGACGAATGTAAAGGAAGGGATAATAACCTCGTCACCGGGCTGAATATCTAATAGGATTGCACTCATTTCAAGAGCGTGAGTACAAGAGGTGGTGAGCAGCACCGCCTTTCCATCAAAATAGTTCTCCAAGTACTGCCTACAACGCTTCGTAAATTCGCCATCTCCCGAAAGATGCTCGGACTTCATGGCCCGCAATACGTAGTCTTTTTCGTTTCCTGCGCAGGTAGGTTTATTGAAAGGTATGTTCGTTTGCATAAAATAAAAAGGTGCCCAAATTATACATTTCACAAAGGCAAAAGTTTCGTGAACCACAGCCCACGATCACACTCATGAAATTCTAAACTCACAAAGTCGTCCTTGCAGCTATCCCGACCTGACTTATGAAGGATTTACGCAAAGGTCTAGGGCGTACAGAAAATTCGGCGCGAGGTTAGATAAATGCAATTTTACGGATGCGCGACTAAGCTAATATCATCTTGAAATCCATCCCGCCACGAGCATGCCAATGAGCACTTTCCAACCGATTCCTTTGTCGCCGGCTAGCTCTGACGATTACATCGACGAGGCTGGCGGATTTGAAGAACGGTTTTTTTCTGAGCTGGCCGAAATAGAGGCGCAAAGCTTCTGGTTTAGATCCCGAAACCGTCTGATAATTTGGGCGTTGCGTAGCGTTGGTGCCACTTCGGGAAAGTTTCTTGAGGTCGGCTGCGGTACTGGATTCGTCTTGAACGGAGTGGCCAAGGCATTTCCAGCCTTGAAGTTAACGGGCAGTGAATTATTCCCTGCGGCGCTAGACTACGCAAAACGGCGCGTTCCAAATGCTGTGTTTGTGGCAATGGATGCAAAATCGTCAACGACAGCTGGCGAGTACGATTATGTAGGCGCGTTTGATGTATTGGAGCACATTGATGACGACCAGCTCGCCATCAAAAATTTAGCAAATGCTCTTAAAAGAGATGGTGTGTTTCTCGTAACTGTTCCACAGCATCCATGGCTTTGGAGCCGCTCGGACGAATATTGGCGACACTGCAGGCGGTATCGCGTTGGCGAAGCGGAGGCTAAACTGGCGGAAGCCGGACTCATTATAGTGCGTTCTACATCATTCGTTTTTACGTTGTTGCCTATTCTCATAACTGTTCGGTGGCTGGAGAAGTTCAAAAATGCAAGCTTCAATCCGTTCAAACAATTGACATTGCCTCAGATTCTGTCGAAGATTTTTGAAGCACTCCTTTGGATTGAGATACTCGCGATCAGCCAAGGAGTAAATCTTCCATGTGGAAGTTCAAGATTAATAATCGCACGAAAGGATAGCTCACAGCACGCATGAGAGACGAACGCAACTTTATAGCAACCAACTTGAATCTGGGTGTCAGTGTGGTCGTTCCAGTATTCAATAGCGCCTGCACACTTCATAAACTGGTTGGAGAAATAGAACTACAGTTGAAGTCTATACACTGCGATTTTGAAGTCATTTTGGTAAATGATGGAAGTATGGATCTGACCAGCAGCGTGCTGAATGAAATAGTAATGTCCAAAGATTTCGTTACTGTTCTTGAATTGTCTAGGAACTATGGTCAGCATAATGCCCTTCTTTGCGGTATCAGACAAGCGAGAAAACCTGTAATTGTTACACTCGATGATGATCTCCAAAATCCACCATCTGAAATATGGAAACTCCTGCTCAAGCTCAAGGATGGATACGATGTGGTCTATGGAGTGCCTCAAAAAGAGAGTCACGGGTTAATGCGCGATCTCGCTTCATTAACCACAAAACTTGTGCTACAGAAGGCTATGGGAGCCGATATCGCAACAAGCATAAGCACGTTTCGCGCCTTTCGAACCGATCTGCGTGACGCATTTGCAGAATACAAGAGTCCATTCGTTTGTATCGATATTTTACTTACTTGGGCGACTAGCCGATTTGGAGCAGTCAAAGTACAACATTCCGCCAGAACGTCGGGTGCTTCAAACTACACATTGGGAAAACTAGTAACTCATGCTACTAACTTGGTGACTGGGTTCAGCGTGATTCCATTGCAGTTCGCAAGTATGAGTGGTTTTGTCTTATTATGCATTGGACTGGGCGGAGCCCTGTATGTGGTGCTGAATTATCTCTTAAATGGCGGTAAGAACGTTCCAGGATTTGCATTTCTTGCGTGTGCGATTTTAATTTTCTCCGCTGCACAGCTACTGGCATTGGGGATTATTGGAGAATATTTAGCGAGAATGTACACAAGGACTATGGGAAAACCGGTGTACATGGTCAGGTCAACTAGACCAGCCGAAGTGCTGTATGATAACTCGACGATAGATGTAGATCGATGTGGCAGTAACGTTTAGCGGTCATTGAGGATCTGAATTTTTTCGGCTTTTGTTACCGTCTGAGTCAAATGTACGGTCAGCACATTTATGACACAATTGAAAACTGTTGGGCTTTACTTGTCTTCGAAACGGGGTTATTTAGCCCTACAATCGATTTTGCAGCGGATTGATAAACGGCAGGTTGCTTTTGTAGTGTCTGCCAGAGATGCAAATGTTCAGAACGACTATTTCGAGGAAATTTTGGCTACGTGCGAGTCTCGAGAGATTCTCTTTTTTGAGAAAGAAAATACCGGACGATTGCCCTGCGATTTTATTTTAGCAGTGGGTTGGCGCTCTCTGATTCCTGAGCAGCCTGGAACAAGGATCTCAGTTATTCATGACTCAGTGCTACCAAAATATCGAGGATTCAATCCCGTTGTTACTGCTCTAATCGAGGGGGATGTCGAACTTGGGGCGACAGCATTTTTTGCATCCGAGAACTATGATGAAGGAGACGTAATTGAACAGGCCGTTGTCCAAATTGCTTATCCAATCAAGATCGGTGCGGCCATCGATATACTTGCCGAAGTCGTGGGGAACCTGGCGAGCAACGTCGTCCAGAAAATGTTGAACGGCACGGTGCAGTCCGTTCCGCAGGAGCACGACAAAGCGACCTTCAGTCTGTGGCGTGACGAAAAGGATTATTTGATCGATTGGTCCAAGAATGCGAATTGGATAAAGAGGTTCGTGGATGCAGTTGGCTTCCCATTTCGGGGAGCTCTTACGAAATGGAACGGCGGAAGGTCCGCAAGAGTATTAGACACTGAAGTGGTTGAAGATGTCTTCGTGCATGACCGATCTCGCAATATTGGAAAAGTCATATTCATGCGCGACAAGAAACCAGTGGTTGTGTGCGGTTCGGGCTTGCTAATGCTCACCGAACTGATTGATGAAGAGAGTGGAGCAAGTCTGCTGCCCTTGAAAAAATTTAGAATAAGATTTGAATAACCTGCTACAACAAACGGAGCAGGCTTGAGTGCTGCCACTAAAATCCGAATGATTCTCGATAGTGACGAAATTGTCATGCGTATTAGCATATTTGGGGCCGGCAAATCGCATCCAATGGGTGCGCAAGCCGATTTATGAGCCTGACTGATCAGTATCACGAAGACAGTTGCGTGACTAAAAAACAACAGAGAGAAGGCTATTTTCGTCTCTCTAGAAGTTGCCTGTACTGCGGTTTAGCAAGTTCGTCTGCTAAATGTTCAGAAACGGCTATGCAACCCTTGGTGTTCAAGTGTCGATAATCAGAAAACCAGGAATGATCAGATGCCAAATCATTTAGATAGATAGGGAAAACGAAAAGCTTGTTCCTATACTCTTCAAACCGGGCTCTGAACCAGTTCTCGTTATATGGTGTCTTGTACCAGTGCTGGTTGTACATATAGCGCTCGTGGGGCAGCCATACTAGCAATAAAGGAATTTGATTCCTTTGGCAGTAGTCTATGATAGGCCCATAAACTTCCGGATGATATTTGAAGCTTGGATTGTGTGGACCTTGAGACCAATCAGTCCGAACAAGTGCGTCTCTTTCTGCAACATCTTTGTTTAGCGTAACGGCATGGACGGGCGACATTCCGCAATAGGACGGAGCATCAACTCCGTTGCAGAGTTCAATAGTGCTCCGCTCTTCAAAACGTGATGGCACCGAAACAGTGCCCAAGAAATCCATGAGCATGTGCTTCAATGATCCACGAAAGCGGACAAGTATCGACCAATCAGCAGGCAAAAACGCTAGCTCTGCCCATGACTTTCCGTGGCGTTGCATATTGCGGTCGAAGAGAAACCCGGATGACGCTAACGTTCGGGGATTGAATGGAATCTCACTCGCCGTCATAGCGACTTCATAGTCGAAGACTACCAATCTTGGCTTTGTGCACCGCACGTCTCTCAGATAATCAAGATATCCAATTGCATCGCTCTGACTGCCACCATTTACCGCGAGATTTACAACTCGAATGTTCGGATTGATATCTTGTAGCTTTGCCGCGATCAGCTCAGGATAAAGCCCTTGTTTGACGAGAGAATCGCCGCACAGGACAATATTGTCAGCCCAGGGCGCAACGGTTTTTGAAACCAGATACTTTGCGTGATATTGCGGATTGGAACTCAGCGTAGGCTTTCCCAAAAAAACGAGAAATCGGCAAATCGCCTCGCAACAGATCATGCAAAGGAAGAAACCGATAAGCGACGCCTTGATCATGCCAACTAGCTCCCGCCGCCGGGCAGACTCAATAGAGAATAGGCCCCCTTCTTCTGATTCGGGAGACGTTACGCTAGCAGCTGGGGTTAAGACACTCAATCTACGACTCACATCCTAGAACTGGAAGTATATGAACGGTTTTGTTTCCGTCCCGGCAAAGATATAACAGAGAACCAAGGCGGTACTCGCAATCTGAACCTTGACCCAGTATGGCAAATCCAGGGATAACCTATTACACAGTCTCACAAAGAGCGGGCCGAACGTACACATTACAATCAACAACAGCATTGTGGCAAAAAACGTATAGTCAGATCTCGCAATACATAGTGCCTGCTCGTGGAAGAGCGTCGTAAACCTTACTAGCTTATTGAAGAACTGAACTCCGGTTTCAAGATTGGGGCTTCGAAACCAAATCCATCCCATTGAAGTAAGCAACAATGTTAGGCTTCTTGAAGCTGAGTCATACGCAACAGCTCCGAAAGTGTTGCCGCAAAATGTGGACTTCCATGACTCCCTCTGTGGTTTCACCACATGATAGAAGAGCAGCAGAAAACCATGATAGGCGCCCCAAATAATGAACGGCCATCCTGCTCCGTGCCAGAATCCCGCTATGGTCATGGTTAAGACTAGGTTCCAGGCGGTTCGGGCCGCACCGCCTCTAGAGCCACCGAGGGGAATGTACAGATAGTCGCGAATCCAGCGAGATAGCGAAATGTGCCACCGCTCCCAAAAGTTACTAATGTTCGTAGCATTGTAAGGGTGGTTGAAATTTAGAGGCAACGATACATTGAAAAGCAATGATACGCCACGAGCAATATGTGTGTAGCCCATAAAATCAAAGTAGATCTGCGCAGTAAAGGACGCCCAAGCTAAATAGGTGGCGCTAACTTTCGCAGTAGTGATGCTGTTAAAAACAGGATCGGCGAGTTCGGATACTGAATCGGCAAAAATGACCTTGTAGACCAGACCTAGAATTATGAGTTCACATCCCTTCTTAACTGTTTCAATCGAGGGCAGGAATACACCGTCCCGCACTTGAGGCGCCAGTTCCTTGTACCTGACAATAGGTCCAGAAATCAGATGCGGGAAGTACATGATGTAAAAATTGTACTGGTAGAAACTCTCAGCTGGAGCCTCTCCACGGTACACATCCACTAAATAGCTAATTGCCTCGAATGTGTAAAAGGAAATACCAAGTGGCAGCAGCAACTCTAAATGGTGCAAAGCATGAGAATGATGGAATAAAGTATTTATCGTTTGATTTGCTGTATCGACGAAAAAATTGCAGTATTTAAAAACTCCCAGAATCACCAGATTGACGGCGATTCCGAGAGTCAATAGAGCCTTACGCTCAGAAGATTGAGTTGTAGACGCGATCTGCTTACTCAGAAAATAATCTATACTCGTACTTAACAAGATTAGTGCAATGAATGGAATATTCCAGGTTGCATAGAAGATGTAGCTAGCAATTAGCAATATGATTTTTCTTGTCTTTGGACTGTTCGCTATGAGCGCAGATCCAGCGACTATAACAAGAAACAACAAAAAAGCAGGGGTTGCGAAGTTCATTCCTATTTCTCCATCGCCTTACGAACATCGAACAAAATATTCTTAAAGTCTGTTCGTCGCATCATTTCATCAGCCAGCAGCTCAGTAGCTTTAACGCAACCATAAGTGCTCAGATGACGATAATCAGAAAACATCGAATAGTCCTCAGGAAGTGTGTTCAAAAACACCGGAAACACAAAGGGTTCTTTAGCATACGATTCGAACTCGCGTCGAAAAAAGCTTGCATCGAAAGGCTCTTGATACCAGCACTCGTTATACACAGATTTTTCGTGGGGCAACCAAACCAGGGCTAAAGGAATTTGATTTTGCTGACAGAATTGAATGATGTAGGAGTAGGCATTGCGGTTGTAAGCAAAGTGTCCAGACCTTGGACAGTAGTTAGAGGTATAACTGATTCTCCAGTGCTCATTTGATTTATCTTGTGTGGATGATAAGCGATGATCTGGTGACATGCCCGACCAACTAGTTCCGCGATCATTTACATCGTCTAGATCGTAAAAGGTTCTTTTCTTGAACTGCTGCGGGTTCGGCAAAGACGACAAGAAGTCCATTGTGAAATGTTTGAGATTTCCGCGATGCCTGATTAGAAGCGAAAGATCTGATGCATAAATCTCGCAACATTTACCAAACTCAGTTGGTCGAGAGAGAACTCCATTGAACAGATAGCTCTTCTTCTGCCCCCACTCTTGATTGATTTCATCTGTTGTAAATCCCGTATTTGCAACTTCGTAGTCAAACACCACGAGTCTTGGCTTAATTCCACGCTTTATGATGTACTTCAAAAAGCAGATAGCATCTTTTTGGCTTCCAGCGTTGGTAGCAAGATTCACAACCCGAATATGTCCATTGATCCGGTGAAGCTTTGCCGCAAGAAGTTCAGGAAATATCCCTTGTTTCATCAAAGAATCGCCACACAGAATTACATTATCGTCTTTTGGCCACAAGGTATTCGCAACGATAGCTTTGATATCGTACTGAGGATTTTGACTATTGGCCGGCTTTCCAAGAAACACTACGAAGTCCGCAATGAACTCGCAGAAAAAGAAAGTAATGATCACTACCGCGGTGGTCATCAAAATATGACGGAATAGAACCCGACGCCGTTCGAATTCGTTGAGCGAGCGAATCGGTGCGCTGGGCTCGCCTACATTTGAAGTAGCTTTATGCTCTAACAAATTTGAAGGCAGACTCATTTAGTCCCCATTGCTATCGTTCGTGACGGGTCAGCGCCAGAGCCCCAATGATTAAAACTTGTCGCTTTGGTGGTACTGTCTAACTTTTTAGCATGTCAACAAGTTTGCTTCATTTACACGATTTCAAGAACGAAGTCAAAATAAATGACAATTAAGCTACAAGCGAGCTGACTGTCTTTGCACATGCTCCAACAGCTGCGTTAAAAGCGCTTCTAAACAGAACTGCTCACAAAATGTGCGATGCGCTTGCTCGATCATTTCTGCGGCCGGCCTAGGGTGAGCGCGAATCCAATCGACGTGATCAATGATCTGTTGCGCGACGTTTTCCGGCGAAAGTCCTGTATCTACATATAGAACTGAGTCACCGAAGGCATTCTTGATGAAGTCGTGCTGATCACAAATGGGCAGAGCACAACTGGCAATAATTTCAAACACTCTCATGTTTGGCACTGCATCTTCGAGATGACTTGAATGATGGAGACACAGTCCTATTGCAGCCTCTCGGTACGTATTCATCAAAACATCACTGCCGAACTCGATTTCGCCATAGTAGCCACCGAGTTCTCGCACCCGCTGCCACCTGGAACTCGGTCCATAAACTCGCAGATAACGCCGGCGGGCAAGTTCCATTAACAGCGCACTGTGTCGTTCGCCATCCCAATTGGTACCAACATAAACAGGCAACTCAAATCTTTTCGGCACACTATAAGGAGTTCTCGGGGAGCTGGGATAAAGAACCGACTCCAGATAGTGTTTAGTGGTGCCCATAACCAAGTCTCGAGTCCATTCCTTCAATCTCTCGCTCGCGTAAAGAAAACCATCATAACTTCTTGTGTTTGGCTTGAATTCTGCGACAGCCTCCATAAACCTTATTGGATTCCATAGACATCCTAAAGTCAAAGTTTCTTCAGTTTTTGCCACATAAGGATGCGTGGCCAAAATTAATTCAGGTTTGAACGTTCTAGCCTCTTCAGCTGAGAAGCCGCCACCAATTTCAATACCAAGATTCTTGCCTGCAAGTTCGAAACGTCGAATCAACTCTCGCTCCGCGGAAAATTTATCGCGGAAGCGTTCCGGATTCTGTACAAATACTCTCATCGGGACATCAAGTTTCCCAACATCGCAGACTTCGAAAGTTCCAACTCCTCTTGGAGTCTGGCGCATTCTAGCTCGAGCAACGACTCTCTGTCTCTAGCCTGCTTTACATTGTAGATAAGCTGCGCCTCACAAAGAGCGCTATAGTCGCTTGAAACGGAATCACTAGATGCGGTCCGTTCTGAACATTCATCTGAATCTTCATTCGTCCGCAACCGTCTAGCCCAAGTTAACAACTTATCCGCCGGAATACTATATTTGACGGAAGCGATGGAGGTCTCCGTACCACCAAGAATTTCGACCAGTGCCGATATTGCTCGATCCAACTCGTCTTGATCGATTTCCGACTTTCTTGCGAGCATTGAATGAAGACCAGCAGCTCTGAGCCGGTCAAGATACACCGCCTGCGTCTCAACAAGCACATGCAACTCCGAGATACGAGCATCGAGTCTTGCCAGCTCCGAGCTCTGCTGAGCACGCTCGCTTGTAATAGTGGCGAGAAGTTCAGACCGCACTCTCTTTTCCAATGGCAAAGCTAAAAGGAAATAAATTTTCTTGATGAACTCCTTCACTCCTGCTCCATTTTCTAGTCGGCTAAAAGGTCGGACACTGTCGAGACTACAACAGACCGCTCGATACGTACACTTGCCAAGATTTTTGAAAGAAAATTCTTAGACAGGTAAAAATTCACCTGCACTCTTTCCCCTTGGTAGCCAAGTATAATAACCGGACATTACCGTTATCTGAGTACTGTCACAGGTCAGCCGCCGGGGGCACGGGTCCGAATGCCGATTCTCAAAGAAGCAAACACTGAAACAGCGGTGCTTGATAAAAGTGATTTGCTGGAAGCGTTCGAACAGGACGGTGATGGGCTGGTAAACCTAGAGGGAGCTGGCTTTACTAAAGTCGCAACACAAACCCTCGTTCATTCGGCCACTGAGCAGTCATTTCCCCTCTATGTTTTGAGCAAGCTAAATGAGCTGCGATTTATAAAATTCGCCTTCGTCAGTTTTGTCGTAAACAATCTAAGAAGACGATATCAGCGCTCAGCGTTAGGTTTTGCGTGGAGCATGCTAAATCCATTGATGATGATGATCGTAATGACTACGGTCTTTTCACTGCTGTTTCATCAGGATCCAAAAACTTACGGAATTTATGTCTTCACCGGGCTCTTGCCGTGGCAGTTTATCTCTGAGGCTGTCGTGACTGGCTGCGGTGCTATTGTCGGCGCAGAAGCGTTCATGAAGAAAGTCTATGTGCCAAAACTGTTTTTTCCGCTCATTACCTGTTCGACAGAGTTAGTCAATACATCCCTAGCCTTGCTTAGTATGACCTTATTAGGCACATTTTTGGGCGTGAAACTAACTTGGGCCATCCTGTTACTTCCAGCGGCTCTAGCCGTAACCTACTTATTTACCTTCGGGATCGTGCTCGCGCTTGCAATCTCCACAGTTTACTTTCGAGATCTTGCACACCTCATAAAAGTGGTGCTGCAGAGCTTCTTTTACTTCATCCCAATCGTTTGGAAAGTCGACTCTCTTCCAAAGGAATACACCATCTATTTCACGTCAAACCCTTTCACTCATTTCATTATGCTTTTCCGCACAATCATTCTTGATGGGCAGATTCCGGCCATGCGTGAGTGGGGAATCTGTGGCATATACGCCTGCTGCACGATCCTTCTCGGCTTGTACATTCTTAAAAAGAATGAAAGGGATATCATTTACAGACTATGAACGACTCACACATCATCGTACAGAATGCGTCGCTTCGATTTCGTTCATACCGAAATCCGAGTCCAAACTTGAAAGAAACCTTTGTCGACAAGCTGACAAAGAAGAACTACAACAGCATGCAAGAGTTCGATGCTCTTAAAAATATCAATTTGGAGATCAGACCAGGAGATAGACTAGGCATTCTTGGTCTTAACGGTGCAGGAAAATCTACGCTTCTGAAAATGATCGTGGGAATTTACCCGCCCCAAGAAGGACAGGTTTCGGTCCGCGGCAAGATAACCCCAATGATTGAACTTGGCACCGGATTTGATGCCGAACTTAGCGGTCGCGAAAACATCTATTTGAACGGCACACTAATTGGTCGCTCCTTCAAGCAAATGAAACAGCTTGAGGAGCAGATAATCGAGTTCTCTGAACTCGGTGACAAGATCGACATGCCGATCAAGTACTACTCAAGTGGTATGCACGCGCGCTTGGCCTTTTCCATCGGTGCGATTGCAGACCCAGAAATTTTGATAATGGACGAAATCTTTGCAGCAGGTGATGCGCAATTCGTTCAAAAATCACTCAACCGCTTGCATGAGATGTTCGATAAAGCTCACATTCTCATACTTGTTTCACATTCTGAAAAACACATCCTGAACATTTGTAATCGCGCAATTGTTCTAAACAGGGGCGAACTCATTATGCAAGGATCGACGGTAGACTGCGTCGATCATTATATGAGTGAGATTGTTAAAGATCCTTCTTGGGAAGGATCCGAAAAATGGGTTATCGATCCTCTGTCGTTCAAGGATCGCAAAATCATGGAAAGATTATCTGCCTCACACACCTTGGAACTCGAGTCGTCAGAACAGGATACACAAGAAGACACCGAGACCAATTTCGAACCAGACTCAGAACAGAATATTTCAGACGACACGCCTGTCTTCCGAGGTGAGATTTTTGAACAGGACTCCGGTTTGCTTCTCGGAAACGGCTGGCACGCTTTAGAACAAATAGGAACGGAAGAATTTCGCTGGGGAAGCAATGATGTCGAAATTATTTTGCCCGTTTGGACTAGATCTGAACGTAACAGCACGCTACGCATAGTAGCTGAGGCCGGACCCAGCGTGGGAAGACCTCGTTGTGCGCTCAAACTTATAGACACGAACGAGAAGATTGTGGACGAGGTAGTTCTCGGAACGAAGGAAGCAGTGAGCTTTGCTCTACCCGACCATCTTTCCGGAACCTGTATAAAACTGCGAGTAGATTCAGAAGGTGTGGTTCGCCAAGAAGATCCTCGGGTGATGAATTATAGATTTTTCGATATTTCCATTCGTTCCGAGAATCCGACAAGCGAAGCCATTCTAGTTACACCCGCAGTGCCAGTAGCTGAAGCGGTAACCTGCTAAGACAGACCGCCCAAGGTCAGCGAGACAAGTTAACAACTCCCATGACCAGCACGTGCAACAGAGAACAATTTTTTCAGAGCGTGTCCTTCGTCGCGCTGGTGACACTATTTTCTATTTTTTCAATTATCTCATGCTTCTCACCCCATCCGACTGTCTCGGTTCAGGAGAACCGACCGCTCGCTCAGTTCCCTAAACTAAATACTCTTCGTAAAGATCTCGCAAAGTTCCCGCCCGCCTTCGAGCAGTTTTACAACGATCGTTTTCCGCTTCGCCTTTCGCTGATTTCGGCGAAAAACTATCTCGCTTACAAATTGCTCCACAGCTCCTCTAATCCGCTTGTGAATATCGGGCAACAGGACTGGCTTTTCTATAACTCCTACGGCATTCTCCCAGCGCAACTCAACACGCAACCATTCACAGACCGTGAACTACAAGCCTGGGTCCGAGATTTGCAGGCACGCCAATCATTTTGTGACAAGCACGGGATCAAATTTGTTCTCGTTCTGGCGCCTGAAAAAGGAACTATGTATCCGGAGTTCCTCCCAACCGGCTGGACCAGACGCCCTGGGTTAAGCAGGCTAGGGCAGCTTCAGCAATATCTACGAGAAAATACCAATATAGATTTCGTTGATGCTCAATCTTTGTTGTCTACAGAGAAACAGCAAGGACATAAGATCTATCATTCCAACGATACACACTGGAACCAGCGCAGCGCTTTCCTTGTGTCACAACAAATTCTTGCCCACTTACACAAGGTGCTACCCGCGGTGGAACCGGTTCCACCAAACGACCTGTTAGACGGTCACGATACCTTCACCGGCGACCTAGCAAAAATGCTCGGATTGCAAAATGTATTGCGGGATGAGTCACCAAGCATCGTGGTAAAAACGCCACCAAAAGCGATACCAGCAAATGCTCAGCTTGCATCAATGAACTCAGCGCAACCTCCGTTTGCGGCGCGATTGCCTAATTCTATTCTACCGAAAGCTCTTGTTCTACGTGATTCGTTCTTTACCTATCTAACAGCTCCACTCTCGGAACACTTCCGTTATACTGAATTCCAGTGGACAAACCGATTCCAACCGGAGGCGATAGTTGGTGTGCAGCCTGATGTAATCGTCAACGAAATAGCTGAGCGCCACCTCTACGAAGACTTTCAAGAGCATGTACCAGAATTCATTACATCCAAGCCGGCCTCGACACCTGACAAAAGCGTATGCAGTTTCGGAAACAAGTTAGACCTGATCAACCTCGTTTCAGAAAGAACTTGCGATGGAATAGTACTCAAGCTGTCATGGCGCAGCAAACAGCCGATTCGGCTTGACTACACAGTTGGGCTCCAGTGCTTGAACCCACAAAAAAAACTAACCGGCGGAGCCGACTACGAACCGGACATTCTCCATCGAGATGTATCTGCAAATTCCGAATGGACCGATACCGTTCACATAGCAGACCGCGAGTTACATGATGCCACCACATTAGGTGTGATTGTCTATCACAAGAGTAAAGATCCGCTTACCTGCAGCACCCCAGGAGCGACATGGGACAAACGTTTTGAAATCGCATTTAAAGACTTGAAGCTTGATACCATATCAACTAGTCAGATAGCCGAAGGTGGTAGTGCCACACCGCTATGACTACTATACAGACCGCAGAATCCGCTGTCGATTCGTCGACCCAGCAAACCAACCGCACAACCACAATACAGCAACTCCTTTTCGTGGCACTCGGGCTGTTCCTCATGGTGGCCGCGTACAAGTGCGTGGTACAAAAGTCTTTTCTAGGGGACGATCACGTTCATCTCGTATGGTTAAGAGAAGCGGTCAAAGACCCATCTTTGGTTCTAAGAAACTTCGCCTCCAATTGGCTTTATGCCTGGACGACGCCTAAGTGTTATCGTCCGATGATTTCGGTTTTCATGTTTACCGATTTTTTAGTGTGGCACCGAAACGCTGTGGGCTTCCATATCACCAACCTTGCCTTTCTGCTCATAACTTGCGCTGCACTCTTTGGTTGTGTTGTCGAAGTCGGTAAATGGTCGAAAGTAGATGGTTTGCGATTGTGGCCGATTTTCGCGGCATGCACATTTGCTTTATATCCATCGCACCCGGAAACTGTCTCATGGATAACCGGTCGTGTCGATGGTATCGTTACAGCATTCTATTTGATTAGCCTCTACTTGTGGATGCTATGGCGCCGAACTGGAAAAAAAGCGGCTTTCTCGGCTTCCGTTATAAGCATGCTACTGTCACTTGCCTCAAAGGAGATGGGAGTGACTATTCCGGTGGTTCTGTTTCTATATGAATTCCTTCGACCAAAATCTTCAAATGCGACTCTCGAGACTGAGTCGTCTTCTTTCCGCTCCGGAAGCTTTCCTTCTGGATTGCTCAAAAACACCGTCCGCAGTTTTACATCCACGGGCATCGCATGGGGGATCCTCGCTGCTTACTTCGTGCTACGCAGGCAAGTGCTCGGCACATTCGTAGGTGGTTACGACGACACGCTTGCGGTAGATTGGCAGTTGCTCGGCTCAAATTGGGTATCGGGACTGCACAAGTTCTTCGTTCCTATCAACTGTTACTACGAGCAAAAGAACGTCTGGCTGGCTAACTTCTGGACAGGATCGACAATTGTCGTGTACCTCGTTCCGATTGTCGAGTCCTTCCGCAAAGAGCACCGCAATCAACTGCTTTTTTTTCTGGGGTTTGCCGTTGCAAGTATGCTTCCAGTCTACAAACTTTTCATAGGCATGCCAGATCTTCAGGGAAGCAGATTTTCGTTCCTGGCTTCCGCGCCCGTCGCGGCCCTGTTCGGGTTTGGTTTAGCACATTTTCCACAAGTGCTTAAATTACCGAAGGAGTTTCTCTCGTCGATAGCGAGAACGACTGTCGCAATCGCATACTTCTGCACTGCCGCTTACATGCTCTGGCTAAATAACCAACCATGGGCAACCGCTGGTCGATGGGTTTCAACAATGGAATCTCAGTTTCGGCAGATTTTCGAGCAAGCACCAAAAGACGACCATTTTCTATTTTTCAACACTCCGAATAATTACCGTGGAGCCTACCTAGCGCGGAACGCCATTGGCGATATGGGAGGACATGAGAACACTGACTGGCGCGCAATAGAACAAATCGATCGCATGGGAGAACTTGGACAAAGTCGAGACGCAATCGCCGATGGCACCAAAGCGTACAACTGCTTCTATTGGAGCGACACGCTTGGAGTCTTTACTCCGCAAACTCTTCCTCCAAATAAGCAACAAGAGATCTCCGCCTGGAATTCCCTTCTGTTCTCAGAGAAGTTCAAGGTTATATCCGGTGCTGACCGCGCACATATAGACAGTGATGGACTAACTGTAAAACCTGGCAGCAGCACGGTTATGCTGCTCCTCAATCTTGCAAAATTGACGCCGTGGCAGCTTGAACTGCTTGAGCTTAAATTCGACAAGGCGGCACCGACACCATTAGCAATTGCAAGTAGTGAGCTCATGGCGCCACAACTAATTCCAGCATCAATACCTAGTCTTGAAGACGCTAGCAATCTCAAACGAGCCATTTTTGTTCCGAGGCTTACGCCAGGCTGGTTCAGTGCAACAAAGTCTCCAAATTTCGTACTGCAGTTCCCAAGCAACTGGACAGGACACGTTACAGCCGAAATCCCTATGGTGCAGACAATTCTTCCTAAATTAACTCGCACGAGTACGGAAAGATTCACTACATCGAAATCACCACTTTCGTTCGCGTTTGATGTTACACAAATTCCTGGTGCAGCCGGAGCCACCATTGAAATATCGAAACGCAATGCATTCTTTAGTCAACAAAACACCGGCCGCATGGAACCAAACTTGGTGCTCAAGAAATTGGAGTTCAACGAGCTCAATTCAAAATTAACAATGACAGCTAAGGATTTTGTGGGAACCGGCGCCTATCAAATTAGGTGTTGGGCTGTAGATAAGCATAAGCAACCATTAGGTTTGAGCAGCGATTACATACTGGCAATTGTTTTATAAAAGAATGCAATGGCTCCACTGACCCTCTGCAGACGAGGTAGGAAGCATCGTATTAAGGGACTTTGCGTTGGCGACCATTTCATTCCTTTAATGAGCTCAGATCGTCAGCTTTGCAAGGATGCCAGTAAGGGATTGAACGTGTTTGTCACCGCGAGGAGGAAAGTAAAATTGCAATCCCTCAATCGGCAACCTCAAGCGGTGCAAGGTTTGTAGTTTAGTTTGTACAACTGGCGGAAATAGAACTACTTGTGGATGAGATGATGAGAACCATAAACATTTTGCTTAAGGAATCGTGGTAGTGGCTTGTGTATCATTCAATGTCCTTAAGCTACGATCATATGAGATTGTGACGGTTCAAAGACCAATGGCTTTTGCAATCGAGATTCCGGGCTAGCTCTGCAGAATTGAGCTTAGGGAGCTCAACTTCGTAAGGATACTGCTTCAAGACCCCGTATAATCTAGGTGTTTCTTGACTCCTGAGTAGAATGCCACCGGGCACTGTATTTCCCAAGACCCTCTTAATAACTTCAACGAGGCCCGGAATCGGTTCTGTTGGGGAGCTTTTTTTGGCAGCGCTAGCGAAGCTTTACGGTTCGGGACAATTGTGGTGCCTGGCCGCTACGGCACCATCCTACGAGACCGGTGTGCTGGATCCGGAGTTAGGCTGGTTACCAATTATTGCCAAGCCTCTGCCCCCGGAGTATCACTGGCAGTACAAGGACAACCCGGTGAAACGGTGGGTTAGAAAGCATATTCATATCGACTTGCTGGAAAATTCTCTTGAACCCATAGTTGAAGAAGCCTGCCGCATTATTCAGCAAGAGAAAATTCAGCTGCTGTGGCTCGTTCTGAACAGTCCTAGTATGATTCTCATCGCGTCAGAAGTCCTTAAAAGGACCGGTTTACCATCCACTGCAATTGTTTGGGACCCGATAGACAGTATCACCGAACAGCAACAAGTTGATCCAATTTCCCGGCGCGTATTGAATGAGAAGTTCGATGCCATAGTTGTCAGACTACGCTCTTGCGGTGTTGCGTCTTCGGGAATGCAAAACTATTTCAAGGATAAATGGCCTGATCTACCCACTCGAGTATTGATTAACACACCAAAGTCGGACGGATTCGACGGCACGAGCCCTGTTCGAAGGAGTGCCTCGAAAATTACAGTGACCTTTGCAGGGTCACTTTATGCGCAAAAAGAGTTGTTAGGATTCTTCCATGCACTCAACGAATTAAAATGGCAGATTGACGGACGACCAGTTGAATTCAAAGTATTCTCAAATAGTATCTACCTACCGCTTGATTCCACTGGCGCGAGAACCAATTTTGTTTTTGGCGGCTACTTGAATGAATCCGAATTGCGTGCAGAGCTTTTGTCCTCTCATATCGCGTATTTACCTTACTGGTTTGATGCCGCCTATGCGGATGCTGTAAGGCGTTGCTTCCCTGCAAAATTAGCGACTTATGTTGCAAGTGGTTGTCCGGTTTTATTCAACGGTCCGAAGGAATCCTCTCCGACCGAATTTTTATCTCGCTTCAAAGTCGGTTGTTCAGTCCATACTTCATCACCTAGAAAGATCGAAGAAGCGATCATGCGCTTAGTCGATGAAGAGTTTCTTCAAAACTATGAGGCCGAGCGCCAGCGTGCTTTGGATGAGGAGTTGGGTTCAGCGATTTTTAGGGAGCGTTTTCATCAACTTATTGATTTGTGCAAGGTATCTTCAAATTTCTAACGAAAGGATCTGAGTTTGAGAGTAGTTTCAATTTTCGGTACACGTCCTGAAATGATCAAGCTGTGGTCTACCCTTAAACGTCTAGACAAGCAGAATTTCGATCACATAATGGTACACACTGGTCAAAACTTTACTCCTGAACTGAAGGAGTTCTTTTTTCGCGACCTAAAACTTCGCCAGCCGGATTTCGAGTTGAACATTGATACATCCAGCTATGCAAAAGAAGTGTCCGATGTGTTAGTTAAGAGCGACGAACTTTTTGAGAAACTGAGGCCGGACGCGCTGCTCATTCTTGGCGATACATATAGTGGGCTGTCGGTGATGCCGGCCGCACATCGCGGCATAAAGTCATATCACATGGAAGCCGGCATGAGAGCTTACGATTCCCGCATGCCGGAACAACGAAATCGAGTTTTGATTGATCATGCGAGCACGTACAACTTTCCTTTTAATCGGTATCATCGCGAAAACTTATTGAGAGAAAATATTCATCCGTCGAAAATATTCGTGTCTGGAAATCCAACCTTCGAGGTTATGCGCGCCTTTAGTACCGAGGTTTCTCAAAGTGATATTATGGCTCGACTTCAAATCGACGCCAAAGATTTTTTCGTCGTTACGGCTCATCGCAGCGAAAACGTCGACAGTAAGGAAAATCTTCAATCTATTCTCACCGCGTTGGGGGGCTTATTCCGACGCTTGAAAAAGCCTGTTGTGTTTCCGATGCATCCGCGAACGAAAAGTCGTTTGGGGACACTCGAAATTCCTGAAGGACTGATCGTTTGCGATCCGCTTGGTTTTTATGATTTCAATAATTTGCTTATGAATTCGTCGTGCATCTTGAGTGATTCTGGTACCGCGCCAGAAGAAGCGTATTTCTACAAAGTGCCTTGTGTTAGTTTGCGAAGCACGACTGAGCGGTTTGAAACTATTGAAGGTGGGGCCCACATTGTGGCGGGTTTGGGTGCTGAGAATATCGTTGAATCTGTTATCACCGCAACCGGAGCGGAGTGGGCCGCTCGCTATGACCTTGAGGAGAATTTCTCTCCTTCATCTGTTGTGGTTAATTGTATCCGCAGCCATTTCAATCAGGTGTTTTGAGTGACTGGTACCATTTACTTTTGGCGTAGTTCTTGACGAGAAAAGCAGAAAAAACACGAAGCTGTTTGGGATAAGCTGACGTAACGCCACTCTTATTAGTACGGCTCGAACAATGTCATTGATCACTAACGAATCAGAATTGAAAGCAAGTGAATATAGTGTGAGTTTCACTATGCTGTTTTTGCTGCTCGCATGTGTCGTATCGTTACTGTTCCGTCATCCGAAATCACCTATAGAATACGGCATTCATCCGGAGTTGGTTCATTTTATTCAAGCCGGTGGGAACCATAATTTCCTCGGCCAAAGAACATTTCACCTCGTGTTTGCATTCTCAACTTTAGTTGGAGCTCTTGTGGTTCATCTCTGGTCGCTGCCCCGGTGCTTTCGCGTGATTGCAACAAAAGTCTATCCCATAGCGGTCTTGGCACTAATGTTGTTCATTTGGGAGTCATTCTTATACAACCTGACCGACTACTGGATGTGTTTAGTTTTCTCGCCACTTGTTCTTACTAAGCAGTTTTCATCAGGCTTGCGACTTTTATCTCGTATGCACGTTGATGTCCTCGTTTTGGTGATTGTGATTTATATGCTTTGTTTATCAAATTTGTTAGTCCCATTCAATTTCTCGGAACTCAGCCAGTCTGCATTTGCCGAAATACAGAGTAATTACTCTTTAGTCGTCTGCCAAGGTGACAGGCTAGCTGCTGGTCAAAAGCTTTTTGAGCAAGTTCATTCGATTTACGGCTTTCTTTTACCGACTCTCTGCGGTATTTGGCAAAAGTTTTTCGGGTGCATCTCATGGGGAAACTATGTATTCCTCATTCGGGGCTTGCAATTTCTCTTTGTATTGATCGTATTTAGTCTCTACCTTCGACATGCTCGCTATCGGGTACATTTAGTTGTACTACCGCTATTGATGGTTGTGCCGTGGTTCAATAGCAACGCTACAAGCTTACTATTTCCAAACCTTTCGCCGTGGCGCTTGATTGTCTTTCCGTTGTATTTGCTGGTTCTTTATGCGACACGACGAATGACTGCTAGCTGGTCATTCTTTCTGGCAAGTTGCGCTACCGGACTTTTTCTGTTTGTAAACTTGGAATCGACAATTGCCACTATAGGCGGTATTATCATATTTCTCTTTTTTCGCTTCATAAGCAGTTTAAATCGCAAATTATTTGCCTATATCGCAATATCTTTCTTTGGAGCTGCGATTGCGTATATTGCTTTCAATTTGGTAGTCCGTTTAGGACTCGGTTATATTCCCGATTTTCTTAGCTTCGTTCACGGACGGCTTGCTGTTGCGAGATTGGTTCAAACGGGTCTATGGGGCGGTTTTCGGGTTCCATTCAACCCGTTCGCTTTTTGGGTTTTGATCGTTGATAGCTATGTTATTTGGAAAGTTGCAATTATGTCTCAAGGCAAGGCTGCCAGCTTTCGAAACTGCATACGTTTAAGTGTGGCTACTACAAGCATTATTTGGCTTGCCTACTACTTTAATCGACCTGCACCATGGTATCTGCACGCACAATATTTCTTTTTTGGCTTCTTCGCAATCGACATGATTCGAGCAATTGAGCTAATGCACAGGCGAGTTTCATTTTCGCTCCCATTAGCTTGGGCCACAAGAGCTTCTCTTGCAGTCATTGTTGTGCCTATGCTCATCTACTGCTGGCGAGAGAACGAGCTGCAAATAAAGAGCCTCGCGAGTAGAACCGGACTGGGGAATGGTGAGATTATTGACGGAGTTTTGGTGGCGAGCGATCAAGCAAGAGAGGCGCGTATCAAGGCAGCAACTATCAAGCAAAGATTTGTTCGAGATCCGAATTTTGCGTATGTTACCGCTCAAACGTTACTTATTCCGAAGCTTTCTGGCGTTCCCCCCTCGACATTTATGGACGATCCCTATGTTGAACTAGCTTTCGAAACAGACACCAATCAATTTTTGAAAAATCTCTCTCAGAGTAGTATTTCGCATGTCTATGTCGATGCACTGGATTCCAACCTGGTTGTAGGAGACCAACACCGGCGAGGCTGGCTTGCAAGTTTGAAACAACGGCTTCTGCAGAAGTTTCCAAAAGAAGCCTATGAAAACGGCTGGTGCGTGCTATCTCGCTAGTTGTGCATAAACTTTTCCAGAACTGGAGCGATTCAGACTTTAATGGACTGCTTAAGTCTCTCTTTAGCAGATGGCGTAAGCAACAGATCGTAGTCTTGAAGTAATTTCTTCAACTGTTGCTTATTCATTAGGTCGCACTGTGAATCATATTCCCGACCTTTGAGATCGTATGGCACGACGTTCTTTGGTTGTAATTCCGGAAGCATCGGAAGAATCACATAATATCCTTCGCGATGAACGGTTCGATAGCCTTCCTCTGCAGAAATGAGAGATTCATGAAGTTTTTCACCAGGGCGGATACCCGTGATTTTGATCTCAATGTTGTGTCCTTCAATAAGAACCTCAGCGAGATCGATGATTCGAGCGGCGGGGCACTTTGGAATAAAAAGCTCCCCCTTGTCACCGTGCTTAATTGCAGCAAAGATCGTGTCTACAGCCCGATCTAGACCCAAGAGGAAGCGCGTCATGTCTGTAGTTGTGACCGTTACGGGCCCGCCATTCGCAATTTGCTCCCGAAATAGCGGAACTACAGATCCGCGAGAAGCTAATACGTTGCCATATCTTACAGAGACGAACTGACAATCGTTGCAGTCGAGGTTCGCTCTCACATATAGCCTCTCCTGGACTGCTTTCGTCATTCCCATAACGTTCACTGGTTTGCAAGCTTTGTCTGTCGAAACTCCAATTACTTTCTTGATAGGTAAATGGTTTTCTCTAACAGCTCGTATAATATTTTCTGCACCAACTATATTGGTGAGCACGGCCTCGTACGGAAAATACTCACATGCAGGCACTTGTTTCAATGCTGCAGCATTGAAGACATAATCTGCGGTTCGAAGCGCGGTTAATACGCTGCTATAGTCTCGGACATCGCCAATGTGAAACTGCAGTACTCGTTCGTAGTTGTGGAAAAATATCTCGTCTGTACTAGCTTCGGCTAAGCGTTGCATTTCCAAACGCATGTAGTGTTGTTTAGCCTCATCTCTAGATACGACGAGGATCTTTTTGGGTGAACCAAGCTCCCCTGCTAGCAAACGTCTTACAAGAAGTTTCCCGAGTGAGCCAGTGCCTCCAAATACAACAACATTCTTATTAGTTAGCATTTCACCATTCTTGGAGGGTAGGGAAGCGAATCGTTTTTCATCTCAGCGATCATATCAGGCCAGCTCTTGGGCACCAGGTTTGTCGCTTTCTCGAAGTCAATGCCGCTTAATGAGCGATCACATTTGAATTCTTCGTCCGCAACGATCTCAACCTGAACATTGTAGTGCTGCTTAAGCAACTGTAGCAGCTCAAACTTGCTAATTGGCTTGGCTGCCAACTGCCAAATGCCCTCCAACAGTGGATGATTCGAAATCAGTTTGCAGATAATTCTTGAAAGCTCGTTAGTCGTCAATCCACTAAATATTGCATTCTTGTAGCCCCTTACACTCTTAGTTTCCTGACTTAAAAACCACTCAACGAGGCTATGTGTGTCGAATAGTTGCCGCCCTATCATTGATGTTCTGATGGTTAGGCAATTGTTGCCAGCAACCTCACCGAGAAGTTTGCTACGGCCGTAAAGGTCGACGGGGTCTGGGTTGTCAGCAAGAGTGTACCCACCTTTACGCCCGGAAAAGACACAATCGGTGCTGAGTGTGATAAATCTGATGTTTTTCGATTGGCACGTTAGAGCAGCTTTTTGCGGAAGTAAGGAGTTTACAAGGATGCTTGCTATGGCGTCCTTGGAGGTTGCTAGTTGCTTGACAATTCCAATGCAGTTAATAACAACATCTGGTTCTACCTGTACGATCGCTCTTTCGACAGTGGCGAACTCTTCTGCTCTCACGCCCGAGATTATTTTCGCTTTATTGAGAACGTGTATGTAAGATGAATCTAGTTGCTCCCCTCGGATCGTTGCGTAGACGACGTGTTCTTCGCTGGCGGCCTGGACGAGCTTATGTCCAAGCATACCTGTAGCACCGAGAACCAATACTTTCACGACTTCTCCAGAATGATTTCTAGTGCAACAACACTGGCTAGGCGCGCCGTTCCTGACAACGCTTAGTGTACAATTCTACGCGAGTTAAGTATAGACTCGGAGTTTTCGTGCGAATTCTGATTACGAATATTTCGCTAAGTGGGCGTAGCGGAACCGAAACGGTCGTTCGTGATCTTGCCATTGGTCTGGTAAGAGCAGGGCACCTGCCGGTAGTATTCAGCCCCTTCCTTAGATTGCCCGGCCAAACTGGAGTTGCGGATGAGATCCGGCAGGCGCTCATTCCGGTCATAGACGATCTCGATGCTCTCACAGAAATTCCCGACATCATCCACGGCAATCACTTGCACGAGACAGTAACTGCTTGTATGCGCTTCCCGCGGACTCCGGCCGTTTGGACTTGTCATAGTTGGGATGGTCCACACGACCGAGCACCAAAGGTTCCGACCCTTATGACATACCTGGCCGTTGATGAGGCGTGTTCCGAACGTTTGCTTGCTGAAGAGTCGGTGCCGAGTGAGCGAGTTTCACTGATGTTGAACTGTGTCGACTTGTCACGATTTCGTCAGCGCGAGGCGTTACCGGACAGGCCGCAAAGAGCATTGGTTTTGAGTCACTACGCCGCAAACACAGTTTGGTTCGAAGAGGTGCAGGAAGCTTGCCGTCGATCAGGACTGGCATTAGATGCTTTCGGAAATGGTTTAGGTTCAGTGACGAATGAGCCGGAAAATCTGTTTCCGAAATATGATCTAGTGTTTGCGGTTGATCGAACCGCGATGGAAGCGACAGCCGTTGGTAATTCGGTTATTTTATGCGGGCAACCAGGATTGGGACCTATGGTCACGGCAGACAATTGTGAGGCCTTGTATAAGCAGAACTTTGGACGCAAATGGCTAAACAAGGAGTGTTCGGCCGACTCGATTGTTGAACTTATTGCTCAATACTCACCTTCCGCGGCGAGAGCTGCTTCCGGCAAGATTCGTACGCTTGCCGATTCGGACACCTATATAAAACACACACTGTCTATCTACCAGGAGGCTATTGACAGGTTCTCGACGATTGATTTGTCGAACGCCGAGTTAGAGATGTTGAGAGCAGTTTCAAGCTACTGTACGGAACTGTCCACGTCGGTCCGCAATCACATTTTTGGAAATGCCGCCATCGAAGCCGCCAATCTTGAACGCAACCTTGCAATTGAAATGGCAGAACGTAGACGTCTACGACTGACTGATTTGGAACGTCAGAGACATGAAGTTTCAGAAACCGCGCGACTTAGACTTTCAGAACTCGATGAGTGTCGCAAGACCATTCAAGCGCTTGAGTTGTGCAAGGAGGCTTCCAACCAGGAGCTTACCGAGGTTAAAGCTAAATTGAGTCAGAGTCAAAGCGATCTTCAAGCATTACTGCAGTCGAAAACGATGGTTTTGAAAAATCGCGTGTTATCTCTATTGGGACTCACCAATCATAGTGAGAACAGCTAGACATAACTTTTTCGCTTTGGAATTGATATAAAGTCTGAAAAGACCCACGCATCTCTCGTGCAATTGCTCAAGAGCTGCTTCTTGTACGAAGTAAACGTCTGCCAGGTCGGCACAGAGTGTTTGTACACATTTTTATTGTGGAGCCGATTTGAGCCATACCAATATTCTTGGTATACAGCGATCATTTCATCTTCCGGCATGGCCGCGCCAAGGTGCTTTTCCTGTAATCGCGCGATTTCCGGAACTCCATGGCGGCGCCATATATCTGTGCTTTTCTGACCAGGGTACCACCGGAATAGTCCAAAGTATTCATCCACATTGAGAAACTTCGCTCCGGCGGCTAAGAATCTCAACCACAAGTCGTAATCCATTGCAAACTTAAACGATTTGTCGACGCAGTCTCCGGCTTTTTCATAGATCGATTTTCGCCAGAATGCACATTCTTGCGGCACATAGCATGAACGCAGCAGTTGTTCTGGAACAAATTCTCGGAACGGATAGTTCAATACGTAGTTCCCACGTTCGTCTATAAATTCGCGTTTTCCGATGATGACATCGACATCTGGATGCTGCTCGAATAATGATACTACTCGCGATACTACTTTTGAATTTGCGTAGCAATCGTCCGAATTGAGATATGCCAGGATCGAACCTTTTGCGAGCCTGAATCCTTTGTTGATTGCGTCTGCTTGTCCCTCGTCTTTTTCTCTAATCATTCTAGCGCTGCTGCTGTACTTGTCCATGATCTCTTTTGTGCCATCATTTGATTCAGCATCGAGCACTATGTATTCGAGATTTACGTAGTCTTGTAAAAGTACGCTAAGTATCGTTTTTTCAATGAAGTGAGCTTGATTGAAAGAAGGTGTAACGATCGATACTAGGGGATGATTAGTGGTGGACGTGGTGCTAGTTCCGCTCAACTCAGTATTCCCGTATCGTCTGTAATTGCTTCGCGCATTTTATACTGCGCGAGTTCTTCTTTTAGAAGTGCGTTTTCCCGCTCGATCCTGCGCATTTTTCTAACTGCGTTTACGGTAAGACCGGAATATCGCGAGCGCCAGTCCAATATTTCTTGCATAGGGACTTGAGTATCACAAGCAAGCTCCACGATTTTCATATGGGAGGAGATTTCATTGACGATTTTGTGAATCTCGTCATCGCTAATGGTGTCGCTAATTTGAGAAGGAGCGACGGCCGTCTCTTTAGCATAGTGAGCGGAGCGCTGTTGAGTGTTTGTTGCTCGAGTTAGTTGTTGTTTGCTCTCTTCCAATTGATTCATGGCTCGCTCTAGCTCGAGCCTCACACACACCAATTCGTCCAGCAATTTTGCTGCTATTTTTTCTTGGTATTCCAAGGTTGTCGAATGAGCATCCTGAACTTGTACTGTAAGGTCACGCAATAGCCGTCGATACAGAGGACCAGCTAGAAGTGTATACAAGTTTTTCAGAAAAGATTTCACTGCAAACCTCGAGCCTAGACTTTTGCCAAATTTGTACTCTTAACGTACCAATCGATTGTCTTCTTGAGCCCTTCGTCGAAATTAACGGCGGATTCAAACCCAAACTCGTTCTTCGCCTTGCTCGTATCAAGCTTACGGCGGGGTTGACCGTTCGGTTTCGTAGTGTCCCAGGTGATATTTCCTTCGAAGCCTGTAAGACCAGCGATCTTTTCTGCAAGATTCCTGATGCTGATTTCTTCCCCAGAGCCCAAGTTGACAGCATCAGACTTGTTATACTTCTCTGCGGCGTCGACGATACCCCTAGCTGCGTCATCTACGTATAGGAATTCTCGTGTAGGTGATCCGTCTCCCCAGAGAACGACGTCTTTAGACTTTGTCCGTTTTGCATCAATGCACTTTTTAATCAGTGCTGGAATTACATGTGAAGAGTTCTCATCGAAGTTGTCTTCAGGCCCGTAAAGATTGACCGGCAGCAGATAAACACAATTCATGCCGTACTGTTCGCGATAGGCCTGTGACTGCACGAGGAGCATCTTCTTCGCTAATCCGTAAGGCGCATTCGTCTCTTCCGGATAGCCGTTCCAAATGTCCTCTTCCTTGAATGGAATCGGTGCGAATTTCGGATACGCACAAATGGTGCCAACCGAAACAACCTTGTCTACTTGCCCTTTACGGCATTCTTCAATGAGCATTACACCCATCATCAGATTGTCGTAAAAGTATTTACCGGGATTTTCGCGATTAGCACCAATGCCGCCAACCACGGCTGCTAGATGGATCACCAGATCCGGCTGCACCGATCTAATCAGGTCGCGAACTTTCGATTGTTCTGTAAGGTCATGCTCGGCGCTGCGTGGGACGAAGATATCCTGATATCCACGCGACTTCAGTTCGGCAACGACCTTCTTTCCTAGAAAGCCAGCTCCACCTGTGACCAGTACATTTTTCTGTTTCATTACGCTACCGGTGCCCCTGTTGATGTTGTTTGCAAGAATGCACCGAATAACATCTGTTCGAATTCGTGTCTTACTTCAGTCAGGTCTTTAACTGTATCGATTGTTCTCCAGAAGGCGCGGCTCTTGAAGCAACGCAGCTTGCCGTTTTCAGCTAGCTTGGGGAAGGTCAGTGTTTCGTGGTCCCCCTTAACTGGCAGAAGATCTTTAATCGCTGGATTGAGAATGTAGATACCGGCGTTGATCCAGAATGGCAGCTCTGGCTTCTCTCTGAATCCTGAGATCATGGTGTCATCAGAAAAATCGAGAATGCCGTATGGACTGTTCAATGGCACCGAAACCAAAGTCGCCATCGGCTGGTGTTGTTTGTGGAAATTGAGCAACTCGCCGAGATTGGTGTTGGTGAAACAATCGCCGTTAAGCGCCAACACTGGTTCGGTTGTAGTCCCCATCTTTTCGAGAGCGCCGCGTATAGCGCCTCCTCTGCCCAATGGTTCTTCTTCAATCAGATAATCGATCTTCACGCCATATTTGCCACCATCGCCAAAGTGTTCCATGATCACTTCATGCAAGTAGCCACAGCAGATGGTGATATGGTCAAAACCATGGCTTTTTAGCAATCTCACCTGAAACGACAGCAATGGATTTCCCAAAACGGGAATCATGCATTTCGGCTTATCTTCTGTGTACGGTCTGAGTCTTTCTCCCTTACCGCCAGCAATGATAATTGCTTTCATTCGTTTTTTCTCCGTGGGTTTCGTGAGGACGATTCCGATGTTTGATTTACTTTGAGCTGCCGGCGAGAGCCGCTGCAGACGTATGTTTTTTGACCGCAGTCTCTTTGCGCCAGTAGTCCAGCAGATCTTGCATTGTCTGTTCGAACGTGATGGTTTGCTCCCAACCAGTGACCTTTTTGAACTTGGCTGGCTCACCCCATAGCACTTGCACGTCACTTGGACGCAAGCGGCTCTCATCGAGTTTGCACTCGATTTTGCAGGTTGACAGACTGAGCAGATAGTCGAGCATCGAGCGAATTGTTCTAGTGACACCACTGGCGATGACATAATCTTCACCCGGTGTGCATTGGTGCACGCTCATCCAGTAAGCGCGAACCATATCGCGAACGTCGGTCCAATCACGTTTGGCCTCGAGATTACCGTGGTGGATGACTGGCAATCTCAAGCCTGCTTCAATCTCTGCGATCTGTTTTGCAAAATTGCTTGTGACGAAGACTTCACCGCGGCGAGGACCTTCGTGATTGAATGCTCGCGTGCGAATTACTTTCAGACCATAACTTTGGCAGTATTGATATCCCAGCATGTCCTGACCGACCTTACTTACTGCGTAAGGGCTAAGTGGCCTCAGTGGGTTCGTCTCCGAAATCGGAACTTCGTCTGGCAGTACAAGCCCATACTCTTCGGAACTCAGTGCGATTTGAATTACAGGATCGATTTTTGTGTGTCTTACAGCTTCGAATATATTCAGCTGCATGCTGATGTTGTCTGTAAGAGTCGAAATAGGATTTGTCCACGAGGTTGGAACAAAGCTCTGTGCAGCAAGATGGAAAATGAAGTGAGGCTTCACGTCTTCAATCAGCGTTCTGACACCTGTGGGGTCAGTCAAATCGCAGTCAAACAAATGGACCTGCGATTCAATATCGACAATGTTATTCAACGGGCTTCGCCACCGCTTAGTTGCGTAGATCTTGTGGTCCGGATGCTCCTTCAAGATGTACTCGGCAAGATGCGATCCTGCCATGCCGGTAATTCCCGTTATCAATACTCGTTTTTCGTTCGCCACGTTAACACCTTGGGTATTTGTCAAGCCATGCAATGCTAGCATGCATGGCTGCTCTTCTTAGTCGAGAAGGGTTTAAGGTGATTAAACGACCTGGTCAATGTGGAGGCTTACGAGTCTGAACTGAGTTTGCAAGAGAGCGAGCACGGTCTACGAGAGACCTATTGATCGATAGTTTAGTGAGACGATCGATTTAACTTTTTTAGTTACGGCTAGTTTACGACGCTTGATTAACTGCCTTAAAGCTCTTTGGATTGTTGATTTACCTCGACTCTTGCATGCAACTCAGAACTAACTGCAAGAGATGGTTCTTCGTTAATGTTGACTCATTGTTTATCGCATTTGTGCGGAATATTTGTCTACCTCTTTTGTTGTCATGATAGGCTTACGGGAGCTTTCCTCTTCGGTACCCTTCTAGGATCGGCCGCGCTTCGTATGAATCAAAGACTATCTGTGGTAATGCCCAACTATAACGATTCCATGTATCTCATGGGCGCGCTCACGGCCATCTGCGAACAGAGTCATCCGCCGTTCGAGGTTATCGTTGTTGATGATGGCTCAACCGACAACAGCGTTGAGCTAATCGAGAGCCTAGCTAACCGGTACAAGAGCATCCGGCTCATTCGAAATGAGCACAACCGGGGAATTCAATATTCGGTAGAGAAGGGATTGGCCGAAGCAAGCGGTGATTATCTCTGCTTCGCCTCTGCGAACGATTTTATCCTACCGGGCTTTTTTGAAAAAAGCTTAAGTCTTTTGCGAGAACATCCGGAAGCTGGATTATGCTGCACGGATGTTCGAATCACAGATGTGGAAAATAATAGTTCGTCTGATTTGTCATTTGGCTGGTCGGCAGAAGGAACCTATTTTTCACCGATGCGGTTTGCGGAAGCGACTCGAAAAGCTAGTCGTGGTTTGCAGAATCCTCACTCCACGACATGCATAAATAAGAGAGAGTTCTTGTTGGGAAAGGGGCCGCTGTATGACCCTGAGTTAGGCTTCGCTGGTGACTGGTTCGCGAGCATGGTCACCACCTTCAGGCATGGTTGTTGCTACGTTCCGGAGGTTCTTGCTACCGTCCGATTTGAGCGACGCGGATTTTGTTATCGTACTGAAAATAGTTCTGACAGGCGTCCATATAAAGCCGTGATGCTTGCATTGTTTAGGCGACTCCTATCGGTCGAGTATGCAGACATTTGCGCTCTCGTTCTCAAGGCTAGCTCTCTGCGTGCTTTTCAGCCAGATGTTCAAACGCCCGAATTAGTACTGAAAGCCCTGTTCCAGTCTTGGCCTAGTCATAAATATAAGTGGTTGCTAGTGCAGTACGTCGTGAATAACTATTGCCAGTGGGCGGTACAAACACAATTGGATAAGTACCGCGGCTCACTCGCTAGTTCTGTTCGGGCTATGCATAGTATCGGGTGTAACACCACTAAGACGCTGAGAAATTTATTTATTCATGCTAAGAATCATGCTATCCACAGACAGCGGAGGATTGTTAGCTCTGTTGGGAATCAGCTGTCTCACACATATGCAGTCATAAAGCGCGATAGCAACAAGTTCTATTGGATGATGTTAAAGCCTGGCATAGAGCGAGTGAGCGGATTCAAAAATCAAGTTCGGAATAGCGCTTTGAATGTTTTTTCACAGGCCTATCACCGATTTGCCCGCTACAGAGCCCTACTACTACAATCCAGTAAAAAATAGTTAAAAACACTGGAGTGAATGCCGGATTCAGGGCTGATGTCCGGTTACAGAGGCTGACCCTCCTGAGGGACCTCGGACCATCAATCTGATATGCAGCTTAGGTAGACTTTCGCAAGTCCCGCTAAAATGGCGTTGTTGCCGTAATTGTCATGTGGGAAGTGCGCTGTTGGAACAAACGAAAGAATCTCAATATCAGCATCAGGTGTCCATCCGAGAAACGGAAGGACTAGAAACTCTAGGATTGACCACGAACCACTGCTGGAGAGATGATCCGCGTCATTTGCTTTTTATCCTGGCACGATCCAAATTCGTTTCGAAGATGCTTAGCGGTAGCGAGCGTGTCCTGGAGGTCGGTTGTGGCGATGCCTTCGGCGCTCGGCTTGTTCAACAGGAAGTAGCCAATCTTTCTGCTGTAGATTTCGACCCCGTATTCGTAAACGATGTTAATGCGCGCATGTCGCCGCGTTGGAAATTTGATTGCCACGTTCACAATATGCTAGACGGACCAGTTGCTGGCGAATTCGATGCCGCTTATAGTTTGGATGTAATCGAACACATCGATGCGTCCCAAGAGAAAGTGTTTGTTGGAAATATTGCGAAATCGCTGGTGACGAATGGTGTTCTGATCATCGGAACTCCGTCAATCCAGTCTCAAGTTTACGCGTCTTCCTACAGCAAACAAGGGCACATAAATTGCAAGGACGCAGGACAATTGAAAGCTCTTATGAAAGAGTTCTTTCACAACGTTTTCATATTCTCGATGAACGACGAAGTTGTCCACACGGGATATTATCCGATGGCGCACTACTTGTTCGCTCTGTGCGTCGGAAATAAATTGGCTTCTAAAAATGGCGCAGCGTGAGCGAAATGCAGACAAACAACGGTTCTGTCGAACTAAAATATAAACCGATAGTACCCAACTATAAGTACCCTCTTTCGACAGAGCAGCTGACTCAACTTGCACTAGACATGCGTCGGCAAGTGATTCGTATGTCGCATAGTGCGCGTGCACCGCATCTTGGTTCGGCGCTTTCATGCATAGAAATTGTCGCGTGTTTGTATGGAGCCGTATTGCGCATCGACCCATTGGCGCCCTTCAGCTTAGAACGCGATCGATTTATCTTTAGCAAAGGACATGCCGCTTCTGCACTGTATTCGGCGCTCGCTTTTATGGGATTCATCGATCTCTCGTTGCTAGAATCTTACGGAACCTCTGGTTCACGTCTTCCCGAGCAGCCCAGTCCCTCCTGCGTCCCCGGCGTGGAGGCCGCAACTGGGTCGTTGGGACACGGACTTCCCATTGGTCTCGGAATGGCCCTTGCCGCAAAGATCAAAAATCTCTCGTATCGTACGTATGTTCTCATGAGCGACGGCGAATGCAATGAAGGCTCTGTCTGGGAGGCGGCTCTTGTTGCACCATCGCAGGACCTCAACAATATGGTAGTGATAATTGATTTCAACAAGTGGCAAGCTACAGGGCGAAGCGAAAAAATCACGGCCCTCAATCCGCTGGCAGCTAAGTGGAAGGCATTTGGCTGGAGCACTTTTGAGGTTAACGGCCATAATGTGCACGAGCTTCAAGATGTCCTCATCGAAGCAAGCAAGACCAATACTGGTCCAACTGCGGTGATTGCGCATACCGTGAAAGGCAAGGGAGTCTCGTTCATGGAAGATGATAATAATTGGCACTACAGAGTTCCCTCAGAACAGGAGCTGAGTGCAGCGTTGGCGGAGCTAAGTCTATGAGAAACGCATTCGCAGCGGAAGTCACAGAAATTGCGAACGCAAATGAAAATGTAGTGCTGCTATCTGGTGATATCGGCAACAAACTTTTTGACCGCTACAAAGAGGTAGCTCCTGACCGTTTTTTCAACTGTGGCATTGCCGAAGCCAATATGATTGGTACTGCCGCTGGTATGGCCATGTGTGGACTAAAGCCGATTGTGTATACGATTGTGCCGTTCATAACGACTCGTTGCCTTGAGCAAATCAAGATTGATTTGTGCTATCACAATGCCCCGGTGGTAGTAGTGGGTGTCGGTGGAGGACTTAGCTACGCGGGACTCGGTGCAACGCATCATTCATTTGAGGATATTGCCATTCTACGAGTGCTTCCCCGGATGAAGGTTGTGTGTCCCGGTGATCCGGTTGAAGTTCGGCTCGCAGTCCGCGCAGCGCTTGAATCAGATACACCGGTCTACATTCGGCTTGGAAAAAAAGGTGAAAAGCCGGTTCATCAGGAAACACCGGACTTTGAAATTGGCAAGTGCATTACGGTTCGAGAAGGTCACGAGGTCTGTATCCTCAGCACTGGCAATCTTTTGTCTCTTGCAATGGCGTGTTCTGACGCTTTAGAGTTGCAATCAATTGGCTCGCAGGTTGTCAGCTTTCATACGGTAAAACCACTCGACGAAAGTGCCCTAGATGAATTTTTCTCTCGCTTTAGATTAGTTGTTACTCTTGAAGAACATTCGCTAATCGGTGGTTTCGGCAGCGCCGTGTCTGATTGGAAGAATCGATGTGGTGGGGCTGCAGAGCTCATTACATTTGGTTTATCGGATAAATTCTTATGTGAAGGCGGCAATCAAGCTTATGCGAGGGAACAGTTTGGCCTAACTATAGAGAGAATTGTTCCGTCGATATTGACTGCACTGAAGCGAGTTGTGATTTGAAAACTGAAACTGCCGTTCTAAGAGATACCACCCAGCCGCTTTCAATTGAGGAGTTAGATGTTCCTCAGCTGAAACCGGGCCAGGTTTTAGTAAAGATCAGCTACTCTGGTGTTTGCCATACGCAGTTGTCTGAATGTCGTGGACGCCGAGGGCCTGACGCATTTTTGCCTCATTGTCTTGGACATGAGGGGAGTGGCCTCGTCGTAGATGTGGGACCGTCCGTTACGAAAGTGAAGAATGGGCAGCGCGTCCTGTTGTCTTGGATGAAAGGCAGCGGTGCCGATGTCCCTGGCACTATATATGGTTCCGCACTAGGGAACGTAAATAGTGGTGCTATAACAACTTTCGGTCGTTTTAGCGTAATTAGTGAAAATCGACTTACTGTGCTTCCAGATACTATCTCATTGAAGGACGCAGCTTTACTTGGATGTGCAGTTCCGACTGGAATTGGTGCTGTTATGAATACCGCTCAGGCTCAATCGGGACAATCGGTTGTTGTTTTTGGAGCGGGAGGTATAGGGTTGTGTGCGGTGGTCGGTGCTGCAATTGCCGGTTGTGATCCGATAGTTGCGGTGGATGTGAATCCTGTGAAGTTGACTGCCGCTACACAAGTTGGCGCTACTCACACAATCAATGCTGGTGATCCTGATTTTGTGACCAACCTCAAGCAGATTACTAAATCCGGATTCGATGTGGCTGTAGAAGCGACAGGACGCAAAGAGCCTATGGAGTTGGCACTACAAGTGGTGCGCAATCAAGGTGGCCGTGCTGTAATTCTCGGTAATGCCGTCTTCGGAGAAAAAATAAGCATAGACCCTCGAGAGTTCAACGCTGGTAAGCAATTGCGCGGGTCTTGGGGCGGCGACAACAATCCCGATAGAGATTTTCCGAAATATTTTGACTACCTGCAAGCCGGAAAGTTACAACTTGCGCCTTTCCAGGCGAGTGTTTATTCACTCTCGCAAGTCAATCAGGCATTGGACGATCTGGAATCGGGAAAAGTCGTCCGCCCGCTCCTTGATATGGAGACAAATTGATCGTCGGAATTGACTTTGATAATACGATCGTTTGTTACGACGATCTCTTCTATCGCGAAGCTCTGGAGCGTGAACTGATTCCTGAACACGTTCTGCCCAACAAGCAAAGCGTGCGAGACTACTTGAGGTCTATCGGACAGGAAGACAAATGGACCGAATTGCAAGCCTACGTTTATGGTCCTGGAATAATGAAAGCGAATGCCTATACGGGGGTTTTGGAGTTTTTTGATGCCTGCCGTGTTAGCAGTGTGAAAGCATATGTAATAAGCCACAAGACACAGTTTCCGTATGCTGGCGGAAAGTTTGATCTTCGAGAATGTGCGTTAGCGTGGCTTAAATCAAACGGCTTTTTCGAGTATGAGAAATCTGGGATTGGAAATTCGGATGTGTTTTTCCTCGATACGAAAAAAGCGAAGATGCTGGAGATCGAGCGACGTGGTTGCGGTGTCTTCATTGATGACTTACCAGAGTTTCTTACTGAGCAAGATTTTCCTTCCGTAAAGAAGATACTTTTCGATCCTCATGGAAAGAATGGTTCAGACGAGAGATTTAGTGTGATGCATTCGTGGTCTCAGGCATTCGAGCTGATGTTTGGCGATGAAAACACTTGATCAATTTGCCGCGGATTTTTGTAAAGAGCGACACAACACGTCTGAGTACCGATTGGAGTCGTTGCGTGGCGGCAGGAACAATGCGGTATTCAAACTTTCTCTGCTAGGACACGACTACGTTCTCAAACAATATTTTCGTCACCCGGGTGATTCCAGAGACCGCGGTGCTACTGAGTATGATTTTGTTTCGTATGCCTGGCAGAATAATATTCGTAGGGTTCCTTGTCCACTCTTATTCGATAATGCAGTAGGCATTGCAGCATACGAATTTATAGACGGAAAGAAACTTCAGCCGACAGACGTATCTGGTCTCTCACTTAACCAGGCGAACGATTTTCTTGCGGAACTCAATGCTGCCCATTTGGAGCGAAGAAATTTCACACGCGTAGCTTCAGAAGCATGCTTTAGCCTTCTTGAACATTTGGGTTGCATAGAATCTCGTGTTCTGCGACTAGTTCGACATCAATTCGAAGGAGAGTTAGCGGAACAAGTTGCTGATTTTGTACATCGCTTCGTTGCTCCAGAGTGGGAGCGTATCCGGGCAAACGTTGAGGAACAATGCCGAAGCAACAAATTTAGCTTGTCTGAGACGCTTTCCGAGGCGGAGCGCTTAATTTCGCCATCCGATTTTGGATTTCACAATGCGATACAACTCAGCAACGGTGAGATTCGTTTTTTGGACTTTGAGTATGCAGGCTGGGATGACCCGGCAAAAACTATTTGTGATTTTTTCTTGCAACCAGCCGTCCCCGTACCATTGTCAATGTTCGATGACTTTCTGTTAGGTGCATTGGGCTGTACCGCAGTTGACATCAAAACTCACAGACTTAAGACGCAAATTCTTTTCGAGCCCTATAAAATAAAGTGGTGCTGCATAATGTTGAATGAGTTCATGCCTGTTTCGAAAGTCCGTCGAGACTTTTCTTCTTCTGAGCATCTTAATTTCGAGCGTTTACAATCACAACTCGATAAGGCCAAGGCATGCCTATCAAAATCCCTTCAGTGAGTATTTTCGGTTTCAACTAGCTAACGAAAGGAGAATGCATGTCCGAGATAGATTTTCTAAGCACCACGCATAAGAGCACCAAACGGGACTATGTTGCACGGGTTACGGAGTATCCAAAAGCAAAAGCAGCTACTCTGGCTAAGAAATTCGATATCGACTATTGGGATGGCTCGAGACAAACGGGATATGGCGGATACCAGTATGATGGCCGCTGGCGGCCAGTTGCCGAACGTATCGCCGAGCACTATGCCTTAAAGAAAGGTGATAAGGTGCTTGATGTCGGATGCGGAAAAGGATTCTTGCTCTACGAACTCACACAGGTTGTACAAGGTCTGGATGTGCGAGGAGTTGATATATCTGGTTATGCAATAGAGAATGCGAAACCTGAAATTCGCGCCTTCGTACAACAAGGCAACGCTACCAAGCTTGATTTCCCTGATAAAGCCTTCGATCTGATTATCTCTATAACGACTCTACACAATCTCTATTGCTATGAGTTATTCGATGCCTTGAAGGAGATAGAAAGAGTTGGCAAGAAGGATAAATACATTTGCGTTGAGTCCTATAGAAATGAGGAGGAAAAGGCAAATCTTCTCTATTGGCAGTTGACTTGCGAAATGTTCTGTACGCCAGCAGAATGGGATTGGTGGTTTAAGCTGACAGGTTACTCAGGAGACTATGGGTTTATCTACTTTGAGTGATGTGTATTCCACGCCACTGCCAGCTGTTCGACACTACTGGAGACATCACGCTGTTTCAATAGTGGTGGCAGGAAAAGAGCCGATGGTGTCAAACTGGTATTGAGAGGACGCCCTATCATCCCAGGCAACTGATGTAAGTTAATTGGATCGATAAGTTCAGTTCCTTTGCCGAGCTTTTGTGCGCACATGCTCGCAATATCGAAGCGAGAAAATGCTTTGGGACCGCTTGAGTTCAATATGCCAGTTCGTTTAGCGTCTTGTGCCAAATGCAGCATCTTTACTAGATCGTCCACGGCTGCGGGCGCAAATATTTGATCCTTAGCTGCTTGAATGCGAGTACCGCTGTGCAGCTTTTGCATTATCTCGTCGATCAGCGTATTGTCGCCTTTCGTCAAACCATATATTTTGCTCAATCTCAAGATAAGGAAATTATCCGTGATTTTGGGAAGTTCGCGTTCGACGTGCGCTTTCTGCCGCCCGTATTCAGTATTTGGGCAAGTTTGAGCTTGATCACCGTAGCCGCCTTGCCTGCCATCGAAGACATAGTCGGTGGAAAGGAATATTACCTTCATCTTTGTGCGGCTAATCTGTCTAACCAGTTCCAGGGTGCCACTCACGTTGACTTCGTAGGATTCTTTCGGATTCTGCTCGCAGTACCCCACGTTGGCCTTTGCCGAAGAGATGACTACGGCCTCGTGATTCGACTCGAGAAGACGCAGCTTTGCCAGATCAGGTTCTCGAATATCAAATTGAGTCAGGTCATTTTGGGGTGAGCTGAATGCGGTTCCAACAACGTCAGCGAAATGCTCTCGCTGATTTTTCAGGATATGTCTTCCGACGAATCCACTGGCTCCAATAACCGCGGTTTTTATCACTGCGTATCTATCCCCAAAGAATTCTGCCAGATGGATTCAATTAGTCGCAGGTCGTTTAGAGAATCCATTCCGGAGCTGATTGAAGTGCGACCGTGTAGTACATCCTCGACGAACGCCGATGCTTGCCTTCTAAATGACCAGGTCCACGGAAACTGGGGAATGTACACTTCTTGGGTTTGTCCAGCTCTATAAATTTCGACGTGCGCTGGTACGTTCTTTAGCAGTGGTGGAGGCGTTTTGATCGTGATTCGTCCGTCAGTGAAGAATAATTCAGTGCTTTCGTCCCAGCCGCGATTTGTTGACTTTCCCGTTTCAAGAGAACAAAGAACCTCGTTGAACTTCAACGCCGTCATTTGGGCGTTTGGATTTGATGTGTCTGCATACCCTATCGTTGGTTCGCAGCCTAGAAGGTAGCGAAGGATATTCGTGTTGTGCGAAAAACAGTTGACGAATGCGGCGTACTGAGCCACGAGGTGCTCGGGCAGCCAGTCTGGGGCCATTGGCCATCCAGCATCTTCATAGGTTGCTTTTTCATCAGTTACAACGTGCCCATCAGCTTTACAATAAGAGTCACCCATAAAACAATGGGCTCTTACAAACGTAAGGTCTCCGAGTTCACGTTGGGCCTTGCCGTCTTCTAGGTACTTCTTAACGAACTGGACACCTTCGTCGTAGCGCTTCATATAGCCGACACTGTAGACGAGTTCGTTTTGCGCAGCCAAAGCAACTAGTCGAGCTGCTTGTTCTGAAGTGCCTGCCATTGGCTTTTCAGAGATAACGTGTTTTTTTGCGGTCAGGCAATCAGAGACGATGTTTGCTGTAAAAGCTCGCGGTGTCACAACCACGACGGCATTCACATCAGGATCTTTCAGCATCTCTGTATGATGCTCATATCCTTTGTCGATTTCATAATGCTCCATTACTTTCTTTCGAAGTATTGGACGCATCTCTGCTATAGCTGTTACCTTACAATTCGGCAACTGGCTGTAGTTCATTAGGTGCGCAAGCTGGCCAATGAAACCGGCACCAACCATCCCGATTTTTAACGGGCTACTGAGCATGCGTCTCTCTGTTCAATTGCTCTTGAATCCACGACTTCAAAATCGGGACAGCAAACTATAAATTTGCCACCTTTCTTCAAGTATTCCTGGTTTGACTCAATGATCTTCTTCGCATGTATCCATGCCAGAATGACTACGTAATCCGGTTTCAGGACGTTGAGTTCGCTCGTTGGGAGTACTTTTATACCGTCTCCGGGTGAGTACTTCCCAGTCTTTTGAGGATGATCATCAAAAATATATTCGACGTGCGGCCCAATTCCAAATTGTGCCAATAACGTGGGCCCGCTCCTAGCGGCACCAAAACCAGCGAGCACTTTTTTGTCACGGCGACATTGCTCAACGACTTCGGAGAACTGCTTGTGGATCTTATTGATACGGACAGAAAGCGATTTGATAGTTTCCGCACTCTCAATCTGTTTTGATGCTTCAAGCGCCAGTAACTCATCGACCGCAGAAGTCTTCTTATGAGGACCACCAACTAACTGTGCGGTTCCTACAATGGAGCCCTTCTGAATAGAATTTCTTTCCACGTCGATTAGCTCCATTCCGTGACTAGCCAAAAATTTCACCATGGGCTTCAAGGAATGGTGTGACATGTGTTCGTGAAATATTGTGCCCAAGAGAAATTTATCGATGATGTCAACCAAGTACTGGCATTCAAAAACGAAGACACCGTCTGGCGCTAAGAGCATGCGAATATTTTCCGCCATTCCGGAAAGGTCGTCGGCATGTGCAAAAACATTGAATGCTGTGACGACCGACGCAGAACCGTATTTAGTGATTATTTCATTGGTTACGTCGGTGCTCATGAGAGCCGCGATTGTAGGAATTCCACAATCTGTAGCTTTGTTTGCAATCTCCCTTGCCGGATCAACGCCCGCGACTCGGTAGCCACGCTCCTTAAACTGTCTAAGAAAACTTCCGTCGTTGCTTCCTATGTCAACGACCAAGCCGCTGCTTTGCGGCTTATAGCGTTGAACAATTTTGTCTGCGACTTCCTGAAAATGGTCGACAATACCCTTGGTTTGTCCTGAATGATACGTGTAATCGTCCCACAGCGTTTCCGAGTCTATTACGTCCAACAACTGAACGTGCCCGCAATCTCGGCACATGTAGAGGTCAATGGGGAATAGTTCTGCCGATTTTGCAGTGTCTGAGCTAAGCGAGTATTTCTCTGCAAGCGGAATGGGCTCCAGCTTAACGACGAGTTCCACGTTATTGCGTTCGCAAAGTCGACAATTATTTCTGTGACGAACTGTAGCCGGCATATTCCTTCATCCTTATTAGGTGACGCTATTAGGTGATGTTTCTATTTTATGGTTTGAGGTACTACTGAATATGTTGATATTCCAATGGGCAATTCTTGATTTCACTCCACCGGGAGTCGATCCAATTCACGACTTCGGCGAGACCTTTCTCTATGTTGACTCTGGGCTTCCAATCAAGATTATTGCGCGCTTTCGACGAATCAATGACGTAGGCTTTGTCCTGTCCAAGTCTTTCCTCGACGTCGACAGCTACGTCCTTCAATTCTTTGCCAAACTGTTTTGCAATTCTTTCGACAACGCTTCTGACGGAATAGCCCTGGTCTGGCGAAAGATGATAGATGTTTCCGATTTCGCCGTTTAACATCGCTGATAGTTCACCTTCGGATACGTCTCGGATGTGTATGTACGATTTCACTGCATGACCGCCGCCGTGCAGCTGAATCTTCTTGTTCAGTCTTATGTTGATTACGGAGCGTGGAATGATTTTAAAGAGCTGTTGATGCGCTCCGTAAACATTAGTTGCTCTTATCATCACAAGCGGAAAATCGAAATTCTTTACTAGTGTGAAAAGATGCAAGTCGGCGCCAGCCTTCGACGCTGCGTATGGAGTGCTGGGATTTAGAGGTGCTGACTCATACACAGTACCTTCACATGTGCCGTAAACTTCGGGAGAAGAAATATGCACGTATTTTTTCAGATACTTCTTTTTCAGAAGGTGGCTCGTGAGCCTGGAAAGAGAGACGATGTTAGTTTGATACCAGTGATCTGGATTCTCCCAGCTTGGTGCGACCTCGCTTTGTGCCGCGAAGTTGACTATGTATTCTGGCTCAAAAGCATCCAGGGCCTCGATAATGCGTTCGCAATCACGATTCAAATCTAGCGAGTGAAATTTGAATCGCTTCTCTTTGTCGCCTTTGTAGGGTAAAAATAGGTCGCTTTTTTCGGGCGAGCGGCTGATACCGATTGCTTGATTTTTGTGATCCTCAAGGAACAAATCGACAAAATCGCTCCCCGAAAATGAGTTACTCCCAATAACTGCTGCCTTCAACGCTGCCTCCGTTTCTTGACGAGTTTGAAATTAACGCGACGCAACGGGTGACTTCACTGAACCAAAGGGATTCTTGGTTTGCATAGCTTTTATGTTGAAATACTTCACGTCCTCGAATGAGTTTGGAAGAAGCCCTTTCTCAAAAGCGTCTACTAGATCATTCACTGCGTCTTCTATTGTGCGTTTGGGTGCAAAACCCAGCTGGTTTTTAATTTTGTCTGAAGTGATCCGGTATGAACGGACATCTTCCGAATGCTCCGTTATGAGGTTCACTTCCTCTCTATTTGGCAGTCGGCGCTCTACTACCGACTTAACCATTAACGCCAGATCTTTGACAGTATGATTCTCGTAGCCTGCGTTAAAGCTTTGACCGGCAATTTTGTTTGCTTCGATTTTGAGCAGTAAAACGTAGAGGTCGACCATGTCTTCAATGTGTATGTTTGGGCGCATCTGCGTGCCGCCAAATATTGTGATCTTTCCTTTGTTGACTGCAAAATTCGTCAGTATATTTACTGTTAAATCTAAGCGCTGACGCGGCGAATAGCCACAGACTGTAGCTGGACGGATAGCAACTGTAGTGAAGTTTTCAGATTGATACTCGAACAGTATTGGTTCGCACATGCCCTTGTACTTGTTGTAATCGGTGATAGGAAGTAATGGATGTGTTTCATCGACCCGGGGCGAGTCGCTCACGCCATAGACGCTTGATGTTGAGGCATAGATAAAACGTTTGATGCCAGACTCTTTGCTTATTTGTACGAGAGGACGGAATGCTTCGTAGTTAATTACTCTGCTTAGGTCTGGATTTAGCTCAAAACAAGGATCGTTAGAAATGCATGCAAGGTGGATGACGCTGTCGCATCCGGGAAGAACGCGCTTTAACAGTTCTTGATCGCAGATATCACCTTTAATTTCTTCCAGATCGGGATTGCCTTTGACGCTCGCAAGGGCGTCGTCGTCAAAGAGATACAGGTCCAACACCTTGACTCGATAGCCTTCCGAAAGCAAGCGGGGTACCAGTCTGGCCCCAACATACCCTGCTCCACCAGTTATCAATACAGTTTGTTTAGAGTCCATGACTTATCTATCCTCTCTTATCTGAACACAAATTGTCGGTTATGTAATGCAGCAGTGCCTGATGAGCGACCTCAACAGGACCATATTCGTTGGAGTCAACGTAGAAATTTAAATCGCCAGTGTCTAGAAGCGGGGCTGTTGATGAAAAACCGCCGAATGTAAATACGAGACAGCCGATTTTTTTTGCAGACTCCACGCCATTGAGAATATTTGGTGATTTTCCAGAGCTGCTAATTGCAAACAGCACATCTCCGTTCATTCCATACAACTCAACGGCTCTGGCAAATACGTGCTCGTATCCGTAATCGTTACCAAAACAAGTCAGTGTAGGTCCATCGTTAAATGCAACCGAGCGAACACCGGCGTTCTTTGTCCAATCGATTGCTTGATGACCGGCGATCGCTGCGCTACCACCATTGCCTATAAACATCGCTTTCTTGGAAGTGCCCCTTAATCCACGGACTGCGTCAAGCACCCTGCTTAATGCTTCATCAATTCCAATATGTCGTCCACTCGATGTTCGGACCTCAACGCTCATCAGCAAGTCCAATAACCGTTTGCAGTGCTGACTGTACTCAGAAAGCGGCTGACTGACCGATGTTTGGGAAAAAATTGAGATTTTGTCCATCGTGTTCACTTGAGTAGAGAGGTGATGAATTTTGTTAGGGTCGGACGAACGATGGATGAGCGGTGACCTACTGTCGCTACCGCTTGAGCACCAACAGCATTTCCTATGAACCCTAAGACATCCATTGGCGCGCCGAGCGCTGCGCACATAGAGGTGATTGATAGAAATGCATCACCAGCGCCCATCCTATCTACAACAGTTCCAGCTACCGCGGGAAGTTCGTAGAAACCTGATTGCTTTTCGTAGCACATACAACCTACCTTACCTCGGGTTATAACAACCCTGTCGCAATCTAGGTCTGTAGCCAACTTTGGAATAATGTTTTTCAAGTCATTGGCTTTATCTCGGACCTCAAGACGCACCTCATTTTCGGTCACGCATATGTAGTCGGCTCGGGAGTATTTATATATCGTTTGATATCCCAAATTGCCGGCGTTCGATTGGGTATTGACAGCAAGGAATTTTGCCTTTTTGCACAAGATTGATGCAGCTTCTGGCGTCACCATACTGTGACCGAAATCGACAACTATCACTGCATCGTAGTTTTCGATTGTTTCGTCCAGAATTTGGCAAAGTCGCTTGTCGTCCGCATCGTTTAATGCTGCATCATTTATGCTGTATACCTCTAACAACTTTGTGAAGAAGTAACTCTCAATAAATCGTTTCTTAACGATGGTTGGCGAATCTGGGCGGAACAAAAACTTCGTGTCGACTTTATCGTTTAAATTCCGGCGAATGAACTCTTCTTCTGACTCTTGCTCACCTAATATGGTGACTAGACCGACGTTATCAGAGAAGCTGGATACGTTGTTAGCTACAGCCAATATGCCACCGGCGAACTTCTCGCTTGAGAGCTGCTTGATCGCAAGCATTGGCTCTTTAGAGGACTTTCCAATAGCTTGGCAATAATTGTATTCGTCAATAATAGCTTCGCCGACAACCAGAACCTTTAGTGGACGCATCTTATCGAAGTATCCAATTACGTCGTCCGCCGAATATTTTCGAGAAAATCCCTCCAGGTAATCGCTAAGTTCTTTGGAAAACACTGGTAAATGTCGGTTGATCAGTGCAGAAGAACTAAAAACGATGTCGTCCGTAAAAAATAGTTCGCCACCAACGGATTCAATTGCCTCGCGCTCCAATGCAATGCCACCAGTGACGTCTTTCTCGGAATCCTTATAGTCAGAGCCTTTGACGTAATAATCTGGTTTTATATGCTTGATCAGTTCGATGGCCATTGGCCACTTATTTATGGCGACATAGTCGACGCAATTGAGAGCAGCAATGGCTTCAGCTCTAAGAGTCTGAGAAAATGCAGGTCTATGAGGTCCTTTGTTTACATATTGGTCTGGCGTCAATGTCACAACTAAGACATCGCCCTTTTTCTTCGCTTGTTCAAAGTGCCGAATATGCCCAATATGCATGAGGTCGAACACGCCGTGGCATAGGACTACTTTCTTCCCCTCGGCTTTTAACGCGGTAACCTTGTCCTGCAAGGCGTCAAATTCCAGAAACTTATCAGTAACGCCGGATGCATGCGGTTCCTGCACAGAAATTCCGCCTTTGCGTGCATCAAGAGGTTTGTTAGCAATTTTTTCAACCATGGCGTGATAAATCCCAGTGACTAATTAGAGGTGGTCGGCGTAGAACTCAAATATTTGAACCAATCTTTTGTTGCGTCAGAAATGCTATCGACATCCCATACGGGGGCCTCACGCCAGTCATCTAGATGCTCCAGCATCACTTTGACGCCGTCTTCAAACTTAACCACTGGTTGCCAATCTAGCAAAGAACGAACTTTTTCAATCGAGGCAAATGTGCAGTCTGGCTCTCCAGGTCTTTTTGGAATGAAGAGCTTCTGCCCACCGAGCAAATCAACCAATTGATTGATACTATATGTGCCACCGGAACCGACATTCATTATTTCGCCTGTCAGGCTCGATTCTGCTGCCGACACGAATGCGCCGACTACGTCGCTCACAAATGTGAAATCACGAGTTTGCGTCCCATCGCCGACAACAGTGAAAGGCTTACCCGCTAGTTTTTGCGCGAGAAAAACACCGAAAACCGCACCATAGGTACCAGTGGTTCTAGCTCTAGGCCCGTATACGTTGATAAGTCGAAGTGACAAACAAGGTAGTTTGTATACTTGATTCCAATGCATTACGTATTGTTCGGCGACATATTTAGAAAGTGCGTACGGATATTCTGGTTTGATCGGAGCAGTCTCGGGAGTTGGATAGGTCTCTGCAATCCCATAACACGATGATGATGCAGCGTATATGAATCGCTTCACTTTCGCGTGCCTTGCGGCTTCGAGCACCGCGATCGTTCCGTCCACATTGGCTCGATGATAGTCCATAGGCCTTTCAATGGACGGCACTATGTCGGCTAGGGCGGCAAGATGGAAAACCCAGTCAACTCCAGTGAAGTGAGTACGGATGGTATCAAAATCCGCGACATCTGCTTTGTGTAATTGAAAACTGGCGTTCTTTTGTGCTTGAGCTAGATTCTTTATGTGTCCGGTGGCGAAATTATCCAGCACCGTCACGTTGTGCCCATCGGCAAGTAACCGGTCAACTAAATGGCTCCCAATGAAACCGGCACCACCCGTGACTAGGCAGTTTTTTCGGACCCCGTTCAACTTCAGTAACCTCTTTTTTGAAGTAGGCTCGGAATGACGAGCTCAAGGAAAATATGACTGTGTCAAACTAGCAGAGAGCTAGCCTCTTTGCATGACTTCAGTATCATCTGTAGAGCACTGTTTAATACTGTTTAGGTTGAGCGCATTTTTATGTTTTGGTGATGGCCTCGACTGCGGACCGCAGGTCGGAAAACACCAAAGTGTTTTGAGCTGATGAATCGGAATTTGGTGCAATCAGATAGCCTAATGCCCGTACGGCAGTCGCGGCGTCTAAATCAGTCTGCCGGTCGCCGATAAAAATTGAGTTTGTAAGGTCGGCACCTAGTTTTGCAGCTATGGCTTTTAGCAGACCAGGTTTGGGTTTTCTGCAATCGCAATTATCTAGTGGCAGGTGAGGGCAGTACGCGATAACATCGATTCGACCACCGGTACTGCGCACGGATTCAAGCATCTTTTGTTCTATCGAGTTGAGACTTTCAATCGAAAGGTAACCTCTTGGAATGCCTGATTGATTCGATGCAACTGCAACAGTAAAGCCTTTCTTGCTGAGATCAGCTATGGCTTCGAGGCTTCCAGGTATCGGAATCCATTCTTCCGGGGTTTTGACAAATGATTGCGATTCGAAATTGATGACTCCATCTCTGTCCAGGATTACCAATTTAGTAATCCTATGAATCGCGGATTTTTCCAACACTTTTACGATTGGCTCAAGATTTTTCAACGGGAGTCGGCACCGGAGATGGAACTACGACCTTGAATCCATGGGTAGACATTCGTTTTGCTACACGTTCGGCTTGGACTGGCGCAAGACAAACGAACAGTGTCGAGTTTTGCGGAACCTGACTGGGAGCCAAAATTGGTTTGCCAAGGTGGTTTTTCCCTACCCGAGTGGGTTCTTCATCAACGAAGAACTTTAAGCGATCTCCCAAGATTGCTGCGACCCAAGTTGCGGCTATCGAAGAGCCAAAGACTCCAAAATTTTCGTCTTCTGACTCTCGCACGATTGTGGATGTAAGCGACAGAAGCCATTCGACTGAAGTGAACGGCGAGAATCGGGGATCGTCACGTAGCACATGCGTGTCGTTCAAAATCTCACTTCGACCGGCAAGAATCGTCAGTTCCTTGGCGATCCATTCGTCAGAACCAACGCTAACCTCAAAGCCATTTCGCCTCAGAAGTTGTGTGAGCGTTGTTATGGTGAAGTGGCTGCAATGGTCCGCGACGACTAAGTCGAAAGGATTGGCCGAACAGTCAGGCACTTGAATCAAGAGTCTTCCCGTTGGTGTCAGAAGCTTTCGCAGGCATTCAAGCCATTTCACAGGTGTTGGTAAGTGTTCAAATACATGGACTAAAGTTATCAGATCGAATTGACCAGATATGCGTTCAAGAGACCCTTCGTAAAAGGCTTCAACACCAGGAATAGCCTCGACTTCAGCGCGGTAATAGTCACTGACCTCAAAGCCCACCATTTTCCACAAAGGCGCATACTTTGAGAAACATCTAAAGAATCCACCATTTGAGCAGCCCACATCTAACAGTCTGCCAGGTCTCGAGAAATCAAAAAGATCTTGAAGTTTATTAATCAAAATTGATGATCTAGATGACATTGCCGAGCCGTCAAAACTGGATGGTTCGCTTCCAGCTCCCAACGGATAGAGTGAATAATCTCGGTAAATCGCATCTGTTTCTTGCTGCCATGACACGTCGGTTGGATTAATGGTGCAGTAGCAGCTATTGCATTTGCCTAGCTTTCCCCCCTGATTGAATGGTTTGCAATCAGAAGTGACCCGAAACAGATCTGTATAACTTTCAGCAAGGCTGACAGTATTCGAGTCGCAAATATGACAAATAGCTCCCATTCTGGCTTCTCCAAAACTGCTGACTATGAAAGTACCACAGGAATGGCCGCTGAGGCAGCCGCAGTGAAGAAACTTTCGTCAATGTTAAGTCCCCTTAGCGTAGCTCGGCTCTTGCTCATTGGAATACGTCAGCCATCGAATGTTGCACCTTAAAAGCTTCCAAAATCTCCGAAGACCAATCGGAATTCGGTCAATGTCGACATACCTGTTACTTTTGAGTCGTTGTAATTCGGCATGAAAACCGACAAGTTGGCTTCATCGGGAGTCCTCGGTATTGAACAAGATGATCGAGTTGCTTATAAGTCGATGAACGAACAGCAGCAAACCCGTTCAGAACGCCTTATGTACAAATAGGAATATGTTCTTCCTAAAATCTGCGCGCCCACCGTTTCAATATTGGTAACCCCAGACCAATACCGAAAAACTCCACGCACAACTTGTGCGAGTGACAAGAAACGGATCAACAAAATGCTATCAATTTCCTCCGATGCCTCCGGTCCGAGGAGGCGTGACGACGGATTCGAGCGGATTCCTGTGAAGCCGAAGCGGGCGTATCTTCTCCGAGCAAATCCGGTGCTCGACCACCTGCCGACCAGACTAGCGACACGCAAGCATGACGTTTGGCGACTTCCATTAATGCTACACGGCATGTCCCATGGAGACGTAGTGGTTCTCTGGCAGGCGGGACCCGAAGCCGGTATTTATGGAATCGCGGTGCCATATGGTGAGTCATTTGCAACGAGCGGCTGGCCACAATATGCGAAAGGATCTCAGAACTATCACTATGTGACACACTCTATTAAGTTGCAGTACATCTACGTTCTCGCGAAACCTCTCCTAACAACAGCCGTTAACTTTGAGAAGATTTTTCACAAGACATCCATTCGAAGAGAGCTTTGGGCGCCAGTCCACAAATCGTGGACTGGTGTCACACTTGATCCAAGCGAGTGGAAAAAGATCTACAAGCTTCTAAAAGATAGTAGAGAAAACTCAATCGCTGAATACCTTCCGATTGATATTGCTACAACAACCGATTCTATGGAGCTGGAAACTCTCGCTCATCAAGTCTGGCCAATCTTAGCGCATGCAGCAGGAACAAACAGTCCGTTACATCGCAGAGATCTATCTGAACAATTCAATGTGTCGTCCTCCGAAATGCAGAATTGTCTTGAGCTTATAGACAACATCTGCGACAGTGAAAACTGGCCGTCACTGGCCTCGATCGTACGATCAAGCGATCCGCTTGCAACGTCTTCGGAATTGTCGGCGCCAAATGTTCTCTCGATTGCCCAGTTCCAATCTATGTCGCAGCAGGCAAACAATTTCACAAATGTCCTCGATTGGACGTTGATGCCTAACCCATTCGATTTCGTGTTGCAGTCCACAACAGATCAGCTTGTTCGGCGTTTGGTTGAAAATCCCTCTCCTGAGGAGTCGGCAGCTGTTTACAAACTAGTGAAGGTTCGAGGATCTGCGCAGATGGTTTTCGCCAAGATGATGCGGCGAATTTACGACAATCAGTGCGCGTTCTGCGGATTCTCAGTCGCGCCGGCTCTGGAAGCCGCTCATATAAAACCCTGGCCAATGTGCACGCCCGCAGAAAGGTTGCTACCTACCAACGGTTTGCTGCTTTGCGCAGTTCACCATAAACTCTTCGATTCTGGTCTCATGTCACTTTCGGATCGACATGTTGTCAAAGTAGTTTCTCCAGAGAGTTTGACATGCATCGCAAAAGCCGACGACCAGTATGTACTCGACGTTGACGGTACCGCGGCGCACATGCCTCTAGACCGTAATCTTCGTCCATCGCCCGAATTCCTTAAATGTCGAAGAGAGTTGGTGGCACGCATATTTGGCTCAAGAGCTTTTATCTAGGCTGGTTGGGATTAAAGACCATATGTGAAAGAGAAATAGGTTGGGCCTCAGCCTTTGCTATTTATCTGGTCGTGCAGATGTCCGAACTGATTATCGAACACTTTCTTATCCACTTTGAACGGGTCCGGATGTACTTTACGGTCACCAGAAAACGGATAGCCAAACCACAGCACCAGCAGGAGATTTAGCGAGATTAACACCGACACCATCACAGTCATGCAGGTTTGCAGTGCAAAGCTCTCCACTGTAAAGAGACAAACAAATCCGAGCGTAATGATGCCGCCGACCAAGAGAACAAGCCACTCTTCCCCTGGTACACCAAACTGTGCGGCATTGGTGCGAGCACGCCGGCAGTCCCAGAGCTGGCAGACTTGTTGAACCGCCATCGGATAGACCGCGATTTCCGCATCCCCATTTGGCTCAATTTCCTGTACCGCTCGCATGAGATTGATCGCTGTATGCCGGCTTTCTGTGTCGATCATGCCATCATCCATCATTGGCCATTCGACATCAACGACTCTTTGAACATAGTGCAAACAGAGATTCTTTATCTGTTTTTCCTTTGCTTCCGGAAATCTCTCAGACAATAAAAAGACGTCGGCTAGGGCATTCGCTTCAGCTTGTACATTGTTGCGTGCTTCTTGAAACTTACCCATGGCGTCTACGACGACGAGTCCGAGTAGTACCGCGTACATAGTGCCAACGATCGACAGAAGATAGCCCGAGACCTCCTGCGACGCGCGTAAAGAGCCTTTAGGCATGAACTTTCGGAGCAGAACGAGCGCGCCGACGGCTAGTAACGCCGTCAGAAAAACAATTAGTGCGCCTGCGCCGTATGAATCGATTGCCACAGATGAATTATACCAGCCGGTTTTGCCGCCACGTTCAGCTCTGACTATTTCCAATCTTTTTCGTCTATGGTTTCGCCAAAGAAATACCCCTTCTCGCTGTGCTTCAATTAAATATTTACATCCTACTATGGTGCGATAATTCATTTGTTGATTGCAGCGCGTGCGCAGTCAGTTGCTGCATAGGTTTCCCCTTTGAGATGACAGGTTGAGCAAAGAGAATCAGTTTGATTTCGTTGTTATCGGTGGTGGCATCATTGGGCTTGCCACTGCGATGGCTATAGGCGAGCGCTTCAAGAACGCATCCCTCGCTATGCTTGAAAAGGAGTCACATCCTGCTGCACATCAGACCGGGCGCAACAGCGGCGTAATTCACTCCGGCATTTACTACAAGCCGGGCAGTTTAAAGGCATCATTCGCTCGTCGCGGCAATGTAAGTCTGGTGCAATTCTGTGAAGAAAATTGTATTCCTTTTGAAATCTGCGGAAAAGTGATCGTCGCTACGCGCGAAGATGAACTTCCAAATCTGCGCATGTTGTACCAACGGGGAGTTGACAATCAGTTGAATGTTTCTTGGCTCGAAGCTTCTGCTGTAAAAGAACTGGAGCCGAATATCACTTGCCTTGCCGGGATAAAAGTTCCTTCTACCGGAATAGTCGATTACGTTGAAGTCTGTCGAGCGTTCGTCAAAAAGATAGAAGCTGCCGGCGGAAAAATTTTCTTCAATAGCGAGGTCAGGGCGGTTCGTAGAACTGATGGCAGTGCTTCTAGAGTTCAGATTACGACGAGCGAACGCGAGCTTGAGTGCAACTTTGTGATTAATTGCGCTGGTCTTCAAAGCGACCGCGTAGCGCGCATGGCGGGGGAGAATCCACGCAGCAAAATTGTTCCTTTTCGCGGCGAATACTTCGAGCTTGTGCATGAGAAAAACGATCTGATCAAAGGGTTGGTTTATCCGGTTCCAAATCCGAATTTCCCGTTTTTAGGCGTGCACCTGACTCGTTCTATACGCGGACATATTCATGCTGGTCCCAATGCAGTTCTTGCGCTCAAACGAGAGGGATATTCGAAGTTTGATGTCGATCTTGGTGACGCCCTGGATACCCTCTTCTTCCCAGGCTTTTGGCGCCTTGCCAGCCGCTACTATAAGGAAGGATTCTCAGAAATGATGCGCTCTTGGAGCAGAGAATTGTTTCTCAAAAGCTTGCAGAATCTCGCGCCGTCTATTGAAATGAAAGATCTCGTTCCCGCAGCTGCAGGAGTGCGAGCCCAAGCCCTGAACCAAGATGGTTCGCTTGTAGATGACTTCGCGATTATTGACGCACCGAACGGCATACATGTTTTAAATGCGCCATCGCCTGCCGCCACTTCATCGATAGAAATAGGTCTTGAGATTGCTAGCCGAGTTCCAGGTTAGGTTCCCAACCCAAAGCCATTTCACCTCGATGATTGCGTGGGTGTGCCTGCATTCAGATTCGGCTCCAACGGGCGGTCTACGATACCGAGCCTGGCTCGTAGATCTTGTAGCGCGTTTCCGTGTTGCACTGCTCGGCGATAAAAATAGTTGGCTAATTTTTGATCAGCCTGGAAGTCTAAACGCCGTGCAAATTCCAATAGGACCCGTCCTGTTAGCGCCATTGTCTCTGAATGAATCTCGACGAAGTCTCTCATATGTTTATTATTTCGGTCTGACATCATTGGCTTCCTATTTGGACTCAGACAAAATGATTGTATTGCTCCTCTGAATAGTGGGACGCGTGATGTTCGCAGATGTTGCGTTCTGCGAAATTTGCTCAACAATTTCTGAAAATTGAGGAATCAGTCTATGCGTGGCGAACAAACTCATCTGTATCTGTTGGAACGACCAGATGGAGAAGAATTCGTGTAATTAATTCTAGATAAGAAACGGTGGGTGGTGTCGTATTTGGTATCAGTCTTATCTCTTCGGCGCTCGTTTGCGATAGAGTGCTTCCCACATAACAATTTCATTTCCATATGGACCCGAAGAGATGATTCGCTTCAGGTGAAAGAGTTCAAAATGCTTCTGTGCGAGATTGACCAGGTCGCTGGCTTGAAGTTGCGGCGGTCCACCGGCGTTCTCCGGGCGATCTTCGTCAGCCGAGCCGGCGATGCACAGCCAGAATCCGCCATTTTTTAGCGCGCCAGCAACACGGTCAATGAATATTTCTCTCGAATCATCGTCGGGCATGACGTGATAAACGCCGCGGTCGAAAACGAAATCGATTGTGCCTTCTTTGACCGGACTAGATTCAATTATGTCGGCCAGCCGAAATTCGAGTTTGAGCGATTTGTTGTTCTCAATCTTCTTTTTCGCCAGTTCGATGGCGGTAGGCGAAATTTCGGTCGCCAAAACAGACGCGCCACGTTCTGCCATCCAGATTGCATTTGAGCCGGTTCCGCAACCAATTTCCAGAATCTGTTTAGGCATGGTCGACGATTCCAAATACCTAACGAGTTCAGGAGCTGCAGCACCCGTGTCCCAGGGCAAAGCATCCTTGCCCTTCTTATAGGCATCTTCCCAACGGTGTGGCTCAACTGTTGCAGCGCTTGCGTTTGATTCTTGGTCTTTGTCGCTCAATGAACTTCCTCTGCAATTTGGTTATTACAAATCGCCTGAAATGCCCTTCGACGATCTGAATGATTTTAAACGACTTTCTGCGGTTGTTGGATTTTCTCTGAATTTTGAACTTTCGTGCTTCATTAAATCTGCAATGAATTTTCGTAGAAAGCCCATTGCACTCGGACTCGACCCGCCTTACTGTTAGCCTGAACGAGTATTCGGAACTCGAATTGTGGACCTCTTCAATCACGTTAAAATTACCTGGAACCATGTCCTTCATGGCGAATCGACCATCGGCGAGAAGGCTGAGGTCGCTGTCGAATCCATCGCAGTCGGCGCTGGGTTACTTGCTGGCGGTGGCAAAATCGTCTCGATGTTTAATGCTGGAGAAAAGGCACTGCCGTCTCTGGAGCTAATAGGCAACGCCGTTGGGCGAACCGCTAGCACGGCTACGAAAGAAGGCGCGATTGGCAAGATTCTTTCGGATGTGTCGATGGATGCTAAATTGGCCGCAGCGGCTAAGGCAGCTCGGACAGGAGAGTCTGTGATTCCAACCTTTCGTCTGGCTGGAACTGTTCCGAATCTTACTCCCGAAATCGAGGCCATGCGGGTAGGCGCTGGCTCACCGGAGGCAAAACTTTATGCTTCCATGAGCAAGTCAGTTGTGCGCATTAAGGCGGGCGACAAATTTGGCACTGGCTTTCTTCTCGACAACCGAACGATTGTGACCGATGACCATGTCGCTGTTCCCAATGGGCGTCTGAGTGAAATTAAAGTACACCTTCATGATGGCACTACACATAGTGGCATCATGATTGCCAGGGATGGCAATGCAGACCTGGCACTTGTGCGGTTGAGCAAACCAGTGCCCGCGATAACTCCGATTAAGCTCGCTGGGGAAGATGGCTTCAATAAGATCGGAAAGGTGGCTCTGGTTGGCCATCCGGATGGCGTTACTAAACCAGTTCTCAGCGTGGGCCAGGTGACCGAATTTTCGGAACGTCAGCTGCCCAACAATGGGCGCATGATGCCCGAAATTCATTGTGCGCTTCCGAACATGCCGGGCTATTCCGGAGCGCCGTTGTGTAGAGTGGAAGATGGGACGGTCTTAGGTATTCTTAGTGGAAGCCAAGACGGTGGCGTGATTTCTGTGACGACGTCCGCTCCGAACATCTCGTTGCTTCATGACGCTCTCAAAGCTGCTGAAAAGGATGGTCCGTTGGCGCCGAATAGTTGGGTTGAGCTTAGAACCTTCGGAAAGCTGTGGTCCAACGACGGTATGCAGATCAAGATTGCGAAACAGAGTTCGAGAACCGTGGACGTATTCGACGGTCTCGCGCTGCTTCGCCGGCGCCGGTATGCTAGCTGATATTTAGGTTCGTTTGCCTCGTCGTTAGGTTTGTCGCTGGTGTCTTTCATGATCAGTTATCCTGATTGTTCCAGTTCTGCTCCGATCGGCTTTTTTGACTTGCTATTCCATCTCATCTCCTCACCTTTGGTCGTTTTGCGGCGATGGAAAGGGACCTCCAGCTCAGTTCAATTCCTTAGCGAAACCCATAACTAAAAAATCTGGCACCGGACGAAAATCGATCTCTTCAAACCGCACATAGTTAGATCTTTCGTACATAGCTTTTGCGATCTGCATGAGATGAGTGGTATGCAAGACGACGCGTTTTTTTCCTAATTGTCGGACTCGTCGTTCGCATTCGGTCATCAACTTTTGTGCGATTCCTTGTTGACGTGCGTTGGGGCTAACTGCCAACAAGCGAATCTCCGGGTCCGAACCTTTGAAAGTTTTGTGGCATAGCAAAACGCTGCCGACCATTTCCACTCCGTTGAAGGCTGCGATTCTTTCTATGTCTGGTCCGGAGCGCACGGCGTCAGTTATGTTTCTTGTGTATTGCTCCCAAAACTCAGGAGACGATTCTTCTTTGTATTCCTTGTAAGAATTGAGTATAAGAGCGAGCATTTGCTGTCGCTCATTGTTTTGCACATCTCTAATTACGATATCCATGCAGCTTTTCCTTTTTCGTTTGTAATTATAACTTGCGAATTGCAAGAAAGGAGTGAGGGCTTGATTATTAATTATTCGGACGCAGCCTGACTCTGTGGAATCAAGTGATCTGATTACTCAGCAGCAACGTTATAACCATTCAACCGATTTAATTGAGTGAGTTTACCTGTTTCCGAGTCTCTCAAAAAATATCAATTGCTTTGCTATGCCATCACATTCGGTGCGAGAATGCAGGTGATTGAAAAGTTAAATTGTGACTGAACGATGCAGTCTCTCGGATTCGGGACATAGCGGATCAGCCGGCTTTTCAATTCGCGGTGACCCACCTCTAGCATTGACTTTAATGCAAAGTAGTTATAAGCTCGATCCATGGACATTAAAGAGACTATTACAATCGAACCAGACAAACGGGGGGGGCAAACCGTGTATCCGTGGATTGCGGATAACAGTGATAGATGTCCTTGAATACCTTGCCGGTGGGATGTCCGTAGAGGACATTCTGACTGATTTCCCTGACTTAACTGCTGAAGACATTCGCGCATGCTTGGCATTCGCCGCAGAACGCGAACGGAAGCTGTTCAATATTACAGCTGCATGAAGCTGATTTTGTCGTCGCCGGACTCTTAAGGCCTTCTAGCGCAAATCTCAATTAGTCAGCTTCGTGTTGAAGGGCACCATGGGAAGGTCAGCACCATTGTATAGATTGCATTTGGGATCATTCGCCCATCCATAACGCAATCCTCTGGGTTCTGCTTGACCATGGATATCGACATACACTGAATTGTTGTGGATGGTGGCAGGAGCTACGATCCATCGACCATTGGCAGCGCGAACCTGGAAGCCTTCAGGTGGTGACGTAGGCGGTACAGTATGCAAATTGTTGGCGCTGTTAAACGAGCACACAATGTGATCGCCAAGCTTAACTGCTCGGACCAATTCAGGCCCTAGGTCTGTGATATCGCGCTCGCCATAACAGTTTTTCAATGCAACAAGAGTGAGTCTGTGAGCAACTACCTCTTTCTCCTTCGGATGAAGATTATATAATTCGCCCTGGTCGATGCTCACAACCATTTCAGTGTGGCGCATTTTAGTAGCACGGCTTTGTACGTCGCGAAATTCGGCCCAGGCATTTTTAGTTGGGTGGCAAGTTTGACTGTGTTCAAAATTGGGGAGCTGAACGAACAGAAAAGGCAGATCGTCTTTCCAGCTGTGTCTCCAGGATTCAATTAGGAGTGGAAAGAGCCGAGCGTACAGTTTGGGATGCTCAGCATCAGCCTCGCCCTGATACCATACAATCCCTTTGATTTTAAACGGCAGAACCGGAGAGATCATTGCATTGAATACGCTGTGTGGCACTAATGGCTGATCGAAATCTCTTGCAATGCCCGTTGGTGGCTCCGGCTCCAACTTGCAATTTTTAGAGTTAGGGATTGAATGACGCTGGCTAAGTTTCGCTTTCTTTTCGTCCTCGCGTTTTTGCATGACGTATTGAATGTACTGGGCAGGAGATCCTGGAGTAACAGATGTGTACGGGCGAATACTTCTGTCGAGCCGCTCTGCATCTGGGCTAAGCCAGGACACAATCGATGAACCGCCATAGGCCGATTGGATGATCCCTATCGGTCTGTTTAACTTTTGATGTAACTCGCGGGCAAACATGTAGCCGAGCGCTGATAAGTCGGCGATAGAATCTTTGTCGCATTGAATCCAATGACCTACAACATTTGCAAGTGGGTGTGCGGTTGCGTCTGGCGGCACGCAAAAGAAACGTATATCAGAATATTTACTGGCGCTGTTCTTGCAGCTGTCGCTTTCTCGACAATCTTTGATGGGTAGCGCCATATTTGATTGACCTGCGCAAAGCCACACTTCTCCAACGAGTACGTCCTTGAAGACTAACTCGTTGTCTCCGCGTATAACCAGGTTGCCGCGGGTGCCGGGCTTGAACGGACCTAGAGCGGCTGACCATTCTCCCGACGCGGAGGATTGAGTTTTAATTGTCGAGCCGGCGAATGTCGCTGAAATAGATTCGTGTGGACTGCTGCATCCGAATAACCTTATTTTCGCGTCCGACTGCAGCACCATATGATCGCCGAATATAGATGGCATCGTGACATTCGCAATGGCTGCTCTATTTGAACAGAGCAGCAAGCAAACGACGGTTGATGTAAGGCCGTAAAGCAATCGCCTGATCAGTGCAGCGCTTTCAGTGCTTCTCTCAGACCAATTGTGATGGATTTGACTGTTGGCTCTTCGCGCCATGGTATCAGAGCGCATGAATCTTTCTTCCTAGATAAGCTCGTACCGGCTTCTCTACGAATGCATGGATTAATGCAGCAGAGGCAAGTACGAGAAATACGTAGAGTCCGAAATGAGCTAGTCTCGGCAAGTGGAGCTGGGCGAAATCGCCGCGCACAAAAACTTTGATCCAGAGCCAATGCACCAAATAGACTGAATAGCTTATCTCTCCAAGCCAGACGAAAAGTGACCTGGACAGTACGTTTTGAAGCCAGCCTTTTTCCAGTGAGAAGAAGAGAACTAGCATGGCGTACACAAACACGCCGCTGCTGCACTCAACCCAACGAGACAAATTGGGTGCGATGCCGTCTAATACAGTGGGGTTGAACCAGTGCTTTAGACCTCCTATAAAACACAGCACTATGAGTATGATCGTGAACTCTGCGATGTGCAGTATTGGTCCTTTGAGCCGAGAGAGCTGGTTCCGATGCTTAAGGTAGGCACCACACGTCGCAATGCCCACGACGAACTCGAAGATGCGAACGAGGGGATTTATGTATGCGACACCGAAGGAAGTCACGTCATCTAGATGTCCTACCGTCTCTGGAAAAAATCGCGAGAGCCCTACGAAAGCGGCAGCCATCAAAGCAAACAACGCGACCATGCGATAGGGTTTACAAAGTACAAGCGGGCAGATGAATGGAAAACAGCAATAAAACAACAGTTCGGCCGAAACACTCCACGAAACAGAATTCAGTGAAAAGAAGAACCTTTCAATCGGAATCCAAGCCTGGAGTAGCAGGTAGTTCGGAAGCAGTATGTACGGGTGGCTCAGCCAATGATCTGTAAGAAGAATAGTCGCTGCAACCGCAGTCAAGAAATGCACCGGCCATATTCGTGCCAGCCGCATCAACATGAACTTAAGTCTGTCCCGCGAAGTAGCCAGCGTCGGGTAGTTATAAGTGAGAATGAATCCCGATAGGACAAAGAAAAGTGATACGCCTTGCACAAGCGCGAGGCTTGAGAATATGTGCTTATGGTCGATACCAAAGGAATCGGCGCTGTGGTAGAAAACAATCATCATCGCAGCAAATATGCGCAAGCCGGTGAGCGCCTTCAGCTGTTCGCGCCTTTCCGGAGCGATTGGCGCTGCGCGTGATTCGGTCTGCCGCGCGTCGTTAGCTGCCTCCACCTCTCCAGAAGCCGAGGCTTGGAAACACGATGGAACGGCGGATTTAGTTTGATCTTTTGAAAGAGAAGTGAATTTGGGCATCGACGGTGAACGCCTGGCTACCTAGGCCATGCGGCAATATAAGGCTACCGTGAGTATAAGCTGTAAAGAATAGAAGAATATTGTCTTCACCAGTTATTCACTATATATTCACTACTTATTTGCTGAACCTTTACGAGTCTTTCGTCAATCTTCCGTATTTGGAGTTGGCTTTTAATACTCTTCTGCAATCGCTCTGCAACAAATTTGGTCTTCAATCAAATGCATAGGCGGCTCACTGGCCAGCACTTCCCTCCCCCCTATACAGTCAAAGCTGGCTGGTGGGTTTGCCTAGAAATCTCGGTCTCTCTCCCTCTAAATCGTACTTAGTGTTGAGAATGTCGTTTAAAACCTTGTCGAAGCTAGAATCTTATGTTCATCACTTGCGAAAAATCGCCCAATCGCTTTTGTCTGTTGCGGCTGTGAGCACATATTTTTATTGCCAGCCAGCGATCGGCATTGATTCTGGTGTTTCGACACCACATGGCCGCGCCAAGGCGGGCACCACATTCGGTGGTACAAAGGCGCAGCGGATCTCCTTTGATAAATTTCGAATACATGCAAACGACATCGTCATGAAAGCCCGCAGGCTGGCGAAAACAGGACGCCTCAGCGCCAAGGGACGGGAAAGATTTGCGGTCGCTGCCGAGGAGATATACACCTTTGGTTCAGAAACCAAAGATGCTTCGCAAAAGGACTTTTGTGCGATTAGGTATGTTGAGTTGACCTGTTTGGTGTATGAAAAGCTTACTGATGAAATAGCGGCACGCAATCAACTGATAGTCGCTAACTTTTTGGAGAGGAGGCGTTACGAACAGGCCGCGTGCATGGAAAAACAGTTGTTGGCGCTGGCTCAGCGCTCTCATGTTGCGAACTCCATGATACTGTCGTCGTACAATTTCAGCCTTGGCATAACCTATCTGGCTTTAAGAGAGCCGAACGAGGCAAAGGCTCGCTTTTCTCGCTGCTTGCGACTTGATAAAAGACGCAAGCCGGATTCAACTTCAGATTTGCACCGTATGACGATGGAACGCTTCAACTCTATGATTTCGCTCGAACGAGGCGATCTACAAAAGGCGCAGCAAGAAAGTGTGAGTTGGGCAGTAAATTCCGTTACTTCCGCATCGGTTGCGAACATCTACTCTGGTGGAGACTTTCTATGGTTTGCAGGACTTCTAGCAAACTCGGGACGCGTAGATGACGCTGCGATTTACTATGCTTGTGCATTACACTCTTTTGACACTATGGCTCATGCGACGTCGTTGCGGTCTTTCGATGATGGAAGAGCCATTGCCTGCGAAGGGTTGGCCCGGGTTGAACTCAGACGAGGACGGGCGATGCGCGCGCATGCACTGCGAGGAAAGATCGCACGATTGCGCATCATGCATTCAAACTGGCCGGCTAGACTGTCTGATGCCGACATCGACTTCTTCTGTCTTTGGCAACATCTGCCAAATCCGGCTGATCCGATGTCCAAAATAGAGGGCTTAGAAACTAGCCTCTGCCTGCATCAAGGTTAACCCGCAGTAATGTACTTTCGTGCGGCTCTTTGACTAAGCCGATAGAAGACAAATAAACAAGATTTATTTTTGGGGCTGAAATCAGCCAGGGCGCCGTTTGAGGCTGGCTTTCAAGCTGAACATAAGATTGGTTGCCAATATAAACAGCGAGAAAGTGGTAAATTCGTGGTCCGTGCGCTATGGAGACCGGCAGTACCACGCGCTGTACTACAAGAAAGCATACCAAAACGTGGGATCTCAAACCGGTATGAGAAGAGTTTTCAGGTTTCGCATTCGCACCGTATGCGGTGCATCATTAGATGCTTTGATTTGATATGGCAAGCATGATCAATTCCCCCATGACAGAAAAGCTGACTCCACGCAGTTCAGTGAATGGCGGGGCGAAAAAGAGCGAGTTCCAATTCGATATTTATGGCATTCTTACTCAGAGATTGAGATTCCGTCCGGCGCTGTTCTTTGCCGGTTTTGCTCTTGGGCTAGTCGCGTGTGTGATTGCCGGTAGATATTGTGCTGGCTTGAACATATACAAGAACTTCCATCGATTTCACAAATTCATTAGCCCGGCATCGCTCTTCTATCCTACGGTCTCTCAATTGAGAGCAATTGCTACAAGTGGCAGCACACAGTCGCAAGTGCTCGTTATTGTCGGAGGCAACTCCATATTCAATGGGTACGGGCAACCCGAACAGGAACTGTGGACTGCCAAGCTTCAAGAATTGCTCGGAAGTAAATACAGGGTGCTCAACTTTGCCCTTCCCATCGCCGAACCATTCGATTTGGGTTATTGGGCGGCGGAATCACTGCTGAAAGAAAATCGAAGAGTCATATACGTCACGAACTGTTTCCCTGGTCAAGGCACCACTCCATCAGGCTCGCAGGTGTACACTTACAGTTACTGGGATGCGAAGGAAAAACATTTGCTTATGCCAGATGCTGCGCGAGATCGCGCAGTCATTGACCGCATTAAGCCGCTTCCTGAGAAAGACAGAGTTAAGAGTGAGGAGCTCCAGACCGGAGCAAGTTTGGACGGGCTTCTATGGTTTGAGGACTTGTGGACAACCGTCTCTTATAAAGGTTTCTTTTCAGTGTGGACCGGACTAACTTCCCAGTCGCCTTGGCTGGCGAGGCAGAAGTACAAAGACATAAAGACAGAGCCGATGCTGGCGCCGGATCGCTTTACCAATCCGGGGCAGCTGAAACAGATTGTCGAATTCAATCGCGAATTTTTTGCGGAAAATTCATCGGCGCCAAATCCTCAATTTTGGACCAATTTTCAAAATCAAATTCAATATACAGTCCCTTCGAGTGTGCGAAAAAACTGTTTAGTGACACTCTCGTCTCATGCACCTGCGATCGTCGATCAGATGTCGACTCTCAGAAAGGAGCAAGAACGCATGGGCATTGCATACTCTGAAGCGGCTTGGCGAAAAGCTGGCTTCAACTGTATTGATGTTGAAGGTAAGCTGACGTCTGACGATTTCTCCGACGGGCGTCACTTGCTGGCGAGCGGAGGTAGGAAATTGGCTGCTGTTCTTGCTCCTCAGGTGAAACAGCTTGCGCACGGACTTGGTTACGACTAGTTGATTGACGACGGTTTTATTGAGAATCAGCTAGGAATTTGTTTTGGTAGATGTCTCAGTCAGTAATATGTCTCTGTCAGTAATATTTGTCTCTGTCAGTAATATTTGTCTCTGTCAGTTATTGTCTCGGCCAGTAATTCAAAGCGCTGTCGCCTAATACTTTAAATCACTGTTTATTGCTTGTACTTCTTTGGCAACCAAGGCCGCAACTTTTTCCCCTCCACTCTCAACTAAATGGCGGGCGTCCAGAAAGTCTTCGTTTTCAAGTTTGCCATCTAGCGATATGCTGTGGTAGCCGGCATTTATCCAGCTCTCTTTGCTCCGCTGCGTTGTAATGGTTTCGCGGTTTTTCTCGATAGCAGTCAATCTATCGATGTATGCCGGTGTGTGTGTGGAAACGACCACCAGGCAGTTCTTTTTAAACTGATGTGGTATCAAAGTGCACATGTCGCTCAGGACCTTGTACCAGACTGCTTCCCTTGGTTTGCAAGTTTGATACTCAAAATAGCTTCTCGTGTACGACCGAATTGAGTTGTAGTCGCGGTCAGACTTGAATCGCTCCTCGACCGGAGGTGGAGAAGTCCATCTTGGTTCGGCGTAGTCCTTGTGAGCTAGAAGCATTGTGTTTGACGTTAAGTTCGTCCAAACGGTGAAAAAATTGGAATAGCTGACCGCCGTCCAAAGGTCTTCAAAATATAGGACGCTATCAAGTTTGCTTCGTAATTGCAGTTCGGTCATTTTGATGCGATCTTGCTCGTTCAAGGCTTTAAGATCGGCATCAATACATGCATTACGTAAGGTGTCTTTGACGAGGAGATGTTTTTCTTTGGCATCCCAGAATCCGTATCCATAGATCTCTTCACCCTCCGGTTTTCCTATGGTGCCTGGCATGGTGATGGTGACGTACAGTACCTTCCTGTGTTTTTTTAACAGTGCTTCGGCTGCCCAATATCCCCATTCAAAAGGCTCCGACGATGGATTTGCAAAATTGAATACTGCATACTTTGCACCCAATATGTTCTGTAGCCTTTTGCTCCAGAGTTGGTCTTCGTTTTGTCCGAGCCCGAAGGCGACTGAATTACCGCCCACGATCACGATTGTCTGTTCAGGCTTACTCTTAGATTCGACAATCGCAAGCATCTGCGAAATGGTTGGATAGTACAAAGATGCTGGGTTTATGTAATCATGGAACCGGCTGAAGTTTCCATATATGTTGTGCTTCGATATAGCTCTTCCGGCGAGCGAACAGAGCACAAACGCCAGAGCAATTCCGATGAAGAAAGCGGGTGGTGCAAAGCGCTTAGGGTCGACTAACCAGCCGTAGATGTCGAAGCCTTGAAAGCCAATTTTAGCCGAAGCCTTTTCTTTGACCTGCGGGCTCGGGCTCTTTGTGCTTGGTTTTGGTGCTACGACTGTGTTGGACATTTGATAAGCGTTGCTTCTGATAAGAGATGCTTCTAGTTCACGACCGCTAAAATCAATCCTGAAAGAGTGTATGGAGGGGATTGGGAAATGCTAGAACGCTGCGTAAATAAACGGTTCTGTCGGAAGAGAGAGTCGATATAGCAAGTAGTGGGCGAAGACACCAGTAGCGAGACCTAAAAACAACGACCAGGCTATTGGAAAAATGCGTTGCGTAAAACCTTGCGGTTTCAGGGATCTTTCCAGCTTCTCAACTTCATCGACGGCGTTTGCGCCATTCAAGGCTTGCTCTATCTGATTCACAAATCAATCCTCATCTCATTCGTCAAAGCGAACTTACAAAAAGCAGTTGAACCATGCGGCATGCTTGTGGGGTTGGATAAAAGAACAACAAGCAGCCGAGTCCGAAGAACGCGATAGTCACCGCCCATGATGCAACTGGAACTCGATCGAAGAACCAGCCGAGCGCAGTTCCCAAAGGACCGAGCAGTTTTCGATAACCGCCGCAAATTACGAGTCCTGCGCCGTGGAAAAGTCCCCAGATGAGATAGTTCCAGTCGGCGCCGTGCCAGAGTCCACAAAGTGCAAATGCGAACATACCGTTTGCTACTTTGCGGGCGGTTCCCTTTCTGCTTCCCCCAAGTGGAATATAGACATAATCGCGAACCCACGAAGTAAGTGACATATGCCAACGCTGCCAGAGCTCAGTAATGTTGTTCGCCAAGTACGGCCAGTTGAAGTTTTGTGGCAATCTGATGCCTAACATTCTGGCAAAACCGATAGCCATATCGCTGTATCCACTGAAGTCTAAGTAGACTCGCAGTGTGATTGCGGCCATGAAGAACCATCGCTCCGGCATGGAGAGAGTTGCGAAGCGCGGCCCGTTGTAGGTCAAATAGAGGGTTAGGTTGTCTGCTAATACGCACTTCTTAAAGAATCCGCCTGCCACTTGCACCATGCCATACGAGACATCTTGCATAGTCGTTGAGCTTAACCCGGTCTTCAATGAAGGTAGGAAATTCGTGTATCGCTTGATCGGGCCTGCAACCAGCGACGGGAAGAAGAGCGTGAAGTGCGCAAAATCAAAGATGTTGCGCATTGGCTCTCCGCCTTTGCGTACCTCATAAAGATAGTGGATGAACTCGAACGCGAAGAAGCTGATCGCAAGTGGCGGTGCCGCTGGCAACCAGGAAGAGAGCTGTTTGTCGGTCTGAGTCGCGAAATCAGGGCTAATTTTGGCTAGTAGCTGCCCGATGAAAAAGTGAGTGTATTTATAAAAACATAGAGCGAGAACGCAAGTGGCTATGCCGGCGAGGCAGGCAGCCGGATGCTTTGAACGCGCCACAAAGAAGGTCATCAGACCCAGGAAGATAATTGGGATGACGCCAGCCGGACCTGCGAAGTGCGTGTGGAACACCATGCAGAATGCGATGAGCAGAAAGAATCTCACTCTTGCGCTGGGGATAAACCAATAGAGTGGCAGAAATGCCGCCACCGCTAATATGAACCAGTAGGTCGCAAAAATCATCGAGGTTCCTAAATCGACAAACCGTAGCGATCTTACTACTTGTCACGTGGTTCAAAACATGAATGTGGCCAAATACAGACCCGTTTTCTGGAAAAGTTCGCTGTATTATAGTTAACCTTGAATAATGATCAGGAATACGGTGAAAAATTTTTCAGGCATGGCACCGGCTCGGCCCGCGGAAGTGGCTCGTTTTGAGTCCGTGGTGGCATTGTTTGTACCGCTTTTATTCGCGCTTGCGTTTTTGGTATCAAATGCGGTGCCTGCTGCTCAAGCGAAAGTGACACTTGCTCCTATATTCTCGGATGGCTTGGTGCTTCAACGCAACAAGTCTGCAGAGATTTGGGGGGCAGCAGAGCCTGGTGAAAAAGTCGAAGTGCATGTGGCTGGACAGCGAAAGTCTGCTAGCGCCGACGTTCACGGGCAGTGGAGTGTTCGGCTCGCCCCCATGCAACCGGGGGGAGGCTTGGAGCTGGTTGTGGCGGGCGGCGGCGGCAAGGGGGAAGACAAGCTTGTTGTTCGCGATGTCGCGGTCGGTGATGTATGGTTGTGCTCAGGGCAATCAAATATCGGCTTTCCGATTCACGGCTCGGATGCGCTTCCTCAAGATCTAGCTGACGCGGATACCTTGAAGATTCACATTTTTTCGCAGTGGAAAAATGTTCAGACTGGTAAAGTGCCCCCTGGTACGTGGTCGGTGATTGATAAAGCAAAGGTTTCTCTTATTACTACGCCGGCGATTCCTTATCTGTTTGCTAGACAATTGCAACAAAAAAAGAAAGTACCCACTGCAATTTTGCTTTTGAATTGCGGTGGAGCACCGATTGAAACTTTCTTGCCACCAAAAACCATTAAGCAATTTGGTGTTAAGCCTAATTCCCTTCTCCCACCGTTCAAGCTGAGTGAAAACTATCACGCATATCTTGAGCCATTTTTGCGTTTCAGTATTAAAGGAATATTGTGGTATCAAGGAGAGTCGAACTTTAACGCTCCGGCGCTCTATAAGAAGATTTTTCCGGCGTTTATTTCGGATTGGCGAGGGAGATTGGCAGATGCGACTGTGCCTTTGTTTTTTGTGCAACTGCCTAATCATGGCAATCGGGTATCAACGCCAGTCGATGCGCTGTGGGCAGAACTGCGTGAGGCTCAGACTGCGGCGCTGGCACTTCCGGATGTTTACATGGTTGTATCGGTCGATACCGCAAGTGGTGATCCAGCCAAGATGCATCCTGCGGAAAAACGGGTCATCGCTCAGCGATTGTCGGAATTCGCTTTGTTGAAGGATAAGGGCACGGGTGCGGTTCCAAGGATTGCTGGACCATCGTTTAAGTCCTTTAGGATTGATGGCGATCGGGTTTTTGTCACGATCAACAATGGGATCAGTTCAGGTGCAGCGCTGACTTTGAATGAGAATGAAACACATTCGTTCGCAGTGTCCGGAGCGGATCGGGTTTTTCATTGGGCCAAGGCGCGGAAGGTGACGGGAGGGCGTTCGGCGAACGCCTCGCTGAGGGCACCACATTCGGAGATCGCGCGCGCGCACGGCGATGCGCCGAAAGGTGTTACTGAAATTGAACTTCGAAGTGATGAAGTGAAGCATCCAGTGGCTGCTCGATACGCGTGGGCGGATAATCCGGTGTGCAGCGTCAGTGGAGGCAATCTACCGCTTGCGCCGTTTCGGACGGATCGGTGGCCGACTCATCCTCAGATCAATAAGGCTGATTGGAATCCGCAGTAGGTTGTTAGGCGCAGTAGGTTGTTATGTTAGATGCGGTTTCGATGCGGCAGTTTCTTTTAGCAGTTCTTTGCAGTACTTCGACAAAATCTTGGATGCGGGCGCCTGGAACGAGATGGCCAGCTTGCTTTTGTCTCTTAACTAAAACTAAGCGGTGACATGCCTGAGTTCAGTGGATTCGCGCCTACCATTAACTGAGACTTATGGAACGGCGGGCGCCCAAATGCCATAATTCCAGGGATGTCAATAAAATCACCGGTATACACATCAATGCCTGCGCCGCCTGCTATTCACCCCGAACTGATTTCGGGTGGACGGCGTGCAGACCTGGAGCCGATAAAGTCGAAATTGTTCGGGCATCTTCCGTTCCTTGACGGATTGAGGGCTCTTTCGATTTTTGCGGTTTTGACGTTTCATAGCGGCGGCGCCATTGGTGCCTTCTGCTTTAAAAATGGTGGCTGGGCTGGTGTCGATGTTTTCTTCGTCATTAGCGGTTTTCTTATCACTGCAATTCTATTGAAAGAACGGGACAAGTCGGGAACCGTTTCGCTCAAGAATTTCTATGCACGCAGAGCGTTGCGTTTGATGCCAGTCTTCTATCTATGGATTATTGTCACTGCAATTCGCAAGATTGCCGAGCATAAATTCGTTCCAGGAGCTGCTGCAATCTCTGCGGTCTACATGACCGACTATGATTTGGCTCTAGGATGGGGCGCTGTTCTTGGCTCGGGATTCGAAGTCGCTTGGTCACTTTCTGTAGAGGAGAAGTTCTACTTATTGTGGCCGAGTATCGTGAAATTCTTCCGTAAGTCGCTTCTTTTTGTAGGTGTAGCAGCCACTCTCGCCTGCTTTGCTTGGCGCAGTTATTTGATCTGCCATGGAGCTCCATGGATTCGTATTTGTGGTGCCTTTGATACCAAAATCGACGCCATCATGATTGGCTGTGTTGCTGCGATTCTCATGAACAATGTACAGGTTGAATTCTGGTTCAAGAAATATCTGCGTTCGGGACTGGTATCACTTGCGCTGTTGGTAGCCATTGTCTACTTCATGCGAGGTATGGGACATCCAAATGGTGCTCATACCATTCAACAACAATTGATTTATTGGAATGTGCGTGTGCCTTGCTTCACTCTTGCGGTGGCTGCATTGATAGTCAGTCTCTGTTCGAGCCCGCAAGGAATTGGTTCGCGCATCTTGAGCTTTGCTCCGTTAGTTTGGGTCGGCCGCGTTTCTTACAGCCTCTATCTCTGGCACATAGCTGGATTTGCCTTTGCCGTTTGGTTCGGTTTTCATTGCGGATTGGTGACGAGCACTGACAAGGAGCTGTTGCAATATACATGGTCCTTGGTGTTTGCCGCGGTTTCTTATTACTTTGTCGAGACGCCGTTTTTGAAGTTGAAGGATCGATTCTCGTTTAAGGGAGATTCTCAGAAGAGGCGTCAGGGCGTGGCTGCGCGACGTGAGCTTGTAGGCGCTGTTCGCGACTGAGTTTCGCCGGTTTCTTTCGCCGGCTCTAGCGCAAGCTTTTAAATTCGTCCAGCGATATACTACTGGAAGCGGATTCTATCATTTAGCGTAACCGTACAGCGAGTTCACTCGCTTGGAGATGAATCTCGGACGGTGGCGGCGTCGAAACTAAATGGCTGAGAACTGGTGCGCAGCTCCTGGTCCCCAGAGAAGCTCTAGTTGCTCCATCTGTTTACGCAGTTGATGCCGCTGTCTTCGATCCTTGCAACTCATTTCCTCAGCCTGGAGCTGCCACCATTTGCGGTGCGCAATCTTCTTTAGTTTCGATGCCTCGTCAGCGCATGACTCGAACAGTCTTGTGAGAAGCTCTCTCGCCTCGGCTGCTTGCTCTTCGTTCTCATGCTGATTTACCACTTCATTGAAGGCGGCAAAATCTTCAGGCGTCGTGCATTGTCTGCCTTCTGCAAAACACCATCGCAGTCTTGTCACAAGCGATTCGTGTATGTCGGATAGGTTGGCCTTGCAAGCGTCGTCGCGGCGATTTACTAGTGAAGGATAAAATTCCAACGAACCCCTCTCCGGCCAGTTTCCCTCCGGGTCGAGGGGGGTTGTGCTATTCTCGGCGTAAACAAGAAAATAGCCAGGAAAAGATGCGATCAGGAAATCGAAACAGTCGTTCCGTTCGTGCTTCCATGCCTGCACCGAAAGACGGCTGCAGAGTGAGGAATCGGGCTCGCTTAGTGCCAGGTCCAGGGTGCGAATTGCATTACAGAGTCTCTGCAAATTTGGCGTTTCATGACCCTCTTTGAGGGCTCGCCAATAAACATTGACTTCTTCGATAGTTAACTTGCGTCTTCGCTCATGGGTTGCCACGGGGAGTCCTCCGGTTGACTATGAGGACCTTATACCCGCTTCTTGACTTCCGAAATCTCCTCGAAATCGTTAAAACGGGTGTGGGTTGAAAAAGTAAACCGATATCGGTTTACTTTTCTGGCTGGTTGCTAAGAAGTTGGCGTCCTGGTTTCCAATTGACTTGATGGAAATCGCAGACGGAAGATGGCCGTGGCGGTGTAGATGGTGCACGACCCTGTTCATTGATTTGAGTGAAAGTGAATACCGCGATGCTTGTGGCAGGCTATCAGCAGAAAGTTCTGACCATGAATGTAAGCTTGGCGACGAATTGATTTTTCGGGTGGATGGGCGCCCGATTGCGAAAGCTATAGTTTCTCGAATTGAGTGTTTTGAGGGGTTTCGCGTGTTCTGGCTGCCGCACACATTCGTTACCATTCCAGCGACAACGACTTCTTAGCGGCTTTCGCGTCTATGTATAGGCACCACAGGTAAAACTACGCTCCAAAAAACAGCCCGCAAGGAGCTAAGAACGCCCTGCGTTACTTGGATTTTCTTTTAGGCTCCAGCCTTGCGTAGCCCGGATGAACACCTTCGAGGAGACCTTGTTCGTCAGCGATTTTTTGCAAGAGGTCGGTGAGGAGTTGCTTTTCTTCGTTTGAAAGCGAGGCAAGCACGCGTTCGCGGTGCTCCAGCCCGATACTGGCGATTTTCTGCATCATGATTTCGCCATCCTCTGTAATATGCAGAGCGTGTGTGCGCCTGTCGCTCTCGTGTTGCAATCTTTGCACCAGTCCTTTGGACTCCAGTTCATCGACGAGCGTAACTAGGCGGCTTGGAACAGTATGCAATGACGTCGCCAGTGCCTGCTGGCTCAGACCCGGATGCAACGACAGTATCCTTAAAATCCCCGCGTGGGCTGGAATCAAGTCGAGCTCAGCCAGACGTGTCGCGAATTGAGACGCGGCATGAGCGCCAATCTGCGTTAAGAGGAATTCCGCCCCCAGTGTGAATTTTGGCTTCAAATGACCGTCCTTGCTCTATTTTAGAGCTATTGTTGCACAAGGGAATCGTTCTGTTGTAGAATGATTTCATTATAGAATGATTTTGTTGGGGCGCACTGTCGAGCATCGCATGAGAACTAATTGCCAGTCTGCTCACGAACCGAATTAGAGGAAGATGCTAATGAAGAACTTCATACGAAATACGTTCATCGCAATCTATTTTGAAGCAAAAATGCTGCTGGCTCGAGCAAAACACATGGTGGCGAGTCTCTTCCGCCCACAAATATGGTCGCTCGACCATATCACAATTCCTGTCAAAGACCTGAATGTCGCTAGATCCTTTTACTGCGATCTGCTCGGCGCGACCCACTTCATGACTGTGGACGAAGCTACCTTGAAGAGATTTGGACGCTCCTCAGAACGAGGAGGGCAGGGCGCGCACCACATTTCTGTTTTCCTCGCTGGAGCTACGCGCATAGATCTATTCTTGCAAGATGGTGGTCAACCGCCGTCACACAATGGGCATCCTCACTATGCATTTAAGGTGCCGCCGTTTGAGATGCAAAACTGGAAGCGGTTGCTGGAAACGAAAGGGATTCCAGCGGATGGTCCGATACGCTTAGGACCTCCCGGACAGGCCTCGATGTATTTCAATGATCCTTTTGGCAATCACCACCTTGAGGTTACTTGTTTCGGATATCCTGGTGAGTTGCCGGTGCGAGCGCCAAAGATGACTGCACTCGAATGGGGCGTTCAGGTTGCCGTTTGAGCAAAGTTCATCGAGTTTATCGCATTGCATTGTAATTGCGTCGATCCTGCTGTTGTTGCATTGCAGATTTACTCAATCTTTCATGCGGTTTGGCTTTTCACTTGGCTGAATGTCTACCAGGTTCCGCACCACGTGAGGTGCTCGAGCCGTTGCTTTTTGCGCTTTAATCAATGTGGCGAGGTATGGCACCACGTGACCATTAGGAGCTGTGGTGTTTGTTAGAATCAGCATGAATGCAAGTTGTAAGCGCGATGCAAGCAGCTCTTCAAATTAAGATTGAAAATCAAATTCAAAAAGTTTCAAAAAGTTCAAAAAATTCAAGAAGTTTCAAAAAGAAATTTTCAAAAAGAAAGTTTCAAAAGAAAATTCAAAAAAAAAGAGTGAGATGCTTTTCCACCTCACTCTTTCGCCTTTGCATCTCTTAGCTGTAGAAATTTACCAGTGATGGAAATCTCTTACGTCTTCAGCACCAACCCAGTCGTGGTGGGCTGCTGCTCTGCGATCCCACTCAGCACGAAGTTCGGCATCGGTCAACCTTTTTTCGTCTCTGTGGTGCTTCCAATAATCATGGTGCGCACGTTCGAATTCATTGTATGTCCAATGTCCATCATGATCACGATCCCATTTGTGGAACCACGGATCATCGGCTAATGCTGGTGTTTGCAGCGCTCCCAAAGTCAAGAAGCTAAGAGCCAATAGAGCAAGTTGTTTCTTCATCGTGCTACCTCTCTAATCCTGGTAATCAAGTGAGCCAAACTCAACAATGTTGAATATTTCCGCAATTTAGTTTAGCAGCTTACACAGAGGATTTCGCCGAAATTGTCTCATGCTCTTCCACTGAAACGTCGCGTGGATAGCCGTGATCCGAATTTGCATCAATTGTGCAACCCACTGCGCGACCTTTATTTATGCGCACTTGGGTTATGCAACTTGAGTGGCAAAGAACTTGTCAATTAGCATTACTGCTGACATAAGGCGATAAGATTACTGCCTGTGTAAAAGTTAGAGGAGCTATGCGATGAAGCAAGTCCGTCTGTTGAGTGCAATGTCATTGTTGTCATGCGTTGCGGCTTTTGGACCTTTGACCGTTCCGGCAATCGCTGATTCGTCAACTACGACGAATCCAAACGCGATCGCCACCGCAAGCTCCAGCGTTCCAGATAAAGAGCCACCAATTCCCAAATTCTCAGTCTCTTACATGGACAAGAGCATCTCTCCCAGTAACGACTTTTATCATTACGCGGCTGGAACGTGGTTGAAGAATAATCCTGTTCCTGCCGATAAAGCGAGATGGGGCAGCTTCTCGGAATTGGCTGAACGCAACAATTACATGATTCATTCGATCCTCGATGATGCAAAAGCGGATACTTCGGCTGCACCCGGGACTCCAAAGCGTGAGGTTGGCGACTTCTATGCGTCGGCAATGGACACTGCAAAATTAGAGCAATTGAAATTCGCTCCGATTAAAGCGGATCTTGATCGCGTTGACGCTATAAAGTCGATCGATGATATGTTCAATGTGATTGCACATTTTCACAAGACTGGTATCAACAGTATCTTTGCTAGCGATGTCGACCAAGATGCCAAAAATAGCGAAGTCTATGCATTCCAGTTGGCGCAAGGTGGATTGTCTCTACCGGATCGCGACTACTATTTAACCGATGCTTTTGCTACGCAGCGGGCAGCTTATATTCAGCACATGACCAAGATGTTTAAACAGCTTGGAGAAAGTGAAGCTGATGCCGGTAAGCACGCCGCGACCGTTATGGAGATTGAGACTGCGCTCGCTAAAGCTAGCCGTTCCCGCGTCGATCTGAGAGATCCGATCAAAAACTACAACAAAGTGATGACACCTGATCTGGTTGCAGCTAATCCTGATATTCCCTGGAAGCTGTATTTGAAGGAACGCGATCTTGCTGAAGTTCCTTACGCGGTTGTTGGGCAGCCTGAGTTCAACACCGCCGTCAACAAACTGCTCAAGGAGAAGCCGCTCGAAGATTGGAAAGTCTATTTGCGCTGGCACGTTCTACACAGCGCTGCTCCTTATCTGCACGATGAGGCTGAAGTCGAGAACTTCAATTTCTTTGGCAAAGTGTTGAGCGGGCAGGAGCAACAAGAACCACGTTGGAAACGCGCTGCCAAAGTCATCGACGGATCTATCGGCGAGGCTCTCGGACAACTTTACGTCGAGAAGTGTTTCCCTCCGGAAGCACGTGCTCGCATGAGCGATCTGGTCAGCAATTTGAAAGCGGTGATGCACGATCGACTTGAAAAACTTGATTGGATGAGCGATGCGACGAAGCAAAAGGCTCTCAAAAAATTCGATCGCTTTGTTCAGAAAATAGGCTACCCGGATAAGTTCCGTGATTATTCTTCGATTGAACTCAAGCGAGACGACTATCTTGGAAACGTGAGAAGGTCAGATGCGTTTGAAGTACATAGACGTTGCGCTCGCCTCGGTAAGCCCGTCGATCGCAGCGAATGGGATATGACACCGCCAACGGTGAACGCCTATTTCAATCCCACGATGAATGAAATTGTATTCCCAGCCGGTATTTTACAGCCGCCATTCTTTGACCTGACTGCCGATGATGCCGTGAACTATGGTGCCATTGGAGCGGTAATCGGTCATGAGATTACTCACGGCTACGATGACCAGGGCCGCCATTTCGACGCCGACGGCAACTTGAGCGAGTGGTGGACTGACCAAGATGCGAAAGAGTTCGAGAAGCGCGCGCAAAAAGTTGTTGATGAGTACAACGGATTTGAGGCGCTTCCAAACTTGCACGTAAACGGCAAGCTGACGTTAGGTGAAAATATCGCCGACCTTGGCGGTGTCACAATTGGCTATGATGCGATGGAGCGAGCACTGAAAAAAGATCCGTCGAAACGCACAAATGTAGATGGCTTCACACCGGAGCAACGATTCTTTTTGTCGTTTGCACAGATATGGCGGATGAATATTCGCGACGCTGAGCAAAAACGCTTGATTACAATCGATCCTCATTCTCCCGGCGCTTTCAGGGCTGTTGGTCCACTGATGAATGTGCAGGAGTTTTACGACGCGTTTGAGATCAAACCAGGCTCACCGATGTGGCGTGCGCCGGAACTCAGGGCTAAGATCTGGTAACGGTTTGTTGCAAAAATAGCTGCGGATCATTAAGGTGAAGGACTGGTGAAAGCGCCGATATTCCGTCATCTCTGGGTGTAATATTCAGAGCATGAAAGCTCTGATTATTGAAGATGACGAACGCATCTCAGACCCGATCAAAGAAGTCTTAGAGCACAATCAGTTCGTTGTAAGCCTTGCGCACGATGGTAGCACCGGTCTAAATTTGGCTAGTAGCGACCACTACGACCTAATCCTTCTCGACATCATGTTGCCTAAGCTTGATGGACTCAAGCTGTGTCGGACATTGCGTGAGAACGGCTGCAAGTCCGGTATCATTATGCTTACTGCCCTGGATCAAAAGCGGAATAAAATCGACGGCTTGGATGCGGGCGCTGATGATTATCTTGTAAAACCATTCGATATCGATGAGTTGTTAGCTCGTGTTCGTGCCGTTACTCGGCGCAACTCGGAGACGCGTGAGCCGCTCCTAAAGTGGAGATCTGTGGTTTTGAACACAGCCACCTGCGAGGTCCGGAATGGTGATACCACGGTTACTTTAACTCCGACCGAGTTTCGGATGCTTGCGCATTTTCTGCGCAATCCAAATCGCACCTTTAGCAAAGATGAGTTGATAAATCGGCTCTGGCTGCCTGATGAGGCCCCGACCGACCATGTTGTAAAAGCTCATATTAAGGGACTACGCAAAGCTTTAGTGCAAGCTGGCGTTACAACCTCTATGATTGAGACTGTCTATGGTTTTGGGTACAGGCTAGCTCAGCATGCTCCGTAAAACACGGCTAAAGTTGCTCGTTTCAAATGCCTGTGTCTTCTTAATCGTTCTATCCATCTTCTCGGCAGCTGTCTATTTCCCGGTCGTGCGCTATCTGGAAAAGGAACAAAAGCGCACGCTTTTGACTGTTACAGAGGCCGTGATCGGCTCCTTTGAGACAGGGGAAGACGTCGGTCCAAACGATGTCGTGCCAGAGTTGCTAGAAGGGGATAGTAAAGACCTTTTGCCGAAAACTGTTGCTGTCCAGTGGTTTGCCCTAAACGACCATTTGCTTGCCAAGAAAGGCGCGCTTACGCTTACTGCTCCCCTTATTAAGTCCGAAACAGAGATTCAGGAACAGAAAACTCCCCATGCGATTATGGTTACGCGTTTCATCAGTCTTTCACCAAGGATTACCGGATATTTGCGGGTCGGTCTTTCGTGTGCCGAATTCGACAGATATCGTGGCAAGTTGATCAGCAGTTTGGTTTGGGGCACGATTATTGCCTTGCTAGCTGCATGTATTGGAGCACTCTGGTTGGTGCGCCAATCGTTGCTGCCAGTTGAGCGAACACTTAAGCAGTTGTCTCAGTTCACATCTGATGCATCCCACGAGTTGCGCAATCCGCTCATGGCTATTAAAACAAACGCTGATGTGGCGCTGAGATTTGACGGTGGTATCAGAGAAGGGGACCGAGAAAAATTCAGCAAGATCATGAATGCCACTGAGCAGATGATCAAGACCACTGTCGGTCTGCTACAGCTTGCACGTGCGGAACATTCGAGCGACCATCTTGATTTGCCACCGCTTGATTTGAGTCGTGCTATAGAACAGATTCAGCAGCGATTTGCCGATACCGCGGCAGCCAAAAATGTCGAGCTGATAGCTCAAGTCGAGCCAAACCTCGTGTTTCCTCTGGCCGAAGAACATTTGGCTGTGCTTCTAGGTAATCTCTTGGAGAATGCTATTCAATACACCGAGCCTGGTGGCAAGGTCACCATAATTGGACAAAAGCAAGGACGTAAAATAAAGATTGAAGTGAGTGATACCGGAATTGGTATTAAGAAGGAAGAGCTGACGAGGGTGTTTGACCGGTTCTGGCGCTCCGATAAAGCTCGTACGCACCACTCCGGCGGCAGCGGGTTGGGACTCGCTCTTGTTCGATCCGTGGCGGAACGGTATCGGGGCAGCGTGTTTGTGAATAGCGAGTTTGGTGTTGGGACTACGGTTACGGTGTTGTTTACTTGCGAGCGCGGCGAGTAGTTTTGTGCCTTCTGCCTCCTAAGAACTCGAATGCATAAGCGGTAACCATGGTTTAGCAGTTAGCGCCGAATTCGGCTTTTAAGCGCTGTTGTCAAACTGCCGACAGGATGGACTTTTTGGCCTTAGAATCGAAAGGGTTAATTCGCTATAGCGCGCCGAGCCTCGACCAATGACATAATTTTCCAATGCCTAAGAACCCGACTGGCGCAATTCTCGGAGCCATATTCTTCGCCTGGTTTATCTATTGCTGGCATTGGCTCTGTGGTGCCGATGTCATTCCGTTTGACTCGAAACTGACTTATTTCCAGCTCACGAGCTGGGTCGTGGACTGCTATCGTGCCGGGCACTTGCCGCTCTGGGATCCGTACTTTATGTCTGGGTTTCCAGGCTGCGCTGATCCGCAAATTCATTGCTTTTATTTCCTAGCTATACCAATTTTCGCTTTGCTAGGACCGCTCGACCCCGTGTGGTTTGACCGTGTGGCATTACTGCACATTCTTGCGGCGGGAGTCGGCATCTATTTTCTCTCAAGGCAGTTTAAGCTGAGTGCTGGTGCAGCCGTTGTCGCTTCGCTGATCGTCATGTTTGGAGGCTCTGCTAGTGCGCGGTTACAGCATACAGGCATGATCTATGCTTACGGATTGCTACCGTGGTGTTTGTTGTTTACAAAGTTTGTCGTCAGCCGCGGAAAGTGGTGGCACGTCTTACTGCTCGGATTTTTAGCAGGCTCACTGGGCGTTTTGGGCGATCAAGTCGCGTTCCTCAGCTGTCTCTCCGTTGGCGTATTTTCGCTTATTCTGCTAGTTCAAAAGATTCGCGATGGGCAAAATTTCACGTCGCCGTTTCTGCGTCTTTTGGTGGCAGCAATGATTACGCTGGTGTTTATGTTGCCCCAAATTATTCCAACTGCGGAACTACTTCCGTTGAGCAGCAGACCATGGATTCCGCTGGAAAATCTTTTACCGAAGTCTTTGTACTCATGGTCATTTCTAACCTGTTTGATACCCGATATTTTTCGAACATTTGATGGTTACAGCAACTATATTGGCAAGAACGATCCATGTGAGACATATCTGTATTTTGGATTGATTCCATCTGCGATTTTAATATACGGCGGTTTTATACGAGGGAGACTTTTCAATTCTGAGAGTCTTCGTTTTGTTCTGCCGTTTCTCTTTTTTCTCTTGTATGCCTTGGGGACGCAAACTCCAGCCTATAGCATGTTCTGGCATTGCATACCGGGAGTGAAGTCGTTTCAGCGTCCAACAGATGCGACATTCTTGCTCAATGTGTTTTTTGCGTTGATCACTGGTGCGATTCTTGACCAGATGCGTATTGTGAATGCTGGGGCTGGAGATGGAGATAAAGGTGGAGGTGGACGTGGAGACGGAGGTGGATGTGGAAGTGGAAGTGGAAGTGGAGGTGCAGGCGCAGGCGCAGGTGGAGACAAGCAGGCAACTGGAGCAAGTCGCGCTTTCGGTTTGTTTCTGGTGCCCTTAGCAGTCGCGTCGTGCACTTCAGGTGCGCTCATGCTTCTGTGTAAATACAAAATTCCGTCGGTCGTTCTAGAAAACAATTGGTTCGCGCTTGTGAAAGTGTTTGTGTTCTTTTTGATTGGGCTGACGCTTGTAGGCATCGTAAGCCGGAGCCAGAATCGAGGACACCAGAACTTAGCTGTAGTTGTTATCGCGCTGATTACCTGGGGTGATTTTGTTTGGCAGAACTCCTCCAATTTTCTCAACACTGCCAAGCACGAAGAGTACGCTTACGACGATCCCAAACGAGTCAATGAGGTGCTCGGTGTGCGGGCTCTAGCGGAGCTAAAGAGTTCTCCGCTAGAGCCGTTCAGAGTCGAGATGTTAGGCAGTGACACTGAATGGCCGTGGTGGAATGCATCAAGTCATCTGCAGGTTCAGTCAACCGACGGAATGTGGCCGATCAATTTGCTCTCCTATCACCAGTACAATGGCGCCTGCAATCCGGTTTTTGGCAGGAAGTTCAATCATTGGATGAGCGGCTTCGATTCTCCTTTATTCGATTTGCTGAATGTTCGATACGTACTGACGAATTTTCCGGCGGCGAAGGCACAAGCTGTGTTGCGGACTGACAAGTTCAGATATCGCTCGTCTCTCGGCAAATATTCAGTCTACGAGAATATGAAGGTTTTACCCCGAGCTTTTTTTGTTGGTCGGACATCTGTTGTACCCGGCCTTGCCGAGTTGGAAAAAATCATGCGCAGCTCGCAATTTAGTCCTCGTAAGACCGTGCTTTTCATGGCCAATGATCTCAACGCGAAAACTGGCGAGGACCTTCGCAATGTCGATGATCGGAATATGTCGGGCGATCGAGTTACTTGGAAGAGATACGACCAGAATAATCTTCGCTTGTCAGTGCATGCTGAAGCCAATCGGATGCTCATTTTAGACGACATCTATTTCCCTGGCTGGTGCGCCGAGATTGATGGGCAATCCGTTCCTATATATAGGGCGGACTTTTTGTTTCGCTCGATTTATGTGAGCAAAGGGGACCACGAAATCAGCTTCACGTTTCGCCCCTACTCAGTCGATGCTCTGCGAGAGTCTTTCCGCCTGGCTCATTCGCACTGAGTTCACCTCTCTCGAGCTGCTGGGCGTCTCGGTAAGTGACGAAATTAGTTTGCAGTGGGGGGATTCCCTTAGGCTCTTAAACACTAATATGGAATGGCGACCAACAATCGTGTGTTCATTGCGTCGGTAACACCCCTGTCGGCGCGCAGTGCCCCTGGTTTATCGTAGATCGAAAATCCTAAGCGCAAACCGTGGTTGTATTCTTCCGGACTGACCAATATATGGTCCTCCCAGATCATGCCTGATTTGACGGCACGATTAAAAGTGTCTTGAGGGTAAACCTTTGTAGTTAACGTTTTGCCGTATGGATCGATTACTTGTACGGCGTTAAGGTACTTGAGTTTTTGGTCGCCGAGGCTTTGCCAAGCTTCCGTTATGTGAAGACCGTCAGCGCGTCGCGAGACCTTGAGTCCTCGCAATTTGAATTTGTTGCCAAAAGTGATGTCTTTGGCTGTTGGTACGCTGTGCGCTTCAATCGCCTGCACTGCCCAGGGGGCGGTGAACCTGAATTGAGTGTTCACCCAACAAACGACGAGTAAAAGCAGCAAGACTTCAGCAACTGTGACCGCGGTGATTCTTTTAGAGTAGTCATTGCCGGTTGCTGATAGACTACCTTTGCTTGTTTTATAGCTCGAAGAACCGATCGGCGCATATGTGTATGCGTTTGCCTTGCAAGGAACAGGCGGTGCGAAGATGACGTCGTCGAACCATAATCCCTGCGAAATGCCTACTGCTCCAGCAAATGCTTTGCGTGCCGGGTGCGGCGGCGCAAAGAAGAGGTCCTCGAAAACGTTTGCTTGAAAAGCTGGAATTCTCCTTTGCCCTCTGCCGGTTGCCGATGGCATGGGCGCAGAAAATATAATTTCATCCAGTTGCAAGCTTGGCGCAGGCAGTGCAGCCATGGCTTTTTCTAATTCTTTGTATGCCCGTAGAATCCACTTTCTGCACGGTGTTTCGACAAGATTGAAATTCAGGTCTGAGGCGATTAGACAAAGCAGAACTGCCACCGTTGGCAATACAAAATCTGGCAAGCTTCCAAAGGACATCTGGTATTTGGATACTGCATAAAGAACCGCCAAATGATACATGTATAGCGAGAAGCTGATCTCACCTAGATGAACGAGAGTCTTTTTCTTCAAGAATTCAGCGATGCGACCTTTTTCAGTTGCTACGACAAGAATCAAGAGGGCATATGCTGGTGCACCACCCATGTCGATTGCCCAGTCGCGGAGTACAGCTGCGCCCGGCGCGTATGCTGAAGGCCAAATATTGCTCAAATTGATAGCTATAGCTATGGCGACCAGAGCGATTATCTCGAGCGTGGTCGCCAGTGGTTTACTCAATGTCGAATGCAACTGGGACTTTTTGTATATCCAGCACATTGAGATTCCGAGTGTGAATTCCAATAAGCGGCAAAGTGGGTTTTCGCCTAGAAATAGGCTTGGTGGCATCGCCCCTTTGCCGTAACCTGCAATTACTGGAATCATGCATAGTCCGATGCAGGCTGCTGAAAGGAGCGCTGCTCCTATCCAACGAGCTTTGAAGGGCTTGTTGAAATCTTGGATGAGAAATGGAAAACACAAGTAAAAGAATAATTCGATCGAGATCGTCCAGCTGACGGAATTGAAAGCTTCTCCAAGGGCAGGCTTGAAGGCCCAGACATGTACCATACACAGGTTCGCTACCGCAACCGGTATCACATTGGCAATGTGCAGTGTGCTTGGTATTAGCAAGATTGTCAGGATAAATGCGGCAAAGTGAGTAGGCCAGACCCTGGCGAATCTGGCTACTATGAAACGATTCGATTGTTGACTCGTCTTAATTTCAGGATAAACATAAGCCAGGATGAAACCGGAGAGAACGAAGAAGAAGCTCACCCCTTGCCAGAGCGCAACACCATCTAGAGCAGTGTGATTGTAGAAATTGAAAAGTTGAGAGAGGTGCAACAAGAGAATCATCGACGCAGCAAAAAATCTGAGCGACGTAAGCGCGTCGAGCCGTGGTTCCTGATGTGAATGGTCTGCTGAGTCTGTCGAGTCTGTCGAGTGGTGGTTCCAGTGGTCTGTCGAAGAGGCGGTATAGTTAGATGGACGCTTGCTGGATGATGGATGAGTGACGCGGCCGCCCTGCAAAGAACTTGTTTGAGGAACTTTGGCTGACTGAGGTCGTAGTTGTGTGGCGGGCATTTTCTATCCTTTGTTATTCAAGGTGCTATTCAAGCGAGATTAGGACTCGTCGTCCGTCGCAATCGGTTTTTGTGGCGCCGATGGTGCCAAGGGCTGACAGTGCTGGTGGTTTGTAGAGGGCAATTCCGATTTTGGCAACTCCGGTCATTTGGTTGGCGTTCAGGAAGATTTTGTCTTCCCAGATTTGCCCTTTGCTTACGCTTCTGGCGAATGGATCTTGAAGGTAATCATGCGCTGAGGAGTTGCGTTCGAATGAGTCGATCAAATGCAAGCCGTTGATGTAATCGAGATTTTGGGTCTGTTCGCTTTCCCATACGGCGTTTATTTGCAATCCGCCTTGTTGTTTGGTCAGCTTCAATCCACGCAACTTGAATCGCCCGCCAAAATCGATTCCGCGCAGATTCGGCACACTGTGCGCTTCTGTACGTGATGCTGTCGATGCAGAAACGAATCTAAATTGGGTGTGAATCCAATAGCTCAGAAGACATAGTGCAGTAACTTCTGTCAGTATAAGTAACAGCCTGCGCTCTCTTGTCTGAAATTTTGGTCGGATCTTGTCCTCTGAACTTTTTGCGGCTACCAAAGACATGATCTTCTTGCGACAAGGCGATTCAATTAGTATGAAGTTGAGGTGCGAGACGAGAAGGCAGAGTGCAAATGCAGCGACCGGCAGGAGCCAATCGGGTTGATTGGCAAAGCACGGCTGATATTGGACCAGATACATGAGTATCGCCCAGTGGAACATATAGAGCGAAAAGCTGACTTCACCGAGACCGACAAAGAATTTCTTTGACAGGAGTTTTGAGATGAACCCCTGTCCACAAGCCATAGTTAGGATAAGTGCGCCATATGCTGGTGCTCCGCCGATATCTAGTATGCACGAGCGAAGAGTGTAGAAAAATGCGTTGGTCTGTTGTGCCGGCCAAATTGTTGGTAACGCAATTGCTATGCAGGCACCACCGATGGTAACCAGTTCTAAGGCTGTTGCTGACCACGCCGATAATGAAAGCTTCAAGTGGTGTGTAGCGAAAATGCGGCATAGGGCGATTCCCAGTATGAATTCGGCCAGTCTTGCTAGTGGATTGCATCCTACATAGATAGACTCTTCGAAAACGAGTCCATTCGTGCTTGTTAGAGATGGGAGAAGGCAAAGAAGCACGAATGAAAGCGATAGCGTAGCCAGTGTAGCTAGGCGAGTTTTGAAAGGCTGATTAAAGTCCTTGATCAAGAATGGGAAGCAAACGTAGAAGAACAGTTCGACCGAGATTGTCCAACTGACCTTGTTGAACGAGCCGGCAAGCAGAGGATCTAATGTCCACAATTGAAGCATGCACAAGTTAGCTAGCGCGGCACCAGCTGCGTTTGGAATTTGCAAACAGCTTGGTATTAGCAACACAGTCAAGAGAAATGCTGCAAAGTGCGTCGGCCAAATTCTTGCAAAGCGAGCCAGGAGAAATTTTCCGGCATCTTGAAGGGTATCGAGCCGAGGATAGACGTAAGCAAGAATGAATCCAGAGAGGACGAAAAAGAAGCTGACCCCCTGCCAGAGAGCCGTTCCATCAGTAAAGTTGGGACGATTAGGTGGTGACAGCGCGGTGGCATGACCAACGAAGATCATGAGAGCTGCAAAGAACCTCAATGACGTAAGCGGATCTAGCTTGGGTGCAGTGAGCACTGCATTTGGTGTTGTCGTGGGGACGGGGCTGTGTTGCTCGCCGCCAGGTGGTGGCGTTGTCTGCGAGCGTTTGGCGAAGGTGGCTGTCATGCGCTAGCTCCTTTGCCATCGATCCAGTTTGTGAAGATTCGCCTTAAGAACTTGCGAGCAGGCTTTTCGAGGAACATGAAGCTTAAGGTCGAGAGCGCAAGAAGCGCTGCCCAGTAGATGCCATAACGCAAAATACGGGCTGTTGTGGCGAACAAGGCGTGGTTGTTGTTGAACCAAGCGAACAACGGAAAGTGAATTAGGTATACTGAGTAACTTACTTCGCCTAGAAACACCAGAGGCGCTGCTCGAAGAAGTCGTGCGATGAGTCCGCGTTCCAGGCTTACCGCTGCGATAAGCAAGACATATCCGAAGGTGTTTCCGCAGTATTTGAGATAGAGCGAAAGCGTTGGGAAGGCATTCGTCAAGCCACATCTGAACATCAGGGGTTCGATATTCATGATGACACCGGCTATCACTGCAATCGCTGCTATCTCGACGAAAGTTGTCACCACTCTATCCGGATCTCTGGGTTTGATGCGGCTTACCAGCAAACACGTAAGCATTCCGAGATAAAATTCGAAAATGCGACTGAGCGGATTTATATAGAGCAGTCCGTGCGTCGATACTTGCTCGGCTTCTCCTAGTGTTGGCAGATGCAATATATGCGACGCTACGATGAGGGAAATTGGTAGAAGCGCTAAAAGACAGAGTTTGGTTAGCCAATCCTTTCTGATGTTCAAAACGAGAACGGGAAAAGCTAGATAGAAAAAAAACTCCGTCGAGATACTCCAAGAAGGACTGTTCACTGAAAAGTAGAAGAATCTCTCCGGAATCCAACCGTGTACCATGCATAGTTGGGTTACTGCGGTCTGTATCATGCCGACGGGATCTTTTGCGATCATCGAGGCCGGCAAGATTTCATAAGTAAGGATGGCGGTGACAATATAAACTGGATAGACGCGGGCTATACGCGCTGCTAGGAAGTGAAGCGTAGATTTGAAACCGGAGAGATCCTGATAGACATGGGTCAAGATGAAACCGGAGAGTATAAAAAAGAACGAGACGCCCTGTGCTAAAGGCAGGTTTTTAATTACTTCGCGCGGATCGAGATAAAAGTATCCAGCAGTGTGTGATACCACAATCATTGCCGCTGCAATGAAACGCAGGGATGTGAGTGCGTCTAGTCTTGCTTCTGGCGTCTGCTGTTTTTTCTTGGGCGAGCTGACGCGCTGCCGGCCGGCTTCGTCTAATAACGATGGTGGTATGGAAGTGAGCATGACGCTAAGCTTCCTTTCGCCTGGTAGCTTGAGCCGCGGCAACGAGCATTGGCTCGTGTTGTGCTTTTGGCTCATTGCCACTTTTCCCGGTGCGCGTATCGGCCATCACGGCAAATCGATCTTTGATCTTGAGGAATGGTTGCTCGATGAAATAGTAGGAGATCGCGGCGAAAGCTATTGCCAATCCGTATTCAAGCAGTTCCACATCGAAGCGCGCGGACTTGCCCGGAACGAAGGCGTTATTCATTACCCAGAGGAAAGCAATCATGTGCCACAGGTAAAGACTGTAGGAGACCTTTCCGAGCCAAACTAGTGGTGGCAAACTGAAGAACTTTGCCACGATTGATTGCGGTCGCAAGCACAGGCTCATGACGAGCGCTGCAAAAGAGAACGTGAAGATCGGCAACCGCACATCCCAATAGAGGATCTTGTCCGCCAGAGTCTTGGCACCGATCGGATGTCCCATTCCGCGTAAGTAGTAGATTACGAAGGCTGTGAGTGCGATAGGTATTAGAAAGTTGCTGCAGTATTTCTGTAACCAAGCGCGGGACTTCTCGTTGTGTAAAGCGAGCGCGGCAAGACAACCGATCACCAGAGCGTCAATTTTGCAATCGAACGCCGCACTGATCCGCATCCAGAATACCCCTTGCTGAATCAGATAAATTCGCCAGAGGAAGCAAGCCACTATTGCCGTTATCCCGATCCAGGCGAGATTTTTGCGCGCATACTTCATTATCGTTGGCCAAATTAGGTAAAACTTCTCTTCTACCGATAGAGACCACGCGATCTCCATACCACTGCGTAGAACATAGCCCCACCCGAGTGCGAGATCGTAATCAACCATGTAGATTGCCGCAACGCCCGCCGCTGGTAGCATGTGGTTGCACTGCACCGGATTGACTAGGCAAGTTACGACTATAAACAATGCATACGCCGGCATGAGTCGAAGCGCTCTGCGTGCGTAGAAATTTTTCAGGCTGATTGTTGCGGTTTTCGATTGTTCTTTAAGAAGAATGCCGGTAATTAGAAATCCGCTGATTACGAAGAAAGCATCCACTCCTGCCCATCCGCCGTGTTTGCTGAAGATTTCGCCGAAGTATCCGCCGCTATGAAATGCGAGCACCCAGAAGATGGCGAGAGCTCTCAGTCCGTCAAGAAATGGGATATGTGCGAATAGTTTTTGCTGTTTCTGTGGCGCGTTTTGTGGCGTGTCTTGCGATTCGAGCCCGGTTTCGCGATACAAATCGCCTGTTGTGAGGACGTTCGGTTTACGCTTACCAGCAAGCATTTTTCGCAGTGGCTTCTCAACGAACGTATAGGTCAGATGTGACGCCCCAATCAATGTCAGGCAATAACCGGCGAAAACGTGTGACGAATTCATTCCTGCAAAATAGGCTTTGTTCTGTACATACAGAACGATCATCATCATGTGCAGCAGGTAAGTTGAATAGCTTATCTCTCCTAACCAGACAGAGAATTTGTTGGAGAACGCGCGTGATATGAGTCCTTTTTGCAATGCGCAAACAAAAATCAATCCGGCAAATGCAAAACAGTTGCCGTTGTACAGGAGCCAACATCTGGCTATGCGTCCGATGTCTGTTGCACGCAGTGGTTCGAGCCAATGGAAAATGTTTGCGACGTAGAAACCGATGATGGCTATGAAGCCGACTTCGAGTGTCGTTAGTAGTGCCGTGTTGAATTTTTTTTGTCTTACTCGCTGCCATAGTGTGGCGCAGGTCATGCCGAGCACGAACTCAAACACGCGCACAAGTGGATTGATATACATCAGTCCATGACCAGTAAGGCCGGCTGGATTTCCTACATCTGGTAAGTGCAAACGTCCGCCTAACCATATGAATCCCAGCACCACACAGGCTGCGAGCAACAATTTGGTCCACCAAGTTTTTTCTTGCTTCCAAATGAGCAATGGGAAGAGCAGATAAAAAGCGAACTCGGTGGAGATGCTCCAGGAAGGCGGGTTGATCGTGAAAAAGAATTGATCTTGCAGAATCCATCCGTGAATCATCGCCACGTGGGCGGCAATGTTGTAAGAGATCGGTACGCCCCAAGTTGTAAGAGGTTTGAGGGCGAAGACAAACAGACAGAGAAAGAGCGTAAATACATGCGCAGGCCAGATTCGCGCAAAACGAGCTCGCCAGAATTGCCAAACTTCTCTGACGCCGCTGAGCTTTGGATAGTTGTAAGTGAGAATGAAGCCTGATAGGACGAAGAAGAATGAGACGCCTTGTGCGAGCGGCAAGTCGATCAGCCATTTTTTGTCCAGGCAATGGAAAACGCCCGCTGCGTGCGAAACAACCACCATTCCGGCTGCCAAAAAGCGCAAAGCCGTCAAAGCGTCGAGCCTGGCTTTCTCTGGCGCGGCAGAAGATGTTGTCACGTCAGTTTTGGCTGGTAGGATTCCCGCGTTAATGATTCGAGCCGTCCTCAGTTGACATCTTGGAATTATGGCATCGCAGGAATTTGGAAGCCTTGTAGCGAATTTATCCGTGCGCGGCGACTTATCGGAAAGTGCTTCGCGAGCGGTGAATAGCGCGGGATTTGGTGGTTGCAATGTGTTGCTCGAGAGTGAACAGTCCTTATTGTTAGGGTCTTTTAAAGAGGCTCGCTTGTTGATGGATGTCAAGGGTGGGCGCGCGAGAACTTTGAGAATCAGCTTCGCTCAAAAAAAGTAAACCGATATCGGTTTACTTTTCGGGCCGGACCCAAAATCCTGGTAAGAGATTGTCAAGTGATGAGGCGAGCTGAAGTATCTACGCATTTCACGGGCGACGTTCGCTCCCGATCATTAAATGACCGGGATAGCAAGAGGAAGGTTGACTACCTTAGAATCATTCAGCCCGAGAAACATGCCGAACTAGGCTTGGCTATGTGCTTGCGGCTGTCGGCGACTGAAAGTTGCTTTGTCTTTTAAGGGGAATTCTCCTAGTTCAATGACCACCTCTGTGCCTGGCTCTGCTGCTGATCCGACCGTGCAAACTTCTGCAACTGGCAGAACCGACCCGGCATCTCAACCGCACATTCTGATTGGGATTAACGTCGCATTGCTGTGTGCGTTGCTTGTAGCAACGACTTTCGCATATAAAGACGTTCTCTTTAGTTGGTTCGGTGGTGACGATTTTGTACATCTGTGCTGGTTGGCAAAAACGCTGACTAACCCTGAACTGGTTCTGCGCAATTTCTATGCCAACTGGCTCGATGCGTTCGGAAGCGCGTTCTATCGTCCGCTCGTGTCGGTAACTCTCTATTTCGACTATCTGATCTGGGGAGACAATGGTCTTGGTTTTCATATAACGAATCTTGCTTTCCATTTTGCTACTGCTGCATTTACGTTTCTCTTTGTGCAGCAAATGCAGCTTGCGGTGATGAAGGAATCAGCCGCATCTGCATCTTCTACTCAAAAATTTGATCAAGCTTCGCTTTACCTGTGGCCGTTTTTCGCAGCGGGGCTGTTTGCCTTGCATCCAGTTCATCCCGAAGTGGTGTCGTGGATCATCGGTCGTGTCGATTCTGTTGCGTCGGCGTTTGTGATGTCTTGTTTGTTTTTCTATGCGCATTGGCGTGGTTCTGGTTCGAAAGCGTCTTTGGGTCTGGGTCTTTTTTCGATGGTCTTGGCTCTTTGCTCTAAGGAGATTGGTGTACTGACAGCTCCAGTGCTGACTGTTTACGAATTCTGCTTTGGTCCGGGCTTTTCGCAACCGCTGAAAACGAGAATAAAGACGATAAAAGTGTTGACTGGTTTTTGGGTCGTCTTTCTCGCTTATTTCGTGGTGAGGCAACTTGCACTCGGCACCTGGCTTGGTGGTTATGACAATACGCTGGGATTGGGGATGTCCACCTCACAATGGTTGTCGCAAACTTGGCACGGAATTCTTTTGACACTAATTCCAGTCAATGCCGATGTAATCAAGAAGAGCAATGCGCTCATTAAAATTTGGACGTGCTGCTCCGCGGCCTGCGGACTGACGCTTCTTTTGTTGGCGGCGCAGCGTCGATTTCTCCGTGAAATACTGTTTGGCAGCGCTTTCGTTGCTCTTGCACTAGCGCCTGTCTATAAAATCTTCTATGTCATGAATGCGCAGCTGGAAGCGAGTCGATATGCATATCTTCTTAGTGTTCCTCTCTGTATTCTTCTCGGCCTAGCTGTTGCTAATCTTCCAATTCCATCATTCGGCAGAAAAGTTGTTGCCAATGGCGGTCGTTCTATTGTCGGACTCGTTTTTTTAGTAAGCGCATTCGGATTGCTCCGATACAACAATATTCCGTGGCATATAGCCGGTGTTACTGCAAATGCTGTGTTGAGCGGGCTGAAGGACATGCTTGGACCATCGAGATCCAGCGTTCCATCAAATGTCGTTTTGGTGGGACCGCCAGACTATTATAAGGGTGCCTACATCTGTCGAAATGCGGTCAACTTCATGATGGAATATCTGAAGATCGATCCAAAACGGAGTGCTGGTGTTGTTACGATTTTGGACAAAGAGAAGACTTTCCCCATGGGACGCATTCGGGGATTAATGGAGCAGTCTCCTGAATCGATCGAAATATGGCATTGGAATGCGGAGCACAAGCGGTTCGACCGCGTGACACCAATTGTTGATCCGGCAAATGACACGAAGGCGTGGACGCTGCTCCAAGCGATGCCAGGACTACAATCCATTCCTCCTGCCTTTGAAAAAACGATGCGTTGGGATGGAAAGGCTCTGCGCATTGACGCGAAGAATGAACCGTTTGTTGTTCATGCCGATTTTGGTGCCTCGTCGACTTGGGGCTTGAACTTCTTAGCTATGGAGGTGATTCGTGATCCTGCTGTGACGGCGCCATCATCTCCGAATGGACTCGTGCAGCCCTGTCTTGCGATTCCAGGCGATAAGGGCAATGTTTACATATCTGGAATGCCGTTGGCTGCGGATGACTCGAACGCCGCTTCTGCTCGCGGCACCGCTTCGCCCGGTATCACCGCAGGCGGTGCCTCGGAGCCTGAGTGCGTTCAAACTTTGATATTCCCGCTGCGCAGTGTGCCGGCTTGGACACTAAATTACACTAGACCACCCCTTATTCCGATCATCTTTTGCAAAGGCTGGAGCGGGAAAATATTGTCATTTAGATCTATTGCAGCGGAGACTATTATGCCTCAGACCAGTTTCAACGGTTTTGGTGGCGGTGGCTATTACATGCTTTGGAAGCATGATCCGGAAGCAGAAATATTTGTGGATGTGTCAAACATTCCTAATGCCAAAAGCTGGGAAGTCGAGGTGATTCAAACACTCGATCAATTCAGTCAAGGCAACCCGGACCATCCTGAATTGAATGCGAAGATCTTGCGTCCAAAGAACGGTGGAACGAAAGGTCACTACACCTTCAAACTGCACGATTTCCCAGAAGGTTTTTATTGCGTCCGAGCTTGGGCTTTGGACGATCATCAGAAGATAGTTGGATTTGGCAGCGACCACTACAGAGTCCAATTCAAACCGTAGCGCGAGCTAGCTCGGCGCTTCGTGTCGGGGAGTTGGGGCTCACAGTGTAAGTCTCAAAATGCGAGAAATCTTTCTGTTAACTAAAATACTTGCGATGTTTTCGATTGACTTAGCTGTTCACAAACTTCCGGCGGATTCGTTGGAGCTGGCAGCATCAATTTGCGTTCCGTCAATTCTTGAAGCACAACATCCGGCTTCTCTTCCTTGATCACATCTACGAGAAAGCGGCTTTCTCTCTGGGAATGCGTGTCACGGTCCAGATAGACACGACTGAACTTTGGTGCCAAATAAGCACAAAGTGGAACACTAAACGAGTCTCCGATTAGCACTGCTCGTGGTAGCGTGCTATCCAATGGGTTGCATTGAGTGGCAAGAGGTTTGTAGGCATCCTTAGGATCCTTAGTCGGTTGCGGCGGATGGTGACTCAGCTTCCACCCTTCTCCGCCTTGGCGAGAAAGAACCGGCTGTTCCTCGTTCATAAAGCCGTCTAAGCCCATCAGCCGTACAAGGTCACCATGTTCTACTGGCTTCACTGCATCGACCTTCCACTCATTCGTGCCACCGCTATCTTTCAGATTGGGCAACTGCTCTCTAAGATGTTTGACTAAGGCGGTACTCGCAAGCATCGCGCCCAGCTTGTTCCAATGCGTATCGGTGCGGAAGTAGAGTTGACCTGCCGACTTTTGCGAGATCATATACTGCCGCAAATCGAGCACATCGAGTTTGCTGTGTCCCTTCAAATAGGCCACCAGTTGGTCGCACCTTGAGTCCTTGTTGAGAAGCGAGTAGGACTGAGGTAAATACTCGGGATAAATAGTACATTTGCTTGGTGCCAGAATAAATGTGTATTTGATGCCCTGGTGCGCTAGCCATTGGCGGCGCTGTTCGAGTGCATTTGTCCACTCGGCCAGCTCCTCTTCGGAAAACGGACGTGCGTGCCTCATGGTCTGTGCATCGCCATCAAGCATATAGAAGAGCCAGTCGTTTTTGCCTATCAGCACTCCGTTAGACGGAGAAACCGAGAATGCCTTGACGAGTAGCATGTTGCGTGCGCGCACGAGTTCCGTTCGGCATGCGAGACGGTCAACAAAGTATTTTTCGAACTGAGCTGGTGCTTCCTTCCAAGAACGGATATTTGATTTGAGCTGAGGCAGCTCCGCTGGTAAGCGATTCTCTTGTGAGACGATCACCGAGGCTGGTTGCGTGAACATGTATACCGAGCCGATACACAAAGCGACGATCATACCGAGGAAAAGTACTACGGTCACTACATCTTCTATCTTCTTTGTGGTACCACTCATTGGTTAGAACCTGAAATAGATAAATGGATTGTAGGTGCCGGCTGCCATCTCGGTAATTGATAGTGAGAGAATGGCACCAACCCAAGCAGTTCTAATTACTGCTCTGTAGGCCGGCTGACGCACCTCTGGCAGTGGCGCCTGCGTTTTTACATCACGCGTTGGTGGGAAGAGCCAATCGCGAATAATCGGAGTCGAGCCGAGAATTCCTAATAGCAAAATGAACAGCACTCGGTTGTCGAGCAAGACTCCAAGCGTGTATTCGCTCGGAATTGGGTGTGCTAGACCAAACATTGCCTTGTAAAACATCATCGCTTGACGCAAGGTTTCCGCTCGGAACAAAACCCACCCCATCATTACTACGAAGATGGTGTACGCATGCTTAAGCGGTCGTGGGATCTTTTGTAGGAAATTACCGAATCCTGAACGCTCGAGTCCAAGGAATGCACCGTGATACAAACCCCAGATGATGAAATTCCAGCTGGCGCCGTGCCATAGCCCACATAAGAAAAATACGGTGACTAAGTTGAAGCGTGTGCGCCATTCACCATGCCGATTTCCACCGAGCGGAATATATAAGTAATCGCGGAACCAGTTGGATAGCGAAATATGCCAACGCTGCCAGAATTCGCGAATCGATTGAGCAATATAAGGGAAGTTGAAATTTTCGAGGAACCGGAAACCGAACATCAGGCCCAGTCCAATCGCCATGTCTGAGTAACCGGAGAAGTCAAAATAGATTTGCAGCGTGTAACAGATGGTGCCAAGCCAAGCTACGCTGGGAGTTAGTTCGTGCAGATTCATTCCGAAGACTTTGTCTGCCACCGCCGCCATGGTGTTGGCGATCAACATTTTCTTGCCGAGACCGATGACAAAACGGCGCGTTCCTTCGGCGAATTTTTCCACGTTGACTTTTCGCTCGGTGATCTGATCGCTTACATCGTGATAACGAATGATCGGACCCGCCACGAGCTGGGGGAACAAGGAAATATAGAGCGCTAGGTTGATTGGATTGCCCTGTGCTTTCGCTTGCTTCCTATAGATGTCTATGACGTACGACAATGAGTGGAAAGTGAAGAAGGAGATACCCAGCGGAAGGGTGATCAGCGGAATCGGAATCTGCTGTATATGCAGCTTGGCAAGAACTAGATCAACTTCTGTGAGAATGAAGTCCGCATATTTGAAGAAGACTAGAATGCCCAAATTCACAAAAACAGCCATGAGAAGACTGAGCTTGCGCGCGCCTTCTTCTTTCGCTTCATCTATGGTGATGGCGAAGGCGTAATTGAGAACAATAGATAGAAGCATCACCCAGAGGAACGAAAGCTCGCCCCAGGCATAGAAAAACAGACTGGCCAACAATAGAAATGCATTGCGCCACGCCACGCTCCGGAGTGAGGAATATACGAGCAGCACGATCGGCAAAAATAGAAAGAGGAAGACGAGCGAGCTAAATACCACGATGCACTCCGGGGATCGTCAATAGGTAATGATGATACGCGGCCGGCGCGTCTGAATGGCTTCCTCCGAGCTAAATACTTGCTAAGGGTTTTCAAGATTATGCCGGGCGACATAAAATCCTCTTTACAAGCCTGTCCGTAATCGGCTAAATATGACCAAAAAAGTAAACCGATATCGGTTTACTTTTATCCTCAAATATATTTTTTCGATTTTTAGGGCAGGGGTGAAAGCTTTGTAATGTCACATGCAGCGTAATTAGCTTTGTCTAAGTACCGGTAGGGTCTATGATTGTTCATTGACAACCCCCACCTTTGCGACCAGTCATGCTCGCTACCGACTCCTCGGTCAATCTCACTCCTGTCAGCGTTCAGGCGCCTGCGCTTGGCGTTTCTGTGCATGGATATGTTGCTGGTCGTCTCTCGGTCATCATCCGCGCCCATCAAGCTTGCAACCGAGAACTCCTTAAAGAATCGCTCGAATCCCTTTGTGCATCAACATATCCTGACCTGGAAGTGGTGGTGGCGACTGATACTTCGGATTTGTCGGTACAGCAAAGCCTTCAGTCCGTCATTGACTCGATTCCTTGGTGCCAGCCAGCTTTTGCGGTGCTGACAGTGGTGGATTGCACAGGCATCAGCGATACTCGCTCGCGTCTTTTGAATGAAGGTGTTAAACGGAGTAGTGGACAATTTGTCGCCTTTCTTGATTACGATGACGTTGTCTATCCTGATGGCTACCGGATTCTGGTCGACGAGCTTATCGTCTCAGGCCGAGGAGTCGCCGCGGGGGGAACGCAGGTTGCTGAAGTTACAAAAGTTGCGGACGGAAAGTTCGAGGTCGGTGCGGCGCGCCCGTTTGTGCATGACGGACGTTCCAAGCTCGATCTATTTAAAGGTAACTTTCTACCGATTCACAGTTTCGTGATCAATCGTTTCGTTGTTCCGAAAGATTCTATCTGTACCGAGGAATCTCTCAAGCGGTTGGAAGACCACTGTTTACTGGTCAAGCTGGCATTGGTGACTGAGTTTTCCTTTGCAAAAATGAACGTGCCAGTCTGCGAATATCGTGTGTTTGATGGGGTCTTTTCTGGCGATCGTTCCAAGTTTCTCGATAGCAAGGACCCTGATATTGAAGCCTGGAGGCAATCCAAGGAGTTCATCGTCAATCTTGTTGCGCGCTCCACGGCGACTGTAAATGTTGCGCAACTGAAGGAAGATATTCTCGAGCGCGTAAACATCGAGAGTGAAAGAGCGAAGCAGCAAGTGCGCCATGAAGCACAACTGGAAATCGATGCACTCAAGCAGCGCGTCAATGAGGCTGAACAGACTAACTTAGCGCTCTCTTATCAAATTGAAAAATGGCAAGCCGCAAACAAAAATCTGGGAGCGCAGCTAGACCTACAGAATGCGGAGTTGTCGCGCCGTCCATATCGCGTTGTGCGCTGGCTTTTGTCGCTGATGCATAAGCTCACAAGTCGGTAACAACTTACGCTGCCCGCAACAGACTAAGCTTGCAACGACCAAGCTTGCGACGACCAAGCCAGCAGCAGACTAAGCTTGCAGCGACCAAGCGTGCAGCGACCAAGCTTGCAACAGACTAAGCTTGCGACAGACCAAGCTTGCGGCAACTTACGATTGTTAAATAATCAACAGAGCCATTTCTGCTAGACTTTGCGGGTTGTCAGGATTGATGCGTAATCACAGACAGCCAACCTCGTAATACTTTTTTGAGAAATACTATGTCCTTAGCGTCAGTACCGAATCCCAATGCTAGCCTTGTGTCGACGCCATTCGCGGGGACTTTGCCGAGCATGGACTACTACGCAGTTCTAAAAGATGTGCATGCACTGCTCCAGCCGAAGACTTACCTGGAGATAGGCGTTGGTGACGGGAAGGCTATTGCGCAAGCGTTGAGCACTACTGTTTGCATTGGTGTTGATCCATCGTTGTCTATTCAAAAAGCACCGCGTGGTGGCACTTATCTATTTGAGTTCACAAGCGACGAGTTTTTCGCGGGCTCCTTTCTCACCGACATTCTGTCGGGAGCATCATTAGATCTAGCTTTTATCGATGGCAAACATCTTTTTGAATTCGCCCTTCGCGATTTCATGAATATCGAACGGCATTGCAATAACAACTCGGTCGTCGTGGTGCGCGATCCGCTGCCATTGAATGCTGAGATGGCGAGTCGCGAGCAGTCCACTCAATTTTGGAGTGGTGATATCTGGAAGCTGATTGCTTGTTTGAAGCAGCATCGTCCCGACCTTTCAGTAACCATGCTCGATGTGGCGCCAGCTGGTCTTGCGTTCATCTCAAACTTAGATCCCAAGTCTGACGTTTTGGAAAAGAATCACTTTACGATCGTGCGCGATTACATTCCTCAAGGTCAGACTGAATATGCGCAGTTTATGAAGAATGCAAACCGCACATCTGACTTGCATTCAGCACTTGCGGCTGCCAGAAAGTTTAGTATGGACCGGAAGCTTTTTCACGCATCCCGTTCATTGACCGCTATGGTGAAGCCTGAGAAGATTTCGGAAGTTGTCCGCTACGTTCCTCAGGTAGATGCGATTCCGCCGAAGCCGGTGTTTGAGACACCTCATTTGACACCACATGGAGGACGCCGCGGCAGTAAGCCACTGAAGATGCTTGGCGTGCTGCTTTGCTACAACGACGGAGATTTCGTTAGCGATGCCGTGGAGGCTCTGTTGGAAAACGGGCACCACATTTTGGCATGGGATCATGGTTCAAATGATGAAACTGCAGCGATGCTGGATAAGTACAACGGTGAGTTTTTGCAGAGGCACTTTCTACCTCGCGAGTTCGATTTTTACGGACTCTATGCTCATGTCTCTCGGCATATAATCGAGAACTTTGGGCAGTCATATGATTGGGTCTCGTGGCCAGATATGGACGAGATTTTGGAAGGTCCGACACGGGAAAAATCCTACCCTGAATATGTGCAAGAAGTGCTCGATTCCGGATGCACTCATGTTCAATTTGAAAATTACAATTATTGGTTCACAAGCGCAGATGACTGGTCTATCGAATCTCCGGCTAGGCGCATTCGCCATTATGGATTACGACCAGGATGTGCTCCTCGAATACGAGCTTGGCGTGCTGATGTGACGAATGAACGTTGGTTCAACCACAATCCGCTGCCCGGCGAGAAATATCCGCAACACTTCAAACTGCGTCACTATCCGATGCGCACTTATGAAAAAGCCATGAGGCGTTTGATTGCAGATAGGCACAATCTCAGACGCGAGGATGCCAATGTCCACTACGAAAATATGGCGAAACATCTGGACAAGATGACGATTCGTCCAACCAGCTTGCATTTCGATGATGGGGTTTCCGAATTGAGCATGGATCCTATTTATCCATGGGAAGGCATGTACCGCGCGTAGCTGCAAATCAGAGTCTGCTAGGAGGGCTTCGTGATTTCTTCTAAATCACTGGTGGTGGCACTAAGCGTAACCCTTTTAGTTGATAGCCTGACTTCTGTCGCTCAGGCGAAAAAGAAAAACTCCGATGACGATTCTAAGCCGGAAGAAACTATCCCGGCTGCGGTGGTTACAGGCTTGGCGGGAGAACAGTATATTTTTTACGGGCTTGGCGGAATAGTAGTCGAGCAAACTCCGAAGCCCGGCATGTGGCACTCAAACATGCGCAGTTATAAGATTTCAATTGATGGAAGTAAGATCGGAGCTAGTGCTGCCGGGGGGACTACAGGACGTGGTGGTGCTGGTGAGGCAGGCGGCGGCGTCTCTGAAAGTGGTGCTTTTGGAAGTGGTGCTCTGACTGCTAACTTCGCCGCTGCAAAGGTGAATGGTGACTTTATGGCGGTGGCTGGTACGGCGTACTTCGTTTCTAGTTCCGCTGTTTGCACTTTGCCGGCCGCTGGTGGTGCGGCAGGGCGTGAAGTTCTTGTCTGCAATAACACCGATGGTGGTGCAATTAAATACTGTACCGCTGCGGGTGAATTGATTTCCGGTCAAGCCTCTGGAACTCTAGGCAATTCGAAACCATACAAAATAGATCGATTTATTTCGGATGGCAAAAACTGGTTCCTCGAATAATCTGTTTTATTTCAGGATCTTGTTTATTTCAGGATCTTGTTTATTGCGGGATCTCGTTCATTGCGGATCTTGTTCGTTGTGGGATCTCGTTCATTGCAGGATCTTGACTCTCAAAACTTGCTTGCTTACTGCAATTTGTTGACCGCCTGTAGATTCTACTGCTAGACATATTGTGTGTTCGCCAGGGACCAATATTGATGGCGAAAAAGATGCATAGAAGCCGCAGTCCGAAAGGCGTTTGTTCTTGAAGCTCTCCGCTACACCCGGATATCTTAATCCGTAGCAGGCGGGAACAATGGTGGGTACTTGTGATTCTTGATCGAGTAAGAGTGCGACTCGTTTCGCCGGGGCACCACTGTTTGCATCAAAAGCCCATCCGGATATAGAGATTGATTTCGGACTGTTCCTTTGAATCGAAATTTCGCTCGGTGTTTTGGCTGTTGTTTCGTTCGGTGCAGAGCCTGCCGGCAGATCAAGGCAATATGCTGGCTCTTGTTTTGTGAATGGTATGTTGTCGAGGCCGCTTTGCGATGCGGCTCGATTGAATATGCTCAGTTTGTGTCGTTTCAAAACCTCGGCCTGGAACCGGACGAAATATGGATTCGATTGCAACGCTTTTAGATCTTCGTCGACCTGAATTTCGTTGGTGCGGAGAAGATAGGCATTTTTCAATTGTAGATTGCGCCAGTATGTTCCATTGAACAAAGCCGTGCTGTAACCCGCAAATGATGCAGTTCCCACGAGCAATAGAACGGCAACGAAAATAAGTCGACGCACCATCGCCGGTTTGATATCACTGAAACACAAAATTAAGTAAGCACCGAGCAACATGATATTCGAAAACTGAGCGTATCTTGAAGCCATGGCTTCCAAGTAACCACGCTCTGAGCGAGCTATTGTCACAAGTCCCATTGCTAAAGCGCCGTACAGAAAAACGGCTATACCAGCTCGTAGTGCGTGGTCGTGTTGCCCGAACGGGCGCTTGAAGAGTAAGAATCCTGCGAAGCACAGATAGATCGCAATGACGATAGCGCCGCAGACCTGGGTTGACGCAGGCAATGTGCAGAACGGAAAACCACAGAGCGTGAGCAAATATGGCGGAATTGCAACCAGTTTGTGCAAGATTGCAGTTCCGAGCGGATCGTGAGGAAGCACTGGTGATGGTGCCTTGTGTGATAGCCAGCTAAGACATGCATAACCGCCAAATGCAAAGACGCAACAGGCGAGCCATATACGCACTGTTGCATATTCGAGCTGCCTGCGGAGAGGGAAGCCTGCTAGTTGAACCAATCCTATGAACCATACCAAAAGCCCGCTTGCGGAACCGCTAAAGCTTCCGATGATACCGGATAATAATGCGATGAAGAAGGCTGGAGATGGCTTTTCTCGTCGCGTGTGGAATAGTGCGGTGATACTTGCTGTGACGAAAAAAATAGTCATCGAATTCAGAAAAACGGAACCGTTTATAAATACGTCCCATGGTCTCAGCCCGAATATGAGTAGCGATGCGGGAATACATAGAGCCGTGGATTTGAAGGTCGTTCCGAATGTTTTGATGACTATATGCATCAATAAAAATAGCGTCAGTAAGAGAAATATCCAGCTTAGATACATCTCTGCCACAATGTTGAAATGGGTGATGAACCCTAGCGCGAGCATGACGATTTTTCCGAAAAATAAGCAATGCCCGTTGTGCAGCCCCAGGAAAAATTGCGGAGAGAGTTTGCCGCTGTACCAATCATTGAATCCGTTGACAAAAACGAAATCGTCGACGACTGGAACGTTTACGCCGTATGCTTTTATGTAAAGGAGCGCAATGAGTGCGGGTATAAGGCACGCAAGCAACGCAAGAAGAAAAGGCGATGATTTTGCTGATAACTTCACGGACGATTCAGGAGCGCCAGTGCACACGCCCTTTGCTGGTTTTCGCTCGTGTCATTGTATCCGGTGAATGGTATCTGATGAATCAGGCATCGCAGGGCTTCAAGACTAAAACTGATCTAAAAACCGGTCTAAAAACTGATCGTACACACGATTTACGATTAAGCTGAAATAATTTCCTGCTGCTAAGATTAGTCTAAAGCTGAGGGTCGGATGGTTGCTAAGAGTCTGAATGGAAAGTTGTGACGAGAATGCAGCTTATGACAAGCTCTTGGTGTTGCATGTGGTGGCAAGCGCTGGCCATTGCTGATGCGCCGGGTTTGGCAATTCCTCGGATGTTTTAGGCAGCGGTTCCCGCAGATTCATGGTTTGCGATGGATGTCAATGTGTGTCTAGGTGCAACTATGTCACTTGCATCCTCAAGTGCAACTCTTGCAAATTGACTCTGCTCTGGCGGCGTTCTAGGCGGCAGTATTAGTATTTTCCCTGTGAAAAGTAGTCGGCGGATGAGCGATCTTATAAACCCAATGATCCGTGGAGAACCGTCTCTGATAAGGTTCTCAATTGGTTACCAACGATCATTCGCTAGAATTCACTTCGTTTAAGGAGATCGCCGAACCCACTGTCTAAAGCATCTAGCGTCTTCAAATTTTGTTCAGAACAGAGAACTGGGTGCACTAAACGTGGTAGCATCTTGCCGCGCGTAAAATCGGCCGAACAAGCTTGCCCCTGCTGAGTTGCGCTGCAAGTCGAATGGCTCGTAAATCAACCATCATTGCCTGACTTATTCGGTAATTTCTGGGGTTGCGAAGGATACTAATGTTAAAACCTTTGAGTTTCGGTTGTAGGGTGCTGGTCGCCTATTCACTCTCGACTACATTTTCGCTGAGTATGGCAACCTCAGTTTTGGCACAGAACGCGAATTCTCAACCGCAAGGAACTCAAGTAGTACAGGGTAATCAGCCAGTACCCGATGCCAATGGCGTGAAACTGCGTCCGCGCATTCCCCGCCCGCAATCCGGAAATACCAGTAACAATGTTACTCCTGCGGGAGGGCAATCGACACCACCTGCGCCGTCGTCGATTCCAGCGCCTTCATCAATTCCAGCGGCCGGTTCGACAACTACAAAATCGACCGGCACAACTACGCCTGCTGCATCAACAACTACAAATGCGCCGATTACCCTCCAGGATGCGACGCTTCAAGGTGCTAAGACTTCTTCGACAGCTGACCCGGATTTTGCCTTCACCGGGCTCGACTTGCCCCACGAGCAAAACAATAAGCTGGCTCTGGAGCAGTTGCGACTTCATTCTGCGGTTAAAGGTGATTCGTTCAAACCGATTCGACTAGAAGTTCAGTATGACGAATCGATCGATCTTGCCTCAGCCCTCAAGTATGCAATTGATAACAACCTGGCAATCAAGATCTCTCGCGAGAGCATGAACTATCAACGTTGGGTGTTGTACGGACAGTACGCCAACCTTTTGCCAAACCTGACGATGGCATACAACCTCACGCACACAGACATCGTAAATACACACACCACTTCGCTTGCGAAAGTGTTCTTGACCAGAGTCACGTATCCTGTCTTTCAGGGCGGTAGCGTCGTTTATGGTCTCATCGGGCAGCACTACCGTGAAAAGGGATGGGGAGAGGCATACAAAGCCAGCATCAGTGATGAGTTGCTTGATCTGTATACAAAGTACTACACACTTTTATTAGACCGAGCATTGCTTCAGATCCGCGCCAAGGCTGTTGAAGTATCTGAAGAACAGCTCCGCATCAATAAAGCGCTGGAAGTGCAAGGAACTGGAACGCGGTATCAAGTAGCTCAAGCCGACGCGCAATTATCGTCTGACCGGCAAGCTTTGTTGCAAACGCAAGTGACTGTGCGACAGGCCGCGTTGGCTCTGAACTTCTCCATGAACTATCCAATGGGTGTGAATCTCGTGCCGGTTGAAGAGACGGTAGTTGAAGAACCACTTTTCGAAAGCAATGCTTCCGTAGATTCGCTTGTTAGTTATGCTCTGCAAAACAGACCGGAGCTTCGCGAGTATGAAGACTTCCAATTCGCTGCCGGTCGCAATATTCAGGTCGCTGCGGCACCTCTTTATCCCCAAGTTTCGCTGTTCAGCCAATACTCTTACGCTGGAACCAACGTTACTGAACACGCCAATACCTCTAGCGGTAGTAGTAACACATCTGGTGCCGGTGTGTTCGGCGGTTTGTTCCGTACATACCAACAAGGTCTAGCGGCAACATGGACGCTGAGCAACCTGGGTCTTACCAGCGTAGCAAACATCTTCGGCGCAGATTCACTTGCTCGTCAGTCGCGAATTCAGGCAAACCAAGAGTTGCAGACTGTCATTCAGCAAGTGAGAGGTGACTATTTGAATTGGCGCGCGGCGCGTGATCAAATCGATAACGCTGCTCACGGTGTTAGAGCTGCTTCCGAAGAGTTGAGATTGGCGAAGCTGCGTCTGGAAAATCAGGTGACGACAAATCTTGAAGTTATTCAAGCACAACGTGATTACATCAATTCACTAACGACACTTGCGCAGGCGATTGTGAATTCAAACATCGCGCAAGCACAACTCATGCATGATACGGGGTTGATCTCTACGCAAAACCTGTTGCACGGCTTCAAAGGAAACTTGCCTTGAGATTGCCTAGACTCGATAGTTGGCCTTATCGAAGTGTCTGCATCTCTTTGATTGCGGTCCAGTTTATGGCATGCAATTTTGCCTTCGCGCAACCAGGAGGCGACTATGATGCGCAGACTTCACAGGCGGTGCCTGCGGTATCGGCAGCAGCACCAGCACCAGCACCAGCACCAGCGCCCGCACCAGCACCAGCGCCAGCAACGGGAGCAGCTGGAGCGGGTGCCGCGTCAGTAGCGTCATCGACGTTGCCGACTCCGGCGGATAAGGGCGGCGTCCGCTTGGAACCACTTTCGTTGTCTTCTGGCACTAGTGGTGCTAGCAGTGGGCGTGGTATTACAGCTCCAATGTTCCGAGCACAAGTGCCGCGGCTTGACAATAGTCCCATTCTTAAAACGCAGTACGATGCGGTTAATTCAGGTGGCGGGAGTTTTTCAATTGTCGGTACGTCGGCTCCATCTGCTTCCCGCAATAAGATCGCGCAAGGCGGGAGTGGACAAAATCGAGACCAGCCAGAGTCAGTGCAAACACAAGGCGCACAGCCAGGAACCGATATTGTTTCACCCAGGATTCGCTCGGAGAATTCGCATCCAACGACCGCCGAATCAGCGGCCGAGAATGTTCGCGACATGAGACAAAATCCGGGTTCTCCTGCGGTTCAGGCTGAGCAGAATGCCAATCGCGCTTTCAACAATGTGCGACAGGATGTCCAAGAACGTAAACCTGAAAGTTATAGCGAGTCACTTGGTGGTCCCATCACGCTGACAGGCTCGAGCTCTGATGAGATCGAGCATGAAAAGGCAAAGACTTTGCAGCTTAGTCCGGTATATTTGAGTCGCGCGATTGAGATGAGCTCGTTTGATGTTTTGCACCAAGAGACAAGCTTCAGCCAATCCATCACTCTACGCGATGCGATCAATTATGTTCTCGACCAGGGCATGCAGATCAAGATTTCGCGCGAGAGTATGAACTATCAGCACCTGCAGACGCTGTCTAGCTACGCAGGTTTTCTCCCCACGTATCAGACGTCCTTTAACATAAGTTACGCGAACGTAACCAACTTCCACACTACATCTTTAGCGCGTACGTTCCAAACCGGATTTTCGTTTCCTGTCTTTCAGGGAGGCTCGGTTCTCTACGGTCTGCTGGCGCAAAGGTACAGAGAAAAGGCTTGGCGTGAGGCTTACCGCGGAACTGTCAGTGACGTCTTTCTGGATGTCTACAAGAAATACACGAATTTGCTGCTGCAACGCATCCTAATGCAGACGTGGGCAAAATCGGTTGAAGCTGATGAAGAGCAGCTCAAGAATGCTCAGGCGCGCTATAAGAATGGAACTGGTACCAGATATACCGTCATGCAAGTCGATGCGCAGTTGTCGGCTGACCGGCAGTCGTTCTTGCAACAAGCTGTCGCAATGCGCCAGGCTGGTTTGGCTCTCAATTTGGCGTTGAACTTTCCTATTTCAGTCAATCTCGTGCCCGTGGAAATGACACTGACCGAGGCGGAACTCTTTAAAGACAGCGTGCCGTTGAAACAGCTGCTCAACGATACGCTCAAGTTTAGTTCTGGCTTGAGACAATACGAATATTTTCGATTATGCGCTGCGCGTTTGATTCAAGCGCAATACGCCAATCTTTATCCGACAATCTCTTTCTTCGGTCTCTACCAAATCAACGACTCATTAGTGACTCCAGCCGCGAATGGATCCGCACTAGGCGGCGCTGCAAGTAGCGCCATCGCATCATTCCTCGACTCGTCATTTGCTGGTCGTGTGAGTAACAACGCTTTGGGTCAGTTGTACAGCTTCAGCCCGACCGCCGGTACAACGTCGACTCAGGGTGCTAATACCGGTCCTTCTGCCGTTCCTGCCGCATCTGGCGGTACTCCGATTGCCCAAGTGCAATCTGGTTCATTGGTATCATCTGGCGCCGTTGCTCCGTCTATTTTTGGTGGCGGTACTGGTGCTCAATCCGGCTCGAACGCAAACGGAAGTTTGCAAGCCCCATCTGGTATCTTTCCCGGCTTGTTCAGGTCTACGCAGGGTGGTGTTTCGTTCACATGGACACTGCCTAATATGGGCGGCTCCACCGTTGCCACCGCTCAAGCGATCAGGATTCTCGCTCGCGAAGCGTTGATGCAATGCAATCAGGAGTTGAGTTTGGTCATGCAGCAAATTCGAGGCGACTACTTGAGTCTGGTGCAATCGCGTCAGGAGATAGACACCGCTGCAGCACAAACGAAGTCAACCAGAGAGCAGTTGACCTATGCGAAATCTAGGCTCGACAATGGAGTCGGCACCGACTTTGAGGTCATTCAAGCGCAGAGAGATTATGTATCCTCGCTTACGAGTCAGGCGCAAGCGATCGTTGCTGCTAACGTCGCGCAGGCACAACTCCTGCACGATATGGGAATTATTTCTGCGGCGACTTTGACTTCGGGTTACAAGCCCGGTGAATTCGAGCAACCTAAACCAACAAGCGCACGCCACTGGTTCAGCAAAGCGCGCTTGCCCTAAGTGTCTGATGTTTGAACTTTTGGCGTCTGCAGTAGCGTAAGCACGTGAGATTTTGAGGCCTCTACGCCGAGACAGCGCACTCGTCATCAGCGTTTATGATGACATGCTCCGCTGCGCCACTAAGGCGTGGAACCGAGAATTACAGAGTCTTTGTTGTCGAAGAGCGTTGACGCTGGTGCCGTGACTTTGGCACCAGTAAGCTCTGAATCTGCTTCGAAGTAAAAGACACCTTCGGTCTGTTGATGCGGCCACAATATTCTGCGTCCAAATCTGGACAGTTCAACCCGACGTCGAACCTCGTCCGGACCATATCGGTCTAGAACCGGTTTCTTCATCTCTTTGAAATCTTTCAGCGTTGGAACCGCTCCTACCGTCACAGTGGCAGGCAAAATCTTCTTCATCAGGGTGTCGAGCGTAGACATTTTGGTTGGTAGCGCTGCTTGTTCCAACGTCTCAACGGGAATGGCTTTGAATGTCTTTCCTCCAACCACAGCCTCTGCCAACGTGCCGTCGATAATAAGCGGGCGATTTGTCTCATTTACGACCAACACTTTGATTCCGGAGAGTCCATCGAAAGAGATATCTGTGCGTTCTACATCCATCTTGAGATACTGACCGATGAATGCTTGCAGGGGTCTCGGAGCTGCGTTAGAGCCAGGAGTTGGATTGACCAGCAACATGTCCTGGGTCATCATTGCGTCCGCGCCCGGAGCTATAAAGCCGGCGACTGGTTTTTGATTTTCCGGGACGGCGGTTGTTCCTTGTGTAGGAACAGGGCCTCGCAACTCCAAATTGCCTTGCTCCGCTTGAGCAATGGCGACCGGGCTGAGCAGCGAAGTCAGCAACAAACTAACTGCAAGGCGAAATCGTTTCTTCATGCTATAAGCATAGCTTTCTTCGCCGCTAAATCCACTAAAACAATCTACTGTTAAGCGTTCATTTAAGTGGCTGCAGCACGTCAGGTAGAAAAAAGATACCGTGATTTTCTCTGACAGTGTCCGTATGCACCATTAGCAGTGCCATGCAGATGTCAGATGTTTCTGCTCGTTTGTAGAAACCGTCTAGTCATCGGGATCTGACAGATTTTTCTGACAAATAGAATTGTTTGTCCACATCGGTTTTGATTGTGCCGCGTCTGACAATGGCTAGAGCGCACTGGAGATGGGCTTCTTGGCAACAGTCGGGGCTGTTCGGCATGCGGTGACAAAAGTAAACCGATATCGGTTTACTTTTGTTGTCTGACAGGACAAAAAGCTCTTCAAATTGAAGATCGCTTGGCAACGCCGGCGTTCGGCAGGCTTTGCAAAGCGCTGCTGTGTTCTTTGCAAAAGGCGTCAAACTGCGACTGATCTTTGAAATATTGCGCCGGTGGAAGCTCCTGCAACTTCGCTCGATTTTGGACTATAGAGTTGATAAATGTCTTGAAGTCAGGCTCCAGTTCAGTCATCGGCTTGCGAAACGTTGCCTCAAGCAGGGTGTTGTAGCCCTGGTGCTCACCAGCGTTGGCAAGTCTGAAATATTCTTTTAATTTGCTCTGGCTCACCAGAAAGGTTGAGAGCAGCCGTTTGTCAGACTCTTCATAAGGATCTTCTGCCGCGCGCGGACTGGAGATTTGGGCAAGCGTCAGATGCGACAAACGGACGCCCAACTCTTTCAACCTCCAAGGATTTTGAAACCCGAGAAAAATGACGGGCTCACCGGAAGAAGATTTGTATCCATAAACACACTCAAAGAGCGTGGGTATGCCTTCCTTGGCCCATGGTTCCAATTCTCTGAAGTTTTCGTGCAGAACTTTGTGCATCAGCTCATGCGTGAGGGTGCCGATTCCGCATTCGTCATAACTATAGACAGCATTCCTGATTTGCACGAAGCGACCTTCCATTTTTCGGTGAGGTCCTCTGGTACAGCCCTCTCCATTTAAAGTTTTTGCATCAGGATATAGGTAGATTGTTAGATGCCATCCGGGTGGGATTGAGACGAGATGAAGGTTTAGCCAGCTGAGAAAGTCCTCCAGATACTCGGAATAGATTTTTGCTGCATCGGATTTTGAAACCGAATATAAGGAGAAATGCTTAGTTTGCAGTTCGTGCTTGAATGGTTCGTGCAACCCAGCGTCCAGGTCGATGCGCGTGGGTTTAGTATTGACTGATGGTCCGGCTGAAATTGGTTCGCCGAAAACTAGAAGCCACTGCATGAGCGCCAGTACCGTTCCAAAAAATCGGACTGACCATTTTCTTGCAGAACTCACGATGATTTTCCGAACATGCTTCCGAGCGACTTCTTGGACTTCTGTAGTTGGTTGGCCAGACGCCAAGCCTGGCTTTGAGTAATGCCTTCGATCAATTTTTGTCGCTCATCCAGAAGTTCCAACAACTCGTCTTTCTCTCCAATTACGCGCTTCAATTCGGAGATAACCTTGTTGATCTCTGTCACTACCTTTTCGTATTCCATTTCGAGAATTGCCAGGCGATGATCCTTTTCAATCATTGTTCGATTTTCTAAACTTGCCAAAGCGTCTTGTGCGCCAACCAGTCTTGTTCGGCTGATTTTCAGGCTCGCCATCAGTTTCCTTATTAGCGGAGTTTGATTATTGTTGTTGTTGTTGTTGTTGTTGTTGGGAATGTCACCGGGATCAGCAGTTACTAGGTTGAACAGCAGGAGCAAGTCGTTCGCATCTGTAATGCGCACCGAAGGATCTGCTTCGGTCATCAACTCGAAAAAGGATAAGAGTTCGGGAAATTTTTCATTGGCAAAATCGCAGAGCATTAGCCCGATTGCGTAGGCGTCACATGCTTGCCCATCAGGCGCTAGAGTCAAAAGACCGGCCGGTAAAAGCATCGGCATTTTGTCTGTTACTGCCCATCCAAAATCTATCAGCACTGGTTTGCCATTGCGCAGCATAAAGTTATTTGGCTGGATGTCGCGATGCTGGATTCCAGCATTTTGTAAGGTCAAGAGAATGTTGAAGCAGTCTTTTGCAAACTCTAGAAATCTGGACTTTGTTCTCGTCAGTTCTTCCTTATACGAAGGCAATGTGCTGCCGTCAATTTTTTCGAGAGTCAAGACGGAAGATGTGCCGATTTCCTTGTAGCCTTTAATGCGCGGAAAATAGTCTGAGTCGAGTTTTTCGAGCATGTGTTTCTCTCGCTCGATAAGCTCCCTGGTCGCCTGTTTGTAGATGGCATCGGAACCAGCGTACACGCGGCTCCAGAACTGCAATCCGGCGGATTCTGTTAACTGACGACACGATAGAAGCTTTAGGTCTTTCGAGCACTCATAATCTGGAAGCGGGCATCTCAAATCGACGTCGTGCTCGGTATTGAACGCTAAGTAGAAGGCTCGTGCATCTGCTTCGCCTGCGAATTCGACTCGTTTGAAATATCGGCTTAAGTACAGCTCAAACTGATGAAGGTCTGAATTTCCATCTGTGTCGCTTGTTCCGAAAGAAGGTGACTCGACAATCAACACATAGTTCGTTAGCTTCGATAGTGACTCAAGTGCTGCTTCATAATCGTTAGGTTTCGCGTTATCGCCAAACTCGTGTATGTAACTGTCAGCATTCAAGGCGAGGACGATGTCGAGTGATTGCTTCAGGTCACGTGGATTTTTGCACTCCACTTGGAGATTGTCGAACCCGACATGCTTCGAAGCGGATTTGAGCATCTCCAGAAAGTTCTGGTTTTTATCGACGATTTTTACTGATTTCGCTCCATTCTGCAAAGCAAGGAATGTGAAAAATCCTGGTTGTGGTGCCAGGTCGAGAACTGTTCGACCAAACAAGCGGGATGGGCGAAAAACCTTCTCTAAGCAGGCGATGCGTTCCTTGGTTAGCGTCCCGGCTTTTTCTAGATTGATAGCTGTGCGCGTAACAACAAATTCCTGGGTACCCTTAAAAATGGCTCCAGAATCGACAACAACACACTCGGTGCTCTCGCCACGCGCAAGATTTTCCGCTTGCAAGGTGCCAGCTAGTCCATTGATCGGTGCTCCGGATGGTATAGAGGCATCGGAGGATTGCGATTGTGCAGATTGATTGCTGGACGTTGTCTTGGTCATGATTGATGCTGCATGAAAATCCCGGTCGATAAGGAACCATACTGTATTTTGGACATTTCTGACAACCATATCGATTACTTTCAATTCACATTCGACGGCACAAGCGAACCTGTTTTGTTAATTTTCCAACCGGGAGCGTGTGGTTTGCCGCTCTGGCGAGCCATAATCAGTGCGGATTTCCTGAGGCTGTGAGTGCAAACACTTTTAGCTTCTGTCTAAGTTGAGCGGCTGGCTAAGATTCGCTGATGAAAGGTTTTTCGTCTCTTTTCCCAATCAAATTTAAGAAAGGGGCTGAAGCTTCTCAAGCTGGTCCGTCCAGTTGCGGTGTTGCAAGTTCCGGTCCGCCGAGTGACTGCGCCTCGAGCCCGGAGATTGAACTTATTGCTTCCTGTGGGCTGTTCGATTTCGCCTGGTACTCTTCGCAGCTACCAGACTCTCTGGCTGCACTTCCCCAAGAAGGTTTGATTGGACACTTTCTGGCGGAAGGCGCTGCTGCCGGACTCAACCCTCACCGTTGGTTTGATAGCGCCTATTATCTGAAGCAGAACCCTGACGTGGCCGCGGTTTGCATCAATCCTTTGGTTCATTTTTTGAGAAGTGGTTGGCGAGAAGGTCGTCGACCCCATCCATCTTTCGACCCAGAGTGGTATCGCATGCAGTATCGGGATTTTTCCGGGGAGTGCTCCGAACTGGAGCACTACGTTACCTTCGGACAAAGCCAACTGCGCTTTCCCGACAAGGAGAGCTTTCGAGCGGCTTTGAACACTGAGCCGGATTTGAAAACTGAGCGTGAGCGATTAGAACTTAGCCCGGTACGTGTTTTTGAGGTTCCGACTGGACCGGCGCGTGTTAATCTTCTCCTCGATTCTTTGTGCGATACGGTAGCATCTCCAACTGGTGCCGTCCCTTGCACGGATTTCCTTGCAGCAGTTTTCGTGCGCTATGCGCATGAATCAAATTTGCCCTTGAGAGTAGTCACGCGCAAGAGTCGGATAGACGAATCAAAGTGGCTGCCGTTAATACGTGCTTTCGATGTTGAGCTGCCTGTGGCTGTAGAATTTTGTTTTTGCGATTTTATTGATGACGTTAGCGAGCTACCGGTCTATCGTAACGAGTTGTTCTTTGTTGCAGGCGCAAATAATGTTCGTGCTCTATGCGCAAGCCTTGGTGCTGCAAGGATTGTTGAACTTAGTGCTGGATTAGGCTCTAAAGATGAATGTGAAGCTTCTCCGAATAAAGCTAATGGTGAATCGGTGTGCCTGGTCACCATATCTGGTGCTTTGTCGTCTGCACGAATTCCTGAGGTTCTTTCAAACTTGAGGAGTGCTATTAAACGTGTTTCTGTTTGATATGGAGAATGTCTCTTTTTCAGTGCCTTGGAAGCACCCTTTGCAGAGCCGCCTGTCCACCTTGCTTTCGCGTCGCATAAAGATCGCATATCTGTACGAAGCACCGGCGAAGAATACTTTTCGTTATCGCGTGTATAACATGGTGCAAGCGCTCAATACTCATTGTGAGGATATTTCAGCCTCTTATTTTTCCAGCGATGAGTGGAGCGAGCTAGACAAGATTTTGGAAGACCTGGATGCACTGGTTATCTCCCGCGCGCGTTATACGGGGGAGTTAAATCAGCTGGTAACCCGGGCTCGCGGACTCGGCAAAACGGTTTTTTATGATGTAGACGATCTTATCTTCGACCCGGACTATACACACTTAATTGTTCACTCGCTGGATCTTCCCAGGACAGACCAGACTTGGGACTATTGGTTCGCGTTCATAAGTCGAATTCGTGCCGCTATGAAACTGTGCGACAGAGCTATAACCACCAATCAGTTTCTTGCCGAAAACATCACAGAATACTTCGATAAGCCAGCACACGTAATTCCTAATTTTATGAACGACGAGCAGTTGTCGATATCTCGCGACATATTTGAAAAAAAGAGTGAGTCCGGCTGGCTTCGCGACGGAACTATAACTTTGGGTTATTTTAGTGGCACCCAGACTCACAACAAAGATTTTGAGATTGCATCAACTGCGCTTGCCGAGCTATTGCGCACTGATAAACGGCTGCGTCTGCAAATAGGAGGGCATCTCCAAATTCGCGGACCGATTGCTAATTTCTCAGACCGTATTGACTTTATGCCGTTCACCGATTTCGTCAACCTCCAGGCTTCGGTTGGCAGGGTCGATGTGAATATTGTTCCCCTGCAGCAGAATATTTTCTCAAATTGCAAAAGTGAATTGAAGTATTTCGAGGCCGCTGCGGTAGGTACTATTACGGTTGCCACTCCTATTTATACCTATGCCAACGCCATTGCCGACGGTGAAAATGGATTTCTTGCAGAATCTTACGCTTGGTGCGAAAAGTTGCAGCAAGCTCTAGCTTCTTTTTCTCAAACCAACGAGCGGTATGTCGAAATCGCTCAAAAGGCGGCTAGCGACGTACTCGGAAAATTTACTGGCAAGAGTCAAAGCGATTCTCTTAAGAATCTATTTGTGGCTAGCCTTCCCAGAATTTGATTGTGTACTTATGGTGGTAACAAATTCTTCTCTACGAGTTGAACATAGCGATTTGAAATGATCTGAGCGTCTTCGCGGCGGTTTTGTCTCGCCAATTCTTTGGTCAATGCGTGCATGTCGTCGGCGGCTTGATGAGTCTCTTTAATAGCTAATATGCGCAAGCACCGGCTGGCGAGTTTCAGGCATTCGTCCTGGCTCTCAGTCGTTTTCATCTCATGAATTGCCTGTTCGAGAACCTGTTTTTCTGCGCTTTCAAGCTGATCGATTGTTTTATAGTGTATGGCGTGAGCTTGGGCTATTTGGAGGCAGAATCTGATTTGCAGCAATCCCGCCATTACCATCATGAAGCCCGGAAGGCGCCTGGCGATTGCTTGCCAGGTAAAAGCAAAGCTTTGCCTTACGGCAATGAATTCTTTCACACCTAAAAATAACCACAACAGCGATTGAATGGCGAAGCATTGAGCAAACACCTTGCTGAACTTTCCTGCTTTGGTGGCAATTACCATCGCATTGAGACAACCAAACGCTCCAGGCATAATCAGCGCGTAAACCGACCTGAGCACGAAGTAAACGGTGAATGACTCTTGATTCTTTTGCGGATTGTATGCGTGCAGGATTACTGGGTCGATTGCGGCCCAGAGCGATATCGTCAGGAAAAGTTCCGCATACCCTATGAGCAATGCGAGTGCCAGTAAAGCCGTCCATATCAGGGCGCGCAATCCAGAATTGTCGCTCTGGTTAGTCTGCATCAAACGTCCTCGCGCGTGTGGGTAGGCTGAAACCTTTGCTGACTGCGCTATGCGCAACTCTGCCATTGTTGAAAATATTACAATAGAGGGAGTTGGTCCGCAATTCGAACTTTGTTGGGATTAGGGTCTTATCGGCTATTGATTTTGAGCCCCAGTTCCTCACATAATGCTCTGCGCGACCGCACCTATGTTAAGGCGTATAGTAAGACGTTTAGATGGATCTGGCTTTCCCTTTAGTTCTTTTAAACGCATTGATGCTCGGTTTTCGCCACGGCATCGATTGGGATCATATTGCTGCCATAACAGACCTTGTAGGCACCACTTGTAATACCGCTGTCGATAGGGATGCCATCTCTATTGGGATTCCAAAAAGCGTTCTTCGTCTCCCGACTTTCTACGCTCTTGGACATGCGCTCATGGTATTTTGTCTCGGTATGACCGCCATCTTCTTCGCGACCACTATACCGGTTCTCCAAAATTCATTCGAGCCTCTAATGGATCGTGCCGTCGGAGTGACTCTTTTCGTGCTTGGCGGCTGGATCTTCTATTCGGCTTTTCATTGCGCCCGTGATGGACGCCAATTTGCACCGCAGAGCCGATGGATGCTGCTGTGGAAATGGTTACGCACCGTGTTTGCAGGCAGAATCAATGACGAGGAGCAACGGCACCAGGATGAGCTGGTTGCGTTTGTCATAGGACTCATTCATGGAATTGGCGCTGAAACCGCTACACAGATAATGTTGATTGCCGCGGTAAGTGGCGGAACATCTCATGCTACGAGCATAATGATATTGGCGTTTTTTGTTTTAGGTTTGATCGCATCCAATTCGGTCGTCGCTGTTGTCAGCTGTTCTGGCTATATGTGCGCTTCGTTCATCAAACCGTTGACAGTTATGACTAGTGTGCTGACTGGAATATTCAGCTGTCTTGTTGGACTCAGGTTTATTAGTGGTTGTAGCGGCCACTTCTTGAACATTCATGGTTAAGGCCGAGCGCCAGTATTGAATTTTGTCGAAATACTTAAAGTAAGATACTGTCTACTGCTTCGAGTGGCGATGGTATCTCTTTTTCGTTTAGCATGGTTCTCAGGTCTATTTCTACTTCACGGCAAATGGCTGCCATCGGAACATCGTTAATGCCGTTTTCGAACGGATTCTCGCTGGTATCGCCGACCTTCTCCATCGTATAAAAGACCCAGGAGATTAGCATGCTGAACGGAATCGTCAGCCATGCAAGTTTTGGATCATTCTTGAACAGTTCGCCTATCAAGGAAAATGGCAGAAGAACTATGAAGATATTAACGAAGAGTGTGCTCATGTACGCATACTGGCGAGGAAATGGAAAGCTGTTTATGCGCTCGGCGGCTGCTTGTTGCTGAGAACAGCTATTTATGGTGTCGAGAATCTTTGCATAGTCCTCTGCTTTGAGTACATCTTTTAAGCTATCCAGAGCAACTGCCTGTTGAAACAAAAGCTGCGTAGCAACGTTCCTTTTTGCGAGCACAAGATTCATTTCATCGTCGTCGACGAACTGCACTAGCATCGCACGCATTTCTTCTGTGGCATCAGCTTCTTTTCTTCTTTCGACGGCGATCTTGACGTGCGAAAGTTCTTCCATTGAGACATCATGAAATGTTGCTCTCTGGCGCAGTTGGATTCTCACGCAGTTCAGCCATGCTAGCTGGCGGTAGATCAATGATTGTTTCTTACTGTCGATACTGTGCTCTTTAGCTACAATCATGGCAAAAAAGCGGCTAATATGCTCGAGTTCCGCCCATATCTTTCGCGCTTCCCAGAGTCGTTCATAAGAAGCATTGTTTTTGAATCCCACATAGAATGCAACGGCGGTACCGATCGTGGCCACCGGCAAAAATGGAATCGCTAGTGCCGCCACTTTGCCGTGGATATATAGAGTGTAGGCAACGGTGCTGATAATCAAATAAAGCAACAGCGGCTTCCATGAGAAAAACCAGATGACTCTCGGTTCGATGTCTCTTCTTATGTACATCAGTGGTGGCCTTCGTTGAGATCTTTAGTTCGTTGATTCAAAAAATGTCCGCAGCCTAGAAATTGCCTCCCTGAATCGTTCAGGTTCAAGACTGTAGCAGAGCCGGCTCCAACCCGGTGTTCGTCCCCACTCGGGAGGATTCACCAGCAGCTTTGTTCGTCTTGCTAGTTCGGTTGCCTCTTCGTTCAATTTAGCGAGCAGAAAGAATCCACCTCGGTATGGAGTGTCGAGACCGTCGTCCAACTGATGTTTTCTCAGCAGAGCGACCAACTCGTCTCGCTGAACGGAGAGCCGTCTGCGGGCAAAGTCGAGATATTGCTCAAGGCCCTGTCTCTCCTTGGCAATGTCGACGAATTGGTGCGGTGATGTGTCGAGGAAGGCGGAATACAATGCGTCCCATGCCCGCAATCCTGAACGTGGTGGTAGATGCGTGCCTCGCTGGACATCCAATGCCCACTTGGCGTCAGGGCAGACCATAAACCCGCAGCGCATGCCACCGGCAGCGAAGGCTTTTGAAATTCCGTCGACTATGAAGACATTACGAGAATGCTGTTTCAGCGTTGATGCAAAACTTAAGTAAGGTGGCGTCGTTGTACCCAAACGATGGTCGCTCAGCAGCAAGAAGATCTCATCAGCGAGGAGATAGATGTCGTTCTTGCGACAATAATCGGCGATCGACTGAACTTCTCTCGGCTCAAAGAACAGTCCGCTTGGGTTATTTGGCTGGGTGAGCCATAGAAGGTCCGGCTTTATATTCATGCTCTGAAGCTGTGCGGAGTTTAAGAGAAAACCCTTTGTCGGCTCCGTTGGAATGTCTTGAACGATGCCACCATAGTATGCAATTGTTGGATAGATGGGCCCATAACTGCCGTTTGGCAGTGCCACTACGGGTGGTCGCTTCAGTCTGCTGCGCAACGTTGAAATCAAGGCGCCAAAAAGAGGAAATACTCCTTGACTCAAAACAATTCTCTCTGGAGCGAGGGTGACTTGCCTTGTTGCTTTCAAATATGTAGAAACACGGCTTTTGACCAATTCATCAAGACCGTCGTTTTGCGATTCAAGAAATCCTTTGAACAATCCTTTTACTATCGCATCCGGAACCGGAGCCTCAAATTCACCGTAATCGAGCCTGATTACTCCATCTTCTTCAGGATCTATCGGTTTCGCCGCAAATACCGAGTCGGATGAGGCTTTTACAAAATCTGGCGAATACTCTTGTGTGGGGAGTGCTTCGATTTCGCAAGACGGATTTTCAATATCGCGGGGGAATGGAAAGGAAAGCAGGTCGTCTAGTAACCACTCGTAATAAAGTTGGCTTGGATAGCTAATTCTGGAATACGAGAGCTCTGCTGCAACGTCAAAGGCCGAGGACCATTCGGCAGGGGCATTGAGTATGAAACTGAGTTCTAAGTCGGGGCAAACAGTGTTTTTGATCAAGCCGAAAAGGAGCATCAAATTTGGTGGCAAGTTGAGCTGCGCGGCGAGCCTCAAGTTCATATTGCTATTTAGATCTGAGCTGATGTCAAAGTTTGACGAATCATCCACAATATAGAGACGATGGGGGTTCCTTCGCGCATGCCCTTCAAGTGCCTTAAGGTTGAGCGGTGAGGCGGCAGACAATTCTGCTGGTGCGATCAGGATGACCTTTGGTTTCAGGACATCACTCAGATCCAACAGCTCTGTGAGATCATCATTGCCGGTTACCAGATTTAACCCAGTAGGTTCGAATAAGTGTTGATAAATGGAACGCAGCGAGTGAGAGATGAGAACCTGGTCGCCCGGCTGAGTCATCATTCGCAAAATCATGGCTACAAGCTGACTACGCTCTGGTGCTATGAATAACGAATCAGGTGAAACTTCGTAGTGACAATAGAACGAGAGGAACTTGGACAATCGCCGACGCAACTTAATGTCACCGCGCTCGTGGGTATACGGGATCTTTTTCGACGAGAGCATGTTGGAAGATAACCGGCTCAAGAAGCTTACTTGCTCTTCGGTGATACGAGAAAAATCCAACTCGTTGCGCAAGCTGTCCAAGCTCATCCTGTGCAGATCTCGGACAAAAGCAAATGTCGGCTGTTCCCATCGTGTCTCAGCCTGGTAAACCAGCAAGTCGTGAAAGATGCTCTTATTTTTCTCGAGCAGTTTGACCGCCGTTGCTGCAGAGATTGACTGATGTGAATCTCTGCACATAAAAAAATGAAACTGAATGTCGTGCGTTTTTTCAAGTGCAACTAGCGATGCCAGATCTGTGTCATCTGCTTGTTGAATACGACGACTCCAAACTAATTTTGTGTCGAAGCCTCGGCGGCCAAACATCGACTCGATAGCAGCCGGTCCGGGACGGCCGCCGAGCACCAGCGTTACTTTTCCACCGTGGTTGAGGCACAGTTGTGCTTCTTCCAGAGCCCTTGCAATTAGTGGCAAACCGAACCGATCTTCAAGAATTCCTTGCTCGAAACAGTAATTGCTCAAATCGTACAGGTCAGCTTCTGACGCATCTCTTCCGGTGCGTGCTGTAGCTGTCGAATCTGGATGCAGCACTTGGGGGATACAGCCGATCACGTGATCAAAGCTGATGCCCCGTTCTAACGGCACTGCCAGCAAGTCAGATTGACAAAATTCAACCGCTCCCACGATCGGTGAGCCGTATTTGCTTAAAAGAATGTCGCCATTAGCGGTGGTGCCGTTCAAATATGTATTCAGTTTAGCTATCAGGATCGCAGTTGGATTGATATCGAGAGCGAGAATCTCAGCGACGTTTGTGCGCAACAAAAGGAGCAGGCTGATCCAGCCAGAACCAGTGCCAAGTTCAACGATTTTTTTTCCGTTGAATAGTTCGGGCGCCTTCATCAAACCTTCAGCAAAAGTCTTGCCCCATTCCTCAGGGGAGAAGACAGCCGGTGATAACAGTAACTTGAGCGGAGCTTCCGCGCCGGGCAGGCACATGGTTCTCATTATCAAGTTTGAATCGTGATCATCACAGCTCAATCTGTCTGCAAGTGCATGCAAAAGAGCGCAAGCCTCAGGAAGATTCTTGCGTTCGTCAAGACAGAATAGTAGCTGCTCTAGTGGCTTTTGATTGTCAGCTTTGCATCCGATCAGATCTTCAAGTTCGGGCAATTTGCTTGCGAATGGAAACTCTTTGCCTGACTTGTTCGGCGCATCTGTTTTCGGCATGTTTTTTCCTGTGATGAATGTATTTTTTTCGGACAGTCAGGACGGCGCCACTTCTTACACCGCGCTTTGCTGCCGCACTGTGCTCAGGTCTTCTGTAACAGCTTCATTGCGCAAATTCACACTGCGCAGTGTTTTTATCTCTGCAAGATATTGCAGGCTGCTATTTGTAATATTCGTTTCGCTCAAATCCAGTTCTTCGAGGTGTTGCATCTTGCGCAAGTGACGGACGCCATCGTCTCCTACTCGTGTGCGGTTAAGTCGCAACACCTTGAGCCCCGTAACGTTACTCAGATACTGTAAGCCCATGTCGGTAATTTGGGTAAGTGAAAGGTCGACGGTTTTGAGCTTGGGTAACTTGCTGATAGCAAGCACAGCTTCGTCTGTGAGATGGTTTTGCTGAATGAATAGACTTTCGAGGTTCGTTAATTTCGGCAGGTAGCTCACACCGTCATCGGTGACCTTTGTATTTGCGATTCCTAGCTGCTGAAGATTCTCAAATTGGGAAATGTATTTCATGCCTTCGTTGCCGACGCGTGTTACCCAAAGGTCTAGATACTTTAGAGACGGCAGATTGCGCAGACGTGAAAATCCCAGATCTGTGATGAAGGTTGCGCTGAGGTTAAGACTCTCTAGTTTTTCAAAATTGGATACGTGCACCAGTCCGATGTCACCAAGTTTCGACCACCACATGGTCAGCCGTTCGAGATTTGTCCAGCTTTTCAAATGTTTCAGACCAGCTCCGGTTATTGGTGTGTGTTCGAGATGAAGCTCGCGAACACCGTTCAATGTCGACAACGGCTCTAAATCAGCATCTTTGAAAGTGGCGTAAGCTAGCCACAGAGTGTCTATAGCGTTACTTGGGAGTTTGCCCAGCGGACGTAAGTCGACGAAATCACTGCTGCTCAACTTAAGAGTGAGACGCTGTCCTGCTTCCAGACTGACCCCACCGGTTGCGTCACCAATGTAGCGCTCCCCCACGTATTCATCATCGACGTAAAGACGTCCGATGGAGAAGTGTTCAGGGAAATTAAGCGTGCGTGCCGGTATTTGCATTTTTATTGCAAGTTGAGGGATGAAGAACCTTTATGCGAGCGAGCCCGTGAATTCACTTCGGGCGGCGCCTTGCCAAAATGTTTGAAGCCTAATTCTAGCGCAGAATTGATAAGTATGTTTCTTTCGAAACGATGATTGCCAGCGGTTCAGGTGTGTCAGGTGTGTTTGGTGTATCATTCGAGCCTGCGCTCTGTGCGCAGTGTTGATTACACAAACTTTAAGTTGGAGTTGTTGTGCCAGCGGTTTCGATTTGCCTGCCCGTTTACAACGGCGAGTCATACTTGAAAGACGCTATCGATAGTGCGCTTGCTCAGAGCTTCGACGATTTCGAACTGCTGATAAGCGATGACTGTTCGACTGATCATTCAAACGAAATTGCTCTGGAGTATGCCAAGAAAGACGCGCGCATAATCTACTGGCGCAACGAACAAAACAAAGGACTGTTCGGCAACTACAATGAATGTATGTTCCGAGCGAGCGGTGAGTTTATCAAGCCATACGCGCAAGACGACATGTTTGAACCGAACATGTTGCAGGACATGGTGGCAAAGTTTAAAGAACACCCTGAAGTCACTTTGATCGCCTGTGCAAGAAAGATAGTCGATCCAAGCAATAATTTGATCAAGGTGCAGTCGGAGTTTCCGGAAGAACGCGTGATGGACGGCGAAGACGTAGTACGTGACGGTCTCACCTCGCTCGCGAATGGAATCGGTGAACCCAGCACCGTTATGTTTCCTCGTAAATTTATCGGTGAGGGATTCGACACATCTTTGTATCATCTTGGTGATATCGAATATTGGTTTAGATTGGCTCTGCACGGCAAGTTTCTCTATATGGCAGAAGTTCTGTGCAGTTTTAGGCGACATTCCGCGAGCACCACGAATCGCAACGCAAGGGGGTTACGTTTTGCGCTCGATATGCTGAAGCTTGGTGACAAATACAAGACGATGCTACGAAATTGGGGCATCTCCGAAGAATATTTCGATGATCTTGTATGGGAAGTGGTATCAGGTCATACGCGCATGCTTTTCCAGCAAGAGAATGTCACTATCGAAGATGTGCTCGAAGTGCGCGGAAATGACGAAGCGAGTTTGATTGACGAACTTAACGGATTCAAGCGTTTGGCGCTCTATGGAATCCTAGTTGGCGCACGCTCGGTAGAAGAGAAAGGTGCAGTTGTTCGAGCCTGGGAGTCTGAGCGTAATCGTTTGGAAGGAGAGATTGCAAAGCTCCTTAGCAGTCGGTCGTGGAAATTCACTACTAAGTTGCGCGGCGCTGTTGATGCTTTGCGTACAGCAAAAAACAAAGTAACTTGAAAAATCAGAACGAGCAGAAATAAAAAGAGCAGAAATAAAACGAGCAGAAAATAAACGGGCATCATGAACAGGCACGGTTGAGCGGAAATAAGCAGAAGCAATCGGAACGAGCTGTGACTAGATAGGAGAAAGTGATGAGTGCTAGTGGAAAGAAATCGCCTTTTGGTGCATATGATATCCGCGGCGTTTTCGGCGAAAATCTGACGGAGGAGTTTGCTCAAAAGTTGGGGGTTGCCATTTATAAGCACCTTGGTATAGCTGGGGCGAAGTTTGCGCTGGGTCATGATGTGCGTGTCTCGTCGCCTCTGCTGTGCGAGGCGCTCGCCAAAGGGATCGCTTCCGCTGGTGGCAAAGTCACCTTGTTGGGTGTCGCTTCAACTCCTCGTGTTTATTGGCATGGTGCCGCTAACGATTTCGACTGCTCAGTCGCGATTACTGCCAGTCATCTCCCCGCCAAGCACAACGGTTTCAAGCTTTGTCGGCGGAATGCCGTTCCGATCAGTTCTGAAGATGGGCTAGTCGAAGTGGAAGCAGAATTAAAAGCGATCGCGGGGGAATCCGAAAGAGCTGCGCTGGGCGAAAGCATCAGTCAAGATCTGACCGGGTTCGACCAATATGTTTTAGCATTGAAGAAGTTCTTTAATGTAGCGGAGCCCATAACGATCGTTGTCGATGCTGGCGGTAGCCCAGTTGGCAAGGAATTAGCTAGTCTTTTCGAAGGAACTAAAGTTAAGGTGGTGCCTCTTGGGTTTGATGAAGATCCGTCTTTCTCGAGACGCTCGGCGAACCCTATAGACGAAGGAGCTGTAGACGAACTCTCTGAAGTCGTGGTTCGAGAAAAGGCTCGCTTTGGCGCTGCATTCGATGGCGACGGTGATCGTGTTGTTTTCGTCGATGAGAAGGGGGCGCTTATAGATCCGGATCTCGTAACAGCACTTTTGGCCGAGCGAGTGCTTGCGGCCAAGCCAAGTGGCAAGATTATGTTTGACTTGCGGTCTAGCCGCGCTGTTAAAGAACATATCACCGGATGTGGTGGCAATGCAGTGAAGAGTAGAGTCGGACATTCATTCATCAAGGCCGACATGCGAAAGCAGGATGTTGCAATGGCTGGGGAGCTATCAGCTCACTATTACTGGTCTGATTTGTTTTACACTGATAATGCAGTTAGAGCTTTGATAGAGATGACGAATTTGCTGTCACAGCGTCCGACTCCGTTATCTCAGCTGATCAAGCCACTCCAACGCCATTCTGGGACTGGCGAGATCAACTTTAAGACAACTGAAGCCAAAGCGATTATCGATGCGCTCAAGTCAAAATATAATGATGGTGCGCATGATTTCACTGACGGGTTGACTGTCGAGTATGACGATTGGTGGTTCAACGTCCGCACTTCGCAAACAGAGCCTGTCGTAAGACTCTGTGTGGGTGCGGCCGCTGCTGAACGGTTGCAGATTGAAAGAGCAAAATTAGAAACGCTGATTCAAGATGTGATGAAAGAGCCGGTGGCACGATGAACGAACAACAAGAGCTATGGGCGAAGGTCGATCAGTACGTGACCGATCTTTTGAACCCAGAGGATTTGCCTCTTGAACAAGCGTTGAAACGCAGTAATGAAGCTGGTCTGCCTCAAATAAGTGTTTCCGCCGCTCAGGGGAAGATGCTGATGGTGCTCGCGCAGGCGGTCAAGGCAAAGACTATTTTGGAGATTGGTACGCTTGCTGGCTACAGCACTATATGGTTGGCGCGCGCGCTTCCTCATGATGGCAAGCTCGTCACTCTTGAATACGAAGAGAAACACGCAGCTCTAGCTACTCTCAACTTCACAAGCGCTGGTGTTGCCGAAAAAGTGGAGATTAAAGTTGGACGCGCGGTTGAAACTTTGCCAACTCTCGTGAACGATCCTCGAGCTCCCTTCGATCTCATTTTTATTGATGCAGACAAAGAGAGCTACGCTGACTATCTCACCTTGTGCGTGAAGCTGTCCAGACCTGGCACTCTGATTATCGCGGACAATGTAGTGCGCGATGGTGGCGTGATCGAACCCGGGCATCCGGATTCGAGGGTGCAAGGAATCAGAAAATTTAATGAGAAATTGGCGGCAGATAGTCGCTTGAATGCCACCGAAATCCAGACGGTAGGTAGCAAAGGCTACGACGGATTCGCGCTTATTTACGTGTTGAAAACTTGAGCGGAACTCAATATTAGCGCCGGCATCGAATATTTTTGCGGTACCGAAAGATCGGTATCACCCGTGGTATGCCCAGTACATTAGGTTCTAGTTTAGCCTTTTCACACTATTTTCATAAGTGCTTGGTTAATTAGCCTTATGGATGAGTCGGGATACAGGAGGCTTGTTTTCAAATGCATGAGCCAGCGGCGACGGCAAGGCAGAATCAAACCGCGAGGCGGTCGCGCCCTAAGTTGGTGAAGTCTGGTCGCTTAAATGCTCCCCACTCGTATATTGACATGCTTCATTTGGTTATGTCGGCTGAATCGGTAGAATTAGGCATTTTGCATATCAGCAGTAAATCGCTACAGGGCGACATTGTTGTTAGTAGCTGCACAAGCATGCTTGGTGCATCTACCAATACCGGCTTGACGGGGTGGGAGGCGATTCGTACGCTCCTTTCATTGAAGTCGGCTGTGTATCAGTATCATGATTTCAGCGGTGCGGATATAGGCGGTCTTAATCAAGGGGTGAGTATTAAGCTGGCTCGTGTCGTGGCAATGATGCCTGACCTCCCAGCCAACGTAGAGGACCTATCTTCGCGCAGTTCCTTGAACAAGATGCGAGCCATGAATGCTGAGCGTCTGGCTGCGGATGAAGCTGCGCAGAAGGCCGTCAGCTCTTATTTGATTGAGGAAGTGCAGAGATTTGAGGAACGATCGATGCGCTTCCGTGCGGCAATTCTCTGGAGCTTCTTTGTGCTGATGGTGCTCGCCGCGATCGGCATTCATTGTCAGCATCCCTGAGACTTAGTGTTTGCATCTAGCGTCTACGAGAATAGTTCTTGCCGCTAAATATTTGAGTTTTTCATTCGAACAATCTTTCCTGCAACTTTCATGTGCGTCTGCTGGTTGCACATGGCTGCTGGCGGAGATTTGAGAATCTGTCCATAGGTGAGGACCGTTGGCCTTACGGCCGGGTTGCTCATTTGGGGGCGAATCAGCTGGCCGCTCGCATCAGCGTAGCTTCGATAGTTCGCTTGAGTCGTTGTGGGATTCGTTATGGGTCGTCTAGTGCAGGGCTGGCTGTGAGGAGCATTTTGTCGGGCTGGGTCGTATAAGGTTCTTGATTGTACCTTCTTATATGCATTGGTAATCGGCTCCCAGTACCAGTGCGAAAGGTTCGGGTCTCGGTCTGTCAGAACGTGCTCCCATCCGACCTGGCGCTGATTGACAATCTGCTCGGTCCTTTCAATGCGAACTCCTTGACCTGCGGCAGGAAGCACACATGTCAATACCGAGAAAACAAATACGACCACGAAAAAATCGGAGCCGGTCAACCGGCCTAGTGATTGTGCTTGCATCTAAGGTTCCCCAGAGAAAAATCAGCCAGGGGTGGGAGCTGAGTTGATAGGAATATATAGACCAATTTGGTCAAATTTTGGTCATCACGGAAAATTTTTGAGCAAGTGGAGTTTCTGGTTCGATTTGTTGGGTCATTTGGGTCAACCGATATCGGTTTATATTTCCGGTCTAACAAAAATTCAAAGACCGGAATTTGACATTCTAAAATAAATGAGTGTATACTCAGTCATTATTCGGAGGCGGAATGGCTCGACCGCGAAGTGGAGACAAGCGCAACACATTGCTGGCTGCAGCCGCAAAAGTTTTTGCATCTAACGGGCTTTCGGCAACCACTGCTTCAGTAACAGCTGAGGCCGGCGTGGCGGAAGGCACACTTTTTCTTTATTTCAAAGGCAAGAAAGAGTTGATCAATGTCCTATACGCAGAAATAAAACGTTCGTTGGCTGAGGCAATGCTTGAAGGTTACTCCAAGTCAGCTTCAATACACGATCGCACAAAGCACGTCTGGTACCAGTACGTTGACTGGGGCGTGCAAAATCCAGATCAACTGGCTTCATTGCATAAGATCAAGGTGTGGGATGAGCTGGACGAAGAAGTGCGGGAAGCGGCGAATGCACAGTTTTGCGAATTGCACTTGCTGACGAAGCAAGCAATAGAACAAGGAACTTTTGCAAACATCAATGAGGAATTCGTAGTGGCGATGCTAACTGCTCAGGCCGAAACGACTATGCAGTTCATGCGGCAAGACGCATCGAATGCGGCGTTTTATAAGAAAAGAGGGTTTGAAATTTTTTGGAACGGTCTTTCGCACAGCGAATAGCTGAAGCGGCAGAACTTCTACAGAACCAAATAAAAGTGAGGATTCAAAAATGCAATACAAAACTCTCGGAGACACAGGACTACTAGTTTCGACACTTTGTTTTGGAGCGATGACTTTCCACGGGGGGTCTGGTCTTTTCAAAATGGTGGGAAGCACGCAGCAAGATGAAGCTGACGTACTTATAAAATCCTGCATCGGTCGTGGTATCAACTTTTTCGACACCGCAGACGTATATTCGGAAGGCGGAAGCGAAGAGATGCTTGGTCAGTCTTTTCTCAATCTTGGTATAGCGCGTAAAGATGTCGTCATCGCTACCAAATGCTTCGGGCGCGTTGGACCTGGGCGCAATGATATCGGCGCTTCCCGCAAACATATTATGGAAGCGGTGGACGCGAGCTTGCGCAGACTGAAAACTGACTACATCGACCTGTATCAGATTCACGGTACTGACCACATCACTCCAATTGAGGAGACGTTGAATGCTCTCGACACCTTGGTGCGACAGGGCAAGGTTCGCTACGTGGGTTGCTCGAACTGGGCGGCGTGGAAATTGCAGCGGGCGCTAGATGTTTCTGAATTCAAAAATCTCGCCCGTTTCGACACGTTACAAGCCTATTATTCAATCGCAGGTCGTGAACTAGAGCGAGAATTGGTGCCGCTTATGGAGCATTCTAAAACCGGTCTGTTGGTGTGGAGCCCACTCGCGGGTGGTTTGCTGTCAGGCAAATTCACTCGTGAGAATCAGAAGCCAGCCGATAGTCGCCGTTCGCAGTTCGATTTTCCCCTTGTTGATAAAGAAAGGGCGTGGAAAATTCTTGACGTAGTGCGTCCGATTGCGGAAGAGCATAACTGTAGCCCGGCTCGAATTGCGCTGGCATGGCTGTTGGCGAAGCCGGTCGTTACATCAGTCATCATCGGTGCTAAGAATCTCAAACAGTTAGAAGATAATTGCGATTCCGTCCACGTGAAGTTGAGCTCCGAACAAATGGCTGCTTTAGATGAAGTCAGCACACTTCCACTCGAATACCCAGGTTGGATGATTCCCTTCCAATCAGCTGACCGTCTAGATCCGAATGTAGATCGATTCGCGAATGCGCAAAAGTTGTTGGCTGCCGCCAACAGGTAGCGACGACATTACGACTGCCGGAAAACAGCACTAGTTGCTGCTGATCTTTACTGTGGGTCGCCGCTGTCCGTTGCTGCGGATGTGGATGCCACGGACTCGCTTGTGTGAGTCTTCAGATGCGTGCGTGCTCGCATACATGTTTCGATCAGGCATTTGAATATTTAAAATCTAACTTTCAAAAATATAATCAAAAATCTAATAGGAGAGCAATTGTGATTAAGACAAAAACCTTTGGCGCAACATCAACAACCGAAGACGTATTGGATGGTGCAGATCTTTCCGGCAAGCGCGTATTAATAACCGGTGTCTCCGCCGGTATCGGTGTGGAGACAGCACGGGCATTAGTGGCGCATGGCGCTTATGTGGTGGGCGCTGTTCGCGATTTGGAAAAGGCACGCATTGCGACCAAGATTGTAGCGGACAATGTCACCAAGAGCGGTGGCTTTGAATTGGTTGAGTTAGATCTGGCATCACTCGCTAGTGTTCGTAAATGCGCTGACGAGCTTTTGAAAATCGGTAAACAGTTCGATATTGTCATCGCGAACGCCGGCATCATGGCGTGTCCGAAAGATTCAACTAAAGACGGCTTTGAGATGCAGTTTGGGACGAATCATTTGGGACATTTTGTTTTCGTCAATCGCATTGTGCCCTTATTTAAACCGGGTTCTCGTCTTGTGAATCTTTCTTCCGGCGGACATAGATTCTCAGATGTTGATCTTGATGATCCTAATTTCGAAAAAACTGAATACACCGAATTTGGTGCCTATGGACGCTCGAAAACGGCAAATATTCTTTTCGCTGTTGAATTTGATCGGCGGCATAAAAGCAAAGGCATAAGGGCGACCGCCGTACATCCGGGTGGAATTCAAACTGAGCTTGGCCGTCATCTGAAACCTGGCACCATCGAACAGATGATAGAAGCTATCAATGCTAGTCGTCCGGCTGGTACGCCGGAATTCGCGTGGAAGACGGTTCCGCAAGGGGCTGCAACCACGGTTTGGGCCGCACTTGCACCGGGCGACATCATTGGTGGACGCTATTGCGAAGACTGCCACGTCGCTGAACTCGCGGAAGGTGAAGGTATTCGGTCTGGAGTGCGTCCATACGCTGTTGATCCGCAGCGCGCAAAGGCTCTCTGGAAGAAGAGCGAAGAGCTGGTTGGTGAGCGGTTTGATAACTAAACTTGAAATTGGTACAACGAGCACCACTTAATTTGCTGCTCGAAATCGTTTGTCAGTTGATGTCCGTTTAATTCGGAATGCCCGTCATTCATCGTTCTCTCAGGCGGACCTACAACTGAAGCACGTTATTCGGAAGGTCCTCCATCCGGAAGTTGATCCGGTGGATTTTGCCTGCGTCCAGGCGGCCCGCCATAGGTGCCGTCTGGACCATCAGCGGGTCTTCCAACGTCACGGGGAGGTCCGTCAGAGTCATCGCGTGTTCCGTTAAAGCCATCGCGTGGTCCACCAAAGCCGCCGCGCGGTCCGCTAAAGCTACCATCGGTACCACTTAAGCCACCACGAGGTCCGCTGAAGGCACTCCCAGGCCCTCTGCCTGGACCCCCACCTGGTCTACCGAATCGACCGCCTCCAGGTGGAAGTTTGCGAAACGACGGGTCTGGCTCGCCTTTGAATTTTCGTGGGATGAAAGGCCAATTGGACGTGACGACGTAATAAAACGTTCCTTCCGGAAATTCCGGTGTTATGCCGACGCGACCATTGTATTCGTCCAGGTCTCCAAGATGAGGGACATATTCATAGTCTTGCGCAAACGATCCGTCATATTGACCGCCGGGTCCGTTGCTGCCGCCAGGACGAGAGCCGGACTTCAATCTGTAACTTGACTTCAACTCTTTCAATTCGCTTCTGGCATCGCCTGCGATGGCATAACAATATGGACCATAAATTGGATAGCCATCAGCGGCCCATCCTAAAAGCACCATTTTTGATCTGTAGTTTAAAGAATTTAGAAGTCCCATCGGCAGTCCGTGGTAGTGATAAGCCCCCGATGGTTGAACGTGCGCCAAGTTGTGGTCCATGCCGAGGCTGCCATGATGTGCCATCTCTCCCGAGAGCGCTTCATAGTGCCAGCGTGGATCATTGTTCCAAAGTTCTGCGGTTCCAGGATCAAACATTACTCCGTTGACCGCTACACCAAAGTCGGTTCCACGTGTGTCACCCATGGCTGGTGTTGGATGGAGAGGTACACGGCGGTGATAATTTTGTGGCGAGATGGAATTGGGATTTCCGTGATTTGGAAAAGTGCCTACAGAATGATTCGGAATTCCGTTCGAATCAATGTATCTGTAGTCGCCGCGCACTTCTATTTTGCATTCGCTGCGCCACTGCAGTTGATCCGCAGGCGCCGGCAAGGACCCAAGCAATGCGAAAAACACTGCGGCGGTTATTGCCCGTTTAAGGGAAACTCTGTTTTTCAATGAAGCGATTTCCACTTGATGCTTTCAGGGCCGAGGCAAAATACGACCTGATACCATTCAAGATATCATACGAATGTAAAGCTTTTGTTCGCTGAATCAACCGGTATAGTTCACTAAATTATCCGGGCGAGTCTCAAGGTCCGTTGCCGGTCGGACCTGGTATGCCATCATACAGAGTCGTGCCGCCGATTCCAAATCCGCCACCGTGCGTAACTGTGATTTTGCCACTCTTATCTTTTTCGACGTGAAAATGTGCTCCGTTTAAATGCTGGAGTTCTTTGCACATTGCTTCAAACTGCGATGCATGTGTACGGGCGAATCTCTGCATCTCTTTTATTACTTCAGAAACCGGAAGCGTGCCGCCGTTTACTTTGTCCATCATTGCATTTATGTTCTTCGCTTCCGCATTCGCATCTGACACATCAGGGGTGGTTCGTGTTTGATTTTCTAGTTTAGCTTCTTTGTATTCAGGAGATGCTTCCGCCCCTATGCTCAGTGTCTTTACCCCGTTGTGCTCTTCCAGATGAACCATTTTCTTGTCTGCATCGCTAAGTTTGTTGTAGACAGCTTCTGCATTACCCTCTTCGTTAATCCTCTTGAGCATTTGTCTCGCTGAAGAGCCTTCATCGATGCGATACAGAGCTTGCGATAGTTCGTTCGCTTCCTTAGTGGCCTTTTCTTGTTCCGGAGTCGGACTCTGCCCAAGCTTCATTACTTCTTTGCCGTCTATGGTTTCCAGATGGACCATCTTTTTATCGGCGTCGCTTAGCTTGTCGTATACTCCTCTGCCATCGCCGTTTTTGTTAATCTCGTCCAATTTCGCTTGGGCTGAAATGCCAAGGTCACGAGTTCCCAAAGCTGTGCTGAATTCTTTTGCTTCGGTTGCTGTACGTGCTTGTTTGAGGATGCTGTCCATCGGGTCTGGGCCCGGAGCGAGTTCGACCTTTATCTTGCCATTTTCATCGAATTTAGTGACGAGATGGACCTTGTCTTTATCTTCTGGATGCTCTTTCAAAAGTCGCTTATAAACGTCAGCGGCAGCGCCATCTTTGTTGACCTGTTCACACAATTTTTTCGCCGATTCAAGATTGTCTCGCTTCGACAAATCTGTGTGTAGAGCGTCAGTGTCTTCCTTGGTCACATCCTTATGCCATTTGCCATCCTTATCGATCTTGCTGTGCTCACCAGCTTTAGTTGTCCACGAGACACTACCATCACCATCTACCTTGATATCGATTTTGGCGTTGTAGTGATGTTCTTTGCCGTCAGGCGATTGGTCTTTCGGTACCGTCACATTCCAGGTGCCATCTGGCTTTCCATCTTTGCCGATATGTTTTTTATAAGTTTGACCGTCCGGTGTTCTTATTTCATCAGGTTGGCCATTCTTGTCATAGTGAATGTCCGTGTGGCGTCCGTCGGCGTAATTTTTTTGCACAATATGACCCTGAGCATCTTTCAGGTCTGGCTTCGGAATGTGATCATAGTCGAGTTTGCTGCGATCGGTGTCCATGAACTTGAGAGGGCTTGCATTTGCAAGCGAAGCTTCGTCTGGTCCGGCTGGCAGTCGATCGCTAAGAGTGGCAGCAGTTTGCCCGTTGGCCGAAGCCTCTTGCCGGATCGGGCGCTTATCTTGCACCTTTTCGCCGTTGCCCATATCAATTGTGAATGGGGCGGAGTCGCCGCTGGTAAACCGAAAAGCCTTGGAGGCTGTTATTTTTTCTTGTCGTTGCTGGTGGGCATTGTCTTCAGTGTTAGTAATCGGAGTTCCTGCAACTTGATGATCGCCAGATTTCTGTGGTTTTAAACCTTCTAAATTCTTCTCATTTGTGGTCATACATCAACCTCTAAAAGTTTGCAGACTATCTGGTGCTTCTATGGCAGTACCCAACTCCGTCGGTCTCCAAACTGGTTACTTGATTTACGTGGCATTAAAAACCCTGCTAGTTAGCTAGTTGGCTGGTTAGTTAGTTAGTTAGTTAGTTAGTTAGTTAGTTAGTTAGCAGTAACAAAGTCAGCGCTGGTCTATGAACTGCCACTATCAAACCCAAAATTTGTTGCAACGATGTTGCATGGCGGCACTGTGACCGCAGAAAAAAATAAAACGATCTGAATCGTCGAGTTGTCGCCTATAGAGCTATCTGCTTCTCTACAACTTTCAACGATGTTTTTGATTTTCGACTAGCTTATGGGCTGCGAGTGTCACATCATCAAACAGAGCGTGTTGCAAAACCTCAATCGCCATAATACGAAGTTGATCAACACTCGGATCGAGAAATATTGCATGTGCCATGAGTAGCCTTCGAAGCATCGCCAAGATCATTTCAGCCAACATTTCGGGGTCTCCGTAAGGACGAATGACGCCATTTGAAATTAGCGTATTTAGCTCCTCCGCCAACGGTCCAACAAACCGTTTGCGACCCTCGCTTCGGTCCTTGCTGTCTTTCTTGTGCTCTTTAACCATGGCGAGTGTGTCGCGGTCGTCGTTTGCAATTTGCAGCGCCCAGTCTACGAGCGCTACAATTCCTTCAGGCCCATCAATCTTCCGCATAAGGGCGCAAAATTGGCTGACCATTCTTGAGAAGAACTCTTGCCCTATGGCACTGGCCAGAGCTTCCTTGTTTTCGAAGTAGAGGTACAAAGTTCCAGGAGCGACTTTGGCTTCAGTTGCAATGTCGGACATTTTCGCCGATGTATAGCCATCCTTCATTAAGATGGTTTTTGCGGCCGTCAATATCGCTCCGCGCTTTGCTTCGTCTAGGGTTCTCGCCATCTTTCTCCAATCATTAGAGCGTTTGGTGGTATTCAAGTGACAGGCGCAGTCGGTGGTCAAAAGAATTATCAACCGATATCGGTTGACTTTTTATAGTTCAGTTCGAGATGAGTCCGATTTTGGAGCTTTATGCTGAACTGATTCATTTTAATCTTAGACAACGAATTCGCCTTTTTGCTCTACCATTCCAAATATACATTACTTTCTGTAATTTCGCGTGCGGTTCTTAGGCTTGCAAAATGAATGAATTCATTATAGTATAGAATCCTAACCGCTCGCAGAACGCTGTCCTGAATTCGCACAGTCATTTCAATTCAAAAACGCCTTCTGACCTGGGCTCCTTGACTCAGGCAGAAAAAAAGGAGGAGCATTTATGAATGCTCTGAAAAATAGAAATCTTCAGTTGTACTTTGGCGGTCAAATAGTCTCGCTTGTTGGGACTTGGATGCAGCAAATGGCCCTCAGTTGGCTGGTTTTTCGGCTCACTGGTTCTTCTTTCATGCTCGGGCTATTGGCCTTTGGTAGTCAGGCGCCATCTCTTTTAGTTACTCCCTTTGCTGGCATCATTGTCGATCGCGTTAATCGACATCGTATGATTGTGATTACCCAGACGTTAGCGATGATTCAGGCTTTCTTGCTAACTATTGTGGTGTGCAGTGGGCGCCCGCAGATGTGGGAGCTTATATTGTTGAGCGCGCTTCTTGGAGTAATTACTTCTTTCGACTTGCCGGCTAGACAAAGTTTTCTTGTAGACATGTTAGATGAACCCCAACAGCTAGCCACTGCTATTGGTATCAATTCATCTATCAATACCGGAACTCGCCTCATCGGTCCATTTGTTGCTGGAATCTTTGTGGCCAAAGCTGGCGAACAGATGTGCTTTCTAGTCAATGCGCTCAGTTACATTGCTGTGATTGCTGCTTTGTTCTTGGTTCGCTCGAGCCAGCGCATGAACGATATGTCGAAGAAGAGTTCTTGGACCCAGCTGAAAGAAGGGTTTGAATATACTATAAACTGCATTCCTATTCGCAATTTGATCGTGTTCGTTTCACTCATGGGACTTATTACGATGCCATTTGCGGTATTGATGCCACCAGTTGCGAAGACTATATATCATGGTGACGCGATGACTCTTGGCCTGCTCACCGGAGCTGGTGGTGCTGGTTCGATGATTGGTGCACTTTTGTTGACGACCCGAAAGAGTATCGACAACTTGGGTCGCTGGATTATAGGCGGATGTGCTTTAAGTGGAATCGGGCTGTTCGCTCTCGGCGCCGCAACGGTTTTTCCATTGGCTATGGCCGCCACGTTTCTGGCGGGATTTGGCGCAATGATTGCTCTAGCTGGAAGTAACACCATAGTTCAGACCATAGTTGAGCCTGATAAACGTGGGAGAGTCATGAGTTTCGTGGTGATGGCCTTTATTGGTTTAAGTCCCTTCGGCGCTATGATTGTGGGTGGAATTGCAAATGTAGTCAACGTTGGCTCGGCACTCAGTATGCTCGGTGTGGCGACATTGATATTGGCGGCCGGATTCTATCGCAGCGTTACATCCATTCGAGCTGAAGCCTCACCGCCAACGGTGGCTGAAGCTCTTGTTGAATCGGAGGCTGAGTTGGAAGCTCTCAGCGCATAGCGATTTATTGAAGCATCACAATCCGTTTGAAAGAGTTTGGAATATTCTGGAATACAAGGAGTACATTCATGTCTAAGTCCGCTTTGTTACTGATGGATCTTCAGGAGTTAATAGTCAGTCGGTATATCACCGATGAAAAATTTTCTGAACGCTTTACGAAACTGACTGATGCTGCACGCCAATCTGGGGTTCCTGTCATTTATGTCGTCGTAAAATTCCGCAGGGATTTTCCGGAAGTGAGTCCGCGCAACAAGATATTTGGCATGCTGAAGTCCGGTGGTATGCCTTTAGTAGAAGGTGATCCTGCTGTCGAGATTCACAGCTCTGTTGCGCCTAAAGAAGGCGACATAGTTGTGACGAAGCGACGCGTGGGCGCATTTTCCGGCAGTGATCTTGAAGCCGTACTGCGTGGTCAAGGTGTTGATCATCTCGTTCTTACTGGTATCTCAACTAGTGGCGTAGTTCTTTCGACTTTACGTGTTGCCGCTGACATGGACTACAAAATCACGGTTCTATCTGACTGCTGTTACGATAAAGATGAGGAAGTTCATCGCGTGCTTACGGAGAAAGTGTTTCCAAATCAAGCTGATGTAGTCACCGCGGACGAGTGGCTCTCAAAACTGAAATCGCTCGTTGCGTCGGCTTAGTGCGCCGGCTTATTGCGTTCGGCTGCGCTCGGCTCAGGCTTGTTTCGCTTGGTCTCGCGCTGTCTCGTCGGCTTCGCTTCGTTCGTTCCGTCCAATTCTGGTGTTGGTGATGCTGCGTGCCGAGCCACCGAATCGGTGCGCGGCGCTACTTAGCCCGTCTGCTTCAAAATTGGAAATAGATGAAAGGTTTGCTTTCTGCGCCAGCGCAGATATAACACAACACGAATGCGGCCGTTGCAGCTTGTACTTTGACCCAATGCGGAAGTCTCGGGAAAGTTGAGTCATAGAGCCGAACTGCCAGTGGCCCGCCAGTCGACACCGCTAAAAGTAAGCAGAAAGTTGCAACTGCTCCATAATCGCCGTTTTGCAAAATTGCGTGAGACTGCTCGGCGGCAAGCCCGTTAATGCGAAACAGCTTACTAGTCATTGTCAGCGCCGCACGAGAATCGGCGCTTCTGAACCAGATCCATCCGTATGCTGCACAAATAAAGGTTATGATGGTGCTAGACCAAGCGTAAATGTTGCTCGCGAATCCGTTGGATGATGCGATGTTTCGCCAATGTTTCCTTGCCGGTTCGAGCAGATGGTAAGAGAGCAACAACAAACCGTGATAGGCTCCCCAAATGATGAAAGCCCATCCGGCTCCATGCCACGCTCCGGCGATGGTCATTGTCGCCAGCAGGTTGAATGATGTTCGAAGCGAGCTGCCGCGAGAGCCTCCGAGCGGAATGTATAAATAGTCGCGGATCCATCTTGACAGTGATATATGCCAGCGTTGCCAGAAATCAGATATGTTCGCCGCGTTGTATGGGTGATTGAAGTTCAACGGCAATTCGATGTTGAACAAAAGCGATACGCCACGAGCTATGTGTGTGTAGCCCATAAAGTCGAAATAGATTTGTGCTGTGAACGCTGCCCAAGCTAAATATGTCGATGTGATATTTGCCGCATATGGATTTTGAAAAACGGGATCGGCGATACCAGATACGGTGTCTGCGATCAGAAGTTTGTATACGAGTCCGAGAATTATTAATTCGCAGCCCTTCCTGACGCTTTTGAGCGAGAAAGAAATACCGTCCCTCATTTGATCCGCCAGCTCCCTGTAGCGCACAATGGGGCCGGAGATCAGATGGGGAAAGTACATAATGTAAAAGTTGTAATCTGCGAAACTGCGCGCGGGCGGTTCGCCTCTGTATACGTCGGTGAGATAACTGATTGCTTCGAATGTATAAAAGGATATTCCCAGCGGAAGCAGTAGATTGAGGTGTTGAAGAATCGTTCCATGCAAATGCAACGCATGCAGGGATGCGTTGATGCTATCAACAAAGAAATTGCAGTATTTGAAGATAGCTAGAATTGTCAGGTTGACCACAATTCCAAGGCGCAGCAACTGGCGCTTGCGAATAACTTCTTGCGAGGTGGAAATCGCTTTGCTGAGCCAATAATCGATGCTGGTGCTAAATAGAATCAGACCGATGAATGGAATGTTCCACGTGCCGTAAAAGAAGTAGCTTGCTGCCAGCAACAATAGTTTCCTGCGCCTAGAAGAGCGCATGGCGAGTGCCACGAGTACGACAAGCGTCAAAAACACCAGAAAGGCCGGCTTTGCGAAGTTCATGGTTTCGCGCCCTCTAGCAATTTTATGTATTTCGGTTTGGCTAGAACATCAGCCAAAATTTCCGACGTCTTGATGCATCCATAGGTGTTGAGGTGTCTGTAGTCGTGGAAATAGATGGGATCGTCAGGAAGTATATTGAGAAACTCAGTCGAGATATTTGCTTTTTTGCCTAACGCTTCAAACTGCTCTTGCTGCCATTTCGCATCATATGGCGTCTTGTAATAGTAAGCGTCATAAACTCGAGATTGATGGGGAAGCCAGACTAGCAGCAGCGGTATTTTATGGTACTGACAGTATTTGATAATGATGGAATACGCATCAGGATTGAATTTGAAGTTAGGAGACTGCGGACAGTAAGGTTTAAAGAAACCGATTTTGTTTGACTCTTCTTCCCAGTTCAGAGTTCCGTCTAGTTTATTATTTGGCGCCATACCGGACCGACTTACTTCGAGCTCTGGTGCGTCATTGAGAGCGAAGAACGATTTGGTTTCAAACTGGCTTGGCTGTTTCAGAAGCTGGAAAAATTCATCGAATGAACGTTTGATGTTTGCTCTTTGTCGCATCAAATAAGAGACATCGCTCGGAAAGATCTGGAGCCATTCCTTCAAATTTTGAGGACGGTCCAGTTGTGCTCTAAATAAGTAACTATGGGACTGACCCCATTCGATATTGTTTGCCTCTGTCGGCAAACAAGTATTTGAGACTTCATAGTCGAACACCACTAGCTTCGGGCGAACACCTCTACGTGCCAAATAATCGAGATAGTGGACCGCATCTTTTTGCGTGCCACCGGTGATAGCGAGATTGGTGGCATGGGCCTTCTTGTCGATCTTTCGTAACTTTGCGGTAATGAGTTCTGGATAGACCCCCTCTTTGCAGAGCGAGTCACCACAGAAGATGATGTTATCTTCGGTTGGCACGAGTGTATTGGCTACTCTGAACTTTGAGTCGTATTGCTGGTTGTTGCTGTTCGCAGGTTTTGCGACGAAAACATAGTAGCGACTCGTCAGCTCCAAAAGTATTAGGCACGCGGCCGCTGCGATTATGGCAAGTGCAAAATATCGAGAAACCGTTGCGCGAGCGCACTTAGTTTCTTCTTTAGAATGACTCGATACCGTTGTGTCTGTATCGAGTTGTTCTTTGCGGGCAATCGTTGCAGGCTGCACTCCGATCTTCCTTTCGCTTAGTGGTTGCGGTTTTAGTCGCAGCCAAGCTCACCATGCCGATATTAGCGATGGTTAACCCGCGCTCTTTGGTTGGGATGCGGAATGAAATTGAAAAGAGCACGGTGCATGTCAAGGTTATCATTCATCGCTTCTTCCGTTGCTAAGTCTTTTTCAACCAAAAATGTGAGCAACTTTTTCCCCTGGTTATCGCTTGGTATCGGAAAGTCTGAAATCGCGCTGTAAAATACTTTTGACCCAGGACTCCGCCCAAGAAAGATTATGAGCAGCAATCAACCTAACGCCCCCCGCCTTCCAGTTCTCGTGAACTTATCGACGGGCGAGAGACACACTGTTGGCGGGCCGAATTGGACAATGGGTCGGGCCCCAGACAACAACATCGTATTACATGAGGATGGGTATGCTTCCGCCAGCCACGCACGCGTTTTTTGGAACCAGGGCTGGTGGATTGAAGACCTTATGAGCAGCAACGGAACAACTGTTAATGACCAGCTGATTTCGGCACCCAGACAGCTGGCTCCAAGCGATGTAATCAAAGTCGGGCGCACCTTTTTCCGCATCGAATAGGTGGTCTGAGGGCCCTATTCAATCTGTCAGAGTCGGAAAGGTAAACTAATCGGTTTACTTTTGTCAGATCATTGGGCTAAACCGATATCGGTTGAACAGTGTCAGAACCTAAAAATAAACCGATATCGGTTTACCTTTGTCACCGGTCAAGACCTTCCGCCGGCGTACCCTGGAGCCGCAAATTTTGGCGCAGGCGTTCTAGTTCAGCTTTTTGGGCATCAGTCATATTGTCGTCAGCAGTGGATCTGGACTTGGCTGCAGGGGTAGTCGATTGAACTGGGGCCGATGGCGTTGAATTCTGCTGGCTCTTATCGTACTCCCACTGCCAAGTGCTCTGGCCCGAATCGTTAGATGGACCATAACCCCCGTTGCTCGCTCCTGATGTGCCTGGACTTTGTTGGGTCGAAGTATTCGGAGACGTGCTCGTTGAGCCGTTTGAGTTGGAACCGGCGGAGCTGTTCGGGCTGCCTGAACTGTCTGTACTTGAGTTGGCGGTGCGATTGTGTCGCTTGTGTGCTGTTGGCGGGGACGATTGATTCGCACTGCCAGTCGCCTCCGAACTTTCACTAGTGCCTGAAGTTACGGGCTTGGATGAATTGATGGAGAGCGTAACGAGCATGATCAAGCAACCAAGAGCAACCAGAGCCGCGACAATTACATAAATGGTTTTCGAAAGCGCCTGGGTCGCCAACGGACAATCCGACGTCATGAATTTACCATCTGGGCGCTGGTACAGGGTTGGCTCAGTAATATTTTCACGAGTGAAAATGAGGGATTCTGCCTGCGGACGCTCCATGTCAGCGAAGTTGTAGACCTGCTTTTGGCAACGGTCACAGTGGCGAAATTTGTCTTTGCTGTCCTCTTCTTCCCATTTGAATGGACACTTCGATGTACGCCTGTCGGCTTCAATTGGTACAAACTGCTTTACCGGCTCAAGCGCCCGAGCTTTTGCGTCCTCTGCTGCCTGCAATGCTTTCTTCGCATTGCTGGTAAGTGTTATCTGGTCGAGGACGGATACATCGAGAAGAGTTTTTGGTACTCGTTCGTGTAGTTCGCGAGGGACGTTCTGGTCATGCACATCACTACTACTAGACTGGGAACTTTGATGTTGACCGTAAACGGTTGAGTCAGGCTCGGATTCAGTCGGCAAGGTGGGTTTTACCTTTGTATATTCCGAGTCACCCATCGATTGTTTGCCGGTGAGCGAATTGCCAAACGAAACTATCATGTCGATTGCGGTTCGCGTTATGCCTTTTCTTGGCCGTCCTGAACTATTCGGCATTGCCGCGCCAGAGTTGTAAGTTCTTTCGGGCTGCGTGGGTTGGGCCGGTTGAACAGGTTGAGTGGGCGAGGGTCCTGGAGCAGAATTCTGGTTCTGTATCTGTGCCGAGCCCGGAGCACTTGACGCTGGCGAACTGACCGCCGGGGATGGATTGTGTTGAGGAGAGGATGGATTGTGTGAAGCTGGAGCTGGTGGGGGAGGCTCGGTCTGTGCTCTTTGATCCGCCGTTGGTTTACTGTTTGCGTTCGGGTCCGCAATTATAGGATTCGGTCCGCTTAAAGCACCTTCCAAAACAGAGTGTTGGCGCGGAACTGGAAAACCTCCGCCAGGTAGCCTCTGCGGATTAGTATTGAATTGGGATGGATCCACCTGCGGTAGCGGTAAGTTGCTTTGATTCGGTGGTGGCTGGATGCCCGTAAGCTGCTCGGCGCGCCGGAGTTGCTCGAGGGTCTCTGGTTCGAGCATAGTGCTGGCCAGCTGCTTGAGCGTGAGGCGATCTACATCCTCCGCGCCGCTCTCATTGCTTTCCGATTGCTTTTTATCGTTCGATTGATCTTTGGAACTCACCGTTTTGCTCCGAAGCCATTCACATCATACTCCCCCGAGATGGCTTAGTCCTAATTTAAAAAGACTGACCACCAATTTAGAAAAGGTTGGTGGCAAGTTTTTTCCTTCTGAATTGTAAAAGTAACTTCTTATTTTCAAATCTCCCCTAAAATGCAAACCCTCTGCGTAAACTAGCAAGAATCATTGGGGAAGCTCGAATTGGATGGGAAGTTTGTGGCAAAGAACTTCAGAAAAATGAAGAGAACCGGCCTGCGCCGAATGACTGGCGGTACGGGCATGGCGGAATTTGGACCGGCACTAGGTGTGCTTTTGGTTTTTTTCTTTCTGCCGCTCGTCGACATGTTAAGTCTAGGTGTTGCTTATTGTATGTGCGTTGTTTTGAATAACAATCAGGTGCACGAAGCGGCTCTTGTTTCAGCAGCTGATGCCACCAGTGCTAGTGGTACAGTGCAGAAAGCTATCCCTGATCAATGGCTTAGTCGTCTTGGGCATTTTGCCAAAGTGAGCGGCTACCCGCAGACTCACGTCTCTTATCGCGATGGTGAGCAAGGTTCGGATCAAGTCGTTGATAAATTCGTGTCCGTGCAAACTACATGTACGTGTTTGCCTTGCCTACCGATCCCACTTCCATGTGTGAATGTGCCGGGGCTGAACGGTCCGATGACCTTTCAGATAACTTCCGAAAAACAAATGGAGAACCCGGATAACGCCGGGCAGTAAGAACTGTGACAGAGAAAGAACTGCGAAAGAGAAAAGAGAACGTTGCGAGCGTTCAGCAAAAGAATCGAGTGAATCGAGAGGATCGAAAGACCGCCTCTTTGGGTGTCGGTGGTGCTGTTTCAAAGACTGCGCGGAAAGGTTCGCGAAAGTCCTGTGGGCAGGGACTTGCCGAGGCTGTCGCTGCCGCTATTATATTGATACCATTGGCATTTTGTCTCCTTGATCTAATTGTATTGATAGTTGCCAATTCTACTAACGATACGCTCGCGAAGAATTGTGCTCGTGCCGCAGCCAATCAGGACAGTCAGGTGAAGGCTCTTGATGCTGCTCAAAAATCGATTAGCTCATTTCATCCCTCAACTATCGTGTCCGCTGATTCGCTTCAGCTCAGTGGTTTCAATTATGATTCGACGAAAGGATACGTCACTGCTCAAACGACTATGAAAGTTCATTTGCCAATGCCTTTTCCTGGTTATTCAGACATGACTTTTCAAGCTTTGGCTTCCGAGCCAATCGTCAACTTTACTCCTAACTAGGAGCGTTACTAATTCTCCACGTGATCGACTAGGAGGCTTTCTATGAGCTGGTTGAGACGAATACACCGCCTGGACCGTGTACAACAGTTGGCGCCAATGCGCCGACCGAGGCAGATTCATCGGCATGGGCGAAGACGCGGTTCGATAGCATTCGGAGCGGCTCTTGCTTTCGCTTTAGTTGTTTTAGGTCTAGGATTCGTTGCCTTTGTCATGTTCATGGGCGCTCAAAATGAGACAAGAAACGCAATCGATGCTGGTGCGCTCAATCTGGGTCGGCAAGTTTTGGACAATGTCAGTGTGCAGATCTCATCTGCCCCTGAGCAGCAGTTCTTTAATGACGTGACACAGAACGGCAATGGAGTGGTAAACCTGCGCAATATCAATCGAGTGTGGGGCAAGGCGCTTTTTGTAGCAATCAATTCAGATGGCGCCGGTCAATATGCTGGTGATACCACAAGTAGCGTGCAGTCTGCCTTGGAAGGCGCGCAAGAGATAAGTGATGCTCTCTCTGCAAAACTCTGCAACGCAGCCAATTTGACTAATTTCTTTACTCGCTTTGCGGATGCAAACTCTGTGCGAATGATCGATACAAAGGCCCAGGTAGCGGTAATTTCTGGAGCCGGCTGGCAAACTTCGTTGATGGACCGCAACGATGAGAGCAACTTGCAAATCATGAACAACCTACCCATCGGATACAACTTGAATCAGGCTTACCAGACTCCGTGCACTCGCTCTGTGAAACCGGCTGGGTCTAGCGGAATGAACTTTTTGCGCGGATATCTACCTCTAAACGTTGCCGGAAAAACGTTTTGGCAAGTGCCGTTTCAGTTCGATGAAAAACCTCATTTAGTATCAAGTTCGAATTTTTCATCCAACACTTTGTCTGCTAGTCCTTTGCCTGCGCCGAACTGGACGACGGCTGTTCCGAACGCATTTTCGGTGCATGGGCAGGCATCAAAATCTGGCGGTGCTGGGGAACAAGCAAAGTCCTTCGTCCAAACCAATCCGCGCCAGGTTTTTCCTCTCCAGTTTCCAAACGGATATGTTCGAATCGTACTTAAGCAAAACACAATTCAGTGGCATATTGATGCAATTCCTGTTGATTCCTCGACTTATGAATTCAGTGCTGGCAACGATGCGTTTAGTGGCGATGGCGTTCCCTATCCTTTTATCCCGATCTGCGCCAGTGGCAGTGGTGATTGTTCTGTTGGAAATGAATATGTGCCGCAAACCCTTTTGTTTGCAATTTGTGGAAATTCGCCGCCGAACATGACGGGTGATTTCATGAACTATATTCTGCAACGTTGTAAGGAGATGGTTCCGAACTGCACCATGACTCAGTTGCAAACCGCGCTTGCTGCGTGCCCTATCTCTTCTGATGATAGCGATCAGTCGTTCTATGTCTATCCTGTGAATGGCACCACTATTGTTGCTATGCCTGACAATATGGCGCAATTGCCATCGGGATGCGATAAATCTCAGGGACCAGAGGGTCAGTCTCAGGGTATGGCAACAGACGGTCCGTCTCCTATTCCAAACACAAATACCGAGACTTGGACTTGTGAAGGAGTTCCCACCGACATCCCTTGGATATCAACTTTAACCATTGAGCGATCCTGGAAACCGGGCACCGGCTATCAGGGGGGATGTTTGGGTGAGCTGACGGTGCACCACACGACCGATGCCGAAGTCGATACACTCGGCTGCTCCTGTCCGTAGGACTATTTGTCGCTAGGGAAGCTCCTGCTTGCCAAAATTTATGATCTCATGGAGCATTTTTCGCTCGATTGACTTTTTCTTGCCTGCAGGATGCGATGGGTCCTGGATTTGCCACCAGATCGAGCCCATCGAAGGTGATTTTCTCTTTTATTTTTTTGACTCAAGGACCCATGTAATTCCAACAGCAGTATGTCCGGACTTTAACTTGCTGCAACTAATAGTCAGCTGCTGGGAATTTTTGAATGCGCTCATTCGATACAGATCGCCAGATTTTTCTTTTGCCGTAAGAGCATTCTGGGGGGGCAGAGAGGCTGACCAGCCGGAGCCCTGGCACTGATTTTGATACCAGGAAAATACAGTCTTTGGTGGATCGGTTGTGACGATACCCAGCGATGCGACCGGCGTTCCTTTCACAGAATTGACGAAGTTTGTTGAGATGACGTGGTTCGGATATTTAGGCAGTGGGAAATTTGTAGGAATTGCTGTTGTATGGTGCAGCCCGGGATATTTTTTCCCGTCCATTACTTTGGGTACGTTTGCCGCATATTCTGCTCCTATCTCTGCAGCCGTCTTCTTGTCTGCTGCAAGAAGTGGAGATCCCGTTGCAATTGACAGCGCCGTAACTAGACTTATTCCTAGGACTTTTTTTTGATCTGTCATATGCGGCGACCTTTCATGAAGGGTGGTGGCTATCTTAAAGCGTTGACCAGCTACTCAGTATATTACTTGGCAGATGACTTATTTGTATCGCTAAGCAGATTGTTATTGCCAAACCCAATAGTTATTTACCAAGCCAGTAGCTGTTACCAATTGGTATCAGCTATTGGGAGGCGGACTGGATGTTGGCATACCAAACAGTTTGAAAGTTCTTTGTGAATTCGCTGAATGTGCAACTAAAGTAACCATTGCTCATCTTTGGACCGATACTACCATCTGCCCATTTTTCGTTTGCTGATGATCCGCTCAGATTTCGAATAGTGAGAGTATCTTTGGCGGTATCATATTCGGTGATTACGTAAGCCTGCTCTTGCTTGAGTGCAATGGTCATGGTGTGACTTTCTGACTTGTTTTCCAAGACTGACTGAAGGAGTTCCCTGGTGCTTTGTCTGTCTTCACTTTTCGCGGAACTGGAACTCAGTCTGAGAGATTTTGGTGTTGTACCTGAGAGTACCGCAAGCGCGTTATAACATTCGCTCGTTTCTGGCGGTGCCGAACTGGGTACAGATTCGCTTTTTTTTCCGGCCTTCGAACTGATTTGTCTATTCTTTCTGGAAGGCGTTTTCGCGGTTAATATAGATACTTCTTTTGATTTCTCTCTTGCGTTGTTGTTGTTGTTGTTGTTGTTGTTGTTGTTGTTGTTGTTGTTGTTGTTGTCTGCACTTTTTATGGTGCTTCTGTATTCGTTGTATCCTTTGAGCAACAGATAGAACCAGTATCCGTCGGCATTGTCGGCGTATTCTAGAACTTCTGCATCAGTTAGGGGAGGCAGCTGTATGTCGCCATGGTCCGGAAAGGAGACGGTGTATTGGTCTTTCTCTTGCTTGAGCATGTTGCTGATTACACTCGGCGCCACTTCTGCTAAAGAGCCTGCCGCTGCCGCTGCAGCAAAGCAACCATCTCCTCCTGGGCCAATCCGCAGAGAAGATAGATGTGCACGGTTATCGGTGAACAATACACGCCGCTGCATTTTCAATTTTTTCGATAGTCTTTGGAACTCGTTGCCGTAGTCAAATTCGAAGATAACTCCACAGCTCCCTTTGTCTTGTATTGCATCAAGATCGGCTATTTTGAGCAGAAACAGCTCTTTGTTTTTTTCGAAAGAGGTGTCAGCCAGGATTTTTAAAACAGTCAATGCGGCGGCTGTGTCTCCATGGTATCTATCATCCATCGATGCGATGCGGATCTCTCGACCATCAATACATCCATCGTGATTTTTGTCCCAAGATGCAAAATTCTCCCGCACATAATCCAAGAAGCGTTTCAAGTCCGCTGATGATGCGGATGCTTTCGGTCTGCTCCTCTGTCTAGTCTCACTTTGAAGGCTGGCATCGCTCTTCACATTGGATTTTTGGGTTTGAGTTATTGTTGGCTGCGGCTGCTTTACCCACTCACCTGCTTTGGCGGTAGGACTTAGCGATAGTGTTGCCATGACAACTGTGAGAATCATGAACGTTTTGAGCATCTGTTGATAACGCAAAAATTTCGACGGGTAAGACTAAAGCATGCTTTTTCTCTCTTGTCTAACTGGATTTGTGTGCTTTGTCGCTCCTTCTTTCGTCCAAGCGCGCGAATGTTTGCGTTTTTTACTCGCCGAATTCTTATTCTGTCTACGCGAAGAATATATTCTGCGAATGGATTGTACTAATATTCTTCTTGAAAACGAATTCTTTGCCTTTCTTACTCTTAAAGTTCAAGTTAGCGTGATTGCTGAAAGATCTGTGAAACGCATGAAAGATTGGGGTTCTAAAGCTTTCATCAGGTCTTAGAAGTAAACCGATATCGGTTTACTTTTGCCGCCGGTTGTGTCGCCAGCATAATTTTTAATGTACACATTTTAAGCAAAGTTGTGAAAGGTCGAAGAAAGAATGTGAAATGTTGTCGATTCGCTAAATCTCAAAACCCTTATCTTTGCTAGCTTCTGAAAAATACCTTTTGCCAATCTTTCATCATTCTGTGATTTGAAAAGCACCTGAAACCCCCACTGCCAGAGGATTTAATTGGACAAACAATTGCGTATGTTATGTAATGTTGACAACCGCTTACCAGTTCTTCCCACCAACCATTGGAGTCCGAGACCTTGGCTGCCGACGCTACGACGACTGATAGCAAAAAGCCAGCTCCGAACGCAAGTTCGACAGACTCGTCGCCGGCCAAACCTAAAGACACCACTACTGGTGCGACAACAGATCAAGT
>DATNPX010000024.1:0-34761 GCA_036702975.1 Oculatellaceae cyanobacterium
CATACTGCGCCGGTACAAGCGCCTGATCATGGTCTGGCATCCAGATCGCGCGCCGACGCCAGAGCACAAAGAGTTTGCCGAAGAAGAACTGAAGAAGATCAATAACGCCAAAGACCTACTCACCAAGCATTTTGGCAGCGGTGGCGGGCATAAGACGACCGGTTGCGATTGCCAGCCGGAAGCGGCCAAGGCCGCCGGCGGCACAAAATCATCCACTGGCAGCAGCGCGGGTCCTGGTCCTAACTACCACCGTACAAAGACGGCAGAGGAAAAGTACCAGGAAGAGCAAGCAGCAAAAAAACGCGATGCCAACCGGAAAGCGCGAGAAGAGCAAGAAGCAAATGCGAAGCGCGCACAGGAAGAGTATCAAAAGAAATCTACTCAGCAAGGCATGGAAAACGCCATGCAACAGCAGAATGCCCTTGCTGATGAAAAGCTGCGATGGCAAATCTCTATTGGTCTCATTGTGGCTTTTATAGCGCTGGAAGTCTTCGGCTGCATGGCCATCGGGGCTAGGCAGTGGTGGCACGATGTCACCTGGAAATGGCAAAACGAACATTCCGATTCGGGCAGCAAGTCGCCGGATACCAGCACCAATACTGGAACCGATACCGGGACCACGCCCTATATTCCGCCATATGATCGAACGCCTGGCGGTAACACGACGACCTGGCAACAAGAGCAGGAGCAACGCGACAAGGAACAGAAAGAGCGCGATAAAAAGCAGCACGATGACGACGTGTATTTCACGAGGCTGGAAATCGACAAGCAGCAGAAGATCATCGAGCACTGCAACAGTGAGCTAACGAATCTTGAAATACAGATCGCTGATCCCAACGTCAGCGAGTACGAGAAAAACAAGCTACGAGACATGCGGGACTTCAGGCAAAAGAATCTTTCTGAGGCGCAGACGGCCTTGAAAGCCGCTCAGGACAAACTCGCCAGCCTGACCGGCGAAACTCCGGTGCAGACAACGTCCTCGATTGTCTCGCCGTTCACGACTGATCGGCCGGGCATTCCGCTTGTGCCTATCCCGAGCAACAACACTTCTCCATTCGCGCCGCCGGCAGACCCAAACAGCACATCACTTTCTCCATCCACAACGAACCCGCCATCCTTCTTCTCGAGGAAGTATGGTCTTGATGGGCTGTCTACGCCGCCCTCACCCAATCTTTCTGAGCTGATGAAGAAATATGCAAAACCTGCACCGACAACGCCAGACAGTACATCATCGTCAACGGACTCATTCTTTGCAAAGAAGCACGGGCTCGATGGTCTAAGCTCTCCGTCATCTTCCACGGATAGCTTGTCCGACATGCTGAAGAAGTACAGCCTGAACAATCCAGCACCGTCAACATCGACGGGCACCGATTCAAGCCACTAATCATCCTTGCCCGCGATTTTCTCGATCGATCCAAATTCCGCTTCCAGTTCTTCAATCGTTGGGAGCTGACCTTTCAACTTGTCCGGCAGCGACTCTGTTAGCAAAAATTCCGAGACACCGATTGGCTTGTTTATGTCTCGAAGCGCATATTCAGCCACAAACCGGTTTTTGGTCCTGCACAGCAACAGTCCGATGCTTGGCTTATCGTCTGGGTGCCTCAATATGTCATCGACTGCTGAAAGATAGAAGTTTAGCTGTCCGGCATATTCAGGTTTGAAATCACCGCCCTTAAGCTCTATTACAACATAGCATCGCAGGCGCAAATGATAGAAAAGCAAATCGATGTAAAAATCCTGGTCGCCGATGTCCAAGTGACATTGCCTGCCTACAAAGGCGAAACCAACGCCGAGTTCAATGAGGAATTTCTGAATGTGATCCACAAGAGATCTCTCGATGTCTCGCTCGTGAGCCTCAGCATCTAGCGATAGGAAGTCAAAGTTGTAAGGGTCTTTCAACACCTGTTGTGCCAGATCTGATTGAAGCGCGGGTAAAGTCTTGGAGAAATTTGTGACAGCACGCCCCTGGCGCCTGTAGAGCCTGCTTTCTATTTGTATCTCCAGAATCGAGCGCGACCAACCGTGCTCCACGGTTTTGGCAACATACCAGTTGCGCTCTTGCGGGTCTTTTACTTTATCCAAAATGACAATGTTGTGTCCCCAGGGAATTTTTGCCACAGCTGTGGCAAAAATGTCGGAATCGGCTCGGTAAGCCAAATAGAACGTTCTCATCCGGTAAAGATTTCGTTCAGAAAAACCTTTCATCTCAGGAAAGGCCGAAGCCAAATCCTTGCTTAGCCGCTTCAGGACGGCATCTCCCCACCCGGCTTGCTCTTGACGATCAACTATCGCATTGCCGATGTTGTAGTAAAGCTCCATGGCTTGGGCGTTGACCGAAACTGCGGCGCGCAATTGCGCTGTCTTGATTTGTTCCTTAAGCGACTCAAGAAAACCATCATAACCAGGCAGGACCGATGTCGTATCCAGAGGGGCCGGTAACTTTCCTTCGGTAGAAGCCGCTATGTTCGCGCTCGTCGTCTTCCCTTTTTGTCCTTTTCTCGTCATTCCATCAGTCCTTCCAGGGCGCGCTGCTTGTCGCCAGCGGTCGGTAAAGTATAGCGTTTGGTTGTTTCCAATCGCTTATGGCCCCCAATCTCAGCGACCAGCACCAGGTCATTGCCGTTGCGAACCAGATTGGTAAGGCAACTGTGTCGAAGTACGTGCGCCGATAGATCAAGCCCGCAAGTTTTGCCGATCTTGCGCACAATCAGATCCAGACTTGCAGTAGAAAGTCTCTTGCCCTGCGGATTTAAGAACAACGCCGGGCTGATCTTCGTCCCCTTGAACTTCTCGGATTCCTCGAACTTTTTGGTTCGCTCATCCAACCAGGTCTTGATGGAATCCCGAGCCTCCAGATGTAGCGGGATCTCCCGATACCGATCTCCTTTGCCGCTCCGAACCACAACCCGGTTTTTCCGACCAATCACTGAAACGTCGTCTACGTCGAGTCCGGCGCACTCGCTGATGCGAATGCCGGTGTAGAAAAACAGCAGTGCTACTGCTCTATCCTTCGGGCGCCGGCAGGCGGACACCGCGCGCAAGAAGGCTTTCTGCTCGGCCTTGCTTAAGGCCCTAGGGGCCTCCTGTGGCAGGTCCTCCCTGTCCACCTTTGTTGCTTGCGTGCCTAGAAACTGGAAGAAGTGATCGATGGCCGTCAGGTTCGCATTGACCGTGGCTGGCAGCACCTTTATTTGCTGTTTGAGATAGCGCTTGAATTCCCGGATGACATGCTTCCGTTCCTGCTCGTTCTCAACAAGCCTTCTTAAGTCCTCGCCAGAGGTGCCTAGAAAGCCCAGGAAGCCGTTTATTCTGCTCAGATAGGCACGTCTGGTCTGGGCAGATACTGGCTGGCGCTCCAGCCACTTTTGGTACTTCCGGTAGCGAGCCAGGGAGGCTTCCAAGAGGTTGCGGTTTTCAAGCATTGGTTGGTATCACAAGTTTTTCCCGCCCATGCTAACACGGCCGGCGGGCATTCCCCGATCCAGTATCACAAGTTTCTGAACCGAAAACTTGCGATACGTCTAGGTATCTGTCAGTTTCGGAAGACGAGTTCAGCGAGTGTCAAAAGAGGAGTTCAGCAAAACCGAACGACCTGTCGAAGGTAAGATGCCGGAAAAGCTGTGCCAGGAATGACTTTCAAGGCTTGGGGAATTCTGGCTGCCAAGCGCTCTATTCTGAACTCCTCTTCTGTTGACTGACAGCTACATCGATTCTGACCGCACCCGTGGCGGCTGCAAGAGCCGGTGCGTCATTCAATCCATCACCCATCATTGTTTTCTCGCGCACAAGCTGACGACAACCTTGTTTCAGGCATCGGCAGGAGTCCTAATAGAGCCATTTGTTCTCGATCCGCAACCGTGGCATGAGCGCTTGTTGCCAAAACATAATCAGCAAGCGGAAACACCACGTTGTAGTTTTTGTTCGGATATTTGTGATGCAACCAATGATATCGTGCCAGAAACTTATAGACTGGCCAGCGGCTGAAGTTGCGCTGTTCCGGTTTGTGCATTTCCAAATGGATTTTGTTCCAAATCCAATGGTGCAAGGTGACAGTGGCTATGAAAATTATAGCCCCCTGCCAAGAAAACAAAGCCACAAATGCCGCTACGGGGAGGGCTTTAAGAGGCGCCTTTCGCACGGTCAGACGTATTTCCTGGTCCTCGCCAACAGCAACCGGCTCGTCACAAAACACCTTACCGTAGTGAGTTTTATGATGAGTAATAGCATGTGCCTCAAAGGTTTTTTTGAAGCGCGCCAAGCTGCACTTATGCATTAACTGCTGATGCACCTGGTGCTCGACAAACGACATCACCACACAAGAAAAAAGGAACCAGCCGCCAATCTGAAAAATAAACATCATTCTTCCTCTATCTACTTCCGCCGCGGATTTTCACAGCTTCTTACTTAGGACAGATTGAGCCGCATTGATCTGCTCCAGCTCATCCGCTAACTGCTGTGACAACAGTGCATGCCGCTTCTTTTTTGAGGCATACTTAATTTCAGAGGTCACCTCGTCACGAATAACCTCTGCAGCACCACAGGCGTTACCGATGCCATAAGCAATTCCGGCCCTGCCGGTCACCAGCAATCGCTTCCGTGCATCACGCGTATAGCGATATGCTCCAACTGTCGTACCGACACCATTTACTACCTTGGAGAACGAACCACTAGCGTCTACTCCAGAATTGAGAATGCTGAGCACGAAGTTCCGCACTGCAACCCGCCTCTCATCCGCATTAGCTTTTTCATGTTTGGCGAGAATGTCGAAAATGGCATCGACAGCTTTCTGCCGAACCAGAAATTGATCATTTAGGGTCACTCCATGATCTTCAATCAGAGCGCGCAGTTCCCGATCATGCTTTTTCAAGTGGTACAGCTCATCAGCGTGGGCTGCGCCAAGTTCCTTAAAGAGAGCGCTGTCGCTGTCTCGTCTGTTAGCCATGTCTACCATCGTTGCTACCGCCGGTGTGAGAATATTTCCAGAACCTGTGGCGATGTCTGTGATACCACCCACGCCACCATAACGGACACGTTTAGCCGGGTTGTTCTTGTATTTATGTGGCACGATTACGCCTGAATAGAGGGAGCCGCCACCAGACACCAAGTTACTAGTACCGACCAGAAGCAATCGTGTAAATCTCTTTGCTTGCCTGCCTCTGCTTTCATCGTAATAAGCGGCAAAATCTTCCAGTCCAGCCACTAACAAGTCCTTCATAACCTCCTCTTCAATTTCATAGGCCTTTCGCTCGAAAGTGTCCGCAAGACTGTTCATTGCCAATTGGCGCTGCCCGAGTAGTCCCATTATTTCGCGATGAAGTTGAATGACTTTTTCTGCCTTAGACCGTGCATCTAGTCGTTTCTTGCGGGCCTTGTAGTGCTCGCAAGCATCAATGCCGAATTCTACAAGTGTCCCACTAGCACTCACGGCATTGGCTGTTACTCTTATAATGGTGGCATTTTCAAAGAGATTCGCTGGTGCCTTCTTAGGCTGATTTGCATAGCGTAACCTTCCAGTGCCAGTCATAAAAGCACCAATGCTTGTCAGCGAGCTGTTTGCAAGCGAGTAGCAAAACCACCGGCGATCGCGCCAAAGTTTCTTTCCTTCACCATGGAGCTTTAACTCAATTCCGTGCTGAAAAATCTCTAGTTCGTTAGCAAAGATCTGATCGCTCAGGTGATCGATTTTCTTAACACTAACAGCGTCTTCAGCCATAGCATGTGGAATTACAAGGGACATGGAGAGAAACAGAAAAGATAAGTAGGCGGCCTTGGATTCTTTAATCAGATAAGTTGATTTGGAGTTTGATTGTTGTCGAGCGAAAAGCATCATTTCCGCAAGGAGGGCGCACCGCCGGTTTGCCAGGGTTGTCCATTCCTGCTGTCTGGCCTTCCAAACATGCCACAATAAATATGCACCGAGCGCTCTCATCCAGCACCCCTTGTAACGCGGAGTCCGTTTGCTACCGCCAGCAGTTCTGATACTTCATGAAATATCACTGCTATTGCCACAGTAATCAGTCCAAACAATGCGGACGGAATTAAAGCAGCCAACAGAACCAAAGAGAAAACGATATTTTGCTTGCTGATTGTTTGCGCTTTTCGTCCTAGCTGAATCGCATATACAACCTTGGTTAGATCATCTCCCATCAAAGCTGTGTCCGCCGCTTCGATCGCAGCATCTGTACCCGCTGTTCCCATCGCGATACCGACCGTTGCTCGCGCCAATGCCGGAGCATCATTAATTCCGTCCCCGACCATTGCCATCGGGACGTGCTGTTTTTGCAATTCTTCAATCGCGACAATCTTGTCTGCTGGTTTCAGTTCAGCTCGCACGTCCTCAATCTGAAGTTCCTGCGCAATGACTTGAGCTACACGAGAATTGTCGCCAGTAAGCATAGCGACCTTCATCCCCAGCTTCTTTAGGTCTGCCACGACTTGCTTCGCCTCGGGACGAATAGTATCTTTGATTGCAATCAGGCCTAAAATCTTATGCTCGCTTCCCACCAACACTACTGTCTTGCCTTGTTCTGATAGTGTCTTCGTTTGCGAGTTTGGTTCGATGCCCAAATCCTCAAACAGCTTTGGTTTGCCCAAGTAATAAAGCTCGTTTCCGATTCTGCCCTGGACTCCTGCTCCTGTTAGTGAGCGAAACTCGTCTACAGGAACGGCTTCGAGCTTCATATCTAAAGCTTTGGAAACAATTGCTGCAGCTAATGGGTGTGTTGACGATTTCTCCAGACTAAAAGCTACCCGCAAGAGCTGATTGTGATCTCCAGCTATCGGCACAACATCGGTCACTTCAGGCTTACCGGCAGTTAGCGTTCCTGTTTTGTCAAAGGCGACGCCCTTCAATTTGCCGAGATTTTCAAGGTGCATACCGCCCTTAATGAGCACACCATTTTTTCCAGCAGTGCCGATGCCAGCGGCGATGGCAACCGGTGTGGACATAACGAGAGCGCAAGGCGCACCAGCGACAAGCATGACAATTGCACGAGTGGCCCAGTCAGCAAAAGCGGCGCCGAAGAATAACGGTGGCACTATCATAACCAGCATTGCCACTATGAAGACTGCCGGAGAATACTTCTCACTAAACTCCTCGATGAAGCGTTGAGCCTTACCCTTTTGCTCTCTGGCCTCTTCGATCATATGAACCATTTTGGAAAGGGTATTGTTCTCGAAACTTGCCGTCGTGCGGATCTCTAGCAACCCGTCTTGAACGATGGTCGCAGCAAACACTTTGGTTCCTGGTCCCTTTTCGACGGGCACTGATTCACCTGTCACAGCAGCTTCGTTGATGCTAGATTGACCAAGCACAATTTCACCGTCGGTCGGAAGAGATTCCCCTGGTTTGACCAGGAATAAGTCACCAACTTGTAGGCTTTCGGCAGGAACCATGACTTCCTGTCCGTCTTTGCGCACTCTTGCCTCCTTGGGGGCAAGATCAAGAAGCTTACGAATGGACGCTCTTGTTTTAGCGAAAGTGTATTCTTCGAGTCCTTCGGCAGCCCCGTACAACACAGCCAAGATGGCTGCCTCATCCCACAATCCTAAAATACCGGCGCCGGTCATTGCCGAGAGCATAAGGAACTCAATGCCGATCTCGCGCTTCTTAACCAGCTCCACGATGCCTTCTTTAGCCCAGGCATAGCTTGAGATAACGATCGCGACTAGATAAAGTGACGCTGTCACCAAATGCGGTGCGACTTTGAAGTGACCCAAACTAAATGCCATACCGGCGATGAGTCCACCAATGAGAGCGTTACGCATCAAAGGATGCTGATACCAGCCACCCTCAAACGTTTTTTCATCTTTACTGCAACAAGGCATTTTTAATTGAATCCTCCACTGTCAGAATTTTTCCACCTCGTGTAGTTTCCTCAGATCTCGATGTACTAGTGAGTTGCTGCTGCATGCATTTACTCCGTAGTAGTCTGCTGCAGTAAGGCCGTCTCTTCCGTTTGAGCCTGCAGAGGTTTGCCAAAGAGCACGAATAAGGCCGGTATTACAACAAGCGTCAAGGCTGTTGAGGTAAACAATCCGCCAAACACGACCACGGCAAGCGGCTGCAGTATCTCCTTACCTGCTCCCGTCCCAATCATAAGCGGCAACATAGCCATGGCAGCCACAAGTGCAGTCATCAGTACTGGGGAAAGTCTTTCAATGGAGCCTTCGTGAATAGCCGACTCAAACTCCATCCCGGTTGCCATAAGCTGGTTATACGTGGTGACAAGTATTATCCCGTTGCGATTAGCAACACCGAAAAGTGTAATAAAACCAATAAGCGATGCTACAGACAGGACTCCCCCACCAAGGAAAACTGCAACTAAACCGCCAATTAGAGCCAAAGGAAGATTGGCCAATACAAGAATGGTTGATCGGACCGATTGAACAGCCTGTTGAAGCAATAGAGCTACCGCAAACAGCGCCAGCATGCTGTACAAGAGCAATTCTTGAGTCGCTCTCTGTTGCGCTTCGAACTGTCCGCCAATCTCGATAAAATAACCGGTAGGTACTACGACCCTTTGTGAAATAGCTCGCTTAACGTCAGCTACCACCGATCCAATGTCACGGCCGGAGGTGTTGGCAGAAACGACAATGCGTCGAGATACGTGCTGGCGATTTATAGTGTTGGGGCCTTCATTTTCATTGAGCGTAGCGACGGAGGACAATGGTATTTTTGTGCCGCTTGGTGTATCAACAAGGAGGTCTCCAATTGTCTGCACGCTGCTTCGAGCAGCGGGTGTTAGCCAAACAACAAGATTAAACAGCCGCTGGTTTTCCAGAATTTGAGATGCTACCCGTCCATTTAGAGCGGTCTCTACAGTTTCAGCAAGTCCTCCTACCGTAAGTCCATAACGGGAGGCCTTCTCTCGGTTAAACGCGACTGCAACTTGTGGAACTGGCATCTGAGGCTCGACCTGCAGATCAACAAGACCGGGAATGTCGTGTATAGCGGCGTTAATCTCTTGGGCCTCGGTGCGCAACACATTCAAGTCTGGTCCAAAGATCTTGATGGCTAAGGCAGCGCGTGTGCCGGATAGAATTTCATCGATACGATTAGAGATAAACCCGCCTACAACTGTGACAACTCCTGGATACCGCGCTAGCTCATCTCTGATAATGTCGAGGACTTTCTCACGACTAGAAGCTTTATTTGATATTTGCAAATCCAGCTCGCCAAAAGTCACCACGCCAGCGTCATCATCGCCAAGTGCTCTACCGGCTCGAAATTGTGCTGTTTCAATTTCAGGGTGCTTAAGTAACGCAACTTCAATTGCCTTGCCAATGTCATTTGTCGAGGACAGGGATGCGCCAGGCAATTGATTGAGTGAGATAACCAGACTGCGCTCTTGGAATTCCGGAAGGAAGGTGGTGCCAAGTGAGGGAATTAGTGCAAGGGAACCGATTAGGGCGGCAGCAGCGACAAACAACACAATCTGCGGGCGGCGCATGGCAAAGGACAATACGGATTTGTAAACTGCCTTCAGCCATCTGACAAGCCATGTCTCATCCGGCGGCAGTGGACGATTAGCAAGCAGCAGGTAGCACAGAGCAGGAGTCACGGTCAAAGCCACAATCAATGATGCCAGCGTCGAGACAATATATGCCATTCCCAAAGGCGTAAAGATGCGTCCTTCAACGCCTGACAAACTGAAAATTGGTGCAATTACGAGGCAAACTATTATTGTGGCAAAGACAACCGAGGCCCTGATTTGCACTGAGGCATCAAAGACTACCTTCAAAGGCGGTTGAGCATTTTTTCCCAAGGTATTGTTTTGGCGTAATCGCCTATAAACATTTTCTGCATCTATGATGGCATCGTCAATGACTCCGCCCAACGCAATTGCCAGTCCCCCTAACGTCATAGTATTTAGTCCAATGCCGAAGCAGTTGAGCACTATCAAACCAACAACTATGGAAAGAGGCAAAGATGTTAAGGTAATTGCCACCGTTCGCCAATTGCCTAAAAACAGAACTAGGACAACTGTGACGATGATGGCTCCATCTCTTAAAGCCTCAAGGACGTTATCGACAGACTTTTGAATAAAGTCCTCTTGCCGGAAGGTAGTAGTTACGCGCACGTCTTTCGGTAAGGTCTTTTGAATTTCTTTCATAGCCGATTCAACTGCACTGGTTACAGTCGGTGTATCGGCAAATGGGGACCGAGTCACTGTAACAATGACCGCATCTTGTCCTGCAAAGGACGCATCGCCGCGCTTGATGCCTGATCCGATCTTTATTTCGGCGACATCAGAAAGGCGCACCGGAATGCCGTTTGGCTTGGCCACGACAACGGAATTTGCCAAGTCGAGTAAACTGTGTGTGCGCCCAATGCCACGAACCAATCGTTCTCGATCAGCGGTGAGCAGAAACCCACCTGGGACATTCAAATTCGCGCCTTTTGCCGCCTCAGTGACCTGCGCCAAAGTGACATTGAATTGTCGCAGTTTTTCCGGCTGAACGAATATTTGATATTGCCGCTCGCCGCCGCCCAATACCAACACTCTAGTAACTCCGGGAATGGACAAAAGCCGGTTGCGTATCTGCCAGTTAGCAATGGTGGCAACATCAAGAAGGGTTGTCCGATTTGTCACTGAGACGGTTTGATCGATAGTGAAAGCGAACTTGATTACGTCTCCCACAGGATTGCTGATAGGAGATAGCAGCGGAGGGTTAACACCAAGCGGCAGGCGCGCAGCAACTTGTTGCACCTTTTCAGCGACTAATTGCCGCGCTCTGTAGATATCTGTCTGTCCTTCGAATATGACAGTAATTACTGAAAGGCCGATAGCTGAGCTTGACCGGATGTCCACTACACCCGGTGTTCCGTTCAAAGAGCTTTCCATGGGAAGCGTAACCAGAGATTCAACTTCCTCAGGAGCCAGTCCGGGAGCTTCGGTTTGTATAACTACCTGTGGTGGTGCAAAATTCGGAAAGACGTCTAGCGGCAAGCTAAGGACAATTCGCAGTCCGACAAACAAAAGAATGACTGAAACAACAACTACAGTGATTCGGTTGGTAATTGACCAAAGTATCAAGCGATTTAGCATCAGTGATTCTCCGCCTCGGCATCCTGATTTTGCTGAGAAAAAAACAGCGATTCTTTAGAGGTTCGGTCTTGCGCACTTGCCCGCTTTAAGCCTTGTCCCGCGAAAACTCCAATAATCAAAAGAAAAAACCCGCCAAGAGTTAGCAACAAGATACTGTAAGGTTGCGCTGCGTTTGCTTCTTTGGACTTGCCTTCTTTTTCTTCTTCTTCGGAGGGGATGGCGGCTTTTGCACCTTGTGCCATGAGCTGATAAGCGCGCTGGGTGACAACACGCTGACCTGGCTGTAAGCCACTTTTAATCTCAATCAAGTTATCTTGGGTATCGCCTGTTTCAACTGGCGTCGGGATGAATTTCTCTCCTTCTTTGATGAAGACTGACTGTCTGCCTTGGATAGAAACAACAGATTCTGTGGGCACGAAATATGAACTTTCGGAGCTTGCCTCTACTAGATCAATAGTGGCGAACATTTGTGGTTTGAGTAACGAGCCTGGATTCGCAATGGCAGCCCGTATTGCCAGTGTTCTAGTGGCGGGATCGACTACTGGATCGATATTGAGAATCGTGCCTTTAAAAGTTCTACCTGGATAGGCTGGTGTTCGTATTTCAATTTGTTGTCCGACACGTGCGTGCTGCAAGTCCTTCTCGTAAATTTGGGCAGTCGCCCAAACATTCCTTATATCGATTAGCTTGAACAGCGGTTTACCTGGTTCGAGTGCTTCGCCTGGAGTGACAAATTGATCCAGAACAATTCCTGAGATGGGAGCGTACAAAGTGACACGACCATCGGCATTCCCTTCAATGGATTGTCCAAGCTGCGCCAATCGACTTGCCAGAAGTGCACCACTCAATTTCGTTTGAGCTTTGGCTGTTTGCAGCTCTGCTTCAGTCTGCTTTAAATCAGCCTCTGCAGTTTGATAATCTTTCTGAGATGAGATCTTCAAGGTGAATAGTGTCTTTTCACGCTCGTGGTTGCGCATAGCGAGATCCACTTTTGCCTGCGCTTGAGTTTCAGCCGCCTTATTTTGAGCCACCAGACGTTGAGACTCGATAGCTAATTGTCGGATTTCGGGACTGTCTATTATCGCTAGTGCCTGATTCTTGTTGACCCGTTCTCCCTTCTGAGCAAGCAAAGTCAATACCCTCCCGGCCAGTGGCGCATTTACCGCAGCCGTATCGGCTGGAATCGCTTCGATTTGCCCATTGGCCGTCTTTCGATTTACCGGAACTAGGGATGTCACCGGTTCTGTTTTGATACCGATCGCCTTTTGAACATCTGGTGCGATCTCAACTGCGACGAAAGGGTCTTTGTCAGCATTTTCGGGCTGTTCGGCCGATGTTGGTACGGCTGTTGCAAAATACAAGTACAGCAGTCCGAGTATTAACATGCAGGTTGGATGGAGAGTCATCTTCATATTGATCCTTTCTAGAAAGTCAAAGGCTGGCCAACGGCTTTTTCCAGATCAGCCCAAGCATTTTGATAAGCGATAACGGCATCGAAGTAGCCGATGTTGATTTGCTGCATTGATTGCTGAGCTAAAATGACATCGGATAGCCGATTGCGCCCGTACTTGTAACCAAGTTCGTTCAGGTGAACCGTCTCAATTGCGCCTGCAAGCAATTGTGTTCGGTACTTGGCAATATTGGCTCTTGCCAGTCTGACATTTTCATAGGCTGCTTTCACCTCAGAAATAAGTCGATTCTGTGCAATGACCGTTTGGGTTTTGGCTTGTTCGATGGAGACCTTTGCAGACATGATTTCGCCCTGCTTTCGATAGAAGATGGGCAGGTCTACATTGACATTGAGATAGGCGCCATACTGTTGTGGCTCAGTCGCCTGAAATGTAGTAAAAGCAAAGCCAGATCCCAGGATCAAATCTGGGATTCGTTGAGCCCGTGCAAGACCAAGCTGCTTGGTAGAGACAGCCAGTTGTTGCTGGGAGACTAGAAGGTCTGGTCGCTTTGACAAAGCCAAATCAAGTAGATTTGCCTCATCCGGCATAGGTTGGTCCGGAGCAGGAACCAGCTCGCTCTGAGCAGTCTGCAAACGGAATAGCCCCTGGTCTTCAGTCACCAGATTTGGTGCCACCGGTTGGCCCAAAAGCGTGCTTAACTGAATCTGTGCTTGCCTGATTCGTCCCAGAGCAGAGTTGCGCTGTGCATCATACTGATTTGCAGTAAGCTGAGCTTGAATGATTTCGGCTTCGGCGGCAGAGCCTGCCTTAAATCGTTTAGTGGCAATAGTGACCAGCTTTTCCGCCAAACCACGCATATCTTCAACCAATTGAATATGGGCTTGCGCAGCCGCCAGTTCTGCATAGGCCCGGCGAACACGGGTGCGGACATCAAAACGAATAGCCTCCAACTGAAGGCCTGATGCTGTCTGTTGCGCTCTGGAAAGTTTGATCCGAGCTGCTCTTTTGCCACCTGTTTCGATGATCTGGTTAATGCCTGCTTGCTGCGTGTTGCCCGCAATTGTTTTGGTCCAAGCCGGACCAAATCCCATCTGCACCGCAAGTTGAGGATTGGGTCTGGCTCCAGCACTCACGACGGTAGCAGCGGCTATAGATACATCTTGCCTCGCCTTGAGAATTTCCGGATTCTGTTTTTCCGCCTGTTCAAATGAATCCTTCAGAGTTAGCCGAACTGTTCGTTCTGCCTTGAGTATGTAGGTCGTGGGCGAACCTTCCGTCGGCATTTCAGGTCCTTGAAGCACGGAGGAACCGGGAGCAGTCGGTCTGAGCTGAGGAGGACCACTCGTTGCTTGTTGCGGCTGCTCAAAAATTGGCCCACTTGCTGCCAGCAGCGGCCGACAAAAAAATACACTGCAAGACTGCAGGACTGTTACTGCTAAAAAGAGCACCATCAGTTTCACTTCTTGAGCCTTGCCTTTACTCATAACACTGGCCTTCATTGGTAACGCTGGATTGGGAAGATGCCTGTTCTCGGCAAGCCGCATGATTGGCAGCTGCGTTTTTATCTGCGTCACTGCGCGGAGTCTGCTGCAGCAGCCGGTTTTCATTGCGTCCCGCAGGCTGAAAGTTTTTCTGTTGAGCAGTGGCCGGCTTTGAATCAAAAGGCCATAAGCAACCCAACACATGGATTGATTGCAGAATCTAATTCATTAGAATTTCTGGAAAAACTTTGATTACAACGCGTCTGTATTCAAAGCCTCAGCACTACATGCGTTCTTGTAGTTCGCTTATCGTAACTAGGGCTGCACAATCTGCCGAGGTTATTGAGATTCTCTGGACTAAATGCAGTGGCTCCGAAGGCGACTACCAGAGCGCAGATGACGACTGACGGAATGTGGGTCGATGCTGCCTTCTGAGATTTAACAATGCAACTGAAAATATTTTCGCCGCACTGTGGGCATGCATCGGAATACGACTGACTAGTCTGCTGGATTGCTGGAGCGGCCATAACCGCCTGCTTCGGTGTTTCCCCAAGGAAAGGGAGACTCAGGAGTATTGCGGCCAAAATTGCTAAGCAAATCGTTTGCATTTGTGCCCCAAAACAGAAAGCAGATCTATAATATCACCGTTGAATGATATGAGTATGACGCATGGCTAAACAAATTATTAGATCGAAGGCATTAGATACGGAATTACGCCTAGCTAAGCTGTTTCGAGGATTTAGCGACCGGTCGCGCCTTTCCATCTTGCTCTCGCTTGAAACTAAACCCAAAACTGTAAATGAAATCGTTGAAGCAACCGGGCTTTCTCAACCCAATGTTTCCAATCACCTATCTTGTTTACGCGAATGCGGCTTGGTGGTTGCAACCGGCCAAGGGAAGTTCAACATTTATCGATTGAGTGATACGGGCGTCCGCCAGATCCTTGGGTGTGCGAGGGAGTTGGTTGACAAAACCGGAGCTGAACTTGACAGCTGCGGGAATTATCAGTTGCCAAGCATATAAAAGCGTTGTGTGGGCTGTTGACAAGATAAGCAACAGTCGAACTGAAGAACCACCAGGTTTATGATTGCTTGAAAGAAGCAGAAAACAGTGTCGTCCATTCGCGTCAGAAACAGCGCAATCCCGCTTGTGATACCAGCAATCCCTTCTAAAAACTCTCTTCGCGCCTGATTCATTGCCGCTCCCCCCTATTTCCTTGACTCATCAGGGTTTGCCAGTTCACAGAACCTTCGACTACATGCTTTCCAGACTCAAGCTTGTTGTTAAATCTTCGATTAAAGCTGTCACATAAGAGTTTCTCGAATCCCTTTGCAGTACATTGATTATACGACAATATAAGTGACAGAAATCGAGGTCAAAACTGACCAATTAGAGATGTCATCCAAACGGTCGTTTAAGTGACAAGGAGAAATTGAATGCTTGTTGGCTATGCACGGGTGTCAAAAGCTGATGGATCGCAAAGTCTAGACCTCCAACGGGATGCGCTCCGTGATGCCGCTGTCAGCAACAAGCATATTTATGACGATTTTGCCTCGGGCAAAAAAGATGATCGCCCAGGTCTTGATGCTTGCCTAAAGGCGCTGCGTGCCGGTGACACGCTGGTTGTCTGGAAATTGGATCGCCTCGGCCGCAGTTTGACGCATCTGGTAAACCTCATCGATGAGCTGCACAAGCGCAAGATAGGATTGAAAGTGCTTACCGGTCAAGGCGCCAGCATTGACACCACAACGGCTTCTGGCAAACTGGTGTTCGGGATTTTTGCGGCACTGTCAGAGTATGAAAGAGAGTTGATCTCTGAACGAACAAAAGCGGGGTTGGCATCTGCTCGTGCTCGCGGACGTCGCGGAGGACGCCGGCATACGATGACTGCTGCAAAAGTACATTTAGTTGCGGCGGCGATGGGCAAATCCGATACTGTCGTTAGCGATCTTTGCCATGAGCTGGGCATTACTCGACAGACGCTTTATCGCTATGTAAGCCCGTCAGGCGCGCTACGCCCCGATGCGAAAAAACTTTTGAAGAAACCAAGAAACGCTAGACTTCGACAAGATTGAAATAACTGGCATCCATACCTAATGGAGGAATTGTGCCGCGCTCCATCAAGCCAATTGCAGAGGCAAGGAACATCGCATCCATTCTGGCAATTTTGGTTGTCCAAGGAACTCCATCCAATTGATCGCAGGCAGCGTCACGGACAGTCTCCTTCCAAGTTGCTTCATGGAGGGGCGCAGGATCTTCCAACCGGCTGTCCAGCGCATCCAAAACTGTTGCCAAAGCTTTAAACCAGGAAAACGCAGCAACACGGCCGCCTGGCAGGTTCACATATCCATTGATTAGGGCAGACCAGGTTCTGCCATCATGCACACTCAGTGATTCAGGTACGGCTTCCGATTTTTCATTGCGCCACTTTAATTCATCTAAACAAAAGCGAACTGGTTCAAGCATGAGGCGATGCATCGGACAGGACAACATGACCGGAAGGCGCCAAGCTAAAAGCACGGCTGCATCAGGATAGTTGCTAAGACATGAGCGACATCCGCGCAGCGGTCTTTTCCGAAACAGCTTAATCCACTGTTGCCAATTCAGTTGCAATTCATCAGCCGGAAAGCTGTGATCGCAGAGCGAGAATAGGACAGCAGACTCTTCTGGGCTTCTCAAAAGAACGTACTGAAATAGTCCTGCAAGCGTGGTTCTACGAATTGTCTCAAGCGGAGTGCCTGTTCGTATCGCCACAGTCTTGAGCAGTTCGTCAGGCGGGTTGAGATCAAGTTTGCATATCTCGACGCTTGGACATCCCAGATCTTGATGGACCAATGCTCTAAGCTTAAGCCCATATGCCATGGCTATTCTTCGCAGCCACGACGACAAGCATTCTCCTTGATGCAGCCTTGGATGTATAGGCCATCTACTCAAAATCACAACAGCATTCTCTCGAACGCCCGGCGACGCTCATTGGGAGACTGATACTCAGCCAGCGACAATGTCCGCTGATTGATCGCCTCCTCACCGCTTTCAACGGCTGCCACTGCAGCCGCCGTCAGCAGCTTCGCGATTTCACCGATGGTACCTTCGGTTCGCGAAAGTATGTGCCTCGACATTTCAGCCGTCGTGATGAAAGATGGGCGTTTCAAAGGAAACACCGTGCTGAAGCTTGCTAACAGAGAAAGCAACTCGTCGCCCTCTTCCCAAACAGGCAATGGAACAGGCTCAAAGCGATTTTCCAACTGATCGTCTGATCTGATCGCCAGGTACGCATCCCGCGTGCCAACACCGACAATTGGAATCCGCAATTCATTGCCGATAAATCTCAGTAGGTTCAAAAACTCTCGACGGGCATCTGTTTTTCCAGCAAGCACGTTATGCAGCTCGTCAATGATAAGAATTCTTGCCTTCACCGCTTTCAGGAGCTGCAGCGCCAATTGTTCGAGTTCAGCAACTCTAGCCTGCCGACGCATTGGTGCACCAATGCCTGCCAACAATCCCGAATAAAATCTCGCAACAGACGGCTCCGATGGAGTCTGCACGACGACGACTGGAATATACTCGCGATCACCGCCCTCTGCGGCTGGCGCCACGAAATGATCCCTCCTGAATTTTTCAACGATCATTGATTTACCGTTGTTCGTCGGACCGATTATCAACAGGTTCGGCATTCTCTGTTTATTCGGCCATGAAAATAAATCTTCCATGCGTTGAAGTGCGCAGCGAGCCCGAGTATACCCAATCCAACGATCTGAACGAATTCGTCGCAGGCGGTCCTCATTTGAAAGCGCTGCAACATGCTCAACGGCAGGTGCAAGATGCGAAAACTCAGAATGCAGATTATTCAAACGGTCACCACTCCTCAATGTCATCGAACGGGTTTACATGTTGGAAATCCTCCTTGCCAGGACTCTCCGACGAGGTCAATTGATCCACAAGACGATCGTTATTCAAATGTTTCCTGCGCGCTTTGTCGCGCCTGGCAAGTTTACTTTCAGCGGCTGCGGTCTCAGCAATCTGACGCATTTGGGACACCATCCGAAACACCACTGATTCATTTACCTGTGTCCGGCCGCTTTCGCGAAGCTTCTCTACCGCCTTGCGGTGCTCCCATAAAGTCACGGCTGGATTGGATATCGATCTGTACGGAATTTCAAGATAATGGCTGCTTACCGGGTCCAAAACCCAAACCTTGCTGAGATCGCGTGGGTCCCTGCGGATAATGAATTTTTCCAGATCGTGGCGCCGCGCTATCCATGCTTTGAGGACGTCAGAGTAATAGGTAATGTGATCGATCACAAAACCAGTTCGACTAATATTTCGGCGAAGGACCGGCAGAAAATCGATTAGGAAGGCACGCTCGTTGCTGACGGTAGATGTTTTGACATTGCCGATGTTTCTGCGCCAACATGCAGCCGGTGTTTCCCAGAGGCCGCTGTGAATGCTCTCGTGATAAGTTCCTATCGCCAGTGTCAGCCACTTCTCTAGTTCTCGCATCGTGAGGATTGCTCTTTTTTCTGAATCATAATCACCGCGCTCTTTCGTATTTGAGAACGTGGTGCCCGGCAATTCATGAACCATTTTCATTGCCGTGCCGATCACTCGCTCGACTATGCCACCAAAATGTGGTTGACCAGGCGGCCTGTACTCGCGCTCTATGCCATGCTGTTCGCAGCCACGCTTTAGGGCGTCACTCTTGAATTCAGACGCATTGTCCATACAGATCTTTCCGGGTTTGCCATGCATAGGCCAGGTCATGTCTGTAAGACCCAGCCCAGATAACCAGCGGCCTTTGTCGGTCACTGTATGGGTTAGGCACAAGCCAACTGAAGTTGCCGACGGTGCTTCCAGCGTGAGCAGCATGCCGACAATACATCGGGTAAAAGTGTCGATTGCAATGGTCAGGTATGGCCGACCAATTGGCTCACGCGAGCACTCATCTACTACGATCAAATCCACCGGCGTGTGATCCATTTGGACAATATCGAGTGGAGCACTGGGCTCCGGGGACTTCCCGCCAGCTGAATGAAGGCTTCTTGCCGCATCAGCACCCAGCCTCTTCTGAGCGATCATTTTCGGATCGAGTTTCTTGATGCGGGCACGAATTGTATTGCGCGACGGAAGATTGTATGCAGCTTGCTTACAGCGCATCCATACTTCTCGCTCCACCGCAGCTTGCGAGCGCTTTTGGCGCGTCAAGTAAAATTGCTCGATTGATTCGCTGATTAGCTTTTCAATTTCCGGTGCTATCCTGGATTTTCCTTTACCGCCGGTCGGACAGCCTGTCGCAAGATCGGTTACAAGCCCATCGCTTAATCGATAACGCTTGATGAGCTTATAGACTTGACGAACCGAAATACCGATTTCTGCGGCCGCTGCTTCTGCTGCTAATCGACTAACAGTCGGCAAAGCAGCAAGTGGACCAATTACATCCGCTCGTTTCTTTGCTTCTGCCCACGCGCTTTCAGATAGCGTGAGTAGTCCGCGCTCATGCATATATTCATCCGCCCCGACTCTTTGCAGCTTTCGTTTGCTGAACTCGTCTTCTGGACAAAAGACTACCAGTGAACTCGTCTTGTGAACAGATCCGGGCTATCATGGGTTAGAAGTCGAGTGCAGCGGCCCCGAAAAATCAAGTTGTCAGCTGAACTCGTCTTCTGAAACTGACAGTATCACAAGTTCTTTCTGTATTTTTCCCTGATGTATGCAAATCTGCAATGGAAACCCTGTGCTACTTGTTCTCGTGTTGTCCAAGCTGCTTTGCACGATCCTCTAGTTGACGGACTGACTGGCAGACGATGCAATTCAAACAGCCTTCCCGAAGACCTGGGTCCAGCTGTGCATCGTCCACATGGTTAGGAACTCACTGAAGTACGTTTCCTGGAAACACCGCTAAGAAATGGCCGGCGATCTGAAGCCGCGGTTCTTTAGTTCCGTCAGGATGCCGAGCCAGAACTTGGCACCTTCGTTTTGCGAGATCCAGATCCCGAGAAGCTCTTTCTGTCCGCTGGTCGTCACCGCGAGCGCCAGGTAAACGGCCTTGTTGATCACGCGTTGATTCTCGCGGACCTTGACCACGAGCGCGTCGCAGAAGCCTTTCAGAGTCTGACCTGCGCTTGGATGGCTGGAGCCACGCTCCTCGGTCTTACGTTGAATGCGCTCTTACACTGGACTTGGGCAGATCCCGTAGCAGCGCTTCTTATTCGTGAACCTTTTATCAGTTTCCACAGCTTCGTCATTGGTTATTGTAACAATGGTCACAAACTAAAATTGACTACTGAGTCCATAGACGATGTTGTCAAGGATATCCAATGCCAATAGCTCTTCTCCAAAAGCACGTGCGAACGCTTTTCCGTTGTATTGTACGGCAGGGACTGACATGCGCAACAGTCTTTGATTTGATTTTCGAATTCAGTTCAAGCCGACTTGGACTGATCGATGATGCACTTGTAGTCATGAAAGTTCTGTCAAGCTGTTTCCCGGCGCCAAGACTGTTGTCTTTGTGCGTGAAGACGGCCATAGGTGTTGCGTTCATAGTGTTGAGTGGACCAGCGCCCATGGCTGGCGCGACACACACTAAGGGCTATGTCCTCGCACAGATGGTTCGGCAACCAACAGGACAAAGCAAAACTGCAAATGCTGCTAAAGCTAGCCGCAACCGAGCTTCGCACTCCGCCTCATCAAGCCATTGTTCTGCGAAGTTAAGTCTGATACCGGTTTCGTCCAGACGAATCAGAATCCAGGGCATAAGAGGCGCGCAAAACGAAGCATTATTACACAACCCTCGTGCTGCGGAAATCATGGCAGGTTTGGACGTGATCAGGTGCTACTTCCTGCCACCAGGGGTGATGCCAGATTGTGCATTCCTCTCTGCTAGGGATGGTTGCACCGAACATGACAATTCACCACCTGCTCATCAACTGACGCCCAAGGCTGGTCCCATATTGTGGTCTCCTGCAGCGCAAGAACTGGTCAAAGAAGCAGAGCTCAATGCTATGAAAAAGCTCTGGAAGTTTCGCGGTGAAGTCCGAACATCTTATACTGAAGCCGTTGTCGCACAAGAGTGCTACGCAAATTCGGCACAACTGAAGAAGCAGTCCAAGCGGTTATTGGAGGCTGCTCGGAAACGCTTGCAAGCTGGTGCCGTTCCAGAATTAGACGTTTTGAAAGCCAGACTAGCTGACTCAATAGAGGGGATGGAATTCATCGATGCAGAAAGTCGGCTGCGTGAGGCAAAAAATAGACTCAAATACAATCTCGGTCGGCCAATGGAAGGATCGGTGGAAATTCCACGCCTGCTGCCAGTCAACTGTACCGCACTTCTGCCGTATTGGAATGTAATTGGACCATTGGTGAACGACCTGACTGATCACGCAATGAAAAACAGGCTTGAGCTTAAGATCATTCATCAACAGTCAACATTTGTGCAAGCGCTTCTCAACCAGTCGGAGACTAACTGGTTCGTTCCTATGCAAAAACCTAGTGACTATCAAGAGACCATAAAACAGATTTTTTCACCAGATAAGCCCCTCCAGGCTATCTATGAGTACGAGAGTCCCCCGGACGTTCAAAATACTATCGGTCTGCGTCCTCGGGCGATGGCGTTGGCCTGGCAACTGTATACCGAAGAAGAAGCACTGCGAAGCGAAGTTAAAGGAGAAGTCGTATCGGCCCATGGTAAATTCGTTTGCGCCAAAAAGAAGCTTTGGGCCTATCGTAACCACCTGTTGACTCAATCTCATCAGATTGCCCGACTTGCAATACTTAAGTACCAACTTGGTCGATCAGACATCACGTCTGCGCTCTCTGCACATCAAGCAGAGGTGCGAGTTAGAATCGAATACCTAGTAGCGTTGCAAGCTTACGAGCAATCTTTCACAGACCTGGAGCAAGCTGTTGGTGAGTCTCTTCCGTTTGCTTCAAATGTTCGGACTAATCTTTCTGCAGATCCGCACGGGCTGGATGCTTCGGAGTTGTCACCACGTCCATTACTAACACTGTTCAGGTAGCCGGCAACTAGATGACCATCGCATCTTTCCTTAACGGCTGCAGAAAGCCACTTGTCACAAAATCGGTATTACGATTGGTTGTTGCGTGCTTATCGCCCATCGGCCCGTCGGGTGTCACTCGTAAGCGCTACCGGTCTGTGTTCATACCACGCCTATTGCCTCAAACGCAGATGCGCAACTGGATTACCGGTACCTGCGCAGCCATCTTAATAACCCTACTCGCTGTTTCTACAACTGTCGCATGCCTCGCAGCACCCTCTGTCAACAGAACTACGAAATACGCAGCAGATGGTGCTAAAACGTTATCTGCTCTCAATCACGCACTGCGATCGAATTCCAGCTCCAGATCTGTCGACATTAACGAGCAACCATCACGACGTATGTCAGTCAACCGCACGGCGAAATGCAAAATTGCATCTGGTTCGATGATGCGACCAGAAACACCGTCTTCTCCGAATATTCGACCCCTTACTCCAGCTCATGGTTCCAAACAATCTAAACCGCTAACGCCCCAAGTGTTCCCTGATGTAACCCCTCTTCCCCAAGATTCAAAGCCATTCAATAAAGCTAAGGAGCAATCAGCCCAGCCTTCTTCTGCCACTTCGGGAACTCCGGTGGCCGCTGCGGTCGAATATTTTGAGGACGTGCCAGATATGTCGGCAGCCCCACCGCTCAGAGTTGTCGATGCACTCAATGAAGCCTTGATCAATGGTCCACGTGCAGCTGCCATAAGAGCTCAGTTTGGAATCACTCAAGCAGGCTATGCGGCAGCCACGATGGTGCAGAATCCTATTTTCTTGTTTGACCGTGGAGCGGCTGCTGAATTCGAAAATCGCATCGGACCTATCCTAACGGAACAGTCACCATGGAAACTCTTCTTCCGATTCCTTGTTCAGAAAAGACTGGTGGACCAGAAACGGTTTGACTTGATGTCCCAACTGTGGCAGTTTCGCTCAGAGGTTAGGCGAACTTATATTGAGGTCGTGGTATCTCAAGAGACTTTTAAAACAGTGAATGAGCTTTACGAACTAGCAGCCAAGCTGGAAGCAGTAACTAACAAGCGATTAATAGCCGGCACGGTGGCAGAACTTGATCTCCTGAAGTCCCGGCTTGCGACTCATCAAGCGAACGTGGACAGAGTAGTTGCGGCACAGCGCGTGATACGCGCCAGACAGCAACTCAACCTGATTATGGGCCGACCAGTTGATGGCGCGATTAACGTACCGCCACTACCCGACTACACTGGTGTCAATGTCGGCAAAGGTAAAACCCAAATCGAGAACACAGAAGTGCTTCCAGACTTTAGTTCAGCGGTAGAACCCCTTCCTTCCTTCCTCTCAATTGCCGAGAACAATCGACTCGAACTCAAGAGCCTTCAGCAGCAGCTAAAGGTCAACCAAGCCCAGCTAAAGGCAGCTTATGGCAATGTCGTACCTGACCAGGTTGTTGGGTTTGGCAAATCAAGCGGACCCATCGGACCACCTGGACCAATCCTGACCGCTGTGTTTTTCACCGTGTACGCACCAATTCCAATCACAAATACCAACCAGGGCAATATTGCGCAGTACAAGGCGACCCTAAAACAACTCAGATTTCAAATCAACACTCAACGAAATCAGATCAATTCAGAGGTGTCAAGCGCATATCAAAATCTTGCTGCTGCGCGGGAGAAATTGCAAATCTATCGAGATAGTATCCTGGCGAATTCTCTTACGGTGGCCAGGCTAGCTCGTCGTAGTTATGAAGTCGGTCAATCTGACATCACTGCAGCACTGACTGCTCAACAAGCAAATGTCCAAACACAAACTGAATATCTGGATGCTGTGATGAGCTATCAATCATCATTTACTGACCTCGAACAAGCCTCCGGTATACCTTTGCAGTGAACTCGCAGTTTTATGAAAATTATTGAGACTATCTCTGTGATCACTGCCTTTTGGTTATGTGCCGTTTTTGGTCTTGAACGTGCATGTGTGGCGGCCGGAAACACCCAAAGTTCGCAGACATCCCTTCCACGTGTTGAACCGAGCCAAGAATTATCTCTAAGCACAGCTCTAGCTCCATCCTCCACGTCTGCAAGAAGCAACGCGCTCAGAGCGACAGGAGCCCCGATCGATTCTGGACAACTCTTTCCTCCTTTGAAAAAGGAAATACCTGAAACTAAACAAGGAGAACCAGCACCACACCCAAGGACGGATACTATCAACCCAATGAACATGGGGACAATTGAATATACTGAAGATCTGGCACCGCATTCGACTAACTCAGGACTTTCGGTTGTCCAGGCGCTGAACGAAGCCCTGGTTAATGGACCTCGTGCGGCGGCGGTTCGAGCGCAATTCGCGGTCGCTAGAGCAAATTTCCCGGCGGCGACGCAACAATCCAATCCGAGTTTCTTCTACGACAGAGGCTTGATGGCTGAACAGGTCAACAGGTTAGGTCCACAGATCACTTATGATCCGCCGTGGAATCTTTTGTTCAGACTGCTAATTGCCAATCGTCTGGTTGCACAAACCAAGATCGATCTTCTTACTACCATCTGGTCTCTGCGCGCGGACGTCAGGAAGGCTTATGTTGAAGTAGTTGTGGCACAGGAAACTCTGAAGACTTTGGAACAGTTACACGAACTGGCCTCCAGGTTGCTTACGGTTGCGATAAAGCGTTTTCAGGCAGGTGCCGTGCCTGAGTTAGATGTCTTGAAAGCTCGCGTCGCAGCAGGCCAAGCTGAGGCTGATGTTGAGATTGCCAGAAACACAGTATTGAGGACCAAGCGCCAGCTGAAAGTTCTTATGGGACGCCCGATAGAATCGCCTTTGGTTATCCCACTCCTTCCGGAGTACGTAAGTAACGCGCCAGGAGACAAATTACGAATAATCAAAAACGATCTATTGCCGGAATTTGATCGTGATGTACCGCCCATGAAGGAATTGATCGACAGAGCACTACAGAACCGACTTGAGCTTAAGAGTCTGGCTATGCAAGTGAAACTAAATAACGCTAATCGCCTAAATGCTTACTCGAACGTAATTCCAGATCCAACGTTTGTTTTTGGTAAATCGACGACGGGCAACCCGCCGACTGGCCCTAAGTTGACAGCCGTATTTTATACCCTGTATGCGGAGGTTCCCACTGCTGACTTCAATCAAGGACCCATTTATCAATACAAGGCAAAGCAGAATCAACTCAAATATCAAATTCCCGCTCAACAAAACCAGGTTATGATCGATGTTTCAAGCGCCTACAATAATTTGATAGCTGCACGAAAACAGATTCGAGTCTATCAAGAACATTTATTGTTTGAGTCGGAACAAGTCGCCCGACTAGCCAGGCGCAGTTACGAGTCTGGACACTCCACCATCACCGCGACCCTTGTCGCACAACAAGCTAATGTACAAACCCGCAATGCGTATCTTGACGGTGTACACGCGTACGCTTCTGCGTTCACCGATCTGGAACTTGCGGTTGGAAAACCGCTTCAATAGGAGGCTTCCTCAATGGAACAAGTAGCTATGGCACCTCATCACCTAACCCCCTTTTAGCAACACATGAAGAACGGATTAGCCAATCTCATTATTTCAGCGCTCTATTGCGCTACTGCTGTGGTGTCCACAATTTCGTGTTCAGCTCCTGCCGCTGAGCAAGTTTCGCTTCTGTCGAATGATGAAGAAAAACAACCAAATGCGGACACAATTCAATATCAATCGAGCCGGCCAGCTTCTTCGGAGTTGGCAGGACTCTCCGTAGTTCAGGCTCTTAATGAAGCCCTGAAAGCCGGACCCAGGGCAGCCTCAGTGCGAGCTCAATTGGCAATTACCCGCGCCAATTTTGCTACTGCCACACAGTCGCCTAATCCGACTTTTTTCTTCGACAGAGGAATAATGGCGGAACAGGTGAACAGACTTGGTCCGGTCCTTGTAGGTGATGCACCTTGGAAGTTGTTTTTTCGACTCTTGGTGGCAAAGCATCTTGCGGCACAGATCAAGTTGGATTTACTGACCACCATCTGGTCTTTGCGTAATGACGTGCGCCGAGCCTACGTCGAACTTGCAGTGTCCCAGGAAACGCAGAAAACACTGGTGGCATTATATGATTTATCCGCTCGATTATTGACGGTCTCACAAAAACGCTTTGACGCAGGGGCAGCTCCTGAACTGGATGTTATGAAAGCGCGTCTCTTGGCTTCTAAAGCCGAAGTTGATGTGCTTGTAGGTCGTAAGCGGGTCATCAGGGCAAAACAGCAGCTAAACATTCTGATGGGACGTCTGATGAATTCACCGCTGAGTATTCCTGATCTGCCAAATTACACAAGCGACGAGCCAAGATTCAAACTTGACTCTCAAAAAAACGACATCTTGCCTGACTTCAAACGCAGTGTTGCCCCCGTACAGCTATTCATTGAAAAGGCGCTACAGAGCAGGCTCGAACTGAAGAGTTTGGCAATCCAATTGCAGCTAAATCAGGCAAATGCAAGCGCCAACTACGTAAATGTCATTCCTAATCCGAGTTTCGCGTTTGGCAAATCGACGGCTGGGAACCCGGCAACAGGTCCCAAATTAACGGCCGTATTTATGACTCTCAACCAAGAACTTCCCGTTTGCAATGTGCAGCAAGGAGCTATTTACCAGTACAAAGCAACAAGATATCAACTCGGGTATCAGATTGCATCCCAGGAAAATCAGGTCATCGGCGACGTTTCTAACGCATACTACAACTTGATTGCGCTGAGGGACAAAATTCGCATTTATCAGGAACGCTTATTGCCGGATTCTAACGAGGTTGCCCGTCTGGCTCAACGCAGTTACGAAGTGGGTCAATCGAACATCACCGATGCACTACAAGCACAACAAACGTATATTCAAACACAGAACGATTATTTACTTACCGTAACCGCATATGCATCAGCCTTTTCGGATCTCGAGTTTGCTATTGGGAAACCTCTCCAATAACATGGGTCAGAGGGAGCTCAATTAAGGACCGCCGGAGCCTGACGGCGAACTTGCCGGCGCGTTCATCATCAGCAGTGTTTTATTGATTTCGTTGCGAGCAGCTTGCTGCGTGCTTTTGTTAAGCACCAGTGGAATGGCAACAGCCGGTACAACATCCATAAAAATGTCCATGGCTACAAACATTCCGATAGTCCTATTTGAGATACCCGGATCGGCACCCGCCAATGTAGACTGTGGCAAAAATGCTTTTCTTGATGCGATCAATCTTGCGTTTACCGAAGAAGGAGAGAAGTCAATCTTCGTTGCTTCAAAGGATAGAGAAGAATCTGTGGGTACAAGTCGGGTGGTTGGCGCAACAATATTGAAATTGAAAGCGCGCGGGGAACTGATTGATTTGATGTCGCTGAAATTAACTTTCCTGGTGTCGCCGCTTCCTTCCGGCTTGAGAGCGAAAGCTTGTCCGACCCGCGAAACGATTCTACCTCGAATCTGTTCACCGGATATGGTATCGACAATGTCGACGCTACGAAGTGATCCTAGATACTGCAGCCAGGGACCATCGAAGAAATAAACTAGTCCGGCAACAATTGAGTCGGTTTTCTGCGGAACAATTTCTGCTCTGACGATAGCTCCTCTGACGACTACATCACGGTCAAAGAGCCAATCTGGAACAGCTCCGACTTTCAATTCATCTCCACTGAACTCGACTAAACCGTCAGGTAAAAGGACCGCACCGATCCTGCCAATTGGTAGCTCACCACTGAACATTCCAGGCTGATCTTTAGTAGGAGCTGTATAACTTATCGGATTGGCCAAAACAGTTCGAATAGACATACCACACAGCATCGTGCAAGTAAGGAGTTTGGCTAATCGATGTCGCATAGTCGTTATCCCTTTTGTCCTTTGTTTACGGACCCGATGGCGATGAGAGCGTACTAGACGGAGGCTGAACGGATGAACTAGAACTAAGATTGCTATTTTGCAGGAATCGACTTAACTCATTTTGTGCTGCTCTAGTATTTCTCTTGTTGACAACAAGGGGAATGGCGATGGCTGGTGCCATCTCTGTCATTATGTCAAGCGCAATGAACGTAGCCAGCGCTCGGTTAGAAATAGCCTTCTCAGTCCCGGGAAGCTTAGAAACTGGCACGGACGGCCTCCTCAGCGACGATATGACGTTTGGCTGACGCGTTGAATTCATGACAATCAGATTTGAGTCGAATGACACAGTTGTGTTGGCTGATGAAACCTTTATGTTTGGTGAGGCTATCTTAAACGTGAACGCTCGCGGCGAACTTATCGATTTAATTGCCGTGAACTCTATGTTCTGGGTGCCACCATCTTCCCTTCGAAACACGAAGGTTTCACCGGCCCGCCCCACAATGTGTCCGCGCGCCTGAACACCATTTAAAGTCTCAATTACGTCAATTGAATCAGCACTTCCGAGATTAGCGAGCCATTGTCCATCGTAAAAGTAAACCAAACCACCGATGACCAAAGAATTTGCCTGACTGACAGCTTCTGCCCTTACAATTGCTCCCCGAAACACCAAATTGCGGTCAAACAACCATTGAGGAACGGCCAGAACTTTGAACTCGTCGGTTTCCAGCATAACCATGCCACGAGGCAAAAATACCGATCCCAGGCTACCCAGGGGAAGCTGGCCGCTGAAGGCGCCTGGCTTATCATCGCTTGGTGCAGTGTATTTAATTTCATTGGCGATCGCCGCCGTTTGAAAGCAGCCCAATAACATCGAGACGATTAATGCCCAAGTTGATGCAAGTCGTGTATCCATTTCCAAGTTAATCAGCCACAAAAAACTTCATTATGATTGCCAGGCGCATACCAACATATTAACTGGCTATAACGCCTCGGGTTATGGGCCTTATCGTGGCTCGATCTCCCAACGTGGAGAGCATAAAAAATCTGATAATCACTTAGTTTGGGCGTGTGCCCGAGTACCTGGCAACTCGCGTGTTTGCGTACGCAAGTATGCGGAAACCAACTCTTCCACCAAATCAGAAAAATCGCGGCCTTCCTGCAACAGCGCCATTTTTGCCTTTAGGTATGTGTCCTTGCGAATATAGGCCGTTACCTGCTCGAAGGATGGGTTGCTTCTTTTGCCCCGCACTCTCTGCTTTTTCTCACTGTTCTTCGTCTCAATCGGCTCTGGGCTGAAATCTGTCGACTGATGCTCGGTTTGAATCTTGCTGGCACGAGCGCTCTGCAAATTTTTGACTGCACTTATAAGCTCGCTCATACCAATGCTTCCTCACGAATAGGTGTCATTGACACTGCATAAAGTTGCTCACCAACCATCCTGTAGTCCATCCACGCTTCATAGGCACCTGGATGCCGAAGAGCGTTCACTGGCACGCCAATACTTTCTGATTCCCGGAACGCGGCTGTCCTCCTGATGCCTTTATTGAAGAGCGGGATTCCGTCACCTGTCAGAGCCTTCCTTAGCTCTTGCTCGTATTTTGTTGGGACGGGAGGCACCGCCGTAAGCAAGACCCTGTATTTGTCCTGAGCAATGCTTCTCAAAGCGTCAATAACGTCGTATAGAGCATCTACGGCGAACATGCTTGGGGTTACCGGCAGCACCAAGAGATCACAGCCCTCCACTAGCGCATCGAGTTCTTCTTGTTTTGGGCGTGCTTCTGTGTCGATGACTACGTGCTCAAATTTTCCTGCGTATCGGGCTGTTTGCATCTCGTCGATGACTTTAAATGGTAGTTTGAACTTCGACTTTGCTCTTTCGCTCTTTTGTTCCTTCTCATTACTTTCGGCTCGCTTTGCCCACTTACAGGCAGTCCGGTTAGCGTCACCGTCGATCAGAAGCGTTGAGCCTTTTTCAGCAAGATACGTTGCCAGATGCACTGCTGTTGTCGTCTTGCCTACCCCACCCTTGAAACTGGCTACTGTGAGTATCACTTCAACCTCGACCTTCTAGTTGTTTGCATTTTTGCGTACGCAAAAGTTTGAGTACGCAAGTTTCTAAAAACCTACTCTGCTTTGAACATCTTCTTCCACCAGGGCGTGCGCATTTGCTGCAACTCCGCCTTCAACTGCTCCAGCTTCGTTGCGTCCTCTGCTCGAAGCTGCTCCATAGCTTTCTCAAGCTCCTCTACCTTACGGCTAGCCGATATTGCCTCTTCTTCTTGCGCCTGCATCGCCGCTATTTGCTTTTTGAGGGCCTCGGCTTCCAGGGCTTTCAGTTCAGCTGCCTTGCGCCCATCCTCAGCTTGCTTCTGAAAATCAGGCAGCAACTTGAGCTGTCGGTCCTTGTCGGCGATAATCTGGTCCTTTTCCGCCAGCAGCTCTTGTTGCTCCCGGATGGCATCTGCCAACGGTCTGACTAGCTCCTCTGCCAGGCCTCTGAGAGTGTCCTTGGCCAGCTCGCGCCACGAACTCTGACCATCTTCGTCTGGTGCATGTTGATCCACCGTGCCGGGTTCTTCGCTGGTAACCGCGTCAACTACATCAATGTCATCAGGGGAGAAGTTCAAGGAGCTGTCGTCTTTGTCCGCCTTGTTTTCGGAGGGTTGTTGCCTCTTCAGCCCTTCCACAATTTCTTTGGTTGGGTAGACGCGCCACTCCTGCTTACCAAAAGCATTAGGCTGCTGTGTGCCCTTTAACTGCCCTTTCTCCAGGCGATATATCACCGCCCTCGGAGTTAGATCGAGTGCTTCTGCAACCTGCTTAACGGATATGGTTTTCATATAGCTACTCTATGTATGGTGGCACTATTTTATGTATTTCCGACTGTTTTGCCAACCGCTCTCCCGCATTATAAGGGCTTTTCTCTATGAGATAAACCCTTTTCTGTGCCCGCACGGAAATGGATTGACATCGCTGCATGACGTTTCCGTGCTGGTGCGTATTTCTGATTCCTGCTCGGTCCTGTTATATGCATCCACAATTATTTTCCTTCACCCAATACCACAGGACCGGCGCACAACAGAAAATGCTGGTCGCTTGCGTTGGGCGCCTGTAGGGGTAATTCTGGCTTTCCGAGCCTCGCATTTCTGATTGACAGAAATTTCCCCACCGCTTCTTTCCGTCGTTGTGCCAATCAATCGGAAGTCGATGTGAAATCCGCGTGGCGTTTCCGAGCATTTCTCTGTTGGGCACGGAAGTAGGTTGGCGCTTTCGTAATATGCTGCTCGTGAAATACCGCTATTTTAGCCTCCCGAAACCGTATTTCTGTGCCTTTCCTGTCGACGTACTTGATTTCCGTGCATGCTTTCCGATCGAGCGAAGCGGAATTTCTTTTGGCACGGAAATTTCCTTCCGTGCTTCGCTGCCCTCTCTGCCGGGATGAGATGACTTCTATAACTGGCGCTATGCGCGCTGGTTTCATGACAGAAAGAAAACTGCGGAAATTGCTGTGCTTTTCTGAATGCCGATCTGGTGCAGGAAATAGATCCAAAGTATTGATCGAATTTGCAGCACCTTATATAGTGACTGGTGGCACTTGGCAGGATGCGCAAGTGCATATCTAGTGGATATCTTGGAGCTTTGCTCCCTAGAAAGGTCGTCTCAGACCAAAAGACTCATAACAAAAGACACCGCTTGGGGCGATGTCCTTTGGAGATCTTTGCGGACCTCGTTATTCAGTTGTCGTCGGGTTTTTAGTAGTTTCCCGAAGTGATTACAGGATAGACGAACGGTCCGGTCAGGTCAACTCATCCCAAATTAAGAAAGGGAGACCACCATTACCGGACATGTTCAAGCGCGCTCGCAGACGCAGAGCGGGCCGACTAGATTTGCGCGACAAGATTACTTCCCGCAAGGGTGGGAGACCTGTGTCACGGAATTCCTTGAGGTGTTCCATCGATATGGATACATCTACAAGCCGCTGTCCGGTGGCTCCTGGTACTCGGCCAATGATAAGTGGAAGCTGCCCGACTCGGAAATTCTCAAAGCGATCGCGTGCGCCCATCCCAAGTTCTTTATAGGATGCCGGGCTGGAAAGTCCACGCGCTTTGCCGTCCTGGACATAGACGATAAGAGCCGCTATCACAACAAACAATCCCTTGAGAAGCTGCTACATGCCCTATCTCAAGCCGGTCTTTCGAAATCATCTTTGTACAGATCCAGCTACAGCGGCGGCTGGCATCTCTATATATTCTTTGATGAACCTATTAACAGCGCCGATCTCAGGCGCCAGCTCGTCAAACTTTTGACACTGAATGACTTCCACATAGCGAAAGGACAGCTAGAGATTTTCCCTCATCCCGGTGGTGAGGGATCACTGGGACTGGGCCTGCGCCTGCCACTGCAACCAGGCTTCGCCTGGCTGGAGAAGAAAACTCTGGAAGTCGAACACGAGCGCGCCGAGCTCAATGCGACGCAAGCCTTAGAGCTGTTCATAGACGTATTGGGCGGCGACTCTAATCCCTATGCCGCTTTCCGGCAGCTCAAGTCCTACGTCCAGGAGCTTGAATCGCGCAAGACCGCCGCTCTTGCTCACGGTTTTGGCGCTGCCGGCAGTAACGTCATTCCGATTAGAAGAACAGAGAAGACACTCCAGTCCGGCCAGTTCATTGACTTTGTTCGAGCTGTTTTTCATCGGTTGCCACCAGGCATCATTGTGGACAACTGGTACAAGGGCAGGCTATTCCACCTGAATGGACTGACAGGGCCATCACAGCGGGCAGAAGCCATCGAGTGTGTAGGCCATTATCTCTTCTACGGCGATCCCAGCCGCGACCTGCCGGCAATGGGCTATGGCTACGAGCAGGAACGGGAATGGGCCGTCCATCAGTTCCTTGAAGCCCACAATAACGGGCAGAGCAAGGACATCAACCGGGGCCGCGCTGACGCCTTCGCCCAGGTATCGAGGGCGGCGAACTGGCGGCCGGCGCATAAGAAGGGCACGGAGCCGGTCAAGTATGCTCCAGAGCGGCCTATATCCTGGATACGCGAGAACGCCAACCGTAAAACGGACGCGCGTAAACGTATTACCGACGCCCTGGAGGGTATTAAAAAGCTTCAACGGTCATTCACCACCGTCGAGTTGCAGGAAGCGGCCGGATGCTCCAGAGAGACGCTCTATAACCACGCCGACATCTGGCGCCATGATTATGAGGACTTGGCTGAGGGCTTCTTTGCAATCTGTACGGACGAATATAACGTTGTGGTGGGGGGAGGTTCTACTCAAACCTCACCCCCTACACCATCTAATGAAAAAATTACGCCGCCGGGGCTCTTGGCTGCTCGCCGGATAGTCTATGAGATATCTATGCGTACGGAAAGAGATAACCGGCAAAGCCAGAAGGCTGCTGCGCAGTCACAGGAGGCGACAGAACAGAAGTGGCTGGATGATGTGACCCGGCTCACCGAAAACGAGCCTTCTACCCTTCCCATCCAGGAGCTTAAAGCTTTACTGACTATTCTGGTGGCATATCTGGCCATGGCACCAAACGAAGAGTGCCAAATTTTTGTCCAGGGACATATCAATCAGATAAGGAGTCAACTCGCCAAGGCTGCTGAGAAGCCACTTTTTGTTGTTCGCCCACCGTAGCTGTGCAAAAATTCCCCCAGTCGCACGTTCCAGTTTGAAAGATTGTGCTATTATTTCGACACCAAGGGTGGTGTCGTTGAAATCGAAGTTACTCCCCTTTTTGCAAAACTTGCTAAATTGCCGAAACGCGTAAGGCAAGGGATAAAATCGCTCTTGCCGTTGGCGAAAAACGATACTTTCCCACTGCTAACAAGTGTACTTTCTTGACAATGGTGTTTGCGCATCGGCACGAGATCAATTCTTGTTTATTTTCGGATCTTTGTGGTTAGAGGCACGTCGCGGTAGCGGAAAAAACAAACAGCGGCAGAAACTTTCGTCCTGCTGTTGTACACCGGCGGTAAGGATCCTGGTCAAAACTGCGCCCGCTTCTTTGAAACCACTTTTTGAACCGTTTTTTTATTGTCCCGTTCGTGAACAGAAGGCAGGTTTTGTTCACCATAAAATACCACTCAGGTGGGGCTTCGAGCATCTGAGATCAACCTTGCCACCTGTAGAATGAATAAAAGCCTTCCGTGTATATCTTTTGTTCATATGCCAGGCAAAGCCAAAATTCTCACCGCTAAAGAGATCTCTGACATTTTTCGCGTACTGCGACAACCGCGCGATAAAGCGATCTTCGCTCTAGGAATCTACGCCGGACTGAGGATTGGCGAGATTATAGCTCTGAAAACGGATCAGTTGTTCACCAAAGGTGGTGGCGTTAGGAACGTCCTGAAGGTGATCCGGCTGAAGAAGAAGAACACTGTCTACAGCGAGATTCCGGTACATCCAAAATTGCGCGATCGGCTCCAAGAGTATTACAAGAATAGCTCACCTGGACACTGGCTGTTCCCGTCGGAAGACTCTGCAACAGGGCATCTGGAAAGGGTACGAGCTCACTACATTCTTCGGGATGCCTTTGATCGCTTGCGCTTGCAAGACGCATCTACACATTCGATGCGGCGGACATGCTTAACCAATATGAGCCGCGCGGGCGTGCCGCTAAGAACGATCCAAGACATTTCAGGGCATGCCAGCTTGAGTGAATTACAGGAGTACCTGGCAGTTGATCCAGCGGACAAGCATCGGGCAATCAATCTCTTGAGGTATTAATGCCGAACATCAGCGATACCGCATATCCGCGGCTGAAGCCCAATCCGACCGTTAAAGAGCTGGAAAACATCTTCACTACTTCTCCGGAAGAAAGGCAATTTGCATGGGACCGAACTGCCGATGACGGTCAGACTTTGCGGCTTCTCGTCTGGCTGAAAGTATTTCAACGGCTCGGTTATTTTCCGTCTGTTGATGAAATTTCTAATCGGATCTTTGAGCACATCGCAGACTCCATCGG
>DATNPX010000025.1:0-3060 GCA_036702975.1 Oculatellaceae cyanobacterium
CCGATGGAGTCTGCGATGTGCTCAAAGATCCGATTAGAAATTTCATCAACAGACGGAAAATAACCGAGCCGTTGAAATACTTTCAGCCAGACGAGAAGCCGCAAAGTCTGACCGTCATCGGCAGTTCGGTCCCATGCAAATAGTCTTTCCTCCGGAGAAGCAGTGAAGATGTTTTCCAGCTCTTTAGCGGTCGGATTGGGCTTCAGCCGCGGATATGCGGTATCGCTGATGTTCGGCATTAATACCTCAAGAGGTTGATTGCTCGATGCTTGTCTGCTGGATCAACTGCTAGATATTCTTGCAATTCGCTCAGGCTGGCATGACCGGAAATGTCTTGGATCGTTCTTAGCGGCACTCCAGCTCGGCTCATGTTCGTCAGGCACGTGCGCCGCATTGAGTGCGTTGATGCATCTTGCAGACGTAAACGATCAAAGGCTTCACGAAGTATGTAGTGTGCGCGCACTCTTTCGAGATGCCCAGTTTCAGAGTCTTCCGACGGGAACAGCCAGTGTCCAGGTGGGGTATTCTTGTAATACTCTTGGAGCCGATCACGCAATTTTGGATGTACCGGAATCTCGCTGTAGACGGTATTTTTCTTCTTCAGGCGGATCACCTTCAGGACGTTTCTAACGCCACCACTTTTGGTGAACAACTGATCCGTTTTCAAGGCTATAATTTCGCCTATCCTCAATCCAGCGTAAATCCCGAGAGCAAACATTGCTTTATCGCGCGAGTTTCGTAGCACGCGAAAGATGTCAGAGATTTCTTTTGGAGTAAGGATTTTTGCTTTGCCTGGCATATAAACAAAAGATATACTTCTGCGGCTTTTGTTCATTCTACAGGCGCCAAAGTTGATCCCGAAGATTCAAAAGCTCATCTGAGTGGTATTTTATGGTGAACAAAAGCAGCCATTTGTTCAGGTTTGCCAGGATCCTTACCGCCGATCATTTCCCCAAAAAAATGTCGGGACGATTACGGACCGCAATGCTTGACTAGTCGGCGCTAGTATCGCAGGATGAGAGAGTGCCGAGGGAAACGAAAATGCCAGACAAAGAAACTCCCCAAGACAACGTCTGGGCATTGTTCATGCGAGGCAACTTCCGTAATAAGGCGGCTGTTTATGGTGCGCTAGTAATGATTGTCTCTCTTTTAGTTATGGCGTCTGTGCTCGTGTATGCGTACATCCCAAATCACTCAATGAAAGTTCAACTGATAGCCGAGAAGCGCAATAATCCTGTCGCATGGGCAGGAATGGCTCACGAGCTGGAACAGAAAGGTGATTTGATTGATGCCGAGCGCGCATACAGAAAAGCCATTCAGCTAAAGCCTGATTACAAGCCGGCATGGCTAGGTCTGGGGGAGATTCTAGAGAAGCAAGGTCAAAGCGCTGATGCCGAGGCTGCCTTTAAACGGGCTGCTGAGTTGCAATCTGACCCGAAGAAATAGCGCATGCCAAGCAGCTTAGCGTGTTTTTCGTTGTCAAATAGCTTAGCGTAGTTTCTCCCCAAAAAAAATGTCAGGACCCACGGCCCAAAAAGTGGTTTCAAAGAAGCGGGCGCAGTTTTGACCAGGATCCTTACCGCCGGTCTCGTTACAACCGATCTCTACAACATTCCAGCTTTAGCAAAATGCCTCTTGACTCTCAAATGTGTTAGAGGGTTTATAGTGGGGGATATGAACAAGAAATCTTTAGTTGGCATAGTTGCAAAACAACTCGGCGTCAGCTCGCAAACCATCCACTGGTACGAGGCACAGGGACTTATCTCACCGCCTGAACGGACTGACAGCGGCTACCGAGTCTATCCGCCTTCGACCATCGAACAGTTGCGGTTCGTCCGCAAGGCTCTAGGTATCGGCTTTTCTGTCGATGAGATAAGAGCTGTGATCGACGCCAAACGGCAGGGCAACCAGCCTTGCGACATGGTTTTGGCACTTTTGCAAAAGAAAATCGACGATGTTAACTCACAGATAGAGACTTTGACCGAAGTCCGCTCAGACTTGCAGCGCCTTCAGAAAAAATGGCTCCAAACTTCCTCTCATGAGGAGCGCAGTGCGGCTTTGATTTGTCCTTTGATCGAAGGAATTGATGACCCAGCCGAAAAATGAAGTAGATAACGGAGAAATTAAGATGAATCACTCCCATGCCGAGTCTTGCTGCAACAACAACGAAGCAGGACAACACGCACCGCCAGAATCCAACTCATTGAAGCCCGCACTACATGCCACATTTCACTGTCTGACCGGGTGCATGATAGGTGAATTCATCGGTTTGTCTTTTGGCGTCACAGTTGGTCTCGCGCCGATGACGACTATGTTTCTTAGCACGCTCCTTGCTTTCATCTCCGGTTTTTCTCTGACCGTTTTTCCTTTAATCGGTGTTGGGGAGCAACGGAACAGAAAAGTGCCACAAGGGACCAGGCACAGTCCCAAAACGCTTACCAGGAGAAGGTTTTACAGTTCATCCAAAGAAGCAGATGGATCTCGCAGCGGGCGTAATTCACCACGAGCAACGCTTTCAGGAATCGCGAACGAGTATCGCCCAAGCATGTTGATGTGCTCGGAGCCAAGCGGTGAGAGCCTTGCCTTATCAGCGGGATCGATAACGTGTCCCTCGTTTTCAAGTTCGGCAATCGCGGCGTCCATGTAGATTGTGTTCCACAGAATAATGATGTTGACTACAAGTCCGAGCGCTCCAAGTTGATCTTCTTGACCCTGCCGGTAGTGCTGCCTCACCTCGCCTTTGCGAGCATGGAAAACAGTTCGAGCCAGCTTGTTCCTACCTTCATGCCGATTGAGCTGAATTAGCAAACTGCGCCTTTTTGTTTCATCATCGAGAATCGAAAGGATATGCAGGGTCTTACTGATTCGTCCACACTCTGAAATTGCCCGGGCAAGCGGAGTCTGACGATCAGAGGCTTGAAGATTCCGAATTACCGAGCCTGGATGGACAAGCCCCATTTTGAGTGAGCCTGCAAGTCGCAGCATGTCGTCCCAATTTTGCCGGATCAAATCGAGATTGATTCGATCACGACATAAACTGTTTAGGCTGCCATAGTCTGC
>DATNPX010000042.1:0-148343 GCA_036702975.1 Oculatellaceae cyanobacterium
TTCCGTCAGGCAGAGAGAATCTGCGGGATATTGAGATAGCCTTCGTCCTGTTGATTTTGTGGGATTCCGTTTGTCCTTGCAACTGTGTTTGGTGGGGTGGGGATACCTGGTCGTCCTGCGTTTCCATTACCGTATGCTGGATTTCGGTATGCTGGATTTCCATGCGCTGGATTTGCATATGAGGCCTGGTTGCCGAAGCTTTGCGCCGGAGCCTGCTGCTGGGCGGGCTGCGGGGGAATTTCATATTTCGTGTACGTCGGTTGCTGCACGGGCTTTGGGAGGAATATTTCTTCCACCAGATGTGGCGGCAGAACGATGGTCTGCGCTTGCCGCGCCGCTGCCATTTGCTTCTGGTGATCGACGAGCTGCTTCGGCAGCAACGAGCGACGGTCAACGAGATTGAAGTAACCCAATGCAGCGTCGAATTCGCCGAGCTGGCGAAGAATTTCGCCCATGATGTAAGAATAGCGGTTACGATTGCCTGTCCATTCTTCGTCGCGTAGAGCTTCTTCGAGCTCCTGGGCAGCGAGTGTGAGCCAGCGGACATTGTCGGCATGATATTCGGGCGTGCCCAGCGTGCCCGCTACCGTGTGACATTCACGCGAGCACCAGGCGCCGTTCAGGGCAAGAGTTGAGCGATCCAGACTGTGAGAGCCATTGTTGCGCCCGGTCAGTACAGCGTGAGCAAACTTTTTGGACAGTTCAATATCAGGCGTATCCGGCACCAGTTCAGGAAGAATGTAGTGCGAGGCGAAGGCGCTGAACCACCAGGTGTATATGCAAGACGGGCAGACGGCGACGAACGAGGCACGAATGATCGGGTCTGGAAGAACCCGGTGCAAGTCAGCTTCTACTTTGCTGTCCCGGGTCATATTGGGCAATCGCGTCACATTCGGGGTGGCAAAGACTGTATTGCACGAAGGGCAAATCACAGACTCAGGGCGTAGAACGAAATTTTCAATAACAAGCATGGTGATACTTCTCGACAGCAATCCGATGCCTATAGATTAGGCGGTACTCAGGCACGGGTAAATCGGGGAAAGTCCCATGATCGGCGGAATTTTATCTTCCAGCATGGGGGAAATACGACATCGTGTAACGTCCGTCGTTACTGACAGCCAGGCGAAATTCACGGTAGTAAGTTGGGATTCCATTTTTTAGAAACGATCTCTTCCAAATCACCCCTGGGGCGATGAGCAAAAATGATCCATATATGCTTTCAGTTTACCCGCTGATTCGATTCTATGGGAGCCGAGCGTCTTATAAGATTTCATATTAATTCGGAATGGACTTAAATCGCAGGCTTCTTTCCCTTAGATTTCGGCTGCGGGTTTGCTGAAGCTGACATTCAAGAATCCCAAAACGACGGCACAGGCGATTGCTGTTTCCTGATCGACAGTCTGACTGACCGTTCGCCAAGTTCCCATCATAAATAGCGTCTTTATGATTGTTGTATCCGTCTCGCCTAGTTGGCGCGCAAGTTCTCTGACAGTTATGTAACCGTCATCCCCACTTACCAGAATTACAGCTCGATCGCGCGCAACGGACTCGATAGGTTTATTCTGAGATACTTTATCTCTGCCTGGAATTCTTCGAGAAGTACGACTTCTCTTTCGCGAGGAATCATCCGGAGTGCTCGCACCTATCCGAGTAGGTCTATTCCGTTTGCCGCCCCCGCCGGAACCTTCGGTTTGGGTCTCAGGCTCAACTTTGTCGACATTGTTCTCATCTTCTTCTGGCAAATTCGAATCACCGGTGCAACTGCAATCCATTATGTTGGATGCTCGCGGTCCAGTCCATACTGGGTTACTACTGGCACAAGGGGCGAATTTTCGCGTCCTCGAATCGAAAATATTCTCCCCAATACAACTTAGCAATTGCTATCGACAGCAATTATGCACCACATATAGTGCCCCATCAATCAAAATCGCCTGAGCAAATAGTACAATTTTTTGAGCAGCTGAGAACGGACTGATATGCTAAACGTTAACAAAACACTGATCAACAGGCTAAAATAAGACAATCATATAATTTTCTCAAATTCGTGAAACGAACTCCAAGCAGATCAAATTTAATCGGCTGGAAAATTTTTGCACTTTCGAATCAAAATTTTTTCGCATCGCAATTGGTGCCCTATACACCTACGAAAAACGTAGCGAAAAGCGCTTCAAAAGCCAGCTGCGGTCACTATCATTTTCCTAACAAACGCTCTGAGAGCTCATTTTTGCAAACCAAATTCAATTCGTCATATTGACAATTAATACATTCGTTGTTATCTTCAACTTGCCCAAACATAGAATGAGTGCCGAATGAAGTCATCGCAAGCGGATGACACCGCCTTCGGCACCAAAGAAGGTGCCGATGTCTCGACCACCCGTTGCCACTGCAATGGAACATTACCAATCCCAGGCATACCAACCCGAACTAGAAGTGGACTCGCCAACTTTTGCAGCCCGGGTTTATAGAGAAGTGATGCCGAGAAATTGCTGCGCTTCATCGCCTGCCGCTGAACTTCCCAGCACGATCGACTTTTCACAACACATTTACCCGACTGAGTCGGCACCACCTATTTATCCCACAGAGACAACAAGTCCGATCGACCAGCTTCCACCCGCTGCTCCAGAACAAATCAGAGTCGCCCTGAACAGTGCCACCGCAATCACATTTACTAGTGCCTCAGACAATCGACAGACAGGGCAACAGCCTGATTATTTCCTCGGTACAGATGGAGTTCTACGAGCCAACCCGAACAAAAAGCAACCAAATGCTGACGGATCAATAAATATCGAGTTGCAAGCAAAAAACAAATTCGAAACCGATGCTAAGAAATTTGCCGATCAATTGCAGAAGGCAGCGGTCAAAGATCTAATCAGCTACTTCAGTCGAAGCAACCCTGGAGCCAAAGTACCTCAAGATTGGCTGGATCAACTCAGCAAAGAACCGGACTTGCCACCGCCAGTGGTACCTTTGGCTTTGGATTCACAGCCCGTTCCCGATTTACCACCTCCACCGATTGATCAGCCACAACAACCTGACCAAACGCAAACACAAGATCAGTCGCCATCGCAAACACAGCCCCCAGACTCAAACCCGCCACCAATATACTCTGGAGGTTCACCTGACATCGGCACCAGAAGCGGTGGCACGAGTGGAGGTGGTGGTGGTAGTTATGGAGGAGGTGGTGGTTACGGAAGTGGCGGTGGCGAATCCACGCTGCCCGCTCAATACAACAGCAATCCCGGTACACCTCACAACGGGGATAGTACCGTGCATGCCGGCGCCGGTGCGCCGCAGAACGGAAGCGACAATAACACGGGCTCCAGCGCAGCAAACGGAGATAACACTGCCACTCCAGCAGTGCCGGGCGACAAACCACTCAGCACCAACATGCCCATTGGTGCCTGGGGTGGTTACTCAAACGGACAAATTCCAACATCAGCATTGACCGACGTGTACGGATTCAAAGTTGCTCCGGGAATTGCAGACAACCTCACTGCCTTACTGAACGCGGCTCAGCAAGCCGGGGTTTGGAATCCTCAGGAGGAAAAGTATGCAACAGGCACCTATCGAACTTACGACCAGCAGGTGCAGTTGTATGACCAGAAAGGCCCGACCTGGGCAGCAACTCCGGGAAAATCAATGCATGGGTGGGGAGAAGCGATCGATTTTAATATGAACGACACCAAACTAATCAGCTGGCTTAAAGATAACGCTGAAAAATATGGATTCAAAAACCATACCAAAGAACCCTGGCATTACAGCACCAGCGGTGGTTGAGAACTTAAAGAGCGCAAAAAAGAATTTTTGCCATGCCACAAAAAGACGAGCGGTCACTTTCAATTTTACACGTATTTTAGATCGACCGGTTTATTGTCAAGATGTCAGAACCTAACCTGGTTTGGACATTTACTAGATAACGATACGCATAGCTTCCCCAGGAAGGTTTTTTATGAGCCACCAGCAGACGCACGTAGAGAAACACGATCATAAGCCGCAGCGTGAAGCACCCGAGGTGCCGCATGGGATTGCCGAAACGGCTCGACACATCTGGAGCGCCGACCATGCAAAAAACCCTACCGGCAACAGTGAACGCCTTGATGCGGCATCAAAAAGACTTGGTGAGTTGGGTTTTCCAAACATGACGGTAGTCGGCGCGCCAGAGAAGGGCACGCTTCGAGTCAAAGATTCCGAAGGCCACTTCCGTGACGTATCGGCGCATACAGTCCGCGGTCGCGACGGTAAGAGCAAAGAAGAAATCGAAATCAAAAATGCCGAACCCGGACATGGTGAATCGTCGACTCGACCTGATTTGAGCAAGCAATTCAAAGGTTTCGATGCCACCAAAGCCGATCACGATCGCTTGGCGCGCGAGGCCGCAGCAGCTGCGCCGAAACCAGCTCACGAGCTCACACCGGCTGAGAAAGCGCAGCAAGAAAAACTCAATAGCAAACACTCTGAAGAATTTGACAAAGCGGCAAAAAAGAACGAACAAGCTGCTGGCGTTGGCAGTCTGCCTGAACTCCACGCAAAACGAGAGGCGGAGCAGCAAGCGAAAAAGGACAAGGCAGCTCAGGAAGAAGCGAAGAAAAAAGACGGTCACACGCTGACACCTGAAGAGCAAGCCAAACAAGCACGTCAGCATGAAGCAGATAAAAAAGCGTCTGAGCAGTTCGATAGAGCTGCGCACCGACATGGTGCTGTCAACGGAGATGTAGGTGGGTTACACGACCGAAAAGAAAAAATGAAAGAAGCCGAGCATGCTCAGGCTGGCGCAAAAATGACAGTAGCTCCCGGTGGATGGCAGACTGCCGAAAAAAGTCTGAAAGAAACCATGGAAAAAGCCGGCATTCAAAATCCCAGACCTACCGCACGCGAAATCGCGAATCATGAGACGCAACTCGCTCACGATGCAGGGTTCACAGGAAAGTATGCAGTTTTACACTGGGCCAAGAGTCTCAAGAAAGGCGATCAAGTCGAACACAAAATTCACGAGTGATTGGCGCAACGATTCACGATCGACTCGGCGCGAGTACTTTTATGCAAGAAGCAGTGAAATGCCACACTCTAAACAGTGACGACAATTTTTCCGAACTGTTGATTGCTTTCCAAATACCGATGCGCTTCGACAATCTGATCGAGTGAGAAAGTTTTGGCGATGACAGGTTTCAGCTTGCCACTCTTAAGACCCTCAGCGACAAAATCTACTCCAACTTGCAACTTGGCGGCATCACCACTGGTGGTCATAATCAACGAACCTGTGATTACAGGTCTCTTTCCAATCACCTCAAGCAATGAAATTGTAGTCGGCTCTTGACTGAGTGCACCATACAAAATCAGGCGTGCTTCAGGCGCCGACGCAGCCATTAGTTTTGCGAAAGTTGGTCCACCGACTGGATCGAAGGCAACAGTTGCGCCTTTACCACCGGTAATCTTCATCACTTCGGCAACAATGTCTTGTTCTTCAGTTGCAATAACGTGCGCGGCACCAGCTTTCTTCAATTGATCTGCTTTGGCACTGGTTCTTGTCAATGCCACTGATTTAGCACCGACCATGTTGGTGATCTGAATTGCCGCCAGTCCAACGCTGCTAGAGGCGGCTGGAACAAGAACCGTATCGCTTGCCTGCAATTTCGCTGTTGCAAGCAAGCCATCATATGCGGTGAGGAACATCATCCAGATCGATGACGCTTCTTCGAAAGTCAGGTTGGCAGGATGCTTGACCACAGCGTATGTGGGCGCAACAACCAGATCGCCATACATGCCGTATTCATTCATGGAAAAATTTGGCACCGTGCTCACAGCGTCGCCGACTTTAAAATCTGTTACGCCGTCACCAACCGATTCAATAGTTCCCGCGGCTTCATAGCCAAGATGCGCAGGAAGCTGAGCCGTCTCAAGATACTGCCCGCCGCGGAACATGGCTTCGGCGCGATTCAAGCCAATCGCCTTGACTGCGATCCGCACCTCATTCTGCTTTGGAGCACGTACCTCCGTTTCAACAACTTTTAAAACTTCCGGCCCGCCATTTTTCGCAAACTCAACTACTCGTGACATTGCTACCTCAACTGTCAGAAAATTACTGTGTGCGAAAGACTACAGCACACAGGCCATTCTTTCAACGCTTAAAACCAGCTCAGACGCGAAAGGGCTCTTTTCATCAACTTAAAAGCAATTTTTCCATTGACGTGTATGATTGACGATCAATTACTGCTGGGTTGATCGAGACTTAGTTCTTCGGTGATGAACTGCAGCGCATCCGGACGCACTTCTCGTCTGTATTCGGCCGTTCCTATCCAGGCAGGATATCGATAACTACAGACAAAAGCCATCCTCGGATACGTTCCCTCAGATGGCTTAAGATGATTCGCGATAGCTGGTGAACTACTTGGACTCGCCTGGTTAGAAGGTACGACCACCGAGCAAGTTGCGCATCCAATCGTCCATTCCACCGGTGGCGCGCTGACGCTGCATTTCTGCTGCCAGTGTTGGAGGCAGCATCGCCTGTGGTCTTGGGTTGTAGTCTGGGTTCATTCTTACCATCTGAACGAATTGAGGAGACGGTGTGCCACCACTTGCAACGATCGACTGAGCGGTGTATACGTCTGGTCTGGAGATGCGGTTCGAGCTCCAGCCTGCGTCGATCATCTGCTGAACAACTTGAGTGCTGCCATGGTTGAATTCAGTTGGTCCCATAATGCGAGCTGTTACCGAAGCAGTTCCGAGCATCGAAGCATCTTTCTGATAGACATCGAGAGCGGCTTGAGCAATGCGTGGATCTTGAATTTGTTCGTCGGTGAAACCAGCGGCATGCATGTCCATGATGATTTGCTGAGCGGTGTGAATGTTGTTTCTCATGCTGGCAGCGGTTTGCTGAGCGATGGAGTTGACATCAGCAGCACCATCAGAGTAGCCACCATTGCTCGACTGTCCGTAGGCTTCAACGAACGTATGAGCAGTCATACTGCCATCGCCACCGGCGTGTCCAACAGTTCGAACTTCAGGATTGCCGGAACTCAATGTGGTGTCGACATTGACACCCACTGTCTGGCTGGTTGTCGAAGTTCCGTTTGGAGCCTGATCGCCTCTGATATTGACGTCGACGACCTGACGAACTTGCTGATTGCCTGGAGGAATAGCATTAACTGGAGGCAGAGCATTTGGCACGTTGTTGGAACCGACCAATCTGGCGTTAACGTCGAGTTCTGTGCGCTGTACTGGTGTTGAACCAACTGCACCGCTGCCAACCATGCGAACATCTTGCTGAACGCTAGGAGTTCCAGTGACAGACACATCCATCTGCTGGCGGTTAGTGCCGAATGTGCCACCACCACTGTGCGAACGGAAGTTGATGTCAGTCTGCTGACGTACAGGAGGATTCATCGAAGGCATCGGAATATTGCCGAGACCGCCCATTCCACCAATTCCAGCGTTGCCGGTATCGACGGCGTTGATATCGAGAGTGTTGTTTTGCTGAGTAGGAGCTGCGCCACCACCGACGTGGTTGAAAGCACCGATGCTGAGCGGACCGCTGCCGCCAACGTTGTTTCCACCAGCAGACTGCATGTTGAGAGTCTGGGCAGTGCCACGGCTGGCACCACCACCGCCGCCACCACCGAGGTGACGAACCATTCCGCTCAAGCTGCGATAGGCAGAACCGTAATCTTTAGCATGACCACCGGAGACGAGCTGAGCAACGGTTTGAACCATATTGGTGTCGGCGCAAGCGGCTTCTCCAGCTTCAACTGTAGGTGATTCGAGCATGATCGCAAGGCAAGCTCCAACTTCAGCAGCAGGCACGTTTGGTGCTTCGCGACCGATGATGGCATCTTTGACCATGGCGTGTGTATCTGGTCCAACCTTGCGGCTGACGATAGAGTTGACGTAAGAAGCTACGCCGCGGATGGCAGGACCTCTGCCCCAGGCTGGTTGCTTCAATACTGCGGTGTTGGACGCAGCTGCTCTGTAGCCGGCGGTGATAGGCATACCCGCTGAGAGCAATGTGTCTGTAGCTGGACCAACTCTTGGGTTCCATCCTGATTCTGGCGATGTGTCGTCAGTCATGATGTGAACGCCCCAGGCTTGTTGATCTGGAGTCATTTCACCGTATCTGCCTTTGAGATATTCGGTGAATGCGTTGCCTTCCTGACCGTTAACGTACGCTTCCGAACCAAGCACTGCATGCTTGAGAAGCGACTTCTGGAAGCGCTGTTTAGCGACTGCAGTCTGCTTGAAGGTGCCGCCGTTGTATGCCATGAAACCGGCTGCGGCGCGCTCGAACATTCCGCGTGGGCCGTCTTCGTTAGCGGCGATGGCAGATTCTCTGGCTGCGTCGAATGCTTCTGAGTCAGTCGCGAATGTTTGAGCATAACCTGCTGCCATCAACTGCATAGCTTTCTGTTCAGGTGTGGCGTTGGCTGCGAAACGAACGTGGTTTACGTGACCTTTGCCGTTACCTACAATGTTTGCCTTACCATCTGTGGAAGGACCCATTGTTGGACCAGCAGCGGTTCTGATGTCGACTGTCAGGCTTCTTGGTGGAACCCAGCGATAGTTGGATTGTCTGAACTTGTCGAATGGGCTGTCGCCTTTAGGTGGTGGTGGGTTGCCGCCTGAAGGAGGAGGAGCATCACCGCCACTTTCCTGCAACTCTTGCGGAATGTGTGAAGTAGATGGGTCGATGTTACGACCGTGATTAACAGCGCTCTGGCTCAGTGACTGGCTGAGGATGTGAGCGGCAGTACCTGCAACGGCGGCACCAGCTGCAGCAGCTACGCCAGGACGAACGTTGATTTGCTGCGGTGGCTGTTGACCCTGTTGCAGTGGTGGCTGTGGCTGTTGAGAAACGATACCTTGAACTGTTTGAGTGCCGCCACCGGTCAATGGACGGTTCGCACCCGGCTTGTTGGTGACACGAATCATCACAGGCTTGCCGTTGGCGTCAATGCCCTTAACCAATGTGCCTGGGGCTTCTTCCTGCGGCAATTCGATGTCGCTGGCAGGCAAGCTTCCTGGAGCACCATTTCCGGTACCATGAGCAACAACGCTCTTACCGTCGGCGCCGACAATCGGTGCAGTCGGGTTTGGTCTGTCGCCAGGCAATACAGGCTTGTCACCAGGCAATACTGGTTTGCCGCCGCTAACAGCTGAGCCGGTCTTCAATTCCTGGGAGACGTTGGCTTTGTCAGTTGTATTGGACGAGCCGCCACCTGTTGAACCACTTCTGGTGGCAGTGGTGGGAGTTGAAGCAGCAGGAGTATCTTTCTTCGGACCAGGAGCAAGACCTGGCAATACCGGTCTGACATTAACTGGTTGTCTGAGAGTAGGAGCTGCGCCGGTGGACTTATCGCCCTGGTGCTCTTGCTCATGCTCGTGGTCGGTGCCACCCATATTGAGAGTCTGACCTGTCTGGCTGGCATCACCGCCACCTTTGTTGGCAGCAGCCTCTTTCTTGGCTTGATCTTCGCCAGCTTTTGTTTGATCGATTGGTTTGATTGGAGGAATTACGGGAGCGGCATCGCCTGGAGCTGGTTTCTTAGGACCTGGCTTAGCAGCTGCAGTATTGATCACAGGCTCAGATTTAGGTGTTTGGTTGCCACCAGTTTTGTCAGGGGTCGCACCAGCGTTACCATTGCCTCTCAAAGTCGAAGCAACACCACCGCCACCGAGAAGAGCAGCAGCTTCAGCAAGGGCTCTCTTCTGCCTCTCATCTTCAGTCAATTTTTCTTCAGGCTTTGGCTGATTGTTTATAGTCTGGGCAGTCTGTGGGGTGCGTTGTGCATTCAACCTCGCTTCAGCTGCTTGAAGGGCGTCGGCTTGTTTGCGAGATTCTTCTGAGGATGTATCGTGACCATCACGTTGTTGTGCGGCTGCACCAAGAGCAGATATTGCAGCGGAAGTAGCAGCGATAGTTCCGAGCGACCTTCCGGCTGTAGCGAGACGATCCCTGGCGGTCTCGCCTCCAGTGCCTGCATTCAGACCTTTGTTAGCGGCATTGACAGTAGCGCTATCGGCAGCTGGATTTGCAGTAGGCTTGACTGGACCAGTGCCAGGCTTTTTAGGACCAGGTTTAACAGCAGCATTTTGAGCACCAGCTGGTGTGGCAGCATCTCTCTTTTGCTGCTCAGCGGTAGTTAGCTTCTTATCTGTAGGTTCTGGAATAGGATTGCCATCTTTGTCCTTCAGCCCTTCACCAGGTTTTACTGGTCCCTTCGGTTTTGCGCCGGGAGGAACGATAGGCTGTCCATTTGGTCCCAGTGGAGGTCCACTCTTGCCACCATTTGGATCTTGCAAGTTCTTCGACAATTGTGGGTTGCTCGATTGGTTAGGCAGTTTATCCAGACCAACCTTCTGTGATTGCTCGAGACCACGAGCAGCAAACTTGTCAGATGTAGCGTACTTGAAGAGTTGAGCAGTTCTTGTTTGAGCAACGTTGCCGAGCGCCGAGAAACCCTTCATTAATCCACCGGTAATCAAACCAGCAGAGATGAAGTCTGACATCGGGCTGATTTGAGCACGAGCCATGAATGATGGAGTTTGAATCATCAACTGCAGTACACCCACTGCCAGAACGATTTTGCCCCATGGGTTGAAGTCGGAGAACAAGACGATGACCATGATCTTGAGCAAGCCAACCCAGACGAATGTCCACAAGCTGACTTCGACAAATGATCTGACGAAGCCTGCGCAGACGCTTTCTGTGTCAGGAGTAGCGAAAAAGACGATGAAGATTGGAGCGAACATGTACTGCGCTGTTAGCAATGCAGTTTGAATCGCTTTCAAAACAAGGATGTATACGAGTTCAGCGATGAGGATGCCGCCCAGTACCAGGTAGATGATCAAACCGGCGAATGCAACGATTCCACCAACCGTTCCCAGAACCATACCGCCTGCACCGGCTCCGGCAATACCACCGGCAACCGAACCGAGTACTGGAGCGAATGTGTTGGCGAGAAGACCGGCACCGGCAACCAGACCGCCTTTGACTGCTGCAGCCATGGCAGCGTCGAGCATGATTACCTGGTCAGCGGAGTTGAAGTAAATAGCTTTGATCATTTCATTCGAGATTTGAATTTCGAATGCGTAGATTGTCGGCCAGGCGAGAAGCAAACCAGCAGTGAAGATCAATCTGCCGACTGCGCCCATCAGCCCTGTGCCACCGCGCCATGCGGCGTCAGCCCAGTACTTCCAGATGCAGAGAATGAAGAGGAGGAGCAGCAGGTCGACAGCGATTCCGTACATCGTGTCAGCGCCCTGACGGATGAAGGGAGAGATGTCGTCGTTCTTGCCACTGCCGTTCGCGCCGTTCGGATTCTGATTGAGACCGTTAACAGCGATGTTCGGGTTGAGAACGAAAGTGCGCAGGAAAGCAGTGAGGAATTGAACTGTGTCGGACACCCATCCGTTTATCAATTCAGATACCCAACGACCGATGACTTGACCGATGTTGGCAAAGAAATTGCTGATCATGTCATCGCCCCAGAAGGCTTTCATACCAGCATATGTGTCGTTGTATTGAGCCAGTTCGCTGCCTTGCAGCAACTGGTTGTTTGTGTTGGTGATAGCGCTTTGAGTGTTCTGCTCTGCCGCTTGTTGAACGAGAGTGGTTTGACCTTTAGCGTCAACATACGGATTGTTCGGCACTGTGCTCTGTGTTTGAGCCGCACCTTGCGACAGGTCTTGACCGCCATTGTCGATGCCGAGAGCAGCTCCAGGTGGTGGAGGTTGCGTCTGCGCCAACACAGCGGCGTTAAACAAAAATGGCGCGAGCAGCATAACGATTGCTACGAGCGCCTTGTTTATTCTTTGAGATTTAGAGCTGGACTTTCTCACAGCGGTTACCGATTTGTTCAGGGGGGTGTCTTGAATAACAAGATATTAGACTCTACTCATGGGGCTGTCAGTGGTGGAATTCCCATTTTCGTCGACGAGCCGGCATCTTTTTATAAAGACGCCGGCTCGCTTCGAGTTTGTTATTGCCGGACCTGGGGTCGAATGTCGTGGGGTCTAACCCCTGGTCAGCCTATGCAGCAGCTCTGAGCTGCTCGGCATAGCCGCGACTTTCGACGGTTCGGATGGAGGTCTTTTTAGAGACCGCCGCCCAGTCCACCGAAGTTGTTGATTGCGAATGTACCGATAAGGTGAACAGCGGTTGGAGCGCCGAATCCGATACCGAGACCTTTGGCTACGTTCATGGCGGATTCACCACCATCACGCTGACCGAATGCAATCTTCATTCCTGCCATTGAGGAAGGAACTGTGGATAGTGCTGTTACAACACGGGAGATGTCTCTTGCGGTGTCATAACCGAAGTCAGCCATCTGACCTACTTCGTTTGACTGACCGTATCTTGGGTCAACCGGTGCTCCAACTAGACCTTGAGCATGTACGGCCTGGTCATATACGCCGAATGCCATCAGTACCAGCTGTGGAGCAAGGAGGAAGCTCAAGCGGGAAGCGACTTTGAATGAACGTGATGCAACAATCTTTTTACCGAAAGATTTGATTGTGGAAACCATGAGGAACCTCCTAGGGTTTGGGTGAGAATCGATAAACTTCTGTCAACGATTATGAGAGTGAGACGCGGATTGGGATTGGGTTTGGGTGGATGGGATAACTTAGCGGTGGTTGTTCCAGAGTGTTGCCCTTACGCTGGTCGTTGCGCCGCTTCCAGATGAACCGGAGGATGGCACCATTGGACCGGGTGTGAAGCCGAGGCTTCCGTAGTTGGCCACTGCTGGTACAGGAGCCGGACGATGTTGAGGAGTCATGAGTCTTCCAGACACACCAGTAGCTGCGTGGCTAACAGGGCGTGGACGAATATGACCTGAAACTGCGCGGGAGGATGAAGGCGCTGCAGTTGCTGGAATCGCAGGGAGCGATTGTGGTGCAGACGCAATCATAGGAGTTGGGGACGCTGAAATTGGTTTTCCGAAAGCTGCTTTGAAGGCTTCAAACGGTGCATTTGATTTGATTGGCACTGCCGATACAGCTTGAGTGTTGCGTACCAGTGGAGCTGGCATTGGAGCTGGAGCTTTTGCAAGATAAGTTGGGTCGAGTCCAAGTACGTTTTTGCTCGGTACAGCGCCTGAGCGAACTGCAGCTTGTGGCGCTGCATTGTATCCACGAGGCATTGGGATTGTTTCTTTCTTCCAAACGTTTGGAGCGAAGTCCCAGCGAGCAGATGGACGACGTGGTTCAGCTTCCTGAGCTTGTGCTGGAGCTGATGCGGCGACTGCTGCGGCTACCGAGATGATTGATAGAGTTAATGCCTTGATGTTCATTTGCTGAAATCCTGATTAGAACCTGGAGAGACCATTTCTGAGAGCGTAGTTAGCCATTCCGAGACCGAACAAGCCGGTTGAATACATTGAAGCGGGGTTTCTGCTCATTGCTGCTCCGACGAATATGCCAGAACCGAGCATTGTTGCCAGTCCCACTCCGTGGCTCAACTTAGAGAGTTTGGAGGGTCTGCCGATTTCGGGATTTTTGACACCACCCGAGAGTGTTTGTGACTGCATACCGCCTGATGAATTACCCGACATTCCCGAAGGTGTGAGTCCTGGCGTTACCCAGGCTGATTGTCCGGCTTGTCCTGAGAGCGGTTGAGTCATTCCAGGTGCTTGACCCATTTGTGCTTGCATTGCTTGCAAGTTTGGATTGACTGGAGGTGCGGCTGGAGTTACTTGCTGACCCATCAGCGAGTTGAATGCCGCCTGGCGGAAGTCCTGAGCTGATTGACCGGTTGAAAGTGGCAATCCTGCTGGGACGTTTGTGCTACCACCGTTTGATACCAAGCCTGGTGCGGATTGTGTATCGATGTTGCTGCCCATGGCGCGGGATGCGGCTTGGGATTGTGTCATCTTGGTTGCTACTTGCGGATCAAGTGGCACCACTTCTGGTGGCAACAGGGATTCCTGGTCTGGCCCCATTCCCTGCGCTCCGGCGGCTGGCATGTTGGCTGCAAACATTCCCAGAACGAGGGTCAGAGACAGGGCTACATTTGCCATTGCTCTCTGGTTGTTCTTGGTGGTGTCTTTGGCGTTCATGAGAATCAGCGATTTCTTTGCGGAAGGGAGTGGTTCGTTCGATGTAGAGAATCTTACGTTTCTGCTTTGCGATTGGAAAGCGGGGGGATTACGAAACCCATGGGATTTTCCCCCCTCTTAATTCAAGAGTCTATGCAGTAACTGCACAGACTCTCGTGTACCGGGTTTTCAAGCGTTTAGAAGTTGGTCTCGACGCCTTTCGGGAGCAGCAACTGACCGGTCTTCTGTTGGGTTACGTTGGCTGGGTTGAACTGGGTGTAGTTGAAGCCGAAGTCAGTTGTGCGGCTGCTGTACATGGGGATACGTCTCCAGCCCTGTCCGAACTCAGTAGCCTGTTGGGCTGTGAGTGCAGCGATGCCGTTGTTACGTGTGTCGCTCAAACCGAAGTCCTGAATTGACGAACCTGTGGAGATACGTTGTCCGCCTATCTTCAAGCGCTGTCCACCACCGAGGTCGATCGAACTGTTGCGCAGCTCTGTGCCGGCGGCTGTACCACGGTCGAAACCGTTACCAGTTGGGACACCGAATGGGAGACCAAAACCAGCCAGAGGACCCACACGAGTGACTTCGTCCTGGATACCGCCTGCGGCTCCGCTACCGGCGCCAAGCGCCATGTGGCGTCCACGCAACTCGTACTGGTGCGTGGTCTGACCGCTGCGGCGGGTCTGTGGGATAGACGTGCCATACCCACCTGTGCCTGGCAGTCCACCGCCGCCCATGATGTTGGTTTCAAGAGCTGGGTTGAATGTGTTGGCGTAAGGCGCGATGTTCAACATGCCCGGGTCTGCGCCAGGTGTCGAAGGAGGTGCTGGAACGATGCCGGTGAGAGCTGGTCCCAGAACTCCCGGAGGAGATACGAGTGCAGGTGCGACAGGCAAGCTGATGCCTGAACTGCCCTGGTCGATCTGGTTGGCAGGAACAGCCGGAATCCACGGCAGAAGTGTTGAAGGTCCGGTCATACCGGGGTTGACGCCGACCGGGGTGGCGCCGTCACCGATTGCTGGTGGTGCGCCTTCAGCGGCTGGCATACCTACACCCGTGCTCTGGGCGCCGGGAATGAGCGGTGTGCGCAGGGTCGTCGTTCCCTGGGCGAATGACGGAGTGCTCAGAACTGCGCCCAGCGCCAGTGACGCGAGGGTTGCCTTTAAAATCTTAACGTTCAACATGGGTGTGGCCTCCTGAGCCTTTTGATTGGAGTCGCAGTGAGCTGCGGACGAGGGTGGGCGAAAAACTTAGTGATCAGCGATCGTGGCGCGTGCGCGTAAATTGGGACCTTTGAAGAGAGTTCGATTACCGTAAAGACTTTGTGTGGTCTGAGCGTTGGGCAGGTTCGAGCTGCGGTTACCGCCTGCCATGCCCTGATTGCTCTGAACTGTGCGGGGTCCGTCCTCCGAGACCTGGGGATTCATCTTCAGACCGGGTTTCTGCAATAGCGGCTCTCCGAAGTCGGTCAGTGTCGAGCCGGTACGAGCTAGTCCAAAATCGCGAGTGGTCTGACGACCGGTCCTGGTTTGAGGCGCAAAATCGCCAGGCATACCTCCGCCGGGATTGATATTCACCTCGACACCCGCTTTCGAGTTGCCATTCAAAGATTGAGGCAGCATGCCGGGATCAGCGCCAGGCGTTGAAGGTGGTGGCGTCAGATACGGTGCCACGAATGAGTTTACTCCGCCTCCAGAGCCGCGATCGAGCGGACTCATTGGCGGCATTGGCACATCAGATGGGGGCGGTGGATTGTAGAGTCCCATCATTCCTGGAGTGACACCATCCGGAGAGCTACCACTGCCGATTGGCGGCGGGTCACCCTGTTGCGCAGCTTCGCCGGCGGCAGCACTTGGTGCTCCCTGAATTAGCGGTGAGCGCAAACTCTGAGCATGAACAGCAGACATTGCAAAGCCGTTAAAGAACACCGCTGCAACGAGTGCAAATAGTGCTGTTTTGAGGCTAAACGAAGTGCTGGACATCTTTCACTCTTTGATTGTCGGGACCGAAACAGCTCAGATCTGCTGTAGCGTGACAATAAAGTAGCTTTTGCGAGGTCGAATGTCTTGGGTGAGACTACGCACCCCCATGGGATTTCTCCCACTTTGATCCAATTAGCGCCAGAATTACTTGCTTTGCCGGAAAAAGTATTTGTTCTCGGTAGCAAATTATTCTCTCGTCCAGGAAATTATTTTCGGTCGAGCCAATTGTTCTCGGACGAGCAAATTGCTCTCGGCCAAGCGCAAAATTCCTCAGTCTTCGGTGAGCCGCTCGCTATAGCGGTACAGCTCGTGCCCCTGGGGCACAGTGACTGCTTTCCAGCTTCCGGTGACAGTACCCGACGCCATAACGTCCATTTGCTTCAATTCCTGGTAGCGTCTCAAACTTTGCAGCAAGCGCGCATAGTTTTGCTGCATCCGCACTGTCGTAGGGTGCTGCTCACCTAACTGCCGACTGCAGATTTTCAACGCTTCCACATAATAAGGTTCGGCTTGCTCCAGCTTGTTTTGCATGTGATAAAGCGTCGCCATATTCTGCAGCGCACATGCTACGTCTGGATGGTCAGGTGGAAAATTTGCCTTATATAAGGATAAGTATCGGCTGGCATAATTTTCAGCCTCGTCATACTTGCCCTGGAAATAATTGACCTTCGCCAGGTTGTTGACTGTAGAAGCGATATGCAAGCTGGTCGCCGGCAGAACGCGTGACTTGATGATCAATGCGTCGCTATATAACGATTCTGCCCGGTCGATGTGACCGAGGCGGCAGTACACATCTGCGAGGCGCTCTATTGAACCGACAAATCGTTGGCTCTCGCGACCGAATTTTTCGGCTTTGCGAATTACGTCAATCCACTGCCGCTCAGCGTCGGCAAACCGTCCGTCTTGAAATGTCTGTTCGGCAGCAGCCCGTGCTGCTTCCCACTCGGCATCTGCATTAACAAAGGCCGGCGGCTTGACGGGCTCAGACATCAAATCGCGCTGAGACCAGTTCAGCTCTTGCATCGCCTGAGTGACGTTGATTTTCTTTTTGCGCGCGTAGTCAAACAAAATGAAAGCGTGTTCGGCAGTCATTCTCCCTGCTTCCATCATGGCATTACAACCGGCAGCAAGATGGAGAAAGTTTGCATCGCAAACATCAGTCATCAGCAGCATTTGCAGCATCATTTGTGCGTTATCACGCCCCAGGTGCAATGCCTTTTCGATGTCATTTTCAGTAACGAGCCCGAGCAACTTCAAAAACTCAGTGAACGAGACCTTCTTGTTATTGCCGACCTCATTCATACGCACTTTCTGAATCGCTTGCTCGAGACTCAGATTTTCGCGGTCCATCAAAAACATGACGCGAATCGCATCTTGCTGTGAGCACTGGTTGGAAATAATCATCTCTTGCAGTTGCAATGCATTATCCAGAAGTCCGGTCGTGCAATAGTGCGAGTCGACAAGCACTTGCCCGAGTAGCTTGCCGGTGCTAACGCTCACTTCGATAGCATTACTGAGCTGCGGTTTAGTGATCGTGCCCGCGGCTATGAGCAATTCTCCAAGCAAGACAGTTCGCCGATCGGGCAATCCATAGAAATCTCGCTCAACTGGCTGTTGAGCACCACTTGAGGTGTTGCGCCGTGAGCTGGATCTGAGGGATTTGATCGCTTGTTCGCGAGTGACACGTCCGTTACGTAACAGGGACTGCGCATTCAATGTGGCAGTCAAACCGGCTTCCGAGATCATTCCAGACAAAACTAGAGAGCGACCAAACGGCAATCCCGTTTCTTCGCTCTGCTTGAGAGCGGTATTTAGCTGTGCCTGCGATATCAATCCAGACTCAATCAACAGTTCGCCAAGTTTGTTAGCTGCCGAATCATCAGGCTTTTCGTAACCAATTTGGGCGAGCGCAGCTTCCAGATTTTCGTGTTCCCCTGCCGCTACAGCTTGCAAAGCGCGCTTGGCTAAACCCGCTTCGACGCTATTGCTCTTGAGCAACGTCTGACACTGAATTACAGCATCGAGGAGGGGCTCTTTGATGTATTGAGACAGAACCAGAACTCTGCCCAGAGCAAGACCGGTCTGGTCGACGATTTGCAGCGCCGCCTCCAGTTTCTTACGCTCAACCAGCCCGAATTCAATCAACAGCTCGCCAAGCCGTAGGTCCTCACTGATAGCTGGTGCATCGCGATTGCCTTCTGGCATTTTTCCTCTGAGGGCACAGAGTGGGATGTGGGGGAGCAAACGTCAGCCAAAATGACGTTTCAACTCAAAGATATCATTCCCTTTTATGAGCCGCCTACCACGCCTGTTGCACGTTTCGACACCGTCCAATAAACGATTGGCTACGTTGAAGAGAACTCAAGAACTCAAAACGCAAGAATACCAGTGTTGAACGCCGCCATCGGCGACGTCGCGATTGAAACTTAGAGAGCGCTCGAAGGCGCTGCAATTCGTTCAAAAGCGCTGCAAATGGCTCCAGCTCGCGGTAAATCATTCCAACTCAAGGCAACTCGTTCAAAATCATCGGAATCAAACGACCCACTTGCAAACTACGGTCGTTGCGCGGGGTTGGATTCAAGTGTACGGAGCGCTGACATCCCTTTCTGAGTGCAGCGCAAGCACTGCATGCCCTTGTAGGGCCGACGGCAGACCTCACACAATGCCGCAGGCGCACGGGGTCCAGTGGAACTTTGTTCCAGCATACTGTTGACGGTAGCATTATCCATTACTTTACTCATTTCAACCGCTTCTGGCGTGCGCCCTTGTTCTCGCAGTAATCTGACCAGATGCCTGGCGCTCCATTGGGCCTCGGGAACGCCCAGCCCAAGAGTATCTTGAAAGATCATCAAAGCCTGTCGCAGCGAATGTTCCGCCTCGTCAACCTTGCCGAATTTATACAGCGCAAAAGCCAGATTGTTGTAAGCACGCCCAACTACAGGGTGATTTTCACCAAGCACACCCACTTTTTTGTGCAGAGATTCTCTGTAAAGCGGCTCAGAATCATGATGACGCCCCTGTTTGGCAAACAGATCACCAAGCCCGTCGAGACACATGCACACCATCTGAGGAGACTGCGCATCTTCCGCTTGACGAATCGCCGACCACCAGTGCTCTTCCGACTCCTCAAAGCGGCTTTGCTCAGCAGCTTGCTCCGCTAAGAGTTTGTAATGAGACCATTTTTCTCGGCAGTCTTGAGCGTCCATTTTTCTACAAGCACCAAATATGGTGATTCAGTGCAAATCGTGCATGCACTATTGGCTGGTGCAGATTCTCCGACAATCGCCAAATTGTCCTGAATTTAGTCCTCCTTTCATCCATTATAGTGAGTCCGATTGACATCCGGTAGGTTTCGGGCACAAATTAGCCCAGGCTTCGATGTTCGACGATCATTCGTGTCTTTTTTTGGGGGATCTAAGCGTTTTTACTGGACTGGTCAGGGGCAATTGGGTATATTGCAAACGGGTAAGCGACTGGCTAACCTCAATCGGAAGATCGACAGTTTCTGGGACTAACAGTCGAAAAATGCAAGACGGCGAAAACTCTACACCTGAAGGTGAGAAAGAGTCTGACTCTATCAATCCGGGTCAAGATTCTGAGTATGCTGTCGCGGCAAGTTCGGAAGAAACAGACCCGAAAAAGGTTTACGACTACTATCACCAGCACTTCGGCGTAGCACTGGCCGGGGGAAGTGATGAAGTTCGCAATGCCGAAGCCAGCAATCGTGCAGCATATGCTGCCAGGACCGAAGTTGCTGATAAACAAACTCACAAAAGTGAGTCATGGAATGCGCTGAAGAGCTTAATCAGATACCAGACCTCGACCGCGGGTGCGGCCGCTCGCCCGATCAGTGACACCATTTCTGGAGACAGCTTCGAGGCTCAATGGTTCGGCAAAACTTCAGAGAGTTCAGGCGCCGCGATCAAGACGACAGATTTGAATCTTCCGCTCGATGCAGTCAGCAACAGCGAAGATTCACCGAACTCAATCGAACCACAGGAGGTGGACGGAGTTCGCCTCAAATGGACTCCGATTGTAGACAACGTACCGGATAGACCGCGACAGGTCGAAGAGTCAGAAGAATCTCTAGAGATTGAAGAAACTGTTGCACGCAGGCCAGCTCAGCGACCTCAAACCGCTGCAGACATGACTTACGAGGAAGCACTTGCCGCGACGGCGCGGGGTGAAAAGCTCGGTGAAAGCTTAGCTGAAGACTGCCCCGAAGCCGAAGCAACTTTGATTAATGCTCAAGAAGCACCGGATGCCCAAGAAGCGCGGGATAGTGACGATGTTAATCAGAGTGAAGATCAAAACATCGAGACTGTGGGCACCAAATCCAATACCAGTTCTGGCTCTGTCGTTGACGATATTGATGACCTGCTGGAGCCAACCACCACACTTTCAGACAAAAATGGATCAAACGAGCCCAACGCCGCTGAAGCAAGAAGCAAATTCGGTTCGATGAACGCATTTGCGAAATTGCAGCAGCGCACCAAAGAACAAGTCGAGACAAAAGAAGAACAGTCAATAACAGGCGACATACCGGAAGAAGTGCAGTCCGAAGTGCAAGCTGGAAACTGGGACACTAAAACCAGTCACGACGACGCGAAACCAGATGGCGCAACAGTTATGAATCAATGGTGCTCTACGAGCACTGGCGATTCACAACCAGCAATTTCGCTCGCCGACCTCGATAACATTCCCACCCCCAACATCATGAAAGAAGGTCCGCCGCAGCCCAAGCCATTTTCGTTGTCAACGCCCAAGGCGGGGGGCACCGGCGAATTAACTCGACCGACACCAGAAGCGGTGCACCAGGCCAATCGGGCATCTTGGCTGAAGGCAGCTTCAGAATATTCCTCGTCGGTAATCAAGGCTGTAACAGACCAGATGAAAATGCTGAGTTCAAAGCCCAAAAAGGCAACTCCAGAAAGCCCAGAATTCAACACTGCTGAGCTTCCAGAGCCACCTGAAGGCAATTCATAAATGTAGTACAAAAGTCTGCTATTCTATTGGACCTCAAAATCACATTGAGGGAAAAATACCAATGGAGATTAGTATGCGTCGTCTATTCGAAAACAAAAAGCCAATTTTATTGGCAATCACAATCGCGTCAATGTGCAGCCAGGCATCATTCGCGAAAGATGAAACTACTGGCGGCAAAATGTCGACGGCGAGTACACAAGACATCATCAACACTCTGCGCGAGCGCGGCAGCTTCCACAAAATGCTCGAGCAGCTGAGCCTCGCCTTCGATCTGGACAATACGCTCAAGGGGAAAGGTCCATTCACCGTATTTGCAGCTGACGATAAAGCCTGGGGAAAAATCAACCAGGCAGATCAAGACACCTTGTTCAACAATAAGAACAAGATGGCCCAGGTCTTGAAATATGAAATTATCCCAAATGCAAAATTGGATGCCAAAGCGCTTTCAGCCATGTCCTCCGTCAAGTCGATGGAAGGTCACGAAATCAAACTAACCACTAAAGACGACAAGGACGCAAAGATTGCCGGTCTTTATGCAGATAAAGCACATGTCAAGAAAGCTGACATTATGTGCAGCAACGGTATCATTCACATCGTTGACCAGCCACTGATGCCGCAACTGGCTAAATAAGCGAAACGTAGCTGACTTTAGAGCGAGCAACCGGCGGCAGGTTGCTCGTTTCGCTACGAAATGCGAGTGCGTACAGAAACATGAGTTATTCCTTGCCGAAGCATGAAACTTCCCTATGCATTTGCCACCGCGACGAGGCAAATGAATATCACGGTAGAGATTACGCCCAATGTCGGAGCATTTTTGCGTCCTACCAGATGTACCAATCCAAAGAACAATGCAAGCCCGATCACCTTGCAAAGAATTGTAGTTGCGACAGCATCAGGAGCTACTTTTAGAGTCAATGTTCCCCAACGCAACCAATCACCTAAACAAAATCCACAGAAAAGGTACACAACCTGCCACATCATGACTCTTATGCTTTTCTGACCGCACTTTTGTTTTTCTACAATTTCCGCCATTGTCGCGGCGCCCTCTCAAAGTTGACACCTATATACCCTGAGAGACAGGCGACGAACCGCGCTCGCCGCGGAGGCTGCTATGACCGGTAAAGCTCAATTGACGGAAAAAAAACTACTTTCCCCAGGTGAAGAATAAAGCCACAGCCGCAGCGGTCATCGCTGCTGTCGACGCCCATCCCAGAATATTCGTCACGCGTCCATTGACCTTATCGCCCATAATTTCTTTGTTGTTGACCACAAGCATGATCAAGACAAGGAGCGGTGGTGCCACCAGCCCATTGATCACTGCAGACCAGAACAGGGCGGATATCGCATTCATTCCAAAGAAGTTCATAGCCATGCCGAAAATCGTTGAGATCGCGATCACGGCATAGAACTGGCGCGCCCGATGTGGTTTTTCGTCCAGTCCGTAGCGCCATCCGAATGCCTCGGAAAGAGCATAAGCAGCAGACCCTGTTAAAATCGGAATGGCGAGCAAACCCGTACCTATCAAACCCAGGGCAAGCAGCAACTCAGAGAATTTGCCGGCGACTGGTACCAGTGCTTTGGCCGCATCGGTTGCAGTGGCGATGTGTGTCATTCCGTGCGCGTGCAGCGTAGCGGCGCAGGTGAAGATGATGAAGTACATTACAGTGTTCGACAAAATCATCCCGGCGTTGACGTCCAGAGCAGCCACTTTGAGTTCCTCGTCAGTGGCACCACGACGCTGCCAGAGCGCTCTCTTACCTTCGATTTTATCCTCTTCGACTTGCTGACTGGCTTGCCAGAAAAAGAGGTATGGAGATATCGTCGTGCCAAGTATCGCAACTAAAGTAGAAACGAATTCCGCGGTCGGTTTGAAGGTCGGAATGAACGTTGCCTTCATCACTTCCGCGAAATCCACATGCACGAAAAAGGCGGTGGCAATGTAGGCAAACAAAACAACGGTCAGCCACTTAAATACGTTTGCTATCAGCTGATAAGAGCCAAGGATCTGCACCACGAGAATTCCGATTGACACGAGAAGAATGGTCGGCATAGTCGGAACTGGATGCAGCAGTTGAACGGCGGCAGCAATCGCTCCAATGTCGGCACCGACGTTGAGCGTATTGGCTATGAACAGCGCCAGAACGGCCAGATACAAAAGCGGTCGTGGGTAGTTTTTTCGCAGCACACCAGCCAGCCCCTGCCCGGTTACCATGCCGATTTTGGCACAGCTGTATTGAACAGCCGATATCATCGGCAATGTCACCAACGCCAACCATAAAGTCGAAAATCCAAGCGAAGCCCCAGCGACGGAATACGTGCCGATGCCTGACGGGTCATCGTCGGACGCTCCTGTAATCAAGCCGGGACCCAGAACCTGGAAAAACCGTTTGATGGGATTTTTTTCCTCCAACGCCTTCTGGCGCGGAGTCAATTCATTGGTATCTTGGTCGGCAGTTGCGTTCATATGACTGTCTCTGAGGTTTTACCCTGTATAGCGAGGCACCGGCGAATTCGGTAAACGGCTACTGGGCAAGAGTTTGGGGATTACTTGACAGAATCTTGATAAAGCAGACTGAAAGAAAACCGGAAAGGTTCCCCGGTTGTGCACTTGCGGGGATGAACGGCATCAACATCGACCCAGAAGGCTTGCTCATCTCATATATAGGAACGACGGGCCTGAAAACCTATACACCATTTCGTTAACGCGCAAAGGTCATTACGCCCCTGGCTGTGATTCGGTACTATCTAAGTACAACCAACGGGTTGGGCGAAACAAATAGAGCACTTGAATCGACGGCGTCGGCTGAAAGCCGAAAACGCCCGACTCAACGCGCGGTTGAACACATCAAGTTTAAAAAGGAAGAACGCCAATGAGAAACCGTAATCAAAAGGGTGAAATGAGCGATATCGGAATGGCAGTCCTATCCATGGTCGCGACATTCGGATTTTTCACAGTAGCCCTTTTGGGCGGTTGCTCTGCTCTGCTGAGATGTATGGTTGGATATTGATAGGCACCACCCAGAGTGCCGAGTGCAAGTGAGAAACTTATAACTTCATTCACTTGGCGTCGTCGGTACCACCATAAATGGTGCACGAGGTTTGGCAGGAAAACGATCGTATGCCGCACTGAATATGGTGCGGCACAAGTTTACAAGAAGATACATTTGGTTAGCTTTCGAACTGAAAAAATTTGAGAATGCCATCGACCTTACAGGTGGTGGCACAAAATTCCGTTGCAAAAACCCCAAAATTGTCGCTATCATGTTGACGAGAAAGGGGGGGACACCGTGAGCAATTCAGAAGCTATAAACCACGACTTACTAAGTTCGGCGTCTCAACATAACGATGCTCTCGATACAGAAGGGCTCGAACACATATTCCGCTGGGCATCAGACATGGTGGCGGAGGGCGAAGATGCGCGGGTAAAACTGGCCAGAGAAAGACGAGTTCGCAGACAAGTTCTCGAAGTCGTTCAGAAGGCCCGCGAGCAAAAAGTTCTTAAGGAGGCTAATGATGAACTGGCCTATTTGCAACGTCGCGTAATTGCGCTCTTGCAAAAGATGCAGGAAGTGACGGAAGAAAATTCGTTGCTCCGCCAGATTACCATCAGTCAGTACTATGCATTGGACCGCATTCCTGTATTAGAGGAAGAGGTTAAGAGTCTGCGCGGCATGGATTACGAGCGCGAAGCGGCCGTCGCTGAACGCCGATATCTCATGGATGCTCTGGCAAAACTGAAAGCTGACAGAGACTTTCTCGACGAATTGTTGACCGCCGCCGAAGAAGAAAATGCGCGGGTGGCTCGACTCTTATCAACAGCACGTGCCGAAATTGCGGAATTGAAAGAACGCAAATGGTGGCACAGCTTTTACAGAATTTTCAGACCGTAAACTGACGGGCACTTGCTAGTTCAGAAAACCTAACCAATTAAAGGACGCTGTAAAAGGCGTCCTTTTGTTTTGACAGAACCTGGCGTCCCTGTTCGTTCAAACCGTATTATTCGCGCTCTCTGATTTTGCCTTCGAAACCACGACCGGTCGGCTCATAATATCTGGTGCCTTCCAATTCTTCCGGCAAGCACTTCATATCGGCTTTGCCCTCTTCATAATCATGAGCGTACTTGTATCCTTTGGAATAACCAATTTCTTTCATCAGCTTGGTCGGTGCGTTTCGCAAATGCAGCGGCACCGGATGCTGAGTCATATTGAGGGCATCCGCCGCAGCCAGATTGTATGCCTTGTAAACGGCATTCGATTTGGGCGCACTGGCCATGTATACAACGACCTGAGCAAGAGCGATTTTGCACTCGGGCATGCCAATCAACTCGACCGCTTGCATCGCTGCTACAGCTTGAGTTAAGGCAGCAGGAGCAGAGAGTCCGATGTCTTCCGAAGCAAATCTGACCAGGCGGCGAGCTACATAGAGAGGCTCTTCGCCAGCCTCCAGCATTCGCGCCAACCAGTAAAGACTGGCATCGACATCGGAGTTGCGCAGAGATTTATGCAATGCCGAAATCAAATTGTAATGGTGCTCACCGTCTTTATCGTACTTGAGCACTGCCTGTTGAATCGCCGTCTTGATCATCGATTCTGTAAGCGACTTTGCTCCTTTTCGCCTGGAAAGAAGCACCGCCAGTTCAAGCGTGTTCAGCGCGGTGCGCGCGTCTCCAGCCGAATAGACTGAAATCATATTCAACTGATCGTCAGTCACTTCGATCGAGTCATTACCCAATCCTCTTTCGCGGTCAGACAGCGCGTGACGCATAATCTTTTGAAGATCTGCCGCTCCCAACTCTTCCAGAACAAAAACTTTCAATCGAGACAGCAACGCGCTGTTTATTTCGAACGAAGGATTTTCAGTGGTAGCACCAACGAGAGAAATGGTGCCGTTTTCAACATAAGGCAAGAACGCATCCTGCTGCGCCTTATTGAAACGATGAATTTCATCGACAAATAAAACTGTGCGGCGATGCTCGAGGTTCATGAATGCCTCGGCCTCTGCCATCACGCTTTTGATTTCCTTGATGCCCGAAGTGACAGCGGAAAAGGACGTCCAGCGACTGTTGGTCTGGCTGGCAATGATGCGAGCCAGAGTGGTTTTGCCGACACCTGGAGGTCCCCACAATATAAACGAGGTTATCTGATCGAGTTCGACCATCTGCTTCAAAACGCCATCTTCGGCAAGCAACTTGGCTTGACCGACAAACTCGTCTAAGTTGCGCGGCCGCATTCGGTCTGCAAGCGGAGTTTTCTGGTTAATAGAAACGCTCATTCAGCCTCGTTGAGCTTGTCAAGATCCTGTGGCTTGAGCGCGTATCTGGCATTGAATGCCTGCAATTTACTGCGGTACTCCTGCCCGAGCTTATCCATCACCTCTTGGTTTTGTATGGCGTCAGCCTTCCTCTTTTCTCTCAAACTATCGCGAAATTCAGTGCGTGAGCCGATTTCAGAACGATATGCCTGGGCCTCCTCAACGGCCTTTTCAGCGCGCACAAGCTCCGCCTGTTTCAACTGCTCTTTTGCTCTGACGCGTTCTTCTTCACGAGCTCTTAAACTAGCGAGATATCTCTCTTTTTCAGATTCCCGCATAGCTGCTTGCTTTTCAGTGTCTTCTTTCTTCATTGCCCACCGTCAAACGTGACTGTCAACACTTACATTATGACAATTCTGGAAGGGACACGTATGATATTTCCTAGCAACGACGAGCTTACGAATGCGGGACGTCAAGTGCAAAGTTGACAGAAAATAAGACAGATCTGCGCATCGGGCAACTTTTAATCGAAGCTCAAATTTTGAGGGCTCGTGACCTCACTGACGCGATCAAAATTGCCAAGATTACAAGCTTGCCAGTCGGCAGAATTTTGATCATGTCAAGCTATGTAGGCGACCGAGAGTTTCAAGCCGCCGTACAAGCGCAGTCGCTCGTGCGTGACTCGATTCTTCCACTTTCCGCCGCGATTGAGGCTCTATGCCTGATGGCTCGCAGCGAATTGACATTTGAACAGTGTCTCAACGAAGTTGGTTGGGCACGCGCTAAAGATGCCACCACCAACAAGCTTGGTGAAATGCTGATCGAAGCGCAGATCATTTCGAAAGAGCAGCTTGATAGCTCAATTCGTACAAGTGAGGCAACCGGTCTGCCATTGGGTCGCGTGCTCGTCTCTCTGGGCGCGCTTACCGACGAAACACTGACCACTGCACTGAACGCGCAGGTGATGGTGCGCGATAGCAAAATCGACAGAGAACAGGCAATTCGCGGTCTCAATGCCGCTTTCCTGCGCAGGCAAGATCTGGAGCTGGCGCTGGCGGAAAACGGCTTCTATCGAGGACCGCTCAAGACCTCGATTCGGCTGGGAGAGATGCTCGTACTGGCCAAACTCGTGCCGGCAGTGGAAATCATGAACGCCCTTGAAGTCGGGCTGATGCATCTCAAGCCACTAGGAAGAACTCTTGTAGACCTTCATCTGATCACAGAGGCGACCCTGGATGCGGCTCTGGACCTGCAGGAAATGGTGGCGAACAGGACCATCGATGAAGACAACGCTGTTGCCACCTTGAAGCAGTTCGCCGATACCAACACTCCAGTCATAGAACTGATTTCGCAGTTGGAAGTGCCGCAGGAATTCTTCCGCACAAACGTTCGTTTGCATGACCTGCTGCGCGTTGCCGGTCTTTTGCAGCACAGCGATATCGAACTTTCGGACGTTCCAAAGGTGGCGCAAGCCAGCTCGGCAGATGCAAAGTCCTCGGCTGGGCGGTTGCTGAGCAACGGATTCATCGACCAGCGCACTTATTTCGGCGCGCTGCGCTGCTTTTATCTGATTGGCTGCGGCTGGATGAGTATTCAGCAAGCTATCATCGCGCTCAATTATTTCTCTAATCAGAAAGACTCATCGTTCGATGACGTGTTACTGGAACTGAAGTGGACCCTGCGAACCCGCCCTCGCTTTGCAAGCGATATCAGGCGCAAAGGTATAGTCACTAGTGAAGGCAGCCTCAGTCGGCTAAAATTGGATGACATCTAATCCGAAAAGAAGGATCAAATGAGTCTGGACAAAAACGAGCTGCGTATCGGCGAATTGCTTATTCAAGCCGAGATTCTCACCCAGAGAGATCTGGACGAGGCGATGAAAACAGCGCGGTCGACTGGTTTGCCAATTGGGCGCGTGCTCATTATGGCTGGTTTTCTCACCGAGACCCAGTTCCAGGCTGCTGTTCAGGCACAATCTCTGGTGCGCGACAACATTTTGCCACTGGAATACGCGACTAGAGCCCTTTCACATCTGGCAGACCACGAAGGGTCGTTCGATGAGAGCCTGTCGGCAATAGGCTGGAGCAGCACTGTCGACAAAGAATCCAACAAGCTCGGCGAACTTCTTCTTGACTCTCACATACTTCCGAAAGTGCAGCTCGAAACTGCAATGAAAACCAGCCAGGCAACAGGTTTGCCGCTTGGGCGGTTGCTGATTTCGCTGGGAATTTTGTCGGACGAATTGCTGGCAACGGCGCTGAACGCGCAGTCACTGATTCGCGCAGGAAACATATCCAGGGCTCAGGCAACAGCTGGATTGATTGCCGCTCATACAAGACAGGCGCCATTGGAAGAGCAGAACAACGAGCCACTGAGAATCAGAGGTCCGCACCGTAAATCAGTTCGTCTGGGTGAGTTGCTAGTGGGAGCGGGATTGCTCACGCCCCTGGAAGTGGGACAGGCACTGCAAGCCGGTCTAGTTCAGGAAAAGTGGATCGGGCAAGCATTAATCGAAGCGGGTCGTTTAAGCGAGCATTTGCTGGCTGATGCGCTGGCGATTCAAGAGATGGTAGCGAACGAAACGCTGACTACAGAACAAGCCCAGAAGTGCTTGCGCCGCCTCCAACAATCAGATCAGAAGTTGGAACAAGTCGTTGCTGTTATGGAAATTCCTGAAAACGAATTCAAGTCGCAAGTTCGTTATCATGAACTGCTGCGGGTTGCAGGAATTATTGGACAGCCAGAAATCGACGCGCTGCAAACAGAAATTCAAAAGGAAAGCACGCCGAACTTCAAAGATGCATTTCACATCGCCCAGGTGCTGCTGGACAAAGGAGTGCTGGACGAGCGCACTTACTACGGCTCGCTGCGCTGTTTCTTTCTTCTGGCAATCGGCTGGTTAAACATGCAACAGGGAATCATTGCGCTCAATTTGTTTCACCACCGCCAGTGCACATTCGATGAAGTGCTGCAGGAACTGAATTGGACCGTCCGCACGCATGTGCGTCAGGTTTCATTCAAGCTTGATCCGGCCTGAGACGCAGATGATGGATTGGTGAAAATACTAAAATCGGTTTCGCAAATTGCCCTACTGGATTATGTGAGAAGCGCGGCTTAGAATTACAACTGCGGCATAGAATTGCTTAAAAGGCACCGCTTGATGCAAAAACAATCCCTAAAGAAACTCAGAGAGCAATTCGGAATCGAGCAGATGCTCGAATTTTCTGAAAATGAGCATGGCGCCATCCGCGCGAACATAACAACAGAGACGTGCGAAGCCGAAGTGTACATGCAAGGCGCGCATCTTACAAAATGGCAACCAGCAGCCCAAAAGCCGGTGCTGTTCTTGAGCGAGAAATCAGCTTTCGAGCCGGGTAAAGCGATTCGCGGCGGAGTGCCACTGATCTTTCCATGGTTTGGTGCGCACAAAAATTCCGGCGACAGCGCCGCTAAATTTCCATCGCATGGTTTTGCAAGGACATCTACTGACTGGGTTTTGGTCGCCGCGGGACGCAGCAAAGATGACTTCATGCTGACCTTCGAACTCACCGACAGTGATCTGCCGAGGTCGTTTGGTTATGACGAATTCAAACTGACCTATAAAATTGCCGTTGGAGAAGAGCTTGAACTGGAGCTGATTTTCGAGAATCACGGCAGTAAGAATTTGCAAATCGAGGAAGCGTTTCACACTTATTTTGCAGTCAGTGATGTCGAACAGATCGAGTTAAGTGGCTTGCAAGGAACAGACTATTTGGATAAAACAGACAATTTCAAACGCAAAACACAAACGGTAAAAATTTTGCGGGTAGATGGTGAGACCGATCGTCCTTATTTGAATAGCGAATCTCAAGTCGAAATAGACGACCGCGGTTGGCATCGAAAAATTTTGATCGATAAATTAAATTCCAATTCAACTGTTGTTTGGAATCCATGGCAGGCGCAAACAGCAAAACTGACAGATATGGAACCAGATGGATGGAGAAAAATGATCTGCATTGAAACTGCCAACATTGACGAAAACACAGTCGCTGTGCCGCCTGGCACCCATCACGCCATGCATGCTCGTGTTCGTCTCGCTTGATCCAACGCCGCCAATCTCGAGCAGCGCGCACTAATATAGTCTACACGCGACCACCTCGTAGTTTGAACTTTCAGCCCGGTCATTCACCCAATAAGGGTACAAAATCTGCGCCTTATTCAAAAAAGGACCCCTCAGACCGCTCAACTAATAACCTTGTGGGTGATGGCTGTCCACTGCGATTTCGGCAATGATTGAAGTGGCTTCTATGCCTTGTTCTTCTGGGAGTGTCGGAATGGAATCCAAAAAGGTCCTTCTGGTGGACGACGACCCGAATATTCGTCGCATTGCCCAGATTGTGCTCAGCAACATTGGCAGATACGAAGTCATGCTCGCCTGCTGTGGAGCGGACGCCATTGAGTTAGCAACTCAATCGAATCCAGATTTGATATTAATGGACGTGATGATGCCGGATATGGACGGTCCGACCACCCTTACTCACATCAGATCCGTACCGAGCTTGCAAAACACGCCAACTATTTTCATCACTGCCAAAGTGCAGAAGCATGAGATGCACGTCTACAAACAGCAAGGCGCACTGGGCGTGATCACAAAGCCGTTCGATCCGATGCATCTGTGCAATGAAATAGACAAACTTTTAGCCGCTTCTCAGGTAGTCACTGAAAACATGCAGGTCCCATGCAAAAAAGCGTAGCTGTGGTCGCTGCATTGATGGGATGGTTAGGTCTCTTAGCCATCGGCACCACTATTAGTGCAACCTATGAAAACGAACCGGGAGATAGAGGTTTTCCACCGTCTCAGGTCTTACCGACCGCAGCTGAGATGCCTCAGAATTCAAAGGGCGGCTACCAACTAATTATGTTCGTGCATCCCAAATGCCCCTGCACGAGAGCTTCCATGTCCGAGCTGCGAAAGCTTATGCAGAACAATCCTGATCTGAAAGCAACGATTTACTTTTACCGTCCCAGTAACGAAGAAGCCGGATGGGAAAAATCGGACATCTGGAAAACAGCCGAATCCATTAAAAACGCCACGCTCAGAGTAGACATTGATGGAAAGAAAGCGAGCGCCTATCGCATCGTTACTTCAGGTGAAATCCTGCTTTATGATGCGAACCAACACCTTGTGTTCAGCGGCGGTATAACCGGTGCCAGAGGTCATGTTGGCGACAACATCAGCGAAGACATGCTCGAAGACGCACTAATGAGCCTCAGTAAACCTGACCAGGCGCCACGCATTGCACCGGTTTTTGGCTGCCGAATTCTGAAAAACGGCAGTAAATTATGTGAGGTAAGTCAAAGCCCAACAGCAGCAAGCGAATAGGTATCATCTATCACCCATCCTGGTTAACTCGGCATCCGGCCTTATTCATCCGAATTTCAATTCCTTAACCAACAAACACTACTGGCGGGTGATAGCCCGGGGTTCAACAACCGTTCATATTAGAAACAGAAGTACAGACAGGTCAACGATTTGAATTCAGTTACAGACAATCTCGTCACTGAACTGCGCGCCAGAGAACTGTTCGAGGAAGACCGCCTCAATCTGTTCAAGCGCGTAGACAGAATGTTTCTGGTGCTGCTCTATTTCGAATGGGCTCTGGCAACAATCATAGCTGTCGTGCTTTCGCCGCAGACCTGGGAGGGACCTCAGTCATTTATTCATTTTCATGTCGTCGAGGCGTTTGTTTTTGGCGGAATTTTAATTAGTTTGCCTACGCTCGCGGTTTTTTACTACAGCGGGCAAGCGTTGACCAGACACATTCTTGCAATTGCACAAATGTTGATGTGCGGACTGGTCATCCAATTCACCAACGGGCGTATTGAATCGCATTTCAGTATTTTCGGTGCCCTGGCGTTCTTAGCTTTCTATCGAGATTGGAAAGTAGTCATCACAGCGTCTCTGATAGTGGCTGTAGATCATTTCTTCCGCGGAATTTTTTGGCCACAGTCTGTGTTCGGAGAAATCACGGTTACACCATGGCGATGGGTTGAACATACAGCCTGGGTTGTATTTGAGGATCTGTTTCTCCTTCCGGCTTGCTTACAAAGCACTCAAGAGATGAAAAGCATCGCTCACAGACAGGCGCAAATCGAAGCTCAAAACCTGATTATTCAAAGAGACAACGAGGCAAAAATGTTCGCACTCGTTAATGGTGCAGTCGATGGAATTGTCAGCATCGACGAGCATGGGATTATCGAATCCGTCAATAAAGCGCTGGCACAAATGTTTGGCTACTCAGAAAGAGAGCTGGTCGGCAAGGATATTTCAATCTTACTTGACCAGACAGTCACATTTGAACAGATGGTCGAATCATCCAGGAAGACCACAAAAGTGCCGCTGGAAGTCTTAATGAAGCCGCGCGCAGGCACTGCTATTCCTGCAGAAATAAGCGTTAGCGAAGTTCATTTGAACGACCGGAGATTTTATACCGCAATAATCCGCGACATCAGCGAGCGCAAAGAAGTCGAGCTGCGAGTGAGCGAATTTTACTCGGTGGTATCACACGAGCTGCGCACGCCCCTTACATCGATTCGAGGCGCCCTCGGACTGATTGAAGGTGGCATTGTCGGTGAAGTTTCCCCGGACGTGCTCGAATTAATCACGATCGCCAGAAGCAGTTCGGATAGATTGATCAGATTAATCAATGACATTCTTGATTTACGTAAGATAGAAGCCGGCAAAATTGAACTGCGAACAGCCACAGTGAATTTGTCTGACATTGTTCAGAAAACCGTATCTGGTATCAATGGATACTCGGCCGAAAAGAACGTTTCAGTGACGACAAGTGTAGATTTCGACGCCGACATGTTCGTGGATGCCGACCGAATCATCCAGGTGCTGACAAATCTTCTCTCCAACGCCATCAAGTTTTCGGATCCAGGCAAAACAGTCGAACTGAAAGCAATTCAACGAGACCCTGAACATATTAGATTTAGTGTGATTGACCATGGTATCGGGCTGGATGAGCAAGATCAGGCACGGCTTTCCAGAAGTTTCAGCAACTGGATTCTTCAGATAGTCGCAAGTCTGAGGGAACTGGTCTGGGTCTTGCAATCTCGAAAGCGCTCGTTGAGTCTCACGGCGGTACGATAGGCATCAACAGTAAAAAGGGCCTGGGAAGTGAATTCTGGTTCGAGTTACCGCTGCAATCAGCAAAGATAATTCCGCAGAGAGCAGATGCTCAGTTTGGTTTGGATCAAAAACTAGCATCGGCACGCAGTGAAGACGAGCCGGGAGTAAAAAGCGCTGTTGACGAGGAAGGGCGCTCCTCCAGAGAAAACGACAAAGCGAACATGTCGCCGCTAAAACGCACTTCTAAATCGGACGTCGCAGAATCCCCAAAAGCTAAAGTGGACGGCAAGATCAAAAAGGTTAAAAATGGCAAGACGGCTGATCAACCAGTTCCACCAAAAACGCGAATTTCAGACGGAAACAACTCCTTTAAGGACACAGGTATCCAGTTGCCGTCCTCTCCAACTGACGCGTCGCAGGAAGGCGCGCAAAATGGCAGCGGTCCACCAGGCAATAAAGATGAGCACACCGAAAGCGCAAACGCGGAAAAGAGCAAACGTAAAAGACAAAAGCGTTCCAGCACTAAAAACCAATCGAGCCGAGCTATCAATAAGCCAGTTGTTCTAATCATCGAAGATGACGATGCAACAAGAAAGATCGTGGGAGCCCAGTTGAAATCAATCGATGTTGAATGTATCGAAGCGAAGAACGGTGCGATCGGAATCGAGCTAGCCCAGTCATGCGTGCCAGATCTCATTGTTCTCGACCTTGATTTGCCTCAATTCGATGGCTTCGAGCTGGTGTCGATGATGCGCGCAGAAAAAATCTGCGAAACACCATTGCTGGTCTACACGGGACGAGACCTGACGCAGCAGGAGCGCGGCATGCTTTCACTGGGAGTGACCAAGCACTTAATCAAATCGACGTGCTCGATGACCGAATTTCTTGACTCAGTCACAGAATTGCTTTTGATCGACGACCCGACTCGCCAGCTGGGAGCCAACACGCAGGGTCACTAGAACGTACTGAATGGTAACATTCAACTATTGACATCCGCATGCCGAAGCCTATACTGATCTCGTCGATTTCACTGAGATCAGACTTACTAACATGAATCAATTTGAGCGTTCGGGTCGCAAATTCATCAAGCGGCACGGCGAAGCTCTATTTATCGCTGCGTTTCTTCTAGCCGATTGCTTTCTTTCGGGCTGGGCTCTCACCGCTGGAACAATTATTGCTGTTTTGTGGGTGATTGCGCCGGCGGCTCTGGCGCTAAAAAACCTGGACGCCAGGGCTCAACTGACATATCTCAAGGCATTTGTGAAAACGCCACGATTTCAAAAACTGGCGATTTTGCTTCTCTGGCTGTATTCAATCAGATTTCTCGTATCGTCGGCGATGGGTGCTGCCCTTTTCTCGATCGGAGACGGGCAAGTACCTACACTAACCAGTGCACTGATACTTGGAGCGAGAGAATTCGCACCAATTGCCTATCTCGCAAGTCCACTGCCGATTTATGCGGCCGCGTGTGCCATCGCTGTATTTTTGCGAGCCAGATTGAAACCTACAAAAGAAGATCCCGACCTCATCAAACAGCGACAGAAGTGGGCAGGAATAAGTCAACTTACCTTTTTCTGTGCATACGTCATAAGTATCCTTTCAATCAGCATGAACACTAAGGGTCCGGCGTTCATGATTTCAAATTGGCTTCTTGCCTCAGCGAGAGACGCAAACTTTTTCTACGTACCTGGTGAAGTGCTTTATGAACCGTCCTCGCCGGGACCCTGGGCACCGGCTCTAGCGATGGTCGACATAGGTCGGATTTTCAGCGACCACAGATTCATTCCGCACTTCGACACGTTTATCGTCACAACATTCTCGGCATCTGTTTTCCTGCTTCTGCTACAACCAACGTTGCGGTTTACTTCATTCCTTATATCATTCTGTTGGCGCGTTGTTTCGCCAGGTTCGCTGCAAAACATAATCGAGGCATTTCTTGAAGCACTGCGGCTCAAAGAGAGAGTCTTGGCATTCAATCGAAAAAGTGTTTTCTGGGGCAATGCCATTAGAACCGTGGTGTGGCTCGTTACTTGCTATGGTGCGCTTTTCTGGCTCTTCGGATTTTGCGGCGGTCCCCTGGGATACGGCATTCAAAACTGGATGATTGCATCCGGAGTCGACGCTGGTTTTCTAGGAGACGAGGCAGCAGGCAAATTTCTCTTTTCAGACAATTTCCGAATTTTTCTAGGCTCAATTGTAGCCCTCTACGGGACGGCACCACTAGCAGTGACAGCGTCTGTAATATTGCCATACGCAAAAGCTCGAAAAATCTCCTTGAATGCTGACGGGATTTCATTTTATCAGGGTCCCTTTTTAAGCCTTTTAGGACGGCAAACCAGACTGTGGAGCGACCTGGAATCTCTTCGAATCAAAAAGCCGAATTCAAGTCACAGCGGATTGGAAAAGAGCAAATCCGAATCGATAGCGACTGAAAATCAATCGAACCAATGCTTCTAACTGAAGTTTCGATCCGGGGGGCGCATCAAATTTGATACCACTCAAATTCCCGCCCAAGATTTGCGCGTGTTGCTTGATGCCATCGATCAGCACGCCGTTGCGTGCACTGTCGAACCGGAAATATTTGAGATTTGCCAGTCGCTAGAGGAGCAAGCGAAGGAGCAAGCGGCTACGGACGGAGTCGACGATTCTTCGATTTTGAGTCTACCCAAGCAAGATTTCAAATCGACAGTATTTGTGCCATTTAGCCCAGGTGAATTTATTCCAGGCACCAGAACCAGGATCATCAAACAGTTAGCCAGCAAACCTCTTTGCGCTGTGTATCTAGCTCGAGAGCCGGATGGCAAAATGCAGATTATCAAACAATTCTATCTCGCCGACGAAACAGACGAGACAAAGGCATTCGCCAAAATTTTGCAGCGAGAATACGACCTCTTATCCAAACTAGACCATCCTGGAATTGCGAAAGTAGCGACATCATTTTCAGTAGACAAGTCGACGTATTTAGTAATAGAACACCGACCAGGTTCAGATCTGAGAGCGATCGTAAAAGAACACGGCGCCAGGTCGGAAGGGTTGACCATAAGCTGGGCAGAACAACTCTGCGAAATTATGATTTTTCTGCACAGTAGGGAACCATCAATTCTTCATCGGGATCTGACACCAGACAATATTATCGTTGGAGAGGATGGACAGCTCAGACTGATCGACTTCGGAGCGGCCCGCGAATTTCTTGAGGGCATTACAGGGACAATGATCGGCAAACAGTGTTACGTTGCTCCCGAACAGTTGCGCGGTGAGGCAACCACACAAAGCGATATTTTTAGCTTCGGATGCACTTTGTACTTCGTGCTCACGGGTCGCGATCCCAAAGCACTTTCTCAATCGTCTCCAGCAAAAGACCTCGATTGCTCCGAAGAAATTGACCAGCTGATTCGAGACTGCACAAGCTTCGAAGCATCTGAACGTCCAGCATCATTCGAAGAAGTTTTGCAACGCCTGCAGCAGATGAATACTGGATTTCGCATCAAGCCATCGAAACAAAAAGAGAAGGTACCGGCATGAGCAAAAGTCGTGCTGGCAACAAGACAAGACGACTCGCTTACAAAGAGCAGGTACTGAATAACGTCAAAATTGTTGAAACACTTGCGGAATCTACATCTTCAACCAACCCGTCCGAAACTCTTTCGGAACCGTCGACTTCAACCAACCAGTCCGAGACTCTTTCGGAACCGTCGACTTCAACCAACCAGTCCGAGACTCTTACGCAACCGACGTCTTCAATTAACCAGTCCGAGACTCTTACGAAATCTACGTCTTCAACAAACCAGTCCGAAGCTTTTTCGGAATCTATGTCTACAACCTGCCAGTCCGAGACACTTACGAAATCTACGTCTTCAACGAATCCGTTTGGGACTGAGAGAGAAACAATCGCCCCTGATATTGTTCACTCAGAGGAAGTAACCGGCGATTTCAAATTGGCAACGCCATCATCGCAGGTAGAACGCGCACTCAAAGTCATACAGAAATTTCTCGATCCAGGCGACTTCCTTACAAAACATTTCTCTGCCGAAGTGGTTAGTATCGTCAGATATTTGTGGTCTTTACGTGCACCGATCCTGCTTCTAGCGGCAGTTATAGTTATGCCGCGATCGATACTTCTCTGGATTCTGATTGTGCTTCTTAAACCACTGGTGACAATGACCTTTAAACGATTGCCAGCACAAAACCAGAGTCGCATATCAGACTCCATCCCAAATCTTTTGCGCAACTCTGCTCTCTTGCGAGATCTAGGTGAGGGCGCAGATCAATGTTTACCGTTTCTCCTGTTCTGGCTGTACCTCTGTTGCGCACCATTTGCAGTGCTATGGATAGCCGGTCACTGGGTGAGAGGATTTATTCCTCAAAAGCAAAAACACTTAGAACACGGTCTGGTATTCGGACAAAATCGAAAACGCGATTTAGCTCAACCTGAAAACAATTTTTACTACTCGAAAGCATTTGGCATAACAGTTCTTCTATTTTTTGCACTGGGACTTCCGGCCTTATTCAGCTATTCAATCTACCAAAATCTCGGAGTCAAAAATGACATTGAAACGACAAGCACTGCTCCTGTTTATCCGCAATATACCATCAGTGAGTTTTCTGTACCTAAATTAAATGGGGGATTTATAGGGACATATCCAAGGCATCCAAAACAGAATGAGCAGTCAAAAAAACCTTACGTACCCACTTACGTCATTGGTTATAATGGCTACTGGCCATGGCTGCGTCACTTCAACATCAACCTGACGGCAAACAATATTTTCTTCGTTCACTTTTATCTGGTCAGTCTCGCGTGTGCGATGGCAGTTTTATTTTTCAGAGCCTGGTTTTTCTTTCCATTTAATTTCCTTTCAGACGAACACGATTTGTACCTGACAGCGAGCGGTATCAGGCGAACCACGCTCAGCAACTGGTTTTTGAATGTCCTCACTATAAACAGATGGGCAATTGGCGGCGGACCAGATTCACTCAATTGGTCCGAGGTCAAGGCAGTGAAGCATTTGGAAGAAGGCTTCACAAAGTTGTCACCACTGCCGGATACCGCATTTAAAAAGGAATCACTCGCTTACAAACTCCTGAATAAATTAGCCTCGCTTATTGATGGTATTACGACAAAACTGAACACGGGCAATTACCTGATCTTTAGTACTACCGAGAAAGACGGCGATTTCGGACGGAACATGCGGATCAATGTAAATGATCTAAACAGAGAGCAGAGAGCCAAGTTGTTCTACTCGCTTAAGAACTGGGCACCGCATGTAGTAATAGATAAGCGTGCACAGGAGTTACTGCTTGGTTCGGTGGTTTTACAGGACGTCAGATACACGCAATTATGGTTCGATCTGCTGACAGCTAATACAAAGGTCAAGAGACAATCGCTTTTGATACCTGGCGAAAAATTGCATCAAGGCGCATACACCATTGAAGAGCGTCTTTCGGCAGGCGGGCAGGCAACTGCCTACCTGGCTAAAACGACATCAAATAAGCAAGTGGTGTTGAAGGAGTTCATTCTCGCTATCTCCTTCACATCTGGTGCCTTACTGGAATCAGCCCGAGAGTTCGAGACAGAAGTGACTTTGCTTTCGCAGTTGAATCACCCGGGCATAGTCAAGCTCGAAGACTTTTTTACAGAGGAAGGTCGGGTCTACGTGGTGTTGGAGTATGTGCCCGGGCGAACGCTTCGACAAAAAGTACAGCAGGACGGTCCTCTTTCCGAAAACGCTGTCGTGGACATTACAAACAAAATTTGCGAAGTACTTGAGTATCTACACTCGTTAGATCCGCCGATTGTTCACCGCGACGTTACACCAGAGAATATACTGATTTTGCCAGACGGAAATATCAAACTGATCGATTTCAGCCTGGCTGTCAAAACCGACGGCGCAAGCACAACCGACTCGTGCGGCAAACAAGCATTTACGCCTCCAGAGCAGTTTCGTGACGAAATTTGCCCTGCCAGTGATATTTACGGGCTGGGTGCGACCATGTATTTCATGTTAACAGGCGTGCCGCCAAAACCAATTACTGCGTCTTCACCACGAAAAAAATGTGCCAATATTTCAGAAAAGCTAAATAGCATTGTGGAACGCGCGACTCAACTTGAACTCAGTCAGCGATATGACTCAATCAAATGGGTAAAGCTAGACTTGGCGAAGATAAGTGCTGATATGAAATTAAGCGTTGGTAGCGAAGTAACGCGCTGATACGAAGTTAAGTGATGACAGCGGCAACTATGTCGTGAGCTACCAACTCGGATTAGTCTTCACAAAACGGCTCAGCAACATGAATCCAGCCGTCGTCAAAGAAGCGAAAAATAACAGCAGGCCAACGAACCATGAAATCGGTCTATATCGAAAAACGATGCGATGCTCGCCTGGAGAGAGAAGAACAGCCCTCATAACGCCATCAGCCATAAAGATGTTTGTGGGCTTGCCGTTATCGAACGCTTCCCAACCGGGATAGTATCCGTCTGTTAAAACGAGAGCCGCAGGCACACCGGTGTTCGCATTGATTTTGATGTACTCATTTTGATCGACTTCAACTTCTGCATAATTGCTCAGAACTTTGTTGGAACTCTCGACCCGAGATTCGGGCTTTGCGCCCACTAGAATCACTTCGTGAGTTGGATCGTATTCATTGGAATCGGACCGATTGATGTATTTGAGAGCTTCATTCCTGCTGGGAAGGAATTTTAGATTTTGTATCACAGATACACGCGGTCGAATGTGCACAATCGTGTACAGCCTGATATTGAGCTCCGGTTCTTCCTTCAACACTTCAAAGAATCGCTTGTCTAAAATCGGAACAGGAGTCCACGTTCCATCTTCGTTTTGTGTTTCGCGCAGCGTCTCCACGTAGGCAGTACTGGTCGCCTGGCAGTACCGATAGAGAGGTATATCTGACTTGCCTAGCGGATGTTCGATGGCAGTCAATGTCGAGCGAGGCATTAGCCCTGTGTCAATGAATAGCGAGTTCCAAGTTGGTATCACACTGATACCATTGCTGCTTTGAATATGAGCATCGATGGATGTATTTGGACGAAGAATTTGTCTGCAGTAAGCTGAGAACTTTTCATCGAGATCAGCTGAATTCAAAGCAAGAGATTTCGGAATCACTACAGAATTGTCAATCAGAGGTAGAATGCGAAAGTTCTGCGCCCCAAGCTGACAATGGCTATTGATCAGCTCAGCAACTTTTGACTTTTGCTCAAAATGATCGCTCGGTGCGAGAGGATTCAAAAGCGCCTTGTCGTTCAAAACAAAACTTGCAGCCACCACCGCCAGCAAAATTACTTCCGTGCTTCGATTTTTCAAAAGCAGAAGCACTGTCGTTATTAAGCCTCCAACTGCCGCGAGCATTACTCCTTTGATGAGCACATGATGACTGTCCGTCAACATTTGAACGTTGGCATTCACCATCGCAGCCGCTACAATTATCATCAACCAGAAAATGGTGGCACTAAAAACATTTGAACGAGTTGAGCTGCCACTGAAAACAGATCTCCAGCCATTCGCAGCCATGACAAGCAGACCGAAGAGCGCAAATAATGCCAGCTTTATCGGATAGCGCAGTATATTCTGCTTATCAATAAATACTCCGAACGGTCCGAACTGACCTGCTGCTATGAGCACCGAGACCAGTATCAAGAGCAGCCAGGGAGCGCTGTGCTTCCAATTTCGAGGCAGAGACAGAGCCGCAAGAGTTAAAACAGGTGCACCTAAAAACAATGAAGTGACGTAAGGCAGCGAGCCAGGATATGTCACCACATCTCCAGAGCTGAGCATGTTGATGTATCCAAAAGGCTGCGTAATCAGAAGCGTTAGCCAGTCAACAATTCCGGTGCTCCAATAGGAAGATTTGAGCACACTGAACTGAAGTGACGCAGGACTGTTAACGACCAATTCTGCCAGAGGTATGTAGCCAAATGAGGCATATCCAGCCGCGATCGCGAAAGCCGCGACCACCATCAGCGGTGCACGCGGTCGCAACGATCCAAGATTACTCAGAAAGTAAACAGAATAAAGAATGCAAGCGGCGACCGAAATCTCAGGACGTCCCGCGCTGAACTGCAGCCCCAACAGCAGAGAGAGAAGGCCGCACTGCCACCATTTCGGCGAGGAACAGATCATGTCTAGAGCCAGTAATGTGAATGGAATCCAGGAGGCGCTGGCCATCAGCAATAGATTGATAGGGCAGCCGAACATATAACCGCACAGCATGAAACCCAAACCAAAGAATACTGCCGCCATGAAATTTGCCGGTTCAAAGCGATGCGACTTCAACTGCCACAAAAATCCGCCAACTCCTGCCACAAGCAGATGCAATAGCATGAACAAGCCCCAGCCCAAGCCATAAGGCATCCCCAGCCCAAGCGATGCAGGGAAATAGAGCATCGGCCAGGTGACTGCAATTTGCGGCACACCGTTAAGTACCCAGGGATTCCACAACGGAAACTTGTTGTTGTGGGACCAGAAATTGTTGATAAAAGTGGCGGCGGGTTCGTTGTTATAAGTTATATCGGCAAGGAAAGGCGTTTTGCCGAAAAACAAAAGCGGACTCAAAAGCCCAATCGAGACAGCGCAGTAGAAAATGACAACTAGCGCAATGGCGCGGCGCTGATTCACAACTTGCCGACTTATTTGCTAAACAAAAACATTACTTGCGGAAGCAGCGAAAGCAGGAATGACCCGATCATTAGCACGACCAGTACTTTCACAAACACTTTGTTATGTTTTCGGAAGAATTCCATGACCTGTTAACCTCTGTTCAGATTATTCTCGCATCGTTGCGCCTACTGGTCTACTTAGATTTGTGAATCATTACTCGGGTCGGAACTTTGTTCTGGATGAAGCTTGTAATAAATGCTGCTGGCGACATTTTTCGGCAGCTTGGGAACAGCCGACATCTCGTCGAGCGTTGCACCCTTAATCTTATCGAATGATCCGAAGTAGTCGAGCAGAAGCTTGCGTCTGGCTGGTCCAATGCCAGGCAAAATATCCAGATTCGAAGAGATGGTGCGCTTGGCTCGCAACTGGCGATGGTATGTCACGGCAAATCGGTGCGCTTCGTCACGAACGCGCTGAAGCAGATGCAAAGCCTCACTGCGACGAGGAAGCAGAAACGGCTGCGAGTTATTGGGCTTGTAAACCTCCTCTTGCTTTTTAGCCAGACCTATGATGTCGACCGGCGGCACATTCGCCTCGGCCAGAGCTTCGCAAGCCGCTCCCAACTGCCCCTTGCCACCATCGATGATGATCAAGTCAGGCAGCGGTTTGCCTTCCTGCACAAGTTTCGAATAGCGTCGACCCACAGCTTCTTTCATCGACGCAAAATCATTTGCTTCGCCGATACCTTCAACAGACCGAATTTTGAAACGCCTATAGTCGGACTTCTTCGACAACGCGTTTTCGAAAACAACCATGCTGGCAACGTTATCTGTACCCTGTATATTCGATATATCAAAACACTCGATGCGCTTCGGCGGCTTGGAAAGTCCCAGATGCTCTTGCAGCGTAGACATCGTCAGAGCCAGCCTCGCATCTTCTTCCGACGCCACTTGCAGCTCGGTTTCAAGCGATAGTCGCGCATTCTTTTGAGCCATCTCGATTGACGATTGCTTGCTGCCTCGCTGCGGCACAGAAATCTTCACCGACGTTCTGCATTTAGCGTTCAGAAGCTCAAGCAAAGCGTTCTGACCTTCAAGCGGTTGCTGCAAAATCACTTCGCTGGGAACGGCAATGTCTTCGCAAGCAGCATAATACTGGTCGACAAAACTTTCAAAAGCCTCATCGGGACTCGTTTTCTCGACAAGCGGTAGACATACGGTTTCAGCAGAGATCAACTTGCCTTCACGCACGCGCATGAGACAGATAGCGATGAATCGATTCGTGTGTGCCTCGGCGATGATATCCTGGCTGACTTTCTGGTTCTGGAAAAAGACCTGCTGTTTTTCAACGATACGCTCTAGAGATTGCAGCCGATTGCGGATCTTCGCGGCTTGTTCGAATTCGAGGCGCTCGGCAAACGCTTCCATTTCAGAACGAAGCATCGAAATGACTTCGCCCTGTCGCCCTGCCAGAAACATTTCCACCTGACTGACCATGTTGTTATATGTCGGCTCGTCGACTAGCTTTTGACAGGGTCCAAGGCAAAGACCAATGTAGAAATTCATGCACGGACGGTCTTTAAACAGAGGCTTTTTCCGCTGTCGCATCGGAAAAACTTTGCGCAGCATCCGCACTGTGTCCCACATCACACCGGTCTCAACGTAGGGTCCGAAGACTCTAGCTTTCGGATGCTCCTTCCGATATTTGACGGGGTCGCGCACCATTACCAGGCGCGGATATTCGACATCATATGTGATGGCAAGCCACGGATACTTTTTATCGTCTTTCAGCGCGACGTTGTATCGAGGCATATGCTGGCGCACCAGAGTTGCTTCCAGCAGCAACGCTTCTTTCTCTGAATTCGTCAAAATCGTGTCGATAGACATGACCTTGGGAATCATCACAGCCAGTTTCGGTCGCTCTCGCCAGGATGTATCGTTCCAGTATGACCGCACACGATTGCGTAAGCTCACTGCTTTGCCGATGTAGATTATCTCGCCAAGCCCATCTTTGAAAACGTAAACGCCTGACGTGTCAGGCATTCCGCTTAGTTGACGTGTTAAATCTTCGGAAATCGTCTTCATATCGCAATATTAGATTCTAACGCGGTGCGCCTGTTTCTGCGGACGACACCGTCGATTTAGATCCACCTTCAGCGGGCGACACTGCCGATTTCGATTCACGAGACGAAGGTTTCACACCTAACTCAGCACCAGGTATGGACAGTGTCAGGGCTTCGACCAGCGAGTCGACACCAATCACATCCATATTCTCGATTTTGTTTTCGAGCGGCAAATTGGCTTTCGGCACCAGCGCCTTGCGGAATCCCATTTTGGCTGCTTCTTTCAACCTTTGCTCGAGAGAAACGACAGCGCGAATCTCACCTGTCAAACCCAACTCACCCACACATAAAAGACCTGGATCGATCGAGCGATCGAGGAAAGAAGTTGCGACAGCAACGCTTATGCCGAGGTCGCCTGAGGGATCATTAAAATCAAGCCCGCCGACAATGTTTACATACACATCGTATCTTGAAACAGCTAAACCAACTTTCTTTTCCAGCACGGCTAGAACCTGCAGAAGTCGGTTGTAGTCCCACCCATTCACAACGCGTCTGGGGCTGGGGTAGTGAGTGTTACCGACCAGCGCTTGCACTTCCAGCAGCAATGAGCGGCTGCCTTCACCGCCTGCAATTACAGCGGTGCCAGATGGTGCCTGCATGCGACCGAGCTTGCTGAGCCTGTCTCCAAGCAACAACGCGCTGGGATTATCAATTTCAGCGAGCCCTGACGACGTCATCGTATAGATGGCGATCTCTTGTGTAGAGCCGAAGCGATTCTTCGCGGCTTTCAAAATTCGCAGTTGGCGGGCACGGTCGCCTTCGAATTGCAAAACCACATCCACCATATGTTCGAGCACTCGAGGACCAGCAATAGAGCCCTCTTTGGTCACATGCCCGACCAGAATCGTGGCGATGTCCTGAGATTTAGCAGACGAAACAATGAACTGAGCCCCTTCTCGAACCTGGCTTACTGAGCCGGGAGCGCTACCAATCTGTGGATGATACATGGCCTGAATGCTGTCGATTATCGCCACCTTAACTTCCGCAGAAAGCATTCTGTCGCGGATTTTGCTCACATCCTGTTCTGAATCGACAAGAATATTCGGGTGCTTGATTCCCAGACGAGAAGCTCTCAACTTGACCTGCGACGCGGATTCTTCGCCCGATACATATAGAATTTTTTGTCTGGCGGCTACATAATTTGCCACCTGCAAAAGTAAGGTCGATTTCCCGATTCCTGGGTCTCCAGCCAGCAAAATGACAGAGCCCGGCACCAACCCACCGCCAAGCACCTCGTCCAGACCGGCAAGCCCTGTGCTCAATCGAGAAGCGTCCAGGGTCTCGTTGTTGATGGCAATCTCATCTAACCCGACGGGTCCGCTCGAATCAATTGGCGAGACTCCACCGAACCCTGTATTCAGCCGAGTTGCGAATCCCTTTTTGGCAGAAGCCGACTCTTCTTCGTAGAGTTCTTCGACCATCGAGTTCCAGGAACCGCACTCACTACACTTCCCCAGCTGTTTCGACGTGGAATAGCCACACTCTTGACAGACCCATTTAGCCCTGATTCGTCCCATATATCCCCGTAATATCCCTTCTAAAGCCCACCCATTTTAACGTGCTTATCGGACAGTTCCGCTATACTCATCGCGGTAGCAAGTAGACGTTTTTCGCACGGAGAGTTTTATGTCAAGTATGATTCTCGTTTTGGCTACGGCCGTGGCATGCGCGCCAGTTTCTGCGGGTCTCTCGCTCAACAAAATTCAGATTAAGCCATCAATTGCTCAGGTTATGCAATCACAATGGCTGGTTGCCCAAAAGTACAACGGTGCCGACCCACACGGCGACGACCCGCATGGCGGCGACCCGCATGATGAAAATCACGACGACGGTCTACCAGCAAACCAGGACAGACACATCGGCAAAGCGCCGAAAGACGTCTATGGCGGCACGGTTCCGAACGACCAGCATCCATATTAAAAGGTAGAAATATCTCAAATTTCATGGTTTCCGGCTAAGTTAACCGTTCCGGCGACGACCGGCGGCTACAATTGCAACCATGACTTTTACTTCGCCCACACTGACCGGCGTTCTCTTCACGCTGGGACCACTAACCGTCCGCTATTACGGACTGATGATTGCGCTTGGCACCCTCGCCGCAATCACAGCAGCCACTGCCATGGCGACGAAGCGGGGGCTCGACGACCAAAAATTCGTCAATTGCTTTCTCAGCAGTTTTATCGGTGCAATCGTCGGTGCTCGCCTGTACTACGTTTCCTTGCAATGGCAACACTACATCCACGACCTGCCGGATATCATAGCCACCTGGCACGGCGGAATGTCGCTGCACGGCGGCATCATCGGGGCATTCATCGGTTGCATCATCTACTGCAAAGTAACCCAAACCAGATTCTGGCCGTTCTGCGATGTGATAACTACGTCTGTTCCACTAGCGCAATCGATCGGTCGCTGGGGAAATTTCTTCAACTCGGAAGCGTTCGGAAAACCAGTGCCACCCGACTTTCCCCTGCGGCTGTACATCCCGCCAGATAAACGCCCTGAACAGTTCGCAAATTTCACAGACTTTCATCCAACTTTCCTTTACGAAGCGGTTTGGGACCTGGGGCTATTCCTTCTGCTCTACTTCGTACTTGCCAACCGTCTCAAAAACTATGATGGAATGGCATTCTCGGTCTATATCGCAATCTACTCGATCGGCAGATTGCTAATAGAGCCAATCAGGTCCGACAGTATCATGGCTGGTACCATTCCATTTCCAATTATAGCCAGCGCTGTGGGACTGGTTATAGGGATTGTCGGAATTGGGGTGTCATATATGAAAGGTCGCAAGAGCCAGAAGGCAGCAGAATCTTAACGAGAACTTTCGTTTTGAAACATTGATAGCGCGCCAGCGTCGTAAGTTGTTGGGTACCATGAAAATTGGAGCCGCATTTGGCGAACAGTTGCAGTTCCACCGACAGGCACTAAGCCGCCGGGTCGAAAGAGGAGACAAAAATGATTGAAATGAGTGTGGCTGGAATTGCCATCGATACACGCAACTCCCAGCCAATTGTTGTTCTCAAAGAAAATGACTCGATGCGAACTCTACCTATTTGGATTGGTATCGCTGAGGCAAAAGCGATTTCCTTCGCTCTGGAAAAGACGAAATCGGAGCGCCCCCTCACACATGAGCTTTTATTGATCACAATCGAACGATTGGGATACGACGTTGAGCAAGTAGAAATCAGCAAATTAGATTCGCAGACCTACGGTGCAAATTTGAAGTTGCTTCCGAAAGAGCCTGGTAAACAAACCATGGAAATTGATGCGCGCCCATCAGACGCCATCGCACTTGCACTGGCAGCCAGAGCACCGATTTTCGTTTCGCCAGACATCACCATCAACGCGGTAATGGCACCAGATGACGAAACAGCCGAATTCAAACAATTCGTCAACAGCCTGAAAGCCTCCGATTTCAAATTGCCGGGAGTAACATCTGTTACGCCCATCGAAGACGACGCTGACACCACCGATGGTGAGACGAAAAGCAGCTAATTTAGGTATCAGAAGTGTTGCCTTGATTTGGGGATCTGTTGCAAGAGCGAAGACGAACCTGACACCAACACGACCGCTTGAAGTCAGAAAAATCACCTACGGATTGCTCAAATTCCTGGCGCAATCGAAAGGCGCTTGCTTCTCCAGATGCTGGATAAACGCCAGCACCGCGTGGTCTGCAGCGATTGGTGTCTTAAAATCAAACTTGATCGAATTGAAAACACGAGTATCGCCTTGTGCGAAATACAATCCCGCCAACTTTGTAATCAGCATGAGCATAGGGTTTATCAAGAGCGAAGTGAGCGGATTCTTGGACTTCCTGGTGAAGGCGACCGCATAGCCCTCGGTCTTTCCAGTTGATGAAAGGCGCAGAGCAAACATGAGATACAGATGCAAAAAGTCGGGACCGAGAGTAACAGTTCCGGTGCTTCCATACCAGTAATCGAGATTGTACGTCAGCGCTTTCTCATAAAATCTGCCAATCATTCGTCCCAAGGCACTGGTATCAGGAACGGTACCAGTGTTTTTGAATTCAATGTGCTCAGAGGTAATACGGCGCGGTTCCATGTTTAAAACATCACCAGGCAGATTGTGCACAGTATGGAAATGCTGTTCGTCGATTGCATTAACCATTACGACGTTGGGATGACAGTTTTTGACGAAATAATTTCCAACTGAGTACTCGTAAGGCTTTCCAGAGAGCTCAGGATGTATTGGAATTTCTTCGGTCGGCGCGCCATCACCTAACCAGATCCAGACAAGCCCGTATCGCTCCCGAACGACCCACGACTTCGTTGATACTGCTCGAAGTGGCTTCGATTTCTGACAGGGAATGTCAGTGCAAGAGCCGCTGTCATCGAAACACCAGTTGTGAAAGAAACATCTAAGCTGCTCTCCATCGACTCGCCCCTCAGCAAGATGCGCTCCCATATGCGGGCAGTATGCATCAAGCGCCGCAACCTCACCGCTATTTTTGCGAAAGACCGCAAGCTCGTAACCAACGATGTTAGCCGGCAGAACTTTATTGCGCTTCAGAGATTTAGACGGCATAAGCCAATACCATCCAACCGCTACGCAATCGGCGCGAGTGAATACATTATATTGCTCTCGAGGCAGAGATTTCTGCTGCCCCTGCCGTCCGACGAAAATCCGTCCAACTACACCATTTGCTTGCATGTTATGAAGCCTTTTGAGTTACATCTGCAGCAGCCTGAAATTCCAGCGAGTGCGATTGCCCAGATTCGAACCATTGCCTTGCCAGACGCGTCAGATTCGACACGCTCAATTCGCATACACAAAGCAATTCATCACCTTCGTAATATTGAGGATTGCGAGACAGGAAATATTTCACGTCCTGTCGCTCAGCATCTTTTTCAGGGACCACCGCAAGGTCGACGTTCAAAAAACTGCGAGGCTCAACGAACTTGACCAGCCCCGTGGCAGCATCATACTGGTCGCCAAATTTCTGATGAGCGAGATGATCCATCAACGACTGCATCTCAGGCGGAGTTTCGACATCGTGCCGCGGATAATACTCTTTACTGAACAGTGATAAATATCTGTACGTTCGATGCCCTTTGACGATCAGCAACCAGTAAAGTGGAGTATCCGGCGCTTCCATCTTGATGTTGCCAGCCAACTCTAGCCACACCCTGGACATCTGGTTTTGCCCCCAGTAAGCAGGCTCGATGATCGTGTCACCCGAATACAAAACCCTGACAGACTTGCCGTTGAAAGTTTCACTGTAAACGACAATCGTCGAAAAGCCTCTGATGATGTTACTTTCGTCGCGCAGAACAAGGGCACAATTTTTCGCATCCAGATCGCGATAAAAAATTGCCGCATCACCGCCGTCATAGTTGACGTGATAAAGCTGAAACATCGTCGCTCTATCGCGCTCATTCAATGTCGAAATGTCAACGATTGAGGTCTTGAGCATGTTGTAGTTCTCGCTTGTTAGGAGGATACGCCCGGTTAAGGCTGTTGCGCAAAAAATGGATCTGGGCTTGAGTTAGCTGAGACGAATAACGCCCCAGCAAAACAGAGAAGAACATCAAATGCAGACTGATGAAGGCTCGCCAGGAAAAGACCGTGTCGCGCTGGTCTATCGGCGTCGGCTCAAACAGCCAATGGCCAAGGAGCCCCGTCGCTTGCGAGAGCGGCATCAGCAAAAGCATCCAGTATTTATGCTGAGTCAATGCCACCGCGGCTATCGCATACATCAACACGAAGGCAAAACAGTGCATGGCAACATTTGCAGGATTTTGATGCTTCAACAAAAAGATCGGCCAGTAACTTTTTACTGAGTTAACGATGCCACCAATAAATGATTTGCTACCACGGCGTGCGACATCAAGCTCTGCATCCAAGTTTCCTGTTCGAGCTGCATCAAACTCTGCGTAACCAGCTCCTATGATGCTAGAGGAAATTCTGTTGCGATGACGCTCCAGCGCTTCTTGCTGAGAACTGGTGCGATTCATCTGCAACAATACATCCCCATGTCTCTGCACACTTAGAATTGGCAGCGGCACTCCATCTTTCACAACTTGATTGCCATTGATAAAAACAGCGCAAACTGCCGCGTCTTCATCTCGCTTCACCATACGTTCGACACCATTCATGGCGGGTTCAGGGCTGAGAGTAGGGGAAGGAACTGGCTGGCGTAATTTATCCGGGTCGAGTACAACGAGATCAGCCTTGCCACCAATCTTCATTCGCCCGGCGTCCAGATTGAACCATTCAGCAGGTTCAGAGGTAACGCGGGCAACCGCGCGATAAAAGGGCATAAAATCGGAGACAACAGCTTGCCTGAGCACGGATAATGAATTATCGAAGAAGGCCAAGTTGCGGCTGTGAGCACCAGCATCGCTGAAACCAGGCAAGATATGAGGATGGCTCATCAGCTTCTGGCGGATGTGCGGACGCTGATTTGCATTACAAGCGAACCAACGCAATTCGTCGTCATATTTTTCGAGAAGAGCAATGAAATAGTCGAGCGGCTCGACTCCTGCCTCGCAAGCCGCTGCACCAATAGTTTTTCCAACCAGCGACGGCTCCGGAGCGCTTGCTATCGTCATCAAATCAAAGTTGCGGTGGAAAGTGCGCGGAAATCCGCCCGCCCAGGATTTTTTGAATTCGTGCCGGAACTCTTCCTGAGACCAGAGAGCCATCCGCTCTTCTCTTGTCTTACAATTATTCAATTTAACGCCGGCCGAAAATTCCTCAAAGAAAGGCGTCAGCCATCCGTCTGCATAGATAACAAAAGGCTCAGCCAGTGTTTGAAATCGAATGTTGCATCCCAGTAAGCTGTTGCATACGAACAACAAAAGCGAGTACACACGCCAGAATTGGGGTGCCGAAGACATATCCAGCGCAGCAAGAATGGTGCAGCGCAACGGTGCGCGCCAGATACCGGGACTGAGCCGCAAAATGTCGAAGAGCGACCAGGGGTTTTTCGGATTTGGAGTGACCTGAAAAACCGCATCATAACTGCGACATAAATCCGCAAGCATTTTGTATTCAGCAAATGCAGCGTGATGCGAAGGCAATGACTGACCCGCGAAAGGTCCACTGATTTTGTGCCAGTGCACCATGTCTATGGAAATACCAATGCAACCAGCATCGAGAGCTGCCTTCGCCAGCAAGCGCATCTCCTCGATTTCAGCGGCGCTGGCGTGTTCTGATATGCTGCGCTCTAAACCCATTACCTGCACACGCAAAGCACTGTGCCCGAGCATGCTGGCTACATTCGGACCCAATTTGATTTTGCGCAGATGCTGAAAATATTCGACCGGCGATTTCCAGGAGCGCGCGGTTTTCAACCAAACAGCAATCAAAGCTGAGGGCAACGTCTCGACACGCGAAAATATATAGGATAAATCAAGCGGTTCGCCGAATACCGTGGAGAGGCTGCACCCGCCCATGACGACAGAAGTAACGCCATGGCGGACTGACTCCGAAAGTGAAGGAGCTATCTCCACTTCTAGATCGTAATGCGTGTGTATATCGACAAATCCCGGCGTAATCCAGAGGTTCGACGCGTCGAACTCCCTGAGTGCGTCAACAGTCAACTTCTCGCCCAGCCCGACTATGCAACCTTCGCGCACCGCCACGTCAACGGACTGACCTTCGTTGATACCATCGAAGACCAGTCCATTTCGAAGCACCAGGTCGCAGCGCATAAGCGTCACGCCTTTTTGCGCAACATCGAAGCTCCAAGTGCACCAATGGCGATGCCTACCACCGCACCGGCAAGCACGGCGATGATGACAAATTTCTGAATGTCATCTTTTATAGTGGTAACAACGGGATTGTCGAGAATGTTCGCCGAGAAAATAATTCTCGAAACTTTCCAGACTCCGCCGTCTTTCACCACGACAGCACTCCAGCGCTCAGGCATGACTTTAACATCGCCTGTTTTGAAGTAATAACTGTCATTGGAAGTGCCGTGACATACTCCGACATCATTTGACAAAAATTCTGTTGGACCGTCTGCCACGGGTTTTACTTCGATTTTGTCGATCCCGAATGCTTTATTTTCGAAAAGCTTGCTCCAGTAGTCCCGAAACGCATCCAGGGAAACAAACTTTTGCCCGTCGACTGTAATTACGGTCAAGTTATCCTTCACCAAATACGGTTTCAGAGTTTCGAAGTCGCGACTGTTGATCGCTTTCTCTGTCACTTCACGCAATTTAGTCAGCTCGGCATGATCCTTCGCATGGGCATCATCAGTTTGAGCTCCGGTCTTTGGGGTTTCCACTGCCATGACAGTAGTCGCTGCTAGCGACATGAACAAACTCAAAACCAGGGGCAATATTTGACGCATTATTTTCTCACTTGTTAATAAAGACGGCGGCTATACTATACAGCAAGAGAAGCTCGAAGCCCAGCAAAAGCGGCATGAACAGCGGATATACAAGTATATCGACTGATACCACCGGTGGAGTAACGTGACTGACAAAGTGTCTATCGTTCAGGACGATCCAACTACCAATATGAGAAAAATGCAACCACGATCCACGGGCGCTCAGCCCGTAGAGCGTGTGCAGTTGCTCGTTTTGATGGTCTCAATCTGTGCGCTAACTGTCATAGTGGATATCTATCCACCATCAATTACTACCTTCACGGTACTGATCGTATATGCGGTCATATTTTCGATATTCAAACTTTATGCAAGAGAGCATCAAAGCGTCGATCGAACGGCTACCAGATTACGCGAGTCTGAATCGACGCAGCCACTGGTATCGATTGTGGTTCCAGCTCACAATGAAGAGTTAGTGCTCGCCACGACCATCAAATCTATATTGCAACTCGACTATCCGTCGTTTGAACTCATCGTTGTCGACGACCGAAGCACCGATCAGACAGCTGCCGTATTGCGCAGCATGCAAGCAACAGGAGACACTCGATTCAGGTACATCACCCGTGCCAGTGAACATCGACCGGGCAAGGCTGCTGCCATCAACGACGCGCTTAAACAGACGAGCGGCAAGTTGATTGCCGTGTTCGATGCTGATGCGCAAGTTGCTCCTGACTTCCTGGCAAGAACGGTTCCATATTTCGCAAATCCACTGGTGGGCGCAGTACAGGGCAGAAAGACACTTATAAATGGTAACGAGAACCTCATTACCAGATGCCAGAAAAACGAATATTTCATGGATCACCACTTCCAACGCACACGCGACACTATTCGCAGTGCTGTTGAGCTGCGCGGCAACGGAATGGTCCTGCGCCGAACAGCTCTCGAAGAGTTGGGAGGTTTGAACGAGCGTGCCGTAGCCGAAGACCTGGATTTGTGCACGCGAATGCACATTCATGGCTGGGACTTGAGATTCGCAGAGGATGCGGTCGTAGGGGAAGAAGCACCAGTGACGGTGGATGCGCTCTTCAACCAACGGATGCGCTGGACTGAAGGCTGCGTGCTGCGTTACCTGGAGAATGCATCAGTTATCTTCACCCATAAAAAGCTCGCGTTGAGAACCAGACTGGATGCTTTTCTTTTCATATTTGAATTCGTTGGACCATTCTGGCTGCTCGCAGAAAACTCAGTGTTGCTCGTCAGGTGGCTCAGTGGAGCCTGGGTGCCGCAACCTTTGCTACTGGCGGCACCGGCGATGACCATTTTGTGCCTCTACTTTATTTATGCAAGCTTCGTCGGAATCTATAAATCCGAAAGCGGCTCAATCGTAAAAGCGTTGAAGGGCACCGTCATGGTGTACTTCTATCTTTCTCTGCTCTTTGTTCCGATTGTCTTTCACCTGATGTACAAATTCCTGACGAACCGCGAACGCGATCTTTCCTGGTACAAAACGCCGCGTTATGGAGCAGCCTTCAAATGAATTTGTGGATGCTCTGCGCCTTGATGCCCATGCTCACGTTTGTGATTCTCGTTCTCGCAGAGCGACGTGCTTCATCCCGTGTTCCATCCACTCTCGCTCCAGCCGCGGGCTATTCGCGCGCCGACTGGTTTTTAAATCTGTCCGGATTTTTCATGCAGGGACTCGTGGTACCACTTGCGGGTTTGGCTCTGGCTTTATTCGTGTTCCCAGTCGTCGCCCCTTCATTGCACCAGAGCCTGCACATCGGTTTTGCTGGCGCATTTTTGCTGAACTTCGTTGTTGTGGACTTTTTCTACTATCTTCAACACAGAGCATTTCATCAAATTCCAATGCTATGGAAGTTGCACGCACCGCACCATTTTTCACCTACTGTCGATGTCTGGGCCACCTCACGCAACGCTTTGATGACTCACTTTCTTTTCGTCTATATGTTGTTGAGTCCCATCCTCGCTTACCTCTGCGATGTGACAGAAGGATTCTTCGCAGGCGCTATGCTGACTGCCTCTTTAGACCTTTTTCGGCACGCACGCATTAACGTAAGAGTGCCGGTATTGGACGCAATCTTAATCATGCCTGCCGACCACCACCGCCACCATGACGCAGACAAACCCGAAGCAAATTATGGTGCCAACTTGAATGTATGGGACAAACTATTTGGCACCTTTGAAATATCCGAGCGATTTCCCTCTGTCTATGCGGGTTCTCATCAACCATCATTCCAATCGCAACTGCTCTTTCCATGGAGGTCAACCTGATTGCACCCGCATCTCGCACAAAGAAATACCAGGTCTCTGCTGGACGATCGCCCCACCTATAAAAAGCTGGAGCTGAATCAGAAGCGCAATCATGAGCAGGACCATTCAGCCATGATGGACGAAGCGACGCGCTTATTTGTTTATGATCAATGCAAAGACGAATACTGGAACCCCGAAGAATTCTCACTTCTGTACGGCACTCCACTCTGGCACGAGGCTTCGAAAGCACAGCGCGTAATCCTCAATCAGCTCTTCTGGGTGGCGTATTACGCCCAGATCATTTCAGCTGAGATTGCCACTATTTATTTGAATCAGGTCTCTGCGGCGGGGTTATACACCCACGAGGATTTCCGCATTGTCTGCGATTCGCTCGATCTGGAAACAAAACAGGAACGAGCCCACATCAATGCTTTCAAAACTATCGGTGAAGATGTTGAATGGCGTTTATTCGGCGAACGGTTGTTTACTTATCCAATGAGAAGCTTGTTCGAGCAAACGATGATCTTTGCCGATTCGAATCCCGGCAAAGACTACTGGCGAAAGCTGCAAATCAAGGCATTTACGCTTCTTTCTGCCAGTAACGCGTTTCTCGCCAGTCAATATTTGCTCGTGCGCGGATTACGCACACTGAATGGAAAATTGATCCAGCACAAATTGTCGATGTATTACACATCGCATCCAGACAAAGAGCATGCGCCAATTCCATCGAAAATCAGCTATTACCATTTTATGGATGAAAGTTTTCACTTCAACACATCGAAATTGATTGGACACGAAATTCCACGCAGTCTCGAAGAGCCAACAACATTCGAGAAGTTTGTGATGAACAGGGGAATTGCTGGGTGTCAAAAAGATCACTTCAATTTTTCTGCCACCATCAAAGGAATCTTCTGGTATGAACCATCGCTATTCCCCGTAATCTACAAACTTTTCTGCTCCCAGCACTTCGGCATGTCTGATGAAGAAGCCAGGATCATGCTGGAACGCTGTTTCTGCAAGGAGAATGACGCAATCAATCAAGCCTTCGATTTGCATCAGACCGCTTACGAATCTTACAAAGTCTACGTTGAACCAATCAGATATCTCGATCAGCAAAATCGAAATATGGAAATTATGGGTAACAACTCAATCCAGAAATATTTGAGCATCAACGCAGCGGCATTACAAAAGTTCAGAGGGTCGTAGCGTGTCGTTCAGCATTCAATTCCCATCAACAACTCACAGCCCGGTCTCGCTGCCAGCTGGCGCACAGTTATCCGAACAACTGACGGTCGTCAATTCGCCGGTGCTGTTTGGTTGCCGCACAGGTATATGTGGCACTTGCCTGGTGCAGATCAAATCGGGACATGAGTCTTTGACGCCACCAGATGAGGCAGAAATCGAAGCCCTGGAAATCTATGCACCAGGCGTAGAAAATGCCCGTCTTGCGTGCCAGATCGCTCTCACCAGCGACATTTCTCTTATCAAACTGGAAGGTGGATGATGACGCAATCAATCCTTCCGCAATACTGGTTCATCGTCGCAGAAGCCAGTGAAGTCAACCAACAATCGGTGCTTTCCCGCACGGTGCTAGACGAATCGCTTGCCTGTTACCGCGATTCACAGGGGCAGGTAATAATCGCGCAAGATCGATGCATACACCGTAGTGCCAACCTTTCCTCTGGCACCGTCAGTAATGGCAAACTCAGTTGCCGTTATCACGGCTGGGTCTATGGTGACAGCGGCAAGATAATTTCTATTCCGTGTGAGGGCGGCGAAGAGTTCGCGAGCAAGTGCGGCATGAAAGCGAAATCTTACAAAGTCACCGAGCAAGACGGCTACATCTACGTCTGCCTGGCACCAGGCGAGCATACTCCACCGCGCCCACTCACACTCAGTGACCTGGGTTCTGTCTGGAAAGGGCGCGTTCGTCTTCAAAATCGCTTTCAAAATTCGCTTTCAAATTGCGTCGAAAACTATATTGATGTTCCTCACACCGCGTACGTACATCACGGCATATTCAGAAAACCAAAAGGCGAACCACTGCGCACAACAGTGACGAGATGTGATGGTCGAATCGATATCACCTACCACGGCGAGCGCCTCAATCTGGGTACTTTCAGCACTTTTCTCAATCCCAACGGCGCAGAAATAGAGCACACAGATCACTTCTTTGCGCCCAACATCACATCTGTACATTACAAGATGCCAAACGGCTATCGCTATTCAATCAGCTCACAATCGATTCCAGTTTCCTCGATGGAAACGATGGTCTACACGGACATAAGTTACGACTTCGGCATCTGGACTCAACTTTCCAAATGGATTGTGCGCAGACAGGCCCAGGAGGTGCTTCGACAAGACATAGATATTCTCAACGAGCAGGGTCGCAACATCAATAAATATGGTGAGCGCTTCTACACCACATCTGCCGATTTGATTCACACGCTAACAAGCGAAGTGATTACCGCAATGAAAAACGGCATACACCCGACAGAAATTGATCCTGAAGCAAAGGAGATTACTTTCTGCGTATGACTTTGCTCGGACGACTGGCATCGATTTTTCCAATTGCGCATCTTAGCGCAATGGCATCATCGCTATTCTGGTTCCTGAGCGCTCCGAGCATAGCCAGCGCGGGGATGTTCGTCTACACTACTTACTTTCTGCCTGTGACAATTTTCAGGCTTTACAGCCTGCGACATCCAGCCAGATCAGGGCGATGGATTATCAGCAATGGCGAAAGAAGCGATTGGTGGATAGCGCACCAACTGCAAATGGTTTACGCAGCAATTCCTGCGCTGGAAGCGTTTCTGAGGTTCATTCCAGGTGCTTACAGCGCCTGGCTTCGTATGTGGGGCAGCAAAGTCGGCAAGAATGTTTATTGGACGCCACTGGTAGAAATCATCGACCGACATATGCTGCGCATCGGTGACAACGTTGTTTTCGGACACAAAGTTATTTGCACATCGCACGTCGTTTCAAGAAAAGACAATGGTGAATTTGTCCTGCTTTTGAGACCCGTGCGTATTGGTTCTGGCACCTTTATTGGTGCACTCTCGAGGCTTGGTCCCGGCGTGAAAGTGCCGGAAAAATCAGCCGTACCGTACGACACTGAATATAGGTTCTCATATGCAGAATAAACTTTTCGCTCGCTCAGCAATCAAGTTACTTGGGGCCGTCTGCCTGCCTACCAATATGCGCTTCAACAAAAGCCTGGCAGACCCACAGATTGCGCAGCAAGACACATACTGGCGAATCATGGCTGATTTTAAGCAGACCGACTATGCCAAAAGTTTTGGTATCACAGGCGATGAGAATTACAAGGAATTCGCCGCCAAAGTTCCAATTCAAACCTATGAAGATTTAGAACCGTGGATTGAACGCCAGCTAAAATTCCCGACATCAAAGGTGCTCACACCAAACAAAATTGTGCATGTAGAGCCAACCTCAGGTAGTTCAGGCAGCGCCAAGAAGATTCCATACACGAACAAACTGATCAAGTCGTTCACCAATCTTTTCGCGATCTGGTCGCACGATCTTCTGCAAAGCGGATTGAAGCTTGAAACTGGACGCATCTTCATCAGTGTTTCGCCGAAGCCCGATCAGAATAAAGGCTTTCACAGTGACCGGGAATATTTGAATGAACCGCTTAAATCAATGGTTTCGCACTTCCTTGTCAGCGCACCGGCAACTACCGCTCCGGCGGAATTTCAACACGACCTGGCCGTGACACTCTTATCGGAAGCAGGACTCGAAATAATTTCTATCTGGAGCCCCACTTACCTTCTGTCCTTGCTTGCTTACATTGAGCAGAATAAGGAGGCTCTTCAAAAGTCCGTCATTATGCGTAACTTGCCAGTTCTCGAACAAGATTCGATCGACTGGCAAAAAGTCTGGCCGAAACTCAAACTCATTTCATGCTGGGACGATGCTTCAGCCGAACTAGCCGCGAACCAGCTTAAAAAACGCTTTCCAGGCGTGCGTATTCAAGGTAAAGGGCTGCTTTCGACCGAAGCTCCATTTACAGTACCTCTGTGTGAAGCAGAGGGCTGTTTGCCCCTCCTCAACGACGTCTTCCTGGAGTTTGAAAACAGCGAAGGTGAGATAAAGCGTCTGCACCAACTCGTTGATGGCGAAAAATATCAAATCATAGTCACACAAAATTCTGGTTTGACTCGCTACCGCATTAATGATACCGTCCAGGTGCGCGGCTTTTACAGCAAAACTCCGATGCTTGAGTTTGTCGGTCGTGCAAACGCTGTTTGCGATCTGGTCGGAGAGAAACTGCACGAAGAGTTCGTGCGAGCAGCCCTGAGCCCGCTCCTGCCAGACGAAACATTTGTCCTGGTGCCGAGCTGCGACAAGAATCTGGGCTATACCTTGCTGGTTGATAGACACACAACAACCGATTACAGCGAACTGGCAGAGAAAGCAGAAGAAGCTCTCTGTACCGCGCACCACTATAAACTTGCGCGCGTGCAAAACCAGATTTCCGCAATTGAAATTAAAGCAGTGGAGGATCTGTCCGCTCGCCTTCAAGATTTTTACAGAACGGAAGGAATGCAATTGGGCAACATCAAAGATACAGCCTTTGTGCACGACACTGAGAAAGCAAAGAAATTGCTCAACGCTTTTAACGAGAAGAGAGAAAGCAATCCACAGCTTCGGGTAAGCTTGCTGGAAGAAAGCAGCTCTCAGCATCGAGCATTTGCACAAGATGATCGACTTGAGGTTGTTTCATAAGAGATTTCAGCAATTGCAACTTGCGCAGCGTTTCATCCTCGTGATGGAGCGCTATCAGCACGTCCTGCAGTTCGCCTTCAGCAAGCCCGCCCGCAACCCGATCGACGATCGAAAGAGTCGACTGGGGACCCACGCGCACCATCATCGTGTATTGCTGCAGAGCATCCTCTATCAAAGAGAAATCACGACTGGATAGCTTGCAACTCTCAAACAGAACTGCTCCACTTCGATGATGCAAAGCCTCGTCTTTCAAAATGGAAGCGAAGATTGCCGCCAGGTCGGAGTCTAAACAGCTCTTTGCCAGCCGACTGTAGTGATCGAGCCCCCATCCTTCGAGGATCACCTGCACAAGGTAGGGTAAAAGATTTGGTGGATACTCCTCGATCAAACTGGATAGAAAAGCAAGGAAGTGACCGGCAGGCGAAAGCTTTTGTTGCGCTGGTACGTATGGTTCAATCCAGGCCAGATGTTTGGCTTCATCAGAACCGATGAAGGCAAACAACTGGGCTTCATCTGTATTTCTGGCAGTCAAAATCATCTTTGCACTATATGCCAGACCAGATTTTTCTATGAAGTATGCTTCCTTGAGCAGAGACTGGTTGCAGTTGCAGAGCACTTCTTTCTGCTGCTCGGAAGAGAATTTCGCAAATACAGAACTTGTATCGAGTCCCCACCAGCCTGCTGACCACAAGCCGCTGTGGTCTATCGAATCAGGCGATAAGAAAGTCCCGCCGACGACGGACTGTCCGCTGCCTGCCTTGCTGGAAATCATCCGATAAAGTGGCGAATCTTTGCCTGCATGTGGAGCGCCCAAATTGTTTGAAACATCGATCGTGCTCATGCTCAACGCACCCCTAGCAACTTTTTGCTGGCATTCTGAAGAATCAAATCACTCACCGCCTGGGGCAAGGCTCGTCGCATGTAATACAGGGTCTGTGTATCGGATCCGACGCGAAGGCGCAACGGCATTTTATTTCGATGGCAAAGCTCAAAAACTGCATCAGCAACTTTTCCAGGATCGCTGCCAGGACGCTCAAGTTTTTTGGATAAAAATGCGCGGTAGCCTAGCACCTGATTCTCGTATACTGCCGCCGCTTTTGTATTCACATCGTGATTAGCCCAGTCGATGTTCTGAGCGAATTTCGTGCGAAAGCCACCCGGCTCAACCAGACAAACTTGCACGCCATGCACACCCAGCTCATAAGACAAACTTTCGCTCAACCCCTCAAGTGCAAATTTACTTGCGACATAGAGGCTTTGCAGTGGCATGCCAACAAATCCTAAGACGGAGGAGATGTTAATGACCCGCCCGTGCGACTTACGCAATGACGGCAACAAATCTCGCGTCAGCAAAAGAGGAGCAAAAAAATTGACTTCAAATTGCTGTCGTATTTGCTCCTCACTCAGCGTTTCGAGCGGGCCTGAAACTCCATAACCGGCATTGTTGATCAAACAATCCAAACCGTGGGGAATAAGCGAATTTACACGCTCTACAATAAAATTACGACCCAATGACTCAGCCACGTTTGACGGCAAGACAATCAGGTTGTCAGACTGTGCATCGTGCAGCTCCGCAGCATTCCGAGAAGTAGCAAAAACTTTCCACCGCCCTGATTTTACAAACCGGTCCATCATGAGACGCCCAAAGCCAGATGAACAGCCAGTTATCAAAACCGTTTTCAGTGAATTTTCAGTCATAAGTCTCGCTCTTAGTAATCATCAACTGCTCGACGTTGTTGCTTTTTTTTGCCAATCTCACGCTTAGTTTCGGTTCGCTTCAACTTTACAGACTTTGGGATCTTTGTGGCTTTTCGCAGCACGGGCGGATGAATGACTGATTCAAGCATTTCGCGCAGTTTCTCAAGACACTCCTCAACATTGGTTATTTGGTCTCTGTGCTGCTGACTGCTCAAAACCAGCACGCCCTCGGCGGTGAGGCGTGAAGAATACTTCGCGATAAACCGATTCTTCATCGGAGAGGAAATGCTCGTCGTATTAGTCACATCCCAGTGAAGAATGGCCTTGCTATTGACCTTGTTGACATTCTGCCCACCGGGTCCACCACTGCGAGCGAAACTGAATTCCAACTCGGTCTCCGGAATTTCCTTTCCTGAGCTAAGAATGATGTTAGTCATTGACTATAAATTGCTCACCCGAGTAGCTAACCGGCGTTCGCCAACGAAGATTTTCGTGTTGCAGACCGTCTTTCATAGATTACTGCACCATAATTGATACCGCAACCACGACGCGATCCGTTTCAATATCAGACAGCATGAAACTAAATATCCAGAAGCGGGCAAAGTCGACAATCGATATCGCATCGTGACGTTAGTTTATTCGCAGGAACATGGCTTTGATTAAGTCAGAGACTTGGTAAACGTACTCGCCATATATGAAAAGAGTTAACTCACTTCGCCCACCGCGGCGAAGATGAAGCGCTCAAGAGAAATCAACCAATTCAGCGCATAGCGCAGTTGAGCAATTATGCCTCCTGATTTGATGACACCAGATTTGGTGTCAATAAGTTGGCGCGATAGTGTCCGCTACAGATCCCCTGTGTCTGTAATCGCTCATTCAGACAGATGGGCATTGACCCGGTTTTCCCTGCTTTCCACAAGAGCCAGGTGAGCTTTCCACCATAGCTGGCTCTAAGTTTGCCGCTGCGCTTCCCAGAGCGAGAATCAATCATCAACTTGACCTTCGACGTGGTTCTATTTAGGCTGCTTGTGCCGGTCTAACAACTGAACCATTCGTTCGCATTCCAGGAATGGCTCCAACAGCCAGTCAAGACAAATAAAAACTTCACATTGCTACACTATACAGCGGGCGGCTGCAAGTTTTGAACAAGTAGAGATTGTTTACGAATGCCTACAAAGCTGTGAACAGGCGAGAAACCCGTTTTGACGTAGAGCTAAACAATAACGGCTTTTTTGGCACTTGCCTTACCAGAAACAATGTAGTAAAAAAGACAACACAGGAATTAAGTGACATTTTCCTGTTAAATTCAAAAATCCGACGGCATTCGGATAAAAACAATGCCGAGCTTGTTAAGGACACAAAGGATGCACAGCTTCCCATTAATTCCCGATTGCTCAGCTGGAGGAACGCTGGTGACACAACAGCAAAATAACTCTATTCATATCCATACCCCCCGTGATTTTTCGATGAAACAGCTTAGTGGCATCTACACTATCGAGAGTAATGGCTACATCTGGTTCGAATTCGATGACAAAATCGAAGCAACCGAGATGTTGACCGAACTCAATAAAAGAGTTGAAAGTCGCACAGGTTTTACAAACTAAAGTTTCCATTTCACGCAAACTTCCTGATGTAGCTGATACCATGGCCTGGGAACCACCCAGATCATGGTGAGATATGCTGAAGAAACAGGAACCCGAGCTGTTGCGCGCTGTGGGAAATACGATAGCTAATCGCAGACAATTTCTGGCGCTCACGCAGCAGCAATTGGCTCAGGCAGTTGGAATTCACCGCACGTACCTCAGCGACATAGAACAAGGAAAGCGAAATATTTCGATTGGCACGTTGCACGAAATCGCGATTAGACTGGAAACGAGCTCTGCCGCCATACTCAGGCAAGCTGATAAAGAGCTTGCAGTGCAGAAAACGAATTCTTTCAGCTAAATGAATTTAAGTCGTCAAAATTAGAACGCCAGGTTGCACGCCCCTCCAATGTATGATATAGTCGACACGGCCAATTTCATTCACGCCAAAACAGTGGGAAAGCGATTAACCATTGGAAGGAGCACCGCAAGACAGCAACTTGCGGTGCTTCTCGTTGATAACCGTGTGAAACAGGTAATCGCGAATGCCCGTCAGAACATCAACAGAAATCACTTCACATTGGGAAATCCAGGATCTGGGAATAAGAGGATTAGCGCCGTAGCCTTAGACCACATGTTATCAGCGCAGTTCTACCTAACAAACAGAAAATTATACCTTTCGAGGTTCTATGATCCGTCGGCAGCTGACAAAGAACCTGACACATATAGTGAGTTCACAACACTCGAGGAGTGGAATATGCTCTACGGCATAGCGACCGTTGTAAGAATGAGAAGAGAAGAACTCAAACTTCCGCTCTGGTACGTGGCGAAGCGCTCAGGAATACCGGTCAGCGCTCTGGAAAAAATTGAAGGCGGTCGAATCGACCCCGACATCTTAGTATTTGCTCAATTGGCGAGAACACTGAAAAGCAGCTGTGATGATATTCTCGACACCGCAACTATGCTACAGCACATGTCGAGCATGAGCGAACAACGCCTCAGAAGCCGCTTACGTATGCGAGTGCAGATGGAGCGAATGAAGCAGCAAAACGAAAGGCTGATAAAACAGCTCAACAGTTTGCATCGACAAAATCCAGTCGGTCACACGATTCAGCATGACGAGTTCAGGGAACGCCTTGAGTGCCACGCAAAACGCATTGAGGTTGTAAAGGCACAGCAGGATCAACGGGAGCTGTTTTTGCTCCGATCGCTGCGAAATGTCGCGGCACTGAGGAATATTAAGCCCTGATTTCGGGTCAGTGATGGCCCCGCCATTGATGAATCTGTTATTCTTTTGCTACTAAGTGCCGCGGCTGTGTATTAATCACAGTCGCCATTGTCGGTAATGACTCGTGACTGCAGCAGAATCAGACCCCAAATTCGAAGTTTTATTAGATCACATAAAACGTGTACGTGGATTCGATTTCAGCGGATACAAACGCACCACCCTGACCAGGCGCATTCGAAAACGAATGGACATGGTGCACATATCAGAGTTCGTCGATTACATTGACTACCTGGAAGTGCATCCGGACGAATTCATTCATCTCTTCAACACCATTCTCATTAACGTCACCAGCTTCTTCCGCGACGAGCAGGCATGGCGATACATGTCCGAAAAAGTGATACCAGATATAGTGCAGCAAGCCGGCTCAGAGTCCATTCGCATCTGGGACGTCGGCTGCGCTTCTGGGGAGGAGGCGTATTCAATCGCAATGGCATTTTGCGAATACATCGGCATGGATACGTTCCAGGATAGAGTCAAAATCTACGCCACCGATGTAGATGAAGAAGCCCTGGCTGAAGCACGTTTAGCCACCTACACAGAACAGGCAATGGAAAATGTGTCAGAAGAATTACGCAGTAAATATTTTAACCGCACCGGCAATCGATATTCTTTCAAGACTGAAGTTAGAAGGTGCGTAATTTTTGGCAGACACGATCTTGTGCAAGACGCCCCAATATCGCATTTAGATCTGCTCGTGTGCAGAAATACACTAATGTATTTGAATGCGGATACCCAGGCAAAAATACTTTCACGGTTTCACTACGCACTTGACGAAGATGCCTACCTATTTCTTGGCAAGGCAGAAACATTACTGTCCCATACGGGCATCTTTCAGCCAATCGACATAAAAAATCGTATATTTAGGAAGGTAGCCAGAAAAACCGACAAGATACGCACCATGGTAGTTCGCAACGCCGAACTGGACTTGAACCACGAAACGAACGTGAAAGAGTACATACGAAAACTGTCATTCGACGCAACTGTTGTTCCGCAGATTGTGATTGACGCGGAAGGAAAACTAATACTTGCAAATCTCGCTGCACGTACTGTTTTCGGATTGAAAGAAGAGGACGTAGGTCGTCCGATCCAGAACCTTGAAATTTCTTACCGCCCAATTGAGCTGCGCTCGCTCATAGAAAAAGCCGTCCTCGAAAATCAGTCGCTGCGGGTACAGAAAGTAGAACGACAAATACCAGGACAGGCGCAGTATTTCGATGTCGAGGTTTGTCCATTAATCAGTGACGATAAGTACCTGGGCGTCAGCGTTACGTTTACGGACGTAACAGCTTTCCATCAAATACACGACGATCTGATGAGAGCCAACCAGGAGTATGAAACCTCAAATGAAGAACTGTCTTCAGCTCACGAGGAACTCGAAACGACGAACGAAGAACTGCAATCAACGAATGAAGAACTCGAAACTACTAACGAAGAGATGCAGTCTACCAATGAAGAACTAGAGACAATGAACGAGGAACTTCAATCTACCAATGAAGAACTCGAATCAACCGCAAACGAGCTTCGTCAATCAAGTTTTAGCCTCAACAGGGCAAATAGTTTTCTAAACTCGATTCTGGCCAGTCTGCGCTCTGCAATCATAGTTCTCGATGAGGATCTTAAAATTCTAGTCTGGAATGATCGAGCAGAGGATCTGTGGGGACTGCGGAGCCACGAAGTGCTTGGTCAAACACTGCTTGCTATAGACATCGGCCTGCCAGTCGAAAAACTGAAAGATCCAGTTCGTAAATTTTTGAAGCAGAATGCGCACTATGATGAGCTGTTATTGGAAGGCGTAAATCGCCGAGGCAAGCCAATTGTATGCAAGATTCGAATCAGCCCCCTCGTGAATTCAGGCGAGACCGCCACTGATAGGGGCGTCGTTATCAGTATCGACGAAGTTCAATCAGACATTGATGCTCATCTGCAATAACGTTTGTAGTCATCATACTACAGATGCTGAATGAGTTTTCTTACCGCGGCACCACTCAGTGTGCAGTATTGCTCAGTTCACAAATAATGTTGAGGCGACTGCACTCTTGTATGATGATCGGATGGACAAGCGCACCATTATCGTGATTGGAGCCTCAGCCGGAGGTATCGAGGCTATCCGTCAATTTTTGCAGTTGCTCCCTGCAGACCTTGATGCCAGTCTTTTTGTGGTTGTTCACCTGTCACCGCAAACGCCGAGTTATTTAGCGCGAGTATTACAAAGAAACTCACTGATCAGAGTTGTTTGCCCAGGCGATGGTGATGTTCCAGAAAAATCGACGGTCTACGTTGCTCCAGCCAATCGTCATTTGCTGCTAAAGCCTGGTGTCATCCGGCTGGGCAGCGGTCCCCGAGAAAATCGAAGTCGACCTTCAGTAGATGCTCTGTTCAGAACAGCAGCGTTTGCGTATCAAGAGAGAGTGATCGGCATAATTTTCAGCGGCGCCCTTAACGATGGCACGGCAGGTCTTATGACGATCAAATCATTTGGCGGTGTTGCGATTGTGCAAGACCCTGAAGAAGCATCGTTCAGCGGCATGCCGAAAAGTGCGCTCGAATTCGTTCAGGTTGACTACGTCCTGCCGATTGTCGGAATTGCAAAAAAGGTGATTGAGTTGACGAAAGATCATGAAAAAGATCAATCCGACCCTGGCAGTGAACAACATCGAAAAGAGGCGAAAAACACTCAGATTTATCAAACAGGCAACGATGGGCTGCGCAGCGGCATGGACGGAGAGCAAGTGCCTCTGACATGCCCGGAATGCGGCGGCTCTTTATGGCAGACTGAGACAAACAGGTTCAAGGAGTTCAAGTGTCACGTGGGACACAGCTTTACGGCGGAAACTCTACTGCAGGAACAAGCTGATGCCATTGATGCTCAATTCTGGAAAAATCTTCGCCAGTTAGAAGAAAACGTTTGGCTGCGCCGTAAATTGGCAGACTGGGCTCGCACTGACAACAGGGTTCCAGACGCACAGAATCAGGAAAAACTGGCACATGTGGCTGAATTACAAGCGGAAAGCATTCGACAAGCCCTACTTTCGGATGTAAACCGACTTGATGAGCCCAGCACTGATTGAGGCAAGGAATTAGTGCACTGTTTTTTCACGGAGGCAGTCTGATTCTGAAACTTGATCCAGCGAAAGCCGCTTACTCTCGTCAAGCGCTGTGCAGCTAGAAACCAGCTCATCCATCGATGCCGAAACATTCACGTTTAATTGCCTCGGATGAGAAATCGAAATAGCCTCAGGCTCTTGACCCGTCAGCAAGAACGCCAGCGTCGCACCGAAGGAATAAATGTCGCTCGCGGTGGTCGACTTGCCCCTGAACTGCTCTGGCGCCATGTACAAGTGCTTCCCAACGACCGAGCCAGTGATGTTTATTTCAATTTGCTGGGCGACAGAAAAATCAATCAGGCAAATTCTGTTTTCATCAGACAACATCAAATTGTCGGGAGTAAAATCTCTGTGAACAACTGGCGGGTGCTGCCCGTGAAGATAATGCAGAATTTCGCACATCTGCCTGGCGTACGCGATTACATCTTTTTCTGACAGCGCTCCAGAATCATCGACAAGTCGCTTGAGCGTCTTCCCTGTGATCCGCTCCAGAACAAGGTAGGCTCGATGGTCCTCAACAAAAACATCGTACAGTTTGACAATTTGGGGATGATCTATTCGGCTCAGCATCTGCGCTTCCGCCTGGAATTTTTCTGCCACTGACTTGCGCACACGAGCATCGGGAAAGACAGGCATAACAAACTCTTTTAACGCAACTGTTTCGACAATATTCAGGGTCTTATTGGTACGCGTGGCGAGGTAGACGATGCCCTGACCGCCGGTGCCAAGCTTGCGAGTAATCGTATACTCGCCATTTTGGAGCACCATACCTGGTGTCAAAGGGGTGAGCTTTTCACGTTTCGAAGGCGCGGCAAGTTCATTGAGCCACAACTCTGTAAATCCTTCTGTGCTTTTGGCAGCCTTGAAGACAGAAAAAATCTCGTCTGCACTGGAATTGCCAAAAGCTGTTTCAGGAGCTGCTAGCTTAAGCGCCTGCAAGAACGTTTCTCGTTCCGAGGGAACTAACAAGTCACCATATCTGATACTGGCGTTATAGCCGATACCGGCGCCGTCGATTTTTATCCTATAGTCAGCAACCGACTTCGTGCCCTCGGGTCTGACCACTGAAATTGAGCGAATCTGTTCCCACGGAATAGACTGAGTAACCCAGAACAAACGTTTTTCGGATTTCTGCAGTTGACTGAAAATCAGTCCAGATTGCGTGAGACCGATGTGACTTGGCATTTCCGCACGCGAAAATGACAGGCTTGCAACGTACAACCCAGCCGCACCGTAGACCCACACTGATAATTTACCAATAAGATCGATGAAACTGACGACAGTTGCGTTCGTGGAGGTTTGCAACAATGGCTTCAAAGGAACGAGAAAAAGATGTCCTAAAAAATAAACAAGCGGATCCAGAAAATTAAAATAGCCGAGAAAACCAATCATGAAAACAAAGCCACAGATCAGATATGGCAATTTTTCAGCAAAAGGTTGCCAAATGCGCTCGAACTCTGCGTTTGGGCAATAGCGAATAGCAAATTCATCGGGAATTGAAACGAATCGCTCGCGCGTCGACATCTGAAAGTGAGTAAGGTTAAATGTCGTCATGCCGCAACCTTTTCCAGCAATCTCAAAGTGTGGGCGACGACATCGGCCGAAGCTGGTCTCTCACTCGCCTCGAGAGCAGTACACTGCTCGACCAACGCATTCAAGCTGGCATTGATTTGAGGAAGAGCAAGGATCGGTTTCGATACGGTGAGAGCCTCCGGATCTTTGCCTGTCAAAAGGTAGTTCAACGTACAGCCCAAGCCATAAAGATCGCTTTTCGTCGTCGCTTTGCCACGCAGTTGTTCTGCCGACATGTAAGCCTGCTTTCCGATCATGGTACCAGTTGCGGTGCCAAGAAACAGATTAGAGGCTCCGAAGTCGATGAGGTGTATAACTCCGTCTTCATCTACAATCAAATTATCCGGAGAGATATCTCGATGAATGATGGGTGTCGGCTGGTTGTGCAAGTAAGAAATCAATTCGGCTATTTGCCGTCCCCAGGATATAGCCTTCGACTCGGGCAAAGCACCATTCTGACGAACGTATTTGCGCAAATCTTGCCCCTGAATATATTCAAGCACCAGATAGTGGCGTCCTTTGTCTACAAAGTTGTCCAAGACATGGGCGATCTGCTCATGATTCAACTTAGCTAATAAATTTGCTTCCCGATCGAAGAGACGAATCGCTTCCGCTCGAAGCCCGGCTTCGGCATCTTCTGGAATTACGGCTTCCTTCAAGACAAATTGTTTGTTTGCCGGGTCACGCACCAGATAAATCGCTGAAAATCCTCCGAAGGCCAACTGACGCTCCACGACGAATCGACCGCCTGCGATCTCGGTTTCAGGCTCCAGCGGAATAAAGTTAGTAGCACCAAAGCGACGCGTCAATTCCTCTTCCCACATCTCGGTATAACCATGCCTGGCACTATCGCCACCGAGCAAATGCATCTCAGATTTTGCCGTTTCAAGTTGGGGAAATTTTGCAACACCGCCTGACCAGACATCAAGTGCTACAAGCAACTGCTGCGCTTCGGATGCGGTTAATTTAGCCAGAGCAATGCGAGCAGGAAAGCCGCCCTCGAAAAAAAGAGTCAGCACGTTCTTTTCGTAATCGATTCTGTGAATTTTCGACCAATCATGGTGCGACCGGAAAGCTAAGGCAGGGCAGAGCCAGACAGGCAAAGATATACCCTGCCGATTTATGAAGATGGTTCGGTCCGAAAACAAAAAAGCAGCAAGAGCCATGAATACAAGGAGCAAAACCTGAACAAAGATTAGAACCGCCGTGGGCGCAGCTTGAATTGAACCGTGAGATACTGCCATCACGATAACGATCCAGGACCAGACGGCAAAAACGATAGCGATAGGAAGGCTGGCTGTCAGAGCGATGCACGAGACTCTAACAGGCAAACTTTTATAATTCAGAGTTACTTCGGCTTCAGCCACTTTAGTTACCGATTACCATTAGCTATGTGCCACAAATTCATGGTTTTCATGCCTTCCAGCGGTGATCTTGCTCTTCTTCTCAGTCTGCTTTCTTCATAGAGCCAGGAAGAATATGAAACAGGCCTGGCTCAAGCGCTGACCGGATCCGGCGACTCGCTGAAAGCTCTAAAACACCGCACCGAATTTCGAGCAGCGGATTAAAAATTCAATGAAACCTTCTCGGCGCAAACTTGAACCTCCGCGTCACAAATTTAAAATATGAAGTCGGAGCGGCTTCAGAAGAACGCTCCGACACAAACATTTCGCCACTATCAGTGGTGCGCCTGATTAGCCAACAATGACCCGCGCTGTAGTATCACTGGAGATTGCAGTTTGGCTGACACCGACGTTTTAGCACTCATTGCGCTCATACCTGAACCAGAGGGTTGACTGGCATAAACCATGGTCGGCTGAACAACTGAAGCTGGCGCAGCTTTCGGTGCACTGCCACTGCTCGCTGAAAGCGGTTTCGACCTTCCTTGCGAAGGATTCTGATTCAACATTTTTCCGGCTAGCATGTTGGTAGAAGAGCCGCTGGGCAATCCACGATTCATGCGAGCGATATTCCCGGGATTTATCGCACTCTGGAAGCCGGCATCGGGAAGTCCATTATGCATGACGGTAACGCCGGGTACTTGATTTCCCATGCCAGGACGAATCATCAAAGGTGGTGGCGCGGGCTGACTCTGTTGAGGCGCTTCGATGATAATCGTTTGCGGCACATTGCCCTGACGACGAAGGTCGTTGAAGAGGTAACTCTCATCAATTAACTGAACTTCTTTTCGTCCATGGAACATATGCTGATCGATATTCGGATTCCCTGCAAAAGATGGAGTAGAGGGAATCATGAGAGCAATTGCTGCTGCAAAAAGTAGACGACTTCCTTTCATTCAATATTCCTCACTCACAAACTTCGCGCACTCAAAAGGAGGGACCGCAGAGATGATCTGCGGTCTGTTTTCCGATGGATGGTTACTAAAGCTGACTTCCTAACAGCCGTATTGTGGATCTAACGGTAGGCAAAATATACGGGGTAAACCCTAGGAGCCAGGAAAATCGCAAGAACATCGCAAAAGAAAAACCGGCGCTCTCACAGTTAGCGCCGGTCTTCAGTTCATTTAGTATGTTATGGATTCTCTTTTATGGTTCTCTAGACCATTGCAAAAATTGAATTGTTCCCAGACTTAGCTGAAAATATTTTCCATAAATGCGGGAATTATTTGCCTCCCAGTGCCTTGATTCGTCCCCTGGCATCATTTACAAACTGCCCGGTTGGAGCGGTTCTTACGTAGTTCTGATATTCACGCAAAGCGTTCGGTCCTTGCTTCATCTGTTCAAGAACTGTACCCGCATAATACATCGCGTCTGCTGAGCCTTTCGGATCTAATTGAATAGCGCGGCGGTACTTTTCAAGCGCTTTCGGCAGATTATTAGCCGCCTGATAAGCAGTGCCGAGGTTCATATTAGTGTAGGCATCATCATTCAATCGCAACGCTGCTTCGTAGTCAGCAATTGCACCGGGCAGATCCGGTTTCGCAGCCGTCTGCTTTTTGATGGCAGCATCGACAAGCGGCGCAGCCTTGGCTGCGTTAACGGCTGCCTGTGCGGCAGTCAACGTTTGCTTGTATGTGTTCTCACGCGGATTCAAGCTGACTGCTTTTTTGTAGTCGTTGATGGCGTTATCCATATCATTTTTGGCTTGATAGGCTGTTCCTTCACCGTACCAGTACGTGGCTTCGTTGGGCGCAATCGCCAGAGCTTTCTTGTATTGCGTCAAAGCCTCATCGAGGTTATTTGCTGTTTGCGCTTTAACAGCCGCGTCATATGCAGCTTGAGCTTCACCCTGTTTAGCCGCGTCAGCTGCCTGAGCAGCGGCTGCAGCCTTGGTTACGATCTTCTCTGTCTTGGAAGGATTTGCACGCAATGTGCTTAAGCGCGCCTGCGCCTGCACCGCATATTGGCCCTTCGGTTGAGCCTGGATATATCGAGTGTAATCCATGATCGCGTCGGCACCTTTACCGGCGTTTTCATCCAGAATTCCAATAAAGTAATTGTTATCAACCTGCCCTTTCGGATCAAGTTGCAGAGCTTTTTGAAATGCGGTCTTAGCGTTGATAAAGTCCTCGGCTTGCTGATAAGCGCTGGCTACGTTCGTATATAACGTTGCGTCATCGGGAGCAGCTGAGATTGCCTTCTTATACAATTCAATTGCGCCAGCAAAGTCGCCTGCAGTCTGTTTTTGAATCGCCTCGTTGACGACCGGTCCAGATTTTTCGGCAATTGCAGCTTTCAGGACAGCAGCGAAATCCTTGTTTGTCGGTTGCAGTGAAACTGCTTTTTGATAATCTTTGATAGCATTATCGTAGTCTTTTTTGGCTTGATAGGCTGTTCCCCGAGCGTACCAGAAAGCGGCTTCAGTTGGATTGTTCTGGATGGCGATGTCGTATTTTGCAATTGCACCATCGAAATCATTCGCCTGTTGCAATTTCACACCAGCGTCATAAGCGTCATTAGCCGTCTTCGCTTGCGCAATCTGCCCTTGCGTTTGCAGGTGAACGACAGCACCAGGATTCGCAGACAGAGCTTTGGCACGCTCTTTCGCGGCAGCAGCGTACTGACCAGTTGGTGCCTGTCGCAAATAGTTCTGATATTCGCCCAGTGCTTTTGCACCTTGATTGGCGTTTTCATCGAGTTGTCCCATCAAGTACAGATCCCCGATTTCACCTTTTGCATCAGTTTCGTATGCTTTCTGATAAGCATCACGAGCCAATGCATATTGATCGGTCTGTTGATAGGCGATTCCAAGGTTCGTCCAGACACGAGCATTTTTTGGAGCGATTGCCAGTCCTTGCTTGTACAGCTCGATAGCGGCTGCATTATCTCCAGCCTGTTGTTTGGCAGCTGCCTGGTCGAACATTGTGCCTGCCTGATCATCTTTAAGCTGAGCAATGTATTTCGGAATATCGGTATTGTTTGGTGCAAGAGTTTGCGCCTTCTGATACTGCATCAATGCATCAGGAATTTTGTTCATTGCTTGATACAGGGTACCTAGCGCGAACACGTAATCAGCATTGTTTGGCGCAATCGCCAGTGCTTTCTGATACAGATCGAGCGCAGCATCGTATTGCTTTGTTTGCTGCAATTTGACGGCTTGTTGATACTGTTCGTCTGCTGCTTTTTCCTGCGCGAGTTCAGCTTCAGACTTGATCTTCTCAGGCTTGCCGCCTTTGCTCAAAATATTGAAACGCTCTTGTGCAGCCGCTGCATAAGGCCCCTTAGGTGCTTCTTTCAGATACTTCTGATATTCGCCCAGAGCTTCTGGAACGCGATTAAAGTTTTCATCAATTGCACCAATCAGATACCAATCAGCAACCTGTCCCTTGGGATCGAGTCCCAGAGCCTTCTGATATGCGTCCTTGGCACGATTGTATTCCTGCTTCGCGTATTCAGCAGACGCAATGTTGTACCAGAGGCTGGCATTGTTTGGTGTTATCTGTAGTGCCTGGGTGTAGCCCGCGATAGCACCATCGTAATTTTTCGCCTCGTGCAACTTGACGGCAGCAGCAATGATGGGTTCAGCTTTCTTTATGTATGCCTGATCCAGTGCATCTTTAAATTGCTGACTCTTCGGATTGGCAGCCAGCGCCTGTTGGTAGCACTTGATAGCGTTGTCGAAATCCTTTTTCGCCTGGTACGACGCGCCAAGCGAGAACAGCGTATCGGGATCGTTCGGATTGACCTTCAAGACTGCCAGGAAGTCTGCAATCGCACCATCGTAATCGCCGGCTTTGAACTTCGCACCACCAGATGCGTACTTCTCGGTAACGATAGTGTCCTTCTGCAAATTGCCTGCAGCGGTGATACCAGCTTTGGCTTGATCGTTGCTCGGGTCCAGTGTAAGTGCTTTCTGGTAGCACTCAATCGCCTTCCCGTAATCTTTCTTCGCCTGATATGCACTACCAATGTTGACCCAAATGTCATCAGCGTCTTTGTTACGTGGATCAGCAGCCAGAGCCTGTTGATACTCGGCGATAGCAGCGTCAAACTGGCCCTTAGCCTGCAAGTCAACACCGTTGTTGACGTGCTTAGACAAATTCGCCTGCACTTTTGCTGCCGCCAGACCAGCCAACAACTTGCTTGCAAGTGGATTACTCTTGCCAGGGCTGAAGCGAATCGCCTGTTGATACTCTTGTTCAGCCTGACCGAAGTCACCACGATATTGAAACGCCTGTCCAAGACCGATGTGGTTTTCCGGCGCCAGTGGATTTTCCTTCAGCGCTTCTTCCCAACCCGCTACAAGTGCGTCTTGAACGTCAGCGTCGTCAGATTTGAATCCGATCGCTTTTCCGTAAGCGGCAATCGCATCAGGAATATCCTTTTTCGCTTGATACGCCTGACCCAATTTCACTTCGATATCCGCACTATCACCGGCTCGTGCGGCAGCCTGATACTCAGCGATAGCTTTGTCTGTCTCGTCACGCACACGATAAACGTCGCCGAGCTTGACGTGAATTTTTGCATCATCTTTGAGTTTCAGTGCGGCACTGTATTCAATAATCGCGCCCACAAAGTCAGCACCGAGACGCGCCTGATCACCAAGCGCAACACGATCTGCAAAGGACTTGGGATCTTTTCCCATCATGCGAATAATGCCTTCCACGTTCTGCATCGTGGTGACATTGCTCTGGTTCAAATACAGAGCTTGATGGAATTGTTTCAATGCCTCGGCCGGATTATTCCGTAGCTGCAATCCATAATTGTTGTGAGCAATTGCCAGATTGTCGCGAGCCAGCTTGTAGTTCGGGTCCAGTTTCAAAGCAGCTTCGAATTTTTGAATTGCCAACTGGTAGTTGCTGGCGTTCAACGCCTTCACACCGTCGTTATTCAAGCCGATGACCTGGCTGGAATCCGCCCACGCCACATTGGCGGGAAAGAAACCAGTAGCTTGCAAAGTCAACGAAACTGCGAGCAGAGAATGGACAAAAACAGAACGTCTTGAAAAGCCGTCAGCCACCTTACAAACCTCAAATCACTCAAAAACACAGGAACACTAATCCAATTATCGATTCTAATTGATCGACAACTTGAACAGGACAGTATTTACCCTGAATGACTTAAATTTGTAGGCGGTTGAGCTTAGACTTCCGGCTCGATCAACCCATAATTGCCGTCCCTGCGGTGATAGACGGTATTGACCTGGTTGGTTTCAGAGTTGATGAACATGAAGAAGTCATGCCCCAGGAGATCCATATGTTTGCAAGCTTCGTCCGCCATCATCGGTTTAAGCGGGAAGCGCTTGGAACGCACGATTTTTGGTCTGATTTCGTCTAACGCAACATCTTTCTTCTCTCTGACAACTTCGAACTCATCATCTTCAACTACGTCGGCGCGCTCGTCATTGTGATTCTCAGGGTGTCTTTCAGAAGACTTATTGGCCTTCGAGTAATAACGGGTTTTGTACTTGCGCAACTGGCGCTCGATTTTGTCTGCCACCAGGTCAATCGACGCATACATGTTCTCTGTCGATTCCTCACCTCGAATCACAGCGCCATTCAATTTAATGGTTACTTCAGCGGTCTGACTGTCGGCCACCGATGGGTTCTTAGCGACACTTAGAACCGCTGCCGCATTCAGGGCATGGTCAAAATGCTTCTGCGATCGCTGCAGTTTATCCAGCAGATACTCCTTCAAAGCAGGAGTCAGATCGATATTGCGTCCGGTCACTTGAACATTCATCATGAGCAAAACCTCCGCGGTTAGTGTGAAATCACCGCAAGTGAGTGTGCGCGCGGTCACAAATTCCGCACGCTTCTAAAACTAGTAAAAATCCAAACAATTCAAACGTTCGAAACTCTTTTTTTCGTCGCTCTAGCCAACTCTAATTCATGCAATTCAGGAAGCGGCTAATAATCGGCTGCATATCGTGGTTGCATATCGGACGATTCGCCACAATATATCCACTACTCAAAACTACGTCAACCAGTGATGCAGTGCCACTTGAATGGTCAAGCGCCTGGGAAAGCCGTTCCTCCGAATTCCTACCAATTTTGTACCCGGCATAATGCCGGTCAAACGCTATTGATAGATGGAAAAAGGACGCGAAAAATCCATTAGCGTTCCAACGCTTTCAGGCGCTTTTCGGTTACATGGACTGCTCAACGCAAGCCAGAACTGGCTTGAAGGACGACTTGAGCCGCGTCGAGGTAATTGAGAGGCTTAACGTTGACATTGGAAGTGCCTTCAGCAAAAGCTGGCTGCGAGAACCAGTGTTTACGGAGCTGAGCTGCAGGTTGAGGCTTCTTGCCGCTTGACTTAAAGTCAACCATCGAGGCGACGACGCGGACGGCTTCAGGAGCAGGCATAGTTCCGGAAAGCGCATCAGGCGAAGAATTTGCAGCGCGCAGAATGCCGTTGTGGTCGAGGAAATTTGCAGCAGTTTCGGCTGTCAGACCAGCTTCAGCCTGAGGTTTGCCTGCATAAATGTGGCGGACGAGCAATTTGTAGAAATCTCCACGCGTCATAGGAGTTGCCGGGTCGAGATTCGCCGGTGACTCTAGCGTGCCGTTTCTGATCATCTCGCGCAACGCAGCCAGGCGGAATCGAGAATTGACCGGGAAATACTCGGAGTAATGACCGATGCACTCCATCTGCTCCGAAGTCATACGAAAGTTCGGATATAGGCTAGCAGAGGTAACCTGTCCTTCCTGACAGGCCTTAAAAAACGGGGTGATAGTCGATGAGTTGGTGCCCATGGCGTCGCCGATGATGTGAATTTCCACGTCTGGGCGTCCGACAAGCTGGCGAACTTTTTGAATCGTCGCCTTCGTGTAGTCGTAGGCATCGAGCTTTTTATATTTGGAATTCCAATAATTCATCGGAGCAATGACGTCGTAATATCGATCGATTAACTTCCAGGGGATTTGCGCCACCTGAGGAGCTAAGTTGAGCGGGCTGTAGACAACCGCAATGATGGAATAATTGGGTCCGAGCACCTGCCGCAAGCGCTTGCTGTAAGTTTCGACTCGTGCCGGCGCCAGATTTTTCTCGAGGTCGGCTGCAATTGCATCGATATGTTGGCCGGTCGGACTGCTGAAATGGGCTGCTTCGATCAATTTATCGGCATCGGCAGTTGGATTTCCGAGCTCGGCAAACGACCAGGCGATGACGTGAATTTTGTACTTATGACAGGCGTCGATCAATGGACCGAGTTTGTCTGGATTGGCGACCGCGGGAGTATTGCTGCGCGAAGTCTGCACAAACAGATTGCGGATACCTTTCGCATGAAGCGACTGGCAGTAGGCATCATAGTCACCAGTCGGGTAATTCCACATATTCATCCAGATGCCCGACCCATCGGCCAGACCTTCAGGAAGCGAAGCGGCCTGACACATCAAATATGGTGTCAAAGCAGCAGCCAACGCAACTGCTAAACCGGCAATTCTTTTGGAGAACCTCATCTGCACCTAACTTCTAGTAAGCGGAAACCCGAGTTACTGACATTATACCCATGCCCTTTTAGATTGATACCTCATTTGAGGTATATCCTGCCAATAACTAGTAGCTGTGCGGAAAGGCGAGAATCCCAGCATGCGAGACTTTCAGCTAACGGCTTTAGAAAAATCAGAAGATTAAACTCTCGTGGATGTCTCGTGAAGTGCGATAATTACAAGACGTTCGGTATCTCAAACATATACGAAACAACATAGGTATCTTGCATGAAAATTGCGCTCGGCCAGATCAACACGACCATCGGAGACATCGATGGAAACGTCGATAAGATGATTGCCTTCGCAATAAACGCCAAGCAGGGCGGTGCAAGGCTGGTGATTTTTCCTGAGCTGGCTGTCTGCGGATATCCTCCGATGGACCTTTTGTTGAAGGACAGCTTCATCGCAGCCAATCTGGCGGGGCTGGATCGTCTGCGCCAGAGTGTGACCGGAATAGCGGTGCTGGCTGGTTTCGTCGACACGAATCCGGGCGATGGTCGACCGCTCTTCAATGCTTGCGCCTTCATCGACGGTGGCGAAATAGTTTCCCGCCAATACAAGACGCTACTGCCTTCCTACGACGTATTTGACGAAGACCGTTACTTCGAGCCGGCTCACGAGTACACTCCCATCACCATTGACGGTATCAGCATCGGTCTGTCGATTTGCGAAGATATCTGGAACGCCAAGCAAATCAATACCAAACCTCGCTACTTGATCGACCCGATTGAAAGAATGATCGAGCACCATCCACGGCTTCTGATCAACATCTCGGCGTCACCATTCTCGATAGGCAAAGAGCACATCAGGCACGACCTGGTGCGCAATCAGGCTCGCAAGCACAAAGTGCCCGTCATCTATGTCAACCAGGTCGGTGGCAACGATGAACTCATTTTCGATGGTCGCTCCATCGTTGTCAACGCAGATGGCGAGCTGGTCGCCAGAGGCAATGAATTTGCCGAAGATTTGATTTACGTCGACTTCGACCCCAGTGAAGACGGCACATTGCACGGACATGACGGCGTAGTCAGAAACTCGTCTGACGACCGCACCGTTAACAGTTACAAGGCAGTCGTTCTCGGCACGAAAGACTATGTGCGAAAGTGCGGATTCAGTAAGACTGTTATCGGTCTGTCAGGAGGAATCGATTCGGCCGTGACGGCCGCCGTTGCTGTAAAAGCGCTGGGCAAGGAAAACGTGGTCGGCATCGCCATGCCATCGCCTTATTCGTCGCAAGGGTCGCTTGATGACGCCGAAGCTCTAGCCAAAAATCTCGGCATGGAATATCGGGTGGTGCCTATCGAACCGGCGATGATCGCCTACAACGATATGCTGGCGCCGATATTCGAGGGCACCAACCGTGATGTTGCCGAAGAAAACATTCAGGCGCGCATCCGCGGCGGCATTCTCATGGCGATTTCCAACAAGTTTAACTACCTGGTGCTTACCACGGGAAACAAGTCGGAACTCGCTGTCGGCTACTGCACCCTATATGGTGATATGTGCGGCGGTCTGGCGGTAATTTCCGACTTGCTCAAGACGCTGGTGTATGACCTGGCCAAGTACATTAATGAGGAAGCCGGTCGGGAAATCATTCCCCGCTCGACAATGGAGAAGCCTCCGTCGGCCGAACTGCGTCCAAACCAGACCGACCAGGACTCGCTGCCTCCGTATGTGGTGCTGGATGGCGTTCTCCAGGCTTACGTCGAACAGCGCCGCAAACCAGACGAAATTGTTCGCCTGGGTTACAAACCTGAAGTAATTATGGATGTCATCAACAAAACAGACCGTAGCGAATACAAGCGCAATCAGGCTGCGCCGGGTTTGAAGGTGACGACGAGAGCGTTCGGTTTTGGCTGGAGAATGCCAATTGCACAGCGTTTCAAAGAGACGGTAGGGCAGGAAACTTATCAGGTCGTATCTAAGTGATATGCTAGTTACCGGCGAGTTCTGCACCGTCGAGGTTTTATGAGCAAGAAGGATGATGAAATCCAGCGTAAATTACAAGAGCTGGAATCCGCTGTTTTGAAGGAATCCACGACTCAATCGCAACAGCACCTGTCTTCACCGACACCGACGCCGCCGACCGATTTGATCTCATTGACGCAAAAGAAGAATTTGCCCGCAACGTCTGTGCAAAATGACGTGATGTATTTTGGCGGCATCGCCCTGATTCTCACCGGGCTTTTCATGTTCTTCAACCACGTCAAAGTTGGCACACCCTTTATGGCGTTGCTTGGCGGTGGAGCGTGGACAGGTGGCGGCGGAATCGGTCTTTTGTTTATTCCACTAATGGTCGGCATAGGCTGGCTGATCTATGACTCTAAAAATAAAATCGCCTGGCTGCTCACAGCCGCAAGCTGTGCGATCGTGGTGTTCTCCGTGCTTGCCAGCATCACCATGCAGTTTCCGCAACTCAGTTTTCTCGGCTTGATCATGATGTTGTTGCCATTCGCAGCCGGGGGCGCCTTGCTGCTGAAGGGCATGGGCGGACCAAAAGGCATCGAGCAAAAAATCAAAAAATCCGAATGACGAGCGGGCAATCGAAACACTCCGAAACCAGCGATGGCGAGGATGGTGGTTCGAGAAACACCGGCTCAGCCTGGCAGCACTTTCTGATTCGTAAAATGAAATCCGGTGTTGCCTTTCTGTTCTTCGACTCGCCCGGCACGCAAAATTTCCTCACCCATGAAGTGCTTTGTGAGTTGCAGCAGGCGCTCAATCTGATACAAAATGACAATGAAATTGCCGCTCTGATTGTTGTGTCTGGCAAGGGAAATACGTTTGTTGCCGGTGCGGATCTGCACCAAATTTTGAAATTCGAGACGCCAGACGATGGTGCCAGGCTATCGCAATTTGGCAATGAAGTTTTTTCCGCGCTCGCCAAATTAAGCAAGCCGACAGTCGCGGCTATCAACGGTCCTTGCATCGGCGGCGGCTTAGAACTGGCATTGTGTTGCGACCGCCGCCTGGCCACAGATGCACCGATTACGGTGCTCGGGCTTCCTGAAGTCAGTCACGGATTGATACCCGGTCTGGGTGGAACACAACGCTTGCCTCGATTGATTGGCGCTGCTTCCGCCATAGAAGTAATTCTCGGCGGGGATCTGTACAGCGCTCAGCGCGCCAGTGAATTGTCACTCGTAGAGGAAGTCGTTTCACCAGAGGAGCTTCTCAAACGGGCTCAGGAAATAGCCGAAAAGCTAATCCAGTCCACTGGTCTTCCGCGCAAAATCGACCATGATCAGCCAACGCCAGAACAGCTTAAAAAACTGTTCGCCCTCTGGCGCCGCTCTGTCAAATTGAAAACGAAGGGGCGTTACCCGGCGAAGCTTCGCGTTTTAGATGCCATGGAAGAGGGGTTAAAAAACGGCTTCGATACTGGTGTCGCGCTAGAAACTTCCACCTTCGCTGAGCTAGCTGTCAGCGACGTGGCTCGCAACCTGATTTTCCTCTTCTTCACAAAGGAACTGGCAAAACAGCAAGCATTCAAAGAAGCGCGGTCCATTGGTGCTCTTGCCTCGCAACAAGCTCTGGCGCAGAATTCTGGGGCGCAACAAGCTCTGGCGCAGGGCGCTCAGGCATTGGTTACGAGCAACGTCCCAGAGCTGGTGATTATTGACAGCGAAATCGAAAGTGAAAAAAACAAATTAGCCAGGGTCGCAAATTCTTTAGAACCAGATATGGTGCTGGCAATAATCACGTCAAATACTCCAGTAAAGGAAATAGTCAAAGCACTGACAAATATCGAAAATATAGTGGGTGTGCAATTTTTTCATCCTGTTGATCAAATAAAAGTAGCAGAGCTGATACCGCACGAAAAGACCGGTAGATTCGCGCGTGCAGTTTCAATCAGGCATCTACTAAAGTCTAAGAAACTTCCGATTGTAGTCCGAGATAGTCCCGGCTTCCTCATAAACCGCATGGTCTGTGCTTATCTCCAGCAAGCCGAAAGGCTAGCGGTGAAAGGTATTCCGATCAATTGGATCGAAAAATCGATGACAGATTTTGGTATGCCATTTGGTCCATTCGCGGTGTTGGATGAAATTGGATTGCAAAATGCAGCTTCCATCATGACGAACTTGCACGAAAAACTTGGTGAACGTTTTGAAATGACTGAATCGATTTACAAGGCACTTAAAGCTGGCATGCATGGTCGCAAAAGTGGCTGCGGGACTTATATCTGGCGCGACGACCAGCGCGTCGAACTGAACCCAGACTTACAAAGAGAATTGAATTTTAAAATGTCGAGCGATCAGCTTCGTCCCGACGAATCGAAAAGACTGGCAGATCAGATGATACTACCCATGGTGGATGAGGCGGCGCGCTGCCTCGAAGAGAAAATTGTTCAGCGGGCAAGAGAAATAGACTTATGCCTCGTACTTGCAATCGGTTTTCCAGCCTTTAGAGGCGGACTTCTGAAATACGCCGATAGCGTCGGAATAAAAAATTTGGTTGTAGAAATAAATGAAATTTATCAACAAACTGCCCCCACAAGCCGCATTAGCGATTACCTTATGAAGTTAGAGAGGGAAAAGCGAGGGTTCTACTCGCGAGCTACGGATTAGGTCAGGATGCCCAGGCTATTTATTGGGACGTTTTTGAGTCAACAAGACCAGCAGAAACTAGCCGTTCTGCCGGGATTAAACGGCCATCTGGACAGTCTCTGGGAGCGCAAATTGCGCTGGGTGCGCCCCATTAACCTTCATATCACCTGGCTTTATCTGGGCGAAGTGGACCAGTCTCTTGTTTCCAAGGTTAGCTCGACTTTGCACAAGATAGTCTACGAACGCAACAAAATCATTGAAGACCGAGGCGAAGTAGTCATGAGCTTTTCGAAGCCTGCAGCCTGGCCAAATTCACGAAAAGCCCGCGTGCTCGTTATCGAGAGCCAGCCGGTGGAGCCTAAGGTTGAGCAACTGGCTCGCTCAATCCGCACCGGACTGATTCCCTTTTATAGCGAAGCAACCGAAAAAGAGCACAATCAGGATTTCAAACCGCACGTGACACTGATGAGGCTCGACCGCCGCGTCGAGACGGCAGCAGAAAAACTTGCTATCCACCGGGTCGAAAAACGTATAGACCCAGAGAAAATCAAGTTTCTTGGAGAGGTGCTGCCGATACGTCTGTCAGTTGCGAACCTGTGCCTGGTGGAGAGCGACGGCAAAGGCGGCGATTACAAGATACTGGACAGCGTTCGCCTGCGCGACTGACCGCCTGACAAGCTCCAAATTTTCAAAATTTTGATACGCAGGACCACTAAGATCGACTAATCAAGCAGCGCAATAGTGTAAATTAGCTGGGATATAGTTCGTATTTTGACATTGAACAAGGTGCCATGCCTCAGAAGCCTAAACGAGCCCTATCTCTCGTAAAAAAGACCGATCAAAACAAATCAGGGTCCGAAAAGTCTGGACCAGAGCTGGTACTCGTTGTTGAAGACAACGAAGTTTTAAGAAGGCTGTTCCTTTCGCAATTGAAGGTTATAGGTCTGGTGGGGCACGAAGCTATCAACGGTAAAGAAGCCGTTGCAGCTGTAGAAAAAGGCGAGTACGGTCTCATCCTGATGGATGTCAGCATGCCTGTCATGGACGGACTGGAAGCAACCAAATTGATCCGCGAGAAAGAGCAAGCCAAAAAATCACCTCGCGTGCCGATCATTGCGGTGACAGGTATTTCGGATCGAGACACTTGCCTGCAATCAGGAATGGACGACTTTATGAACAAGCCATTCTTGCTTGAGCATCTGCGCGGCGTAGTCGCGAAGTGGATGAAGCACCGCGCTTAGTATCAAAGTTATCTGCGTAGATGTGCTGAAGCTGTCCGCTCCACTATCGATATTTTTCTGCCAGTTTGAATTTTGCTGAAGCTGTCCGCGCCAGCACGTGCCATTTAGCCTCGGATCTGCCGCAACCTTTCAGAGCTGTCTACAGTTGCCACTTGTAGCAAGTCCAATTCTGTGATGATCTGCTTGCAATTCTGCAGCAGTTCGACATTTTCTGGCTCCAGCTTCGCAAAGTCGATTACGGCCTTCATTTCGCTATCGAGGTAGCTCGTAAACTCTGCGCATTTACTGAAAAATGCATCGGTAATCGCACTGTCACGTTTAGCTTTTGCAGTATCGTTAACGCCATTCGCACCAGCACCAGATGCAGCTCCCACTAGACCTGGATCGAGCGCACTTTCGTCACGCGACGGGAATTCTCCGCTAAAGAAGACTTTGTTTTCAGGGCCGGCATCTGGAACTGTGTTTGATTCAAACGACCGGTCAGTAGAGGCAATTTCTGCCTCATGCTTGGCTATTTCTGCAGCTTCATTAGGAGCGCTCCTGAAAAATTCTTGCTCGGAAACATTTCCACTTGCAACTTTGATCAGATCACCAAAAAGTTCTTTAGCCAGCTTTGGCAACATGTCGAATGTGATGGTTCGTTGTTCGACGGACCAGTAGTACTCATCGCGATGACGACGAGGCGTAAAGGTAATAAAAGGTTTGTACTCTGTTTCATCTATGCGACTGGTGGTGAAGGCCAAAACAAGTTCAGACGGAATCAAGTAAACGTCGAGCTTCCGGGTGGAAGCATCGAATGCCAACGCCCAGTGCCGTGTTGAGAGATGACCTTCAAAGTGGTCATTTGACGCCGACAAGTTGTCCAGAGTCAGAGGCGACGTGGCGACCATCAAATCACTTCCGCTGGCTTGTTTGTTGAACTCCAGCTTGTACAGTTCAAACTCATTGAAAATTTCGGCGACCCACTTCACCATCGTGTTCACGTCGTCGGCGTTGACCGCCTGTTCAGAATCGCCGTGCGCCGCGATCTCCAATGCGTCAGTTACCAGGCTGGCGAGCCAGGTTCCCGTTTCAGAGTCGTCACCGCGGCTCTTGATGTTGAATAGCGTTTCGGTGGCATCGCCCAATAGGTATGCCGGTACAGAGTTGTCTGATGATGGATTCATATGTCAGGTCCCGATAAGTAAGTCTGGTGCTCGTGGTAAGAATCAGATTCACTGTTCGGACGGAAGAGTTAGCGAATAGGTTCCACTGTCATTCAGTTGTCTCTGATGGTCTATGGAATTGGCTCACCAAATTTGGATTCGGTCCGAAATCGCCTATCGGTGGGTTATCAAAAGAAACTTCGCCGTCCTTATTACGTACTCTCTTTTTGCGTGGACTGGAGATTTAAGACTATCGTTGGTATTAGGGGAAGTATGGACAGCAGAGCCTACGTAGTGGTCTGCCACGCACACGGTTACATCCAGCTGGTAGCACCACACTCGGTGAATACGCGGCTTTATCCATTGCCAAATCTGATTCGAACTCGCACTGCGCTTCTCAGTTGCAGGGGTAAAAACACTAAGAATCACCCTTGACATTCCCAGGCTTTTGACGAGCATATAAAAGGCACGCGTCGAGGCTTAATAATGATTGTATTCAAAACAGCTCTGAAACAAACAGTCACCCTCGTCGAGAGCAGGGTCGCGAACAATTCAAGCCCCGATGTATGGAAAGATCTGACATTCTTGGCTGAACACTATCGAAACCATCGAGAATGGAGCAAAGCTGACGCGGTTACTAGACACATGTTAGCAGTAGCCGAAGGCAACACGACCTCAATGCTCCAGCTAACGCCGATAGACATAGATCGACACTTAAACAAGACATATTTGCATTACCAACAGTGCCTGGGATTTTGGCTAACTATGGCATCATTGCTTGTTCTCACCCTGCTGTATCTGGCAATCGACGAATTACGCTCGAATCCGAAAATATTTTTAGACTTGAGAGCGCAGATATTTCAGACTGATCCACAAACCTTCGTAGACAGGTCAAACTATTTTTTGTCGCGAAGTGAAGTTAACGAGGCCTTAAGGGAGTGCGATAAATAACTGGCAATCAATCAAAGTTACTCGGAAGCACTTCAATTAAAGTCATACCTATTGTACCTTTCGGGTCGGTATCAGGATTCTTTCGACGTTAACGACTTTAGCACCAGCAAATCAAAATTCTATTATCGGAATCAAGCACGTGCCTATCAAGCGCAAGGGAACAACGCAATGGCGGCAATTGCAATCGAAAAGTCTTGTACGATTGACACAACGTCCGATGACTTTTTTTACGCCGCATTCTATTCTGCAAAATCAGGAGATTTTGCTAAAGCACTGTCATTCGCGCAAATGGAAACCGAAAAAAGCGAAACTGACTATGGCAAAGCGGAGGGGTTGTCGCAACAAGCACGCTATCTTCTGCGCCTGTCACGTTTTCGTGAAGCATCGGAAGCAGCGTCCAGGTCGATTAGTGTAGGTGATAAACAGTTGATTGGGCGGGCTTTCACATATCGAGCGGAAGCCAATTATCAGCTTGGTCTTTATAAAGAGGCTGTACAAGATGCAACTACTGCGATCTGCCGAAACCAATCAGACTTAAGGGCATACAAAATTCGAGCAAAGTGTTTCGAAAAACTTGGTCGAAAGGATGATGCCATGTCAGATCGAAGAACAGGAGATGACGCAAGTAATGGCGGCGATGTATAGAAGATTTCACTATCGCTCTTGCAGCAAACGCGTATCAGACGCGGGAGTTTGGTGTCAACTGCGCCTCGCTCGCCCCGCCTGATACGCCCACAAGTGTCCAATAAAATTTCTGAACCCATACGGCTGACCGTATGTAAATTGATTCATGCGAATTTCCGTTTTAATTTTCCCGACGGAGGAACATATATGCTAAACATACTTCTTCTATAGCCAACCGACTAATTATTGCAGCCCGATATGTCTACAAACCGCCAGGATAACTCCCAATCGCTCATGCAGAAAGCCGCCGAGGCTCGAATTAATCAGCAGTGGGCAGAAGCAGAGGTCCTTTATCGGGAGATGGCGCAGGTTTTAACAATTGCCGGCAATAACGCAGAGCTTGCAGTCGTGCTTTATCATCTGGCCAAAACGCTTGAGTCGCAAGGTAAGTACTTTGCATCATTCGAAACATTATCAGCACTAGACCTGTTACTGGCGCAATTGGAAGAACAGAATGAGCGTGACTATCTTGAACAGATTCAAGAAGATAGGAGCGACGACGTCGCTTAGATTTCTAGCAGCGCACAGTGAAATTCAGCAGCGTGTTGGATAAATGCAGGATTTGTTTTTCCAACTGGCTACCGCGTGACTCAGTTTCCCGGCACAGGCACGGAATTGAGTCCCGGAGCAGCCTGTGGTGCCATTTCAATCGGTCCGCGCAGGCTAGGCATGTTCTTGGGCAGCACCATTGGCGCCACCGCTGGAGTGTCTCCCGGTTCAGATTTAGGTGGAATCAAAATCATTTTGGGCTCCGGCACCGCGTTTGGTGTAGTCGTTACCGAAGTCGTAGTGGTAGTGGTCTTATAAACAGGAATCACAGGCATCAGTCGATGCGGCTGCAGATATGTTGAAGCTTCAGGCACGCTGACGTCTGGAGTCTTCGAGTAGGTGTATTCTTTGACCTGCGATGTCGTTGCACTTCCGGGTTTCACTACTGTAGGTACAACCGTCGTAGTTGAAGTGGTTGGCACCACCGTCGGAACCACAGGTGTAGTCACCACTGTTGAAGGAACGATCGTGGTCGGTGCCACTGTCGTCGTAGTCACAGTCGTGGTTGTGGTCGTGTCGCTCCAGTCCTTCACGTCGTCTTTGAGCTTGCGAACTTTGTACGCAATGGCTCGATTTCTGAAGTTGTTTTTGCTTGCGATGAAACCGTCCCAGTCAAAATTGACGGGGTCAGTGTGATCGCCTTGCTGCGCATAGCGGTGCGTAATGACGTTATCGTCAGACACCTTATAGCGCTCTTGCAAATATGCCACCAGTTTCACCACTGACTGCAGTTGTGCAGGTGGATAATCCTGACGACCGGTGTGACACATCTCGATGCCTATGCTGTTGTCGTTGTTTATTCCAGGCAACGTTTTGAAGATGTTGATGTGAACGGTGCCCAGGTCTGGATCAACAGCTTGGAAAATGGTGCCGTCACGTTCGACTACGTACTGTGCACCTGCATGTCGCAATCCTGATGAACTCCATGATTCGATAACTCGTTCGGCGCTGAGCGGAATACCCGTCTCTGTTGAATGCATGATGATGTACTTGACCGGTTCGCGCCGCCAGAAGATACCGCCGCGCAGCGGATGATAGCTGACCAGCCCGGCTCGCACCAGACTGCGGGCTGCATACGAATCGGCATAACCGTTATGAAATGACCGCGAAATTTTGTCGGACACTTCATTGGGCAGAGCACTGCGCTCAAACTCTGGCGGGTGCATCATGAAAAAGCTGAGCGGATATGCGTATCTCGTCTTCGGCGCAGGTGGAGTCTTCACGACATGCACGATCTCGTGAGTGACGATCTCAGCCTGCTGGTGGCGCCCCTGGTGCGTGGCGACTTGTGTATCTTTCACTCTCTCATATACAACAATCTTTCGACCGTGCTTGCCTCGCTTAACGTGCGCAACGAGGTGGGTGGTCGGCTCCTCACTGTGATGTCGTGAACTGGCGACGGCTGCCGCCCCATGTCCATGTCGGCTTGTGGCAGTTGTGCTGCTGATGTGTGAACCGTGATGGACGGATGCGGCTCCGCTATGGTGGCTGCTCACGGTCACAGCGTGATGAACGCCCGATGCTGAGTGGTGGCTGGCTCGACTTGAAGTGGCGGCGGCAGAATGATGAGCCGGGGCAGGCGCAGCTTTCTTCACATGCGAACGCGCCTCTGCGGGTGTCTGCGCAGCAGCAATCGCCAGCAGTGCTGCCACCACATTCATCACTTGCGCCTGACCGAACCTGCGCTGTTGACTTACACTTTGTTCGACAAAAGAGTTACGCAAAATGTCACCCCACCGGGAAAGCTACATTATAAGAACAAATGACTCCATCATCAATGAAAAATAACGACACTAACCTCTGCCAAAGCGCATTAAACCTCGATCTATACAAAACGGATCACAAGGGCATACGCGGGAACATATTGAAGACGTATGCCACACACAGTACTTCGCGCAGATAAAATCCATTTTCTTTGTAGCAGAGAACATATTCTCAGTAAAACATGTCGAGCAGGTACGCGCTTGCAGTCAATCAGCCCTCGCCGCAGCTAATCGATCCAGACCCAGCTAATCGCTCCAGCGCAGGCAATTAGTCGATCCAGCCACCACCGATAATGTATGTATCAGTCAGATCGAAAATACCAAGAACCTGCCCCGGAGTAATCGCAGGTTGAGCGTCTTCAAAAGTTACCCGCACGCGCCTATCTGCCAGAGGAATTACCCGGCCTGGCACAGCCTCACTGTTGTAGCGGATTTTGACAAGCGCATCAAACGGCGAATCTGGAATTTCATCCATCAACCAGTTCATATCAGACGCAGTTAGCTCTGTTCTGTACAACGCCGATTTTGGACCAGCAAAAACAACGCGCAGTTCAGGATCGAGCGAAGTAACATAGAGCGGCTCTGGATAAGCAATCCCAAGCCCCTTTCTCTGCCCGATCGTGTAATTGTGCGTGCCTTTATGTTCACCGAGAACTTCACCGGTGACGGTGTGGATAATCGCACCTGGCGCTTCCACAAGAAAATTCGAGAGATAAGTTTGTGTAGTCGTTCCTTTTGGAATAAAACACAGATCCTGACTATCAGGGCGATTGGCAGACGCCAGACCGTTCTCCACTGCAATCGCGCGAATCTGCTCTTTGGTGTAATCGCCCAGAGGAAGCAGCGTCGAGCGAAGTTGTTCCATGGTAATACCCCACAGAACGTAAGCTTGATCCTTGGTTCGGTCCAACGCACGCCCGAGGCGCGGTCCGTTCTCGGTTTCGATAACGCGAGCGTAATGTCCGGTCGCCATATATTTTGCATGCAAAAGCTTCTTGCCGTAGTTGAGAAGCGCTCCCCACTTGATCAAAGTATTGCAAAGGCTGCATGGCAGCGGCGTTCTCGCACGAGCGTACGACTCATGAAACTGATCGATGATTTGACTTTTGAATAATTCGCGCAGATCAACCGCGTGGTGCTCGATGCCGAGTTGTTCGCAAACTCTCGCAGCATCAACCATGCCCGTATCGCAACAACGGCTTCCAGACTTGATTAACCAGCCTGTCACACCGACCACGTCGTAGCCTTGCTGCTGCAAAATCAATGCTGTCGTGCTACTATCCACGCCACCACTCATAGCCACGGCGACGCGCGTCTTATTTGCCGGAACCGCGCTAACAGCGCGCGCAGAAGCAACCGCGCAAACTTCTTCGACCATCGCGGGGCTGATTTCTGGTTCTGTTCTGATTTCGATTTCTGCGGTGCTCATGATGGCGCTTCCATGATTGCGCTTTTACAAGCGCGCCTGCGAAACAACAAAGGGCTCGCCAGAGCCCGGAGTTCGATTGTACTACGAAATCGAGTCCTGTTGACGACTAACCTTTCGGTTCGATACCTAAGCGCCTGAGCCGAACCCGAGCCGTTTCGACATTAAGCCCGTGCGGCGCAACCTTCAGATATAGCTCATATTCACGAACTGCCTCGCGCGTCTTCTCCATTTTTTCGAGCAACAGAGCGCGATTATAGTGAATCACAGGCAGTTCCAGACCAGCCTGCGCGATCGCCGACTTGTATTCATTGTCCGCATCTGCGAGCTTGTTGCGCTTCTTAAGCAGCATCGCCAGGGCATTATGGGCAACAGGAAGCGGCGTGCGCGTCGCCTTTGAGTCCTCTATCGCTTGCCTGAACTCGACTTCAGCGTTTTTATCATCGTCCAACAAACGATAGGTCTGCCCGAGATTATAGTGGGCTGAGGGAAACGGACCCTTTTTAAGTTTAATTGCCTGCTTGTAATAGAGCACCGCTCGTTCGTAATTCGCATGAGGAGTGGCTCCGCGCTGATGAGCCACGACGTATCCCAGATTATTGTAGAGAATCGGGTCTTCTCCGTTCTCCAGAAGACTGTGGATGGCAGACTCAGCGGGCTTCCAGGCTCTCGCTTTAATAAGCTTTTCGACCCCGGCGATGTCATTGACATCGCTGGTGGGCATAGCAGTCGAGCCTGAAGCCTTCACATGTTCCAAAAATCTGCGCGTATCGGCAGCATAGCTGGGATCCTTTTCGAACTTCAGCGACATCTCCAGCGCCTTTTCCGCTTCACCCTTGTTGTTTAGAGCGGCTTCAGCCAGCCCCAGGTGGTAGTAAGCCATGGCGTATTCGGGCTTGAACTTCACTGCACGCCGGGCGTTTTCAGCCGCCAGTTCATATTTTTTAGTGTTGTAATACATACGCGCCAGGCAGTTGTAAGCCATCGCGAAGTCCGGACGAATGCGCAGAGCCTGGTTGAAATAGTCAATCGCCTCGTCATTGTGGCGTTGATCGGCTAATGCATTGGCCAGATTAACCATCGGTTCGACTTTAGACTCGTCGGTTTTGGCCAATTGCAGCGCCTGTTTGTAATAGAGGATGCACTGGTCGAACTTTTCCTGGTGATAGGTCGCCGATCCCAGATTGTTAAGGATGTGCACATTAAGCGGGTCGATATTCAACCCCTTGGTCAGTTCAGCTTCAGCCCGTTTGAAGTCATTTTGACGCAGATAAGTTGCACCGATGCCGTTGTACGCACCGGCGCAATTGGGCGCCAGTTTCAAGGCTTCGTTAAACTGCTTGCGAGCCTCAGCATACTGACCTTTGTCGATAAGCCTGTTTCCGGCAATCAGACAGTCGTTGACTTCCTTGATATTGCCGTGGTCTTCTTGCTGGGTATTGTCATCTTCAGGGGCAGCCTGCTGTTCTTGTCCTGAAGCTTGCGAAATTAAAACTTGCTGCGCTTGCGCTGAAGGAAAGACCCAACCGGCCGCCAGTGCTGCGATTGCGCTCATCGCCACCACAGCTCTCGTTGCAAGATTTCTACTGTGTAAATTCAACTCGATGTCTAACAAATTTTGCTCAAGAACCTTTCAACATAATAGCGGGTTACAGAAAGAACATCCGCGAAAGCAATGTGCTACGATCATATATTCCCCAAAATTCTGAGCTCATGATGGAATCGGGGTTTAAGGCTCATTGTGCCTTGAAATAACGAATCGGTGTCCTTCAAAATCAGGTCGTATTTAAAATATGCGCGAGAACGTTCTTGCAACTGCTCTGCACCAGAGGTTTCTGGATTGCCCACAGTATGCTCGTCTTCTTGCTCGTACCGCACGAGCAGCTGTCGGTGAATTGAATATATCCGGTCTTGCAGATTCGGCAAAATCGCTGATTCTGTCGGTTCTGATGCACGAGGTTAAACGCCCGTTTTTCCTGATTGTGCCAGACAACCATGCCGGGGCGCGTTTTCAGCAAGAACTGACAAACCTGACTCGGTATCCGGTTTATTTTTACCCATTATCTGAAGTGTCGCCTTACGAGCAGGTCTTGAGCAGCCCTGACAACGTTTCGGCTCAGATGGAAGTATTGCAAAAGATTATTAACACGCCTGACGAACCGATGTTCGTTCTGGTGCCAGCGCGTGCATTGATGCAGCGCGTCCTCGATAGAGAAACTTTAGCCGCGAACAATTTCACACTTTCTGTCGGGCAGACGCTTGATCCCAAAGAGCTTTCTGCACGCCTTGTTCGACTGGGATATTCTCGCGAAACCCTGGTTTCTCTGCGCGGAGAATTCAGTATCAGGGGCGATATCATAGATATTTATCCATCGTCTGGAGCACCATTCCGCATAGAGCTTTTCGGTGATGAAATCGAGTCGATCCGGCTCTTCAACATCGAGAATCAACGCTCCGTCGAAGACACCAAAAGTGTCTTGATACCACCAAGATACTGGGTCATCCTCGACACGAAGAAGAAGGAAGAATTTCAGGCGCTCGTCGCCCAACTGCGAGCCGTGGCTGAAAAGACAATCGAAAGCCTCGGAGACAGCGCCGCTGCCGAGACGCTGCGCGCCGTCATGGAAAACGATTTGACCGGTTTTGAATCTGGTTCATATCCAGAATCGACTGAATACTACGCACCATTCGTGCACAAAACTCTAACCACGCTGGTTGATTACCTGCCGGCGAATGCGCTCATCCTCTTTGATGAGTGGGACACTTTAATCATGTCTTTGACTTCTTATGAAGAGAAGCTGAATGCTTCCTACGAAGAGGGGCTATCGACTGGAAGACTGCTGCCACTACCGTCATTGCTGCATATGTCGGTTGAAGAAGTGACGCAAAAAATGAAAGAGCGTCAGCGTGTATATCTTTCCAGCTTGCCAATCTTTGACAATGAAATGCAAACCGGTCTGGTGCAATTCGATTGTCATTCAATCGAACGTTTTGGAAACCAGATGCAGGCGCTCGTCGAAAAAATTCGCCTCTGGCGAAAAGAAGGGCACCGCGTGCTCATTTCAACAGAGCAACCGCAGCGAATCCTGGGCTTGATGAAGGAATGGGATATCGCCGCAACATACATTCCGGGACCGAAAGAAGGAACGCTCGCCAAAGATATCGCCGAACATGGTGCGACGGCAACCGACACTCCGGCTTCGCTAGGAGAGTTGCTCAATACGCCAGGCAAAACTGGTGGCGCCGGCGGTGCACAAGAGGTCTGGGTGACCAGGCACGGATTCCTGGGCGGATTTCGTCTTGAAGACGTGCAGCTGGTTTCAGTAACTGATGCTGAAATGTTTGGACTGAAGCGAAAACCCGCAGTCTACAGGCGACCGACGGCAGAAAAAACATACGACCGATTCACCTCGGTTGCCGACTTGAAAATCGGCGATTACGTCGTGCATATCAAGCAAGGTATTGGACAGTTTGTCGGCGTGCAGCGCATCAGCGTCGACGGTCAGCAAAGAGAATATTTGACGGTTCAATATTCCGGTGAAGATCGGCTTTATGTTCCGGTCGACCAGATCAACCTGCTTTCCCGCTATCGTGGCGCCGGTGAAAACGCACCGCGTCTGTCGAGATTGGGCGGAGCCGAATGGGAAAACGTCAAAAAGCGCGTCAAGAAATCAGTCAAAGCAGTGGCCGAAGATCTGGTCAATTTGTATGCGATGCGGGCCAAACAGGAAGGCTTCGCCGCCGTGCCTGACACGCCGTGGCAGTATGAGATGGAAGAGGCGTTCCGTTTCGAAGAGACACCGGACCAGTGGCAAGCAATTGTAGACACCAAACGAGATCTCGAATCTACAAAACCGATGGACCGACTGATCTGCGGAGACGTCGGTTTCGGCAAAACCGAAGTGGCAGTGCGCGGCATTTTCAAAGCTGTCATGTCAGGCAAGCAAGCCGCGATTCTGGTTCCAACCACGATTCTTGCCCAGCAGCACTACAATACGATGGCGGAACGATTCGCGCCATACCCGATCAGGGTCGGCTTGTTGAGCCGTTTCAAGAGCGCTAAAGAGCAGCGCGAAGTGGTTGTAAAACTTGCCTCTGGTGAATGTGACGTTGTCGTCGGCACACATCGAATGTTGCAAAAGGACATTCAGTTTAAAGACCTCGGCTTGATCGTCATAGACGAAGAACAGAGATTCGGCGTCGGTCACAAAGAGAAATTAAAACAGTTGCGCGTCATGGTAGACGTGCTGACGATGTCAGCGACTCCGATTCCGCGAACGCTGCACATGGCGCTCACCGGCGCTCGCGACATGTCATTGATCAACACTCCACCGACCAATCGCGCCCCGATTAAAACATTCGTCGGTGAATACAAATTGCCTCTCGTTCGTACTGCCATCCTGCACGAGATGGAACGCGGTGGGCAAATATATGTTGTTCACAACCGCGTCGAAAGCATCGAAGCAATCGCCTTCGAAATCAAAACACTTGTGCCGGAAGCCCGCGTTATCGTCGGTCACGGACAGATGAACGAACGCGAGCTGGAAAACGTAATGCTCGATTTCGCCGCGCACTCTTACGACATTCTTGTTTGCACAACGATTATCGAATCGGGATTGGACATTCCAAACGTCAATACGATCATCGTCAACGAAGCAGACAAACTTGGTCTGGCCCAGTTGTATCAGCTGAGAGGACGCGTCGGACGAAGCGACGTTCAGGCGTATGCCTATTGCTTGTATCGTCCGCAAAAAGTCTTGAGCGAAACAGCGCAAAATAGATTGAAAGCGATTCGAGAATTTACATCACTGGGTTCCGGTTACCAGATTGCATTGCGCGACATGGAAATTCGCGGAGTAGGAAATATTCTCGGCGCCGAACAACACGGACACATGGTATCAGTCGGGTTCGATCTTTACTGTAAATTGCTGGAAGAATCTGTCGCTGAACTGAAAGGTGAAGCAGTATCGATTGATGCGGATACGCAAGTGGATATCAACGTAACTGCGTTCATTCCTGAATCGTATGTATCAGATAACGAACAACGCTTGATTGAATACAAACGTCTGGCAGATGTGAAAACTGAGCGCCAGCTCGATATGTTGCTTGAGGAATGGCAGGATCGTTTTGGCAATCCACCGCAAGAAGCACTGCAACTTACATCAGTGGTGCGCCTGCGACTATTGTCAAGCAAAGCCGGTGTTACCGCCATTAAACCAGAGGCACAGGGAATTCGCCTGTCGGTAAATTTCCGCCTGCAGCAGTGGTTACCGATTCAAGCTCGATTGCCGAAACATTTAGCGTCACGCACCACATACAAGCCAGGAGCGGCTGGTGGAGCGGGTCCTACGCCATACATTCTGGTCAGATCTCAAGGCGTTTCGCCGCCTGAACAACTGGATTTGCTCCAAGAACTGCTAAGTGCTATGGTTTCTAATAGTCAAGAAAAAGCCAGTTGAGAATCTTGACTATCCTCGGAAAAAACTGAAGGGTGAGTGTCTTGAAAACGAGAACAGTGAATGGAAATGGTGTCGCACCACTCGTGGTGGTAACACTATCCTTTAGCGTGATGTTGCTTTCCAGTTGCGGCAAAACCGACGAGAAAGTTGACGCTACAAAGACAAGCACTGCAACAACAACATCCACGACAACTACAACTTCGGCCACACCAGACGCTAAGGCTGGTGCCAAGTCAGAAGAAACTGAAAGCGGTTTGCTGCCCCAGCTAGAGGCAGCGCGCAAACAGATAAAACTCGGAAAAATGCCGGACTCTGATGTCATCTGCACTGTTGCTGGAACGCCTATCACTGTTGGTTTGTACCGAAGAACATTGATGCAGGAAGAAGAGCAGATTCAAACGAGGCTTAGCGCCGACCAGGGAGCCCAGCAAGCGCTCATCGCCGAATCAAAAAAGGATGGCATCGCACTAACCGAAGACGAGCGTAAAAGGCTGATTGAAACTGCGACCAAAGCCGAAAATGTGAGCGGCGGAATTGTCAAAAAGCATCTTGAATCTGTGCATGAAACAACTGCACACTTTAATCAGTATGTGCTGGACCTCGGTCTTGCCTTCAAAGTCGCTGCCGCGAAAGTGGAAAAGGTTCTGTTGCATCAACTTGTAGATCGCGAGATTCTCTGCGGCGCAGCGAGAACGAAAGGCTACGGTGCAGGTGCTTACAACGTTTACCTGGATGCGAAGAAAAATAAAGCCTACGACAAAATGATCGAGGCAGGCTACAACAAGGATCAAATTCGCGACGACATTGTGCAGGGCGAACTGGTCAGAAAAATGCTGGAGAATATTCGCAAAACTGCGGTGGTTTCTGACGCCGATGTCAAAGCTCTCTACGAACAAAACAAAGACAAGTTCAAGCACGGCGATATGGTCAAGCTCAGTCAGATCATTATCGCTGCACCATCGAAAGATACGCCGCAGCAGCCAAGCATGCGTACACAGCTCAAACAACAAGATCCAAAACTATCTGCTTCAGACCTGGATAAGAAACTGAAAATCGTTGAGCAACAACAGAAACAGAAAGCTCAAGATCTGCTCGATAAGGCTCTGAAAGGCGAAGACTTCGCCAAACTTGCAAATGAAAACACCGATGATATTGCGACCCGAGCCGCCAAACTCGGCGGCGACATGGGCTTCCTCGACAAAGATCACATGCTCAAAGAATTCGCCTCCAAGGTCGATACTATGAAGGTCGGTCAGGTTTATCCGAGTTTGATTACCAGCGATTTTGGCTATCACATCATCAAAATGACCGACAAAAAACCTGGCGGCGTGCAGCCGTTGTCAGAGGTGAAGGATGCAATGAAAGCCTACTTGCAGCAAGCCGCGGAGCAAAAGGCGTTGCACGAGTGGTTGGTCGAGCATCGCAAATCGACAGACGTCAAATTGTCGCCCGAATTCCAGGCACTGGTCGACGGCACAGATAAGAGTAAAAGCAAAGCTCAGTAAGGATTTTGAGCCCTCAACAGCGCAACTGTCCTCGTTATGAACTATAATTCGGCGAGATGTGCATATCTTGCCGAGGTTAATATGATCAGACCAAAGTCAGCTTCCATAAGTCTCCTTGCAACTCTTTTCCTCATGAACTGCGGCGTTCAGAGCTTTGCAGCGGACGATAGCAAAAAATCAGATGACAAGCCAAAAAAAGGTGAGGTGTCGAGCAAAGTCGCAGCAGACGCATTCGAAGCTAACAAAGCCGGAACCGCACTGGTTGTCAAAGGCGATTTTAAAGAAGCAGTTTCTAAATTTGATGAAGCAATCAAGCTGAATCCAAAGTATGGTCGAGCTTACAGCAACCGCGCCGCAGCCTACGCCGGTCTGGGCGATTTCAAACAAGCAGAAAAAGATGCATCGAAGGCAATCAGCATTCGACCACAGATGGGTCACGCCTACTTGAACCGCTCCTGGGCCGAAAACAAACTCGGCGAATTTTCAAAAGCTTTGAAAGATGCGGAGAAAGCAATCGAGTTGGATAAAGACGATGCAATGGCATATGTCAACAGATCACACGCTCTCAACAAATTAGGACGACAGAAAGATGCTGTCGATGCGGCTTCAAAAGCCCTGGAAATTTCTCCAAATCTGCCACTCGCGCTGATTAACCGCTCGCACGCTTACAGCGACATCGGAGAAAACGGCAAAGCGCTTGAAGATGCTAACAAAGCTGTAGAACTCGCTCCAAAAAAAGGTCTGGCATGGAGCAATCGTGCTCACGCCAAAATGCACAAGGGTGACTGGCAGGGCGTGATCGATGACTGCAACAAAGCCATCGAACTGAATTCAAAACTGGGCATTGCCTACTGGAACCGAGCTTTCGCTTACGACAAACTGGGCAAGAAAGACCCAGCAAAAGACGACATGCAGAAAGCTGCTGATCTGGGTGTTACCAACAACGACGTGAAGGAATTCAAAAAGAAAAAGCAATCGTGATAGTTGCGATTAAGCCTGATTCGATGAGGCTTTAATCTGGATAACTTACGTAACTACGAATTGAACTCCATTCAAAGCACCCAATCATTTCAAACAATCGAACAAACGGAGAAGTCATAAATGTCGATTTCCAATTTCAAAAAACCCTTATTGATCGCATCAGCGGTTGCATTTGCTTCCTTCGCTCCAGTACTGGCAGACTCTGAATCAGGTGGCTTCGTATTTGGTGGCGGCGATTCCGAAAGCGGCGGCTTCTACAACTCAGGCGGCTCGTCATTCTCTGGTGGCGTACGCAACTCAGGCGGCTTCTCAGAATCTGGCGGCGTGCTGAATTCAGGCGCAGAATCAGACTCAGGCGGAATCGCCAATATCGGCGCCAACTCAGAATCTGGTGGACCTCGCGCTACCGGAGCTGAAAACGATTCCGGCTATGCTGTCAAAAACTTGCTCGACAACCCATATACGAAGAACTACCACTGGTAATTCGGCAGTTCGGCAAATTCGATTAATAGGTTATTCCGTAGTTTCGGGTAATTCGATAATTCGGGTAATCCGAACCAAGCACAAGCTACCTTTGAACGCTCTACTCTGCGATCGGCATAGGTAGTTCGTCAACAATTTTAGCTAGCAATTCAAATGAGCGCTCCAGGCGGTTGAAGTGCAGCGGTATCGCCTGCCAATCATCGGCTTTACCGGCGAATTCGAGTTCCTTGCTGATTGCAGAAACTTTCATCGCCCCCATTCCAGCTGCAGCACCTTTGATTTCGTGTGCTTTATCAATTAAGTGCCGCAATTCCTTCTGGCGAATTGCGCTGCGAATCTCTTCCAGAGACTTTCGAGTCGACGAAATAAAGAGCGGCATCAGCTCTGCCAGCAGATCCTCGGGCAGAACCATTTCCAGATCCTCCAGCCTATCCACATCTGTTGCAGCACCGCCGATAGTATCTTTATTTTCAGACCATCTAGCGAGCATCTTGGCCATCTTATCGAGCGAAGTCGGCTTGCTCAGGTAGTCGTCCATTCCGGCAGCGATGCACTTTTCGCGATCACCTTCCATGGCATGCGCGGTCAAGCCGATGATCGGAATATGTTTGCCGGTCATCGTTTCGGACTTTCGAATCACGTTGGTTGTTTCGAATCCGTCCATATCAGGCATCTGACAATCCATCAGTACCAGGGCATACTCTCGTCGCTTCAATTCTTCAATTGCTTTTCTGCCACTACCAACAGCAATTGATGAATATCCCAATTTCTTCAGCTGCAAAATTGCCACTTTCTGATTGACGGGATTATCTTCGGCGATAAGGACGGTACCTTTGTCGAGAGCAGCATCCGTAGCAGCTCTATCAAGCCTGAAAACCTCTTTGGCGACGTCATCAGTAATCATCACTTTAGCAATGGAATTGAAAAGTCGCGATTGCTGAACCGGTTTTGTCAGGTATGCGGAGAAACCTGATTCGAGCGCCTTTTCGCCCTGATTCTTAATATCGTATCCGGTGCACAAGAACACTTTCGTGTTCTTCAGCGCCTTATCCTGCTGAATCCGCTTCAATAAATTGAAGCCATCGTGCTCAGGCATAGCCAGGTCAGTGATGACGATATCATATGGATTTTTCGCTCGGGCACGCTCTTTCAACATTTTCAAAGCGGCGTCAACGCTGCTGGCAGAATCGCAATTCATTCCCCATGACTTTACGTAAGCTTCAATAATTGTGCGCGCACTGTCCTGGTCGTCGACAACCAGAACACGAGTGCTCTCCAATCGCTCAGGGTCAAGTGGTGAACTGGCGGCGGCTGGTCCCACTTCAAAAGGCACTTCAAACCAGAAGAGCGAACCTTCGCCTACAGAGCTGGCCACGCCGATACGCCCACCCATAAGCTCGACGAGCCGTTTGGAAATCGACAGACCCAGTCCCGTTCCACCGAAGCGTCTTGTTGTGGATCCATCAGCTTGGGAGAACGGTCGAAACAGACGATCGATAGCGTCTGGCGATAAACCGATGCCGGTATCTTTCACACCGAAAGTAATCAGCACCTTGCTAGCACCGTTGGATGCATCAGATTTGGTGGCACGAATAACAACTTCACCCTTCTCGGTGAACTTCATGGCGTTGCCGATTAGATTGAGCAGAACCTGCCGCAGTCGCCCGGAATCGCCCTTTAAGACTCGCGGCAGTTCAGGATCGATGAAGGTCATGACGGCAATATTTTTGTATCGAGCCTGCTCGCTCAATAACTCCGCCGTTCCTTCAACAAGCGGAATCAATTCGAAATCGATAATTTCAAGATCGAGCTTTCCCGCCTCGATTTTGGAGAGGTCCAGAATATCATTAATGATGATCAACAGAGCCTGGGCGGATTCTCTAATGATACGCGCGAACTCACGCTGCTCAGTGGTCAACGAAGTATGCAGAAGTAATTCGGCCATACCGATCACTCCATTCATTGGTGTGCGAATTTCATGACTCATGTTGGCCAGAAATTCAGTCTTCAAGCGGTCTGCCTTCTGCAATTGACGGCTGCGCTCTTCGAGTAACTCGGTTTCCATCTCTTGCCGAAGCAATTCTTGATGAATCAATTGTTTCTCTGTTTCGAGTCGATCTTTCTCTTCTTTGGCGCGTTGTTTTTCGATTTCGGCAATCAGCTCGGCCTGCCGTTTGATCTCCTGCGTCTTTTTAAACAAGTCAACGAACACGCTCACTTTCGATTTCAGCACCTCGGCATTAAACGGTTTGACAATGAAGTCAACCGCTCCCAGTGAATAACCGAGTGATCTATCGGCATCCTCGGTGTACATCGCGGTCAGAAAAATAATTGGAGTGTGCTTTGAATTTTCTCGCTGCCTGAACAGAGATGCAGTTTCAAAACCATTCATTCCAGGCATGTTAACGTCGAGAATGACAATGGCAAAATCATCATGCAGAAGTGCTTTCAGCGCGTCTTTTCCAGAATGCGCTTTGACAATATTTTGGCCAAGCGCTTCTAGAACAGCCTCTAGAGCCATCAAGTTTTCTGGCTGATCGTCGACGACCAGTATGTTAACCGGTTGCTCTGGAAGCACGATTCGCCCCTCCTTCGCGCACGATGTTAGAGATGAAGGGGCCTATCTCTTCAAGGTTCATCACCCGGGCTTTTACAGTTGCCGCTACCGCGCATTTTGGAAGCGTATCTTTTTCAGCAGTGGCGGGATCCTGAATCACTACAAGACCGCCTCTGCTTTCAACGCTGGCTGCTCCCTCGGCACCATCACGACTGGCACCAGTAAGCACGATGCAGATCACCCCGCTACCATAGGTACGTGCGGCCGAGTCAAAGGCGACATCTATAGACGGACGAGCATAAGTGACTGGCTCATCAGCAGACAATGCGATGCAGTCGTGTTCAATCAGTACATGATAGTCTGCAGGTGCAAGATAAATGCGATTCATGTTCAACGGAGTTTTGTCCTCCGCCTCTTCGATGCGCCGCTTAGTGTAGCGCTGCATCATGTTCGTCAGCACATTATCCATGCTTACCTCTGCCTTTTGTTCTCTATGTTGGATGAGAACAATTGGCACGGTGCAGTCATCTGAAATTCCAGCGAGCAGGGTTTTGGTGGCAGATAAGCCACCGAGAGAACAACCAACAATGATGAGTTTGTAGCTCATCAGGCGCACCTCTTATACAGCTTCATCGCGGAATCCAGCTCTTCATAGAATGACTCCAACTTACTAAATTTTAGCGACTCTCTTTTACCCAGAGCAAGAATTCCAAATGATGCCATGCTGTCGTGCAACAAATCCAGAACTTTTGCCCGAAGCTCTTCATTGAAGTAGATGAGTACGTTGCGAATCAGAACCAGATTGAATTCGTTGAAAGACTTGTCCGTAACGAGATTGTGCTGCGCAAAGATAATGTTCTGGCGCAGTTCTTGATTGATAATCGCGTAATCGTATTTTGCAGTGTAATAGTCCGAAAACGAAGTTTTGCCGCCAGATTGTATGTAATTGTCAGTGAACTCTTTCATGTGCGAGAGCGGGAAGATGCCGGTTTTCGCTTTGCGCAAAACATCTTCGTTCATGTCGGTGGCATAAATGCGACAACGATCGTATATACCTTCCTCCTTCAATACAATCGCCATCGAATAAGCTTCTTCACCTGTTGCGCACCCGGCATCCCATATGCGAATCATCGGATAGGTCTTCAGAATAGGCACAACGGAATTTCGCAACGCCAGGAAAAATGCCGGGTCTCTGAACATAGTCGTGACATTCACTGTTAAGGATAAGACGAACTTGTCCATCATATTTGACTGATGCAAAACGGCTTCCTGCACAGCAGAAATGGTGGCAAGCCCTTCCTGCTCCGCAAATTTCCAGATGCGCCGGCGAATCGACGCCGACGCATAACTGCGAAAATCGTATCCGTACCGCCGATAAATTCCATCAAGCAACAAATCGATTTCGATCGATTCGATCTCATCTTTTGTTTCGAGCGTGTTGTTGGAATCCAGGTCTTTCATGGCTAGGTTTCCGTGTCTACCGAGGGAAAAATGATTCCGGTTGGTTTCTTATTGCTCCGGTGGGTTTCTTGTTGCTCTCCTTTTGCTTAAGCCACTTACTGATAAAGCCAGACTCGCAACAGCGACATCAGTTGGTCGGTATCAACCGGCTTAGCGATGTAATCTGATGCTCCTGCTTCGATACATTTCTCACGGTCACCCTTCATTGCTTTGGCTGTGAGGGCGATAATCGGCAGATTCTTAAATTGGTCCATCTCGCGAATGCGGCGAGTGGTCTCGTATCCATCAATCTCAGGCATCATGACGTCCATCAAGACGACCTCGACATCTGGACTTTCTTGAATCAGCTTAATCGCCTCAAGACCGTTTTCTGCGTAGATTACATTCATGTGCTGACCCTCTAAGATGCTGGTCAGTGCGAATATGTTTCTTACGTCGTCGTCAACTATAAGGATTTTGCGATCAGAGAGAATCGGGTCACGATTATGCGCCTGCTGGAGCATACGGCGTTTCGATTCAGGCAGATTATTTTCGACTCGGTGCAGGAAGAGCGCCGTCTCGTCGAGCAGTCGGTCTGGCGACTTCGCTTCTTTGACGATGACAGCTTCGGTCATTTGCCGCAGTTCCATCTCCTCCTTGGCAGTCAGGTCTTTGCCCGTGTAGACAACGATAGGCAAGTTTTGCAAGCCCAGGTCATCCTGCACTTTTCTGATCAGCTCATAGCCGGTCATATCTGGCAAACCAAGGTCGATGACCATGCAATCGAAGTGATGGCTCGTCAGCAACTCAAGCGCTTCCTGACCCGATGCCACCGCAGTGGTCTCGACATCACCGTTGCCGATCAGCTCGACGATGCTGTTGCGCTGAGTCTCATCATCTTCAACGACGAGCAAATTCTTTGCGGGTCGCTCAATGAAGGCTTTGATTGCACCCATAGCTTCGTTGATGGCTTCCTTGGTGACTGGTTTTTCGAAATATCCAATCGCGCCTTGCTTGAATCCACGCTGCTTCTGACCAGACGCTGAGATGACGTTGACAGGAATGTGTCTTGTCTTGGCGTCATGCTTAAGTCGGTCGAGTACGGTCCAACCATCCATATCAGGAAGCACGATATCGAGTGTGATCGCGTCAGGGCTGAACCTTCGCGCCAGGGCAATAGCAGCCGCCCCGTTCACCGCCACCAGCCCTTTGAAGCCGCTCTCGCGAGCCTCATCGAGCAGCAGACGGGCGAACGTCACATCGTCTTCGACAATGAGCAAAACGCGGTCGTCATCCTGGATGCTGCCTCTATCGTCAGCGACGATGCTTTCCAACAAGATTGTGGAATCGTTTGGAATTTCGGGAGCATCAGGAGCCAACTGGTCGTAGCTACGTTCGATTGGCGCCGAGTACGTCGTCACGGTTGTGCTGCGCGGTCTGGACTGCTGCGCTGGTGCGGAGTAGTTGACCGGCAAGTAGAGCGTGAAGGTGCTGCCTTCACCAGGTGCGCTGGTGACTTTAATTTCGCCACCAAGCAGGCTGGCGATTTCGCGGCTGATCGGCAGTCCCAAACCAGTGCCTCCATACTTGCGGCTTGTGCTTCCATCGGCTTGCTGGAAAGCCTCGAAGATGATCTTCTGCTTGTCCTGCGGAATGCCGATACCACTGTCGGTGACTGAGAATGCCACCACAGTCGAGGAATTGTTCAAACTGCTCTTGTCCGGACTCCATCCTTCTGTCACTGGCGAAACCTTGAGAGTGACGCTACCGTCTTCGGTGAACTTGAACGCATTGGAAAGAAGGTTCTTCAGCACTTGTTGCAAACGCTTCGAGTCCGTGCTCAGAGCTCGGGGCAGGTTGTCTGTGAAGTCGAGATGGAAGTCGAGCTTCTTGGTTTCGGCAACCTGCCTGAAGTTTCTCTCGATGGCTTCGTGCAGATCTTTGAATCCAATCTCGCCGATATCGAGAGTGATTGTTCCAGACTCGATCTTGGACAGGTCGAGAATGTCGTTGATCAATTCCAGCAGGTCAGAACCGGATGCATGGATTGTCTTGGCGAACTCGACTTGCTTTGCAGTCAGATTGGCTTCATTGTTGTCGGAAAGCAACTTGGAGAGAATCAACAAGCTGTTGAGCGGAGTTCTCAACTCATGAGACATGTTGGCGAGGAACTCCGACTTGTATTTGGAAGTGAGTGCAAGTTGCTCGGCCTTTTCTTCCAGAGACATTCTCGCTTGCTCGATTTCTCTGTTCTTGCGCTCTACTTCGGCGTTTTGCGCAGCCAGCAATCTCGCTTTCTCCTCCAGCTCCTCGTTTGTTTGTTGCAATTCTTCCTGTTGCTGCGTGAGCAAGTCTTCTGAAGCTTGCAACGTTTTCGCTTGCTGTTCGAGACGTTTGTTTGTCTCGGTGAGCTCTTGTTGTTGAGCCTGCAGTTCTTGCGCCAACGATTGCGATTGCTTGAGGAGGTTTTCCGTTCTCATGTTCGCTTCAATTGTGTTTAACACGATACCGATGGATTCAGTAAGTTGATCGAGGAACGCCAGGTGGATGTCGCTGAATGGCTGGAATGAAGCCAGCTCGATCACCGCTCGCACATCGCCTTCGAAGATAACGGGCAGCGCCACGATGTTGATCGGTGTTGCCTCACCCAGTCCCGAGCTGATCTTGACGTAATCGTCAGGTGCGTTCGTAACCAGAATTCTTTGCTTTTCAACGGCTGTCTGACCGATCAATCCTTCTCTCATCTTGAATCGATCGGATAAGTGTTTCCGTTTCTGATAGGCATAGCTTCCCATCAGCTTCAGTGAACCTTCGCCTTCCTCGTTCTCGTTTATGTAGAAGACGCCGTGTTGTGCTCTAACCAGTGGTGCCACTTCAGACAGAATCAGATTAGCTACAGTGAGCAAGTCTCTTTGTCCCTGCAACATAGATGTGAACTTCGCAAGGTTGGTCTTGAGCCAGTCTTGCTCTGTGTTTTTCTGAGTCGTGTCTTTCAGGTTGCGAATCATCTCGTTGATGTTGTCTTTCAACGAAGCAACTTCGCCTCGCGCTTCTACCGCTACGGATCGCGTCAGGTCACCCTTCGTAACTGCGGTCGCCACCTCCGCGATAGCTCTTACCTGTGTCGTCAAGTTAGCAGCAAGACCGTTGACGTTGTCGGTCAGGTCTCTCCACGTACCTGCGGCACCAGGCACCAGCGCCTGTCCTCCGAGGATTCCTTCGGTACCCACTTCACGTGCTACGGAAGTTACCTGGTCTGCAAATGTTGCCAGCGTGTCGATCATCTCGTTGATCGTGTCAGACAGAGAGCCGATTTCTCCTTTGGCTTGCAGCACCAACTTTCGTTTCAAGTTACCGTTTGCTACCGCGGTTACAACCCCTGCGATACCACGCACCTGCTCTGTGAGATTTCCTGCCATTGAGTTTACGTTGTCTGTCAGGTCTTTCCATGTTCCAGACACACCCTGTACAACGGCTTGACCACCGAGTTTTCCTTCCGTTCCTACTTCACGCGCTACACGTGTTACTTCTGATGCGAATGATGACAGCTGGTCCACCATCGTATTGATTGTGTTTTTCAGTTCCAGGATTTCGCCTTTAACGTCTACAGTGATTTTCTTCGTCAGGTCACCGTTTGCCACGGCGGTCGTCACGTCTGCAATGTTTCGCACCTGGGCTGTCAGGTTGCTTGCCATCGAGTTGACGTTATCCGTCAAGTCTTTCCACGTTCCGCCGACACCTTTTACTTCGGCTTGTCCTCCCAGTTTTCCTTCGGTTCCTACTTCTCTTGCTACACGAGTGACCTCGGATGCGAATGATGACAGCTGGTCAACCATCGTATTGATGGTGTTTTTCAGCTCCAGAATTTCTCCTTTTACGTCTACCGTAATCTTTCTGGAGAGGTCTCCATTAGCCACGGCGGTCGTCACGTCTGCGATGTTTCGCACCTGACCTGTGAGGTTGGATGCCATGTAATTTACCGAGTCAGTCAAGTCTTTCCATGTACCGGAAACGCCCTTAACGTCGGCTTGTCCACCCAATCTTCCTTCGGTCCCTACTTCTTTTGCAACGCGCGTTACCTCAGACGCGAATGACGAAAGCTGGTCCACCATTGTGTTAATTGTGTTCTTCAGCTCCAGGATTTCTCCTTTTACTTGCACCGTAATTTTTCTCGTCAGGTCGCCGTTCGCAACTGCTGTAGTCACCTCCGCGATGTTTCGCACCTGACCTGTGAGGTTAGACGCCATGTAGTTTACCGAGTCGGTCAAGTCTTTCCATGTACCAGACACACCGCGTACATCGGCTTGTCCACCCAGCTTTCCTTCGGTTCCTACTTCTCTTGCTACACGAGTTACCTCGGATGCGAACGATGACAGCTGGTCCACCATCGTGTTGATCGTATTCTTCAGCTCTAAGATTTCACCTTTTACATCTACCGTAATCTTCTTCGACAGGTCCCCTTTCGCTACGGCTGTCGTCACCTCCGCGATGTTTCGCACCTGCGCCGTCAGGTTTCCCGCCATCATATTCACGTTATCCGTGAGTCCCTTCCATGCTCCGGTAACCCCCTGTACATCGGCTTGTCCACCGAGTTTTCCTTCCGATCCGACCTCACGCGCTACACGCGTTACCTCCGCGGCGAATGATGACAGCTGGTCCACCATGATATTGATGGTGTTCTTCAGCTCTAAAATTTCACCCTTTACGTCTACCGTAATCTTCTTCGACAGGTCGCCCGTCGCCACCGCTGTGGTCACCTCCGCGATGTTTCGCACCTGCGCTGTCAGGTTCGACGCCATGAAGTTTACAGAGTCAGTCAAGTCTCGCCACGTTCCCGAGACCCCTTTTACATCGGCTTGCCCTCCCAGTCGTCCTTCCGTTCCTACTTCCCTCGCAACACGAGTTACCTCCGCCGCAAATGATGACAGCTGATCCACCATCGTATTGATAGTGTTTTTCAGCTCCAGAATTTCTCCTTTTACGTCTACCGTAATCTTCCTGGAGAGGTCACCGTTAGCCACGGCTGTCGTCACGTCTGCGATGTTTCGCACTTGAGACGTCAGGTTGGACGCCATGTAGTTCACTGAGTCCGTCAGGTCTTTCCACGTACCGGAAACGCCTTTTACATCGGCTTGTCCACCGAGCTTCCCTTCCGAGCCTACTTCTCTCGCTACACGAGTTACCTCCGCCGCGAATGATGACAGCTGGTCCACCATCGTGTTGATGGTGTTTTTGAGTTCGAGAATTTCCCCTTTTACGTCTACCGTGATCTTTTTGGAGAGGTCTCCTTTCGCCACAGCCGTCGTCACTTCTGCGATGTTTCTTACCTGCGCAGTCAGGTTGCCCGCCATGTAGTTGACCGAGTCGGTCAAGTCCTTCCAGGTTCCGGCAACTCCTTTTACTTGCGCCTGTCCACCGAGTTTTCCTTCCGTTCCTACTTCTCTTGCTACACGAGTTACTTCTGAGGCGAAAGATGACAGCTGATCCACCATCGTGTTGATCGTTTTCTTCAGTTCTAAGATTTCGCCTTTTACGTCTACTGTAATTTTTCTCGACAGGTCACCATTTGCTACCGCGGTCGTCACGTCTGCGATGTTTCGCACCTGAGCTGTAAGGTTGCTTGCCATCGAGTTCACATTATCAGTCAGATCCTTCCATGTACCGGAGACGCCCTTTACCTGCGCTTGTCCACCCAGTTTTCCTTCCGTTCCTACTTCTCTTGCTACACGAGTTACTTCTGATGCGAACGATGAGAGCTGGTCAACCATCGTGTTGATGGTGTTTTTGAGTTCGAGAATTTCGCCTTTTACGTCTACTGTAATCTTCTTCGAGAGGTCACCTTTAGCTACCGCGGTCGTCACGTCTGCGATGTTTCGCACCTGACCTGTCAGGTTCGATGCCATCGAGTTTACTGAATCTGTCAGGTCTTTCCATGTACCGGAAACACCCTTCACCTGTGCCTGTCCACCGAGCTTTCCTTCCGTTCCGACTTCTCTTGCCACACGAGTCACTTCTGAGGTGAACGAACTGAGCTGCTCGACCATCGTGTTGATGGTGCGGGCCGTGCGCAAGAACTCGCCCTTGAGCGGACCACCTTCAATTTCCAGAGCCATCGTCTGAGTCAGGTCGCCTTTCGCCACCGCACCAATAACGCGAGCCACTTCAGTCGTCGGTCTGACCAGGTCGCCGACCAGTCCGTTGACAGATTGAATACATTCGTTCCACCCACCTGACGCCTCTCCCAGTGTCGCTCGCTGAGTGATTTTTCCTTCCTTACCGACGACTGTGTTGATGCGCTGCAATTCTGTCTGCAAGCGCTGATTCAGCTCGACACAATCGTTGAAAGCAAGAGCTATTTCACCGGCAAGTCCGGTCTGATCGAGGGGCATCCTCGCGCTGAAATCGCCTCGAGCCATCGCCCTCAATGCTTTGAGAAGCTGGCGTCCATCTACAGAGTCAGTGGGAACTGATGCTTGCGCGGTGCGTGCCATGTGTTGTCTCTCCTATCGGCTCGAAATTATCTGTCGCAACTTGCCTCCCGTCTGGTTGATTACTCAACTTACGGAAGAGTTGCGCTCTTCAGCTGTTTACATCTGGATTCGTCGTCATTAATGCGTAATTATGTCACTATAAGTCTTCATTACATGTACCCGGCGTAGGGCGTATTGCGGTCATGCCCCCACAAGTGGGAAGATCACCGCTTACGCGAGATCGCCCGCAGAGTGGGGTTCTTGCAGACCAGCTGGAATAACTGCCAACATTAATTCCTATCGGCCGACAACAACTTTTCAGGTATTTTGAAAGTACAACTCAACAATAAGACCGGGCGTAAATCTAGACTAATAACGTGGAGTTGAAGCTCGACACCGTATAAAGTGCCATCGATTTGACCGCGAATTTTAGTGAGGACATTTGAAGACTAATTGACCGGGCAAATTTTATTAAGGACATTCGGAGACTAGAAGATGACAGCAGGGTTGATACTATGGACAGTACTAGTCCTTGGCTGTCTCCTCACAATATTTATTAGCGGCATTCTCGCCTGCTGTTTGCGCGAACGAAAGCAACTCTGGTGCGTGGACGTGCTGCTCGTCTCATCGACGCTGCTGATAGTCGCCACACTGAGCGTCAACTTTCTCCTCCCCAACATCAAAAAGAACCCGGACTCACATGCTCAACATGTGAAGGCGATGAAACTGTGTGACGCCGCCATCGACAACATCGAAGAGGCGGGTTATGAGAAGGAATTATCCGAACCTGCTCATACAATCATCGCCACAATAGCCGCGTCAAAGGTCGACAAATTGCTGAACGATGCTGAAAGCATTGTTCAAAAACAAGTCAAAGATTTTCCAGAGAGCGACGAGATGTCTGCTCGACTGGCAATCATCCTGCATGCGGAAGGTAAGGATACCAGTTCGGTTTTCGAACACTACCACAGAGTCGGCGGAGAGCCCAGCGAGTTGCTCTCAACGCTGCAACAGGTATATTCGAGCGATTCGTCCACAAAATCGGCAAAACAGGATCAGTACGACGCAGATGAGATAGCTGAGATTTTCAAAACGACACTTCCAGAGGGTTGGTATAGAACTACCGCACTGATCGATATGTACAAGCTGTACGAACCAAACGAGCTGGCAATAGCTCTGGCGAAACGACGGTCTCATTCGCAAGCGTGGTCATTTCGAGTCGAAGCTTTCCTTATCGTTGATGCGATTCTATTTATTCTGGGCATCATCGCACTGGTGTGTTTTGCTCGGCTGAAAAAACTCGAAGCAACAGAAATAGTTCCACTGACGACAAGCTTCCGGCGCACATATGCCTGCCTGATCAGCACGATTTTCGCGCAAGTAATCGCCGGCGGTATCATCGGCTGCTGGATAGGATTTACTTCTGTGCTTGCACACAAATCAGCGGACATAAGCGAATACGAAGGGATGATGTCGACCACTCTCATCGTTTCGGGCACTGTTTTTTGCCTGCTTCTGCTTTACTTGCTGGTGCTAAAGCCGCAGAAACTGACGTTGAATAAAGCTTTTACCAGGTCATCATTGCCGCTAACTCTGTCGCAATTTACCGCATTTTGGCTGGGTGGCTTTTGCGCAGGCAACGTGCTCAACATTGTTGGTCGAGTGCTTTATCACCTCGTGCCGGGTTCCGGACGCCCAACCAATCCAGCCCACCTGGAGATGGTAAAAGCATTCATGTCTGGCGATTTTCCTGCCATATTGAAATCAGTAATCTTTGCTTGTTTAGTGGCACCGTTCACAGAAGAAATCATGTTCAGGGGGCTGCTCTTTGGCTGGCTCCGCTATCGATTTGGATCTTTACCAGCGATTTTGGTAAGCTCACTGCTTTTTGCAATGTGGCACTTCGACTTAAATGGCTTCGTGCAATATTTTTCGCTTGGCTTGGTTCTGGCGTCAGTCTACAATCGAACCCGCAATCTCTGGTTATCAATGCTCATTCATGCACTCTGGAATTTCTGGGTGGTATCAACTGTTTACTGGGTGACTTCATATAAATAGAGAAGAAACGAATGAACACAACTTCTCCTTCCAGAACATTTGGAGACAGCTGCAGTTTAGCCAGCAATTGAGGCAGATCAGCTACACCCAAATTTCGCCTGACCGACTTGCGATGACGGCGAAATCAAAACTCGAGGTCGTCGTACAATATGTTCTTGCGCCATATGGAGTGAACAATGTATGTCAGACGACAAAGTCGCGATCCAGGAATTAACGGCTAAATATGCCAACGCAATGGATGATGGTGATGTGCAGGGCTGGTTGAAGACCTGGCACGAATGCGGGGTTTGGGAAGGCGGCATCGGTAAGTATGAAGGAAAAGAGCGATTGACGTCTCTCTTGCCAGATCTCGGCGCACGCGTGATTGGGAAGCGCCACATCATGACGAACTTTGTGATCAGCATAAATGGAGACCAGGCAACGCAGACTTGTTATCTGTTGATTATCGACCGCAACAAAACCGTGCTGCCGGGAACTGCAGTATACAAAGACAAACTGAAAAAGGTTGACAACGAGTGGCTATTCGTTCATAGACACGTCGAAATCGACCAACCATCGACGTTATTCAGCTGAACTCGTGCTACCATTGCACCTTTCTTGAAACAGCCGACATATTGAGGAAATCACGATGAAAGAAACTATTGCTAACGGTCTGCGAAAAACCGGCAAATTCGGAAAAATCGCACTGCTAGCTTTAACGATGACATCGACAGTGTTTTTTGGTGCGGCTGTTCAACCTTCATGTACAGCAAACAGAGTTGTGCAGGTGCTTGGTGTCTGCGGTAATGGCGATGCCATCGTAGAAGGAAACAGAAGACACGCGCGTTCCAGATTGATTTCCTTTCAGCCAGACGGCTTCGCTGGCATGGTAATTGAGGGCGTTGAAGGTTTGAGAATAGATGCACTTCAGCCGACTAACGTGGCGTTTGAAGCTCCAGCCACCGCTGGAACCTCCACTTTTGTGCTGAGAATTAAAACTCAAAGTGGCAAAATTCAGAACTTTTTGATCAGCTCTGATTCGACCACCAGCTTGCCCAACTTGAGTCCAATTCCTATACCGGGTGGTTCAGCAAGGGAATTTCAGGTGATTGCGACACCTTCGGAATTGGTTGGAGGAAAGTCGAACCTGACTTCTGACGATATTGTGGCGAAGTATTCGTTTTTGTTTTCCTCGAATACGACTGGTTCCAAAGCAGAACAATTTATTGAAGGCCTGTTTTACGGCGTAGCACCGGTATCGTTGTTACTCGAGCCGCTGACGTGTAACCTCAGATAAGAACCAGGTCTTCAAACCTTTTCAATTCAGGAACGGATTGCCTTTGCGTTCAGCCCAGATCGAAGTGTCGTCGCCATGCCCGGGCACGACTCTCGTGCTGTCATCGAGTTTCATCAAACGTTCTGAAATCGACTTGATAATTTCTTCAAACGAACCGCCCCAGAGATCGGTGCGACCGATTGAACGCTGAAAAAGTGTATCGCCTGAAAAAAGAATGCTGTCTTTTCCCTGCACGCAAAAACACGTGCTGCCGGGGGTATGCCCGGGAGTGTGAATTACGGAAGCTTTGATGTTGCCGACTTTGACGTGATCCTCATGTTCCAGATATTCATCTACAGGAAGGGGATCGGTCGCTTTGAATCCAAACATTTGCACTTGCTTTTGCAAGTTGTCGTACAACCACTGGTCACCCTTGTTGATATAAATCTTGGCGCCAGTAGCTTCTTTAACGGCACGTGATCCCATAATGTGATCGAAGTGCGCATGCGTATGCAGCAAATACTTGATCTTCAAGTTGTTGTCTTTCGCGAAAGCAAGAATTTTTTCGGGGTCGCCGCCGGGATCGATGACAGCAGCCTCGCCAGTCTCAGGACAACCAATAATCGAGCAATTGCATTGCAGCTGACCGACTGGAAAACTTTCAATAATCATAAGTGATAGACAACTCGAATTAGAGGAACAACTCGCTCACAGAAGTGTCGTCGTGAATACGAGCGATGGCTTCACCAAGCAGTTTGGCGACGCTGAGCATGACGATCTTCTTGGAGATGTTCTTCGCTTCATGAGGAATTGAATTGGTGACGATCAATTTTTCAATGGGCGAATCATCAATTCGTTTGTTGGCTGGCCCCGACAGAACAGCGTGTGTCGCGCATGCGTAAATGGCGCGTGCACCTTCTTTCTTCAGAAGTTCAGCACCTTTGACGAGGGTGCCTGCAGTGTCGACCATGTCGTCGACCATAAGCACGACTTTGTTCTTCACGTCGCCGATGACGTTGTAGACTTCGGCAACGTTGTGAGCGCTTCGTCGTTTGTCGATGATAGCGATTGGAGCATCGTCTAGCTTCTTCGCAAACGCGCGTGCTCTCGATACGCCCCCGACGTCGGGGCTGACGAGCACAAGGTCGGTTTGATTGAGCGAACGCACGTACTCCAGCAGCACGGGGCTGGCATAAAGATGATCGACGAGAATGTTGAAGAAGCCCATGATTTGCGGAGCATGCAAATCGAGCGTGACAACTCTTTCGGCACCAGCAGTGGTTAACAGGTCGGCAATCAATTTAGCAGTGATGGCTTCGCGACCGGCAGCTTTTCTGTCTTGCCTGCCGTAACCGTAATATGGCATTACGACCGTGATTCTACCGGCTGATGCTCTCTTCAGTGCATCGAGCAGAATCAACAGTTCCATCAAATTCTCATTGACTGGAGTGCATGTGGGTTGCACTACGAAACAGTCTTGCCCTCGAACGCTCTCTTGAACTTGCACATAAATTTCGCCATCGGAAAACGGTGAGATTTTTACCGGTGCAACGGTCAATTCCAGATAATCAGCAACTTCCTTAGCAAGTTCTGGATTCGAAGTACCGGACAAAATCAACAAATTGGATTTCGAGCCCGGAAGTATTTTTTGCCTGGCGGCTGGCATCTCGGCTACCAAGAGCGTATCCCCCACAGTGGTGCACAACTATTGTAAAGAAGAACTGGTCCAGCTTAAAGCCAATGAGCAAAGCTTTAGTTCTAGAAAAACGGCAATTCGCCCCGAGCACTGAGGGTTATAGCCTCTTCCAGCACGCACTTAACATGCAGATATGTAAGGCCACCTTGTACAAAAACGGCAAAAGGAGGGCGAAGTGGCCCATCTGCAGACAGCTCGATCGTCGCCCCTTCAACAAATGTACCGGCTGCCATGATGACAGGGTCCTGATATCCAGGCATGGACCAGGGCTCGGGAGTGACATGAGAGTTGACTGGCGACCCCTTCTGAATCGCCCGACAGAAATTGACAAGCCGCTCAGGACCGGAAAACTTGATAGCTTGAATAATGTCGGACCTGAGGCTCAAGGCATCTGGCTTTACCTCGCAGCCCAGTTCGGCGAGCACTGAAGCGAACAACTTTGCCCCTTTAACAGCATTGGAAACGACAGCTGGCGCCATAAAAAGCCCCTGCAAAACGAGGCGATTTTGATTGTAGGTCAAGCCAAGGTGACCGCCGATTCCCGGCGAAGTCAGCCTGTTTAAGGCTTTTTCAACAAGCACTTTATCTCCGGCGACATATCCTCCGGTGATAGCGAGACCACCACCAGGATTTTTAATAAGCGAGCCGGCCATCAGGTTAGCCCCCACCGCCGTTGGCTCATTTCGCTCGACGAATTCGCCGTAGCAGTTATCGACAAAAATAATGCAATTCTGATGTATCGATCTGGCAGCACGGCTCAAACGCTCGATATCGCTATTGGTGAAACTTCGGCGCTCCACGCTGTAACCACACGATTTTTGTATGTAGAACATGCAACGCCCAGCTGGAGCCGTCTTCTTAATTTTTTCGGCAAGAGTATCGTCTGTTTCGACAGCTGGATCCAGATCGATCTCAAGATACTTGACGCCCAGGGACATCAAATTGCCAGACTCATCCCCCTCAAGACCGATGACTTCTTTGAGCGTGTCGTAGGGCTGCCCGGTTAGAGACAGAATCGCGTCTCCAGCGCGCAAGTTTCCTAGGAGCGCACACGCTATGGCGTGCGTGCCTGAAACAAACTGCATGCGAACCGCCGCTGCCCTCGACTCGAAAACCGCGGCGAAGACGCTATCGATGGCGTCCCGTCCAGGGTCATTGCGCCCATATCCTGTGCGCTCGCCAAAAAATTCTTCAGTCATTCTGTGCGCGCGAAATGAATCGAGCACTTTTTTCTGGTTAACCAGGGCAATCTCGTCGATTTCCTCGAATGCATCCCGCAATTTTTTTTCTGCGCTTTTGATAAGCGCGGCGGCGTCCAATTCCTTCAGCATGGTCAGACCTTCTCAGTCACATCACGGGATACAAGTTTCACGTAAGACCCGAGTCTAGCAGGTTCAGATTTTCAGAAGGCAAATTGAACTATTTTCGACTTTCAAACGTAATAAAAACAAAGAGGTACGAAAGGAGGGGACCGTGACTACAAAAATTCTCATAGGTTCGATGATTGACCGATTTCTCGACTTTTTCTTCTCATTTATCAGTGAAGAAGATTGCCGTGTTTGCAAACGCGTCATCTTTGCACGGGGGCAACTGCTGGAAGATTTGCAAGGCTTCCGCCTTGAAGCGCGACCGGCACTGATGCACAGATGGATAGATAATATTCCGCACTATTCCCGATCACTTTGCGCTGATTGCTGGCTGAGTGTGGCCAATGAGACTCCGTTGTTGGGATTTTACGAGCACGAAGGACAACGTTCTTTCGCAATCGTCAGCGGCGCGCCTTACTCTGGCGAAATTCGCACATTAATTCATCATTTCAAGTACGAAGGAGATCGCTTGCTGGCACCTGACCTGGCAACCATCATGCTTAACGGCTGGCGAATGGGATCAATATTACTGAATCGAGAAAATGCTGTCCTTGTACCAGTTCCGCTGCACTGGCGTAAAGAATTTGAACGAGGGTTCAACCAGGCCGAATTGCTAGCAAGGGAGGCTTCGAAGGTGCTGGACATTCCCGTATCAAAAGCATTGAAGCGACGCCGTGCAACGACACCACAACAAAGTCTGGAGAAATTGGAGCGGTTCAAAAACTTAGAATTCGCATTCGAAGGCAATCCTTCCAAACTGATGGGACGCTCGGTCATTCTCATTGACGACGTGTGCACGTCTGGGGCTACACTAGCGGAATGCGCTCGTGAAGCAACGCGCTGCGGCGCTACAAAGGTGGTGGCACTGACGGTGGCGCGCACCTTGCTGCGAATCGGTCGCATCAACGGCACCGATCAACACAAAGGCACCGAGTCTAAAAGTTGAACTTGAAACTGTTGGTGCGATGCAAAACTGGCAATTCAGAGCGATTTATCGAGCCTGAATGGGTAAAAGAAATTATACCGAGCGCAAGCAATAATTCACTGACGGACAAAACCTTCACATGTTCACTTTCTCAGAACAAGAATACAAATGGTGCCCTGAATGCAGCGGAAATATTCGGTCAAGTGCATTTTACTGCCGATATTGCCGCAAGCCGGTAGGAAGCAAAATCCTGTCGGCACAAACGCCTCGTAACGCCATTCTGGTGATCACTGGTGCAGCTTACTGGCTGCCAAAATTTCTTGAAATTTTAAATAACCTGCCCGAACAATTTCGCCAGCGCATCGAAGCAGCAGATGGATACAGCGCACGGCTCTTCATTGAGAATAGTGAGGGTATCAACGCGGGCGATCACACAAATGAAAGAAACATTGATGCTTCCCACTCAAATCCGCCTGTAGCAACAGAACTGGGGTTGATCTGGGACTTGCTGATAAGCCTTTATGCCAATCAGGTGCCACTCGCCACCATCTGTGCCGACGAACGCGTTCAACTGCTCGAATTGACAGTAGGTGAGATCATTGCCGAGTACGAGCTGCGCGTCACTGAAATTAAAAATGGTACTGCTTGCAGCCGCTGCGCCGAGTTCGTGGATATCGATGCAGATGAGCGCTGTCGTTTTTGCACAGGGTCGCAGACAGAAATACCAGAGCCCAGCGATGTTCTGATGCCCAATATCAGCAGATTCGACGCTTCGCTCTTGCGAAACATATTATTGTGGGAAAGTGCTACCAGACGCATAAACGACGAAGAAAAACTCGATGAGAAATTCATGACGAGATATGCCATCACGGACAGTGACATCGATCATCAGATTTTAAAGTTGAAGCAACATCCCCAGACCATGCCAAAATCCAGGTGGCGCGAACATATCGAGCAGCTAGGCATCGAGCCCAGAAGAATCTTGAATTTCGACTCAGAGTACTTTTGTTTGCAAGATGTTACGGCTCTTGTGAGGGCTCTGACGCCATCATTTCTAAATGCGAACAAGAATACTGACCAGGAATTAGCCATGATTGTTGTGGACCATGCCCTCAATCGCTGGCAAAACAGTCGACACTTCAAAGAAGAAAGGGGTTCGTTGCTGAGCGCCAAGTCATGCGTCTACTCAAGCATGAAAGACACGGAAAACGCCGAGAAATTTAAAATGGATGCAACCGCTGAAAGAGCTACAACTCTGCCTGAAGGGTCTCGTAACATGTCCAGTCTTGCTGACCGCATAAGGGCAAGGCTGAATCAAGAAAAAGCGGACCCCGAAGAAAAACTGAAAGAACTCGAAGAACAACAGAAAGAATTGCAGAAACGCACCAGTGAAAGCGCGGAGCGAATGGAATCGCTCATTCCAGGCTTCGGAGAAATTTTCAAAAATATTGGTGAGCGAAGCTCGAAAATTGCACAGATTGAAAAGCATTCACTTCAAGGTGAGGCGGCGTTGCAAAAAGCTGACCCGGCGCAGGCGTGTGTTGAGTTTGAAGCAGCCATTGCCCTGCTTGACGACAATGTTTCAAGCGTCACCCGAAGATGCGGATTATTGATCAGCCTGGCCGAAGCACAGACAAAAAATGGTCAGCCTCAGTGCGCGGAAGCGACTTATAAGCGCGCCATAGGTGATGCAAATGATCTCGAAGAGGCTCATGAATTAACGCATATGAGTCGAGTTCATCACAATTATGCCTGTTTTCTAAGTGAGCTGGGTAAGCACGTGGAGTCAGAGAAACACTTCAAAATTGCCGCCGTAAAGCATGCAGAATTGGTGAAGCAGTATCACCAGAAAGGCTTTAGCATAAGCGCACCGCTGGAGAACTGGCAGATCAAAAGAGATTATGCGGCTTTGCTACATGCCATGGGACGAACCGAAGAAGCCAAACAAATGGAAATCGAAAGTCTGGAGTTGAAGGAAAAACACTCTGATTCTTGAGAGCGTCACGCGACTTCGAACAAATTGTGCGGCTGTAATCAAATTGTGCGAAAAAGGCACAATTTAGCAACAAAGCTGCCTTAAATTCAAAGTCGTAGCAGTATAGACAACTGGTGATCGTCATGGCTTGAGGCGGCGAAGTATGCTATCCAGTCCAGGTTCAACCTAGATACGATAGACCTGACACACAGTTTGTGCGTCCGACTTATTATCATCAAGACTATCAAGAGCAGCAGAGATGGCAGCAAGACTTCAGCCGTCGCTACTATCAACCGCTCAATGATGGCTTCAGTATTGCTGACGGTTCCCAGGGAACAGTCGTCGCAGTCGACGGGCAATCGCGTGCCGACTACGACAAGATGATCAAAAACAATTTCAAGTACACCCAGGATAACTATCAAGAAGCCTACAAAGAAGCCGCACGCACCGGAAAACCTGTCGTGGCAATTTTTGGTGGATTTGAGCATAACAACTCCCGACAGCTCATTGAAAATTCTCTGCCAAATGCAAAATCAGGAGCAGCGAAAGACGCCGTTTACGTTTACATCGATCCTGCTAAAACGAAAGACACAGAGCTGGCTAAATTCGCTCAGGGGCAACTCGCTGGCGGACACAACGCCTCTGTATCGATAGTATTTTCAGTTAAGCCAGGAACAGATGGCTCATTGCAGCCGGAGGCACCAGATTTTCGCTGGCAGGGCGCTCACAGCTCGATGATTCAGTCGTTCAACCAGGCCATAACTACTGCAAAAAGCAAGCAGGAGTCATATGTCGGCAAGTTCAATCCGGACGCACTGCTTGAAAAAACCGACAAAACCGACAGAACTGAAAATACGGATGCAGCTGAAAAAACGAGTAAAACCTTTGACGGGGCACGAGCGACAATTGCAAAGGCGCTACAGGAAGCACACGAAGCAAAAGACTGGCACGACGCCGAAAGACTGTTTCATACCGCCATCGACGCGGCAGACAAATTCACAGCCTCAGACATCGAGAAAGAACAGGCTCGAATTGCCAGGGCAGTTGCTTCGACACCGCAAGATTCACCAGAGTTCCAGCAACTTATGAAAGAACAGGGTGACCTGACTTTCGTGGAGCACTCAAAAGCAACAACCAGAGCGGCTCTTGGACTCGCCTGCCTGCAGTGGGGACAAACTGAAACTGATCCAGAACGGCAGCAGAAATTTAGAGAGATCGGTAGTCACTGGATAGACTCAGCGATATTGAGAAATCCCGACCTTCCACACAACCCAGCACTGATAGCTAATATCGCTGCGATTGGCATTCCGAAAGACAAGTTGTCGGAACTGTTCCCCGATTTTAGATTCGATGAGACTGAGCGAGACTTGTTCCAATATGGAGGTGATATAAGACCGAACCCTCAACCTGATTCCCAACCGATTCCGCAACCGAATTCTTCGCCAGAACCTAAATCAGAGGCAAAGTCAACGGAGCAGCCTGTTGCGACAGAAGCAGCAAGAAAAGCCGAAGAGGCTAAACTAGCAGCCAGGGAAAAAGCGGCAGCAGAAGCAAAAGAAGCAGCGAAACGGGAAAAGACTGAGCGCTACAAAGCCATAGTCAAAGAAGACGAGGAGAAAGCGGTCAAGACAACCGAGGAATACTATAAGGCGCTTCAAGATGCCGCAGATAAGGGTCTTCCAGTGATCGTGAAGGTTGGCTGGTCAGGTTGTGGTCCATGCCACGAAATGGCTCCGGCACTCAAAGAACAGGAGGAAGTCTTGAAAGGAAAGGCCGTAGTGATCAGGGTTCTAACCGACAATACCGAAGACCTCGCGGCTGCACTGGGCTCAGGTCAAGGCGTGCCAATCACGAAATTTGCCCGCCCGGTTCCGAACCGACGAGACCTTGCCGGTCTTGATGAAATAATTCCGGAGCGACACAAAAAATTCGCTGACCCGAAAGCGGAAAATTTTTCGGAGAAAGACGTTCCAAACACGCTTCAATACTTCGTCAATCAAGGAATGACTGAGTGGGCTCGCCGCAAAGCAGTGAAGCGTTGAGTAGAATTCAACGCTTCACCATGTCTGTACAGGTTTTAGTGATGAACAATTAAGAAGGAGCCATTAGAGAACTCTACTTCAACGACGCTATATCTATAACGAACCGGTAGCGAACATCGCTCTTCAGCAGGCGTTCGTAAGCCTCATTTATCTTCTGAATGGGAATAACTTCGATATCCGAAGTGATTCCATGCTTGCCGCAAAATTCGAGCATTTCTTGAGTTTCGCGCATGCCACCAATGGTAGAACCAGCCAGAGAGATGCGTCGTGGAATCAAGCTAAACGCCTCAATCGGCAAAGGCTCGCTCGGCGCTCCAACTAGCACCATAACACCATCGCGCTTCAACATACCGAGATACGCATTCATATCCGCAGCAGACGAAACCGTGTTGATGATCAAATCGAATTTGCCCTGCGCATTCTCCACAGCAGTGGGTTCTGAAGTGGCGATGTAGTGCTTAGCACCCATTGCTTCTGCATCAGACTTCTTATTGTTGGTGCGGCTGATCACAGTCACTTCGGCACCAAGCGCATGCGCAAGCTTGACGCCCATATGACCGAGTCCACCTAATCCAACCACACCAACAGATTTGCCCGGGCCGGCCTTCCAGTGAATCAAAGGTGAATACGTCGTGATACCGGCGCACAACAGTGGTGCAGCCTTATCTAAAGGCAAAGAGTCCGGAATGCGTGCTACGAAGCGCTCATGAACGGTAATGCGCTCGGAGTAGCCGCCTTTCGTCGGCACATCGTCGTAACCCACGGCATTGTAGGTAAGCACATTACCTTTCTCGCAGTAATTCTCATCACCGTCAGCGCAAGAACCACATTCTTTGCAGGAATCAACCATGCATCCTACTCCGACTCGATCTCCAACCTTGAAGTTTTTGACCTTCTCACCGACACGTTCGACGATACCTGTAATCTCATGACCTGGAACCATCGGAAAGATAGAACCGCCCCATTCGTCCCTCGCTTGATGCACATCTGAGTGGCAGACGCCACAGAATTTGATATCGATTAGCACATCATGCGCACCAGGCTCGCGTCGTTCAATTTCAAATGGTTTCACCTGATCATGTGCACTGGCAGCCGCATAAGCTTTAGTTTTTATTGCTGTTTTCGTTGTCATTGTAGTACTCCCGATTGAAATGTGCGCAGAAGGTTACACGCATCCCCTACATCAAGAAGCGAAATCGCCTTCTACACTTTTATCGATAAGCCATAGCTTCCATCGCTTCTGGGTACCGCTCACCTTTGACCTCTAGTTTCGATGCAGCTTCGTTGAGCTTCTCAATATCTGAAGCTGACAAAACCAGATCTGCAGCTCCTATATTTTCCTCCAGACGATGCAACTTAGTGGTGCCTGGAATGGGCACTATCCATGGTTTCTGCGCGAGCAACCAGGCAAGTGCGATTTGCCCCGGTGTGGCGCTCTTTTCGTTCGCAAACGCGGTCAGCAGATCGACTACCTTCTGATTCTCTTTGCGATTCTCAGCTGAGAATCTGGGCAAAATCTTGCGAATATCATTTTCCGCATACTCAGTTTTTTCATCGACCTTACCAGTCAAGAAGCCTCTTCCAAGCGGGCTGAATGGAACGAATCCTATGCCTAACTCTTCGCATGTCGGTATAACTTCCAGCTCAGGTTTTCTAAACCACAATGAATACTCGCTTTGAACGGCAGTCACCGGTTGCACTGCATGGGCTCTGCGAATCGTGCTGGCGGAAGCTTCAGAAAGTCCGAAGTGCCGCACTTTCCCTTGCACAATCAAGTCCTTCACGGCGCCCGCGACTTCTTCGATCGGCACATCAGGGTCGACCCGATGTTGATAGAAAAGATCTATAACTTCAATACGCAACCGTTTCAGACTTTCCTCGGCAACCTTTTTGATGTGGTCGGGGTGACTGGCCAGAGCGGACCATTTAGGACCACCATTTGGTCCATCTGTGCCGCCCTTCGGGTCAGGCTTGAACCCAAACTTGGTCGCGATGACAACTTTGTTCCGGAGCGGCTGCAAGGCTTCCCCGACAAGTAATTCATTTGTAAAAGGTCCATACACTTCGGCGGTGTCAAAGAAACTGACACCCCGATCCACAGCCGCGCGAATCAGCGAAATCATTTCCTGCTTATCTTTTGGAGGTCCAAAACCGTGACTCATGCCCATGCAACCGAGTCCGAGTGCCGAAACTTCAAGATCACTATTTCCCAATCTTCTCTTTTTCATCGTTTCCTCTCAGTAGTCGCCCAGCGCAACGCGAGCTGGGAAGTCTCAAAATCATTCGTTGCTTTACAGATGAATGACTATCAGCCAACTAGTTAATTTTTCTGGCTAGCGCGGCTTGGACAAAATTCGCTGCACTGCGCTGACATTTGCTATGTTATTCTGGTTCAGAGGCAATTTGGTATAACAAAGTTCCAAGAAGATTGGACAATTCTCCAAAGTTCAGCGAGCCGATTATGAGCATTTCGAAAAGACGCGTTGAAGCTAATCAGGAAGAGCTTGTCGAAAGACTGACGGACCTGACCCCAGCAGAAGGTGAAAACATCCCGTTTGAGGGGCTCCAGTGCTATCGCTGGTCGGCGCCCACCCCGCCTAAACATTGCTTATACTCGCCATCTATGTGCGTAATAGCCCAGGGCGCCAAAGAAGTAACGTTCGGGGATGAACGGCTGAGATATGACCCCAACAATTACCTTCTCATCTCGCTGGACGTGCCTGTGATTAGTAATGTTGTTGAAGCGACGCACGAAAAGCCATATTTAGGATTCAAATTGGAATTCGATCCAACGACCATTGCGTCCGTCATCGTTGAGGCTGGCATGTCGTCAGGAAGAAACGATGTAAGCGTGAAGTCGATGGCAGTGAGCAGCTTGCAAGATGATCTTCTGGACGCACTGGTGAGACTTCTGAAATTGGCTGATCACAAAGACGACATGAGAATGGTATCGCCTATGGTTATTCGTGAAATCATCTACCGTTTGCTCAAAAGCGATCAGGGAGCAAGGCTGCGACAAATGGCCGTATTTGGCGGACACACGCACAGGATAACGAAAGCAGTTCAGATTCTGCGTACCAAATACAACGAAAACATCAATATCGAAGGACTTGCGCAAGAGCTGGGAATGAGTGTTTCTAGTTTTCATCAGCACTTCAAAACCGCTACGTCGATGAGTCCTCTGCAATTTCAAAAGACCTTGCGCTTGCAGGAGGCGCGCCGCTTACTGCTTACCGAAGACATCGACGCAAGTTCCGCAGCTGAACTTGTTGGATATGACGATGCATCGCAGTTTAGTCGCGAATATAAACGCACCTTCGGCGAGCCACCTAAGCGCGATGTTGGTCGGTTCAAGCAACTTGCTTCCGCATAAGGCAACGATACGATTTGGCGATGGTGGCGCGATTCAATCCATCTATGGCTATCTGCATCAGGTAAAGCGCGCAAGACATGCACGTTCTGTCGTCGCAGCACGGAGCAGGTCAGCGGCGTCGGCATTCGATCACATGGATCTGCAAAAATCGACTGTTAAAAAAAGACAAATTAGCAGCGAGGAAATTGTTTTTGCGACACTCTAAAATCTCAAACATAACCGTAATGAGAAATAGTGCCTCGTCCATTACAACAGTGAACTTAAATCGACCAGAAATGGTAAATTCCAAGATTCGATTCACTTTTCGGAGAACGAAATATGACATCCAAGATGTTGGCGTTAGCTGTGCTCGTTGCAACCTCTGTGGGAACGACACAACTCGCCAGCCAGTCCGCGCCAGCTACCAAAACAAAGAGCGCCGCGCCCAGCATCGCAAAGTTACAGGTCGAACTTGACACAACCGGCATCGCAAAATCCACGAAAGTTGAGATAGTGCCAAAAGACCCTTACGGACCTGATGACGTCATTTCTCTTTCCGGCGCACCGATGCATGTTCGAATCTTATTTGATGGAAAGAAGTTGCAGTACGGAGACAACGATTTCATGCAACCACATCTTCTGATCTATCCATTGGCAGATTTTGCGGCAGTTTTTCCAAAAGGAAAGCGCGCAGAATTCAACAAACAAATTGCCACACTGAGAAAAATCATCGCCAATAAATCGTCTAAAGGTTTCGACGAGATACCAGTTTTGCCACAGTCTGATGGTGCACAATTTTGTCATTTACAGGAAAAGTTTTTGACGTTCAACAATAACAAGGGCACCGGAGTTTCATTCGTCACAGCATACGGAAACGGGGATCCGCCCTTGAACGAACCTGATTTCATATATGCATTCCAGGGCATCACAGCCGATTCAAAATACTATGTTGCGTTCTATTGGCCGGTCAAAGCCATCGGATTGCCGAAAGATTTGCCGCTGCCGAAAAGCAATCAGTACTGCCAAAAATTAGCTCGCGCAAAATATGAACCAAGCCTGGACGCACTAGATCGAGCGGTGTCCTCGATCACGTTAAAATAGACTTCGATGCTAAACGACTATGTCCAGAGACGGCAAGCGATAGTTTGAACGTTCAAACACTCGGCAGGAGATTGCGTCAGCTTTATTTCAGCGAGTCTTTGAACGCCTCGATAGTGTTATCGATATCGTTTTTTGTATGAACAGTTGATATGAACGCAGCCTCGAATTGAGACGGAGGCCAGTAGATTCCTTTTTCGATCAGGGATCTCCATACCTTTCCAAACAATTCTGTGTCGCACTTCTGCGCGCTTGCAAAATCCGTCACAGGCTTGGAAGAGAAAAACACGCCCAGCATACCTGGCACCGATACGACTTGGATTGACTTTGATAATCCCTTGAGTCCATCGGCTAGTCTAGTTGTGTTTTGTTCGAGATGCGCGTAAGTTCCAGGTGCCTGCAGTGACTTGAGCTGCGCAATCCCGGCAGCCATAGCCAGTGGATTTCCAGACAGCGTTCCGGCCTGATAGACAGGACCAGACGGCGCAATCATTTCCATGATGTCTTTCCTTCCACCATAGGCGCCGACCGGAAGCCCGCCACCAATTATTTTGCCCAATGTAGTCAGGTCAGGTTTGATTTTGTACATCTCTTGAGCGCCGCCGAGAGCCACTCTGAAACCTGTCATGACTTCATCGAAAATCAAGAGGGCACCATGTTCGGTGCACAGATCGCGTATTGTCTGCAAGAAATTTTCTTGCGGTAGGATCAAACCGGCATTGCCAACGATTGGCTCAAGAATCACAGCCGCAATCTCTTTGCCGTGCTTCTCAAAAGTCTTTTTCAGGTCTGCTGGATCATTGAAAGGAACAGACAAAGTCAGTTTTGTGATTTCCTCTGGCGCTCCAGGAGAACTCGAAATTCCCAATGTCGCGAGTCCCGAACCGGCTTTGACTAGAAACGAATCAGCGTGTCCGTGGTAGCAACCATCGAATTTCACAACCATGGTTCGTTTGGTGAAGGCGCGAGCCAGACGAATCGCCGACATCGTAGCTTCGGTGCCGGAATTGACCATGCGAACCATTTCGATTGACGGCATGAGCTTGCAGATCAATTCAGCCATCTCTACTTCGGCACGGCAAGGAGCACCAAAACTGGTGCCTTGCTTAAGGGTTAATTCGATTGCCTCCAGAACGCGCGGATGGCGATGACCGAGAATCATCGGTCCCCATGACCCTACGTAATCGATGTATTTGTTTCCATCAATGTCGTACAAGTGAGAACCATCGGCGCGATCCATGAAGATTGGCTCAGACCCCACCGATTTGCACGAACGCACAGGTGAGTTGACTCCCCCTGGAATTACCGCCCTGGCACGTTCGAAGACCTGTTGTGACCGAGTTGCAACCGCGGCTATAGTCATGTCATTCACCTGATTTGTCTAATGGGTCTGTATGGCTGAACTATCTGATGGAACTGCCTGGCGGAACTATCTATCTGATGAATCTGTCTGGCAAGCCTTAACACTCGACTCGCAAAAACATCGACAACAGTACGCAGAGGCTGAACTACTTAACTTCTTCTTTGACGCCTGATTCGGACAAAACGCGCTCGATTGCTTGTGCCACCATTTTCGGTGCTTTCTCACCGGCTTTAAAATCACGCATTTTGTGTTCTTTGTCGAACAGATAGAAAGCAGGCACGTACTTGTTTTCAAAGGCGTCTGTAATTTCGTGCCAGTTGTCGACAACACATGGTTGCTTGACTTCGTACTCTTCGATAGCTGCTTTGACGTCTTCGATTTTCGTGTCGCTTTCCTGACGAGGCATGTGCACAGCAATCACTTTCAAACCCTGTGGACCATATTTCTCAATCCATTGAGTTACGTCGGGCAGCGATTCTTTGCAAGTTCCGCAGCTGATCGCCCAGAAGTGAACGAGGACTGGTGAACCCTTCAACTCATCATCGGTGATAGGAGCTGAATTGAACCAGTCGGTGCCGCCTTTGAGAGAAGGCAACGGACTGTCCATACGAAGCGGCATGGTTCCTCCTTGGCCGGCTGACCGGCATCCTGTCGAACTGCGCAACTCGTCATTTAGTCGCGCCTAGCCTAATAATTTTAACGCCGGAGTGCAGATTATCAGCGCATCTACAAAATAAGTTCCAATTCTTATCTAATCGGCATTGAGGTTTTCGAACCCGGCACAAAAAAACCGCCGGGCGCAAACCCGGCGGTTCTCTAAACAACAGTAGACCTGATTAGACGGTCAATGGCTTTTGACCTGGCTTCCAATCAGCGCCGCAAAGTCCGCCCGTCTTGATTGCTTCGAGTACACGAAGTGTTTCTTCAACGCTGCGTCCGATGTTGAGGCTGTGAACAACTTGATACTGGAGGATGCCATCTGGATCGATGATGAACAAACCACGCAATGCGATGCCTTTGTCTTCCATCAATACACCGTAGTCGCGGCTGACATCTTTGGTGATGTCTGAAGCGAGTACGTAGTTGAGTGAACCGAGTCCACCCTTATCTTCTGGAGTGTTGATCCAGGCACGGTGACTGAATACGGAGTCAGTTGATACTGCCAATACTTCAGCGCCGGCTTTCTTCAATTCATCATACTTAGTGCTGAATGCTTTCAATTCTGTTGGGCAGACGAAAGTGAAATCCAATGGATAGAAGAACATAACAAGGAACTTGCCCTTGTAGTCTGACAAACGTACATTTTCTTTCAGACCTTTCATGTCCTTTGTGGAAGGCATGTCAAAATCTGGAGCTCTTTTTCCAACTTGCAACATAGAGGCTTACTCCGACAACGATGGTGGGGATTAGTTAATGAAAAAGCTTAGATCGAATGATTCTAAAAATGGAAAGTGTTAATGGAAATTGCACAATTAGGAAATCGGGTTCATTTTTGCTTGCCGGCCGGCTTGGCTGGCTGACGCGACGTGAAGTCGCCCTGAATCGATTGCCACTGAGCGAGATCACGCGAAAGTCCGTTCTCAGCAACGTATTTTTGAATCAAAGGCGCGGTAGGACTCCAGCCGATTGTCAGCAGGTGCATAAGATGCTGGGCAGGAGTGACTGGCTCTTTGCTTCTCCCCAACTCGGTTTCTTCTTTCTCAGCCATCGTGCCTCCTTTGTATTAAACGGACAGATGTTATAACGGACAGGTCTGCTAGCGGACCCTCGGACTCGTCGGACTTCAAAGGTTCAGACCCTGTCTATCGAGGGCTGGGCTGCTTGTGCACGTAACAATGATTAAGCGCTGCGTAACGTTCAGCCTGATAGGGCTTCTGGCAGACTGGAACAACAATTATGCTGTATCAGACGCCTTAAGCGAAGCCCCACAGTTATTAGGAAATTCTTGATTTGACCCTCCAGGTTAGTATTTGATAGTATTCTTCATCAATTGTGCCGGTATGAGCTTCACAGCCTGCTACTTGCAATACGTAAAGTAGCCGCAAAAAGTTCAATGGGTCGCAAAACTGTGCCGACGAATTTACTGGTTGGTAAATCGGACGGCATGGGGTCGGTATCACCGGACAGACGAGTAGAGAGAGGATCGGAGACAAAAGATGTTTGCCATAGTAGAAGCTTGCGGAAGGCAGTATCAGCTAGAAGCTGGTCGTTTCGTCGACGTCGATTTGACTGAAGGTGAAGCAGGATCTGCTTTCGTATTCGACAAAATCTTGATGATTGTCGACGGTGCCAACTCCACACTGGGCGCGCCATTTATCGAAGGCGCGAAGGTGAGTGGAAAAATTCTTTCCCACCACAAGACTAAGAAAGTCATTGTTTATCACATGAAGCCTAAGAAAGGTACACGTAAGAAACAAGGACACAGACAGCATTACACACGCATTTTGATTGATACAATCGAATTGAAAGACAAGGTGCTGGCCAAGGCTGAAGAGCGTCAAGGCAAGCCAGCAAAGGCTGCCAAAGCTGCTGAAAAGCCAGAACCAAAAAAATCTGAAAAGTCTGCTGAGCCGAATAAAGCCAAAGCAGCTGACAAGAAGCCAGCCGAGAAAAAAGCTGAGCCAAAATCAAGCGAAAAGAAGAGCAAAAGCTAAGCAAGGGTAATGCGCTGAGAGGCGCATGAACAGGAGTGATAAGTCATGGCACATAAGAAGGGCGGCGGTTCTACTCGCAACGGACGCGATAGCCAACCCAAACGCCTCGGAGTAAAGAAATACGGCGGAGAGCACGTTGTTGCAGGCAACATCATCGCTCGTCAGCGCGGAACTAAAATTCACCCAGGCGTGAACGTAAGAATCGGCAGCGATGACACCCTCTATGCAGTAGCATCAGGTGTTATCAAGTTCGAAATGCGTCGCGGCGCCAAGCTAGCGAACGTCTACCCAGTATAGTGTCGTCAGCCGAGCGTCCAGCCAAGCAACTTCTGCCTGCGCTCGAACGCATTGGTGGCACAGTCTCATCAAAGTCGCAGTCGTCTCCGGCTGCGACTTTTTCTGGCGTTTGCTATGACTCGCGAAAGCTAAAGCCTGGCGATGCCTTCGTCTGCATCGAAGGGGAAAAATTCGACGGCAATAAATTCATCGGCGACGCCATTAAACTGGGAGCAGGCCTCATCGTCTCACAACGTGAAAACACAGATTCTCTGCCGGTTCCATATGTCAAAGTCTCCGATGTGCGTGCCGCACTCGCCGATCTGGCAGCTTATTTCTTCGACGAACCGAGCAGCGAAATCCGCTTGATTGGCGTAACCGGCACAAATGGAAAGACAACCACGACTCACCTGATCGAACATATCTTTCTTGAGGATCGCCGCAAGATCGGCTTGATTGGCACACTTGGAGCGCGATGGTCGGAAGCGAATCAACCGTCACAGTACCTCGACACCCACCACACAACCCCGCAAGCATCTGATTTACAGGCATTGCTCGCCGAGATGGCAAGCCATAATGTCGCTCACGTCGCAATGGAAGTATCAAGTCATGCACTCGCTTTAGAACGAGTGCGGGGCTGCGATTTTGCAGTCGCCTGCCTGACTAACATCACGCAAGATCATCTTGATTTCCACAAGACAATGGAAAACTACTGGCAAGCGAAACGGCTTCTTTTCCAGATGCTGGTCCAGAGTCGCCAGACCAATAAAACAGCCGTTATCAACGCCGACGACGAACTCGCGCCTGAATTCATCCAATCAGTAAAAGGTTCGGATGTTCGCGTTTGGACTTACGGATGGGAACAGGGCGACATGCACGTCAAAAGTGCAAAGTTCGACTTTCGCGGTACAGATCTGAAACTTGAGACCCCGCATGGTGAGCTGGACTTGAGGCTCCATTTGAACGGCCGTTTCAACGTCTACAACGTCATGGCTGCTCTCCTGATCTGCCTGGCAGAAGGAGTCGACCTGGAGATTTGCAAAGATGCTCTGGAAGGATTTACAGGTGTTGCCGGACGGTTTGAAACAGTAACTACAGGCAGCCAGACTGCCGAACCGCTGTGCCTGGTCGATTATGCGCATACCCCAGACGGTCTTGAAAACGTTTTAAAAGCAGCACGGGCATTGGTTCCAAGCGATGGCAAGTTGATAGCAGTCTTTGGCTGTGGTGGCGATCGCGATGCCACCAAACGTCCTCAAATGGGTCAAATAGCCGATAATCTAGCCGATCTAGTGATCGTCACATCAGACAATCCCAGATCTGAAGTGCCGGGCACTATCATTGACAACATTTTGGCTGGAATTAAGCGCACAGAAAGATTGCTGGTCGAAGAAGATCGCGCCAAAGCGATAGCTCTGGCAGTAAAGGAAGCTACTGACCAGGACATCGTGGTCGTTGCAGGCAAAGGGCACGAGACTTATCAGATCCTCGCCGACAGAACCATCGATTTTGACGATAGAATCGAAGTAAGAAAGGCTCTCGCAGATCGTTTGAAGGCTGCCCGATAAAGCGGGAAAGCGCTGACGCTGTGGGTATAATTTAAACTGGCGCTGGCTGAATTGCTGCCTAAGTCGGGGAATCACGTGGGCATAAACTTTCACATTACATCTGTTCGGGAAGGCACGATTTTCAATGTGATGCAATTCCTCAGCCTTGAGAGAGTGACTGGCATTCTCACTATTTCATTCGGCCGCCAACTTCCTGAAAGCACAATCTACTTCGTCACGGGCAATGTGACCACCGCTGAGTTTGGCGCCATCGTCGGAGACGCCGTGCTGGACATGCTTCTGTGTCAGGAGTACGCGATTAAGGAAGTCAGCTTTGCGCCCGGACGCATATCGCAACTCAATGAGCAAGCCATTATCGTGCGCGCGTCCGGTTTATCAGGCGTTATGCTGAACGTCTCAAAAGACGTCGACAAGTGCGAATCGCGCCCTTTCATCTACGGGATGCTGCCTATGCAAGCCAACGATGGGCGCAAGGTAGATTCGCTGTTGCATGTACTCTACGATTTCCCGAACTGGAATGACTTTCTACTGGCGGTTCCGCGCGGCGACAACGACAAAGGCGCGCCGCTGCCCCAGTGCGTGCTTCTGCACAGGGCTCTTTCGCGAGCAGCCTTTACCTACCAGACGCCACTCGTCAGTTTGAAAAGTCTTCGGTCGTTGCTTGACATAGTTCAGCCATTGAGCGAAAAGGAAAGCAATAACCTTCGCGGCTACATGCGAAGTCTGCTGCCTCATCCGAAAGCCACTCACATGTCTATTGAGAGATTTTATGCATTTGCCAGTGCGATTGAATCAATTGCACAGCGTCGGTCGTCTGAAGTCGGAGATAAAGCGCGACGAGCAATTCATTTGCTCATCCAGAACACGACAAAGATGAGCGAAACAGCAAATGTCTAAGCATCACACGCCCGATCTGCACGACCATTACACCCTCGCAAAAATGGAAGTGTTGACCTGGTTGGGCAAACGCATGTTGCCGCAAGGACACTGGGCTGGACACTACGAAAATAACGGCGAGCATCCACGTTTGTATCTCACGTATGACGATGGTCCGCATCCTGATACCACTCCGCAGTTGATCGACCTACTCGCGTCAGAAAACATATCCGCAACGTTCTTTTTAATCGGAACGCACGTGCAGAAGTATCCGGACCTCGTCAGGCAGCTCGCTGACGCTGGTCACACCATAGCCAATCACACACAGCATCACGAATTCATGCCGATGCTGACGAACAGGCGAATCGAAGCCGAAATCGAAGAAGCTAACCAGGCAATTTTTGAGGCGTGTGGGCAGAAACCAAAATTATTCCGGGCACCATATGGGGTGCTCGATGCAAGAGTTGCTGATTGCCTGAAAGAACATCAAATGCAAACAGTTTACTGGAGTTGCGTCTCAGAAGACTGGCTGCCACTGGGGCACAATCGCGTCGTTTCTCGCATAACGCAGAAATTGCACGATGGCGCACTGATCGTTCTACACGAAAAATGGTTTCCACATCAAACAATCGAGGCAACTCGAGGCGTAATAAACTTCGCGAAAAAAGCCGGTTATCAATTTGCGCCTGTGAACGCAAGCCTGGCATCCTGATAAGAAACAGGTCAACTAAGAAGTTGCATTTTACGTGTATTTGATGCTCGAATCGCATAATCCATAATGAACAATTAGTATGTGTGCTCCGCTCGATCTTGTCGGGCTGAGTTCCGTTTATTCGCGGCAAATCAATTAGCTTCAGACAGATGAAAGCCTCGGCGTGGAGCCATTCCATTCATCACAATGAAGGTGGAGTAGAAACTGTCACACGACGTCAGTAAAAATCATGTTGGTCAGCACGCCCATCAGATTGAGCGTGAAATCGAGCACAGGCTGAAGGCAAGTCATGCATCAGAGCATATTTTGCGTGAAGAGGTCCACAAGCTTCGAGAGCTGGATTCGAGCCATGGAAAGTTGAACGGAAAACAGTTCAAGGCGGATCTCAAAGACGTTAATCACTTCATGGAAAAGAATCACTTACTGCCGCATCTGCAGATAGTGACTGATGGCAAGCACGCAGGCGAAATACGACACGGTGCACACAAGCAGGATGTGGCACACAGGCACGATGCAACGCACAAGCACGATTCAGCGCACAAGCACGAGTCTGCGCACAAGCTCGACTCCACGCATAAGCACGAGCCCGCGCATAAGGAAGACGCTAAACATAAACACGATCATGGGCCCACGCTCAATGCAGCAGCTGGAGGCAAAACCGAACACAAAGTTGGGACAGGTCAAAGAGCAAACTCCGCACGCGGAGAAGTTCCAGGCGGAGCAGATTTAGCGGGAGCAAGGCAAACTCGCACTGTCTATGCCCCCGGCGATCCTTCTTCTCGAGGTGAACAGAGCGAGACGGATGAGTACAGCAAATCAGCCTCACAGCCAGCCTCTGATGAAGCAGGAGCAGCACCAGGAACTAACCTATCTCAGAATCGCCAACTGTTCGAGCCAAACGGCTCTGGTGAGTCATTGCAGGCTTCTCAGACTGATGCAACTGCGCAGAAAGAAACTTACTTCGACACTGCGCAACAAGCAGGCATGACGCCTGGTGAAAATCAACAGTTAGCACCATCTGAGAATCGATTCGACGACCAGTCGCAAACGCCAACGCCAAACCGAGAGAGCAAGCTAACCACGCTAACTTCGGCAGTCGAGCGAGCCAAAGCCGGAGGGCGACCAGTGAACATCGCACAGATTGGTGACTCACATGTGGCAGCGGGCATAGAAACCGCCTCACTTGCAAAGAAATTCGCTGAAAACGAGGGACTAAATCAAAACCAGGTAAATTACTCATACAAAGGTGTTGTTGGCAAGACAGCCTCCTATGCGGCTTCCCATCCCAATGAATTTCTCGGCAAAATCAATCCAAGCACGGATCTCGTGGTCGTCTCATTTGGCAGCAATGAAGCCCAAAAACACGTCGGCGATGGATACAAAAATGATTATTCTCGATTGATAGGGGAGATCAGACAAAAGGCGCCAAACGCATCAATCTTAATGGTCGGGCCGACTGACGGTGCGTTCTGGAACAGTAATAGACGACTGCCTGGGCTCGGCTCAGTGGTCGAAGCACAAAAAGCCGTGCAAGCGCAAACTGCCAACAGCGCTTATCTCGATGTTCTCCCTGTCACGGGCTCCATGAATTCCATGCGCTCGCGCGGAATGCTTTCAAGAGACAACTTGCACCTGACCGCTGCCGGATACAAGATTGTCGGCGGGTCAATCGCCGACTCAGTCATTGCCAACGCTTGAGTCCCTGTCGTCGCGAATCGAATTCAGGACGGTTGGCAAGATGGCGCCTACCAGGCAAGTTGATATACTCGCATAAGCTTGAAGACCTTTACGAGTACGATATAAACGATGCTAGATTTCAGACCGCCCAGGGATAGTGCGCCGCTTATTGCGCTAGTCAATCTGACACTGCCCTTGTACATGAAGTTTGCCCTTCATGACACTAAGGTGCAGCCTGCTCCAGGCGCAATCGAACGATTCGAAGCGTTCAGAGGCAAACGAGGTTTGATCTGCCCAAATCACTCGAATCGACATGATCCTCAAGTCATGTTCGATTTTTCTAGAATGTCCGGCGAAAGATTCAACTACGTCGCTGCTCGCGAAGTGTTTGATTGGAGCAACGGCTTTAATGGCTGGTGGCTTCAGCACTTGGGCACCTACTCTGTGGTGCGTGGGGCGGCAGACCGTGAATCTTTCAAGATGACAAAGAAGATTTTGTCTGAAGGAAAGAGAAAACTGGTGCTCTTTCCCGAAGGAGAAATCTCACGACAGAACGACACGCTCATGCCACTGGAATCAGGCGCAGCGCAACTGACATTCTGGGCGGTGGAAGAACTGGCGAAACAAGCTGCGGGCGCAGCTGTTGAGCCCGTTTACATCATCCCAATAGCACTCAAGTACACATACCCCAGAGACATTCAAGATAATTTGAAAGAAACGCTCAGCTCACTAGAAGCAAGCATGAGCATCTTATCTATTGCAGGTGCATCGGTTTATCAAAGGCTTCGTGCTATATCGGAAAAGCTACTTGAAACTCTCGAAAGAGAATACAAGATGAAACCGGTACCCGGTGCGGACCTCAATGAACGCGTCTCAACTTTAAGACAATCGATTTTGACTAATGTAGGGCATCAGCTCCAGATAGAATTGCCCAAAAATGTACGGCAGCTGGAAATGGTCCGGATACTGCGCAACCATATTGACGATTTTATCTATGCGACTGAGAGTGACTCATCGGAATATGAGAAGAAAGTGCACGAGGAGCGCGCTGCCACCCTGCGAGGGTTTTACAATGATCTCGATCGCGTCGTCAACTTCATCGCGATCTACGACGGATATTTGAAAGACAATCTCACACAAGAAAGATTTGCCGACATACTTGACCGGCTGGAGCGTGAGATCAAACGCACCCGCGAACCTTCATTCAGAGGCTCACGCATTGTGCTCCTCGATGTTGGCGAACCCATCAACTTGTCAGAACGATATGCTGACTACAAATCAGCGAAAAAGGCAACTATCGCCAAAGTAACTGAAGAAATTTCCGGTCAAATATCAGACATGCTCGTCAAACTCGATCAATATAGAAAACCCATTATCCTCTCGTAATCAAACACAAACTGGGAGTCTCCATGTATACGAAGTTATCGAGCAAGTCATTATCCTTGATCATGGTGCTGGCATTTATCACCACATCTGGTGCCAATCTCGCGACAGCAGCACCTTCTTCATCGGCAGCTCCTGAAAAGAAATCAACTGAAAAAAATATAGACAAGACAGGCAAGAGCTCGGAAAAGGCTACTAGCACGGCGAGCAAAAACTCCGAATCACCGAAGAACGGCGCGAGCAAAAGCGCAGAAAAAACTGCAGGCAAAACAAGCCAGGTCATAGAAAAAGCATCTAGCAATAACGGAAGCCACAAAGAAAACGCATCCAGCAAAAATGCATCAGGCAAAGCGGCCGGAGGCAAAAATGAAGCAAGCAAAGATGCAACCAAAACAGCTTCAGCGGCTCCGCTTGCCAATTTGTCTGGCACCTGGAACGTCAAATTCCACGAAGCACCTTCTTCGAAGACTCACATTATGGCAGTGAAGGTCACTCAGAAAAACTCAGCGCTCAGCGCGACCGGGGTTGACGTGTATGGTGATGTAATCCTGGAGGGAACAGTAACCGCACCAAACAAAATCTCCTTCAAGCGCACTTACAAGGGAACGCAGGTCAATCCAGCGGCGCAATTCGAAGGCACATTCACACCGGCAACGGTCCTGACACCCGTTACCGCAAAGGGCACCTGGACCGCGCAACCTTTCGCAGACAAGTCACTAAAACAAAAAGCCTCTGCAAATTCGGGCGATTGGGAAGCAAACATTTTCACAGGTCCAGCTATCAACAAATAACATTTGTTCGTTCTGCGGCTCAAGTTTGTACACTCAAATTCGACTATTGCCCGTGCCCGTTCAACTGCTTCTGTTCATTCTGCGGCTTCTGCTCACGCTGCTGCTTCTGCTCACGCTGCTGCTTCTCATTCTTCAACTCTGCCAGCTCTTCCAAACACTTGCTGGACTCATCAGTCCTGGAAGCACGCATCAATACTTTTGACTTAAGCTCCAGACACTTCTTGTAGAAACTGGTATCGTCACACGCTTTTGAACTTTCAGCCGCCTTCTGCACATTCACCAGAGCATCGCCATATTCTCGATATTTATCATGATATACAGCAATCAAATAACAAATCCTGGCAACAGTGCTTGGGTCTGGTGAATCCGATTGAGCATTCGCGAGCGCCCGATCAAAATAATCTTTAGCCTCCGCTTTTTTGTTCTCATTCTGTGCAATTTGTCCAAGACCACACAAAACATCGGTCAATCTCGGATCATTCTTGAGACCTAACTTAGTCAATTTTGAAAGTTCATGTTTGTAAGTCACCTCAGTCTGAGCAGTATCCCTGACTGGTTGTCCGAATTGCATAGACATAACAAGACCTCCAGCCGTACTTGCTTCAAGAGGCTTGAGGGGTGATAACTCACGAACTGCTTTGACCGTCAAATTGTCGAATTGATCAGATTTGCTTGACTGAGCGATATGTACACAATCAATACTGCCATCATCCTTGATGCGAAACATCAATGCGTTCCACGAGTGATCGGGAAGTGCCTCGTTAAGGGACCGCAAGTATTGCTCAACCCTCGATACGTAAGGCTGCATCGCAGATCTCCAACGGGGAAACTTAACCAGGTAGTCACCCCATAACTTTAAATACTTATTTTCCAAATCTGCCGCGAGCGAAGTTTGTTTTTCAAATTCATAAATATGCGACAAACCCTTGTATGCCAGAGCCTCCACGAACAGATCAGGTGAACCAGTCGCATCTTGCAGGTCAATTAATTTCTTGAAGCAACGCTCCCCGTCGGCATACTTTCCTTGCTTTGAATAAAAAACTCCAAGTCGATATTGAGCGAGGCATTGGTGCATCTTGTCCATCGTTTCTGATCGCTGGACCGCTGATAAAAAAAACTTTTCAGCGTCTGAAGGATGCAATTGCTCAACCTGAAGCATCCCCGCATTGATGTCGGCAGACCATGCTTTGTCGGCTTCTTCATCTGCAGAGCTGGCGCAAATAGACAGGTAGAACAAGGCAGTTAGCGCTGCTACCTGTTGGACAAATACCCGCGTACTATGGTGAAATCCATGCATCTGTAAAAAGCGCGAACCGATCAAATCAATCCTGTCAGCTAAACAGAAAACATTATAAGGCCATTTCGTTGGACTACTTGTAGCCTCGGTAGTCGTCGTCTTTCCACCAGCAGTAAGCGACAAGAATTATCGTAAAAATTGTGAATGCAAAAGCCAGCAAGTATAAAACCTGGACCAGCCTGGATCTGTCAGTGTGAAAAACAAGTGTGGATCCATGCGCACACCGCGCCGACAGAAGGAACTACGAATGTAAAAAACTTTCGGGAAAAACCTGTTGGGAGAGACTTTGGGAAGTACTGTCTGACTGGGAGATCCAGCATCCGCAGTTTATCAGTTTCAGTAGTAAATCCAAAGGCATGATGGAATGTAGACCATCATGCCTTCGAACTAGCGGCAAACTTTACGCAGATTTTTTATCCGAATTGTCGTTAACTACGATTGGAGTTACGTCGGCAGTAGCTTTCGCGGATGGCGTTACGCCGACATCAGACCAGGCTTTCTGCAGCTTCGGCACATCGTTCGGGCTAATGCGCTTAGCAGCTTCAATAGTCTGATAGGCGAACTGAGCAAACGATGGGTCAGATCCGGCTTGCGCACGGGCTTCAAACCAAATCTTGCCTGGAGCTTCCCATGCGTTGCCACCAACTGCAACAGCGAAGTCAGCAAATGCTTTGTTCGGAATACCAGAGTTGATGTGGACGCCACCATTGTCTCGGGTGGTGCGAACGAAATCGCGCATGTGAGCTGGCTGTGGATCCTTTCCGATTTGAGCGTCGTTGTAGGCTGTACCAGGGTTTCTCATATCGCGCAGAGCACGTCCATTGATGCCGTCTTTCCAAATTCCGTCGCCTACCAGCCACGAAGCTTTGTCTGCGGTCTGACCGAGAGCGCGCTGCTCAACAAGTGCACCAAACACATCGGAATTGCTTTCGTTCAGTGCGCCGGGCTGACCTCTGTATGTTTCGTTGGCTTCGAATTCAGTCACGCCGTGAGTCATTTCGTGACCAGTAATCATGCGTTGAATGAAGGTTTTGAACGGACTCTGTGGACCCGGACGGCCGTAAGTCATTTGTTGACCATCCCAGAACGCGTTCTCGAAGTTATCTCCGTAGTTGACGGTTGAAGAGAGTTTCATGCCTTTCCCGTCAATCGAATTGCGTCCGTGCACTTCTTTGTAATAGGTACGAACGTCGCCAGTATAGTCGTAGGCATTATCTGCATCAGCGTTTCCAGATGGTCCCTGACCTTCTTTGCGCACCAAATTTCCTGGATGCACTTCTTCGCCGCCGGCATCGTACACTTCGCGTGCACCGCCCTGGTCAGCACGAACTGAGGTTCTCGAGGCAAACTGTCCCGCTGCTCTCAAATCGTTGGAACGCTTGATCGTCGCCATGAAGTCTGGATTGTCTGGATTGAGTTTAGCCAGTGTCTCCAACATGTATGGAGGAATGATTCCTTGAGCATAAGGACCAGCATCAGGAGTGCCGACTCCGAGGCGCTCAAACATGGTGTTGCGAACTGACGCCATTCCTGACTGCATATGCAGATCAGCTTTGCCGTACATACTCGATTTCCATTCGGTGAATGGTGCAGCAGCTTCGGTGGCTAACGCTTTGCCCATTAAGCCCGCGCCGAGCTTGGCACCGATTCCGCCCTCAAACATCGCAACCGGCATTCCGCCAAGCGTGTTACCCAGGTGATCAGAGGCGATGTTCATATCATTCATGTTTTTCGCCGCAAGCGCTAGCGAATAAGACTTCACGACTGGCTCAGCAACGAAATAAGCTCCAAGGGCTGCTGCAGCGACTCTTCCGACCGGACCAGTTTCCGGCAAAATCAATTTAGCTGCCGCACCAATCGCCACGCCCATTCCAACGTTGGGCAAAATGTTGTGTGGATCCAGAGAATTGACAAAACCTTCCCCAATCTTCGAGACACCATCTTTGGTGACATCCCACATTCTCTCTCCAGCGCTGGAGGGTGCCGCTATCTGGGCGTTGCGCTCAGCCTGTGTCTGCACGTGCTGACTGAGAGACATTTGAGCTTCTGTGTTGGTGGGATTGAGGTTGCCTTTGCCGATTTCCGATTCAGGTATGCCCATTTCTTATGCACCTTCTGTGAGAACCCATGACCGAGCCCAGCTCCCCTTGCCCGGGGAAGCCTGGTTGCGTTCATCGTCCCGGATTCGAGCGCTGTTACACCCCTCACCGACGAGGAGTTCACGCTTTTAGCGGGAGAGAATGCTTGGAGGGAAAAGTTAGTTGCCGTGAAACACAGAATAGTTGCCAAAGTATTACTGGCATAGTGGGGGAATTACGCAAACTCACTTAAATCTCACAGATTGGCCATAATAAAACCACAAGTTGACCACTACTTTCTGGTCGCAAGTCAGTCAGAGCGGCGAAAACGCATGAGCCATAACTTTGTCACAGCAAAACGATAATTTCGAATAGTTCACCCTTACTAAACCCGGATTCTACAAATATGAGCGACAGACTAACTGGTCGTGCAGACGATCGCGCCGTCTCGACAGACCGCAATGGCGGTATGGAGCCGCTAGTTTCAATGTCTGACATGCGCGCCTATCAGAACGCGATGCGCGCGCCACAGAGGCAGACCGACGTCACTGGCGTGAGCGCTGCTCCCACTACAGTTGATTTTGGTTCACCTGAGGCGCTGTATGGTGCGGCTTCACCGGGTAACGGAAATGCCAGAAGGGTTAGGAACGGTGCAGAATCGCAGGCTCCACAGCCTGGCACAGACTCAGGTGCTCGGTCTGAGAATACACCCGAAGTGCCAGGAGAAATACAACCAGCGAGACCTGTAACCGAGCAGGACCTGTCAAATCAACGCGCCGCCCTCACACGTGAGATAGCGCGAATGCCTGCTGCAATGGCGCGGGACATCTCGGAAAGTATGCGCGTCTTTGAAAACCGCAGACCGGCTTTGACAAATGAACAGATTGCGGGCGTTTATGAAGCGACGCAGCGTTTGCTGGAAGATAGCAACCGCACATCGCCATTGACGTTGCAGCAAAGGCAGCTACTCGCGACGGGAATAATGGACAACGCCGCCAGACCATCAGATATCGACCAGGGTAACCACGAAACTTGCAACGTCACCACGCTCGAAGAGCGACTCTACACCAGGAATCCTGAAAGAGCCGCAGCGATTACGGCAGAGGTTGGACTGACCGGCGGTTTCACAGGGCGCAATGGATTCAGAGCTACGCTCGACCGCGCATCCCTCCGCCCGGACAGCGAGGCGACTGTGCTGCCCTCCCGGGGTGATGGTTTGAGAAACTATGCCAGTCAGATTTTTGATGTGGCAGTGCTGAACGATTTTTATCAACGCGCCAATCCCAATGTCCGTTTTGTTCAAAGAGATCCGAGAACTGCCGCCGATCCCCGCCATATGACCAGAACTGGCGAGGGCATCCTCACTTCCGACAACGACCAGGTCACACCTGAAGCAGCCAGAAGGGCGAGAACTTTTCCAGGACTGAATCTCACGCGTATTAATCGATTGGGAGAGAATTTGGGACTGGAGCCAAATTATGTGATTGGTCACGTGCGGGCTGACGATGCGCGGGTCGAAGACGGCACTACCGTGGTCAGGAACGTTCAAGAGTTAGGACAGGCCCTGGAACGTGCGAGAGCCACGAACAATTTCCCGCTTGTTGTGGGTGTCGAAGTTGATGGGCCGATGTTCCGTGGCATCAGAGGACGCGGAGCCCACGTGCTGTCGATTGTTGGGTACAATCCCGAAACTCAGACCGTGCAGATTTCGAATCAATGGGGCAGAGCACAAGACCTGCAAAATGTTCGACTACAAGATCTCCACGATTCTATGTTTGTACGTCGCCAGAATCATTAAGCTACAAACGCTCCAGACTTAAATCTCGGAATTTGCAGGCTGGTCTCAGCGATACAGATGTTTTTTTGATGCAGACTGGTCTCGCTCCAATCTCGCGCGAGCGGGTGTGAAAGGTGACCATAAAGTCACAATTGCACCCTATATTAAAATTATCCCGAACAACCCCACCCTTTCAGAACTGCCGAAGAGCTGTTCGGATTGTCGCTCGCCGGCATTTGATTTTAGAGGTATTACCGATGCACGACTCAAACCAGGTTCGCGAGTTATTCAGAAAAATGGCAGATGGACTGGTTCTAAATTACGACAACCAGAGACGTAGCAAACTCGGCACGAAAGAAGATTGCCGAGCCCAGGACCCGAATTCAGACGTGCCTGTCAAATTCGCGGACTTCGGAGTTGGCTTACCACCACTGGCACAGGTTTAACTGCAACCAGCAGCCGCTTTAGCTCTCCGATGATTGATTGCTTTGAGCTGCTGATTTTTTGGTTGAAGATTTCTTTGCAGGTGCCTTCTTTGCAGATGCTTTCTTCGTAGTCGTTTTCTTTGAGGTCGATTTCTTTGCAGCTGATTTCTTTGCACCCGATGATTTTTTTCCGGCAGCCGATTTCTTTGTAGTCGCTGCCTTTCTGCCAGTAGCCTTCTTTGCTCCCGTAGTTTTCTTCGCGGCAGATTTCTTAGTGCCACTTGATTTTTTTGTGCTTGCGGACTTCCTTGTCGTCGATTTCTTAGTGCCTGATTTTCCAGCCGCTGAAGATTTCGTTGTGCCGGCCTTTTTTTCGGTCGAAGACTTTTTAGCTGTGGACGATCTTTTTGAAGCTGTTGAACTCTTTTTAGCGCCAGTAGATTTCTTAGCCGTAGAATTCTTAGCCGTAGATTTCTTAGCCGTTGATTTCTTTGCAGTCGATGATTTTGCAGCCGACTTTTTCTTTGAACCAGTAGATTTTTTGGAGTCAGCAGATTTCTTCTTCGCTGATGCAGTTTTCTTTTTACCGCCAGATGATTTTTTAGCGGTAGCATTACGTTTTCGAGTTGCAGCCGCGCGTTTTCCGACATCTTTTCGAGCCGCTTTCTTCTCGGATTCTGGAGTGGTTGTCCCGCCTCCGCCTTCCTTTTCGCCGCCACCCGTCTCTTTGTTCACCGTTGCCCAGGCACGGCGCTCGGCTTCATCGTCACCAACTCCTTTGTCCTCATAACTTTTTTCAATATGCTCAGCCATACGTTTTTGTTTGTTCGTATATTTGTCTTTGCTTCCGCGTGGCATAACTTCTCTCCTGACTGTAGTGGATGTGACCAGCTATCTACATCGAATTTATGGAAATCTCTTTCGTCGAATCAAACAAAAATTCGGCGCTAAGACAGGACATCTAAATCCCATCAAAAGTTCCTAAATTGAACGATAAAATCGGTCGCTCAGATCACCACAATCTGCAACGCTTCTCCGGTGCGAGCATCATCGAATCTTTGTCGTCGCATTTAAAAGCTTCAGCGAACGCATCCATGTTGGCCAGGGTTCCATTGACACGAAATTCTGCTGTTGGATGAGGATTTGTCTTTGCAATCAGACGCTCACGCTCCGGTCTGTAACTGGTTGCCCAGCACTGCGCAAAAGCAATGAAGAACTTCTGCTCCGGGGTAAATCCGTTTGCATCTTTGACGCGCGGTTTATCACCGAGAATTTTTTCCAATGTCTTATAGGCGATCGTCATTCCACCAAGATCAGCTGCTGCTTCACCTGAGACCAATTTACCTTTTAGATGAGTGTCTCCGGCGACGACGTATCCATCGTATTGATTGCGAATCAAATCAACGCGACTTTCGAAACGCTTCATATCTTCGTCAGTCCACCAGTTATGGAGGTTTCCTTTTCCGTCGAACTTGCTACCCTGGTCGTCGAAACCGTGGGTCATTTCGTGCCCGATTACCATTCCCATGCCACCAAGATTAGTGGCGTCATCGGCGTTCACATCAAAGATTGGTGGCTGCAAAATGCCTGCAGGAAAAACAATTTCGTTCATCTCGGCACTGTAGTATGCATTGACGGTATGCGCATTCATATACCACTCAGTGCGGTCGACAGGCTTACCAACTTTGTTCAATGTTCGGTTAAACTCAAACTCGTTTGCCCGCGTCACATTGGCGAAATAACTGCCATCGCGACTTATATGCAGTTTCGAGTAGTCGCGCCATTTATCTGGATAGCCAATCTTCTCGGCAAATGCATCGATTTTGATAAGAGCATTTTTGCGCGTTTCTGGACTCATCCATTCCAGTGTGGTCAAGTCGTTCTTCAGTACATCACGTAATTGGTGGACCAGTTCGAGCGCTTTCTTTTTCGCTTCTGGCGGAAATGCAGTGCGCACATAAACTTCGCCTACTGCTTCACCAAGCGCGCTGTTAGTTGCTTCGACAACACGTTTCCAGCGCGGTCTTATGACCTTCTTGCCTTCGAGCTGGTTTCCATGAAAATGAAAGTCTTCGTTCTCGAATTGCGACGACAGATACGGCGCGGCGTCGTCGATCAAATGGAAAGTCAGATAATCCTTCCAATCATCCAATGATACTTTTTCTAGCTGAGCATCAAGAACTTTGAAGAATTCCGGCTGAGCCACAGTAATGTGCTCGATGTTTGGGTGCCCAATGTCGGCGAGATATTTGGTCCAGGAAAAATGAGGCATGAGCTTATTGCATTCAGCAATAGTCATCTTGTGGTAGATGTTTTCTGGCTTGCGAGTATCTTCGTTCTTCATGCTGGCTTCAGCCAGGGTCATCTCGATCGCCATGATTTTTTTGGCTTTCTCAGCGGCGACCGTATTGCTATTGCCTAGCAATTCGAACAACTTTTGAATGTGTTCGATGTATTCCTGGCGCTTCTTTTTAGAGTCCTCATCAGTGCCGGTGTAATAATCCCGATCTGGTAGACCTAATCCGTCTTGCCAGGCGGAACCAATAAACTTAGTGCTGTCTTTAAAATCTTGCTCTGCAGTGAATCGGAACAATTCTCCGCTTCCCAACGTATTCAAGTGAGCAATTTCAGCCTGCAGTTCTTCAAGATTTTTGATGTCCTGAATGTTTTTGAACTCGGGCTGCAAAGGCTTAGCACCATCAGCCTCGATTTTCTTGGTGTCCATGCCGCTGTACCAGAAGTCACCAATCTTCTTCTCGGCACTTCCCGGCGCGAGGTCTGTTTTGGCGGCTGCATCTTCAAGAATTTTGTGGACGCGATTGAGATTTTCCTCGTTAATAACGTTCAAAACGCCCCAGTTCGCATACTCATCAGGAATGGGAGTGTTCTTTATCCAAGTACCGTTGGCGTATCGAAAAAAGTCTTTGCAAGGAGCGACACTTTTGTCCATGTTGGCGACTTTTATGGAGTCAGACTTGTCCGGGGCTGCACAGGCCGGAACCAACAAAGCGGAAATAATACCTAAAGTACCAGCAATCGCCGTGCGGCTGAGAAAATTCGATGTGCGGAGCAAAATAGACCTGCCTTGAGAAGTAATTCGAGAGGCACATTTTAACAGCCTGAAAACTGGTTAAATCGCCAACCGGGCACAAATATTTCAGCTTGTCGCATTTGGCTGCACAGGTCAAAATCAGAAAGGTACACCCTAACATCCCACAACATCAATCAGACAAGATTTCCGAAAGTGACTCCGTTCGGGAATATCTATAATTCTCGAAGTGATTGACAGAAGTGTATGGAAGTTCGGCTTTAAGCATGAAAAAAGTTTTTGTCAGCTGCCAGGCAATCGATGAGAAAGAAGCACAAGACTTCCTTCACGGACTTATAAAGGCGGGTTTTGAAGTTCAGCACTCTCCAGATCCTCCGTCACATGGAAACGACCCAGCCTGGGAAGGATGGTACGAGAAACGACTCAGTGAAACGGTTGCGAGGGCGGACTACTTTGTCGTCGTCGTCGATCGCGGATGGGACAGCTCGACCTGGATGGGAATTGAAGGAGAAGCGGCACTTTCTGAAGTTAGAAAGAAGCGCCCGCTTCGAATGTTTTCGTATATTTTATCCAACCGTGAAGTAACAAACCCGATGAGAAAATATCTTGGACAAGCCCTGCCCAGGGGTTCTCACGACGCCGTATCGTTTCTAAAAAACTACAAAAACGATTCGATTTGATAATAGACTCATTCTCTTCTCAAAAAGCACAAGATTTAGGCAGTACTGAACAACTGCCTGCGGGCGACGCATCTTGTTCTAAACCTAGCACACAGCACCATATACAGTGCCGGTGCGTTCAGTTGCACAAATGTTTAAAGACGACAGTGCAGCCACAAGTTCGTGCGGCTGCCCTATAACGTCGTTCATCCAGCTTATATGCGCTGGTGTTATTCGATGAATTCGTATTTTTTCATTCGCTTAGGATGGTCGCTAGGAATGCCTCCAAACGTATTGACCTAAACTGGAAGGATGCGAAACCTTCCATTACTTATATCTAGCAAAACTTTTCGTGAAAATCTATCCCTCCGACCATGGTTTTTGCGAGGTTTAAGATTAAGCCTGAGAACCGCTGATTATGAGACTCGATAGTGAGCAGGAGCGATGCCGTCAGACACGTCATCGGCAACGCCAGAGACCTTATCGTCATAGCTGACTGGTACAATAACTCGAATCAATTTCTACGGAGCACATCAATATCATGCGTCAGAAAAAGCTCGGCAACAGTGATCTCAGCGTTTCAGTGTTGTGCTTCGGCGCGAATGTTTTTGGCTGGACGGTTAAAGATGAGAAGCTATCATTTCAACTCCTCGACCGCTGTTTAGAAGCAGGAATAAATTTTATCGACACAGCCGATATTTATTCTGTCTGGGTGCCCGGAAATCAGGGTGGAGAATCAGAAACTTTGCTTGGCAAATGGATCAAGGACAGAAAGAATCGCGATCAAATAATCCTCGCTACTAAAGTCGGAATGGAAATGGCGCCAGGCAAAGTTGGGTTGCGCAAAGCTCACATCAAAAAATCAATTGACGAATCTCTAATGCGACTGAAAACTGATTACGTTGATTTGTATCAGTCACATAAAGACGACGAGAGCACTCCGGTCGAAGAAACGCTAAGCACCTACGCGGAGTTGGTGAAAGCGGGGAAAGTGCGTGTTATCGGCGCATCCAACTACTCGGCAGAACGTCTGAACGAATCTCTTAGAGTGAGCGCCGATAAAAAAATTCCACGCTACGAAAGCCTTCAGCCGTTGTACAACTTACTTGAGCGCGAGGAGTTTGAGACAAAACTTGCTCCGCTTTGCGCGAAAGAAAACGTTGCAGTTATCAGCTTCTATTCGCTGGCAAGTGGTTTTCTATCTGGTAAATACAAAAAAGATAAGGACAAGCTGCAGAGCGATCGCGGCTCTCGTGTCGAAAAATACATGAACGAACGTGGTTTCAGAGTTGTAGCAGCTTTGGAAAAAGTAGCGAAAGCGGTTGACTCCACACCATCAGCGGTGGCACTAGCCTGGTTAATGGCACAGCCGACAGTAACAGCACCGATTGCCAGTGCAACAAATGAACGACAATTAGAAGAATTGATCGCTTCTACCAGACTTGAACTCGACAAAGCCTCGCTGGACATTCTGAACGAAGCCAGCGACTACGCGGGATCTGCAGTGCGCGCCTAGATGCGTCTTGCTCAGTTTTTCTGCGCATGCGGAGTTCCGAGATACGGAAACTCCTTCAGAGTGTCCGTATGTGGCTTGAGCCCGTCAGGAGGAATTTCTCCTTTGGACAAAAATGCAAGGCGGGCGTTGATGACGTCGTCAGCGAAGGTGCGTCCATTTGGATACGCAGCCGGCTTGGACGGATCGAAACAAAGCATGTCGGGCAAAAGACTTGTGTCATCGATTGCTTTGATCGCTTCTTCTCGCGTGTAATCACCAGTGTGACCCATCAAGTGCACGAAGAGTTCGAGCCAGCGTTTGTAGTCATTGACCGGCTCACTGGCGTTGTATTCTTCTTTGGTTTCGTCGGTGTTGAAGAAGCTGCTCACAGATGGATGACCGGCCCGATCGACATGCACGAGCTGACCGTCCTTGCGAACGCTACAGCGCCCCCAAATGCGAATCATAGGGTTGGCTCGCAATTCGCTCGTCGGCAATTCGACAACCATCGAGCAGACGTTAGCCTCGGTGTTTGAATCAACACCAGTCCAGGGAAACTTACCAGGCACATATTTCAAATCGGTAAAATTCTTCTCCCCTCTTTCCGTGTACAGATTTTTAATACCGTCGTAGTCGAAGAAAAAAGCATCACTGCGTGCCCCAGCAAAAAATTTGTAATCACCCGCGGTGACAATATTGGGTGTCGGTCCAAAGGATACTTCCGCGTCAGAAACAACTTTCTCACCAGACGCTTCAACAAGACGCGACTGATCGCCTTTGGCAACGAATACGCTGAAAGTTTGTTTGTTCCCCTGGGGTTTTGCGAAAACAAAACTGAAGGCTATGTCATTCAGTAAATCGCCGTCATTGTCAATGGCCAAACGATAAATCGCATCGGGATGAAGAGTATCAGCTTGCGGATTAGCATTCAGAATCAGAACCGTTCGAGTTGCATCTTGTGGTGATTGGAATGCATAAAGGTCGCACAGATCAAGTCGCTGGTCACCGAGAGGTGGTCCTAAGCTAAGTCCCGTGAAATGGTTCGACATTCGACTTCTCCTGATGAAACGAATTGAGGACTGTAGTCAACAACTTCAAAGACGAACCGCTCGGCAATCCGATCGGAGGCAGCGACGAAGTGGCTACATTTTACGCCAATTAACTCTGTTTTTGCAGGCGGTCGATCAGGTCTGATATTTCGCTTGTAGGCTGCGGATAACGAGCCCGCAGAGCCATTACCAGAGCTCTTGGAATCGAAAGAGCGCTGCCGGAAGCGCGCCGTTCAGAATACAAGTTTTCATAATCATGCGGCACGCGCAGTGACCAATTAGTATCACTTATGGTGCCTGGTTCGTTATAAACATCTGTCATGCCCAAAAGATCCGGAAAGAAAATAGAAACGTTGCGTGCGGGGCTGGCAAAAAGATCAGCAAACATAGCTTCACAGAGAAGTTTTGGGTTGTCGACCAGCCCGGCTGCAAAAGCGTCCCGACTTGCTGAATCGGGCTCCAGGCGTTCGGACAGATACTTAGCACGGGCTTCGATTTCGCCAGACTTCTTCCACTCGTTGACTACACGCCATGCAGGTTTGGTATCGTGATTGCCGACCATAATCCAATCTGAAGGTTGAGCGTTTTCACTTCGGTATCCGTCCTGTGGATTCGTCAAACTCGCCTTTTGCGTCACTCGAAAGCTGCTACAACTCTGAAACCACGTTCGTTCATGTATTTTTCGACACGAGAGCCGCGATCGC
>DATNPX010000050.1:0-149853 GCA_036702975.1 Oculatellaceae cyanobacterium
ATGCATACTGCTGAGCCGCCTGTATTCAGGATACTAAGACCTGATAAAAATGGACTGGGATTGCCCCTGATTCTTGCCAATTTCGTTTGTTGCTACGCATCAGGAACTAATGCTTAAGCAAATTAGCTTTGCCAAACTACCGTGCTAGTCTGGGCGGATTAGTTGGCAGCAAGTCTTGCTCGGACGTCAGGAGGATTTTGGCGTGAATAAAGTAACAGTCGTAGGAGCCGGTTTCGTCGGCGCAACACTCGCTCAGTACGTAGCAGACAAAGACCTGGCAGATGTAGTCGTCGTCGACGTAATCGAAGGCGTTCCGCAAGGCAAATCACTTGATCTCATGGAAGCAGCACCGGTCAATGGACACGATAGAAAGCTCGCTGGCGCCAATGACTACGCCGCAACAAAGAATTCAGACATCGTCGTTATCACTGCTGGATTTGCCAGAAAGCCTGGTATGACCAGAGATGATTTGTTGAAGATGAATGCCGAAGTTGTACAAAAGGTTTCTACCGAAGCGATAAAACACTCTCCCGATGCCATTTTCATCACCGTTACCAACCCTCTTGATGTGATGACTTACCTCACCTGGAAGACGACAAAGCTGCCACACACCAGAGTAATCGGTATGGCAGGCGTTCTGGACAGCGCTCGCTTCCAAGCTTTCATCGGCATGGAAACTGGCTTTTCGGTCAAAGACACCAAAGCCATGGTTCTTGGCGGTCACGGCGACCTGATGGTTCCACTCCCGCGCTTCTCGAGCGTAAACGGTGTACCGATAACCGAATTGATGACAGCCGAACGCATCGAAGCACTCTGCAAGAGAACCCGCAATGGCGGCGCTGAGATTGTCGAGCTCCTCAAAGCTGGCAGCGCCTATTACGCACCGGGCGCCTCTGTGGCATTGATGGTGGAAGCGATCCTCAAGGATGAAAACCGTTTGCTTCCATGCGCTGTGTACGCCGACGGCGAGTACGGTTTGAAGGATGTCTATGTCGGTTTGCCGGCTGTCCTAGGACGCGAAGGCTTGAAGAAGATCGTCGAACTGAAGCTGCAAGCAGACGAACAGAAAGCCCTCGAAACCTCAGCTGCTTCAATTCGTGAGAACATCGATGCAATGAATAGACTCTTGGCTCCAGCCAAAGCCTAAGCACTCATCTCAAGATTGAGCTGAAGATTCAAGACGGGACAGTTTGAAACTGTCCCGTTTTTGTTTGTATAATAATGGGCTACTGGTGTATCCAGGGCTGGTCGAAGCAGCGGATCTGCTTGAGCTCGGTGACACCATTACTGGGAGATTAATTAAATCTCCCGTCAGGAGGAAAAGTGCAAGAAGCGAAAGAAAGACCAGTGGCGAATAAGAGAAAAATATTTGCACCACTCATGGTGGCGTCACTGTTGTCACTGTCGATACAGATGCCGATGTTTGCACTCGAACCCTCTACCGCAGTTTCGGCCACGAGCAACAGCGAAATAAACTTCGACGGCACAGAGAAGGGACACGAAGCAGAGCGCAAGCAGATTGAGTCTCTGCTCACTGATATCGAGTCTGCCTGGAACGCGCACGACATCACAAAAGTGATGTCCTACTACTCAGAAGACTATATCAACAACGATGGTTTGGACAAAAACGCCGTTAAAGAGATTACACAAGACTTCTGGAAAACCAACCCAGACGCTAAGTCCTCTTCAGTCACAACTCAAATTCGCATCGAAGGCAACTTCGCAACCGTCGAGTCAAAAGACACCGCATATGGCACCATCAAAATGAGCCCCATGCGAGATTCGAATCTGCAGGGTGAGCTGAATACCGTTTCCGGTGGCCAGCTTTATTTGAAGCGCGCCGGCGACACTTGGAAGATTACAGGCGACCGGATCGATTACGAGCTGGTAAAGGTCACATACGGTATAGCCAAAAACCTCAAAATATCTTTCACAGCGCCCGAACAAGTTAAGTCAGGCAAGCCGTTCTCGGCAAAAATCGACGTCGACCTCCCCAATAACTATCTTGCCGTCGGCTCAATCACCAATCAAGCACTAGAATATCCACAACGCACGCCAAAAGATCTCTGGCGAGCCATGGACACGCCTTCGCTCGAGCGCATCATCAACGCCAACACCAACAACAAGAACGAGCTTTTGATGGCGACCGTAATTATCACGGACATCAACAAGCGAAATCTGGCCGGCATCGAACTTTTGACCAGACGCTTGAACGTCGTGCCCGAAGCTACTGATACTCTCGGCAAAACGCAAACAGCGTCGTCACTAGATCAATCGCTTGCTAAAGCTGCCAAACAAATCAAAAAAGACTGACCCTTGCTAGACAAAAAAGTACCTACATTCGGTTGGATCAAATTCGTGGTCGGAGCCGTCTGTTTCGCTGCCGACATGGCAACTAAAGAGTGGGCCCGCAATTGCTTGACCGGCGACTCCGAGATTGCTCTCGTTCCCGGGCTTTTGAATTTCAATTTAGTCACTAACACTGGTGCAGCCTTCAATCTGGGCAGCGGGCACGCGCTCACTATGACGATCATTGCAAGCACGGTCACATTGTTGCTTATTACTTGGGTCTTGCGCGAAGAGAAAAGAGCAACAACGAGTCGGCTTTTTATCAATATTGGCGCGGGCTTCTTGATCGGTGGAGCCATCGGCAACTTGGCCGACCGCTTCCTGCGAGGGCGTGTCACTGACTTCATAGAACTTGCCTTCGTTCGCTTTCCAGTATTCAATTGTGCTGACGTTTTCATAGATATCGGAGTCGGACTCTTGATTATCGCGGCTTGGCGTAACATGCAAACCACGAAGACGGAAGTCACCCAAGTCGCAGTTCAACCAGCAGCACAAGCCACAAACGAAACCGACAAAAGCCGGTCTTGAACAGCAAACGAACAGGCGCATTGACAATGAGTTTCCCGCTAGACAGCGACGAAGATGTCGACGATAAAATCGAGCTGATAGTAAAAGATGCATCACAAGAAAAGCCGCCGAGGCTAGACAGTTATCTCGCGGCCAACTTGCCCGAACTGAGTCGTAGCCGTATTCAGAAACTAATCGAAGAAGAAAGCATACTCGTCGATGGCAAGTCCGTCAAAATGAGCTACAGGCTTCACGACGGCGAGCAAATACAGATTACAGTGCCGCCACCGCAGATGCTCGACATTGCTGCAGAAAACATTCCCCTGAAAATTGTCTTCGAAGACGATTGCATGGCCATTATAAACAAACCAACGGGCATGGTTACTCACCCTGGAGCAGGTGTGCAAACCGGCACTCTCGTGAACGCCCTTCTCTATCATATGCAGGGCACCTTATCTGGTATCGGAGGCGCCATCAGGCCAGGCATTGTGCACCGCCTAGACAGAGAGACTTCCGGACTATTAGTAATCGCCAAAGACGACCAAGCGCACCGAAATCTTTCCGAGCAGATCAAAAACAAGAGCGCGAAACGCGTCTATTTAGCCCTTTTAGCAGGCAATCTCGCGCACGAGCGCGGCTGTATAGACAAGCCGATCGGGCGCCATCCAACTCAGCGTAAGCAGATGGCGATTGTAGAAAATGGTCGACACGCAGTATCGTACTATCAGGTGCTCGAGAGATTTCAAAGATTTACACTGGTGGAGGTGCGGCTCGAAACTGGGCGCACGCACCAGATTCGGGTACATATGGCATCGCTCGGGCATCCTGTGGTTGGAGACCTCGTATACAACAAAGGCGCGACTGGTTCTAAATCGGCTCGCGCAAAAATGGGTCTTGAAGGACAAGCCCTGCATTCAGCTCAACTGACTCTCATCCATCCAAGAAACAATTGCCTGTTAGAATTTAAGGCCGAATTGCCCGACGATTTTGCCAAGGCGCTGGAGCGCTTACGCCACGGGCAATCAGAATAGTTCGAAGGTCTGCAAGAGGTCGCATCTGATGCTGCTCGGTTATCTATCGCTAATCATCGGAATATTGATGACTCTTGCCAGCATCCTGATTGCAACTTCGGCAACACAATTGTCAGTTACGGCCTTCAGTGCCGTAATCAGCCTTCCGGCAGCAGCAGCCGTTGCTACAAGCTGGATAGCAGGTGGACTATGTTTGCTCGCCTACAGGCAGCTTTCAATGCCAAAACTGCAAAGTGAAAAGATATTGCAAACCTGGGACAAGCAAGACACCAAGCTAGCCGCCGAGATCCAATCAGACAAAGAGAAACAGCTTCTCGCCAAGATTCAAACACTGGAGACGGCTTTAGACAAAATGCTCAAGAAGAAAAAAGAAGACTGAAACTAACCGTCTGATATATCTTTTCCGCCTTTCTTGAAGTCTGAGGCTTTGAGATTATCGATAAACTTCTTGAATTCTTGAGCCTCTTCTTCGTCTTTTTCGTAATCAGCAGGAATCGTGCCGTCAGCTACGACCTGTGCTGAGACGAATATCGGGCACTTTGCTCTTAACGCCAAAGCGATGGCGTCTGACGGTCTAGCATCGATATGGCGCGTGGTATCAAGCTTGTGCTCAGGATCGTTAATCAACAAGATAATCGTCGCATAGTAAGTATTCGACTGCAGTTCGTTAATCTCCACCTGCTTAATCTTGTAGCCGAGCATTTGAATTGTATTGAGGAGAAGATCGTGCGTTAAAGGACGCTCCGGCTTCTGGTTCTCAAGCGCCCTATTGATTGCATTGGCTTCGGGCATACCGATCCAGATAGGCAGAGCGCGGCGCTTGGTGCTGTCGTTAAGTAAAACGATAGGGTGCCCATTTCGGGCGTCCAAGGCGATAGCAGCTACAAACATTTCTATCATCGCGTGTGGCTCCCACCTCAGCCCAGTTGTTCGGTTGTAATAAACACTTGTGAACGGGCTTGAGCAGTCGTTTTTTGCCTAAAGCTGAGCCATCACTCATCTTAACTTATGCCCAAGATTACTGGATTTATTTGCAGACAAAATAAATTTTACGCATTCTGCCTGCTTGAACTGAAATCCAGCTCGGGGTTTTGGAACATGCCACCGTCTTGGAGATATGGAATTCGACGGCGTAAAAGCGCGAATGTTCCATGGTTGACACGAGAAGGCCGCGCATGCAATAAACTATCCTTACTTATTTAGTAAGCTCCCCTCACCGATGTTCAATTGCAAGTAAAATTGAACTGAAACAGAGATAAGTCCGGGTGGCGGAATTGGTAGACGCGCACGTTTGAGGGGCGTGTGGGCAACCGTGAGGGTTCAAGTCCCTCTCCGGACAGATTTTTTTTAAAAGCAGTCATTTTAGGCGCCTCAGTGCTCTGCGACTCTACGACTAACTTGCGGGCTTAGTCATTTGACGGGAATTGTCACGAAACTTGGCATGAGCGAATGGTAAAACCCAGGCCAAGGAGGATTAATCATGAGCATTACTGTGCGAGCACAATGGCCTCATTCTCTTGAGGATGTAGAGAGATCGCTCGATGGCATCTGGGGGCTTGTTGGAGCGACAGGAGTGAACGGCAACCTTTACCGGCTTGAGCGCAGCCTCAAGGAACCCGTCGTTTTTACTGTCACCGAATATAATGGCGCTGACGAAGGCGATATCAAAGAGAAGAAAACATACTCAGCGGACCAGCGAAATCAGGCCGTAGCTCAATTCGCAAAAGCCATAGGATTTGACCTCTAGTCTCACGTCAAGGCGAGGCATAGTGCTCAAGAAATCAAAGGCTAACTTTCTCGGCATCGTTACTCAAGGCTCGTTGTCTGCGGGACTTGAGATGCGGCTCGATGTCAGTCAGTCGGTGGAAGATTTGCGAGTCGGCCGCTTCGTAGTGGTCGAAGGTAAGAATCATCGCTTCTTTTCCATGCTCACAGACGTCACCTTGTCTGCGTCAAACGCGGCAATTCTTACCAATCCGCCGTTAGCCGACGACTTTTTGCTCTCGGTGCTGGCCGGCACATCCACCTTTGGCACAGTAAAAGTGCAACCAATGCTGATGCTGGAAAAACAAGACGGCGAAGCACATGAGTTACGCCCGGTAAAAACAATTCCTAGCCACTTCTCGCCAGTGTTCGAAGCGAGCCAAGAAGACTTCGGTCTTGTGTTCGGACAGGAGAATGAGGCAGATCCTCAGGACCTTCACTTCAATATCGGCACCCCATTGAACATGGATACTCCAGTTTGTATTGACCTGGGCAGATTTATCGAAAGGTCAAACGGGATCTTCGGCAAATCAGGAACAGGAAAGTCTTTTCTCACACGCATATTTTTGTGCGGTCTAATAAATAGAGATGCAGCATCAGTGCTCGTTTTCGACATGCACAACGAATACGGCTGGCAGGCAGTTTCAGAAAGTAAATCCATGCCGAGAGTGAAAGGACTCAAGCAACTTTTCGGTTCTCAAGTCTCAGTTTTCAGCCTGGACGGTGAATCGTCGCGAGCACGCGGAATACCTGATGCGCACGAACTCTACATCGGCTACAACCAGATCGAAATCGAAGATTTGGAACTACTGAAAAACGAACTCGCCCTCTCTGAAGCGACTCTGGAAAACGCTTACATCGTCAAAGAGAAATTCGGCAACGACTGGATAGCCACCCTTCTCGATATGTCAGGCGAAGAGATTGAAGAGTTTTGCAACAACTATAAGGGTCATCCGACTGCAATCAAAACTTTGCAACGCCGCCTCAACACAGTGGTGCAGAAAACCGGCTATCTGAAGCCGCGAGTCAATCACAACTACATCGAAGAGATTCTCAGATACATTCAGGCTGGGCGTCACATAGTTTTGGAATTCGGGCGCCAGAACAACCTTCTCTCTTACATGCTAGCAACCAACATAATTACTCGCCGCATCCACGCCGAATACGTAAAACGTTCAGAGCTGCACATAGCAAATCCTGAAAAAATCGCAGCACCACGTAAACTGATGATCGTAATCGAAGAGGCACATAAATTTCTGGCACCACAGGTGGCTCGGCAAACCATATTCGGTATCATCGCGCGCGAGATGCGCAAATACTTCGTGACACTTTTAATAGTCGACCAGCGTCCAAGCGGCATCGATCCGGAGATTCTCAGCCAGATAGGCACTCGCGTGACGGCATTGCTTAACGATGAGAAAGATATCGATGCAGTATTCACAGGTGTGTCCGGGAGCCAAACTCTGCGCACCGTTCTGGCTCAGCTCGATCCAAAGCAGCAAGCGCTCGTGCTGGGTTATGCCGTGCCGATGCCAGTAGTAGTAAAAACCCGAGCGTTTGATGCGGATTTTTACAGGGCAGTTGCGCCGCCTTCAGGTGCTAGTCTTGAGGTAGAGCCAGAAGAGAGAAGAGCACGGGCACTGATGGCAAGTGAAGAGGTTTTTGGCACCGGCGGTTAGTGAGATTCCCTTGCAAACCAGCATCCGCTTAAGTTACCCTTAATACTGCCGTTGCTATTTCTGCAGACAGATGGAGCCAGAAGGTGGCAACCTTACCAAACGCCGACAGCCCCCCTGAGGGCGAAGCGCAAGAAACCTACATCGAGAATCGCGATCCGACAGAGATGGCGATGTGTTTTATACTTGCCGCCGCTTATTTAGGTCTTGCTAAATACTGCTGGGGTCCGCTCTGGGCCTCACACAATATAAAGCTTCTTTTTAACGTCGAAGGTTTTTTCATCACCATCGCTGTCATTTCAATACTGGTAGGTTTGCGACCGTATATCAGTCCCTCAAGCCTGCAAATTAGTCACTTCGGTATCAAATATCGTGGCCCTTATTGGCCGCAAAGGCGCTCGGTGAAATGGGAGCAAGTCGCTCGCGTGTATATAAGTTCCGAGCTGATCTTCATTCTCTACAAACCAAACATAGAGAAAAAGAGGCTTTGGCCAATGCTCATCGCATCGGTATATCTTTCAGAGAGGGAGAGCATAGCTGCCACGATGGAAAAATACTGCACCAAACCAGTGGAGATTGTCACCAACCCCGCACTTTATTCGCGAATCATCATGGGTTTTCTTTTTCTGGCGGCAGTTATCTGGATCTTGGAAATGCTGATGAACTAAATCAGGCGATCAGCTCAGTCAAGTGAATCAAGTTTATCGCGCGAGCCTAGAGGACCTTAGTTTGCACGAATGGGTAAATTTGGTTTTCTCTTTAGCTTTGTCGGTTAGTTTTGATTTAGCTTGCGCAAATACAAAACGAGGTTAGCCATTTCCTGGTCGTTGAGAACGTCTTTTGGAACTGGTGGCATTATGCCTTTTCCCGCACGAATAAAGGCAATTAGCTTCGAGTCGTCAGGAAAATGTTCGTCGATTTTATCGAGTGCAGGACCGAGATTTTTTTTCCCAGTGGGATGACACTCGTTACACGTGCGAAAAAATATCTGCTCGCCGTTGAGGTCATTGCTCATAGCGGCTTGCTTCCTTTGCTCCGCCAGCTTAGACTCATCTATGCGTTTGACCTCCTCAGACATTGCACAGGAGGCAAGCAGACAGCAGAGAGATATAGCTCCTAAGCTCTGAAAAAAACGCAAAGACACGATGCGAAAAAATTCCCAAAAGACGCGCCTGCAAGACTTTACCACAGTTTTACACGGCTGATTATCGGATGCGGGTACTTGTCAAACGCCGATAAATCGACATTCCACGAGAGAAAGAGCGCTGCCTGATCGCAAAGAGTAATTCCTCTTAACATGCTATTTACTTTCTCAGTGTATCTTAAGAAAAGGGCGCGATCGTGCTCTCTATCAAGGGATTGCGGATATCCATTCCATCCAACAACGATAGCTCTTCAACATACTTCCATCAACCTCACTGGAAGAAGCTGCATTAAACAAACAAGAGGTAGCGGATTCGAAATGCAATCGGAGCCGAAGCATTTCATCCTTTCCGAGGAATAAGTAAAGAAGCTCCCTAGATGCGGCCGAAGCCATGACAAAACAAATCCACCGTTTAGATCCCCCAACAAAACCAAATTCCGGTGAAGCGGAAGAGCGCATACTGATCAGAGGCGGCAAACCTTTATACGGCACCATTCGAATCGGTGGTGCTAAAAACGCCGTCCTCAAAATGATGGCAGCGGCTCTTCTTTCTGAAGACGTTTGCGTGTTGAAAAACGTACCGAACCTGACAGACGTGCACATGATGGCTGATGTTTTGAGACATCTTGGTGCCATCGTCGATATCACCGACGGTGAAGTGAGGATCAATGCACGTGACGTCAACGACTACGAAGCACCTTACGAGCTCGTCAGTCAGTTAAGAGCATCATTCGTGGTGCTCGGTCCACTGCTCTCCCGTTTCCATCAAGCGAAAGTCTCTCTGCCGGGAGGTTGCGCTATCGGCGAACGTCGAATCGATTTGCACGAAAAGGGCTTGAAAGCTTTAGGTGCAGAAGTTGGTATCGACCACGGTTATGTCTATGCCAGCGCAGAAAAGCTCGTCGGAACGAGAATCCTTCTTGAACGTCCGTCCAACGGCGCTACCGAAAATATCATGCTTGCCGCCGTGCTAGCCGAAGGGCAAACGGTAATCGAAAATGCCGCTCAAGATCCTGAAATCTCGAATTTGGCTGAGTTCATCAATGCAATTGGTGGCAAAGTTACAGGTGCCGGCACCTATACAATAACCATCGACGGTGTCAGCCAAGACGAATTGCACGGCTGCGTGGTTGATACCATTCCAGACCGCTGTGAAGCCGGCACATTCATCTACGCCGTATGCGCAACCGGTGGCGAAATCACCATGGAAGGTGCCAATCCACACCACCTATATTCGGTGATCAATAAAGCCTCAGAAATGGGTGCCGAAGTAGCCATTTATGCGCCAGACACGATTAAGGTGAAGGCGACCGGCCGCATGAAGGCGACCGACGCGACCACAGTCCCTTATCCTGGTTTCCCGACCGACTTGCAAGCCCCGCTTATGGCAGCTTTAGTCACGGCTGAAGGCACCTCGATCATCACTGAAACTATTTACGAAAATCGTTTCATGCAGGTGGCAGAGCTGCGTCGTATGGCTGCCGACATCGCCCTCACAGGCAACGCTGCCGTCGTAAAAGGCGTCAACAAACTCATGGGAGCAGAAGTCAGAGCCAGTGACCTCAGAGCAGCCGCTGCTTTGATCGTCGCCGGGTTGGCTGCAGATGGCGTCACGGAGATCACCGGACTGCATCACTTGGACCGCGGTTACGAGAAGTTAGAAGAAAAGTTTCGTCAGTTAGGCGCCGACATTTGGCGGCGATAAAAGCCCGGAATGCCCATTAGCTGGGTGTTTGCTGATTCGAAAACAGATATGGCGCCGGTAAATGTTTGCCGGCGCCAATTTCTTTCGCTGCCAAATTTGGTATTTTCGAGCGATAAGGAACAGCAAAAGCACCTGCGTCTGGAATGAGACCGACCGGGGGGCAGGATTCGAGGGCACGTTATGTTGGTAATGAAGTTCGGTGGTACCTCCGTCGGTTCAGCGCAGAGAATGCAAGGTGTTCTCCAGCTCGTACAAGAGGCGCACCGCAAAGACAACAAAGTCGTTGTTGTACTGTCTGCCATGTCCGGTATGACAAACGCTTTGATTGAGGGAGCCCAGCAAGCCGTTAACCATGATTTGAAAGGTGCCCTCCATACCGCCGCCAAGATAAGCGACAACCATGTTCAGGCAATCGAGAATCTATTCGCAAAATCGGACGTATCCATGCGATTGATGAGCGAAGTTCAGCAGCACATTCAAGAGCTCGAGATTCTCTACAAAGGCGTAAGTTACTTGGGCGAGCTGACCAAACGTTCGCTTGACGCCGTCTCTGGCATGGGCGAACTCCTCTCTTCGAAGATAGTGGCAGCATATGCCGAAACTCATGGACTCAAAGTCCAATGGATGGATGCTCGTCAGTTTATCGTCACCGATAAAAACTTCGGCAAAGCAAATCCGAACTGGAAAAAACTTGTAGCTAAGACACAAGCAGAGCTCAATCCGATTTTAGAAAAAGGCACGGTCGTAATTACGCAGGGTTTCATTGGCGCCACCGAGGACGGTGCAAGCACCACACTCGGACGCGGCGGTTCGGATTTCAGCGCTTCTATCATCGGGGTTGCACTCGAAGCCGACGAAATTCAAATTTGGACAGATGTAGACGGCATGATGACAGCCGATCCACGTGTTGTAAAAGATGCAGTCGTGTTGCCTGAAGTCTCCTTCAGGGAAGCATCCGAACTTGCATATTTCGGAGCGAAAGTACTACATCCGCTTACAATCGCACCAGCTGTCGAAAAAGCAATTCCGGTGCGCATTCTCAACACGATGGCGCCTGAACGCAAGGGCACTTTGATCAAAGAATCGGTGAAATCAGCCGGCCCGGTCTGCGCGATCGCCTCAAAGAAGGGCATCATTTCTTTCACACTAACCACTCCGCGCATGCTCATGACGCACGGCTTTTTGACTCGCGTTTTCGAAGTATTCGACAAGCACGAAACATCAATCGATTTGATTGCAACGTCGGAGGTGACAGTTTCGATCACAACGGATCGCCTCGACACGGTTCAGGCAATCGCTGACGATCTTTCCGAAATCGGCGAAGTCGCAGTGAAAAAGGACGTTGCCATAGTGACAGTCGTCGGGCGGCAATTTAAAGAGACCACCGGTCTTGCTGGCAAACTTTTCGATGCCTTGAGCAACATCAATATATTGTTGATCTCCGCCGGTGCCTCTGACATCAACATGAGCTTTGTCTGCAATGCAGACGTAGCGGATCAGGCCGTTCAACAACTTCACGAGGCTTTTTTCTCTCGGGTTGCCAGTAAATAAAATGTGCCGCGAAACTTTGAACTTTTCTGCTCAATCGACCGTTATATAGATTATGAGGGTCGGTGAAAGTTAGAAGAGCAGAGGAGTACTGCCTATGTTTTCGCGCGTCTATTCTGGTGGTTTGCTTGGTGTTGATGCATATAGAATTGAAGTGGAAGTCGACTGCAGTTCAGGCATTGGACAAATTCAACTTGTCGGCTTGCCAGACACATCGATAAAAGAATCACAAGAGAGAGTGCGTGCAGCCATAAAAGCCTGCGCGTTTCTTGTCCCACCAGGCAAAAAGTGGGTCGTCAATCTAGCGCCGGCTTACACGAGAAAAGAAGGTCCTGCCTACGATCTGCCGATCGCCATTGGCGTTCTTGCATCGACTGAATTGATTCCAACAACGCACTTAGGCTCATACTGGTTAATCGGCGAACTCAGTTTAGATGGTTCGATACGCCCAGTTTCAGGAGTTCTGCCCATAGCGCTGGCAGCAAAAGAGCACGGCGCACTTGGCATCATCGTGCCGGAAGAAAATGCAGAAGAAGCAGCACTGGTCGAAGGACTGACAGTCTATCCAGTCAGTCACTTACAGCAAGTGTGCACGATAATGCGGGCGCCATCACGGGCAGCAAAAGTTGATACGAGGCCAAGAGACAACTTCAGGCAGCGGCAAGGGAGCAACAACACGCCTGATTTTCGTGACGTGCGCGGTCAGGTAAATGCTAAGCGCGCACTACAGATCGCAGCTGCAGGGCATCACAATGTGCTCATGGTTGGACCACCGGGCGCCGGCAAGTCGATGCTGGCGCAGAGGCTGCCTTCCATCATGCCACCACTTTCATTTGAAGAAGCGCTCGAGCTCACCAAGCTCTACAGCGTTGCAGGACTATTGAAAAGCAAGACATCAATGGTTTTGGATAGACCATTCCGTGCACCACATCACAGTGCTTCTGCGGTTGGGTTAGTTGGCGGTGGTTCTGTGCCAAAACCTGGAGAGATATCACTCAGTCACAAGGGTATTCTGTTTCTAGATGAGTTGACAGAGTTTCCCAGAGCCCATTTAGAAACGCTGAGACAGCCGCTGGAGACAGCAAGTGTAACGATCAGTCGCGTTAGTCAAACGTTGACGTATCCTGCGAATTTCCTTCTTGTTGGCGCTTGCAATCCGTGTCCCTGCGGCTACAGAAACGACCCACTCAAGTACTGCAGCTGCAGTCCTGGACAAGCAGATAGATATTGGTCACGTTTGTCAGGACCACTTCTCGACCGAATCGATCTGCAGATCGAAGTGGCACGGCTGAAGGAAAACGAGCTGGCACAAGCCTTCGGCAGCGAGACTTCAGAAATGATGCGCTTACGAGTCGAGCGCGCAGTGCGTAAACAGCGTCAACGCAGTGGTGGTAATGATTCGTTCGTATTTAACGGACATCTTTCTCAAAGAGAGATAGCTAAACACTGTCAGATCGACGAGAAATCGCGCAGCATGCTAGCGAAAGCCATAACACATTTAGGACTCTCAGCTCGTGCCTACGACAGAGTGCTTAGAATAGCCAGGACTATCGCAGATCTCGACGACCACACAAAGATCCAACCCGAAGATATCGCAGAAGCCATACGATATCGCACACTGAGTCGAGCAAGCTAATGCTGGTGAGTGCTATTCCGTCTTGTCCATGAGAAACGACGCAGATGAAACCGGTGAGTTAATGTACCCGTTTTCGATTTTTACGATCCGTTTCGATATTTTCGATTACAATCAAATACATGAGAAGCAAACACATGATTAGCCCAGTACTTGAGCCAATTTCAGCAAAAGATGAAGAGGCGGAAGTTGAAGCGTTCGGCGAAGCGCTTAGAGTCGTCAAGCGTCACGCAAAACTAGTTGCTCCGGATGGACGAGAATTGGCAATTCCCGAGTCAATATACAAGGTGCTGGAGCAAGTGATCCCTTTTCTAGTTACAGATCATGCTGTCTCGATCGTTCCAGTTGGCGCTTCATTGACGACGCAGCAAGCCGCCGACCTTTTAAACGTCTCGCGCCCTCATCTAATCAAACTTTTGAAAGATGGTGATATACCTTTTGCACGATCGGATGAGCCGGGAAGTCACCGAAAGATACGCTTTGTGGATTTGATGGAATACAAGCACCAAATAAACATAGAGCGGCGCCAGCAAATGCGCAAACTCACTGAATTGAGTCAAGACGCTGGACTCTACGACTAATTAGTGAGTAAGCTGTGGCCACATTTCCTGTCGTTATTGACGCCTGCGTATTGTTCAATGCCCCGGTAAGAGACACTTTGCTACGTGCGGCGGAGTATGGTGCTTTCCGTGTTCATTGGTCACAGAAGATTCTTGATGAAACCACTAAAAATTTGGTTGAGCGCAAGAAAATGAATGAAACACAGGCTGCGCACCTTGTTTCCGAAATGTCGAAGGCTTTTCCGGAAGCTATGACAGAAGTTCCACAGTCTCAGGTTGATGCTATACGTAACGACCCAAAAGATCGACACGTAGCGGCATGCGCCGTCTGCGCTTCGGCAGAAGTGATATGCACATTCAACGTATCTGACTTCAAACCGGAGGACCTCCCTAATACAAATATAGAGGCACAAAACCCTGATCAATTTCTTTGCTTTCTCTTCGATCTTTCTCAAGAGACCATGATGCGTGTGCTCACTGAACAGGCGTCAGATTTGAAAGAAATAGATTTGGACAAACTCCTCGGACTGCTGCAGAAGCACGTACCGGACTTCGTTGAAAACATCAAAAAACGTTAGAACATATAAATAGACATCTAACGTCGGTGGAATATCATCGCCGAGTTATCTTCATAAGCAACCTCCCACTGTGGAGACTTCGCAAGATAGGCACCGAGATTGGTGTGCGGCGTTAGCACCGACCACTCGATGTCATAACGACGTAGAAGCTCAGGGCAACTCGGATCAGCAGACATAAGACTCATGTAATTGCGTACGATCATTGGTGGATAGACATCGATACGGGTGTCCGCAAACTGTTTCATCTGCCTCGGTCCATACATTTCGAGCAGGGAAGCAATCTGCAAAGTGGAAAAAGTATTGCCTTGGTGCCAGTTGTCTAAAAGAAAGGCAACAGCTTTGAAAGGAGGTTGAAAAGTATCCGTAGCTTGCGGCATCGTTAGTGGTACCAAACGGTCGGCAAAAAACAGCACCGCACCTGCACTCAAGACAGAAACCGGCAATTCCAAAAAGAGAAACGCTCTTGGCCGGCGTACAAATAAGTCGACGGTCTCCGCCTCCGTACTTGTGGAAGGTATCAGTGCAGCGAACAGCCTGCAACACTCGGCAGCGATGATAAGCGAAAGTGGTGAAACCAGACGCCGGCAGACTACTGCCAAACCCAAGGCAACAAGAAGCAGGAATGCACTACGAAAGACTCCCACCGAAGATGCCTTTTCCGAAAATGTCCGAAACAGCGCATTCAAGATGACTATAATCGACACCGTCGCCAACAAAAAAAAGGCGTAGTAAATAGGTTGCGAAGCGAGTGCCGTCGACACAGGCAAGAGTTCATCTAGAAGCGGCGAGAAGGGTGAGAAAAATAGATGAGGCAAATAAGTCCACAGGTGAACCCCATATGGATTTATCCAGCTAGCTACCAAGCACCACGACAAATAAAGCACAGATACTCTAGCGGTTTGAGCGAGCACCAGTCTCTGCCAGCGCTCTTTTGCAATTAAATGCTCAAACAACGAGCCAAGCGCGATACCCGATAGCAAAAGCAGGCCGATGACAAATCCGCTATGCGAGTTGCACCAGACAACGGTCAAGAGAACAAGCAACAAACAACGTTTTTTGCTGAAAGAAGGCGAATCTAACTCCGGAGGCTCAGAGGTATGGACAGCCACAATTGATGTTTTCATCAACGGCTGCAACAGTAAAAGCCACAAGGAGAGCGCTAAAAGCGTCAATATCTCAGGACGGACTATCAATCTGATTGCCACCGATCCGAATGCCAGAGCCACCATGAAGAAGCAAAAGACCGGCTTCGCCTTTGTCAAAAGACAGGTCCTTGTGAGAATTGCAAGAGAAGCTACAGCCGCAGTTGCAGAGCATAAACACAAAAGCCCACGCAAATCAGAATTATTGAAAACAGCAGCGAAGACAACTTCCGATAGCCACTGATAGACGACAAACGGTTGATGTATTCCTGTTACCGATACCATCGGAATAGTAAAAGAGAAGGGGTCAGTAGTAGGCAAGGAATGGGTCGACAATATCATCTGGCCGGTTCTGACGAGCCAGCAGGAATCAGGGTCCATGAAGCCACTGATAGCGAACAACAGACCAGCAGCAATACTTAGTCCATAAAGAACTACAAGCCCAAATCCAATTGGTAAACGAAGCAATCTCAAAAGTTCTAACCGGTGTGCGCGCTTCGCTCGAGTCTACCAGAGTGGCAAAGGCGAAAGTAAACTAGCAGCCATTTTGGGACGATGCCCATTGCCAAGCCGCGCAGGCAAAGGGATAATGGCGAGAAGTCTCTAACCCACTTCATTTCAGGGGATTAAATCGTATGTTTCTTGGCAACAAGAGCCGTCTAAACCGCCAGACCGGTACAGGAACAACCCGGCTGGGGGAGATTCTGGTTGAAGCTGGCGTGATCAAGAACGAGTTAATCACTCAGTCTCTCGCTATTGCTAAGAACTCAAAATTGCCGATTGGACGCGTTCTTACTATGTATGGGTTCACGAGCGAAAAAGTTATCGAATCAGCACTTGCAGCACAACAGGGTTTGAGGGAAGGGCGGTTCAATCGTCAGCAAGCATCTCAACTTGTGCGCGTTGCCTATACGAGTCAGGTTAGTTTTGAGCAAGCTCAATCGATCGTTGGTCTCACTCAAGCTGATGCCGGTGGGCATGGCGAATTGGGGCGTATGCTTTTGGCTTCAGGTATCCTCACCGAAGAGACTTTGAATGAAGGCAAGACAGCGATAGGGCAAACCGACAAAACGCTCGGACAACTTTTGCTAGAACAAGAAAAAATTCCCATACACGTTTTGATCAATGCGCTGCACCTCTCCTTGTTGTGCCGAGACCAGGCCCTTCCGCAGCTGGACGCAGTTTCAATTCTGGATAAAGTTCATCGAGAGAACATGAGCATACCGGAAGCAGTGGAGCTTCTGCAGTTAGGAAACCTACCCGAACAGAAAGATATTCATCTAGCGGCTTTCTTGATTCTTGCTCAGTTTGTCGATCAACGAATTGTTCTACAAACGCTCGAGCAATCACTCGACCGCAAAGTATTCTTCGGCGACATTCTCGTCGAGCTCAAAGCTCTCACTCCTGAGTCGCTCGATGCAGCGATTCATTTGCAAGAGATGGTCGAGCATCAGATACTAGAGCTGGACCAGGCCTGCGACATTTTTTCATTTGTAGCCGAGTTAAACGCACCACTCGACGGATTGCTCGTCGAATTTGAGAAGATGTCCGAAATTGCCAAATTCATCATCGGGGCAAAGGTGATACCAGAAAGCGACTGCGAAAAGTTCAACTTGCGCGAAGACAACGACGACATCCTCATGGGAATATCACTTTTGAGAAGTGGTCTGGTCTCTGAAGCCCAAGTCGGCTACGCGTCAAACCTCGTAGACCAGATGAAGAGTGAAAATTTGAACAGAGATGACGCTCTCGGAATCTACCTCTATTGCCTTAAAAACAAGGTCGAACCAGAGTCAGCAATCAAGCAATTTCAAGACGGTGAGTTGAAAGAGCTGCCAAAGCCTTCGAACGAAAACGCTATCGAACAACAAAAAGGCAAAGACGCAGAGACTGCCAACGAATCATCCCCTCAAGCTGACGGCGACAGCAACTCTACAAAGGCCAGCGCCGAAGTCTCTGAAAAGGAAGATGCGGAGAAAGCAGAGTCAGAGAAGTGCGAAGAAGCCGAAGACTTGAGTGCATCCAAAACTGAAGACAACGAGACCGGAGACGGAAAGCAAAGCGACGGGAACGAATAGCTTATCGGACTTGCTGTCGGTGGGGCATTTGTTTACTGAGTCGTCGTCAAAGTGTCCAGCATTTTCTTAGCATCGTCATTGGTGGCATTCGAATGCAGCACCTGTTTAACCTGTGCAATCGCTTCGTCGCGCTTGCCCTGTTTCTCTAGAATGCGAGCCAACAGCAATCGTGCCTCATTGTTTTCAGGATTGAGATCTACTGCCTTCATCTCTTCTACTACAGCAGCATCGAGATTACCGCTCATATAAAGGGCGCGACCGAGACGACTGTGATGTGCATCGTTATCGGGGTCTAGTTTTATAGCGCTTTGCGCTGCCTGTAGGGCAAGCGTTCCGTCACCTTTGGCCATCGCGGCATCAGCAAGAATACGAACGTTAGCAGCGTCAGTCGGATCGAGCGCTATCGCTTTTTGAGCTTCGACTATCGCTTCGTCGTATCGCTCCTTGTGCACCAGAGCACTTGCCAACACGTTGTGAGCGATTGCATTTTTAGGATCGAAACTGAGTGCTTTGTGCATCGTTTCAATGGCGTCATCGTAGCGCGCCGTCTCATTGAGTATGACACCGAGATTGTTGGTGGCAGTCGGATTCTTTGGTTCCAGCCTCAGCGCCTCTCTGTATTCTGCTTCAGCTCGTTTGTAATCACCAGCCTTAAAGTATTCATTTCCGCTGACGAGATAATCGGTGGAGCTTTTTACTTTGATACCACATGCGGTGAGTACAAAAAGACCGACAGCGACACAGAGCATTGACTTGCCAAAGGGCAAAAGCTTGCTTGTATTAATGCGTGAGGTAATTGACCGCCTCAATGGCTTGCCCGTGAATGCAATTTGCGAACCCACGCTCCTTTGGAACCCACCGAAATTGTATCACGGCGCCGATCTCGGAACCCGGCGAGGCGAAATTACTGGGGTAAAGGACAGAGATGCAGCCGGCTCTTAACTGGAAGGCACCGCGCCTGTCGCATTCGCTGCTTTCGCTAGCGACTTCTCGGGTAGCGGAACGTTCTTGATATGTAGTTCCTGTAGTTGCTCAGGTGATGCCGCAGATGGTGCACCAGTCATCAAGCAACCACCAGACTGAGTCTTCGGAAAAGCTATTACTTCCCGAATAGACTTACATCCCGCAAGCAACATTACCAAGCGGTCCAGGCCAAGAGCGATACCTCCATGAGGAGGAGCTCCGGACTCAAGAGCCTCGAGCAGAAAGCCGAACTTCTCCCTGGCGACATCCAGTTCCAGTCCGATCGCCTGGAAGGCCCGTGCTTGAACTTCTTGATTATGTATACGAATAGAGCCGCCTCCGACTTCAACGCCGTTGTAAACGATGTCGTAAGCCCTGGCTCTGGCTTTTTCCGGAGCCCTATCAAGAAGACCGAGGTCTTCCAAGCGCGGACTCGTGAATGGATGATGAACGGCCATCAAGCGGTTTTGCTCGTCATCAAACTCGAAGAGTGGAAAGTCGACAACCCACAACAAGCAATGCTTGCTCTCGTCTATCAACTTCAGCTCTTCGCCAAGTTTTAGACGCAAACGTCCAAAAACAGTGGCACAGGCTTTGGCTGAGTCTGCCATGACCAAGAGCACATCACCCGTCTGCGATCCGCTGAGTGACTTGAGTTCTTCAATTTCCTCGGGTTTGAGAAACTTCTCGACACCGGATGACCGCAGTCCTTGCGCACCGAATGCAAACCAGACCAACCCCTTGGCACCGTTCAATTTGCAGAAGTCTTGCCATGTGTCGAGTTGTTTGCGTGAAGTTGATTCAGCAACTCCAGGCAATCTAATGCCAACGATTTTGCCGCCAGATTCGACAGCGCCCTTAAAAACCTTGAACTCGCATGTAGAGCCGACTTTAGACAGATCGCAAATCTCGAGTCCAAAACGCAAATCGGGTTTATCCGAGCCGTATTTTGAGATCGCTTCAGCATAAGGCAATCGCATAAACGGTGGCTTCAACTCAACGCCAACACAGGCAAACGCTTTAACGAGGATACCTTCAGTCACCGCCATGATCTGTTCTTCATCGGTAAACGCCATCTCGATGTCGACTTGCGTGAACTCAGGTTGACGGTCGGCGCGCAGGTCTTCGTCACGGAAGCAGCGAGCGATCTGATAATAGCGTTCGATGCCGCTAATCATCAGTGTTTGTTTAAACAACTGCGGCGATTGAGGCAGCGCATACCAGTCTCCAGGATTCAGTCGGCTCGGAACAAGAAAATCGCGAGCCCCTTCTGGAGTCGCTTTGGTCAAAATCGGAGTTTCCACTTCAACGAAATCGTTGTCATCGAGCTCGCGTCTGATCGCCCGGGAGATACTGTGTCGAAGCAGCAAATTGCGATGCATGTCAGTTCGACGCAAGTCGAGATAGCGATATTTCAACCTGAGAGCTTCATCAACTTGTACTGCCTGCTCTATCTGAAAAGGTAGAGTCCTGCACGTGTTTAGGATTTCGACAACGTCCGGGTAGATCTCCACGGTTCCAGTCGCTGCATCTTTATTCTCGGAACCGGCAGGTCGTTGAGTCACCTTTCCTTTGACAACCACGACATATTCAGCCTTTACAGTCGTCAATAGTTTGTGCGCATCCGGATTGCGATTAGGGTCGGCAGCTATTTGAATACGCCCAGTCGTGTCGCGCAATTCGATGAATATCAAGCCGCCAAGGTCTCGACTGACATGCACCCAACCGCCCACGCAGACGTCTTGCCCGACATCCGCGTTAGATAATGTGCCGCAACCGCGGTCACGTTTCAAAGCCGCCGTCTTCAATTTTTGAATCTCCAAATATATCCAGAAAAGATCGATACCATATTCTAGCCTGTGAGCTTAACTGGCAGTATGTAGCGTCTTTCAAGTTCAAAGTGTAGACTTACTCTTGTACTGTTATATCTAGTATTGTTACTACAAAATTTTTGCCCCGCAGGTTGTACAAATGCCAGAACTGCCGATGCCTCAATCAATCGCCTTTGGTGTGCTGCTAATTATTGTTGGAGCGTCGTTTGGTTGGAAAACTTGGAACGCTTTGATCAAGGGAAGAATGCTGGTCTGGTACGGTTTCTTGCCCTTCACCATCGTCTCCCCGTTCCTCACACATCTGCCGCCTGGCAAGAATTCTCTTGTGAAATGGAAAGAAGCGATGTGGGTTCACGTTGTCTTCGGACCAATCTTTTTCTGCATTATGGTTCTTTCCATCGCTGCCGGCATTGATTTCATCGGCTTCTCGGGCACACAAACCTTGAACGATCTGCTAACTGGAAACAAACTGGGAGCACCTCCGGCTATTACCTTCAGCAAGACTAGGGGTTATCAATTTCCTTTCATCCCAAGAGCTTCAGCTCACTTCGGCAAGCTGTTCGGAGGCAAGCTCGGTTTGAAAGATAAAGACAAGCTCTACGATACAAACGGTCAAACCGAAGACGACCGCAGCAAGCAGAGCGGCTACTAATTTTCCATCTTTGCAACCCAAAATAGCTTTTACCTTGTAATGTAAAGGTATGAGCAGGCGGATTAATTCGACAAAAACTGCTTGATGAATATTAAGCATATTCGATAGTCTGTTGCATAACTTCAAACATCATCTGTATCGCCTCTTGCCAACAAAAGGAGAAGAGCAGTGACTAACGCGTCCTCTATTCGAAATGTGGCATTCATTGGTATCAACAGAAGCGGCAAAACAAGCCTTGTAGAATCTTTGCTTCACCTCACTGGTGCGATCTCCAGGCGAGGCAAAATAGCAGACGGCACAATGACGACAGACTTCGAGCCTGAAGCAATCGCCAGGCAGATCTCCACGCAAGTGTCAGCGGCACGGACCACTTATAACGATGTTCTATTCAATATCCTTGACTGTCCAGGTTTTGTAGACTTTTCCGAAGAAGCAAAACTAGCCTTAATGGGCGCCGATGTAGCCGTATTCGTGGTCGAACCAGATCCACACAAGCTCATTCAGATGGACACTCTTCTCAATTTCACGGAAGAGATTGGCATATCACGCCTGGTGTTCGTGAACAAAATGGACAAGCCCGATGTGGCATTTGCCGAGACGCTGTCGGCACTGAAAGATATGCCTGGAACGAAGACACCACGCCCGCTGGCGCCTTTGCAGTATCCTATAGGCAGTGGTTCGCATCTCAAAGGCTATGTCGATGTGCTGAGAAAAGAGGCCTACACCTACGGCGAGCACGGCAAGCCAGTTTCGGCACCAGTGCCGACAGAGCTTGCTGACGAACTCAACGAAGCGAGGGAGAAGCTGATAGAAAGCCTGGCAGACACCGATGATCTTCTTCTGGAGATGGTTTTAGAAGGACAGGAGCCGCCTCTCGATGCACTCGAAAAAGACCTCAAACAGGCGGTTAAAATCGGCACTTTCGTTCCGATTTTAATCGGCGCAGCACACACAGACGCTGGTGTATTCTCCCTACTAGACACCATAATCTCTCTTTGCCCATCTCCCGCTGAACGCGAATACAGAGATATCAACGGCAAGGCCGTCATTCCGAAAAATGACGGACCTGTCATTGCTCAGGTGATAAAAACTTATATTCATCCTCAGTCGGGGAAGCTCTCCCTGACTCGAATTTTCAGCGGAACAGTCACAGCTGACAGCCAATTTCACGACACCACTATTGATGGCACCAAAGAACGTGTCGGCGGTCTTTACTGGTTGATGGGAAAGAAGAACGAGACTATGCCTACGGCAGGGCCCGGTTCCATCGTTGCCATCGCCAGGCTAGAAACACCAACCAGCGGTCATACAATTTGTACAGAGAAAGAGAACACGGTCATGCCAGCGCCACCACAACCGCCACCACTTTATTCACTGGCAATCGCACCGAAAAATCGCAATGACGAAGCAAAACTCTCGACATTGCTGCACAAGATCGTGGAGGAAGATCCAGTTTTGAAGGTCGACCGAGATCCCGATACCCACGAATTTTGTCTCTACGGCCAGGGAGAAGTACATCTCACTCTGGCGAGGCAAAGATTAGAACGCAAATATCACATCGAATTAGAATCGAAACGGCCATCAATCGCTTACAAAGAGACGATTCAAACCAAACAAGAAGCGCACGGACGCCACAAGAAGCAGACCGGGGGACGCGGACAGTTCGGCGAAGTTTATTTCAAAATTGAACCCTTGGAGCGAGGCTCAGGCTCGAAATTTTCAGAGTCGATCGTCGGTGGTGCCGTTCCCAGACAATACATTCCCGGCGTGGAAAAAGGTGTTACCGAGGCGCTCGGACGCGGATCTCTAGCTGGTTTTCCAGTCGTCGATGTGTCGGTAAATCTTTTCGATGGTTCCTATCACGATGTAGATAGCGATGAAATGTCATTCCGAATGGCGGCGATCATGGCTATCCGTGAAGGTCTTAGCAAAGCTAATCCTATTATTTTGGAACCAGTAGCAGAAGTAAAAATCTTGGTTCCGAAATCATATACCTCTGGGGTTTTGGGTCAGATGAACGGATTGCGAGGCCAAATTCTCGGTTACGGGCCACATCCGACACGCTCCGGTTGGGATGAGGTTATAGCACATGTGCCGCGGGCAGAACTCTGGGACTACATAATTGAACTGCGCACGTTGACCCAGGGTCTTGGAACCTACACCTGGAAGTTCGACCACCTGGCGCCGGTACCGCCCACAATATCCCAACAATTGATAACGCAGCATGCCAATGAAACTGCCCATGCCGCACACGCACACTAGCTGCAATAACCAGACAAGTCGATAGTAAAAACGCCTATCAAATTCCCTCGCAAAGAACATGCAAGAGACGCATTGCCAGCGAATTATGCAAAGCAGGGAACACTTGTCACGAATCTGCGGTCACAAACATGTCCCTTAGTGAATAGACAAATGAGAATTGATAAAAAGTAGGGCGAAACACATACTGACAACCAAAATGATGCATAGCGTCCGAAAACGCGGGGCATATTCAATCTACAGGCTACGGAGATGTATATATGGCGAGTACGCAGAATAGCGAAAAGAAAATGATTACTATAGAAACGGCAGCGTTGAAGCAGCGGCTAAACAACGCATTCGTTCATTTACACGGCAAAGGCAAACATGGATTTATCAAAGATGATCCGAACTTTGATAGACTCTGGGACTTGAAAGAATCAGCTATTCTGGAAGGCAAAAATACTGTTGAATTGCCTGGACAATGGCTCAGCGAACTCGACGAAATCGAACAGTCGAAAGCCGGACACTAGCTCTGTCATTTTAATCGCTAATGCATATGCGATTGAATGTATCGCATACGTTGAAAAATTCAAAAGCTCGGTATTTATTCGTTCGCATCTTCTTTGCATAATAAGTACAGCCGCACTAATGTGCAGCATAGTGTATTGCTTCCCGGTTGTAGCCACCGGGAAGCAATCTGTTACCGCTGCTTATGAAAATTTTCGCCAGGCAAGGATACAGTCAGCCGATTGCGACCGGATGCTTACTCAGAAGATGCATACAGTTGAGCGGGCGTTGGTCCGCTGGCAAGCGCGTATGGGAAGGTTGCCCGAAGAGGGAGCAGAGAGCGAGCAATTAGAGGCAAGCCTCAGTGCTCTGGCTGGTGCCAACTCCTATAGCGAGTTCGAAGGCAATCTGGCAGCGAGGTCCTACAAGGCACAATACAGACAGCCCCTTCTCCAGGAAGGGCAAGGGAAAGAAGTAAGCAGACCTGATGACGTCACACGACAAAAAAATGCTGATGATGACAGCTGGCGGTTCATAAAAATGGCACCGCCCCCGACACCAGTTCAGGTGACACCGACTGCGGTGAAGATAAGAGTCGACCTGTCGCTTTCCTCACTGCAATTGCCGCTCTACAATCGCGAAGCAATGGAGAAATGGCGTGCGCCAGCAGGCACAATCACTATACTGCACAACACAGAACGATTTTTTCTTATCTGGGGGGCTAGCATCGACGGCAGTCCAGTGAAACTGCCAGAGCAATCAGGGCCACTGCTGCTTTCGCCGCCTGAACGGCAACAATAGCGCGCTGTGCCTGAGCAGCACAATAAGCGGAATGGCACTGCACACGGTGCACAACAATAGATTTTGAACGGCGAACTAAACTAAGCGCACTCTTCAGAGTCTGTTGGTACTGTTTCTTCATCCCACCAGTGACGCAGGTCAGCGCACTCGCGGATGCGAATCTTCTTCTTAACCGGAATCAACTCGAGGTTGACTCCGCAGGCAGCAGAAGTCTCCGGCGCGTTAACGCTCTCAAGTTCTGTCTGGGGCTTAATTGGTTTGATCAGTTCAACGGTAGCCATAACTTTTCGAGACTCATCACAGTCGTCATTAACAACACTATCGGATGGATGGCATTGAGTGCCGACTAATCCATTCTTTCTTAAGCAATTAATGTAGACCACTGTCTTTTCGCGCATTTCCATAGGATTTACTTCCGAATTTATTCAGTATGTTTTCACTTTCAATCCGTTTATAAACCCTTTGTTTAGGGCAACGTTGAAATCAACTCTTTGCCGAAACCATTGTTGAAGGCTTTATAAATACGACTTTAATACGAGTCCGATTTCTTTCCACCGATAGACGAATAAGTAGACGAAACGATATATGCGAAGTTCCGACTTCACCGTCCTATAAACCCAAACCAGCCACGAAAATCTGGACTTCGACTATTTTGTTTTAGTTTTTGCTTTCGTCGAAGAACCCGGTCCTGGCACAGTGCCCTCACCGCTCAATTCATCGAGCATCTTCAATACGCGAACGTCTTCAGGATCAAGATCGAGCGCCTGACTCAATGCCACTTTGGCTTCCAGAGTCTGTCCGTCTTGGCGCAGCGCACGAGCCAAATTATAGTAGGCATTCTCGTAATCTTTGCGCTGACCGATGGCAAATTTGTATTCTTCAATAGCTGTTTTAGGATCGTTGTTGGCGAGCAAAGCATTGCCATAAACAACGTGATAGATCGGTTGCTTACTGTCGCTAAGCGCTGCTTGCTTCGCCTCGGTCAAAGCTTCTTCCTTTTGACCTTCGTCCAGCAGAACAACACTGAGGTTGGAGTGAGCGTAGGCCAACTTATTGTTTAACGAAAGTGCTTTGCGTAGACAAGCTTCGGCGTCTTTCAGCTGACCATTTTGGCGTAAGGCCCAACCAAGGTCGCTTTGAGCATCCGCATCATTTGGATTTGCTTCGACTCTCTTACGACAATCTTTTATCGATGGAGCACCTTGAGCATTCGAACGCCAATTGCCCGCACGTCCGGACTTGCCATCTTCCTTATCTTTTGCCACCGCAACGGTGGGTGCAGTAAAGGCAAGCGCCCCAGTTAGTATTGCCAAAACCATCGCCGCACTTTTGATATTCATTGTTTCGTCCCCATTCAGGCTACTCCGGCGGTCCCCCTAAGGACCAGCAAATGAATAGCATACCGGCCATAAAGCCCAGCAGTGCAAAAAGAACGCATTCATAAATGTTCTTTGCTGCATCGAGCGACTGCTTGCAAAAAATTAAGCCACCGACAAGAAAAACCGAGCCCACGATGAACAAGAGGATTCGCTCGAGAATAAAGTTGTCCTGAACAATGTGTAGCCCCATGGCGCCTCGCTAAGCCTCTTTGGAAGCAGGAGCCTCACCCTCAGCTTTTACTTCTTCCACTTTTGCCGGTTCTTCAGATTTGATTGGCTCTTCCGTTTTGGCCGCTTCAGACTCAGATTGTGTATCGGTTTCTAGGGCTGGGGAGACTGTATCCGGCTTTTGCTGTTCAGTGGAAGGCGTTGTCGGTGGTGCACCGTCCTCATCTTCATCTTCCTCTTCTTCTTCTTCGATCTCTTTACGCGTGTTGAGGAAGATCCACAAAACAAGAACTAGGACTAAAACGAAAACGAAAACAAACGCGCCGCCCCAGGTCAAGTAGAACTTGATTCGCTGCTCGGTGCTCATTATCGGTGCCGAAGCAGAAAGCTTTGCATCTCCTTTTGGCAAGCTAGCGCTAGTTGTCCGGACAGGTTCTTGCGGTTCGGCAAACCCTGGGATAAGCGAACACATCGAAAAAACGACAGCAAATAATAAGAGGCGAATAAATTTCGCGCCTTTTGCCAGTCCGCTCATAAATTCCCCTTTCTTGACCGGATCGCTCTTTAAATTAATGCCCAGAAGCTCACGGCAAGACGACATAGCTCTGCCGTTTAACTGTTTGATATTACAACAGGTAGGCGGCGCCGTCCCCAATCTCCTTTAGTGTCCTCAAAAATTCCAGCCACAGGCGTTTGACAACTGTTGCATTTGCTATCGCTAATGCCATATTTTCCAAGCTCATACCAATTCCTTTCGATCACACACTTAGAACAGGAGGGGCAATAAGTGCTCTGCCTGGACTTATCATTGACGTTGCCGGTGTAGACGTACTTGAGACCCGCAGCAAGCGCCTGATCGCGTGCACGCGTCAGAGTCGATGGAGGAGTAGGCGGAATATCGGTCATGCGAAAGTCTGGATGAAAGGCTGTAAAGTGCAACGGAACATCCAGTCCAAGATTGGAGCTTATCCACTGGACCATCTGCTCTACCTCTTCGACAGAATCGTTGTGCCCGGGAATCATCAAATTGGTTATTTCGAACCAGACATTGCTTTCGTGCTTGAGCCAGCGCAATGTATCTAAGACTGGAGCCAGATTGGCAAGCGTCGTCTTTTCATAAAACAGTTGAGAAAATGCCTTCAAGTCTACATTTGCTGCATCCATCACAGAATAGAATTCCGGTCTGACCTCGGGTGTTATGTATCCTGCCGTGACGGCAACGGTCTTCAAACCGACTTTGTGACAAGCTTTTGCCACATCGATTGCGTATTCAGCCCAGATAACCGGATCGTTGTAAGTGAAGGCAACGCTTCTGCATCCTAGCCGTTGAGCGGCGCGAGCGATATCTTCCGGACCGGCTTTTTCGCTCAATAGTTCTATCTCTCTTGATTTGCTGATCGACCAGTTCTGACAGAACTGGCAGCCTAGATTGCAGCCGGCCGTGCCAAACGACAATACGCTAGTGCCAGGCAAGAAGTGATTGAGCGGTTTCTTCTCAATTGGATCAATACAAAATCCGGTGCTGAGTCCATATGTCGTGAGCACCATCTTATTGCCTTCGTTTCTGCGCACGAAGCAAAAGCCGCGGTCACCATCTTTCAATTTGCACGCGCGAGGACAAAGGTCACAATATATTCTTTGCCCATCATCAATTTCGTGCCAGTAACGGGCCGGATAATGCACCGCCGATCCATCTTTCATGTCGTCCATCTGATTTTTCATGCTTATGTTGAGCTACTGAGTCAAACGAAAACCGCTGACATCCCCAGTATATCCAATCATACTCATGCGTTCTCATGCGCACCAGAAGAACGGCAAAGGAACTAAGATACGTTAAAACCCAATCGAGGACTTATGTTGCGGCACTTTGTACTTTTCGAGTATGGTTTTCCATAGCGACTGACTTTTTAAAATCAGCTCAACGACTTCACGAAAAGCGCCTTGTCCACCCGAGGCTTGCGTGACGTAATCAGCGTTTAGGCGAACCTCTTTTCTGGCATCGGACACAGCACAACCTAACCCCGAGCGCATGATGAGAGACAGGTCGGTGAAATCATCGCCGATAAATGCAACTTGGTCAGGTGTTAGCTTAGCATCAGCTAGTACTTCATCGAAAACTTTGTCTTTTTCCAGATGACCTTGTTTTACATACGTGATATTGAGGATGCGTGCACGCTCTTCAACCGCAGGCGACTTGAGACCGCTAATAAAGCCAGTCTTTATGCCTACTGCAGTGCAGAAATGAGCGGCTAACCCATCATGGGAAGAAAATGCCTTGAACTCAGTCATCTTTCCGTTTGCGTCTGGAAAATAGAAAACTCGACCATCCGTAAATGTACCGTCGACATCCATCAGGATCAGTTTGATCTTCTTGGCACGGTCGATGACATTTTGTGGAGCACCAAGTTCACTCATAGATTCAGGCATTGAAGACCTCATGAATTGTGTTAAGAGTTCGATTGCCGGATAATAACGGCTGTAAATCTCAAGAGAGATGTTACCGCGAATTGTGCTAATAATTTGCATTCGGAGTTGCGTTTGGTGGTTGGTGTTCTTTCAAAACAGCACAAATTGTGCATCTAAAACTTCACATATTTGGAAGCGGCCCCGTATTTACTGGACAGTGATTGCCACTCTCATGCTCCTGTTTATTGCATCACACCCTGCGACCGCTCGTACCAACTCTAAACAAGCGAGGAAAAACAACAGAATGAATACAAGAGTGTTTGAGGTTCTGGATGTGCAAGCGGTCACGATAGACAATCCGCATGCTGCAGTCAAGACTTTCAAATACGAGCGCCCGGAAAAAACCGTCGAATGCGATATCCTCATCGCCGGCGGTGGCATAGGCGGCACAGCAGCAGCAATCAAATTGAGCCAAGCACACCCTCAACTGAAAGTGTGCCTAACTGAAGAGACCGACTGGCTTGGCGGACAGATGACGGCCCAGGGTGTCTGTGCGTTGGACGAAAACTATCTCATCGAGACTTGCGGAGCCTGCCGCAGCTATCAATCTCTCCGCTCTGATATTCGCTCCATCTACAAACGTTTTCGACTCTCTGAAACCGGAAGCGCGCAACAATATCTAAATCCTGGCACATCGTGGGTAACCTATCTGGCATTCGAGCCCAAGTTCGCTCTTCAGGTAATAGACTCTCGGCTGAATGATGCCATCAATCGTGGTGCCTTATACATATTCAAGCGCACCAAAGTCGTTGCAGTCGATGCAAAAAGCTCCAAATCATCAGTGGAAGTGCATACGGTCAATCTAGACGACGGAAAATTCACCTCGTTCAAAACCAAGTTGTGCCTTGATGCCACCGAGCTCGGAGACCTGCTTCCGTTAGCTGGCATTCCATACAGATTGGGATCAGACAGTCGTTCCGATACCGGAGAAGCTCATGCGCCCGAAAAGGGTGACAAAGAAAATGTGCAGGACATCGTTTATCCTTTCGTCATCGATTTTCGGCCTGGCACAACAAATACAATCGACAAACCGAAGGAGTTCGACCGGTTTAACGAGGCAAAGAAATTCTCCTTCGACGGCTACAAAATGTTTGAAAACGCCGTTCTGGCAGAGGAAGGCAACCGCGAAGTTTTGCCATTCTGGACTTATCGGAGACTAATAGCACGCGAAAACTTTGACGACCCGATGTACCCATTTGACGTCGCTATGATCAATTGGGACAGCAACGACCTTAGAGGTTACAACATAATCGACCAGACACCGTATGTGGAGGCAGAGCGGCTCGCGCTTGCCAAAGCTTGCAGTATCGGATTTCTCTATTGGTTGCAAACGATGGCACCACGCGATGATGGTGGACAGGGATACCCGGAATTGTTGCTGAGGACTGATGTACTCGGCTCCACTGACGGACTGTCAAAATATCCATACATCAGAGAATCACGACGAGTCGTGGCAAAGGAAACAATTGTTGAAAACGATGTCGTGGCAAAAGCCAATTCAGGCTCGCGCGCAAAGAACTGCGCAGACAGCCTGGGAATCGGGCTTTATCCAGTGGATATACACGGCAAGCAAGAGATTCCTGGGGCTGGACAGGCGACCAAGCCATTTCAAATTCCGATGAGTAGTCTCGTTCCTGAAATCGGCGGGCGTATTATTCCCGCATGCAAAAACATCGGGGTGACGCACATTACAAACGGTGCTTATCGACTGCATCCGGTGGAATGGGCCATCGGAGAGGCACAGGCAGCTGTAGCAGCTTATTGTGTCAAACACAACCTGACTCCTGAACGCGTTCTGGGGCACGACAAACACTTGCTTGCAGTGCAATTAGATTTACTTAGTGGGGGCGCGCCACTCATATGGTTTGACGATGTGCCGACCGATCATCCAGCGTTTAAAGCGGTCCAGTTTTGTGTGCTCAACGGACTACTGGAGAAAAGCAGCCAAAGCCTGCACTTTCAACCTGATGAGCCCGCAACTGTGAGCGATTTGCTTATCGCTCTAAACACCCTCTATGACTGGAAAGCAGCAAAGAGAGAAAACGACGACTTCGAAAATTGTTTGCAGGCGGCAGTCAAGCACGGTTATTTCGGCAAATCGGATTCTACTTTATTGAACGGTCAAAAAACGCTGACGATAGCCGACATGGCTGACTGCATGGAGAGAACCGGCGAGAGTCTTGAGGCACACAGCGCTCCTCTCGAATCACAACTTCGGGCTTCTGTGACACGATGCGAGCTAGCTTTGTGGCTGGAAAAAGTGGCAGCGCATAAGCTCCAAGTTGTACATGGCTAGTTTAGGTGATGTTCTTATACCTGAACATCCTATTCGGCAGGAGCAACTTTTCCAGACCACCGATAACCCAGTAAAAATTAGTCAATTCGGTGGATTCGGACCGCTGAGTCCATTTGTTATATTGGTACTCCTATTCGTATATACTTTGTTTAGCAATCTTATAGTCGGTGACGTTGCAATTTTTGTAAGCTGTAGGATATAGGTGACAAAGGGCATACATTCTTAGATTTGCTCTCAGGTTGATTCCGCTATGACTTATTCGTCAAAAGCCCAAGACTATCTCGACTATGCACTCTGCCTCCTGCATGATGGTCATCACGAAGATGCCTTTGTCTTCTTGAACAAATCGTTGGCAGAAGATCCGGATTATCTCCCAGCTCTTCATCACCGCGCACATCTCCATCACCACACGGGCAATCCCGCTGAGGCGCTGAGCGACTGCGCCCGTGCACTGGCGATAGACGCCGCCGACGCCTGGGCGGTCATGTACAGAGCTCATGTACATTCAGGCATGCACGAGTTCCGAAAAGTAATAGAAGACTGCACTCTGGCAATTTCGATGGTGCCCAATCTGGCTGTAGCTTTCACTCAAAGGGGATCTGCACTCTGCGACCTCGGGGAGTTTCACAAAGCAATTGCCGATTTCACAATGGCCATTAACTTAAATCCGCAAGATGCCGCCAACTACATCTGCCGCGGCGTGGCCAATGATGAACTTGGGCGATTCAATGAAACCATCTCCGACTTCACACGCGCAATCGAACTAGACGGTCAAGATGCGGCCGCATTTTTCAGCCGCGCCCTCGCCTATCACAAGATTGGTCGCATTGAGTTGGCTATTGCAGACTATGAGCGTACGTTGGCGCTGGACAAAGAGTTTCCCAAAGCGAAACAAAATCTAGATTTCGCCTTGGCCGAGCGCAGCGGTCAAAAAGCGTTTAGAGTTGCTAAAACCCGAATGGAGCAGAATAAGCCGCGAACAAACGCTACAGCAAAGGTAATGGACCTCTTTACCGGCAACGAGCTGCAGTAGAACCTTATCGTCTTGGCGGCTCTCCGACATATCGCGCACGCGGGCGGAAAAACTCGCGCACTTGATATTGTTCGATGGCATGCGCCATCCAGCCTGCACTGCGTCCGATCATAAAAAGGGTGCGCACAATGGTTAGTTCAAGATTTAGCTTCGTCGCGATCCCGATCAGTCCAATCTCCAAATTCGGGCGTTCGCCAAGTACTTGCGCCACTTCATCAACGACAGAAAAGATCAATGAAAGCTTCTCGGTCGGTTCGCCACTGGCAGCCAGGAGCTCGAGCAAAAATTTTGCACGAGGATCACCACTTGGATAAAGCGGATGCCCGAAACAAGGAATAGACAGACCCTCTCGCAACCAGGAAGCAACCGCCTCGCGAGCGTTGCCGTACCGATAAACATCGGCTAGAAACTTTTCGCATTGAAAATACTTTTCGCGATAGACGTGCCCTTGCAGTGCAGAAAGGCAGGCACTAACAACAGCACACGGATGCGAACGCGTGGAGGCAACACAACGCGCAGTAAAGGTCGAAGGATCGAGTTCGTGGTCGGCGCTGAGCACAAGCGCTGCATCGAAAAGACGAGCAGCCGCTGGAACCGTCGGCGCCCAACTGCGCATTAGAGTCTCGCTGATGCTGCTCGGTGTCTTATCTTCCGCAAGACCAGCGGCCAGTTGAACGAGTAGCTGCATGATCTTCCTCGCCGAAAATGCCACCGCTTTTGGACGCAGATCATGCATTGTAATCTCACTACCGGCAAGCAAAGGCAACAACTGTTGAGCCTTTCCGAAGATATCGAGCGGAATCAGCTCCGACGATGGGGTTGGCAAAAGCTCTTCTATATTTGGCAAAGTAACAGGAGATTGGGCACTGCGTTCAGGGAAGTAACCCGTCCATAGAAGCGATATGACATCTTCGAACGATCTCGTCTGGGCAAGCTCAACAGCGTCGTAGCCGCGATAGAAGAGATGCCCTTCGGTTATCAACGTAATGGCGGAGTCAAGAATTGGTGCGCCCCAGGACAATGCATTTTCAGCTACCTTGTCAGGATTTTTGCGCAACTCTTTGCGCTCACTCAAGCGGAAAACGTCCTCAGCACTATATTTGCGCGTGCGCTTCGAGCCATCACCGCCTTCCGACCGGATCAAGCCTCTACTGACATAGGCGTATAGTGTCGCTTCGGTCACGCCTAGGTGCTGAGCGGCTTCTGTTGCCGTCAGGTGAGTACGTTTTTCCGCATTTTTCTTCAAAGGCAACCCGGGTATTTCCAACTTCTCAATCAGATACATTGATTTTAGAATCAAGATTGACCATATATCAGCATATCGCGTAGATTTAACTCAGGCAAGAGTTCACCCAGAGGAGGACGCCTGTGCTTTCCAAATTGACACTGCTTGCAGCGATATTTCTAGCCGGTTCCGCCTGTGCCGCCACACACCTGCCGGCGAGCTGGCTAATCGGCTCCATGGTCGTCTCCGCTTTTTTCGCCATGCATGATTGGAGCTCAGTCAAGCTTCATCGCAACGTCTATCTGCTAATACAAGCAGTTATAGGCATAAGTCTATCCGGCACTTTCTCGCCTTCTTCGCTTCAAGTGCTGGCGCAGCACTGGCTTCCAGTCACTCTAGTCGTTGTTTTGATGATGCTCTTCACGATCGCAAACGCTTTTTACTTAATGATGGTCGGCAAGATTCACCCGGCAACCGCGATGCTCGGTAGCTTGCCGGGCGGGGCCGGTGAAATGACGGCTATCAGCGAGTCTTTTGGAGCTGACCCCAGACTCGTCTCGGTCATTCAGTATGTTCGCCTATTGATCATAATTTTGTCGGTCTCGCTAATTTCACATGCGGCAGGAGAGTTCATCAGTAAGTTCCATTTCACCGCCGTTCATGCCGCTACAGCAGAGCCAATACGCGAGTTGCCGGCGATGACTTTGGACAATTTCGCCCTTTGTGCAGCTGTAGCCCTCATAGGTGGCTGGATTGGAACCATCTCAAAAATGCCAGCCGGAACTTTAATCGCTCCGATGCTCATCGCTTTGGCGCTGGCGGCGTGCGGCCATCCCATCGCCTGGCCGGCACCGGTTCTGGCTTTCTCCTACGCGACCATGGGCATGATGATCGGTGCTCGTTTCGACAACTCCACATTAGAGCAGCTGAAGAAGCTATACAAACCGCTCCTTTCCACGACTATAAGCCTGATGGTCGCCTCTATTTTGTTGGCATTACTCTTCGTTTACATGATGCCGATCAACGCCCTCAGCTCATATCTGGCAGCCACTCCCGGCGGACTGGACTCAATAGCAGTCATGGCCTCAGAATTGCATGCCGACGCAACTATTGTGCTAACTGTGCATTTTTTAAGACTAATGCTGGTGCTGCTCCTCGGTCCTTGGCTTGTCTCAATCTTTGCCAAATATTGCAATAAATGGACATTCGCACAAAATCTGGGCCTCAGTACTTATACTGACAAGCATGAAAAATCTCATTCTGCAATTCGTCGACAATCTGCTGCATCCTGTAAATAAGGACGACCCCAGGCAAGTAATTCAGGAAGCGACACGTATTCTTGAGGAAGAGAATAACTACTACGCCGCCCTCGACCTGTTGAAACCACTCGCACTGAGCGGTCATGCGCTGGCACAGACTATCGTCGCTGGAATATTTCGCGAATTGACGACCCTGCCAGACAATTATGGCGAGGCGATTCGCTGGTTTGAAATGGCTGCCGAACAGGGTTTTGCTTTAGCAGAACTGAATTTAGGCATCATGCACCTTGAGGGACTAGGCTGCGCGCGTGATCCAATAGCAGCAGCAGGATGGTTTCAGCGAGCGGGAGAACACGGACAGGCACTGGCGCAGTTTGAACTGGCAAAGCTCATTCTGCGCGGCGAGCTTGGACCAGTTAACACAAACGCCGCGCTACACTGGCTGAATGAAGCGATCAATCAAGGCTACAGCCCGGCTATCAACGAACTCGCTCGCATGTACGACACAGGTGACGGGGTAGCGAGAAATCCACAAAGGGCTCTACAACTGCGGCGAGATGCTGCCGCCAGCGGCGATCCCGAAGCACGAAGGATATTGGGAGAGTTGCTTTTCCAGCAAGCAGACCAGGCGCAAGATCAGTCCTTATTCATGGCCCGCTTGGAAGAAGCAGCCGATTATGGCAATGCGCCGGCGCAGGCACGACTGGGCACCATCTACCACAGCGGATTGGGAGTAGCACCAAACCAGCACAAGGCAGCGCTCTACTGGGAGATGGCCGCCGCTCAGGGACATGCAGATTCTCAAGCCAGTCTGAACAATTTACGGTCGCAGGGCTCCTCCGAAAACAAAGGACACGGAGGAATGGAAAATGTCACGCCTCACGTACCCCGAATAGGTTGATTGCAAGTTGAATCGTGCTACTTTAGATGAGCGCTTTTTTTTGCGCCTGCTAGCGTGCCAAAATTGGGCAGGTATCGTGCATGGTGGCCGATTCAAGACAGAACGAGTTTACTGACGATGGTCAGCAAAAGCTGACATCAGATAGTCGCATCTGCCCAATCTGTCACATGATAGTGAATGCAGACGTGATGCAGTGCCCCAGGGACGGCACAGCACTCGACGGTTTCGGCTCGGCCGAACTTTTATTCGAGGGACGCTATCGAATTCTCTCGGTCATCGCATCTGGTGGCATGGGCACGATCTATAAAGGCGTGCAAAAATCGCTCAACAAAGTAGTTGCCATAAAAATGTTGAAAACGCAGGATTCAACTGCTTCAACATTTGCCCGGTTCAAACAAGAAGCGAAGACCGCGAGCCTTCTCAAACATCACAACATTATTCAAGTTTACGACTTCGGCGCGACAACAGACGGACAGCCCTATATGGTGATGGACTTTATCGAGGGCACCGATCTTGGTACCTTGATAAAAACTGAGAAACAATTGCATCCGTACGAAGCACTGCAGATCTTTTTGCAAGTTGCTGACGCTATGCAGCATGCTCATACATCCGGCGTCATGCACAGAGACTTGAAGCCAAGCAACATCATGTTGACTAACTTAAGCGGTTTACCGGAGGTAAAAATCGTCGATTTCGGTATCGCAAAATTTCTCAAAGGGCACAACGAAACTCAGGCCTTGACGAAAACCGGCGATATTTTTGGCAGTCCGTATTACATGAGTCCGGAGCAGACGGTAAACAAAGACGTAGACCAGCGGTCAGATATCTATTCGCTCGGTTGCATCATGTACGAAACGTTGTCCGGGACCGTTCCAATCGCTGGCAAAACGGCGTTCGAAACACTTATGAAACACGGTTCGGAGAAAGCCACACCTCTTTCTGCTCGATGCCCCAAAAACTTTGTTTCCGACGACTTGCAACGCGTTGTGATGAAGTGCCTGGAAAAAGAACCAAGCAAGCGTTTTCAGAGCATGGCAGACCTCAAAGATGCGTTGAGCGCCACACCTGAAGGGAAAGGAAAACGGAGTCCGTCGCTTCTTAGGGGCAACAATCTCAAACTAGCAATCGGTGTCGGTGCTGCTCTATTGACAGCAGCTGTGGTCGGAACGGTTTTCTTCTTTGTCAACACTGCGCAACCGAGCACAAACGCAGCAACCGTCGAACTTCAACTGCAGCAAAAGATCGCCAAGCGGGCAAAGCTCGACACAGACTTTTCAGTCGACCCGACAAAAGCAGGGAAAACCGTGGGAAGCGACGCCGAGGAGTCCAACAACCTACCTGAGGTGCAACGCCCTATCTTATTGCTCAATCGTCGTGATGCCTTGATCGAAGATTTTGTGGCACAAAATCCGAAAGCAACAAGCATTATTTTGAAGAATTGCAGCATTTCAGAAGCCGGCGTAAAAGCACTGAAGAAATTGAAGCTGGCGTATCTTGTCCTTATTGAAGATAGCAGTCGGTCGAGCGAAGCACCAAGGCTCACTGACGAAGTTATCACAGCAATAATCGCAAATCAGCCAAATCTGCAGCTGCTCACGCTGCAAAACCTCGACGTATCAGATAACGTGCTGGCACCGATCGACAAGTTGCGCTATCTAAAAGTTTTGCGACTCGACAACCTCGACCGGATGACTGGCAATGGGCTCAATAAACTGCCCAAGAGCCTTGAGAGTCTCGCGCTGACCAAGAATCACTATATTCCTCCGGCCGAAGTCTCGGCAATCGCCAACCTACAGCCGTTGAAAACATTGATATTAGATACTTCTCTGGTCAACGATAGTGCGCTGACAAAATTGACAGCACTGAAGAACTTGACAGAGCTAAATCTCGATCATTGCGCCGTCACAGACGACACCCTATCGATCATTCCAAAATTCAAGAACCTGACCACGCTATCTCTGCGTGGAACTTTCATAAGCCCGCCCGGTTTAGACAAGCTAGCACCGATGACACGGCTGAGGCAATTAGATATCACCGATGTAAATATCAGGCGTTTAGAAGTAGATAGATTTGCCCAGAAAATGGCCTGGTGCACTGTTCATCCGAGTATGACGAAGACAGACGGCTTCACGCAAGGAACAGTGGCACCGGACATACCCGACCATTAAAAACAGCTTCGAGAAAATTGACACCGCATATAATACCATCGAGAATTGTCATTGCTTAAATCGAGAGTCGACCGAAAATAAGCGAAGACTATGCGTAACAGTCGATAAAAACTTTTAATCAGCAAAACCCGAAATTTTAGTTGGCACAAGGTTTCCCAATGTATATCTTTGTGGAAGGTAACTAGCATATAGAAATGAGTCTTAGAGACGCCACCCCGGGCGGCTGTTCAAATGGTGCCAGACTCATTCATCCGCCTATAAAAAAGCGCAGACGACTATTCGTCCGAGCTAAGTGTCACATGGAGGCCCACACTGAGAGAGCATTTAGATCATTCATGGAGCTCTCAGGGTAACTACTGTGCTAGCTGCGAGCAATCCTTTTTGGCGAGCGTACCAGTGTGCCCAAACGATGGCACGGTGTTCGCAGAGGTGCGCAGAATTGAAAGCCTGTTATTTAATCGCTATCAAGTTCTCTCAATCGTTGGAACTGGCGGCATGGGCACGGTTTTCAAAGGCAAGCAGCAGCCACTCGACCGACTAGTAGCGATCAAATTCTTAAAACAGCAAGACAAAGAACACGATGAAATTTTCAGGCAGGAGGCCAGGCTAGCCAGCCTTTTAGATCATCCAAACATCATCCATGTCTATGATTTCGGGCATGCCAAAAACGGCCAGCCCTTTATGATTATGGACTTTGTAGACGGCGGCGATCTAGACGCCCTGCTAAAACGCACGACGTTGACTATAGACGAATCGATGCACATTTTCAGGCAAATATGCCAGGGGATGGCGCATGCACACGCGAAAGGCATCATTCATTGCGACATTAAGCCGAGCAATATTCTCTTGTCCAACTTGGAGAGTTCTCATCCTACTGTGTATTTAGCAGATTTCGGAATCGCTAAAGCGATAGCCACTCCTGTTGGCCTAAATGCGAGAAAGCAAGCCTTCCAGATGCCACTCGGACCCTCCCAACAAATGACTGCACGAACTACTCCCGAACATCAAGAGATTGGCAGCCCTTACTACATGAGTCCTGAACAAGCGCTCGGCAACCAACTCGATGCTAGGTCGGACATCTATTCCCTTGGTTGCGTCATGTATGAAGCCCTTTCCGGAATGGTGCCACTTGCTGGCAATACGCCGTTCGAGACCTTACGCATGCACGTCGAAGAGCGTCCCGTGAGCTTAAAAGAACGATGCCCAGGTCGACACATTCCTGAGTGCCTCGAGAATGTAGTGATGAAAGCGCTTGTTAAAGAGCCTAGCAAGCGGTTCCAAACCATGAATGAGCTCGACGCAGCATTAGACAACGTATCAAAAATTCTGCAGCAGAGAGAACATCCCCGCAAAGTTTTTTCAATTACAAGTTCCAGTAACACAGAGAGCCGTCAAAAAAACGCGAATCAAAAACCGGAAGCATCAAGAAGCTCATCACGACATCGGACGACCTTGAGAAAATTGAATGCGATTCTGATTGGCGTTGCCAGCCTAACATTGCTCGGCGGACTTGGCGCCTTTTGTTTCACCGAGTTATGCCCAAGAGTAGCACCTGCGAAATCTCAATCTGACAGTAACCTAGACGATTTAATCAAGAAAGTCGCGGTAGCGACCGACGCAACCAAGCCGCGCACGCGAAGTAACACGCACGAAGCATCTGCCTACACCAAGGAACGCCCGCTGGGCGAGACCGACTTGCTAGAGATCGACACACAAAAAGTGATGATCAAGAAGGGTCCACAATCAGAGCTCGAACTCAGTGAAGAGATCGCTGCCGGAGCGAAACCTAACGGCATAGTTCTAGCGCACACCAGCCTGACAGACCACGCACTATATTGTCTGCGCGGCATCACCGAGCTGCGAAGCCTATCGTTATCTGATGCAAGCTGTTCCAATGAAGTCTTAGAACCACTAAAAGAGATGCCGAACATCAAGACCCTAAACCTCGACACGGGGCATCTGACTGATGGGTTCACGCGATACGTAAAAACGCTGAATCGCTTACAAGATTTAGATCTCTCGGCTGAGACGCAACTGAGTGCAAAATGTTTAAAGCATCTACCTACAAGCTTACTGACTCTCTCACTCAAATGGGACAGTGGAGTTTCAAGAGAAGGTTTTGCTGAGCTGGTTCGCTACAAAAAACTGAAGACGCTCTCTCTCAGCAGCACTCGATTAGCTGATGGCGATCTACGTTTTCTCCGAGAGCTAAAAGACCTCGAGCATCTAGACATTTGTAACACCATCATTACCGACGATGGAGTTGCTGAACTAATGGCACTGCCCAAATTGAACGACCTGGATATTTCCAAAACCAAGATTAGCCGTGACGGTCTATTAAAGTTGGCAAAGGCAACCAATCTGAAAAAGCTTCGCTGTTTTGAATCAGACGTGTTAAAAAAAGAAGATTTCGAAGCCTTCCGAAAAGCGACAAAACAAATTTCACTGACGCCAGAGGAGCCGAATAGAGAGAACGTTTACACCATCGACGATCCAGACTATGCGTCGCTTGGCTCAACACCAAAGAAGCATTGGCACAGTCACGTGAAAGAGAGCAACGATTAGAATGAGAACAGGAACTCCAGGTCTTCTTTGGTCAGCTCTTTAGCCACACTCTCATCACCGCCTACCACAAGGTCGGCAAGCTCTTTCTTTTTCTTCTGCAAGGCAAGAATCTTTTCTTCCACAGTACCGCGAGTAATCAACTTATAGTTGAATACATGCCTTGTTTGCCCGATTCTATGAGCTCGGTCTGTGGCTTGATTTTCGACTGCCGGATTCCACCAGGGATCGTAGTGAATCACATAATCTGCTCCGGTCAAATTGAGACCAGTACCGCCAGCCTTCAAACTGATCAAGAAAATCGGAATCTTAGGATCGCTATTAAACCGGTTCACTTTCTCAAGACGCTGAGGAGCAGGCGTTTGACCATCTAGGTACTCGTAATCGTAACCGCTCTTCTCCAACTCGGCACGAATTAAAGTGAGCATCTCGACGAACTGGCTGAAAACCAGAATCTTGTGTCCTTCGTCCACAATTTCCGCCATCATGGCGATCAAAGCGTTGAGCTTGGCAGAGCCAGGCACGGCTCCGTGACCGTTGCGATTCTTCAGCAAGCGCGGATCACAACAGACTTGCCGCAACCGAAGCAAGGCAGCAAGCACAGAGATCTGCATACCTTTGGTATTGATTTCGCTGAGCACTTTCTGCCGGCACTCGTCGAGCACATCCAGATAGAGCGAGCGTTGATCGTCTTCGAGTTCGCAGAGTTGAATAATGTCGGTGCGGTCAGGCAATTCACGTTCAACTTGACTCTTCAGGCGGCGCAAAATAAACGGATGGACGATCTTGCGCAGCTTCTGTCCAGCCACACCACCATCGAGTCCCGCTTCGATCGGTCGTTCGAATGTCTCGTTGAAATCTTTGTGAGTGCCAAGAAAATCTGGCATGAGGAAATCAAACAACGACCACAGCTCTTTCAGTCTATTTTCCACTGGCGTTCCGGAGAGTGCCAGGCGATGGAAAGACTTTAGTGTCTTAGCTGCGACAGCCCCAACCGATTCAGGGTTTTTGATGTTTTGAGCTTCATCGAGAACCAGAAACTCGAACTGTACATTCTTGAGTGTTTCGTAGTCGCGGCGAATGATACCGTAGGTAGTGAAGACTACATCTGGCTTTTTACCGTGCTCTTTTTGCAGCGTCGCAAGCAGCTCGCCGCGATCGCGCCCGAGGAAAAGCGCAGTCGTAAGTGTCGGCGTGAAGCGTTCAGCTTCACTCAACCAGTTGTAGACAACAGATGTTGGTGCGACGATCAGTGAAGGCAAGCGCTTGTGCTTTTTGTGGTGTGCTAAAAGCAGTGCCAGAGTCTGAACGGTTTTACCTAGACCCATATCATCTGCAAGAATGCCCGCTAATCCGTATTCGCGCAAGAATGAAAGCCAATTGGTGCCTTCTTTTTGATACTCACGCAACTCACCTTTGAAATCGGCCGGCAGTTGCACCGGCTCTAATTCTCGGAAGTTATGAATGCGGTGCATGAACTCCTTGAAGCCCTTATCCGATTCCATCTCAATTTCATGCGTCTCAAGCGCATGGACTATCGGCAAAGCCTGATACAGGGGACGACTTGTATCCTTGCTCTGGCCAATCGCCTTCAATAAGCTGAGCAGTTCAGTTGCACTCAAGCGAACGAATTGCCCATTCTCCAATTTAACGTAACTGCGGTTGCGGAAAAGCGCTTCAACGACCTGTCCAAAAGGAATCGGATCGCTCTCAGAAAAGGCCAACAGATCGAAATCAAACTTGAACGAGTCTTTCTTTAAAGAAAGCTTCGCCTTTAACCGCAAAGGCTCTTTGCGAACGATGTAGTTCTTAAGCGTATCAAATCCAGAGACATCCCATTCGGCACACTGCTCCGAACCCAAATAGAAAAGTGCATCGAGAGCCGGCTCCTCTACAAAAAAGAAGCGGTCAGCGACCGTTCTCTGAGGTTGCAGATTGCTCAAGAAACGACGCACCTGGCTCTCTTGCTCCCACAACCGCTTAACCCACACGCTCTGCCCGGTATCAGATATGGTGCGCGTATAGAGTTCGGATTCTACAGCACTCGTTTCGTCGCGAGAAGGTAACAGAAGGTCGCCGTACCGAAAGCCCAGAGAGACTTCCAGAGTGGGAACGGTTCCGACAGCTCCAGTCTGCTGACTGGGGATCTTTCTTTCCGCAATTTTGATGCCAACCTTAGGTGGCTCTACAATGGCAATAGGGAAGGGCGCCGAACTCTCATCAAGACGCACTTCCATTCGGCGTTGCAGAATCGGTAAATCGACAGCCAGAAACTTCGGTACTATTTCGAGCTTAACAATCATCTGCCCGTGGGCATCCAAAAATTGAAACAGCTTGTGAATGGCGCTCAGGTCAATCGGGTAAAGAACGTTCTCAGACAGTACCCAGCTGGACTGTCCAAGGAAATAGACAGGATGGTTGACCGACTCGTTTTCGGCGTTTAGCGCCTCGAGCTTGAGCATCAATTCGCCACTCTCAGTTTCCGAAAGCACCGCCAGCGGTTTTAACGACTGCGAGGAGAAAGTGATCGACTTGCCGTCTGTTGTATTAATCAGCTTCGCACAGAGGCTCAAATGACCAAGTACGACGCCTTCATCACCACGTGGAATTCTGTGCCCACCTGCGGGTCCCTTGGTTATCTGAGGCAAAGAGGTGAGGTATTTCGCCAGTTTGTAGATACGCGAACCAGGCTCGAATATGTTCAACACTTCAGGCGGAACTTTGAGAATGTTGACTTTGCCTTGCGGTTCATCAGGCACCGTTCCAACAATGAGCGCAAGCGGCTTTTCCAAAACCAAAAGGCCGAGTGTGAAATCTGCTGGCTCTGGCTGCACACCCTGGGCTTTCGGATCGTCGAGCAGCTCTTTTGCCTTCGGTGCTCGCTCCGCTGGAGCTCCCCCGTCACGACCTTTATCATTGTCTGACAGATCGAACCGTACACCCGGATTCGCCCGAGCTATCTGCGTCAACAGAACCGCGACCGAGTGCTTACAGACCTCTTCAAAATAGGGACAAGAACAAACAGCCTTGAAATTTTCTGGATCTTCAATCGTCACCGTTACCTTATAAGGCTGTGGCTCCGATCCGATCACGAGCGCTTCTATGTTTTTGCCGCTTTCGTCCTCGTCGTATTTGAGGACCTTTTTTCGACGATAGTATTGGACGCCGCGTCGATACACGGGCTCACTGCTTGCCTCCTGAACTGACTGCAGAGACAGAGCGAAACGTTTACCAGCAACAGGTTTCATCAAATGTATGAGCCTTTATACGGTGACGCAAACTGGAAATAGCGCCGCGTTGAAACGCGCTTTAAAATGCGAGCTATAAAATCACTCGCTACTAGCTTAGCATGGTCTCCAAACAAGTTTCCTCTACTGAAGATCTGTTAAGTCTAAAGACTCGAAACGTATCAATAGTGAGGTCGATATCGAGGTCACGGGTCTGATGGCGCTATGGCGTCATATCGATCAGTTCGCCTGCCCCTACGGACTGAGCCATTTTGCTAGTTCTAAAGTAGGCTTGGTCGACAATAGATTTCATCTCTGCCTGGCGTTGCTCTAGAACAGAACAGTAGTCGTTCAAAAGTCCAGCCTGCGACTTCAGCGTCACAGCATTGTTCGTCAAAGCAGGAATTAACTCCTCAATCTCTTCCAGCAGCGCGCTTGGCGGGTTGGATTGAGACCTAACACTGAACAATCCATCAGCGTCAGCAAAACTAAGACCATTGTTAGAGATAGAAGCCCCACTTTGTTGTGCTGAAGCCAGACTCAGCGCTTCTTTCAAGCGGCCAAGCGATTGCTTCAACACCAAAGCTCTCTGGTAGGAGCTGTCCGCTTCTTTCTCGAGCCATGCCTTGCGGGCTTTCTGAGTTGTCAACTCTGCAGCCAGATTCTCAAGCGCTTTTTTGCGAATATCAAGCTCACGCTGCAAATATTCCAATTCACCGCGGCTCATCTCAAGACTGCGTTTACGCATCCAGATCAAGAGAATGACAATAACGCTAAATGCCATTGAGGTCAAAGTGATGTAAAGATATCCGCGCTTGGAGCCGGACATCTCGAAGAAGCCGTTCAACAGAAAGCCTCGCAAATCTTCTAAAAACGGCGGTGGTTCAGGGCGCACGTAATACAAGTGCCCAATGACGCGTCCTTTCTTCTGAAATACATCCTTAACGTAAGCTACAGCCTCGGCGGCTCTAGGCGATGGATGCTCCCAGCTAGGCTCGAGCGGCGGGGGATCGGTTAATAAGTCATATGGCTCAGATTTCTTGATACGCGCGAGTTCGTCAGGCGCAATGTGCCCCTGCCAACTCTCACGTTGCCAAACCTTCGATGTTTTGTAGAGAACAGAGTCATCTTTTGGGTCGGTAACTACCAGTCCAAACAGGCCATAGTTTGAATCGAGAGTCTTTTGAATCAAGTCTTCCCGGTCACTCAAGATCAACTCTGAAAGAGTCAATGGCAGAGTGTGATGGAGAATGTTGAAGTCAGTGGTCTGCACCTTATAAATCGTGCCAAGCCAGTAGCTCTTGTAATTTTCGTGACATAGAAGCAGCCAAATCATCACACCGACGACGACGACAATCGGCACGAGAAGGCGTTTTTTAGCTGAAAGTAGAAAATTATCCATGTTTCGCCTGACAACCCACCACGGTATAGCACCGAAAAAGCCAAGTGTGAATACGTGTTTGTACAGTCGCCACACTGATTGTCGCACAGCTCAGCGATCGTGAATCGGATAGGCATATGGCGAATGTTAAGGAAAGATTAAGCAATACTAAGGTTTTTCTCCTCGAAAGGTCTTCTAGACAACAAAATCGTTGTCTAGGAAGTTGCTGTCGGCGGTAAATATCACTTGTTGGGAAGCTCATAACGGAGGAATCAGTTAAGAGCACTTATTTCTGACAAAAATTGGTAAATAGCCCCCTTTGAGGGGTGGTCGCCGATATCGGCGCATTCAACCAAGTGAAAGGGTCAAGTTTAAAGCTTGACCCTTTCTGTTATTTGCTTTGCCCTGATTCAAGCCGATTCACAAGCCAAGAACAGTGAAAATCGACTAACAATAATGACACCATATTTAGCATCAGAAATGTTCTTTTTAGCTGCGGATAAAAGTAGCGATTCAAACCAACAGAGCCAATTTCGGAGAATTATCAGAAGTGGCAGCCGGTCGATTTTGCCCAAGATGGGTAAAACATGCTTAAAGACCGCTAAAATGGTGAATTGAGAGACTAGTTGGGAAATGGCTGCCTGAGGCCATAATCTAATAGTTGGACGCATGGACGGTGAAAAATGGCGACTGAAAACCCAGGGGCTCGCCTTGGGGACTTACTTACTAACGCCGGTCTCTTAAAAATCGAGGCCTTGCGAGAGGCAATGCTGACCGCTAAGCAGCAAGGAATGCCGGTTGGCCGCATTTTAATAACATCTGGTTATCTAACCGAAAACCAGTTACAAGCTGCGGTTCAGGCTCAGTCCATGCTAAAAGACGGGCTGGTCGACATGTATGTAGTCGTCAAAGCACTGGCCATTATTGCAACAGAACAGACCAGCCTGGACAATGCGCTGGCTAGGGTGGGTTGGCGCAAACAGGGTGATGCAGTTTCGAATAAGCTCGGTGAGCTCCTTCTGGAAGCCAATGTAATTTCGCAAGGTGACCTAGACCATGCACTGACGCAATGTCAGACGATCGGGCTTCCGCTTGGAAGAATGCTCGTTTTAACCGGCTGTTTAAGTGAGCAAATGCTGACTAATGCGCTCAACGCGCAAGTCTTTCTTAGAGACAAAAAGATTAGCCGGCAGCAAGCCCTGACTGGGCTTAAAGCCGCTCAACACCGTCAACTGCCACTGGAAAATGCTCTCGACGATTCAGAGTTTCAACTGCCCAGCGCTACCCACGTGAGGCTCGGAGAGCTTCTAGTAGAGGCAGGTCTCGTCGATCAGGCAAATTTGATGAATGCCGTTGAGCTTGGTCTATTGCAAGACAAGCTACTTGGACAAGTGCTTCTTCAGCTGAATCTGCTCAGTGACTTAGATTTGGCCGCCGCTCTTGAATTGCAGAAGATGGTATCAAACGGCGGCATCAGAAGAGCCGATGCGCTGGAACTCCTTAAGCAGTGTCACAGAGAGAAAGCCGATATCCAGGATGTTTTGAAACGCAAACAACCGTTGGAACGACCAGCTCCTCCTGATACTAAAGACGAACTCTTTTTGGATCAGTTTTTAAAAATCGCCGGCATTATCACGCAAGCAGATATCGACAAAGCGATAAAACTCGGATCTCAAAATTCAGACATCTTCGGCAAGATGCTGCAATCAGCCGGCATTATGGAAGAACAGATGGTAGAGGCTTCGCTCGATGCCTACGCATTGGTTTCAGACAATACTCTGACGATGGACCAAGCAATGATCGCTTTGAAAAATTGTCAGGCAAAGGGTCACAACTTAGAGACGGCGTTCAAAGAACTTGGCTGGGCAGCCGAAGATGATGAAAATGAAGACGAAGGCGCTTATGAACCAGCAGAAACCAGTGTAAAGACAACGACCAGCGAAATTCAAGAAGAAACCGCACCAATAGCAGACACCCCAAAATCGGCAGTCGAAGCAGCATCATCAAGGGAAGAGTTCAAGCCTGCGGCTAGCATGGTTCCAAGATCAAACGACCAAAATGCTGCAAGCGATCGCATCAAAACCGGGTCGTTCAGCGCTATTGACAGCACCGAGTCAGTTACATCAAGCAAACCAGTCAGCGAGCCAATTGCACCGACTAGCCAGGTTGCAGACAGAGCCAACCCTGTACGCAGCACATCAGAATATCCGATAATCACCCCGGTTGTGTCGAAACGAACGGTGGAAATCGAGAAGTCTGCTTTCAATCAGCCCCCGGTCGAATCGCCGAAACCAAGCGAAGAGAGAGTGGCAGAGAAGCCGGCAGAAGAAAAACTGCCAGAGAAGCCGGCAGAATCACTGCAATCTACGCAGAACAAACAGAATACGCCAGATAAGCCCGATACCAAAGCGATAAAATCACCAGAGGCAGAACGCGTTCCAGTCGTGGAAGGAGGGCCGCCATCCTGGGCCACGCCGGTTGAGGACTTCTCGACCATGTCTTCAAAACCTCTAACTCAGGACATATCGAAGGCTCAGTCCCAAGACTTCGATCAATTCAGCAAGACGGCTGAAGATATGCCGGTCGCAACACCTGATTCAATGTTGACAAACACTTCGAGTTTTGCGCCACTAAAATCAGCGCCGCCAAATAAGCGCCGTTCTCAATGGTTGGAAGCAATTAGAGAAGAGCCAACTCCTACCATACCTCCGTCCTCACCGGTCCCAGCTTCATCGGCAGCCACATCGTTGCCAAATCCATCGACCGCTCCTACAGCACCTCAGCCACCGGTCGAAGCACTGGGCGACAACAGCAAGCACTCTGAACCATTGTCATTGCCATCTGAGAGCGCATCTTCAGGACCAGCTCCAGCCCAAGCCAACTTTAATAATGTAATCAATCACCTTCATAGAAACGAGACACAATCGTCAGCACCACCACTACCGCCACCTATTGAGCCTCAAGAATCCAGCGCGGCGAGTGCTGCAATAGCAGCCTCAGAACCAGCACCAACGCAGGAACTGCAACCTGCAGCCGAAGTCTCCAAGGCACCATCGGTGGCACCAACAATCGTATCGGGACGGCTATCAAAAGCCCTTCCCCAACCAGCATCGAGCCTGCGCAATACAGGTGTTCAACAAACTCCCGGTCAATCAGCCTGGGGATTTGGATCGGCTCAACCTCCGAAAAGCAATCCTTGGGACGTAACAGAAGAAGAAGAAGAGCAGACCGCAAGTATCGCGCAACCGTCTCATCAACAAGAGTTACAACAGGCACCACAAGCCACACCAGTCCAAGAACCGCCGTCGACACCTGCCACAATCTCGCCAGCTCCTATCTCAGTTCCACCAACGGCTCCGACTCTGGCTCCAACTCTAGTGCCTGCGGCAGTACCACCACCAGCTCCAACATTGATTCCAGATTCAATGCAGCCAACAGTTCCGATGCAGCAGAGCCAAGACATGAACCATCAATCAGGCGGCTGGGGCAATACTCAGAAAGCGCCGCCGCCAAATCCGTGGGCGGCCTCACAGCGAGCGAGTGCCGAAATAGCCATGCCCGCTGGCAGACCAGCCTTTTCACCGACCCAACTAGACATGAGCTTGTCAAATACGGCACCATCGCCACAAACATTCTCAGAGCCACCATTTACGCCACCATCCAACCCGTTCGAACCGGCACCAATGACAGCGCAAACCGAGCCAGCTCAGGCAGCAGCACCAACTCCAGCCGTGGCACCATACGACCAATCGGGCGCACCCGGTTGGACTTCGTCGGCAAAGGAAAATCCTGGTTGGGGCAGCCAATCAAACCAGACTGAGCAGAGTTCGTTGTCATCTTTTTCCAATAATCCCGGCTGGCGTCCTTCAATGCCTGAAGCCAATACACCACCGCCTGCACCACTACCTGCACCGGAGCCACCGCCACCGCCGGCGCCACTACCAACACCGGTTCCGCAACCGCCGGCAGCCCCACCAGCAGAACAAGCTAAGGAAAGCTGGGAATACAATGGGCAAGAAGGCGCACCGCCACCAAAGCCGAAAGGGCTGAACGCGTTCATGCCGAAAGTCAAGAAAGACAAATAGCAAGAGCACCGCTGGCAATACCAAACCGCCGCGAGATTCTACGGCCAGGCAAACCGACTCGTACTGCAGCTTTTTCTTGACAGCTCAGCATTAACCTGTAAAGAGGGTTGACGCAAAAAGTTTCAAGAAATAGCCCTAAAAAGTTCTGATTTAATCTAGATTTCCACGTATCAATATGTGGTATGAATTACCGCTTAAGGGTCTACAAAAACGCGGGCTATGACCTGTCAGGAGAGCGTGATGTTACAGCATAAAATTCAGTACAAACCATATGCAGAAAAGGATTTCAGTCATCTGAAAGGCTTAACGGGCATTTCGGATAAGACGCTGGAGATTCACCTGGGCTTATACGCAGGCTACGTGAAGAACACCAACACACTCAATGAGCGTGTAATCGAGCTAACAGAAAACGGCAAGAGCGGCACCCCGGAATATTCCGAATTGAAGCGTCGCTACGGGTGGGAATACAACGGCATGCGTTTGCATGAGTATTATTTCGGTAACTTGAAAGCAGGCGGTTCCGAGTTGAAAGAGTCGGGCGCTGTAGGCACTTTGATGCAAGAGACCTATTCCAGCATTGATGTTTGGAAGAACGACTTTATGAAAGTCGGCGCCATGAGAGGCGTGGGTTGGGCGATTCTCTTCCAAGATCCCTTCACCAAGACGCTTTCCAATCACTGGATCAGCTCACATGAAGAAGGAAACGTCGCCGGTTTCAATCCCTTGCTCGTCATGGATGTGTGGGAACACGCTTTCTTGCTTGACTACAAGCCAGCTGAGCGCTCCAAATACATCGAGGCTTTCTTCAGCAACATCGACTGGGCAGCCGTCGAAGCAAGGCTTCTCAAGTAAGACCTGGCGTTACGACTGAAGTTCAAACAAACATGAAACGAGAGCGTCGCTTAAATCAGCGGCGTTCTTTTTCTATTGTTTTGGTTTGTTTGGTTTGTTATTTTTGTTGGTGTTTTTGTTGCTGTAAACTAATCTCTAACGGGTCCTCTAGCGACATGGAAAAAATAGAGATGGCTACAGAAAATTCGCGTTTTAGTATTACTTATTGCGGGGCTTGAGGTTACAAGCAAAAAGCTGTCAGGTTGGCGGCTCAAATTGAAGAAGCACTGCACGAGGAATCGACTCTAATTCAGTCTTCGGGCGGCGTGTTCGAAGTGGAAGATAGAGGAGTCTTGCTCTTTTCGAAAAAAAAAGAAAACCGCTTCCCGGAAGAAGGCGAAGTACTAACTATTGTATCCGCACTCAGTGAGGGTAAATCTCTTCAAGAAGCACAGGAATTGGGACGCGAAAACGCCCAGAAATCGCCAACCTTCGCTGAATGGTTTTTCAGTAAGTTTGGGCAAAGCAGCAGTTAGAGCCTTTTTCATCCGAAGAAACTTGCGCCGTCAGTAAGATTTGGACGTATCATTGTAATTGGCATTCTCATTCAATGTTTGCAAATTATGATCGAGACTTCGCAGCAGCAAGAAAAGCAGGTAGCACCGGTCGGCAATCAGCCAGACCGAGCAAAGCCGATTTCTCGCCCCAAGACGGCGCTAAAAATCGCCATCGACGGTCCAGCCGGAGCGGGCAAGTCTACGGTCGCTAAAAGAATCGCCGACAAGTTGGGCTACCTGTACATAGATACAGGCGCGATGTACCGTGCCCTCACCTGGCTGGTCATAAAAAACGGCATAGACATCAACGACGAAGCCGGAATTATTGAGTTAGTTCGTACAGCAAAGATTGTCTTGAAGCCCGGCGACAAAACATCGCGTCAACTTGCACGCGTGTTTATAAACGGACAAGAGATAACCAAACAGATTCGCACCCCTGAGATAACGAAGCTAACCAGCTCCCTTTCAACAATTGCGGCAGTTCGAGCCTACCTTGTGGAACAACAGCGTACTATGGCTAGCGACGGTGGAGTCGTCCTTGACGGGCGCGATATCGGCACAGTCGTATTGCCAGACGCCAACATCAAAATATTTTTGACCGCATCCCCTGAGGTACGTGCAAAGCGGCGTTACGCAGAATTGCGTGCGCAGGGAGAAGAGGTCAATTTTGACGCCTTATTGAAAGAGATCATAGACCGCGACAATCGTGACACCCACCGCACCATTGCACCACTGTGCATGGCTGAAGACGCCGTCCTGATTTTGTCAGACAATATGCAAATCGACGAAGTCGTCTCATACATTATCGACCTTTGCACATAGCAACAATTCGTTGATACAGTTTAGAACAAGGCTTCAACGCCGTCGTTTTCCGATGTTCGCGTTACTTGTTCAGGATGCGCAACCTTCTTGTACCCCGCTGGCACTTTAAATAAGTCGTCGGCCACTTCCGTTGGCTGGAGTGAATAAGTGTGCATGAACTTGTGCACGTCGTTGTCCTGATCGGAATACTGAAATGAGAGCGGAATTCCTGGCTCTTTGGGAAGTCCGTAAGTGCGCAGCAGAATCAATGTCTCTGGCTCGGGCAAATGAAAGTCATCCGTAAACTCGCCCAGTCCACTGGAAGGAAGACGGTGAGCGCCCTTCTCGTCCAGCGGTGTATTCCAAAACTCTTTCGACTTGAGCCTAGTCGGTGACTCATATATATTGGCACTGACACCAAATCTAGTGGCGACACTTTTTTTCTTCATTGGAATCAGAGCCAGATTAACTCCGTATACCACAGCGATGGGCTTACTGAGAGGATTGTCGAACTTATCCAGCGTACATTCAAAATACACTTTTTTGCTGTCAGATATAGTTGATACACGCCATTGAGGTGGGCAGGCAACAATAGCAGTTCGAGACTGTTTGTTGACGATGCGGATACCTTTTGGCGAAAGGTATACAGTTCGGTCACCGTCCACCCTATCGGTCTGTTCTAGCAACCAACCTTTGCTCTTCGGCGAACCAACTGCTGTGGAGGAATTTGCCACATTTGAGGGTCTACCGGCGGCTGCGTCGGAAGCTTTAGCCTGACTTTTATTGGCACTGGAATTCAAGGGCGCAGCTTTAGCAGACGCGCCCGCAAGTAAGAGCGCAACTAACGACGCGATCCAATGCGTTTTAAGATTCGAGGGGCTCAAAAGTCCTCTTTAACCTCATCGCGAGCGAGAAGCATTTCGGTCTTCCTGCAGAGCTCCACGAGCGCCTCGGGCATCCCAGGTGCTCGCATAAACTGGCGAATCAGATCGAGTGTCCGACGCAGTGCTCTGACAACGTCGCCTTCATCGAACGTGGTCGCCATACGAATATCATCCCATACGGCTCCGTTGGCCCACATCTCAGTTAAACCCGCAAACGTAGGACTGAACTCTATTGGAATATCAATATCGAAGTCGCGCTGCAGCCGCCAAAGGTTACGACCAATCTTGTGGATCTCCCCAAGTGCAAGATCGACTTGCGGATTAACTCGAGTTCGCACGGCGTCATTGACACGTCCTTCCTCCGTCACAAGCGACGTAATCACCGCAGCAAGTTCTGCTGGTGTCAAACGTTCGAGAACACCGCTAATTGCAACTTCGCTAAGGAAAAGCTCATTTGTACCGCGAATCCCCGTGGTCATACGACCAAGAGCTGTAGGCTTGTTGGAATCAAGATGACCCTTTATTCGCAGTATGTTGGAGAGGGCTTCAAAGGTTCGCCAATACTTTGTAGTCTCTTTCGAGATACGTCTGTCAAACTCTTTGATCCGTTTCTCCAACTGGCGCACTCGCTCTGTCTGCTTGCTGCAAGGCTTCTGAACCGGACAACCATGACAGGGCATTGCGTAAGCTTCGGCCAGCATGGCATTGATATCGCTGTGCACATTGTCCAGCGCCTGTTGAGCACTCGGTTCGCCGCCCCGCTTCTGTTCGTGCGGTTTAAGCCCGCGTTCTATTTGTTTCAGTTGCTTGTGTTTGGCACGAATGGCCTCCAGTCTTTTTGCATAAAGCGGAAGGTCTCCAATCTCAGCCGGACACAAAGGCTGCCGTAGACGCTCCAGTTCACGCTGCCAGAGAAGGTTTTGCTCGTACAAAGGTTCGAGCTGCTGGTTGACTAGGAACTGACCGAAGCTGCGCTCAATCAGATCGCGTGCGTCTTCAACAGTGTGCCGTTCGAGAAGATTGAGCACCATGCCGTAGGACGGAGTAAAGCGACTGGAAAGAGGATCAGGCGGAGCCACCGCCAGCTTGGCCGCATCCTCGACAGGCTCAAAAGGATGATGTGCCACTACTACATGGCCAACTTCATCCATACCGCGTCGGCCCGCACGTCCAGACATTTGCAGGAACTCGGAGGCATATAGTTCGCGATGTCCTTCATCCGCCCTTTTGTAAATCGAACTGATCACAGTCGTACGCGCCGGCATGTTGATGCCCGCCGCGAGCGTTTCGGTGGCAAAAACCACCTTCAAAAGTCCGCGCTGGAAAAGCTTCTCGACCATTGCCTTCCAACTAGGCAACATGCCGGCATGATGCACAGACATCCCCTCAAAAAGATAAGGAAGGTGAGGATGATTCTGCAAATTGGGATGGTCGGCAACATAATGCGTAACGATATCCCGCAATTCAGCCTGTTCTTGTGTGTTCAAGAGTGGAATGCCTTTTGCTTTCTTCATAGCTTCCTCGCAGCCGCGGCGCGAGAAGAGGAAATAAATGGCGGGCAGCATATTACGTCCGGATAAAACAGCCAGCATATCTGCAGGATGAGCACCTAAGGCTGGAATATTGCGACGCTTGCGGTCTTTATGGAGTGCACCGCGTTTTACGCCGAAACGGTTTTTGAGCAAAGTGTTGACTTGACGTCCGGGGCTGAGAAGCGGGTAGATGTGCCGGTCACCAAAATAATAAAACCGCAAAGGAACAGGGCGATAATCAGACGTCACTAATCCGGTCGGTCCGTGCGTTTCATCGATCCAGGTGGTGAGCTCCTCAGCATTAGCCACGGTGGCAGAAAGTGCAACCAACTGAATATCGCGCGGCGCGTAGATAATCGACTCTTCCCAGACTGTGCCACGTTCAGCATCGTTCATATAGTGACATTCATCGAGCACAACGAAAGCCACATTGCGTAAGTTTTTACTGACGTCACCAAGGATGGTGCCATACAGCATGTTACGAAAAACCTCTGTGGTCATAACGACAATCGGCGCTTCCCGATTGATGGAGATATCACCAGTAAGCAGACCGACTTTGTCTTCACCATACTTCAAACGCAGGTCGTGAAGCTTCTGGTTTGAAAGCGCCTTCAATGGAGTCGTATAGAAGCAACGCTTGTTACTGCGAAGAGCCATCTCCACGGCATATTCTGCGATCACCGTCTTTCCGGAGCCTGTCGGAGCGCAAACGACTACGCTGCGATTGTTCTCTAGATGCGCGATTGCCTCAAGCTGAAAATCGTCGAGCTTGAAACTGAATAATCCGGAAACGTCAATGTTGAGAGATTCTTGCAACTCTTGCAATTTGGGTCACATGTGTGTTCAAGCGCTATTCTAGCAACATCGCCGCCTGAAGGCAGGTCTTGGAAGGTGTCACTTTCATATTGACAAGCAAGGGCGACAGCTGCTGCCAGTTGCTTTATAATAAATCGCAGTCACGGGACGTGGCGCAGGGGTAGCGCGCACCTTTGGGGTGGGTGAGGCCGGAGGTTCGAATCCTCTCGTCCCGACCATTTTTTTGAAAATTACAGCCAAAAAGGGGCGACCGAGTCAGTAAATGCCTCTGCTCCCGCCGTTTTTGAACAGGGACAGCCGGTAAAACGCCACCGTATGTGGTGGCAGAAACGGATTTTTGAAAAAATCTTACTAAACAGGAAAAGCCCGCATCGGACGCCGTCTTACCTGGAATCGAACAGGCCGATTCGGACAGTCTGAATCAAGCGGTTTTTCCTCTATTTCCAATTCCCGAACACTGTCGATATCGAAGTAATATTCGCCACCGATTCTCATTGGCGCGCTCAAGGGCCGTTGGCTGAAAGAATCGAGACCGATGGTCGGTATGTGTTGAAACTCTGGCGTCAGGTGAATGAACTCTCTCACCTTCATGCGGACGATCGCCTTCAGCTTGAAATCAAGCTGCTCCAGGCGTACCGCTACTTCGGACGCTACTGACTCGTTAGGAGTTAGAACCTGGGATGCTTGCTCCATTGCTCTTTGCTCAGACTGGCTATTCTGCTTCTTCGGCTGTTTGCTTTACCGGCTCGGGCTTGCTCTTGCAGACCCGAATATTCCTGAAAGCATTGGTAAGTGTCGGTCTAAAAAAATAACCGGCATATATTAGCAGCTCTTAAGTGTTTTGAAACAGCTTTCAAGCCGCAAATTTTCGAATTTAATCAACGAGTCGATATCCAATATCGACCGAAATCATAACAAATCAGCTTAACAAGGCGCTTTTAGACCGCTTCAGTCTTGAGCATATCGCGCAGCTTGTTGAGTGCATTGTGAACGGCACGCGACACACCCATTTCAGAAAGACCGAGCACTGATGCCGTCTCCTTCTGCGAGAGGTCATAGAAGAAAACGAATTCGACAATCTCACGCGTACGTTCACCAAGCTTTTTCAGAGCCTGGCTAATCTGCTCGCGCTCTTCCGAAACGCGCTCCCATTCTTGATATTTGCGGTCAGGAACGGTCTCAGACAGACTCCTTCGCTCATCGCGGTCGTCATCATCGCCTGTGGAGTCGAAAGACTCGTAGTGGATGCGCGCTTCCCAAGATTGCTGGGCTTCCAGGATCTCGGGCACGCTGAACCCTGACGCTTCCGCCAACTCTTGTGTGTTAGGCGAACGGTTGAGCACCTTAGTTAGCTTCTCTTCGAGCTGCGTCAGATGAGCATTCATCTCGGTCAACTTGCGCGGCACCTGGACTAACGAGCAATGGTCGCGAAGATAGTGCCGGATCTCCCCGCGGATATAACACGTAGCCAATGTTTTGAAGCTAGCAGAGCGCGTTCTGTTGGGATCGTAATACTTGACAGCCTTGAGGAGACCGATCGAACCAACTTGGACGAGATCTTCCATAGAGTCAGGGTTAAACTGACTGTAGCGTCTGGCAATCTGTCTTACCAGCGGCATGTGCAGCTTTACGATTTCAGATATGTCGCTTTGTGAATAGTTTGCGCAAGTCGTAGCCGGCGGCAGTTTCCTCTGCGCATCCTTCAATTTAGTCTTTGACACGTCCTTTTATCCTTCGGTTGTGTCCCTTCAATACCAAAGCAGCCCCTGCAAAACTCTTTCCCGGCATTGTCAAGAGCTAAACAAAATGAGAGAATCGCTGCAATTAAGACCTCCGCTGCTATCAGTAGGAATTTCGGGCGATAAAAACCGGCAAAACCGAGAAAAATAGCTAAAACCGGATAGAAGTTGAAAATTATTTAATTTTTAAAACCATCGATATTTTATGACCAAATCAGACTCACCAACTCCACCCAAACCTAAAAGTCTCTTCCGCAAAATACGCCAATCGTGGTTGCGCATATCGCCACAGAAGCAATTGCTCTTCATGGGGCTCGTATCAATTTGCGCTCTAGTGACATTCACAGCCTGGATCTGGGTGGCACGAACTCAAACCGTTATAGACAAGACCGTAGATGAATTCGGCACAGCCTTGGCTCAGGCGCTAGCTCGAGGCGGGGCGGAAGCTCTAACCAATAACGGCAACCTGGAAGGACTGCGCAATTACTTCCTGACGGAAAGAGGGAAGACAAAAGCCATTGCTTATGTGGCTTTCCTCGACATGGACGGACATGTTCTTTTGGACAGCCAGATGCCCTATACAAAAGGACCAAGGCTCTATCACATATACGAAGAACCGATGGCCAAGGATTACAAAGTACCGAACGTTTATCCCAGCCCGAATGGATATCGCTCAATCACTAATATCGCCGTGCCGATGGTGCGCAACAATCAGCAATTGGGGGTGTGCTGGGTTGGATTGGACAACCAAGCATTCACGCTACTTGGAACTCCGCAAGAGACGCGCAATTTCCTTATGACTATCTTCGGCCTGCTCGGAGCGCTCGGCGCGGCAGGTCTATATACGAACTACGCTTTAATAGACCGCCCACTGCGTACACTCTCTCAAGGCGCATCAGAACTGGCTGCCGGCAAATTCGGCTTACAGATTAGAGCGCAAAATGCGGGCAAGGAAATAGATCAGGTCGTCAACGCCTTCAATTACATGTCCAGCCGCTTGCAGCAATACGATAAACAAAATTTCGACACATTGATGGCCGAAAGAAACAAGTTCATATCAGAAAGAAACAAGCTAGAATTGGTTCTTATGTCCATCGCCGATGGCGTGGTCGTGTGCGACCGCGACAACAAAGTACAGATTGTAAACGCCGCTGCCACTGAATTGTTTGCAAAAGATGCAAAAGAGATCCTTGGTAAACCGCTCGTATTTTGTACTGAAGGTCCCGATTCTCCGCAGATATGTCAGGTCGTGCAAGCTTTTACCGACACCGTCTCTCCGGGTAATTTAGAACCAGTTGCACAACAAGTACATTTAGGCAATTTAGTTTTGCGCATGAACATTGCGCCGATTATTTTGAGTGACGAGTTCCTCGGCTCAGTAATCATCATGCACGACATTACAAGGCAAGCCGAACTCGAGCAGATGAAGAACGAGTTCATAAGTAATGTCAGTCACGAACTGCGCACGCCGATCACGTCGATTAAGAGTTACGTCGATACATTGTGCAATCACGGAGACAAACTCGAGGCTGAGATATACAAAGAATTTCTGCAGATTATCGACAACGAAGCCGACCGTTTGATGTTCTTGATCAATGATGTTCTAGAACTAAGTCGCGTAGAGGAAGGCACGCGCGACTTCGAGATGCAGCCAATGCCTATCCGCCAGGCCTGCGAATATGCAACGCGGGCCGTCAATTTGATGGCCAAAGAACGCGAAATCGAGCTGGTGTTAGATATCGAAGAGAACCTACCGCTCGTAAATGTAAATCAAGAATCCATCGAACGCGTCGTTATCAATTTGCTCACCAACAGCATCAAATACACGCCTAATGGGGGCAAAATCTCGCTCAAGGCTTCGCTTTTGGCTGCTAACAACGAAGTTCGAGTAGACGTGACTGACACTGGAATCGGCATCCCCGAAGAATGTATCGATCACATATTCGAAAGATTCTATCGAGTCGAACGTAAAGTTCACACGATCAAAGGCACGGGTCTTGGTTTGACGATCGTTAAGAAGATCGTTGAAAAACATGGCGGGCATCTTTCGGTGCAATCCGCGCTGGGCCAGGGTTCGACGTTTAGCTTCTTCTTGCCGGCTGTATTAAGCGAAACATCAGAAAATACTAACGACGAAGTAGTCGTGCCGCCACATACTGTCGTGCCCGAAACAGCGCTCACAGTCTCCACCGTAGAAAACGCTTAGGTCGGCGGAAAACCGCAATTACATCCAAATCATTAGAGTTAATCAAGTGGCTTTCGTTTTTTGGCGTGTTATTATTGCGTCGTTGACAAGGGTTCGAACTCCCGTTGATTTGCTGCCCAGCGCGGTTTTGAGATATAGGGAAGTACGACTTTTGGCAATACATCCGTCGAAGGAGGACTTTTGGGTTGATACGAGCCATATATCCAGGCTCATTTGACCCCATCACGTACGGTCATCTAGACATCATCACGCGTTCCAGCAAGATGTTTGACGAGGTGATCATGGCGGTAGTCGGCAACCCGGGAAAGGCGCCGCTATTGCCAGTGGATGTGAGAACTACGCTCATTAAGAAATCCACAAAAAATCTAAAAGGAGTTCTTGTAGATTCGTTTCAAGGTCTGACCGTCAATTTTGCAAAACAATATGACGTGCATATCTTAATTAGAGGCTTAAGAGCTATATCAGATTTCGAAGCAGAGCTCGGAATGGCGCAGACAAACAAGCAGTTGTTTCCTGAACTAGAAACTATCTTCCTAATGTCTAAAGCCGAGTATTCTTTTATCAGTTCCTCAACCGTAAAAGAGATCCTGCGGCTCGGTGGCGACATTTCCCAATTCGTTCCTCCTTCAGTTAATGAGTACCTGAAAGAAAATTTCAGCAGAGGCACCAACAAATGACCACGACGATGATGACTGCACCGCCCCAAACGGCACCCACCACCTACAAGCAAACAACGATCTACAAGCATCTCGATTTGCTGGAGCATTTGATTGATGATGCCGTCGGTATATACAAATTCAAGCTCATCAACGCTGATGACTTCTTAGATATCTTGGACAAAGCACGCGCTCGCTTGCCGGAAGAATTACGCGAATCAGCCGACGTGCTGCAACAACGCGATGAAATTATTACTGAATCGCAGCGCCGCGCTGAACAAATCATAACGACAGCACGCCGCCAAGCCGAACAGATGCTCCATGAGTCAGAGCTGCTCAAGGCAGTGCAAGCGGAAGTAGAAAGAATCCGCAAGCAAGTTGTGAGTGAAGTTGAGCAGATGCGTCGCGAAGCTCTTGCTGAAGCAGAGAAGATTCGCTTGGAAGCAGAAAACGACGGTGCCAGAGTGCGCGAAGGTGCAGACCACTATGCAGAGTCTGTCCTCACACGCATCGATACCGATTTGAACAACCTCGGCACCCGCTTACAAGAATCACAATCTATCGTTCGCAACGGGCAGAGATTGTTAGGTCAGGCTAAGAGAACTGCCAGCACGATGAGCGCAAGCGTAAGCACACCGCTTCATCAACAGCTAACTAGCCCGCTGCTTTCAAGCCGCGTGGACTAATTAAGCAGCAATCGAGAAATATCAAAAGAGGTGCCAAAAAGCATCTCTTTTCTTTTACAGCTCTGAAGCCTGAATTTAGTGACGTCTTCTGTGGTGTTTTACGACAGACTGACTTGCCGGCACGCTTCGATATTCGTCCTGCAGTGAGCCTACAGACGAGCTCGTGCATGCCATTTCGTCCGTAGAAAAGCATTTGTATATTCCCCTCGACAGAACGCGTATAAGGGCATTTCCCCGCCTGTCATTAAACGGACGCTCGACCTGTATCGAAACGATATAACTTTTGCCGTTCGGCGCATAAACGATTCCAACGTCACCAACCATGGTGCCAATGTCACCAGTCTTGTGAGCGATAGTCGCACCCGGACCAAGGCCCGGATTGAGCAGAGTACGAATGCGCGTGTGGTGCATCACATCAATCAACCACTTCCGACTATCAGCTGATAGCAAGTCACCCTTTTGCACGCGAGCCAAAAGATATACAAGGTCATAAGGGCTTGTTTTGTTTGTGCCTTCGAAATCACCAAGCATGTTGTTGATGCGCGTTTCAGAAAGTCCCCAGGAAGCGAACTCATCACTCAGCTTCTTCTTGCCACCAAGTAAATCAATAATCATATTAGTGGCGGTGTTGTCCGAAACGACCATCATCAGCTCTGCAGTTTCACGAACGCTGCATTTCGAGTCGACCGGACGCCATTGCAGAGAGCCAGACCCACCAGTGATTAGATCTTGCCGTATAGTCAGTTGATCGGTATATTTCACTTCTCCGCGGTCTATGGCAGCCAGCAAACTGATAAGTACAGGCAGCTTGATCATGCTGGCGGCAGAGTAAGGTTTTCGTCCATCAAGGTCGAGGTAACGCCCAGTCGACGGGTCGAGGACAAAGACACCGGTACGCAGCTTAGGTACATCGCTCGCCGCAGCCAGTCCCTCTCTCAGTTTATCCATCGAATATGTAAGTGGTATCGGTGGTGGGGCGGGTGCAGCAGCCACAGAAATCGACGAACGGACTGGCGTGCCCACTGGCAACGAAGCACCCTGTAGCAAAACCGCTAAACTAGCTAGGGTCGCGTAGCGCATCAAGCGCCTACTAGCGGGGGCCGAAGAAGAGCTGGAAGACACCGGCTTGCCGACACTCGACTTGCTCGCTCTTACCTTGAGGTTGTCAGATTGATAGCCTGGGGGATTTTTGGGCCGAGCCTTGGGTGGCAACATGGCCACGGCGCCCTTTGAGCGATTGGGTCGAGAACTGCGCTTATCGCTGATTAGTCGATTGAAAAAATTATGCAACGGAAAACACTGCCGGGGATGCGGTTCTATTCTAACGAAGGAAAATCATTTGTCACCCTTAAACTTGAAAAAATAAGTGTTTTTAAAATCAAGTGTTCTGCCACCGTATTCAATGCCATTGCTAAAAGCCTCATGCGCAGAGCCTTGCGAGGCATCTATACGCTTGAGATATCAGAACGATAGGCGTTTGCGGAGTCAGTTTTCGCTCTGCTTTTCGGTATGAAGTGGAACCAGCAGATAAAACAATAAACCACAGGCGGTGGCAGCAGTAATCCAAAGCTTGGCATTAGCATTGAGGTCTGTCCGGGGAGAGATAAAACCCTCAATCAACCCGGCAATAAGCAAAAGCGGCACGCATCCGGCAAATAATTTCATGGCATCCTTGGCCACCATCCGAATCGAATCCAATCGCTTTAGTTGGCCTGGAAACAGTAATGAAGAACCAAGAAGCAAACCGGAACCACCACTGATGAATATAGCGGTCAGCTCCAGCACCCCGTGGCTTGCCGTAAAGGCGAGCAACTTATCAGCCATATGATAAGCATCACAAACCCCAAGCACAGCACCAATCTTCAGTCCGTTAGTGAGGAGAACGAAGAAGGTTCCAATACCGAATGTGATACCAAATGCAAAAGCCAACAAAGAGACTTTGATATTGTTCGTATAAATTTCGCTGGCCATAATACCGCTCATGCCTTGAGAACCATCAGTCCACATTTGCTTGTGCTCGATCAACGGCCAGAGTTCTTCCTCAACGAGCGGACCACCAACCCATACCATCTGTCCAAAATGTACATCGTGTTTGGAGTAGGTGTAACTGACGAGAAATGGAGCCAAAAAAATGAGAAACGCAGAGACGACATACAGCCCATACTTTCGCACCAGCGCAGGGAAACCGAACACAAAGAAGTCAAGGACAACCATGCCTCGGTTAATTCTTCTCTGATAAACTTGATTGTGCGCTTTCACCACCAGGTTATTCAGGTACAGCTGCATATCCTGCCCCAGCTTCATAGCTCTGGCGCGAGACAGGTCTGATGAGACAGTTCGATAAAGAAGCCCCAGTTCCTGCAGCTCAGTTCGTTGCAAACTTCCCAAACCGCTGCGACCGATACGCATCAAAAGCTGCTCTAGCCTGACCCAAGAATCATTCCTCGCTTTAATCCAACGCTCTACATTCATGAGTTAATAACGACTGCGCATGCCAAGCCCGCAATATTCGATCTCTACCCCAGAAAACGTCGACCTACACCTCGAGCTGGCGGGACTCGGTAATCGCATTTTAGCCTGTGTCATAGACACTTTGGTCAGTCTCCTTTTGAACACAGCAATCACGATTGGACTATTACTTTTATGGTTCGCGCTGAAACAGATGTCAGTGCCATCTAGCATGCTGGCGGCATCTAGCACTTATTTGCTAATGCTCGGTATTACAGCAAACTTCTTAGTTATCTTCGGATACTACCTCTTCTTCGAGGGACTCTGGCACGGGCAGACCCCTGGTAAGCGCATCGTACAGATTCGCGTTATCGAGCAAAACGGTCAACCAATCACCTGGTCAAGTGCAATTGTGCGCAATCTCATTCGTATTGCAGATCAATCGATCTTATTGATGGGATTGCTCAGCATGTTCCTAGACAGGAACGAGCGCCGCATCGGCGATTTCGCAGCAGGAACGATGGTAATTCGCGAACGCACACCGGAAGTCTCCACTATAAAAATCATCAGCGAGTCAGACGGCAACAACGTTCCCCCTCAATTAGACGTTGGACGTATAACGCCGGACGAATATGATCTGCTGACCACTTTCTTGAAAAGACGGGAGAAGATCAAAGATGCAAGAGAGTCAGTCGCAAACCAATTGACTAGTTATTTCAAACAAAAATTGGGTGTGGAAGATTACCCCGGCACATCCGAGTCTTTCTTGGAAAGCGTTTACAGCGCCTATAGATCGCGAGCAGATTAGACCAGCACATCAGCTTCTCCGTAAAAAAAAGCGTCCTTCCCGGACGCTTTTTTAATGCACTACTTCGTCGATTTAGTTCGCGGTTCAAACTACTTACGTTGACTTATTGGAACGTAAGTAAGATTCGACTTTCCGGTGTACTCTGCACGCGGGCGAATCAAGCGATTGTTCGCATACTGCTCCAAGATGTGAGCAGCCCAACCGGCCATGCGACTAATCGCAAAGATCGGTGTGAACAAATCTATTGGAATACCGAGCATATAGTAGACAGAAGCAGAATAGAAGTCGACGTTAGCATTCAAGCCCTTGTCTTTCTTGACAAAGTCTTCAACGATCTTCGAAATTTCGAACCACTTCTCTTGACCGAGCTTCTTGCCGAGCGATTCCGACATCTGGCGCAAGTGGAAAGCTCTTGGGTCCTCGGTCTTGTAGACGCGGTGGCCGAATCCCATCACTTTCTCATGTCTATCGAACATGCCCTTCAAGTAGGCATCAGCTTTAGAAACATCGCCAATGTTGATCAGCATCTTTATTACTTCTTGATTGGCGCCGCCATGAAGCGGTCCTTTCAATGTACCGATGGCGGCAACAGTCGCGGAGTGAATATCGGTCTCAGTAGCTGCAGCCACACGACCGGCGAAGGTGGAAGCGTTGAGCTCGTGGTCAGCATGCAAAATCAGGGCGACATCTAGCGATTTTGTGCTGAGGTCATCAGGCTCTTTACCTGTCAGCATGTAAAGGAAGTTGGCGGCAATGCTGTTGTTTTCTTTGGGATCGAGAAGGGCGCGTCCACCGCGGATGCAATCCCAGTAAGCGACGATGGTAGGTAATTGAGCAGTCAATCGAATCGCTTTGCGGACGTTAGCGGCCATATCTTTGCTCGACTTGGCATCATCGACATCATAAAGCGAGAGAAGCGATACGGCCGTTCTCAAAATCTCCATAGGATTTGCGTCATGCGGCAATTCCTTCATTATGGAAATTACCGGTGCCGGCAATTTGCGATTTTTCTGAAGTTGACCATTCAACTCAGCCAACTCGTCTCTAAGAGGCAAGCGGCCGTTCCAAAGCAGATAGACGACTTCTTCAAAGGTCGAATGCTCCGCCAAATCATGAATGTCGTAACCCTGGTAAATTAAACGGCCTTCTTTACCATTGACGTCACAAATGGCTGATTCTGCCGCGACGATATCTTCAAGCCCTGCCTTAATCATGAACAGCTCCCAAAACCTAGCCCAATATATAGTGATTTATACACTAAATGGCAACGTCAGTGGTGTGCCATAGCCTTATCTTCATGGTGTCGAACCAAGGATTGACAACCTCGTGCGAAAAACGGCATTCCAAGAGATAACTGGAACGATTTTGACAACGTCAAATCATGCGCATAGAAGTCTGCCAGGAAACGCTCACGCCACCACATACAATACCACAAGCACCGAATATAACACCATTGTTCTTAAAAGAACCGTGGTTTCTACATGTCGTACGAATAGTAGGGACGACCTTGCGGCACAGGGAAGCGTGGAAGCACCCATGGCTGCCGCGGTCTCATCATGCCATAGTCAACTGGCGCCACAGGATAGTAACGTCCGGTATAAGCGACCGGCGTGAGACGATGTCCAGGGCCGTCAACAAAATCTGACGGGAAAGTACCGCGTGGCAACATAAATCGCGGCATCACGAAGCGGACGGCCGACCGCGCTGGTTGATAAGCGCCGTACTCAGGATACTCCTGCGCCTCGCGCTGATGGGCAAGTTCACGCTGCATCGAAGCAGCTCGTTCAGCGTAAGCAAGGTCACCTCGATGATCGATACGCTCATAGCCACCAAAACTTATCTCTCCCGTGCCGATATTTGGAGCAGCAGGGATATCTTCGACTTGCTGCCCATATGCTACATGCGTAATTTTTTGCCAATGCCCGGGATTGCCTGACTCAGGCTGATAGGAGACTTGCGTTGGTCTGCCGTCCGCGCCTATTGTGTTTTCATCAATTCGGGAAGCTTGACCCTGTTGGTCGTAATGAATGATTGTGTGTTCGCCTGTCGCCGACAGTATTTCCGATGGTTGCAAAACACCGTTGGGGGCCAACTTCGAAATTCCCTCACCGCCATCTGGATAAATCGTTCTTGCAGCAATTGCGCGATTGTTGTGATTGTGCACACCTGGATGCTGCAATTGAGCGATAGTAACTGAACCATCCTCGTTATTGCGCACGTCGATACTTGCAGGTGCCCACCCGTCGCCTTGGCGCTCTTGCCACTCATTTCCAACACGCCGATACTGCCGAACTTGACCATTAGGCGAAGCTTCGCTGAACTTGTTGACACGCCCGGATGCATCGTAGTCAAAGTGGTCTTTAGCGGCTCCACCAGGCGCCGTTCCTGTGTCGGATGCCAACAAACGAACGCGACCATCAGGGGTCGTGCGAGTTACCGATTGCATACCATTGGCGTGCCAGTGATACACCTTACCATCATCACCCTGGCAGGTTCTTTCTCCGTTGAAGGAAGTTCGATAAAGATGTCCGTCTGCGGAGACTGCCTCAGCAAAAGGCTGCTTATATGGATCGTTAACAGCTCTACCCACCAATTCTGGTGGCGGAGCTTCACTACGATTGGGATCTCGTGCCAGCGCCTCAGTCTGGCGCATTGCCGCTTCTTGCTGGTCGCGTGGCAGGCCAGCAAAAAGTCCTGCTTCCCCAGGTTGCGGTTTAAAGGTGACCCAGTGTGATCCAGTTTCATCGCTATTGCGAACAGCAAACTCTTTGATATTGCCGTTGCGGTCGCGAACATCATAGCTGTTCAATTGGGAACGCATGCCCTGCGGCCCATAAGTTTGCCCGTAATGGTAATCGGTAGTAGATCCATCGGTTGCTCGTGCATGAAGCACAGGCGGGGTCATCCTGTTATCACCAGGCGCTTGCGATTCTAGTGGCGCCATGCGGCTATCCACCGTAAATTGGCGACCATTAGCTTTCCAAACATCAGTTCTTCCGCTTGCCTGATCAAAAGCGACATAGCCGTCCGAACCGTTTTGACCCGGATGCGTACGTACATTAACGAGATCACTAAACATTCCATTCTGGGTCTGCCAGCTGCCATCCTGATTGATACCACTTTCGATCAGTCTGCCACCAGGGCCGGTGATTCGAAAAGAACCATAAGCGGAGTTATTTCCGTTTGCATAAGCAAAGGAGATGCTGTCTCCGGTACCCGTAACAAAGGAGCCGTTCGCTTGAAACCCAACGCGCCCGCGTTGCTGAAATCCACCTTCGTAGGAGGTCAGCTGCGGCTGAAAATTCTGCCGTTCCTCGCCTGGCGTCGGTAAATAGCCGACGTAGCGATCTGATCCAGACATAGTAAATCCCCTCGAACAGTCCGCAATTGGGCGCTCAGCGCATGTTTAATGTTCCCCGCCAGCCCCGATTCGAAACGCCCCTCCCTGACAAGGGTATGTATACGGCGCTTATGGGTTTTTGGACACAGCCACAACAAACTTTCGAAACAAGACTCAACCGATGACGGAACCATCCCCATTAAGAGGTCGTCGCCCACTCATGCCCACGAAAAATGAGGATGGTAACTATTATGCTGAGAATCAAAGATAAACGAGATAGCTGGGCTTTTGTTAGTGAAACAAAGGTTGCAGCCATGTCGCTTGCGCTCGGCTCAGTGCTTCTGTCAGGAGCTCCTTTGGCAAGTTTGGCAGCTCCGGGAACTGCGAGCGACTCGAATCAAGCATCAACGTCATCGAGTCCTGATGCAGGCAGTCAGAAAACACTGGGTCTAAGTGATAACGAGCGCCAGGTGAAGGTGACGCCGAAAGATAACAGCATCAACCATAGTACGGCAAAGGCTTTGAACCGAATTCCAGGTGTAAAGGTTGAACCTAAAGACTTGGAGCCCCCACCAGAACAACTTGAAATCAAAGGATTTCATCCGATCAAAAAATTACTGGCACCGATTGTTAGACTGGAGCGCAACAGTGTCCAGTTGCAACAGCAAATCATGAAGCTTGAAGGACCAATCGCCGGACTCAACCCACCAATGATGGGGCTGCAAAAACGCATGACGTCCGTTGAAGGCAAGATGGGCAACATGCAAGAGAAACTGGATGGCATGAATGAGACCGTGACAGGCGTAGGCACTCAGATGAACGGCGTCAGGGCTGACATTCAAGCCATGCGCAGGCAGATCAGCTCTTTGCAAGAACCGATTATGGAACTGAAACCGCCAATCGAGAAACTGCAGGGTCCGCTGGTCAATGTCGCTGAGCCGTTGTCGAACGTTCGCAAAGAGTTGGCAGAAATGAAGACACTGCTTGCGACAGTTTTGGCCGCCATTTTAATTGCGACGATCGCCATCTCGATTGGTACGCCAATTGCCGCAATCTATGTCTATCGCAATCGTAAGAAAATCTTCCCCGGTTTGTCAGACCACGAGCTACAACCGCATGCGACTCGAGAAGAACGTCCGCTCAGCTCTGTCAGGTAAGCTTACAGAGCAAAATATGGCAAAAATCAAACTGAAATTTCTGCCTCTTCACAGCTCTCCTCGAGGCCTTTCCCTTGTAAAACCAGCCACCACTGTTCACCACAAAATTGCAAAGCGGCAATAAGCACGAGTGGATCTCTTGTCTCGAGCAGAACTGGCTTGTTGTGCTCGAAAACATAGTGGCCAATAAATTGTAAGGCCAAGCCACCAGCCTGCATTTGCAACGCCATCTTACGGTTGAAAAGCAAAGTTGGAATTGACATCACCATCAGCGGAATGCCTATCATGTGAGTTACCTTGCAGCCAACGGTTCGATGCTGCGAGCGATAGTAGGCACGACGTTCTTCAAATTCTTTCTGTAGTAGCTCTAGCATGAATCACAGCTCCTAGCTAAGCCGCGGTGACGACCCGCTGTTTTTAGATTTCATCGAAACTCAAGCGGCCGCGGCAGCAAATCGGAGCCGCCGCGGCAAAAAGCTTAAGCGTTCACAACACACCACTAGAGAGTTGTGAAACGAGCGAAAAGCAGTTTAACTTCCCAATCGAGAAAGCAGATTGCTCATGTCATCGGCATGTTCTTCTTCGTTGGACAAGATCTCTTCCATGATTCTGCGAGTGGTCGGATCATCGTCACCCAAAAATCGTATAATTTCGGAATAGATCTCGATTGCGATTCGCTCTGCTACGAGGTCTTCCTTAATCATGTCAGTAAGACTGCTGCCTTCGACATATTGCGAGTGAGCGCGTCTAGTTAGACCTTCAGGGTTGAAGTTCGGCGCACCACCCAATTGAGTAATGCGCTCAGCAATGCGGTCGGCATGCGCTTGCTCCTCACCTGCGTGCTCTAAAAATTCGGAGGCAACTGCTTCAGAGTTGATGCCTTGAGCCATAAAATAGTGGCGCTTGTAGCGCATCACACAAACAAGTTCGGTGGCCAATGATTGATTCAATAGCTCAATCACTTTTTCTCGGTCAGCCTTATAACCACCAGTTACGGCGCCATCACTCATCTGCTCTCTGGCGCGTTTTCGGATTGCCTCAATGTCAGCAACAAAATTTCCTGCACTCATTAGTTTTCTCCTGTGCGCAACAGTCATAGATATCAATCTGGCACTTTTAGTTAGATAGGCGCAAATGCAACGCAGAAGTTGCAGCCCAAAGCGCAGGCTGAGCTTAATTTTGATCTGAGTCAATCCTTTGCTGCTCTGTTTTAGTTATCTTCTTGAGCCGCTTTGTTCTGAAGCCAACTTAACAGGGCCGGAAAACCGGCCTTCTTAAGCTTTGGCGAGATGCGTTGGTGCAACACATTGAGCAGATCTTTTTCATCGACTCTCAAACTTATCACTTTCGGCGCGGCTGATTTGGAGTTAAGACGCCAGGCAACATCTTGTGATTTTTTGTTGACGTTGAGTATGGTGTTCAGAGTAATGTCGCCATTTTTGCTACTTTCGCCCCCGTAAGTCAAACTTCCTTTAGCAAAAAGTTTATGCCACCGCGGGTAGTAGCGCTGCTCGACCAATTTCTTAATCGCCGCAGCAAATGCATTTTTATCTTTCTCGTTCAGCTTGCTCCATTGATCTACACCTAACGCTTGTTCTGCCATTGAAGAATAGTCGATGTAATCCGTTGCCTCACTGAACACTTTTGCGGGCGGAACACCTTGGTCCCAGCTCTTAAAAAGAGTAACCAACTTTTCCACAGTCGCCTTCCCTGTCTGAGCCGCACCAGCGGAAGTACCAATGATAGTGAGCAAGACGATGAACGAAAAAGTAAGCACTCTCACATAGAATAACGATGATAATGAGGTGAAACGAAAGACTCTTACAGAATGCATGATTATTGTCCCAATTAAAGAGCGGCTTTACGTCTATTGAGTATGATGGTGGCAAGAATCAAACCACCCGCGGACCAGGCAACAAGTACAGCTATGTCACGCAAGTAATCGGCAGGCGTTCCGAGCATAACACCTTTGAATGAGTCGGCAGCATAATACATAGGCAGAATCTTTGCACAGATCTGCTCCCACTTGGGCATAGCTTCGACAGGCATCACGATTCCGCTTACAAACATCAGCGCCACTCCCGCAATCGAAATGGACATGGTGTACACGCGGATGGTGCGCAGAACACAAGCAGCGCCAAGTCCAAGACAAGTGAATGTGAACATTGAAAGAATTGTAATTCCTACTAAACCAAGATAGTTAGATCCGAGTGAAAAATTGCAGAGGGGTGCCGTCACACATAAACCGATCCAGAGCACGACAGACGATTCAACAGTCACAGTGAGCGTCTTTGCAATGATAGCGGCACGCAAACCATTTGGCGCCAAAATAATCTGTCGGTAGGTTTTCTCCATCCACTCATAAATCCAGGAGAAACCTAGATTCATTCCAGCGAGCACATAACAAAGGTACGCAGCCAGCCCGGGCGTCATATAGTCGCGAACGGGAATGTTCACTGGAAAAAGTTGCGCCTCGTGCAAAGGCAGGTGCAGGTCTGTCGCTTTTTGGGTGAGGACAGAGAGTAATCCCGCTGATATTTGTTGATCGACTAAAGGATTGTGTCCTTCGGTGATTATCTGCACGGAGTCTTCCAGCGGATCTTGGGACACATTTGCTAAAGCAACCACTTTACCCGCCGCGACATCAGACTTTGCTTTTTCAAGATCATCGTATTTTTGTACGTGAAATTTTTTCGAATCTTCCAGTTGTTTGTCGAGCTCACTTACCGCACTCGGGTCGTAAAGACCAAAGGGAATGTTAGTGGCTCCTGAGAGCGTGTTACCAACGACCGAAACAATCAAGATCGCAAGCAATGTGCTCGATATGAAATATAGCGGGCGCCTTGTCCATTGCAAGATGTCCTTGTTGATGATGGCGATCACTTGGTTCATGTGTAATCGTGCTCCATCTCTAGGCTTTGCAAAATATCGGCTTGCTCTTCAGGTGTGGCGACAGCAAGAAAGACTTCTTCGAGATTTGGTTCGCTGGTTGCGAAGCGGCTAAAAGAGATTTTTTCTGCTTCCAACCAGCGGAGAATCTCATGCAGGGCTTCCACTAGCTGCGAGTCTTTGGGTTGAGCAAAAGCGATTGTGCTGCGTAGTGGATCGAAGCGCACCTGCGTGCGGTATTTGGCTGCCAAATGTTGCATCTTCATCTGCAGAATATCAGGGTCAACCACCGAAGTGAGACGAATCGCGATTGACCGAATACTTTGTATTTTTCGACGCAGCTCGTCGATAGATCCTTCAACAACCAGTTTGCCTTTACGAATAATGCCTATACGGTCGGCTAACAGCTCAGCTTCTTCTAAATAGTGCGTGGTAAGCAGAATCGTGACACCAGAGTTTCTTAAATCTTTTAGCTGGATCCAGATCTGCCGTCGCGATGCAGGGTCCAAGCCTACCGTTGGTTCATCCATAAAGAGAACCTTCGGCTGATGCAACATGGCTGCAGCAATTGTCAGTTTACGTTGCATGCCACCAGAGAAACTTCCCGCCATGTCGTTTGCACGATCGCTAAGTCCACCTTGCTCGAGTAGGCGTTCGATCCGCTCCATAGCTTGCTTTTTCGGTATGCCATAAAGCTGTGCCACAAACCACAAATTTTCGAATGCAGTAAGTTCCTGATAAATTGCAATGTCTTGCGAAACGATGCCAAAGGCGCCCTTTGTTTGTTCAGCTTGCTTAACCGCGTTAAAACCGCAGATAAAGATGTCGCCTGCGGTCGGGGGCACGAGCGTCGTAAGCATGCTGATAGTCGTCGTCTTTCCCGCACCGTTGTCGCCAAGCAGCGCGTAGAGTTCCCCTGGTTTGATGTTGAGATTCAGTCGGTCGACGACAGTACGATCACCGTACGTTTTCGTTAAATTGACGGCCTTTATGTAAGCCTGGTCATTCGTCAATTGAGAGCTAATACCTTTCGGGCTCCTTACTTCTATCAGCCCACTATTGTCCACTAGCTTTGCCATAAGAACCTGTTTTGATTTTCGGCGGCGTCTTCTTTGCTTGGCTGGACAAAACGACAGTCCAGTTTAACAATCCTGGCTGGTTGACGCAAAGCATTCGGATTTGTGTCCGCCTCATCAATAAAAAATTTGCAAAGCCGTTGGCTAATTTAGCAAACGGGGCCTCTAGGCGCGGGCGAGTCGCAAGCTTTCAATATGCTGCCGATGTGTGCGACTTTGAATACTTTATATATAGTGGGTTGAACTTTTACTATGTGTACTTCTAGTCTCAACGACTGAGCTCGCAGAAGAAGCTCCTCCAACCATTCCAACCCTTCGACAGTAACGAAGGTACACTCGCTGAAATCGAGAATTAGGTTAGCTCCACCTGCTAGCGCCTTATCCACGTGGTCGAGCGCTCTGTCCAATGAACCAATTACTGGCAAAATCGTGCCTTCTACGACACGAGCGGCACCATTTGGTTTGGCACCATTTGTGGATGCGGGCGTGTTCTTAGAACTTTTCGAATCAGCGCTCATTTTCTATAACTCCAAGTTTGTTCAGGTATTATGGGCGTTCTCGCACTGGATAAGCGCTGACCATGAGCAGTTGCACTTCGCTCAGTAACGGCAAAGAAGGATTTGTCCTAAGACTCATGTCTGTAAACGAACTCTTGACCAACGACGGCAGCGCAGCTTCGAAGGCTTCTTCAGAAATACCCAACTCAAATATTGAAGTTGGTTGATCACAAGCTTTAGCAAGGTCGAAAACCGCACGGCGAAGAGCAAGATTTAGGCGCCTGCATCGAGCGTCTTCTTTCTCTTGTTCAGAGGCATCAGGAGCAATCTCACCAGGCTCAGGACCCGGATCTGAAAGCCCGAGGAATTGCGCCGCCCGCGCATATTTTCTGTCGGCCACCCAAATCGAGTATGTCGAAGTCGGCATAAATTTGCGAGGAACGCAAGAGTTGTATTCCAGTGTCGACAGAAGAAACACTCCATTCGCGCGCCCGTGCGGCACGTCAAACACAGCCCCAAGACTGTGAGCCAAAGCGTGATTTATACCAACCGAAGCATTGCCAATCGCCATACCGGCGAGGGTCGATGCGTTATGCAGCTTATGCCGCCAGACCAGATTGTTAGGATTTCGAAGCGCCTGTGGCAAGGCCTCAAAGATCAATCGCATCGCTTCCAGTGCCAACCCATCTGTATAGTCAGACGCGAACGTCGAGACCAGCGACTCAAGAGCATGCGTCAGCGCATCAAAGGCAGTGTCTACCGTAATATTCTTAGGCAAGGTCTTCGTTAGATTAGCATCGATAATCGCCCAGTTCGGCAACATGCATTCATCAACCAACGAAATCTTGCGATTATTTTCCTTATCTTTAAGCACCGCAAATGGTGTCACCTCCGAACCAGTTCCAGAGGTAGTCGGAATTGCTACCAGTTGCGTGTGCATCTTCTGCGGGAATTCAACGATACGGTGACGGAAATCAAGGAAATTGACTGCCACTTCGCTCAATTTGATCTCTGGATAGTCGTAAAAGAGTCTGATGATCTTTGCCGCATCCAAGACACTTCCACCACCAAGCGCTATGACAGTATCAGGCTGTGCACGCCGCAAAGTGACCAGAGCATTTTCCACAGTCTGAAAATCTGGCTCTTCGCCAATCTCATTGAACACAGAGACAGCGCAATCTTGGGGCAATCGTTCAGTCACCATTGAAAGATGACCACGTTTTTGTGCCGACGGCGTGGTGATGATAGCAACAGATTTAGTCTTCAGGCTGCGCAGGTGGTCCAGACTGCCAGGATTGATGTAAATGTTTTTCGTCGTCTGAAAAGAGAGGGTATAGTTTGTGCGCTTAGGAATACGCTTGTAGTTCAAGAGATTCTTGATGCCAACGTTATCGCTCGTGATGTTGCCACCACCTGTGCCGCACCCGAAGCTGAGAGTCGTATTCAAGTTGTTGTAAATCCCGCCGAGTCCACCGATGCAGCAAGGTGAATTGACAATGATCCGTCCAGCATTGATAGCAGTCGCAAACCGCTCAACCACCTGTTCGTCTTCAGAGAAGATTCCGGCCGTATGACCGGTACCACCTGCATAGTTCACATCCAAAGCTCGATTGATACCTTCTTCAACTGAATCTACGATCACATAGCCTAGGACCGGCATCAGTTTTTCGCAGGCCAATTTGTGATTGCGCAACTCGCCTTCCATTGGACACAAAATAATCTTTGTGTCAGGCGGTACATCCATCCCGGCAGTTTCGGCTATAAAGTTGGCTGATTGACCAACTGCTCGATAGTTCATACCGCCAGTACGTGGGTCGATGGCGACCTCAATTATCTTCGACACCTCATCTGGTTTGCAGACATAGCATCCTAACCTTCTGAATTCAGCGAGAAGATCGGCTGCGATCTCTCGATCCATTACGAGTGTCTGTTCAGAAGGACATTCAGTGCCATTGTCGAAAGTCTTGGAGATAATGACGTCCATTGCAGCCGACGAAGGATTTGCAGTTTTATGGACGTAAACCGGCGTGTTGCCTGATCCCACACCTAAACACGGTTTGCCTGAACTAGAAGCGGCTTTGACCATCTGTGTGCCGCCGGTAGCGAATATCAGGTCAACTTCCGGATGAACCATCATCAACTCAGTCTCCCGTCTCAAGCGCGACGATTTCTCCGTCCAGCCGATGAATCCTTTTGGAGCACCGGCAGCAATTGCAGCTTCGTAGACAATTTTTGCCGCCTCGTTGCTGGAATTGGCAGCCATTAGATGGGGGCTAAAAATAATGCTGTTGCGCGTTTTAGCGGCAGCGATGCTTTTGAAGATAACGGTCGAGGTCGGGTTGGTAACCGGCGACAGAGCCAGTATTACGCCAACAGGCTCGGCGATTTCGACCATGTTATCTTCGGCGTATTCTTTCACAACCCCGACTGTTTTCGCATTCTTGATCTGGTGATAGTGAAATTCGGAGGCGACGTAGTTTTTTAGGGTCTTATCTTCGATGACGCCCATGTGAGTCTCATTGTGAGCCGCAATAGCCAGGTCGGAAGCCGATTCAATAGCGGCCAACGTCATCGCTTTGACAATGTTGTCCACTTGCTCCTGCGTGTATTGAGTAAATACAGCAGCCGCCAGACGGGCCTGTCGAACCAAATGTTCGACGCGGTCGGAGAGAGCTTGGTCTTGCTCTTTGTTAATGGTGGATGTCATTTAAGTCGGTCCTTTGGCTGTTTGGTTGGTTAGGTGTACTGATGAGAGATTTGATTTCCCTCTTTACAGGTTACCAAGAGAATTGAGCACTCAGGGTTAGGTGGCATCCAGAGTGGCTTCAAACTACTGCTCAAGTTTATGGAGAATCCACCAAGAAAGAAACATATATTGAAGCGAGTTTACGCCCAAGCATTTGTATTATTGAAAGTTAATGAAAATTAGTTGATCTAACAAGCAATTCATCAAATCAGCTCTCAAGCCCCAGTGCTACTACGTAATTCCCCTCTTGGAAAGTATAAGGGTTGAGCTTATGATACTTCCGGCAGTGGGCGAAAAATCGTCTGGCCGAGTCCCGCACAGTGGGGCATAGCAAGGTAGTGGCTAGGGCGTTGAAGCAAGCATCAGCACACAACAAGTCCAGTTTGTTGCCGCTTTCGCACAGCGGCAATTTCACCGCTTACAGTCTGAATCTCCTGCTCATATCATGTATTAACGCAACAGCATTGAGCGCCGCAGGCGTAGAATCTGCCAGGGCTGCAGATTTTAGTCACGCACAACACGTTTTTGTTCCACCAACTAGCATTCCGCGCCATTTCGATTCGGAGTCGCTTAACTACGGTAACGCCACAGGTGACAGTCCTGACATTTATCCGACTCACGATATGCCCACCAACGGCGCCAGCACCAAGACTTTCACACAAAATGGTCGTAGTGTCAGCAAGACCATCTACAGTGGCTCCAAGCAGAGCCAGGCGCGCGGCAACACCACAAACTCTGCAAACGTTGATGCACCACCGGCGATGAACGCCTTCGTTTCACAAGCGCGTAGCAAAGCTCAAGCGCTAGTTAAAGCCGGCCAGCTGTCAGCAGCTGAAGAAATGCTGCAGACAGATTTAAAAGCTGTTCCGAAGAGCCCGGGTCTGCAAACAGAGCTGGCCAATGTTAGAGTCGCTCGCGCAAAATACGCCTTGAAGACAGGCGACATACCGTTAGCTACACAGCATGCAGAGGCTGCGCTCCTCGTACAGCCGAATAGCAGTGCGGCCAAATCAGTACTGGCTGAAATCAACAACAAAGACTCCGCCACTACTAGTGGTATTGCAGACCATCTAGCAAAAGCGAAAGTATTTATTGGTCAAGCCAACTATGCGGCTGCGAATTGCGAGATTCAAGCCGCCATTAAAATCAGAGAGACGGGAGATGCGCACGTAGCACTCGGAGATCTGGCATCCAAGCAGGGCAACCTCGAAACAGCACGATCTGAGTATGCCAAGGCCTTGCAAATGGACCCTGAATCAGGTCCCGCTTTGCGACAAAACGGAATCTTCAAGTTGCACAATAACGACGTCGTCGGTGCCAACAAAGACTTGAGCAGAGCTTTAATAATCAACGCTAAAGATAAAGAAGCGGCGACTGCCCTACAAAAGATTTGGCACGATGAAGTAGCTAAAAATCCGACTAGTGCAAACGCACATTTAGGTCTTGCAAGAGCTTATCAACTAAGCGAAGAGCTAACACTAGCGCAAACAGAATATCGTGAAGTTGTTCGCCTCGATCCGCATCATCCTTCCCTGCCTTCCGCCAGACAGAGCTTCAAACTCGCACTGGCCAAGCAAGAATCAGTAAAGTGTCTGCAGGCGGCAAAAACGCTCGAAGACGCCGGGGCTTTCACCGAAGCACACCAGAAGGCGGTGGAGGCTGTGAACATCAGTCCATCTTGCGTTTCCGCACGGCTCTATCAAGGCGCAATTTGCGAAAAGTTGAATTTATACAGTGAAGCACACGATGCTTACATGGCAGCACTCAAGTACGACCCGAAAAACGCCATAGCGGCTCGCCATTTGCGCGCGTTACAACAAAACGCCAATTCAGCAGAGCTTGCATCATCAACTGGACCGGGGCAGAGCACAGTCTCTTCGTCCGGTTCGGCTAGCAATAGTACACCGAACGTTCCTGCCGGCATGTATGTATTCAAAGGTTGGCAGTTCGGCCACCCACTGGCCAACAATAACGCCACCGACGCCTCCACTCAAATCAGCACCGCATACGGTGGCGCTCAAACCGCCAATTACAGCTATGCCTCCAATTCTCAACCGTCCATGGGCAATGCAACGCAGGCTCTGGCGTCCAACCCGGTTATGCCCAATTCGGGCGACCCAGCCGCGCCAATGCCCTTACAGGGTACGCCACCACCGCAAGCTTCGGCAGCCAGCACAGCAAGTCACGTAAACGCTTTCGCAAACTTCTTCTCATCGTTGAGAGAAGCAACTATCAACCAAAAGGCACAGACAAGACAGTTTGAAAGCGCAATGAGCGACGCGCTTGGCGGTGGCAGTAGCAGCAGTTCTCTTGGCGGCAGCTCGCTTGGTGGACTGGGAGGAGGTTCCGGAGCAGCGGCAGCAGCCAATCTAGGCAGCACACCACTACCACCGGTTTCGACTCCCTCGCAATCATCCATCTCTAGCGTTTTGGCGCAAGCAGCCAAAGCCGTAGCCAGCGCCGGCGGCTCAAGCAGGGCTAATAGCGGCGCCGGAGCAGACGCAGGCAGCGCATCGGCAGGTGGCTCGTCCAGCAGCGGCGGTTCATCTGCGGGTAACGGCTCTAACACAGTCAGCATAAATGTGAATGGAACTAATATTCAGATTTCAAATACTGGCGGTACGTCCACTTCAAATGGAAGTGGAACCGACTCTGGACAGAGCCTCTCTGGTGCCGCATGGGATGCCGCTCCCACCTGGTTAAAAAACAAATTCCCGAACATGACGCAGCAAGACTTCTCAACTATTGCTGGTAAGTTCAAGGGTTCGCTGAAATCAAAACTGCAAGCACTGGCCTCCCAACAGAAGGCTGCGTCTACAGGACAAGGTCCGCAAGTGACCGCTGCTCAAGCGGCTCAGACGCTGGCAAGCGCTCTGCCGGCCAACGTAACCATCAACGGACAACCAGCCTCAACCACCGTAGCAAATATGGTGAACGAGAATGTCGCCGGTAATGTTTTGCCTCAAGCTCAAATAAGTAATGTCGTAGCACAAATGGCACCAGTAGCCGATAGCTTGCAAGTGGCACCAGCAGCCAGTAATTTGCAGGCTCTGCCTGTACCGAGTTTGGCAGTCGGCACAGGCTTCGATCCAACCGAACAAGAAGTTTTATCAAAAGCTGGGCAAGATGCGCCGACAATGACTCCACCAGAAGTTGTACCAGACAGCGCCAGCCCATCTACAGCGGCAGCAGCAGCAGCCACTTCACCAATAACATCATCGATATCGGCGGCGTCCTCAGTTGCACCAGCGGGAGCAGGTTCAACAGCGTCATCACCAAGTGACCCGGTCTTGCGTGGTCAACTTCCAACGAACGCAACTAGCACCACATTCAGTACCACCACTTCCACCGGCACAGGACTGCAGGGACAAGCACAAAGCCTGGCCTTGCTGCCTACAAACTCCACGAGTGCATCTTCTGCATTCTCAGGGCTGAGCCGCACCGATTTGAACAGCTCTGTAGCCGATCCCAACAGCAATGATAATTCCAACGCCTCAGTGGTTTTGGAACTGCAAGGTTTCACACCGACTCCTAGCGGCATTCGGCTAAAAGTCGTGGTCAAGAACTCCCGCAGTAAATCATTGCCCTTGCCTGATTCTGCCAAAGCAGTCATCCATATGCCGGGACAGCCCGACAAAGAAGCAAAAATCAGCTTCACAGCCAAGGAAGTCTCACCCGGCGGTATCGTACAAGGCACAGTCAAAGTGCCAGGACATGATTTAAATCCTGCCGCAGACCTGGTTTTGCCAAATTTCCTGCCGACAACATTCGCCGACCGCGATGTTCATTTGACCGTGCCTATCTCTGCTCTCGTGAAATAAGTAGTCGAAACATGAACTAAAAGCGGTGGCATATCGGGTTAAACTTGCCTTTGTCTTCATTACAGCTCTTAGAACCCTGATGTTCAACAAGCTGGTAATTCTAGTTTTTAGTCTAGAACAAAGCCGAACCTAATCTCAAATGGCGAAATCTGATTTATCCAGACTTATAGAAAAACTCTACAAAGGTTTATATATATTAGTGGTTGCAGGTTTTTCTTGCCTCATGCTCGGTGTCACTACTTGGATGGTGTGCACGAACGATTTTTACGCAAAGACTCACGCATACCCATTGGTTTTCCAGGATTTCATTCGATTCTATTCAATAGGTCAGATTCTTCTCTCTAGTGAAAGAGATCATGTTTATGATCCAACTGTGCAGTTGCGCTTTTTTAACGCGCTGATTGCTCCGGCTCATACAAGTGATGTAATGTTCGTTCAACATCCACCCTACCTCTTCGCCTTTTTTGCTCCTTTCGCTTTGCTGCCTACGAACTACTCCTATTTCTTGTGGTTCGCAATATCGATATTCATCGGAACGATAGGAGTCCTGCTACTATTAGCATCGCGCGAGCACAAGCTTAGTTCGCTGCAAATTGCCATGTTTCTCCTAGGGACATCAGCAACTCTGCCGGCCTGGCGCGCTCATTTCATTGGACAATTGAGCTGGCATCTTCTCGGTATTCTTTCACTTTACGTCTGGGCGATACAGTCCAAGCGGGGTATTGTAGCCGGCATATTTTTAGCGCTCAGTACGATAAAGGTGCAATATCTTCCATTGATGGCATTAATTGCAGTACCAGCACAACCGCGAAAAGTTTTTTTGTCGTTTATTTGTACCATGTTGGGTTTGCTTTTAGGCGCCGGCATAATTCTGGGTTGGTCGAACATTTTCAACTATCCGCACATCTTGCTGGGGACCGAGTCATCACAAGACGTCGGTCTATTCCCAGAACAGATGGTCTGTTTACGTGGAATCTTGAGCAATTTCCTCCCTCGAGCGTTGTCGCTCAACTGCAGCCTAGTTATTTACATGGCGGCAACTTGTATGCTGGCCTACTGTTGGCTCAGAGACAAACGAAATCTCGTCCCAGGATCGCGGCAATACTGCTGGCTTGTGTCAATAACAGTTATTGTTGCTCTGCTCTTGGCGCCTCACGTTCATCATTACGACTGCCTGCTTTTAGCAATTCCCGGAGCACTCACAATTGTGACCGTCGATCCATTCCAAGCGACGAAGATCTTAGACAAACGCTTGCGATTATGGTCACTGATCTTTATCTTTTACCCGCTGCTGGGCTGGCCCATGATGTGCATTCCAAATCATCTCGGACTTTGGTTCTTCACTATTACAAACGTCCTGTTGTTCTATCTGGCAGTAAAGATTTTCACTAAACCGAATTCCAGTTAGATGGCTACAGAACCCATTGTGGTGGCTGGTGATAGAGATAACGGATGGTCGCTTTGTCTGCGGGCGACAAGTGGTCGACAATGCGGTCAGCGTACATAATGTCTTCTCGATAGGGACTGTGAGCCTTGATGCCGAGCGCATGTCCAAACTCGTGCGCAGCCGCACCCATCATTTTTGAGTCGGTGTTGTTCACCATTGTAGATAGTTCAATGACAACAGGCTTCTGAGCGATTTTCACCTGTTGCGCCTGTGCATATGGGTAGACTTGTGCAGACGTGTTGCCACCGACCATGACACCACCTGGTGAGGTACTATCACGAAATGCATCGACGAAAAAAACTACGATGTTCGCATTGCGAGGGTCGTCAGTAAAAGCGAAAGTGAACAACTTTTCGTTTTCAAACTCACGCCATTGCTCGATACCAGCCGCGACCTGGTCGTTAACCTCCGGTGTCCAGCCCTTGGCTTGCTTCAGACTAAGAATCGGATTCGTCTGGTCACGAAGCATGTCGTTTACCTGGTCGACACGAATCGTTTGCAACTGTTCAAAAGGGCATTCCGGCAACTGAACACCCGGACTCAACCAGATGAGCAAGGGCATTTTCTTCTGCTCCCAGCGAACACGCTGCATTTTCAAGGTCGGTTCGCCTGGATCGTACCGCTCCACTGGACCGCCCACACGTCTATCCTGCCCTTCGGTAAGATGTACACCAAAGGAGGTAGGTAACTGACTGGAGGAGCTGTATCCGCCTGCCGGTTGCGAAAGGGACGACTGAAAGCCTGCCCTGGGTAAATTTTTGTAGGGTGGACTCGCTTGCACGGCTGACGTTGCTGACAAGCCCAGGCTCAAAAGTATTGCGCTGGTCCGTCGCGACGTTTTCATCGGTATCTATCTCCCTCGACCTAAGGCTTTAACACAAGACATTTTACCCGCTTCATGTTCGGCTAAATTCGGGATACTATAAACGGACTCCGGGTGAGTCTATGAATAACCAAGTGGTGTCAAATCTCTACCAAGTTCTCAGTCAAGACATGGCGGAAAGCGTTGAACAGCAGCTGAAACGCAATCCGCAGAGCAATTTTGGTCTACCGACTGGACACTCGCCCTTAGGTGCTTATCAGATCCTCAGCCAGTGGAGCCGCGAGGGAAGGCTTGATTGGAGCCAAGCCAACTGCTTTGCCCTGGATGAGTATCTGGATGCTGACCAGGAGGAGACTTTTCAGCAATTTTTGGAAACGAATCTCTACCAGCATACGAATCTGCCCCAGAACCAGCGTTTCAACCCCAAAAACAACGATGACTACGACGCATTGATTAAAGATAAAGGTGGGTTAGACCTAACCATCCTCGGCATCGGCACCAACGGCCACATCGCCTTCAACGAGCCTGGTACCCCAAGAGCGAGCTGGACTCATTGCATCTGGCTGACTGAATCGACGCGTGCAGCAAATCAAACATATTTCGGTCCCGGCGATGAGGTACCCAAGAGGGCTGTCACCATGGGCATCGAGACGATTCTCGCCAGCAAAAAAATCATCTTGATCGCCAGCGGAGCGCACAAACAAGCAGTTCTCGAAAAAGCGCTTTTAGGCGAAGTCAATTCGCAAGTGCCGGCTTCATTTCTCAGCCTGCACTCCGACGTGACAGTACTCTCCGATTTCGAGTTTTAGTAGCCACAAACTATTGCCGTCAAAGCGGCAAATAATAGCCATGAAGGTCATCAATCTTCTTCCAACCTTCTTTGATCATGAACTCAGGCTCTGGTTCTGGGCTTGAACCCTTTTTCAACCCGAGTTGTTTCAAGCGCTGGAAATAGTGACCGTCCAGATCAGACTGACTGTACGAAACGCCCTGACTGAAATACACAAGTGCCTTGACGTTGTATTTTTTCAGTTCATCGATCAATGCGGCTCGACGTTCTGGGGTAGCTGACCAAAACTGCGTCGGCTCGGGAATATCAGCTACGATGTGCAGACGACACTGTCGCGCCCAAACTTCCATCTCTTTATCGCCCAAACGAGCAACATTGTCGCCACCATGCAAACCAGCAGCCTGCAGGTCTTTCATGACTTCAGCATATGGATAGGAAGCTGGGGACAGCGCTTTCACAACATCGCCCACTTCGCGAACAATAGCATTTCCAATGCAAAAGATGCACATAAGAATGGTCGTCCAGCGCAATGCTTTGTTTCCAATTTCGGTCGCATTCAAGCGCAGCGAAGAGAAAAATCCAACAACAATCAGCAGACATGCGGATTGGAAGTAACGATTAGTGTGCTCGAAGATGATGAATACGGCGAGAGGCGTACCAAAGCAAGTAACGAGGGAGATCAAGAATAAGGGCGCGTTAAAGAGTACAGAGTCGGTTGTTAGATATTTTCGCTTATATATGAACGCAAGAAAAACACATAGCATAGCCAGTGGAGCTATAAAAAGTTCAATCAGGGCAATCATGTTCAACGAGTAAACCGACAGCAAACGGTCAGGCATCAGCTGAACTCTCGCGCCCCGATACCAGTAAGAAGGATCGAAATGCGGTGGGTAGGTGCAACTTTGTTCGTATCGAAACTCGTAAGCATCAGGTTGCGAGAAGATCTTTCTGGTCGGATGCAAGAGGTGCTGCCGCTCTTCGTCATCGCCTGTTGCATGAGGTGGTGTCAGACCTTGCTGTACCATCCAATAGTAATTTAGCTTTGCTGTCGGTGAGAACGTTACCGCACCTTCGGCCCGGCTTACCGCAACCATTAAGGGCAGTGAGATTAAGGTTGTGATTGCTAACGCCATAATAAGTTTCGGCAGTCGACCCAAGGTGTTTCTGAGCAGAAGCGAGACATACAGAAACAGCGACAGTGGAAACATCACGGACTTTGCATAGTAAGCGACACCTAATGTGATACCAAGAATCACAAAGTCCTTTGTTTTGTTACTACCTGCCTGGATTGCAAGGGCGCGACTCATTGCCAGAAAAAGAAGCCCATGCGCAAGAAGGTCGGGTGTATCGGTCTCGATGCCGGTCAGTGCTGGAAAGTAATACAAAAAAAGGCTGCACAGCAGCAACATCCACAAATGTCTTGGAATGCGGGCAAAGACTGATTGCGATTTTCGAAATGAGCGTGCATAGAAGATCAGAAAAGATGACAAAAATGCCCGGAAGCAGAACAAAACAAAGATGAGCACGACAAGATTCGTCATATGCAATTGGGCCGGCTCCCAATAGGGTGGAAGCCGAACAATCGACGTAACGACAGCAATTACAAGTGGATAGAGGGGGCTCCAATAGGCAGTGAATCCACTAGCGAAGTCGCCCTGCTTGAAGTGGTCGGCCATGTCCAGATAACTGACCGCATCTTGCATGTAATAGTCGAAGCGATAGGCAAAAAGCTGGGTTATTGCCATTACAGCGAGCGAGATCGCAAATACCCAACAAATTCTGGCTGTCTTACGATGTTCCGTTGCCGACAACTCAGACTTCACCCCACGCCCTTCTGACTATAGAAAACTCTGGTAATCTTAATACGGGCGAGGGAAAAAGGTTAGAAGAGCTAGTATTTAAAAACTAGCCAACGGTTACCAGGTTAACAAGAAATGGCAGACAAAGCTGCAGTAATCATCGGCGCCGGGCCGGCTGGATTGACGGCAGCTTTCGAGCTTCTTGAGAGAACCGACGTCAAACCGATAATTCTCGAAAAAAGTCCTCACATTGGCGGACTCTCGCGCACCATTGAGTACAAAGGCAATCGCATCGACATCGGTCCCCACCGATTCTTTTCAAAGTCAGACCGGGTTATGGATTGGTGGATGCGCTTGTTGCCTTTGCAAGCGTCGGAAGACGGTCAGCATGAAATCACATATCAGCAAAAAACGCGCACTATTGCAGGTAGTCCAAGCGGACCAGATCCATTGAAAGACGACAAGGTGATGCTCACCTTGCAGAGACAGACGAGAATTTACTATCTGCGCAAATTTTTCGACTATCCGGTGAGCTTGAAAGCCCAAACACTGGCGAATCTCGGCTTGTGGCGCACCATGAAAATCGGTGTCAGTTATCTGTTTGCAGCGACATTTCCGATCAAACCGGAAGAGAATCTAGAACAGTTCTTCATAAACAGGTTCGGGAAAGAGCTCTATCTAACGTTCTTCAAGGACTACACAGAAAAAGTGTGGGGAATTCAATGCGAGCAGATAAGCGCCGATTGGGGCGCTCAGCGCGTGAAAGGTCTTTCAATCATGAAGACACTCGGTCACGCTTTCAAGAAAATCATTGGTGGCGTTGGCGGTATCAGGCAAAAGGAGACTGAGACGTCACTCGTGGAGCAGTTTCTATTTCCGAAACTTGGAACTGGCCAAATGTGGGAGGAAGTAGCCCGCATTATTCGCGAGAAGGGCGGCGAAATTCATGTCAACAGAGATGTCAGCGGTATCACTATCGAGGGGAATCAGGTCGAATCCATCGAAGTAAAAAACCATGAGTCTGGAGAGAGCGAGAGTTTTACAGGCGATTTTTTCTTCTCGACGATGCCGATGCAGGAGCTTGTTCGCTGCTTATCGGTTCCACCGCCTGCTCACATAAAAGAGATAAGCGAAGGTTTGGTCTATCGAGATTTCATCGAGGTAGGTTTACTCGTCAACAAGCTGAAGGTAAGCGAAGACACTCCTAATGGCAAACGGCTCATCGCAGACAACTGGATTTATATACAAGAGTCTGACGTACTCGTCGGTCGCATGCAGATTTGGAATAACTGGGGACCTTGCATGGTTGCAGACCCGAGCAAGGTCTGGCTCGGGCTTGAGTATTTTTGCTACGAGACAGATCCTGTGTGGAAATTGAGCGACGAAGAGATGATCAAGCTAGCGAAAGAAGAGCTTGAAAAAATCGGCATCGCGAATCAGAGCGAAGTCATTGATGGTATGGTGCTTCGAGTAGAGAAGACTTATCCGGGTTACTTTGGCACTTACGATCGGTTTGATACGTTGCGGGAGTATCTGGACAAATACGAAAATCTGTTTTTGATCGGACGCAACGGTCAGCATCGTTATAACAATCAAGACCACTCAATGCTGGCTGCAATGACGGCTGTAGATAATATTGCTTCAGGTATCTTGTCCAAAGACAATATCTGGGCTGTCAATACGGAGATGGAATATCATGAAGAGAAATCGGCGCAGAGCTGACGTGCGAGCAACCGAGGACGCTCCATCGTGCGGTAATCTGTAGACCGAGAAGAATACTGGAGATTGACGCAGGTGCAAGCCAAGAACAAGAGATCTAGGACCGCCCAGATGTCGATTCAATTACTGCTCAGCCTGATAGGAGCAGTCAGCCTTAGATCCCCATGCTTTGCCGACAGAATGGATCCGTCCCTCATTCCTCCCGATGTTACCCTGACTACTGGTTCAAGTGGAGCAGCAGCCGCTGCCGCGCATTCCAGCGGTCCAACTCCTGGACTAGGCGCAAGTACCACACCGGCTGCAGGGACAAGTGCCGCGGCATCAACTCCAGCGGCAACGGCAACGCCTAAGCCTGGACAAATGTTGCCTCCAGGTGCGATCCCATCCCCGCCCCCCCCGCCAACAGGCTCTGGCAACATCGGCGGACGTCCGCAGGTAAACAGTCCCTCCAACTATTCAATGTTCCAGACACAGCCTTCCACTGGTCCTCAAGCCACTCCAGACATTTCTCATGATCCTGTTGCGACGATCGAAACAGCCAAGGGAGCGATCACAATTCGCTTGTTCCAGAGCTTAGCACCCAAGACTGTGGCTAATTTCGTCGAACTAGCACAAAAAGGCTTTTTCAATGGACTAACGTTCCACCGGGTAGAACCGAATTTTTGTATCCAGGGCGGCGATCCGCTAGGCAATGGGTACGGCATGTATCAAGATCCGCAAACCAAACAGCCGCGTTTTCTCGAATTAGAGATTGCGCCTCAACTGAAACACAATATGGCAGGTGTTGTCGCAATGGCGCACGGACCGAGTCCAAATAGTGCGAGTTGTCAGTTTTATATCACCCTGTCTCCGCAACCGAGTCTGGACGGGAAATATGCTATCTTTGGCGGCGTAATCAGCGGCATGAACGTGGTTCAATCTATCGCCAAAGGCGACAAGATGAACACTGTCAGCGTTCAGGTTCCATAAATGCAATTCATAAAAGAACGGTCGAACCAGTCGGCAATTTAAGCAGTCTCAAAGTAAACAACGAGGTAAAAATGCAAATCGTAGTAGTCGGCGGTGGCATGCAAGGCAGGGTGATTGCAAGAAACTTGATCGCACGCGAAGAGCGTCCTCAGGTAGTAATGGTAGATGTTAAGGCGCAAGAAAAACTGGAAGGTGCGACACTCAAGCAAGCGAACGTACTCGACCCGGAGCAAGCATCTGAGATAGCAAAAGACGCTGACACAGTGGTTCTCGCCGTACCAAGCACAATTGCACACACAGCACTGACAAATCTTATTCGAGCGAAGAAACCGATAGTTGATGTCAGTTTTACACCAGATCCACCACTCGACCTTAGCCCTCTCGCAGAGGCAAACACGGTCTGCTGCGTGGTCGATTGTGGCGTAGCACCTGGTCTTAGCCACATGCTTGTTGGCCAAGCCCACACAGAACTAGGCGGACTAGATTATGCACGAATCTTGGTTGGTGGAATACCTCAGACTCCGCCAGATGCATTCCGTCATGCAATCTACTTCAATCCCGATGATCTGCTTGCCGAATATGTTCGTCCCGCGCGTGCACGCAGATTTGGTTTAGATATAGCACCGGCACCAATGGAGACACCAACTGAAAAGCATATTGATAGCGAACTGGGAGAGCTTGAGGCATTCATTAGCGACGGACTACGTTCGTTGCTCGGCAGCTTGCCAGACGTTCGCGAGATGAGTGAATGGACTTTACGTTGGCCCGGACACCTGACTGCAATGAAGCAGCTCTTCGACATGGGCTTGCTCAGCGATGACAATGCATCAAACGCAATTGCAAAGACACTTGTAGCAAAATATCCAGCTGAAAAATTTCCAGATTTTCTACTAATGCAGGTAGAAGCGCGGTACAAGGGACAACAAAAAATCTGGCGCATGCTCGATAGAAGCACAAACGGCGAATCAGCCATGAGCCGCACAACAGGTTATACCACCGCAGCAACAGCAATGGTACTAGCTCGCAAGCAGTTCACCACTCCCGGTGTCCATGCTCCGGAACGTCTTGGTAAAGAGAAGACACTGACTGGAATCATAGTGAACGATTTGCAGGCACGCGGAATCAAGATTGTGGAAATGTCCACCGTGGTGGCATCGCATTAATATCGCCGCATTAATATCGCCGCTCCAGTTTCTGTTTCCTTCACTCCGCACAGATAATCTCTGTGCTAGCGCAGCACAGCTCAGGAAGTTTGAGCATTCGTGTCTTTGAGGTAGGGCAAGATCGTTGTGCGCTGAAACGGCTCCCGAAAACGCCACACGAACGCGTCTACAAAATAGTGTGCATTGACCAAGCCGAGCAAGAGTCCAACTATCGCATCTTTCATAAGAGTGCTGACGTCCGGAACTCGTGACCAGACGGACAAACCGATATTGACTACCACAAGACTAAAGCAGACTATAAAAAAGAGACCCACCGGAGAGGAGCCTGGCAAATTAGCTGATTGTGAATTTGCTTCCGCATCAGTCTTAACATCTACAGCAGCAAAAGCAGAGGTTTCCGACTCTGTGCGCGAGTATTTATTTCGCATGAGCTTCCAATTCAAACCGATGTATTGAAACCAATGCCACGTCAAAGGCGCAATGGCCGCCTCACCAAAGTCTCTTCCTAGTGCTGCCATCGGCCACAATGCCAACACTGAGAGAGCCCAAAACGCAAGCGCTGGCAGATTCAAAGCTTTGCCATCAACCACTAGTTTGCGCAGCTTCATCAAATAGCCAATCACTAAGAAAAACGTATATACGGCCAGCACTGCAAGAAAACCATCAAACCAGATGTTGCTTTGGTTCATCATTAATGCCCGACGGACGAACAGAAGAGCGAACAGAACCGCCGGCACTTGCAGAGTTAGAACTTCATGCTTGCGCTCGACGATCGCTTCGTTTCCCCGATGATTGTGGTACAGCAGCAGAATGCCGACATTTTGCTGTACAAGGTGTTGCAGCGACCAAACGAACCAAATACCCAAAACAAGTGGCTTGAAGTAGACGTAAGAAACGACACTGGCTAGCACAATGAGCGGCGGACCGAAAAAATAGATCCAGCGTTGTTTTTGAGTGCTTCCGTAGTAAGCTCGATTCTTACTGTCAAAGTACATGAACCATGTCGGTCCCTGATGGAACGGTCCTATGCCAAAAGCCGTCGGAATCAGGGCCGCGAGGATAATTGATTTTGCTGAAAGGGTTGACTGGGTAATACCGTAAACAGCGAGCCCGATTAGAGCAGAGAGAAAGAAGAAAAACAGGTCGTGCTCTAACCCGAACATCCAGGGGAAACGAACGACGGCTGATTTCCTAGCAACAGAAACTGACAAAGCGTCCACCCGAGCAGCTGCACTACAATAGGATATACCCAGTCTAGCCAGTGGACTAAGCCAATTCACCCACGGCTACGCTTAATTATTTGCGGACCGACAGAACCACTCCGCAACGACGTGCGCCGAGTCCAATAGCCCCGAACGTGCGGTCCTCACTCTTGACAGATGAAGCTGGCCTAGTCCGCCAGAAGCGACTATTCCGACACTTTTTAAAGTCTATGCCTATAATGTAATGGTCTCGGTAACTCGAAACAAATGAAACAATTCAATTCAAGTCATACCAACCAGAAAACGTGTCGGTGATTGAATCAAATAGTGCCAGAGAACCGGAACCGAAGCGTCATTGGTATGCGTCTTCCGCCTGGAAGATGTTTTATCTCTTCTTGTTGGTGCTCGTCATTGTTGGTTTATCAACAACCGGAGCGCTCTTTACCGCGCTGCATGTTGGCAACTTCCGAAACAACTTGGAGATCGAAATAAGCGGGCTTCAGCCTGAGGATCAAGACAAGTTACGCGTCTCATTTCTTCAGTTTCGAGACGCTAGAACCGGCCCCACCGATATGTTAGCAGTGCCGAGCACGCAGAAGAAATTCTGCTGGCATGATTCGACTTTTTGGGTAAAAGAGATACACATCAATGCTACTGAGTCCGCCTTAAACAAAATCGCATCGGTAAAAATCACCACCGGAGAGCACGAGCAGAGCTTCCCCGGGAACGAGGTTCGTCAATGGAAGAAGTTGACACCGATGCCATTTATCTTGCCCTCAGATCAAAGCCACAGCAACGAAGAGATCATTTCTCTATGCGCTCCAATGCACGCCGAGAATGCGCTCAATTTGCTACCGCTCGACAAGTTACTTATAGTATGCATGGAACCAAGTCTAGTGTTTCTTATCACAGCAACAATTGTTTTGCTGTCAGCCAAGCAACTTCTGAAACACGAAACCTATGCCGCCGTCATAAGCAGGGCTCTTGGTCGCAGAGTTGGAAATGATGAGGTAATCAAAGAGCCGTTTGAGAATTCTCAGACGAAGACAAATCTGTTTAACCCCCCTACGGTCTTTCTGATCGGCATCACGGCTCTCATCGCGGCATACTGCATAATACAGACGATTGAACCGAGGCCATTCACACAAGATGACAACTATGCACAGTTTTTGCCAGTTCTGTTGCGTTCATTCGAAACGATTCAGCATGGGAAGTTTCCAACCTGGTCACCTTATCAATTTCTTGGCTCACCAACAACAACAATTGGCACTTATGCACTTACGTACCCGGCCACTTATATCGCATATTTCATAGCACATTCGGTCTGCCACGATGACTTCGTGACCATAGACGTTTATTCAATTCTGCATCTCTTAGTCGGATACGCTGCCGCCTTTTTGGCGCTGCGGCAGGCAAAATGTGAGCAGTGGATTTGCGCCACGGGAGCTTTGAGCTGGATTCTTTCAGGTTGGTTTTTCGTGGCTGGACGCTCACAAGCGACGTTCATGCCGATCGCTGTCATGCTGCCTCTCGCGATCCTCTCTGTCAATTGGTTGCGCACCAGACAAGTTGGTTGGCGCTGGGCGATACTGACCGCATTTGCTCTGGGTCTAGGCTTTCACGGCGGACATGCCGAGCTCTGGCTCTACACAATCATGTTCTATACGTTTGCCGTAAGCATTTCTTGGCTTGCAACAGAACTCAACTGGCGAAAAGTCCTCTGGGCAGTTGTATCTTTAGGCATGACAGCTGCATTTGTTGCTCCTCTAGCAATATTGCAGTTCCTCGAAACCGCCGATACTCAGAGAGAGACCGCCTTCGGGTGGCCCATAAACATTCCCGGTGCGCTTTTCCCTGGCATCACGCAGCGACCGCCTGAGATGGGCCTCGGTAGTTTTAATTTCGAACGATTTCCGGAAATGTTCTACAACGGCACACTCTTTACCGCGGTCGGTCTTGTTGCTCTAACGCTGTTTGTAGCAATCTTGCTCTTCCGCAGAGATTTGTTCTCTAAGGAAATGCTCTCAAGGAATGTTTGGCTAATCCTTGGCGGCTTCAGTTTTTTTGCTTCACTTGGAGGGCAAGGCGTTGTATACCTTATCCTCAGCTTTCTGCCGATATTCAACAAGTTTCGCTGGAGCATAAAATATACTCCTTTCTTCCAGTTGTTTTTTATCTTCGCAGGGGCAGCAATCATTGAGAGGCTGTTTCCGAATCACAAAAAGTTGAAACTGTGCACATTCATCGCCGTTACCGGGCTGTTGTTAATGCACATAAGTCTGTGCAACTGCACTTGGTATTCATACGGAGATAGAGACTACCCAGTGCTCGATGCGGCGCTAAGGGATACAGTTTTAAAAGAAGAACCACAGAGAATCTACTCTCCCGCGCCAGATCGGAATATTGTGCGCGGTTATGTCAATTCCATGGCGCTCAATTTTCCGACCGAATACAAAATTATTGGCTGTAGTGGCTATGACACTTTTATCTCCACAAAAGAGAAGGAGCTTTTTCTCTTAGATAAGCTCTACAGAAAAACACCGGATGCTCGGCGCGCACTGGGTATCGGTTGGGTTATATGGCCCAAGATTTGCGATGAGTTGCAGATGGGGCCAAATCCAGCCCTAGCAGGGGCCGAAATGCCACGTCCAGCTAGACTAGCACTGGCAGACAAGATGCGCGGAACAAGGCCAGTCACTGCACGTTCGGAAAACGTCAAGGTCTACAAGCTAGAAGATCCTGATCCGATTGTCTTCGAAACTGGTACGAGAAAACGTCTGCCATATAGCCTAGATCAAAGCGGCATCACGGCGGATACGAGCAGTTTGACTGCAGCTACCAGCGTTACGTTCAATTTCATCGATTGGCCATGGATGCGCGCCAAAGCGGACAACCGTGAAGTTCCTTGCAAGAATGATCAGTGGCAACGAATAGTCGTCGAATTGAATCAACCAGCTAGCACAGTTGTCGTTAGTTACTCACCACCGTGGGCTTTATCATCGACTGCGGGTTTCGTCATATTTCTAGTAAGCGTAGGTATTGGCCTTGTTGCCTCTCGCCAAAGTGAACGACGAACATCTGACCTGACGTAGGCGCAAGCTCGGTCATCAAGAAACAATCGGCAGGATTATACTCTCTCGATTTTCGTGAGATTAGAACTGGCGGCCCGGTTTTGAATCACCTTCTGACCAAGCAGATATTGGCGTAGTCCCATGTAGGATACGAACAATAGTCTATGCCAGGCCGCTCGCATATTTTGAGCGCTGCTTCGGCCGGCGATGCGTGGTTGGTGCACTACTTCCACTTCCGCTAGCTCGATACCACACTCAGCTAACTTGGAAGTAATTTCAGCCGAGTAGTTTAATCCTCGAGCCTCAAGGTTGATTCGCCGCAACAGATCTCCATCAACAAGCTTCAAAGCGCAATTGAAATCGCGATACTGTGTGTTGTGAAAGAGATTGCATAGAGAGCCGCTCGCCCATGATCCGAACCGAGCAAACTGGCTATCATGCTTTTTCACTCTCACTCCAATAACGCCTCTGTCGCCAGTTTTCTCCAGAGCTTCTACCAAGCGTGGTGTGGTATCAATACCATATTGTCCGTCTGAGTCAGTGAGAAGCACCCATTGATAGCGAGTATTTTCGATTGCCGTTGTAAGAGCAGCAGCAGCCCCGACATTGATTTTGTGATGAACAGGACGCACCTGTGGATACTTTTTGGCAAGTTCATCCAACAATTGACCAGTCTCATCTTTGCTTCCGTCGTTGCAGACTACAATTTCAAATTCCTGCAAGTGGTCATAAGCCAGGAAAAAATCAACCCAAGACTGGACAACTCGAGTGATACTCGCAGATTCGTTATATGCGGGAGCTGCCAATGAGATGGCCCGCACCTTGCCGACATCCGTATTCACATTGTTCATGAGTGTCATTTTGCTGCCGCTGTCGCTTCTTCTAAAAGTTCCTTGAGCCCGTCCTCAAAAGATACCTTAGGTTCCCAACCAAGCTCATTTCGAATACGACTGATATCCGCTAGTGTAACTTCGGCGTCACCGGCGCGCCTAGGCTCATAGATTTGCTGACTAGAGAGCCTATCGGCTAATTCCTTAACCGAAATCGCAACACCTGAACCGACGTTATAAGTTCGTCCATGAAACGCTGTTTCAAAAGCGAGTATATTCGCTCTTGCGACATCTCTCACGTGCACAAAGTCTCGAGCTTGGGCACCGGAACCATGAATCGTTAGAGGCTTACCCTCTCGCAGTTGTCTGAAAAAGATAGACATTACAAGAGCATATTGCCCTTCGCCAGAAAGTCGTGGTCCGTACACATTGAAGTATCTAAGTACATTTGCAGGCACCGAATACAAACGATCAAAAAGCAGACAATATTCCTCGCCTATGTACTTCGACAGTCCGTAAAAGTTTAAGTAGTCAGGGCGCATATCTTCAACGTGCGGCGGCGCCTGATTTCCGTAATATGTGGAAGAACCGCTATAGACAACCTTTTGTACCTCAGCCTCACGCGCAGCATTGAGAATATTTTGCGTACCGACGATGTTGTTGGTTGTGCAGATATCCACATTGTCCAAGGAGGCAGCGGAACGGCTCATCGCAGCGAGATGAAAAACTCCGTTGCACCCCTTAACAGCTCGCCGGCAAACTTCAAAGTCGCGTATGTCACCTTCAATCAACTCAGCATTTCTGTCAACCCACTCTTTCTGTCCAAGTGTCAGGTTGTCTAATATCCGCACTTCATAGCCGTTCTGAAGCAAGGCTTCAACTAGATGGCTACCAATAAATCCCGCACCGCCAGTAACTAAAACGCGTGTACCCATTGAACTTCATTTCCTCTCGTTTGGGCTGGTTGATGTCTCTCTATGCCTATCGATGTCACTTTTTTCTTTCAACGAATTGGCGAACGCAAACAGTCCGGAGCTAAACAAGAACAAACCGATCGCAACCGCAAACGACATATGCCATGGCGGTTGGTACTCTACCGTTAAAGTGCGCGTCGCAGCCGGCAAGGTAATTTCGATTCGATCCCATTTGTCTGGCTTGACCTCTATAGGGCGTCCATCAGCTGATGCCCGCATCCATGGCCAGCAAATGAAATTAACAATCACAGTCTGCCCGGCAGCGAGAGTACTTGTATCCACTGCAACTCCGGTCTGGCTCAGCCTGTATGGTAGCGTATCTTGTGGTTTATCATCTGCAAAAACTATCGCATCAGCCGTTGGCAGCTGGTACACGCGACGGCCAAATGAGTGATCGATTAGTTTGCCAGCACTCTCAAGATTGAGAACAGACTTTTGTGTTAATCCCGTTACGACTTCGATTATCTGTTCAGCTGGGTTACCTGATGAAATCGGATGCTCCACACAGTCGTTAACAATCAAAGTGTTAAGCCCATAGTGCTTGGCAGCATCAGCTCCAGCAAGATAGAGCCTGGTTACGAACCGCTCGTAAGCTGGCTTGGTTGACACAAATGTATCATAGCCGCTCGCGCTAATAATGGAATAAACGGTTGGAAAATTGAGTATCAGCGACTGCACGACGTTGTTTACCGGAATGCGGAATGGAGCCGCAGTATAAACTCTTTTACCGTTGTATACAGCTGATTCTATCTTCGGACTAATTGGGGCGTAATCACGATCTAAAAAAGTATAGAACGTAGAACGACATAAGCTGGTGTGGAAAAGCATGAGCACGAAAACGGACACGAATACCAGAGCCTTGACGCGCTCACTAGCACATCTTTCTAGAATCAGTGCGCCTGAAAACACGAAAAATATCTGAACGAATGGGATGTATTTGATGCTCCAACGAAATTTATCAAAAATTGGCAAATAGGAGAGGCACGACCAAATTACGCCTGGAGCGCCAAGACAAAGAATGAAAGCTACTCCGCCGACAATTAACCATATGTTGTTCCGGATAACCGAGCGAACCATACCCCGTCGCTCAAATACCAACAGCGCAAGCCAAAAAGCGAAGGCAAGGATTCCCACAGCCGTGAAAATGGTGCCGGCATAGTACAACTCTGTTCCGTACTTATAGTCCACACTTCCAAGGGCAAATCCTGAATAGCCGAGAGGTCCTAAAGGTAGCAGCAAAGGCAGTAGATCAACTGACCATGAAGAGCCACCTAGGCGCGAGATATCGGTGGTTTCCATCTTTTGCAAAACGAGAAGCGGAGCCGCTATAGCAATGCCTAACGAAACCGCAGAAGCGAAATAGCAGATACGCTTAAGATCCAAATTCCGAGACACCATCATTATCGCGACTGCGAGCGCTAGAAACATCATGGTGTATACCCACAACTCGGCATGACCGGCGTGGAACAAAACACCGATCAAAGTACCAGTCCAGAAACACCAACCAAGTGAACCACCTCGCTTGAATAAGGTGTTTAAGCAGTCAATCAGGAGCGGCAGAAAGACAGCATATGGGACAAAATTTGCTTGGGATGTGCCACCAACCAAAAACCAGCCCGACAAGACCCAGCAAAGCGCACCAGACGTCGCCAAAGAAGCCGATATATTGAGCCTGCGTAACGTCCAGACTGTAACAAAGTACGCGACACAGAGATGCGCCACGCAGAAAAAGTCAAATGTTTCCAGATCATTTCCAAGCCAATGGGCTAGAAAATAACTGACGTAGGTTGGAGCATAAGTGAGTGCATAGGTGCCAACTGTTGTAGTCGGAGCCCCGAGAAGCTGATATGGATTCCATACAGGCATTCTCCCAGTACAAAGAGTTTCAGCAGAACGCATAACAACCGGCAGAAACTGACAATAGTTGTCATCCTGCAAAAACGGGTACCGTCCATGCGAATTCAAAATTGCAAAACCGGCAATAATTGCAGCAAACCCAGCAACAATAAACAGATTGTCCCAGACGGCGTGTGGCGTCCCGGATGCAGAGAGAAAACTCTTTTGATCAGAGTCTTCGCCCAAGATCTTTCGCAACCTTATAAGCAATTTTGTACGTGCACGAAAAACATAAAACAACAACAAAGCAGATGTAGTTGCAATAAGAAATCCGGGTACGACCGCATGCCCGAGTAAGACCATCACATCTGGCATATTCAATGCAGGTCCATGTTTGGAAAGTGGCACCGTCATTGATACAAGATCATCAACGGGAATTTCCGGAAGCGCCCAAGCCTCGGACTTATCTTTCTTCCAAGTCTTTATCTCGTCACTTGTAAATGTCCTAGTATCCGACCCAATGCTTACAGTAAGAGATTTGACCTGCAGCAAAGCTTCGGTCGTTGCATGGAGGCGTATACTGTCGACCCAAAACGAATACCAAAACCAGGAAAATTTCTCAGATTCGCGCAGTGCCGGAAGTTCAGGTAGTTGACCAGTACCACTCTTGCTTGCCAACATCACCAGTGTAACGTTCACATCAGCTTTCTTGGTTGGGTCTATGCCACCAACAGACACATGAATCGGTTCAGCGTAAAGTGCATGCAGAAATAGCTGCAGGACATTGAAGCCAGCCGACAGGCATATAAACAGCAACCAACATAGCAAAACTTTGAACAAAGGGAACTGTGGTTGCTTAGCACCAATGGAGGATTGATCGACGTTATTCTCTCGCATGACTATGCTTCTCAGCTGCCTTCAGTGCCAATCGAACAGGCATAATTCAGTCGTAATCAGGGCGCAAAAAATAAGAGGTGAATTTGCCTCGGTTTCAGTCTATCACACGAGCCAAGAAGCTAACTAACGACAGGAAAAGCTAGAATAGCCAAAACACAATAACTTAGCTATCAACACACCAGCAGATAGAGAATCAACTGGCTATTACACATCGAATCAGGACGTTCACGCCACCACTTACAATACCAGTTCGGCGTAAAGAGTTAGAAGATATTGCTACCCATCATGCACTCCAAATCCAGATCTCCTTTGACCACCATCAACCAATTGGAAACAGTTCGAAAGAAAGTCTGAACTAAGACATCAAGCAGGCACCGTAGCCAGTCCGATAAACCTGAAATTAGGGTGGGCGCAAACTTTTTGGACTAATTCGCATCTAGACCAGGAACTGGCCGACATTTTTGGTAAGAGTGTGGCATAAAGCATTTAGAAATCGTAAGATTGGACTGGCAGTAGCTCTCAACGCATCAAGGAGTTATCGGTATTACCATTTCGACTGTTCTAGTTTCCGATAAGACACCACCGGCAGCCAAGACGAGCGACTCAAGCGAACGCAAGCTCAACAAAAAAACTCGCGTCGCTTTGTTCTGTGGCGGTCGCGGCAGCGCGTCTTTAATTCGTGAGCTAATGCGCTGGCCTCAAATTGAATTCTCACTGATCGTCAACGGCTATGACGACGGACTGTCCACGGGGCATTTGAGGGACCTCGTCCCTAATATGCTCGGACCATCGGATTTTCGAAAGAATCTTTCACGCTTGATCGACCTCCATTCGAGCGAACAGTATGCATTGCAAAGATTGCTGGAGTATCGCTTTCCTGCGACCTTCTCTGAAACAGACATCAAAGCATTTCGGGATTATATTGAGAATCCAAAAGCAAATGCGTGGCTGCCTGCACCTCTTGATTTTATGCTGCGAGAATTACTTCCAGAAACACGCCGGGCCGTCATCGATCATATAAAAACGCTCTTCAACTATCAAAAGGAGCACAACCAAACCCTTGACTATGTAGACTGTTCGTTCGGAAATTTGGTTTTTGCTGGCTCCTATTTGAAGGCGAATTCCAAATTCAATGAATCAGTAAATAACCTCTCCCATCTCTTCCGCACGTCTGTTCGTCTTGTGAATGCTACTCAAGGCGAAAATCGAGTGCTTGTTGCTATCAAAGAAGATGGACAAGTTTTAGCACGCGAATCAGAGATCGTTGGAAAGCAGAGCGCTTCGCACATCAAAGAGATATTTCTACTGGAAACCGGGCTCAATTCGCAAGCACTTGAGAAAATCAACGGATTACCACCAGAAGAGCGGGAATCTTACCTGCAATCATTAGATATGCCTGTGTGCATTTCACCAGAGGCTGACTCGGACCTGCGCAATGCAGACATCATCATCTATGGACCTGGAACGCAGTTTTCTTCCTTGTTGCCGAGCTATCGCACGATTGGCTTACCACAAGCCCTGCAAGAGTCGAAAGCCGCACTGAAGCTCTTTGTTTGCAACATCAGTGAAGACCATGATATTCAAGGGCTGACGTGCACCGATATCGTAGATAAAGCACTGCATATGATGCAGGACACCGACAACTCAAAACGTCTCATTACTCACATCTTGTGCAACGTCCCTCAGGCAGACCTAAACGCGGAAGGTGCAAAGAAAAGCGCATATGTGCCTTTGGGCGAAAATATGGGCGACTTTTACAAAAACGCCCCCGTTATTCGAGAAAAATTTGAAAGTGCGGTAACAGCGGGAACACACAGCGGTTCAGCAGTTATCCGCAAGGTCATCGATTTATATGAAAATGTAAGTAAGCGCACGACGCTGCGAACGCTGGAAATTTATGTCGACTTACTACGCCGATCTCGTGCAGTAGAACAGCTTTTGGAAGAGTTCTTAGATTTGCCGTGGTCCGAACAATTCGAGCGAGTTCAGATGCGGCTTAATCAGCAGTACGATTCAGAAGTTAAACTGCCAGAATTTGCGTCAGTGGTGACTGACAATCATCAAGGTCTTTTCACAGAAGTCAATGCTTTGCTGAATTGGCTCGCGCACAGTGATAGCGATTATCTCGTTACAATCACCGGTGACGGCGAATATCGCTTACGAGATATTTTCGTTGGTGTTCAGATCTTAAAAATGAGTTCTTTCGGAGCCATCTACGGATCTCGCAACCAGAGTAGACATCAGTTCAGAAGTTCGCTTGACTCAGCGTACGGCGAACACTCTTTGTTGCGCTTTATCAGTTTTCTCGGAGCGTTCGCTTTTACAGCAGTGCTCGGACTTAAATTCCGGGTCGTATATTCAGATCCCTTCACAGGCTTCAGAATATATAGGCGAAGCAAAATGTCGAATGAGTTCGCTGAAGAACTCAGAAAATGTGGACCATCGGCAGCTGCAACAGTAACCAGGTTGCTTCTAAGGCATCGTATTGAGATCGCCGAGATGCCTGTGACTTACCGAACCTTCAGCGGTTTCACAGAACCCGGTTGGCGAGTGAAGCGCGGTATACGAAACTTGATCGGTTTGATATTTTAGTGAATAGCGCGCCATGGCAAGTCAAATAAGAAAGCCGCTAGTAGAGCTATTCTCGCGGAAAAGAGCTCTGTTGTTCGATTTAGACGGGACGCTCGTCGACTCTAGCAGCTGCCACGAGGATGCGTTCAAGTACGCTATGCAGCAACACGCACCGCACCTGCTACCAGGTTTTGTGTATGAAAGCGTAAAGGGTCTACGAACAGACGACGTCTTTCGCAACCTGAAAGTCAGTGATGATAGTCTAATCGAGAAATTGACCGGCGAAAAGCAGGCTTCTTACCGACAGCTAGTGCGAGCAGGAGCAGTGAAAGCGTTTCCGCATGTTAGAGAATTACTCGCACTTCTCAAGCAACGCGGTTACGGCATGTCTATTGTAACTAGCGCCAGCCGACGATCGGCTACTTCCATATTGAATAATCTTGACTTAGTGCAATTTTTTCAAGTGGTAGTGACCGGCGAAGATGTCGCAAAAGCAAAACCTGCTCCAGACGGATATTTAGCCTGCATTGAACAGATGCGAATCGAAAAAGAGATCGCGCTTGTAGTCGAAGACGCCGTATCAGGAGTTCAGGCCGGTAAAGCAGCTGGTCTAGAAGTAATCGCAGTAAACAACCCGGAGCTTGAAGATACAAATGAATACGTCGGTACAATCGCCGACTTGCACGAGACCTTCCTAACTGAGGTGGAACCGTAATGTCGACATGTGCAATCATCCCTGCTGCAGGAAAAGGCAGCCGCTTAGGGATGACGATGCCGAAGATTCTTGTGCCAATTACGCCTGAAAAGACAATTTGGACCATTCTTTATGACGTGCTCTCACCTTACGTTGACGAAATTCACGTTGTCCTAGCAGAGACAGCACAAGATGAGTTCCTGGCTCAGCTGTCAAAAATCGAGAAGGACAAAACCACGACGAGCATTCAATCAATACCGCTAGGCATGGGAGATGCTATTTTCGGAGCATACAAGTATTGGTCCAAAAGCTCGCAACTTGTTGTTGTCTGGGGCGACCAAGTGAATCTATCTCAATCAACAGTCAGGTCAGTGGTTGAAGCCTGCAGCCCCACCCGAACGATGACGCTCCCCCTCACTCGCACGGCATCACCATACGTACAATACGATATCGCCGACGGTCGACTTACTGGTGTTCGCCAAACTAGAGAGGGAGCAATAACAGATAAGGAAGGTTTGAGCGACATTGGACTGTTTGGCCTGTCTGTCAAAGATCTCCTGCCTGCATGGCAAAACTACCTAAACCAAGGTTCGTTGGGTGAAGCGACTGGTGAAATAAATTTTCTCCCTTTTCTTACATACCTTTCGAGTGTACAGAATTGGCGGCTGGACACGATTCTCGTAGCAGACGCAGCCGAAGCTCGCGGAGTAAATACTCAAGATGACCTGGAATTTGCCAGAGCGCGCCATTTGGGCTGAACTTGCTTGTCTCATACCGTCTGAGCGCCTCAGTGAACACCCAAAGTACAGATGTTAAAGCAACGAATAGGACGGGCAAATTGTAGAAGACACTTGCTCGAGGGACATTATGCGCAGCAGCGGCTTCGGTCTTGGCAAAAAACCACAAAGTAACGAACCGAAACGCCAGCCACCAACGAGCGCAGATCTCACACAATTACTTACGAGCTGCCGAAAAGCTCCAGACAAAGTTTTCAGTCTTACCTGGGTCACTCCGAACAAGTCAAACTCATTGTCTACATTGACAGTCATGGCGGGCAGCTCACAACGCGGCGACCGCCGCGGTTGGTCCGGGAGCGCGGCCGACAATGCTGGCGGCGGCGAGGCAGAGTGGAAACTGACGCAAGATGACAATGGAGTCAGTTCTGTTGTTTTTGCGATGCGCTCAAGCGACGCCTATTTAATCCATACACTTCTTGACGAAGCGGCGGTGAGCGGGTCGCCCGCACCTATACATTCTGCTGCGACTAAGGTGTCATCTGAACAATCGTACGAAAGCGAACAAGCGGTTGAACAACCGTTATACGGTGGTGCATCTCCAAAAACATCGACGCAAACGTCACTTCAAGAAGGCAGTTTGCGGCAAATGAATATTCGCAAACTGTTGGAATCATACAACGAGCAAGAGACAACCGGCAGGTTGATTGTCGATCTCGGTACGCTGCAAGCGGAAGTATTTTTAGCAAGTGGTGAACCAGTGCACGCGAAGTGCATCAACTCTCTTTCTCAAAGCCGCGACACCGCAGGAGATGCAGTTCTCATCGATCTATTGACGTGGAAGGACGGCACATTTAAATTACAGGAAGGATGGCCAGCAGCATCGAAGTCGATCAGCAGCCCACTGCACATGTTTCTTTCTGGCTCTGTTTCTGTTCCTGATCCGCCCGTTGCCGCTGCTGCGGCCGCTACTACTACTGCCACTACCAGTAGTACCCAATCATCATCGCAAGTGTCAGGCTACGGTTCGACTCCCGTCCCCACATCATCACAAGCAGCCTCTGCGCCGCAGCCGTCGCAAGCGCATACACAACAATACGCTATGCCATCAGGAGGCTCATCTGCTGATGATTTCGGTCAGGTGGACGACTTAATCGGCTCCATTTACCCAGCCTTGATCGAACAGTCAGGGCTTTTGAAATATGGAATGTTCTTGATGCTCGTGCGCAGCGAATTCGTTCGCCAGACCAATGCAAGAAACAACAGCTTTTGCTTCGCCTCAGTCGGGATCGAACCAGCTAACGGGGCACAGCTCACGAACGCGGCTCTGGGAAAGATCGGCGAACGATTTGAAAAGGTCTGTCGCCCCTTAGATACAATCACCTACGCAGGTAATTCACGCTTTTACATTCTGTTGCCTCAACACGACAACGAGTCAGCGCACGTCGTCTTGAAGAATTTCATCAATAACGTACTGGCAATTCCGCTCGATACGGGGTTGCACGGCAGCTCGATGGCAATAACCGTAGGCCTTGCAGAAGTACCGCGTGACGGCACTGAATTCCAGCAAGTATTCAACAAATCGGGCGGATTGCGCACGCAAGCGACTAAAGAAAAGAAGATCGTTTCAAGCTCGTTCTAATTGTGCTTAGTCGGCAAAAGCATCTGTCTGATGGCCGGCTCAATGCATGTCAGCAGCTTATGTCCACCTTTGTTGTTTAAGTGGGCCGTGTCCCAATAGTCGACGTCTTTGAATACTGATGAATCCCCAAGATCTATGAGTTGAGTCTGTTCGTGTCGCCCAGCTATGCGTGCAACGGCAGCTCGGTAGCTGTCATAGAAACCAGGCGGAAGAAGACCTCGATTGGTCACAGTCAATGGCATGTTCACCAGGAGCACTTTTATGCCGCGCTCCTGGCAGGTTGCCAGAATACGTTCCAAAAAGTCTTTTTGTAAGGACAGATCCTTTTCACCAATGTTACGGTATCGCCGGGCGTACTCCTTAGTGCTAATAACGAAGCGTTCTTCCCTGGTACCACCAAGCATGAAACCAGCATGGTCGTTAGCACGCATATTGCCGTTATCGCCCGTTGCATCAGATACGATACCAGATTTTTGGAAACCCTTTTCTATAGCTCTGGCCACTTCATGTTGCACGCGCCATCTTTTCGAATAAAGGAAGCAAGCCTGATTAGCAATGAACTCAGACCGTTCAGCCCAACCAGGCATGTAGGCATCCGCGTAGCGAGCAAAGTTCTTCAAACCGATCAAACGTTTGAACGTGAAGGATGCAGTAGGCGATGGCAAATCATCGTCGCTAAAGTCACGCGGAGCGATACCAAATACGATGACCTGAGGCTTCTTGTCACCTTTCAGGTATTCGTTTACATAGATGTACGCATCAGAAATCATCTCACCAAAAACGGCCAAGCTGTAAACACACGGATTCGCGACTCCCGCGAGCCCCAAATCATGGGCTAAGGTATAGGACTGATGGTGATGAAAAATGTCGCCGAAGCTTCCAAGTTCCGCATCCATCGACCAGAACGGATGCATGATAAGAGAAGATCCAAGGAGCACCACCTGAGGAGTCTGCCTCAGCTGCTGAAATCCCCGCGTGGTGATATCAATCGAACCTGCACCACTCCAAAGATCGCGGTTGGAATCCCCCGCACTGCCTTTTACGGTGTCGTCAGAACCAAACCGCAAAAAGCAACCAACATTTATGACTGCAAAAATGATGAAGGCAACGATCGCCGCCGGAACGAAGAATCTCTTCTTCGCAGTTGCAGACGTAAGCGATTTCTCCAGCGACTGCAGATCAGCTGGTTGTGTCTTTGAAACAACTGGAGACGTGGGCAAGGAAATCACTACTTCTTACTGTCAACGGCGCGAATTCAGCGCTTGACTATTGTATGAGCAATTATAGGTCTGGCGCTCTAGATACGATTAATGTGCCCGTTAACGCCACTAGTTCGGCAAATACTGGCCTGACTCGGTTTTGCAAAAGAGCAACCAAAAGCGAATACCTGCCCATGATTATCATTCTCTCAGAGAGAGGTTATGTGCGGCGCCCAGAAAGAGAGATTTGTCCTGTTGGCACGATCATTCTATCTGTCTAACTATTCAAAAGGCTGTTCTCTGGTACCACAAGCGCCACCAACAAAATTCATCCGATTGGTCTTCGTCTTTGCTCTATCAAGGCTATCATCGTGGCGAAAGAATTCTTGCTGACTGATGGCTGCCTGGCTTCCATCTAGCATCCACCCGTGTGGTATCTCAGTCGACAAAGAGAATTGTCCAAGTGGGAAACCAATTGCGAAGCGATCTACATGACTTTTGTCAGGTATCGTTGTCAGATGCTATTTGGATCCATGTATGGAGGAAGGCTCGGTTTGGCTTGAGTCGCCGCGCCGTCCGGCGGCAACCCATCACTGAAATCAAAAGTCCCACTCGGTGGCATCTGTGGAGTCTGGTTCCTCGGCACTTTGTAAGCTCCGGGCGGAATGCTGTGAAATTGTCGAAGTTGACGATTGAGATGGTCGAACATTTCGGTAACATGCCGATTAAGATCCGGATCATCGCCAAGTCCATTGCCGTATGGAGTCATCGAAAACGGACTATCTGAGAACATGCCAGGGGGCATCATTCTAAAGTGGTAACTGGGACTTCCCGAGAAATCCGTTACTCCATCGGGTGCATCAGCAATGGCATCATCCTGCAGCCCAATTGTTTTCTGCAAACGTGCGATTCTCTGCGCTGTCGGGATATTAGCAAATGGCGTTCCAAATACCTTCTTCTCCAACGCTGCTAGCCGGGAACTCAAATCCAGAGCCGGATAGGACTTCTTCAATATCGACAACTCCAGCTGTGTTACCGATTGGGCCGCACCGTGCTTAGTGGGCGCTGGTTTTGCACCGGGCGCCTTTCCTGGTGCTTCGTTCTTAAGAACGAGAATACGCTGGGACAGCGGTCCCTCGAGTCCATAACCATTCAGGAACAACTCAAGTCGTTTGACTCTCTTTTCCGGTAGGTCGTCATCAAACGTTCGCTGAAAGTAGTTTTTTTCAAGCTGGGCAAGAGTTTTCAGCTCGTCATCTTTGAGACCTTGCTTTGCATCAGCAGGATAGAGGTTGGAGCGTGCATGAGAAGTGGGTGCCTGCTTGAGCATCGGTGCCGTAAATCCAGGCTGAATAAAGCATACGTTCAACGCTGCCGCAAATACTGCGGTTTTCTTAACGCCCCCAAAGCTCGACAAAGCAATCATTCTCATAATTCAACTTTAGCAAGAGACTGCACGGAAGGCACAAAAACTTCAAACTGTTAAGAAAGATGCTCCTCGGTAAGGCAGCGGGCCGGACCGGCATTTTTTACTCGACGGTCAAAAGTGCAGAGTCTAACTTAGAAGGAAACAGATGATCGCGCAGCCTTAATAGTGGCATCTCAATCAGTTTCGCCATTAACATTCCCCAGATTACGGCAAAACAAAGATAGAGCGCTATGTTCACTTCCTGCGGTAGCACGCGGTGAAACAACAAATCCATCACGTATTTGACACTGTAGTTCACAGCCTTATGCCAAAGATAAATGGAGTATGAGTAGAAACCGATTTTGCAAACAAGCTTGTAAAGCCACTCTTTTCGCTCGGCTGTGCTGAGCGCGTGCATTAGGATACAACCGTAGCCGAGATAGACAGCTGTGTAACCCGCAACGAAGCCAAAGGGTTGCGGACCTGGAGCCAGGCAAAGCCCCAATAATACAAGCTCCACGCCTATCATTAATAACAAAAGCGGCTTGCGGCACAGAGAGTCAAATCCCTTTTGCTCAAAGTGGTGCAGATATGACAGAAGAACACCGAAAGCGAGCGCATCCATTCGCAAATGTGAAAGATAAATATTCCACGGCGGATGCATAACAGCAAAGGCTCTCATTATAGGACATAGAACCATGCAAAAGACGCAGCTGTATTTGAACGATTTGGCGCCAATCTTGGCCCGTATCAAGAGCCATGCCAAAAGACAGAAGGCGATGTAAAAGTGTTCTTCAACCGCGAGTGACCACAGATGTGGCCAGATTCCCCCCAGATAGTTCTGAACGAAGAGAGCCTCGTGCAAAAGGTTGATTGGTTGCCAACTCACTCTTAGCAAAAGCAACAGCGGAATTGTAGTGAGCAAGAAGAAATAGTAGCCGGGATAAATCTTGAAACCACGTCGAATCAGAAAATTCCGAGGGTCGATGCTGCCTCGTTTCAAGTACTCGTTAAACACCAAACTCGATACCAGATAGCCACTAAGAACGAAAAACATGTCGACACCGGTCCACCCACCAAAAAGCCACCATCCAAAAAGACCGATTTCTAAAGGTGAAAGAGGTGGTTGGAAATAGATATGATGGCCCAGCACAAGCAAGATCGCTATGCCGCGGAGAAAATCGAGCTGCGGCTTGCGCCGGAAGAGAGCTGACTGTTCGAAAGCCGGCTTTACGTCAAGGTCTCCAATCATGATTCTCCACAAAAGACACAACCACCGCTTGAAACGGTGGCTGCGCAAGGTTCTTCTAAAAGAGTGGATGGCTGGCTCTTACTCTTCCGAAGCTCTGAACTCGGCATCGACGACATCTTCGCCGCCACCGTAGCCGGAGTAGCCCTCTTCGCCGCTGCCATTAGCACCGTTTTCGCCACCTTCGCCAAACGGCGTGACATCGGCTCCAGCTCTGTTCGCCGCCTGTTGCAAGAGCACAAGGGCACCGCGAAGTTCGTTCATGATGCTCTTGATAGTCTCTTGGTCGGCGTCGTCTTTGAGCTTCTGGCGCAGGTCTTCTACCAACATCTCTGCACGAGCTTTTTCCCCGGCAGTGACGCGATCGCCGAGATCGCGGATATGACGCTCGACTGAGTAGCAGATGCTGTCCGCTTCGTTGCGTACATCGGCCTCTTCTTTGCGTTTACGGTCATCAGAGGCATGGGATTCAGCTTCTCTGACCAGTCTTTCGATGTCTTCTTTGGACATGTTTGTACTGGCAGTGATGGTGATCTTCTGCTCTTTACCAGTTGTCTGGTCGCGAGCGGTAACGTTCATAATGCCGTTAGCATCGATATCGAACGTCACTTCAACCTTCGGCTGCCCTCTGGAAGCCGCCGGGATACCATCGAGACGGAAGTTCCCCAATAGTTTGTTGTCGCGCGCCATCGGGCGCTCGCCCTGGAACACGTAGATGTCTACAGCTGTCTGGTTGTCATCAGCTGTCGAAAAGACTTCCGACTTTCTGGTCGGAATAGTCGTATTGCGATCGACCAGCTTGGTCATGACACCGCCCATGGTTTCGATACCAAGGGAGAGCGGTGTGACGTCGAGAAGGACGACCCCCTTAACTTCGCCGCCCAATACACCGGCTTGAATAGCGGCTCCAACGGCAACCACTTCATCAGGATTGACGCTTTGATTTGGTTCCTTGCCACCGGTCAAGCTCTTCACGAGCTCTTGCACGGCGGGGATACGAGTAGAACCACCTACGAGCACGACTTCATCTAGAGACTCGTAATTGAGCTTGGAGTCGCGCAGTGCCTGCTCCATAGGAGCACGGCAACGCTCAACCAGGTGACGAGTCAGCTCGTTGAATCTGGCGCGAGTTAATTTCATTTCCAAGTGCTTAGGACCGCTGGCGTCGGCGGTGATGAAGGGCAAAGAGAGATTAGTCTCGATAACCGAAGAGAGTTCGATTTTTGCCTTTTCAGCGGCTTCTGTTAGCCGTTGCAAAGCTTGCCTATCTTTGCGCAGGTCAATGCCTTCGAGATTGTTAAACTCATCGGCGACCCAGGTCACGATGCAATGGTCAAAGTCATCACCACCAAGGTGAGTGTCACCGGATGTGGCTTTTACTTCGAAAACGCCGTCGCCCACTTCGAGGACAGACACGTCGAATGTGCCACCACCAAGGTCGAATACGAGAATCGTTTCGTTGTCTTTTTTATCGAGACCATATGCTAGAGCTGCTGCTGTCGGCTCGTTGATGATTCTCAAAACTTCCAAACCGGCAATTGTGCCTGCGTTTTTCGTAGACTGCCGTTGCGAGTCATTGAAATAGGCAGGAACCGTGATAACTGCACTGGTAACTTTTTCACCGAGATATTTTTCGGCGTCTTCTTTCAACTTGCGAAGAATCATCGCTGAAATCTCTTCCGGCGAATAATCCTTACCTTGAATCGCGACTTTGCAACCGCCGTCCCCGCCCTCTTTCACTTTGTAAGAGACGATCTTCTTTTCAGCCTCTACTTCGCTAAAACGGCGACCAACAAATCGCTTGATCGAATACACGGTGTTTTCCGGATTGAGCACAGCCTGACGCCTTGCCAACTGTCCTACCAACCGTTCACCAGACTTAGTAAACGCAACCACTGAGGGCGTTGTCCGCCCGCCTTCGGCATTGGAAACCACGGTGGGTTGACCACCTTCCATCACAGCGACCACTGAGTTTGTGGTTCCTAAATCGATGCCTACTGACTTACCCATCTTTGAAACTCCCTACCGCTCCTATCGAAAGCCGGAGAACCTGTGGAATTATACTTGGGACCGCACCACATTCAGAGAGCCCAAGCGCACATGCTCTAATGGTAAACGCATGACGTCTCGAATCCATGATGGATGCTGCCGTTGCTTACATTAATAAACTTATACAAAGCTTTATGATTTTCCTCCTGAGGACTAGCTAGTCAGGGTCGTCGATGATTTATCGACAACCTTGATATCAATGCCAGATGGCTAGTAATTCGCATCCCATTTGTGCAAAGCGCACGGGATATCCCAAAGGCTACCTGGAGATCTTCTACCCAGAAAGAAAACTTAAACGCTGGTTCTGAGGGAAGTTTCCAATAAGATTCAACTCAGAATGAGATTTTTTTATCAAACCCGGCTGGGTTCCAGCACCTCACCGATAGCCAGAGCACAAACCTGAACCTGTGATTTCTTAGTTTTGGCCAGCTTTACAAGGTCAGACGACTGATAACGAAATGGTACTTGCTCAACAAGCGGCTGCCAGTGAAGAGGAACCAGACGTTGGGCACCGATCTCTTCGGCAATCCGCAATGCATCGTTTGGACTGGCGACGGCATATTTACCGCCGATCGGAATGCACGCCGTATGGACAGGCAAATTACGCAAAGATTCTGCAATCGCTTGAGTGTAAATGGTGTCACCGGCATGAAAGAAACCGTCGATGTAGAAGCCTACGACCGGCTTTCCGGGAGCAGAACTGCGAGCAAAGACGTGAAAGATCGTTTTGCCTAAACGATTAATTGGATGGTGCGCAGGCGTAGCTAAAACTGTGTGCTTACCTATCACCAGTTTCTGACCCGCGTCTATCGCGTGAAAAGCTTCAGAAGGAATGACCTTGCGGTACTTGCGTGTCATCCATTGCATCAAGGCCCTCGGGCCAGCGAATTTACATTTCCAACTGCCATAAAGTTTCGGTGACATCAGCACGCCATGGTCGAAATGACCATGTGTCAACAGCACCCAGTCACCTTTTGGCAACTTCTTCCAATCGATCGGATCTCGGAAATACGGGTCTATATATACGTTGAGGTCATCCAACGCTAGCCTTACCGCACTGTGCCCAAGAAAAGAAAGGCTCATTGAAACTCCGAACGCTGCCCGGGCACGGTCAAAGAAGATTGACTGCAAGCACCAACCGTTAATGGTAGCGCAAGGTCAGGATGTAGTTACGTACAAATTTTGTAGAATTGACTGTCCTTCTTATGTTTGTTTTGGTTGTTTTGTTTTGGTTGTTTTGTTTTGGTTGTTTTGTGTTATTCACCCGAATCCATTGTTTGCCTAAGTTTTGTTCGATGGCTGTAACGTCTGTTTGTAAACGTCTAGAAAATCGTGAGAGAAAAATTGATGCCCAAGCGCAAGACACTGCTAATTCCAGTCACTGGCTCAATATCGGTACCAATTGCGAGAACCCTCGTGATGGGGCTTATTCTGACTGGGACTGCAACGCCCGTTCAGGCCGGTTCCTCCGATTGGGCTAAATATTTCAATCCCATCCCTCAAAAGAGTTACGTAAACAAATCGCAAGACAGAGAGATCAAGAAAAAGGCATTCAAGACAGATAAGGCTATCGATAACAAACCGATACCGAACAAGGAAGTAGGACTGTTTGCGGTGCTATCGAGTGCTGACATCGCTGACAGCAATAGTGTTGAGTCAGTTCTGAAAGACTCTCAAGTGAACGGGATTTCGGTTTTGATTCCCTGGCGGCTACTAGAACCAAGCGAAGAACAATACGACTGGAAAGCGCTTGACGACATACTCGGTCTTTGCAAGCAAGCGAACAAATATCTAATTCTCAGAGTATCGACTTGCGGACTCTCAAAAGGGGACGCCGATTCAGACACACCGGATTGGGTTTACAAGGCCGGCGTCAAATACATTGAATACAAAGATCAAGATGGAAAGTTGCGCAAAATGCCGATTTTCTGGGATACACAATATCTTGCGAAGTGGTCCAACTTCATACAGGCTCTCGGTGAGCGTTACGACAAAAATTCAGCTTTACACAGCGTTGGCATCACTGGCGGTGGCATACTCGGAAGCACCTTAGTCGTGCCCGATATGCTAAAAGACAAAGAGAACTATTCAAAACTCGAGGACGAACTGACTCACCAACATGGAATGAGCCAGAGACAACTGGTCACCCACTGGAAGTACGTTGCAGACTTGTTTCCTAAAGCCTTCCCCACAGCCAGGCTTAATTTCGACATAGATCCACCGACACCAAATCGTGCCGGTCAAGACACCCTCGACGAAATTTCAGACTATCTCGTTTTCCGCTACGGGCAAAGAATCTTCTTGACTCGCCAGAACGTGCGCGATGCAAAGCATGGCTTTGACGAGTACCGAGTAATTTTGAAATTCAAAGCAGACACATTCACAGGCTACGAACTGGCGTCAGGCTTCGACCAGGAAGATTGGGAGAAGATGGCTAAAAACGCTTTAGATGACGGCGTCAGCTTTGTTGAAGTGCCAAAAGAATATTTGGCAGAAGACAACAAGGCGGCGGCAGAGGCCTTATCCAAGTTGCAAGAGCATCTCGGATATCAATTGGTTCTCAAATCCGCCGATATCGACCGCAGTTTAAAAGCGGGAGAACCCCTGAAAGCGTCGTTATCCTTCTTGAATGCTGGTTCCTCAACGCCCAAAGCTGCAAGCAGGCAGCTCGATAAAGATGTTTCGGCAAGCTATCAAGTTGGATTTGAAATAAAAGATACGAACGGCAAACCAATTGTCGTATCAGTACAAACGCCACCAATTCCGACAAATCAATGGATAGCCGGAAAACCCGTCACCTGGGAGGAGAAGTACCGCCTCACCGCATTGAAACCAGGCGAATACACCATAAATCTGTGCGTAATCGATAAACAAAGCAAACGGCGCTTGCAGATCTTGGACGGCACTAAAGACGGTGCAGACGTCCCACAAGCTGAAGTGTCGCTAGGGAAGTTAACCGTAAGCGAATAACGCGGTACTAGTCAACTGGTTTGCGTGGCATTTCAAAAACCGGCATGACTAAAGAGATAAGAGCAGAAAGAATGATAACTCCGAAGGCCACGCGAGAGCTTTCGTGAAAGGTTTTCCATGTCTGTTCGGTACGTTCGTTCTCATGAATAGAAGACAACATTTCTTTCATCGGCGGCACGATTGCGAAACACAAGATGATCGTGGCGATCGAGCAAAGCAAGCTGGCACCATAACGAATCGAAAGCAGCTTGTTGATAACGCGATGCTTTGCGTAATCCATCGATTCAGCAAACAGCAGCACGAATCCAGAAACCATCACGATATTGCTAAAAGTTATAAACATCGGGGCGTTAGCTGTCGCCGCTTGTGCAACTGGAACGCCATGCGCTTCAGCCGCCTTTACTAAAGTAATCGCCGATATCACAACCGATATCGAGCCACCAAAAAGTATGGCTAGTGCAAGAACTCTAAGGACATAAGCAAGTTTGATCATTTCAATACACTTCACCTTATAGACGATTCGATATTTGGATTTGGATTTGGCGTCCGTAGTCAAGCCTGAAGCTTGATTCGAGCTAATTTTTTGCGCCGCGCCCATTATGCTCTAAAACAAATTTTCCATCAGGTGTCGATAAACTCGTCAGCGCTTCCCACGAACAAACTGGAACGTGCTAGTTTGCGGCAGCTAGCGCTGGTATCTGCGAATTGACCTTCGCTTGACGATGCGCTTTTGTAACTAGAAATAACTAAAAACACGCAAATAAAGAGCGAGTTTTTCTTAAACGGAACTTACTAGACTCGCTAATACGAAGCTTTTGACAACCAATCGATTGCAGCTCAAACCCAGCTACTTCGAGTGCTCGAATCAAGCCAACAAAATTTAGAACTGGCGCAAATGCAGTAGCCGCAGCAGGAGCAGCTATTCGCAAAAGCGCAAGACACCAGTGGCAAGTAAAAAATAAGTTGACAATACTCTTAGCTTCTTTGAAACAATCATCGCAACTGGATTGCAATCAAACGCTATACGTGCGTTAAGCTATACGCGGTGAGCAAAAACGGCATAAACCGCAACCTTGCCTCACATGTCAGTCAGCGTATTCGCTGAGTGGCAGTCTGTCCGCTCTACCAGGCGCGTCATCCGAAGACGTGCGGGGCGCGCGAGCAACAATAAAGAGCCCATCAAGGAGCCTAAACTTTGAAGCCAATCAGATCATTGGAAGTAATGCCCAATTTGCCACCAGAACTGGAGTGTATCCGGGAGTTGGCTTACAACCTGCGTTGGACGTGGGACCACGAGACAATCAACTTATTTAGAAGACTGGACAAAGACCTTTGGGAGAGTTCAGGACACAATCCCGTATTGCTGCTTGGCATGATCAGTCAGGAAAAGCTCAATGAAGCAGCCAAAGATGACGGTTTTCGCATTCACCTCGATCGGCTTTGCGATCGCTTCCGTGAATATATGCGCACTGACAGCAGCTGGTTCACGCACCAGAACAAGCCTAGGCAGGGCGTTGTAGCCTACTTCTCCGCGGAATTCGGATTGAGTGAGGCATTGCCAATTTACTCGGGCGGTTTAGGGGTGCTTGCGGGCGACCACGTAAAAGCAGCTTCTGAACTAGGTCTGCCCTTGGTCGGAGTTGGTATCGTCTATCAAGAAGGATATTTCCGCCAATACCTGAACGCCGACGGATGGCAGCAAGAACGTTATCCACTCAATGATTTCTACAATCTGCCGATCGTTCCAGTCAAGGAGAAGGACGGCAGTTCCGTCACCATCTCTGTAGATTTTCCGGGACGCAAAGTCTATGCCCGCATCTGGAAAGCACAAGTGGGCAGAGTGCCGCTCTACCTTCTTGACACGAATATCCCGCAGAACAGCCCGAAAGACCAAGAAATCACTGATGCGCTCTATCACGGGGATTCCGAGCTGCGAATTCAGCAAGAAATGATCCTCGGACTGGGCGGTATGCGTGCGCTTCGAGCCGTTGGCATCGAACCGGCGGTCTGCCATATGAACGAAGGGCACTCAGCGTTTCTGGGTCTCGAGCGCATTCGAATGTTCATGGAAGAACACAAATTGAATTTCGGACAGGCCAGGGAAGTTGCTGCCGCCGGTCAGGTGTTCACCACCCACACAGCCGTCCCCGCTGGTATCGACAAATTTACGCCAGAACTGGTGGACCGTTACTTCCTCGACTACGCTCACACCCTCGGATTGTCTCGCGAACAGTTCTTGGCGCTGGGCAGGACCGACCAGACCGATCCGCTTGAACCATTCAGTATGGCCACTCTCGCAATCAATCTCTCCTCTAAGGTCAACGCCGTCAGCAAATTGCACGGTGAGGTTTCGAGAAAATTGTTCGGCGGTCAATGGAAAGGCTTACCGGAAGACGAAGTTCCGATCACTCATATTACAAATGGCGTACATCCGCGTTCATGGATCTCAGAAGAGATAAGCGAATTGTTCGAAAGATATCTCGGACCGAAATGGTCTGAAGACATCGATCCGCAGCTCTGGAAGCGAGTTGAGGAGATTCCGGACGAAGAGCTCTGGCGCATTCACGAACGCCGCAGACAGAGACTAGTGACATTCGCGCGTGGCCGACTGCGCAAACAGATGGAAGCCAAAGGTGCTCTCCCATCCGAGCTAAAAGAAGCAAGTGAAGCTTTGGACCCAGAAGCGCTCACAATCGGCTTTGCCAGAAGAATGGCGACCTACAAACGCGCCACCCTTCTTTTGAGTGACTTAGATCGCCTCGCTTCGATTTTAAATAATAAGGAACGTCCAGTTCAGATCATTATTGCTGGGAAAGCCCACCCCGAAGATACCCCGGCGAAGAAATTGATCCGCGAACTGATTCACTTCTCACGTAGGCCAGACGTAAAGCGTCGTTTCGTCTTCATCGAAGACTACGACATGAACGTTGCGCGCTGGATGGTACAAGGTGTAGACGTTTGGCTCAACACCCCGCGCAGATTCCTGGAAGCTTCCGGCACCAGCGGCATGAAAGTTGCCTTCAATGGTGGTATCAACGTGAGCATTCTCGACGGCTGGTGGGATGAAGCATACGAACCCCAACTCGGCTGGGCAATTGGACGCGGCGAAGTCTATGATGATCCTGACTATCAGGACAAAGTGGAATCGCAAGCTCTCTACGACCTTTTCGAGAAAGAGATCATCCCGACCTATTACGACAGAGACCGCGATAATCGTCCACGCAACTGGTTGGCACGAATGAAAGCAGAGTTGCTCGCGCTCTGCCCTCAGTTCTCGATCAACCGAATGGTGCGCGAATACGCAACTGAAGTGTATTTCCCTCTATTCACCAGACAGAAGTTGTTCTTGGAGAAGGATGCAACAAGAGCGAAAGAGATAGCCGCATGGAAGCAGGAACTACAGAGAGCCTGGTCCGGCGTTCATATCGATTCGGTCGATGCTGAATCACCAGAGAAGCTGCAAGTCGGCGATGAGTTGAAGGTAAAAGCACTGGTGCAACTGAATGCTCTGAAAATCGACGACGTTTCGGTACAGATCTACCACGGACCAATCAACTCCTATGGTGACATCACCGACGGTGAAGTCATTCCGATGAAGTTCACCGGACACAGCAAAGGAACTTTGACCCCGTTCGAAGGCTCGATCAAATACTTCAAGAGCGGCAGGCACGGATTCACTGTAAGAATACTGCCACACCACGCCGATCTCAGTTCACCGTACGAGACTGGACTGGTGCACTGGGCGTCTGAGCCAGTAACCGTGCGCGCCTAGCAGTGCATCAAACGAAGCAATGATTCGAGCAACCCAGCGGTTATCGCTGGGTTTTTCGTTTAGAGAAATCGAGCCATCAAAAGTTCATCCTCATATTCGCCGTTTTCGTAGCGCACTTCCCGAACGCATCGTCCCTCTTCAACAAAAACGAGTGTGCGGTACAACTTCACTGCGCACACGTTAGACGCCAAGGCACGCAAGTTTATCTTCTCAATCTGAGGTTTCACTTCTGCCCATTTGATCAGCGCAGACAAAAGGCAAGTTTCAAACCGGTGTTGCCTCACTTAAAATCGTACCGAACAAAAACCACGGCTGCGCCACGCGGGTAGAATAAACATTCCGAAATCGCCAGTATGCCAGAGTCGCCTTCGCTGCTGCATTTTGAAATCAAGCGTATCTACTGAGCGAAGAAGCAATTTCGGCCATGAATCCTCAGGCTAGAACCTTATCGTGAGCGGAATCCTGCCCTTGGCCAAGAATTGAATAATGCTCGTTTAAACGCTGCGCACGCCGCCTATCCTGCCAGTAGCATGACTCTCTACTAATCACATAATGCCGTGCGAAGTTTTTGCTATCCATACCGGGAAAGTCTTCGCGCAGATGCGCACCACGAGATTCTCGCCGCGCAAGAGCTGACAGAGCCATCAGCTTTCCAACCTGAAAGATATTGTTAGCGGCGAATTGTGCTGGTGTGAGCCGCTCACGAATCGTGATTGAAGGCTCTTGTAAAATCATCGACAACCCGATAGATGACCTTACTATGCCAGCGTTTCGATACATTCGAGATTGGAAGCTCTCGAGATTTTCGGGCAATTCGACAATATGCGAGCACAACGCCGAAGTAAAGGCCGACCGCCGAACAGCTACACTAAGAGCATGCACGCTCTTACATATGTCATGGGCGAGATTTACAGCCATGACACCAGCTTCCAACAGTGAGTTGCTGGCAAGTCTATTAGCTCCATGCAAACCGGTACAAGCACATTCACCTATCGCGTATAGTCCTTCAACGCTAGTCCTCCCGTCTACCGTAGCTTCAATTCCGCCCATCATATAGTGGGCCGCTGGTGCAACAGGAATCGGAGTTGTAAAAACATCAATACCATGTTCAGCACATGTAGCAACTATGTTTGGGAATTTCTCAGCGATTGCCGCGGTTCCTATAGGTCGCAGATCTAGATGAACAGAGTCGCTTCCATACTCATGCATTACTGTATGAATTGCGCGAGCGACGATGTCTCGGGTTGCTAGTTCTCCATCAGCGTGAAATCTAGTAACAAATCGGCTCCCATTTCTGTCAAGAAGAATTGCGCCAGCTCCTCGAACGGCCTCCGAAATCAGAAAAGCCGGAGCACCATCCAACCTCAAAGCGGTTGGATGGAACTGCATAAACTCCATGTCTTTGAGTTTGGCACCAGCCCTATAGGCGAGAGCGACACCATCTGCGGTAGCGATAGAGGGATTGGTGGTCCGCGCAAAAACCTGCCCAGCACCTCCGGTTGCCAGCACCGTACAAGGCGCAAGGACGCAGTGTTCACCGGCTGTTCCTAGAAGTTTGGCCCCGGCACACACACCATCAACCATAAGCAGATCCATTACACAAGTATGCTCGAAGACCCGGAAATTACTTCGGGTAGCTCCCAGACGGCGAACCTCTTCGCTCAAAGCAGAGGTTATAGCGCGGCCTGTAGTATCTTTACTGTGCAGAACCCTAGGCTTGGAGTGCCCGCCTTCCAGTGCTAGTGAAAGTCTTCCCGATGGCTCTCTATCGAATAGAACTCCGAGCTTGCTCAACTCTTCGATCAACTGAGCGCCACCAAATACAATATCGCGAGCTGCGAATTCATCGCAAAGTCCTGCCCCCGATTTCAGGGTATCGAACAAATGTTCATTCGGTGAATCAAAAGGATTTGTTCCAGCAACAGCAGCGAGCCCACCTTGCGCGAAAGAACTGTTTGAGTCTGGCAATCCAGCCTTTGACACCAGCACTACACGCAGATTTGACTGCTGAGCCAGCTTCACCGATGCAAGCAATCCAGCTAAGCCGGAACCGACCACGAGAACATCAGCATCGATTATCTTTTTTCCGGATACCATTAATGCAGACTCCTAAAATATGGAGATCATCCGCTGAATGGCACCAAGCGCCTTGCTAGCGGTCTCCTCAGGAACAGTGACGTGATAGACATCTTCTACTAAAGACCGATGCAACTTCTCCAACGTGATCATTTTCATGAATTGACAGCTCATTTCTGAGCTTATCGGCAAAAACTCTTTCTCCGGATTTTCTTTCTGAAGTCGGTGTAAAATGCCTATTTCCGTTGCAACGATGAACTTCTGAGCACTCGAAGAACGGGCCCGTGTAATCATGCCTTCGGTAGAAGCGACTTTGAGAAGATCACCGCCAGTAGTATCGTCACTTAGTTGCTTGGCTGGGTTGACTGTTGCTACTGTTCCGCGGGCGTTGCTGACACAGCTACGGTCATTAGCGTTTGCGCGGCTATGTCCATTGCCATTGCCGGCACCGTTTTGTGCGGCGCGAGCGACTCTATCCAGATAAGGGGTCAAGCAACCACATTCAGGATGAATAAGTAATTCTGCGTCCGGGTGCTCAGACATCTTCTCGTCGATCACCCGCGGGTGCACTGAGGCATGGACGTGGCATTCGCCCATCCAAATATGCATGTTCTTGCGTCCTGTCATTTTCTGAACCCACGAACCAAGAAACATATCGGGTAAAAAGAGAATTTCGCGGTCTTCCGGAATCGACTCAACAACCTTGAGTGCATTACCCGAAGTGCAGCAATAGTCAGATTCAGCCTTGATCTCGGCTGTTGTGTTCACATAAGACACAACCACGGCGTTTGGATGCTCGGACTTCCATTGGCGTAGCTCCTCAATATTTATAGAAGCCGCAAGCGAACAACCGGCCTCTAGGTCTGGTATCAAAACTCGTTTAGTAGGACAAAGAATCGCGGCGGTCTCCGCCATGAAATGAACGCCACAGAAAACAATCATGTCGGCATCTGTCTTAGCGGCTTGCTGGGACAATCCCAAAGAGTCGCCTACGAAGTCAGCAACATCTTGAATGATTGGCAACTGATAATTATGCGCCAAAATTACAGCGTTTCGCTTCTTGCGTTGAACCTTAATCTCGTCAATCAACAACTGGCTCTTTTTATCAAGCGCTTCCAGAGTGACCATTTTTCTTATTTCACCTCGGAACCCAAATCTCTAGTGCGATTACCGGTCGGATTTTGGAGGTCTCCGATACGAATTATGAGATTTCAGTAAACGTACTAATTACGTTATAGCACGTAGAACATGACAATCATATAGCGCCGACGAAAATATATATCGATGCGGCGAAAATTCATATTTTGGCGGCTTTTGATATTTCTGTAAGAAATTCTCCAAAAGCTCATTCACGTCTACTAGACGCCATTGTTCGCTTCAGGCAACTGTCTATAAAACGGTAACCGATTGTTAAAAGGCGCAGAAGGCGTCGATACGCGGACGGAGAAGCTTAAAATATCGGGATAACTCCGGTAAACTGTTAGCGTTTACGATACGCTTACTGCAAGTGTGCGTGGACCAGCTGTTCCAACCCCTGTCAGACCGACTAAACGGCGACTTCAAAAATCATGGCAAACGACCCGATCAAAGTAACCGTAGATATCGTGGCTTTTGCTGTTCAGCAGGAACAGCTGGAAGTGCTGCTGATCAAGCGAAAGCATGATCCTTTCAAGAATTCATGGGCTTTGCCAGGTGGTTTCCTTGTTGATGACGAAGACCCAAGCGTTGAGCATGCTGCCGCGCGTGAACTGCTGGAGGAAACGAACGTCGGAAACGTCTATCTAGAACAACTTTTCACCTTCGGAGACAGGGGACGAGATCCCCGGGGTCGGGTGGTGACGGTATCCTATTTAGCCTTGCTTAGGCAAGAGGATCTGCAACTTAGAGCCAGTACTGACGCAAGTGGTGTTGCTTGGTGGCCAGTTATTGAGCAACCCAAATTAGCCTTCGACCATAAGCGAATCATTGAGTACGGCCACCAGCGGCTGAAATACAAGATCGAATATTCAGCAGCAGCTTTCAATCTTTTGCCGGAAAAGTTCACCCTTCGCGAACTGCAGTCCGTCTACGAAGCTGTACTCGGTAGAACCGTCGACAACCGCAACTTTCGCAAGAAATTTCTAAATTCAGGCGTCTTACAAGAACTGGACGAAACCTCACAAGAAGGCTCATACAGACCGGCCAGGTTATACAGCTTTGCAGAGAAAGAATTTGAACGACTGCCAGATAGACCTGTTTTTGTTTTCTAGCTGGTTCTTTTTGCTCCTCCATCGCGTCATCAACTCTATTCGACTTTTTGAGCAGGACAGAAACTAATTTTCGAACCGAATTAGCTCAGGTGGTAGAGAAAGAACTTTAAATTCATGACACTACATCCCCCAGAGACCACAGTTAAACTGCAGACTTCGCCGATCTATTTTGGTGTCGTCAAAGCAACGAACACAATCGGATATATCTCTTTGCTTTATTTGACCTTTCGATTTCTCACCGGTCATCTCGATTGGCAGTTGGCTAACGGTTGTGTTTTGATTAGCGCTTGCTGGCTGGTTCTGACCCGTATCAAAGTCGACCACCTATTGCAAACTTATTTCGATATTCTGTCGCGAATTGAAATGCAACTGCCGGTGGTGACAGGATTTGCATTGAGCGCCGTGGCGCTCTTCTCGCACGCCCATCCGCTGGACCGCTATTTATCCATAGCGGAGATCTTTGGCTGGGTCTACATCTACATAGTCTATCGAATCAACAAGAAACGTTTCGTCAAACAGGGCTTCGGTCCGGTGCCCGTGAACACTTGGATAAGTCCACCCGCAGCTGCATTGGAAGCGGGCGATTTGATCCTCACAAGCGGCAACATTGCGAAACAGCTGCATGAAAGCGTTGGGCACGCTGAAATGGTTCTGGAGACTGAAAACGGCGAGAAAGTCCTATTCAGCTGCTACATGGAAAAGGGCGCGGACATCCATCCCCTAACTGATCTTACTGGGGGCTCGTACAAGGGCTACTACATCGCCTTGAAGTTGAAGACACCTTGGAATGAATCGAAAAAACTAGAGGCGCTGAAACTCGCTCAAAATATGGTCGCTCAAAACCAAGCATGGGCCTCTAGAGAAACAGCCAAGCTGGAACGGATTACTGATGCATTGCCGATCCCTAAAGACTGGAAGCAAAAGCTTCAGTCCGAGCTGCATCCAACTGGTTATGACTGGTTCGGCACATTCATGGGTCGGGTCGCAGACGACCGCTGGACCTGCATTGGAGCCTGCATCGAGGTCTACCAACGCATGGGCGTGCGATTAAACTATTACGGCACAGGTCTATTGGGGTTCGGAACAACTTTATTCGATCCAATACTTCCAGTTCGTTTTTTGTCGGATCCAGCCTTTACCTTGCTAACGAAACAAGCATACGATCGCGTCGAAACTCAAATTGGTTCTTAGAAATAACTGTTAGTGCCTGTTTTTTATTTGGCTAAAATTTGGCGAAAAGCCTGTCTCTAACTAGGATTTGTTGGTTTTGAAGAGATTTGCGAAGAAATCTCACAGAGCGCGAAAGTCCGCTAAATCAGAGGCTTTGGGCAAAGCGCCCCTGTCCCCACGTGTAGTTCGAGCGCTTGTCAATTAGGCGATCTCTGAAGAAGGTCCCGGGCTGAACTCCTAAATTTGCCAAGAGAACATGCATTAAACGTTCTTTGGGGTACTTCAAGAATTCTGTGAATTCGCTAAACTAAATGCATAACCGGTGAGCACTCACTTAGATGTTGAGCGCTTTGAGCCGAGGGGCACTGCCGAGACGACAGGTCTGCGCCGACCAGAGACGGTAACAGGTAGCCCGCTACACGTGAAGGACTGACTGAAGCGTGCAGAAATACTGAGCCCCATCGCAAGGGGCAGTCAGGCAGTAGCTTAAGAGCCGCCGCAGAGCAATCTGGGTGGCTTTTTAGTTTTAATCGTTGTCCACTATATTCCAAAAACGCAAAGCTTGTATTGCGGTCGGAGGATGGCACAGCACGCGCCGGTATAATACGAAGATTGGTTCAAATTTTGACGCCACTCTGCAGTCGCGTTAACTGCTCAAAATCTGCGTCCCCCAGAAAACATATAAGCATGACCAAAAGAACTTATTTAGATCCGATCCATCAAGACATAATTCTCGACCGCTCCAAGCCCGCAGAACGCCTAGTGATGGATCTCATAGACACACAAGAATTCCAACGCCTTCGACGCGTGCACCAGCTTGGAGCCTCATTCTTCACATTCCAAGGTGCGGAAGGTTCGAGATTTACTCATTCAGTCGGAGTGATGTATGTAGCTTCCAAATTAGTGGATCTACTGCGCGATCGCTCTCCAAAGATTGAGGAGAAGCGACCGCTGATTCTTAGTGCAGCTCTGCTTCACGACATCGGTCACGGACCATACAGTCACGTCACCGAAAAGATCTTGGACTACGACCACGAAGATTGGTCCTGCAAGATAATCGGCGGAAACACCGATGTTAAACGCGTGCTTGAAGCATTCGACAAGGATCTTGCAAAAGACGTGGTAGCAGTGCTCAAAAAAACCTATCACCCCAAGTATATTTCGCACATGGTTTCCAGCCAACTTGACTGCGACCGATTTGATTATCTGTTGCGTGATAGCTACATGACTGGCACCGCATATGGTTTGTTCGCACTTCACCGAATTCTTGCATCCATGGAGTTAGATGAAGAGAACGAACGAATCATCGTAGTCGGCGATAAAGGGCAAACAGCAGTAGAGGATTATCTCTTTGCTCGTTACTCTATGTATGCTCAAGTCTATTACCACCGCAAGAACTTGGCTGCAAGATGCCTTCTGGCAAAGCTTGTGAAACGAGCACGCTATTTGATGGAGGCAGGCACTCCGCCATGCTTCATGGATGAAGCAACGGAGCGCTGGCTCAAAGGCGAAGAGCTTACCGTTGCAGAATATCTTACGCTCGATGACGTACAGATGACATACCACATCAAAAGATGGAGTAAAGATTCTGACGCGATCCTGGCTGATTTAGCTTCTCGTTTCATTAACCGACGACTATTCAAGGCGATGAAGATCTTTCGTCCAAGGAGCCTGCCGCCAGATTCACGCGAAGCCGTGGCAAGTCTTGCCGAAACCTTCGGTGGCAGAAGTGAAGCGACGCTGGCTACAACACAGCTGCGTCGCTCAAGCGACAAAATCACGATTTATGCAACTGCGAAAGCGAACGCGATCGAAAAGAGAGCGCGAGCCATCTGCGCTGAAGCCGGCATGGATCCTGACTATTACATCGACACCGAGTTTACCGGCATCCGCCCATACGATTACTATCGTCCTGAGGCAGAACTTCCTCAAACCAACATAGTAGTCAAAACGGATAGCGGAGAGGTTGATGAATTATCGAATCTGTCGCTCGCTGTAGAAGCTCTCGTTAAGGGTAACTATGAAACCAAGTGGCTTATCTACCCGGCGGAGCTTAGCGATAAGATCGGAAATCTCAATGATCTGGAGCTGTGAACAACCAACAAAGCAAGTTTTATTGCAAGGGACACGAGGGTACTGAAATATGTTCGATGCACTGACTGACAGACTACAAGGCGCACTGCGAAGCATTCGCGGTGATTCGAAGATTACGCCCGAAAATATCGAGGACGCAATCAGAGAAGTGCGAAAGTCGCTACTGGAAGCGGACGTCAGCTTAAAAGTTGTCAAAATTTTCATCAGCCGAGTCCGCCAAAAAGCTCTTGGTGCCGAGGTATTGGAGTCAATCTCGCCGGACCAACAGTTCATTAAAATCGTCAACGACGAGCTTGTCACCATACTTGGTGGCGAGAATGTACCGCTTAATTTGAAGGGTGGTCCGGGCATAATTATGCTTCTCGGACTGCAAGGCTCTGGGAAAACCACTGCCAGTGCCAAGCTTGCAGCCAGACTAAAAAAAGATGGATTCAATCCTCTTCTCGTCGCATGCGATGTCCAACGTCCTGCAGCAATCATGCAATTGCAGACTCTGGGCAAGAAAATCGATGTTCCAGTCTTTACACTGGATACGAAAGACGTTCAGGAGATTGGCGAAAAGGCGATCGAAGAGGCGAAGAAGGTCGGTCACAATCCAGTCATTCTGGACACGGCAGGTCGTCTCCAAATCGACACTGAACTAATGGCTGAATTGCTACTGCTCGATCGCGCTCTCGAACCAAGCGAAAAGATACTGGTCGTTGACGCTATGACTGGTCAGGAAGCAGTGAACGTCGCCGAAACATTCAATACGCAATTGGACGTGACCGGACTGCTGTTGTCGAAGATCGATGGCGATGCTAGAGGCGGCGCAGCGCTCTCGGTACGCGAATCCGTCGGGCGCCCTGTGAAATTCATCAGCACGGGCGAAAAAATTGAGGATCTCGAGGCATTCTATCCAGACCGCATGGCGAGCCGCATTCTTGGCATGGGCGACGTCCTCTCGTTGGTCGAAAAAGCCCAGCAGTCCATCGACGAAAAGGAAGCGGAATCAGTCGCCAAGCGCATGATGAAAGGCGAGTTCACTCTCACCATGTTCATGGACATGCAGAAGATGATGAAAAAAATGGGACCCATGGGCAACGTCATGAAAATGATGGGTCTTGGCGGCATGCTTGGAATTCCATCAGATAAGCAAGACGAAATCGCTGAACACGGCGAGAAGATGATGAAACTTTATGAAGTCGCAATCGGTTCTATGACCAAAGCCGAGCGTGAGCATCCAGAAATCATCGACATGAGCCGCAGACGACGCATTGCGCGGGGATCGGGGATGAAAGAAGCGCAGATCGGCCGAATGTTAAATGAGTTTGAACAGATGAGACAGATTTTCGACTACATGCACAAGATGGGCTTAGGCGGCTTAATGGGCGGTGGTGGCGGCGGTTCGCCGTTTGGCGGGGGGGGATTCCCAGGTCTTGGGGGCGGCGGCTTCCCTGGCTTGGGTGGTGGTGGAATGCCGCCGTTCCCTCCGGGGGGTTTACCAGGGCAAATGCCGCCAATGGGCGGGCTTCCCGGGCGCAAGCCACCCAAAGGATTTCCACCTCTTGGTGGTCCGGGAGGGGGCTATTACCGCAAAAAGAAGAAGCGCCATTAGTCATTGACAACAGGTTTTTCGCTTCTGCAGGCACCTGCTAGAATAACTGGACGCAAATAAGGTCAAGCACCCGAAAGGGAGAGGAACTTCAGTGGTTAAAATCAGGCTTAAGCGCATAGGAGCCAAAAAAGCACCGCACTACCGTGTTGTGGCAGTAGATAGCCGCAGCCGCAGAGATGGTAAGCCCATCGAAGAATTGGGCTACTACAACCCGAGAACAAAAGAACTCCAATTAAACAAAGAAGCTTTGGAAAAATGGATGAAACACGGCGCCCAAACAAGCGATACAGTGGCAAGCCTTATCAAAAAGGCCGGCGGTCAGGGTACGGCGGCGGCGGCTCCCGCTACAACCAAAGCCAGCTAGCGAATTCCACAGTAGCGGAAGACCTGGCGGAATATATCCTCAAGATTCTGGCGCGCGACCCAGATGCGCTTCAATTCGAGCGTCAACAGCTCAATCCCGGTCGTAGCATCGTCAATGTGACGTGTGATCCTGCCGTCACTGGACGCCTCATTGGCAAGGACGGTAAGACCATCAGCGCATTGCGTGCATTGATACGCGCGGCTGGTACACGTTCCGGAAAACGAGTGGACATCGAGGTCTCCTGAGTCCTCGCGAGCTCTGTAAGAAAAATTCGAAAAAATCGAAATTTGGCTTTCCAGCTCAAATTTCGCGGAATGGTCACAGCCAAGAATTACTGCTTACCCATAAGTGGTGGGGTTCGCATGGATTCGGCTCATAAGCTATTCTAGAAAAACGTTACTGGATTTCGAGAAACTCTCTTGCCAGATAAAAAAGGCGCTTCGAACGAAGATGCGATATTGAATTCACTTCTTGAAAAGAAGGTGCTTTCAAGCGCACAAGTAGAGGTCGCCAAGATAGACATATCTGCCACTGGGCTTACGGCAGTAGATGTCCTATTGACCAGGAAATGGATCAGCGACGAACAAGCCACAGAACTGCAAAACACATTCGGGTCCGGGGCGGCAACCCAAAACGCAAGCACCGCACAAGGAAGAGCTGAAAAATCCAACCCACCAGACGGCTCACATACAAACGCAGCTCCACACGGTAAACCTTCTTCCAGCGATGAGGCTCACTCGACAGAGAACTCCGGACCTTATGCACGTGCAAAAGTCTCTGCAGAAGGCACTTCTACGTCCGAGCAAACCTACCTTGAGAATCTAAAAGTCTATCGGAAACTAATGGCCGACATCATGGGCGAGTCGGGTTGACGAGGGCGCCAAGAATTGCGAAAGTCCCAGAGGCTTTTGCGATCAAAGTGTCGGAATCATCGCGAATCTCGCATTCAACAAATCCGAGCCGATTGCCACGCCTGAGCACTTTGGGGCGCGCGATTAGTGTGCCAGCGCGAGCGGCTTTAATGAATTTGATGTCCAAATCCACAGTGGCGGACGAAACCAACGTACCTTCATGAACTGAAAACGCCACTCCAGTAGCCGTATCTGCGAGAGCAGCAATCACACCACCATGTACATCTTTGCGCAAATTCAAGTGCATGGGTTGAATGGGACACTTGATCGTGACTTGATGTTTTTCATCGATAAAAAATTTGAATCCGAGAGTGTTCTCCAGCGAATCCCTAGCAAATTCTTTTTCGAAAGCTCCTGAACCTTCACCTGATTCTGCCACTTAGTTGCCTCTTAATCGCCGACCGCTACTACAACAATATTGTAATTCGAGGAATCATAAGGTTCATCGGATTGGGAAACAGAATACTTTCGAACTGGCTGGCTCCGAGTGAATATGGCATCAAACAAATGCCGAAGTATCTATTCAATTCATCTGCGAAACCGAGGCGATACCAAATCAAGTACTGGAAATGAACACACGGTAGTTTATCAGCAGAATATTTTCAGAAATCAGAAGTGGACTGCCCCGACACGAGACAGTCCAAATCACGGTATTTCACTTTGTTTGCAGAGTGTGGGCCCTACTTAGGTTAAAGCTTGAGCCTGAGGAGAGAGTGTGTGTTCAATCTCTCTTATAGACCAGCAGCACCGAAAGAACCAAGGCTAGCACCAGAGAAACTCTCTACTTCTTTCAATGACATTGGAGCCGGTGTCTTTACCTGTTCTTCAACTGTTTCTGGTTGGCGAACGGTGACCGTTCCTTCAATCAATGCGAGCTTTTCACCATCGGTCATGGATGTTTGTTGCTTTGTCGCTTCGGTCGCTTTGTGTGAGCGAGCAAATGACGGGGCTGCACCCACTACCACTAAACTTTGCAGTACCACTAACGATAAAAGTTGTTTTTGAATTTTTGAAATGTTAAACATGATCTAAGCCTCCTATTGCGATCCGGACTATGTTGTTTCGAAGAATGTCTCGTCCAGATCGACCCAGCACCTTCGCGTTTTTCAAATGACTAATCGGGTTGCCTATTTGACTGCCCTGCTATCGATTTGATGTGTCGCTCCTTCGTGCATCACTTACACTCCTAATCTAGCGAAGTGCAACCAAGGCAAACAGACATCAAGTTATAGTGGTATAGAAATTACCAGGATCAAGCAGCAGCCCAAATCAGTTGTTATTTGAGGGTTTCCGGCACTTAGTTTTTCAAATTAGTCAATGCACATCCGAAATACTTTCTAAAATTCAAGGTTTAATTGCAAAACTTCAGATGGTGCCACCATCCTTGTAGCACCATCCGAGCAGCCCCTGAGTCCAGGCATCACAGGCTAAAGCAAGCTCAGGCTCACGATTGCGTGAGAGCAAACGCATTCTAGTGCATCAGGTATCCTAATCCATCCTTAGTGCGACGGAATGGTCCATCTACATTCTATCTATCTATGTCCACGTAAAATTCTATGCCGCCAGTGCAACTTTGCCTTTGTACCTGAACATAACCTTGTGATGCAACCACGCCGGTACCAATGCGCTTGAGCGCCGTAGCTCCTCACGCCCCGTGCGGCCGAACTTATCTATCGCGGTAGCAACCGCTTTGTCCGTACATCTATTGTCACCAAAATACCACAGCGCATAGAGCACCTTACCTACATCAGACTCGCAGAGTTTCGTCTTTCTCACACCAATGCCCTGCAAGACAACGCGTCCTCTATAGGTCTGGAAGGAACTTGAGTGGGTATTCACCGCCAGACGAACATATTCTCTCTGTGGCTTCGATTCTAATCCAAGACTATCAAGTACTTTTTCAGCGTGAGTGAAAACCTTTCGACCAAATACAGCTGCTTTGAATTGTGCAATTTGTTTCGGTGATGGGGCCTTGCTCGCATCTCTGACAAAAACACCACGAGCAAGTCTGAAAATAAAACCTGATTTGACCATCCTATGCAGAGCCTGGTCCACGGACCCCCTGGTCCCATATTGCAGCAATTCACGGGTCGAAAACATTTCAGTTTTCGACAGACCCCGTATGTGCCTATAGATCAAAGAAGTACATCTCATGAAACGCCTCCAAACGACCCTCTATTAAATAGAACGTTCGCATGCACCAAAAAGTTCAATGAGTGTTTGAGTTTTGGTCAGTTTTTCTGATACGAATTTTTTTGGCTCAACACTGCCGAAAAGTTGATCTAAATTGCGTGTTAGAAATTTCGGCAAAAATCTTCGACGGGTTTAAAAGCACAACAGCAAAGCCAAATACACAAAAAAGTCTGTAATTCCAACACTACCGCCCTACGAGCGCGATTCTTCGATTTATGCTAATACTTACAAGAAGGACACTTGTGCGGAACGGTGCGATGAAAACTGTGCGTTTCTTCGGAGTCCCTTTCTTCTGGATCTTCGGCGTGCTTACTTGCGCTTTCTACGCAGTAGTCACTGAACGAATAACAATGCAATCCTCAAACCTCGGAGTGCTGTTCCTCCCACTTTTTTTCATACCAATTGCCAATGCAGCAGCGCTGATTGTCACTAAATTTCCCAAGCCGAATCCGACACACATAAATATCGTTGGCTCTCTCAATACTCTGGCATACGTTGCAGCCATAGCACTCACTATTGTGCTATCTCCGTTGTGGATTCTTGATGGCATCACGATCCTCATACTTTTGCTCTCTGCTTTCTTCAGTCCCTTTGTTGCACTATTTGGACTTATTCCTCTTTTCTATTTCTTCGTAGCCACGGGCCCGATTATTACAACTAAAGCTTTGCGTGACCAACTTAAATCGGCTATGCCCAAGGATCAGAAAATCCGCTGGCTCTCCCTCGGTACAAGCTTTGCTGTAACGATCGCAATCATTCTGATTGGGGCTTTTCCGATCTCCTTCACATCAACTTGCAGCCAGGCAGTCACAACCGGAACTGCAGTTATGCCGGGGCTTCTTTTGTTACGCGCCATCGGAGATGAACAACAGCTTCTAAGAGCTTGCTACAAACAGACCGCAAGATTGCCGTGGTTCTTCGAGCCGATGGGCGGACTGGACCGCAGCGCAGAAGACTATGATTACAGTAATACGAAACTTGCTGCCCATAGGGAACTGTATTACCGCATCACAGGCAAGCCGTTCAACTCCAAACCACGTCCTATTCAAAAACATGACATGTTCTCAGGAGATTTCTTCGCATTCGGTCCATCTGACGATGAATACTATGATGACTACAACTACTACGATTATTGGCATGGACATGACTTTGACTTCGCAGGCGAAGCCGTCGGCGGTGTGGTCAAAGGATTGGTCCTTCAACAGTCTACTATACAGGGCTGGGTTGATCCAAACGAGACAGTCGCTCACCTCACGTGGAACATGCGATTCAAGGGTATCAATCACAAAAGTGAACTAAGAACACAATTGTTGCTGCCACCACATGCAGTAGTCACAGGTTGCTCCTTGTTCATCAACGGCGAACGCCACGATGCGGTTTTCGCAGAACGAAACTCGAGCAGAATCGCCTACAGATCAGCAGCTGAAGCGGGTGAAAAACCGTTGCTCGTATCTACAGCCGGGGCCGACCGAGTATTGATTCAATCCTCGACGGGCTGGTGGAGCACTGAATCAGACCTGATAGTCGATATTACTGCACCACTCGTTGTTACAGACCACAAGAAAGCGGCACTGCCACTACCTGTGTTCGCGGAACGGAACTTCGAAATAGGTGGTGACCACCAAGTTTTACTACATGCATTTGCACCAATCATTAAAATCAATGCACCATCGCTTGAATCATCGTCGGATAATCTCAAATCCAATACTCCAATCATACGGGGCAAATTGAAAAACTCGGAGTTAGCAAATGGACGCGGCACAATTCTGTTTGAGCGCGATTCTTCGTTCGACAGAATTTACGCCCAAGACAACCTTGCTGAAGGATCAAAAAAGAATGTTATTCAAAACATTGATGCTGTACCGCATTCCGCAGATACGCCGCTTGTGATAGTGGTAGATGGTTCAGATTCAATGTCTAAATGGACATCTTCGCTCTGCGACAACTTAGACAAAATATCGTTCAAGAACGTCTCTCTGATTTGGGCCTCCGACGAACCATTAACCATAATAAAAAATGCGAATTCGAACTCAAATGAATGGCATACAGCAATCAAGCGACTAAGAGATTCGAGCTGTATCGGTGGGCAAAATAATGCTCAAGCATTGATTGATGGAGTTCACTCGTTGTCCGAATCGCAGGGCAACGTCGTCTGGCTGCATGCTCCGCAACCGGTTGGATTCGCGGGAAACACTTTGGTTCCGATTTTGAGACACTCCAACGGAAAAATAAAACTCTACGAATATCAGATGGAAAGCGGTCCGAATGAAGTAGTTAAATCATTGGACAGTTCAAACGCACTCGAGCAAGTTCCAAAAACTGGAACAGCAGCTGAAGACTTGAGCCTACTGTTCAACCAACTATCTGGTCAACAAGCCACCTATAAAATTCAGCGAGAGTTTGTCGATAAGCCTATTCCAGCTGGAATGCAATCAAGGCACCCAGCGGAAATTGCACAACTTGCAGTAGGTCAGCTAGTACTAAAGAATCTGTTGAACACCGGTATGCGCAACTACTATGGAAGTCTTGCGGAAGACCACAATGTTGTCACCCCACTCACCAGCGCACTGGTTCTCCAGCATCAAAGTGATTATGAAAAGTATCAGGTGCAAAAACACGCCAAGAAACATTCAGCGGCTGAAACTAGCAGCGACACGCACACAAGTAATGCAAAAGCACCTCAAGTCAACAACCCACTGCAAGCGCTAATTCCAAGCAAACCGGAACCGCCGCAATCTCTCTTAATCGCTACAGCCGTTTTATGCCTGGGATTGTTCCAACTATTTAGAAGAAACTACAAAAACAAAACATCATGAAAGCTTCGAGGCTCACGCCGGAACTGATAGCGGGAATAATCGCATTCTGGCCCGTTCTGTATTGGTATGGAACAAGAACCCTTGATAAATCAGACGAACCCTGGGGATTGATTTCGCTGCTCACTGCCATATATTTCCTAGTCAAAGACAAGGGCGATTCGAAAACTAATTTAATCAGTCCGGTGGTGAACACTACCTGGAACATCTGGATTGCCTGTCTACTTGTAACTCTCTATTCGACCTTTTATACATCGACACCACATTTGGTGCAATCTATAGTCATGGTCACAACCATGTGGCTATTATTTAGTAAACAATTGCCGAGAACTTCTCGAATTGCAATTTTTGGACTCCTAGTTCTGGCATTGCCATTGATGCCATCCCTGAATTTCTTCGCTAGCTACCCACTGCAAGCAATAGTGGCAACAGGTTCCGCGGCACTGCTAAGTTTGCTCGGATTGTCCGTAAGTCCAGATGGTACATTGATGAATATAAACGAGCACTTAGTGTCCATTGATGCTCCGTGCAGTGGAATTCAGATGCTCTGGACCGCGCTCTATTTGTCGATGATTATCGCATTGCGATTTGAACTGAATTCAAAGAAAACATTTTTTCTGGTTTTTCTTACAATACCAATAACAATAGCCGCGAACATACTGAGAGCCTCAATTTTAGTGCTTTTTGACCGATTCGCGAAAACACCATCTTGGTACTTTGCGACTCAGTACGAACCACAAATGCACCTACTTGTTGGATTAGTGATATTCGCGGTCATTTGCATCGCATTAATCCATGTCGGTATGAGACTTTCAGCAGCAATGGATTCCAAGAAGACTAACAATCGGCATCAGGCAAACGACTTAGAACGAGCAAAGCAGCGACAACCAGCTGAACATCAGCAGCAGTCAAATCTGAAAGCATCCCATTTGCTCGTAAGGAGTTCGGTACGGCGAACAGCATTTGTATCCCTATGCTGCATTGCAGGACTGATTCCACTGATGCCAAACCCGACGAAGAGTGCGGCGACCGCGATTCCGCCTCCAATATGGCCCACTCACGTTAGTGGCATCAAAATTATGCCGGTTGAATGTCTCCAGGAGGAGCAAGCTTTTGCTAAAGACTTTCCTGGCTATATGAAGCGCTTTACTGATGGTTCAAATGCTTACTTTGTCAGATATATAAGCTCAGAAACGCGCCAGCTGCACCCAAGCCGAGACTGTTTCCGCGGAATGGGATATCAACTGAATCCGGGACCGATCATTGTAGAAACTGACGGAACCCGCTGGAGTTCGTTTAGAGCAAGGAAATCAACCAGCGAATACACTGTTACTGAGCGCGTCTACGACAGCAATGGTCAGTCATGGACAGACATATCTGAATGGTATTGGGCTGCCGCCTTACACAATTCCAAAGGACCGTGGTTTGATATCACCTGCGCAAAGCCAATAATTGATGCCGGCGCACACAAGAGCAACTAGTCTCTAACTATTGCAGTTTGGCGCAAGCGTTAGCTAACAACTAAGCCAACTGGCGTAGCGCGGCATCCAACTCATCTACCGTCTGAAAGCGAGCACTGCTCTCATATTTCGTCGCCTTTGCTACTACATCATTCAGTTTTTTAGAAATATTGTTATTTAGCGTGATTGGGTGACACTCACACAATGCATCAGGGTGTTGCCCAGTCAACGCGAAAAAGAGTGTGCCCCCTGCACCATACAAATCGCTTTGCGGTGTCGGATTGCCCTGTAATTGTTCCGGAGCCATGTAAGCGGTCTTCCCAGCCACTTCCTCACGGTTTTCCGACTCACGCACCGCAGCAGCAAAGTCCAGAAGAACCAACTTATTGTCGTCCCTAACGATAAGATTGTCTGGGGTAAAGTCACGATGCATCAATGGTGGTACAGATTTGTGCAATACACCAAGCAGCTCGCACATCTGCATGCCCCAATCAATTGCTCTGGCCTCGCTCACGGGCCCAGAGCTTTCGACAAGAGTTTTTAAGGTCTGACCTTCAAAATATTCCAGCAACAAATATGCACGATGGTCAAAGACAAATGAGCCGAGGAAGCTCACAATCTGTGGATGCTTGATTGCAGCTAATAATTGAGCCTCTCGATGAAAATCTTCGATCGAACGTTTTCGGCTGACGAGATCTGCATAGACTGGGAGAATTGTCTCTTTTAAAACAATCTGCTTATTTTCAACCGTATCTTCTGCTAAATACACAGTTCCCTGGCCGCCGGCTCCAAGGCGCTTCACGGTGCGGTATCGTTGCTCAAGAAGCGTTCCATCATCGAGCGGCAAAAGTCGTTCCCGGTGAGGAGGCGCCGACAATGCACTTATCCAGATCTCGGTAAAACTAAGCTCTCGCTGCGGCGACAACAAATCGATTACATAGGGATCTATCTGCGCTGATCTCGCATGCTTAACAAAAGCATCCACTAACGCTTCTCGGCATTCGTCATATTCAAGATGCCGCAGATCAAGTTTCAAGTGCTCCGACTGTTTATCGTCGTTTAGAAACAACTGGTATGCACCATGACTGGCCGTGCGCCCTTTGTCGAGTGCAACAAAAACAGTTTTGAGATAAGACCATCGGACCATTTTGTCCGGCAATACGATTGGACCAAACACCCGCGCAAACGCGATGCCTGTTGGTGAAACGAGAATGTGGTTCGGTTTCAGTATCGTCCAGAACCAGAAACCGAACCAAGTTATCGAAAGAACTGAAGCAACGGCAAGCAAAATGTTGTGCGCCATTATCGAAGCACCGGAATTGCCAAGCTGCTCCAATGGCATCAATGAAACCAGCCACAAGGCAAGGTTTGGACCCTTTGTAAGAAAAAGGAGCAAAATACAAACGATGAGCCAGGGAGCCGCTCGGCGATCCCTTTCGGTCCAATAGTCCCTGAACCAGCGCGATAGCATCGAGGGAGCACCATAGGGAATGAGCGTTTTATCACTCATTGCTGGCGCCCTCAACTGTCTCGGTTAGCACAACCGGTTCAAGTTTCTCTTCCGACTGTTTAAGAATTTGCATCACTTCCGTGGGATCAGGGCGCATATTTTCGTCTTGTTCCGTGCATCGCAAGATCAAGTCACGCAGCGATACATCTGCGGCAGCAACATCTTCAACAATTTCGCAACGGGTCAACGGTTTTGGTTGCTGTCCACTCCAGAGGAAATACAGTGTCGCCCCAAACCCGTAAATATCGCTTTTTGTTGAGGGCTTGCCTCGAAACTGCTCCGGAGCCATGTAAGCCTGTTTTCCGATGATTGTTCCGGTAAATTCATTTGCAATTTCCTTGGCCGCACCAAAATCTATTAGAGTTATGCTTCCATCATTGCGCAGAATAATATTGTCTGGCGTTAAATCGCGATGCACTACTGGTGGTGACTGATCATGCAAGAAAATCAGCGCCTCAATAATCTGTCTAGCGATTGGGCGAATTGACTGAGGAGGCATGGGTCTGTTCATCCTAACCAGGCGACTGAGTTCAGGACCAGCGACATGCTCCATGACTAAATAGTGCCGTCCAGCCTCAACAAAATAGTCATTCAGCTTTGCAATTCGTTCGTGCGCGAGTTTGCTTAGAATTGATGCCTCTCTCTCAAACAGCTCGGGAGTTTTATCTTGCGCCGCACTAGTTTTTGGAAAACAAGATTCTTTCAGCACAACTGAGGCTCCGGAACTATCAGCAGCCAAATAAACTGCCGAGAAACCACCGAAAGCGAGCTGGCGTAAGATACGATATCGCCCGGATTGAAGAGTTGAATCGGGATCGAGCGGAATAAATGTTGCTCCGGAAAAGCGTTGCGAAAGCGATTTTTCCCAAATCTTGGTCTCAGTCAACCGATACTCTTCGCCCGCTTGCACACACTCCTCGAGATCAACGAGTTCGCCATCTCTTTCGCAGCGAGTGGCACACGATTCAAATGCGATAAAGAATCGTTCGAGGTCCCTACGATTGAGGTGACGCAGTTTAAGTGGTACCATGCCACCATTTTCGAATGCAAGTTCTAATCGATCGCCATCAACAAACTCTTTCTGGCGGCTCCATACTATATGCAGGTTGCGAAGTTCGTCCCAACTGTACACGCTCGTAAATCTTAAGCCGGGCCAAAACCGCAAAGGGAAGGTCAAGCCGTCCTTACTCACTCTAATTTTGTCGTCGTCGCTGATTAAGGCAACAACCAAACAACCGACGCTCAAAAAAACAAGGGTGCAGATGATGCTCAGACTAGAAATAAGCGGAATGTTCGCCGGCAAACGCAAAAGCAGAAAGATGAACAGCGCCAACGCCACTGGAAGAATGACGCCCCAAAGTGGAAAAAGCAACGCCAACGTGCGCACCAGATAGCGCATGGGAGGCGTTGAATACCTCATTTCTAATTCAAATCGTGACACTCAGTTCACTCATGAATCGCAATCCACAGACTCAAGACATGCCACCATGGATTTTATGCACCGATTCTCCATTTTGTAAAAGCGATTTTTATTTGCTGTTTGTAAAAGCTTTCTTATAGACCAAGAAAATGATGCTTTTTCTTCTTCGTCTTACTGTCATCTGAAGACTCTTCTTTGTCTGAAGAAGTCGTTGTGGTAGTCACAGCTCCATTGGCAGAATCCTTTGTTGTCTGCTCAACTTTCTTCTCTTTTATGTGCCCTGGTCGCCCAAAGACCATATGCAGCAGTGGATGTTTCTGATCCAAAATCTGATGCATCTGATTCACTGGCGCACGCATTTCTGTTGCAAGAGCGGAAACGCTGTCGGCAGTTTGGGTGGCATGCTCCGCAACCGGTTCCATTTTCTTTGAGAGTACACCGACTTCGTCGGCAACGTTACCCATCTTGTCTAAACTGCGACCGAGCTTGGTTTGAACCTCTGTAAAATCCAGCGTACTCAATTTTTCAACCAATTCGTTGACTACGATTTCAGGTCGTATCGGATCGTCACCTTCCACTACCATGTTCTCAGTCAAAAGCTTCTGCTCAGTTTTTGGATCCCTTTTCGGGAGCACAATCTCGATATACTTCGCACCCACCACACCATTGGGCAAAATAATAAAGCGCGATCCAACCGGAATCGTAATCTTTCTTGTGTTGACTTTAATACCAACCTGCACGCGTTCGTTGTCTTTGATTTCAATCTTATCAACGCTGCCAACCCTTACCCCGTCTACATAGACGGCAGCTTGATAGTTCAAGCTTGCTACATCGTGAAACATCACATTGATTCTCTGGGGAGGCATTAGAGGCGTAAATGTCTTCCACCATGTATACGCCCCGAACCCCAATAAAAGTGCAATGAGCGTGAACAGTCCTACCAACCCATCAGCGCGTCCACGCCTGTATTCTCGCAATTCCGCGGCACTAACAAAACCCTCATGGTCTACATTTGCTTTGAGAGTCGCGGCAGCTACTTTTGCATTCTCACTAGCAACTGCGGAATCAGCACCAGCGGAGCTCGCAGCATCCGCTGCTGCTACCGCAGATTCAGCTGCTACCACAGAGTTAGCTGCGGCGGCGGCGGCGGAACTAGCGGCACTTACCGCGGCAACGCCAGCCTTGTCATTCTGCAAATCGGAATTTGGCTCGCCTAATTTTTGTTCGCGACCGTCGCCATTATTTTTTGATGACTTGCTTTCACTCATTCCAGAACACCGCATCCGTCACAAACCAATTAACAATGAACCCCATAATGAACAGGGCTGTCACAGCATTCGCCGAAGCAAAACGTTGTGACTCTTGATGATCTCGTCCGTACGCGCTGCCGACTAGAACCGCCAGTGTCGGATTAACGAGAATCAACTTTATAAAATACGTACTCACATCTTTGTCCTGAATATAGAGGCGCGCCGTCTCCATAAAATCATTGGTTGAACTCACACCAAGACTTGGCGCAAAAACAGCAGCGGTAAGAAATCCCACGACAAGTCCATAGAGGGATAGCGGAACTGCCATACACAACCCGGCTAAATAGTTCGGCAGAACGAATTGAGTTGCGTATTCGGCATCGCTTCGTTCGTGACCGAAGTAGCGACCTTCCGCGCACAAGTGCGCTGTCACACGAGCAGCCCACGCCATACTCACCGTAAGGGGACCAAGTTCTCTGAGCAGCCCGATAGCAATGACCGCTCCCGAAAGATCCTGCGTACGCAGCTGTCTCATCTCAAGAACCGCTTGTAATGTCAGAGTCAGAGCAATGAAAATGGCTGAAAACGTCACCAATGGTAGTGATTGAGGTCCCATCCACACACATTTTGAGGCGAAAAGTTTCCAATCAAAATACCGAAAGCCACGAGGATTCAAGGCATGGAAAAGCAGGCGCACCGAGCATCCGACTGGTTCAAGCCACCGCAAAACAAGGTCATTGTTGTATCGTAGATTTTGCATACTGCTTTTATTAGTCGTCAAATTCCATTAGCAGAACCAGAACAATTTCATTAGTTGAATTGAATATTCGAATTAAGACGCCAGTCGAGTTGTAACCTCAGATAGTTTCCATAACCACATTACTCGAATGTTCAGCTCGAGCAAAATCGCTCGAAAGAGTAGGCTTAAGAAAGCTGAGCATGAGCAGCTAGCGTTGAACAATTCTTGCCAGCTAAAGAGGGCTGAGGGCCCCAGTGCCTCCGATAAACCTGCGCTTAGCGGTGCTCAACGGCGAAAAACAATGCGGTTGTTATTCTCGTCGATTGTATATTTATAGTCACCGTAAAATGCTTGTCCTAACAGGGGATGCGGCATCATCGCATCCTTCACTACATTAATCACAATGTCGTTTTTCGTTATAGGACCAAGTCGAATCGACTTGATAGGAAATGAATAAGCTACGGTCGTTCCACCTATTCCCTGGTTGAGTCCTTGCTGAGCGTCATCAGGAATCGAGATTCCGAGAGACCGCGCTTGGTCCATTGTAAAAGCAATCGGCTGCGCACCGGTGTCAAAGAACATGGGCATCTTTCGACCGTTAACTTCGGCAGTAACGATCAGGTGTGTAGGATTCCCCGGATCCCGTGTAAACGGCACGGTATCCGCACTGCCGAAGTTTCCTCCGTGACCGCCTGTGCCCTTCTTTTTGAATCTGATGCTATGAGCCGAACTGTCAATCTCATAAGTGAACGCGTTAAAAAAGGTCTGGCCGAGCAAAGGCTGGGTCGACATTGTCTCCTGCACCATAATCGGCATATTGCGCGAAATCTCGCCTACTTTCACCACGGCGTTCATCTGCCAGGTAGGCACTCCGGAAGAAGACCCTACCCCTGCAGCCATGCCAGTAGCAGGACCCGTTGGCTGCTGAACTCCAATCTCACTGAGGTGATTTTTACCGACGGCAACCGTACCCGCTCCCGTATCAAAAATCATTTGAATGGGACGGCCATTAATCGAGGCGGGAATCAATATGAGTCCGTTCTCTCCCCCACTCGATTGATAATATACAGTTGACGAATCAGGCAACGACGCGAAGTCGGATGCCATTGAGCCCATCGAACCGCGATTTGCGTAACCCATTAGAGCCCGTGAGTCAGGTCGCGCCCCGCCAATAATAGTCCCGCCTCCAGCCGACTTTGTTAGCTGACGCAAGTAACTGGGATCGAGAGCCCCCAGACCTTGCGCAGCATAGCTGGCAGCTTGGGATGAAGAGAAATGGCTAACAATGCTTGCGTAATCTCGAATCGCCGTCTGCTTATCACCGAGCGCCTGCGACGACAATCCGTGATAGTAAATTGCGTTAGCGTTGCTCGGATTCGCACGAATTGCCTGACCAAAATAAGCCTGCGCCTTCTTGTAGTCTTTTTTGTTATAGCTTTGAAGCCCCGCATCGAATGCTGCGTCAGCGCGCACAACCAATACGCTCGCTGACATACACAAAAGCGGTGCGAGAGCGACAGCAGCCCACGCACGAGTACGATTGTTGTTTCTCACGCCTCTAACAGCCACAAATGCCCCTCCCGTCCGATTCAAAAACGCTTCGTCTTCTGCTTTATGCCCGGCACAAGCCTCCTAAATCAGGAACCTCACCTACGTACTGGACTACCTCACAGACTCGGCTCAAGAGTCGGATAAAGTTGGCACCCGTGTCTGGTTAGAAATTGCGTTAGGCTCTCGGAGAATGGCTTTTCCTGCAAATAAAGAATTTTCGGAAGATTTCTTACAAAAGAATTTTCGCCGTATCGAACCTACGTCACTACCCCACTATTTGGAGGCACAATCCGCCTGTAACTCCCTCAGATAGCGAATCTTCCTGGCAACATAGGAACTGTAGCAAAGATTCAACTGCAGCCCCAACCCACCATCCAGGAAACCACCGCGAATAACATAGCGATAGAGAAAGGTCCAAATTGGATGAATTGTTTCGTTCAAGCGGCTAACGTCTTTTTTCTTATCCGTTCGCCTCACGAACTCTTGAGCATGCAATCGAGCATATTTTTCCATCGCAGCCTCAAACTGTTCTACGTTCACATACGAATAGTGTTGCATGTAATGTGTCAGTGTTTTAGTCGGCCCACTTACTTTTATCGCTTCATGGACAAGGCGATTGTTGAAGAGTCCGGCACCTCTCTTTATCACGCGCAACTGAGCGTCAGGATAAAAACCTCCGTGCCAAACCGGTTTATCACCTATAAAGAGCAGGCGCGGAATCTTGAAACCATCGTATTCCGATGCACCCGGATTTGCCAGAGTATTTTTAATCTCCGCCACTAAAGATGGTGTCAATATTTCGTCAGCATCCAGCGACAAAATCCAATCGCAAGTTGCTAGTCCCATAGCAAAATTCTTTTGCGGTCCGTATCCAAGCCAGTCTTGATGCACAACTTTCGCACCATGAGATGCAGCTATCTCCTTAGTTTTATCGCTCGAACCAGAATCAACCAGAATAATTTCATCGCACAAAGATTTAGCAGCGTCCAATACCTTACCGATTGTCCGCTCTTCATTCTGCGCCACAATTACCAAAGATAATGTGGGCATCAAAAATTATCGTTCGAACGCCAGCTCTGAATGTTCTTCATCTATCGTGTAACTGCTGTCCCTGAAATAGTCGCCGCCCAGCAAAGGATAAGGCATCCCAGGCGATTTTATCACGCTGACTTTGACGTTCTGCTTAACAATCGGACCCAGCCGTATCTCAGAAACAGTGAATCCTACGCCCTCCACCAGCCCAGCGACACCAAGATGAAGCTCGCGCTTGGCATTAACAGGAATGTTCAAATTTATGGCCGCAGCCTGTTGTTCGCTGAATGTGATTCCATCAGCACCTGTATCGAAAAGCATCTTTACTGACCTCCCATTGACACTAACTGGTATCAACAATTGACTACCGGCTCGAGCAAGCGGCACTGTAAGTGCACCACGGCTGGCCGAACCACCTGCAGGTGTGAGAGTTATTTGCGCAGCCACGGGATCGACTTTAATTCTGTAGTTTTTAAAGAAATTGCGACCGATGATCGGATGCATGTAATTTTGCTCTTCTACATTGAGAGGAAAGTTCTCACAGACTAATTTTCCAACTTTCACAGTTGCCGAACTTTTCCACGCCACCACCGGCTCCGCCCCTATGCCCTGAATAGCCCCATTGCTGCTGCCGCTCGGCAAACAAAGACCCAGATCGTGCATTTGCTTACGGCTAATTGTAATGTTCTCAGCACCAGTATCGAACAACATCAAACAGGCGCGCCCGTTAATCTCAACAGGAATAAGCAAGCTGTTACAGTCGCGAACGCAATTGAGCACTGAAGCTGCAGAATGACCGATTGCTGAAACATTCTTACTAGCACCAGCTGTGGGCGCCTGCAAAATATTTTGTATCAACAATGTCCCGATCGCCAACGTCCAAATTAATAGCGGTCTGGACGTCTGCTCACACTTTCGCAAACCGATCATGTCAAACAAACAGCTCGCATCTATATCATCTATCCGATCAATCACGCACTGATCGTCGTCAGGTGAGAGCTTATTGTTCCCGGTCGCACTACTTTTGAGCTGAGTCTTGCTCTAGAGTGTCACGCCCAACTCATTTGCGATAAGCTGCTTTTGAATCTCTGATGTCTCCTCAGCAATCTCCATTACTTTGGCATCTCGGTAGAAGCGCTGTAACGGATGATCATCAGCTAGCCCGATAGCGCCAAGAACTTGTAGAGCTTCAGCACTCTGAGAGCGGGCAACTTTTGTTGCAAGCGCCTTGCACATTGCAGCATCCTTTCTAAAGTCGCTGGGCATCTCATCTTTTGCCCATGCCGCTCTGTATGTCAGCAAGCGAGCCGCTCTCAAATCGGTAGATGTGTCTGCGAGTTTCCATTGAATTGCCTGCAGCTGTGCAATTGGCGCGCCAAACTGCTCACGATTACGAGCATGCTCGGTAGCCAGATTCAACGCTGCTTCACTCAATCCCACCGCACCAGCAGCTATCAAAGTCTTAGCGATATCCAGAGCATACTGAACCTGCTTCTCTGCTGTGTCACCGGTGGCAGTACCACTCAACAACGAGTCAGCATGAAGCGGATGTTTCTTGAATTCGACGTTGGGAGTAGAGGCAGAACGCAAACCGAGTTTCGGTCTATCAGCCGACACTTCCAAAGTATCTGACGGAACCAAATCGACCAGATACAAACCAAGTTCTTGCGCATCGTTGAGAGCGAAAACCAAACATACAGGACTCAAGTCAGCGTTTACCACCCAAAGTTTCTTGCCCGTAAGATAAAGCTTTCCGCCTTCTTCAGTCACTTTAGCACTGACAGCTTTGAAATCAGAACCAGCCTGTTCCTCAGCGATAGCAAACGTACCAAGAGACTCACCGCGCGAAAGCTGTGACATGTAGCGCGATTTTTGATTGTCAGTGCCGAACTTGTTTAACAGCTCGGCAAACCCGATGTGGCTTGCCAAAGAGAGACTCAATCCCGGCTCGAAACGCGAAAACGCTTCCGTCAACAGAACGACATTTAGAAAAGGCAAAGCGAGTCCACCGTATTCTTTGGGCATTGAGATCCCAAGCAGTGAAGCCTGACCGACTCGATGCCAAAAATCAGCAAGGTTAACATTCCGGTCGTCAAGGTCCTTGGCAATTGGAGCGATTTGCTCTGTCGCGAAGGTCTCATACTGCTCCTTTGCACTCTTCTGAGCCGAACTAAGGGTCGTAATCATAGGTCTCTCCAAGCAGCCTTAACGTTCAGCAGATCTTAACATCGACCAAGGCAGCAGCATGCAGGAATTAGCATTGTCTTCCAAGTCGGTAAGGTGGCATTGAGCAGTCGCTCAAGCTCACTTGGGCTCTTGCAAACAATTGTGCAACGAGCAGCGTGAAGAACATATCGGCCTAGCCGCCCGCATCCGTTTGCACCGCATCTGGTGCCTCGACGACACTGGCATGCGTCGGAACCTCTTTACTCGAGGCATCATGAACAACTAATGGCTCGGTAGAATCAGAAGCTGTCGCAGCCGTACTTGCCGCAGTTGCTGCTGCTGTTACCCCAGTCGAAACCATTGATTCATTTGCATCAGCTCGGTCGTGGTACAGTTCACCACCGCCGGCAGTGCGAGCCGAAGACGTTTGGGTTTCCGCATGCGGTTCGGATGAACTGTGCACATGCGCATCGAGGATAGTTCTTTCTTCCTGCGGCGACATCGACGTAGCGTTCTTGCTAGAACCAGTTCCAACCAACGGCAATGCTTTGTCGGTAATCGAAGAGGCTCCGCCAAATGCAAGACCATTTGCTGACGCAGCCATCGAAGGCATCAGACTCTCGTTCTGCAGTCGGGCCACGCAAGATTGAATCACTTTCCCCGCAATTTCATCGGCGTCAGTATAACGCTCAACCCAAAAGCGCAAACGATAAACAAGTTGATCCATCTTTACTGAAGTTGGTACAACGTCTGGAGGCGGAGTTTCCATAATGCCAGGTACGGACTTCATCGATTCGAGTAAGATCTCGATTACCAGAGTCGTGGACGCCCCAACCGTAACAGGCAGGTCCAAGGTCCTTGCGTAACAAGCCTTTGGGCGACTGAAGTTTGTCACTTGGGAGCTCGTGAACGTCCCATTGGGAATCATCACATAATTGTCGTCAACGGTCCGCAATCTGATACTTCGCCAGCCGATTTCGCTAATTTCGCCAGCCGTGGAATTGTTAGCATCGATGCGAAAGGAAATCCAATCCCCTTGTTGAAACCTCTTCTCGAGGCTAATCATGAGCCCGGCGAACAGATTCTTCAGGGTGTCTTGCAATGCCAAACCTAGCACTGCAGTCATAACAGTCGAAGTAGCGATCAAAGGCAGCACGTTCAGTCCGAAGACGTGCTGCAAAAGAATCAACACGACGACGATATAGATCATCGACAGAGCTATAACCCTGAAAACTGCCGGCAGATTAGCTTCTCTGTGCTTTTCGAAGTACCAGCCAAAAACTATCAGGTCAAATCCCTGCACGACGACGTGAATCACTAACAGCGGAATGACAAAATATGCGAGCTTAGCCATGGGGCCAGCTACACCCGGGGGCATGAAGCAAATCAACGGCGTCACCAAAAGGGCCAGCAAGAGAATCTTGAGGGGCAGGTCAATCTTCGAGAAGAACTCTTTTTCGAGAACGAGGTCCTCGATCAAATGCAAGCTGCGCCACAGATAGGCAACCGACGCTCGCCGGTTGATAAAAATCAGAAAAATCAGAAACGACAGCGCAAAAGACCACGTCAGCCGGCTATTGACCAGCCCGTGCAGAAATTTGGTAGCGAACAAATGAAGTTCTAACAACTTAAATCGACAAATACTTACGGTAAAAATCTACACAACCTGTGATCATAATATCGCGTTGGGAAAACTTGAAGTAGCGGCTAATCCGAACCAGCTCTGTTAAGCTTGCAAGCAAATTACTTGATTCCCATTCTTTGGACCGAGACAGTGCTCAAATCGATTGTCAAGAAATTTCGCTTACTGCTCGGCAAACTACGGGAACGCCCCCCAGTTCGGATTGATGACCATGAATTCGAACATCTCTTGCTTTATCACGGACTGGTTGGCACGAGTCCCGATAATCAGCGCTCCTTTAAAGATGTGAGAGTAGATATATCCGATGCGGTCCGCTGCGCAAGTTCCGTGCAGCTTGGCATTGCGCTAAAACTCGAACCTCTGCATTGGCAAGATAAGCTAGAGACAATATTTACCGAACTAGCGGGCGCCCAGCAAGAGAACATCGTGAAAGCGTTGCTCCCAGATACCGAAAGTGAGCCATGGCCGAACATGGGCGATCCTTTGGGGCACGACAATTGGCGGGTTCGCGCAAATGCAGCTTTTGTATTGGCGTTGCTGGACGCAAAAGAAGGACAAGACCGAATCATCAAATCATTGCATGACACTGCATTTGGTGCTTCTCCCGCATTCTGTCATGTCGCATACGCATTGTCTAAATTTCAAACAGATGCAAGCAAAGAAGCACTAATTAGCCATTTGGAAGATCCTGAACCATGGTTTCGTATCGATGCGGCAGGGGCATTAGCTAACTTTCCTGCAGCTGATGTCCAAGAGAACATCATTAAAGCACTGCTTACGATAAATCCTCTCAGCGATTATCTTGCAGTTACGATAGCGAAAAGATATTCCGTGCTCGAGCTTCTGGGCGAGGAAGATGCTCAACTCCGCAATGGTGGCTGCCAACTTCTCGGCGGATTGGCAGAAGCTGCGAATCAGACTTTCAATCCAGACATTTTGCAAAACATAGACCTACTTCAGTGTGTGCAAAAGCTTTTGGAGCTGGTAAAAAGGCACCGCAGTGTGCACGCATTGCTTGCTCTATGGAATGTTCTCGTTCTTTTGCGCGAAAAATCCGCGGACCTCGAAATCGATGAGTCATCGCACTCGATCGCTAAAATCGAAGCAGAGATCGAGGGGGAGCTTCACTCCAAATCAAGCATCTCGCAAATAGAATCTACTCTTAGCTCATACGCCAAAAAGCGCGCCATAACAACGAATGTGGAACTGCAGGATGCCATCAAACTTGCGGGGGCACTGAAGCTAACAACTACGACAAACAATCTATTGGAACTATTGAAAGTGTCCTCACCATTGCAAGAACAGATCGTCTTTGCATTGGGTCAGGCAGGTGACGCACGCTCAGTCTCCTCATTACTGGAACTAGCAAATTCTCTCTATAGACCAGAGGAAAGGACCAGTCCATCGCTCAGCAGCAAAACAGTCGAAGAGAATGACATCAATAAAGCTAAGCTTTACTGGCGAATTCTGGAGGCTCTGGGAAATCTCCCGAGCAAGCTGACGGTCCAATTCCTGTTTAAAGCCGCAGCCGATTTTGCACCCGATAAACGGCAGCAGGTGTTGGAGTCACTATGCAACCTGGTCAGCTCACTGACGCCAGAAGAACGAACACAGTTGAGCCAACTCGTTTCCGAATCGCTGGAAGATCCATCCGCACCGGTGAAGGTTAGCGCGTTGAAGGGCGTAGCAGCATTAGGCGCAGTCTCGTATCTCGAAAAAGTCCTGAAATTATCAGAATCCTTAGAACCATCAATCAGCCGGCAAGCATTGCGAACTTTGGCTCAACTCTCTTACTCCGGAGACACAACAGTATTGGCAGCGATTCAAAACAAAATTGCACAAGAATCAGATCCGACGCGCAAAAAACGATTGGAAGATGTTTTGAAGTCGTAGATTGCTGGTCCTAAACCTCGGCAAGCGAAGATTTGGTACTGAATAAGCCACTATAACCGGTCAGGATCGGACTGGAAATGCCTTTCCGTAGCAGTTTTACCGACCGTCTAATAAATTTTCGAGAATTTCTTACAAGTCGCCAGAAAGCCAACTAGCGGGGGAATTTTTCCAACCTCAACTCGACAAGTGATATGGTAAGAAAAGCAGGGATTCGGGAATATGCGTGGTGGATTTCCGGTTTTGGTGCAAATACGAGGTCTGACTATGGAATCGCAGCCAACTGAAGACTCAAAAGAAGGCGATGTAAAAGCCAAAACTGGAGATTCTTCTGAACAGCTGGCAGAAAGTGCGGAAAAAAGTACCGACAAGGAAGCTGTTCGCGAATCAGCTGATTCTTCGGAGACCCCCAGCGAACCCGAAGCAAAAACAAGTTCCGAAGATGATTCGCCCAAAACACCGCTGGAGAAACAACCAGCGCACAAATTTCAGCCGCACCAGGCAAAGATATTCAACGAGCTGCTCGAGAAAACAGCACCTGACGTAACAGTAGACGATACTCGCCGCTACAAGCATCCGATCTTCATCGACGGATTGCTCGCCATGGGACTTCTTCTTGCGATGGCCGGTTTTACTCTCGGGGCGGTGAAAATGTACATCATCCAAGAGGCAAAGCACGACATAAGCGAACGGCGATTTACTGACGCCATCGCAATTCTAAAAAGCGCACCACTTCCTGGTCTGTTTCAAATGCAAGGGCAGAGCACAGAAGAACTGCTTGATGAAGCACGCTATCTAGATGCTGTTGAGAAACTGGACAAAGACACGCATGACACCGAGGCTCTCAAAGAACTTGATCTGATAAGGCCAGGATCGCATTTCTTTGATATGGCTAATAGCATCAAGGGCGACCACGCACCGACTTCAGCAATTACATTGCAAGGTGGTACTGAGCATGATGCCACACCAGCGGAAGTAAAAGGCGCTGAGCGTCCCCTTCTACCGGAATCCGACGCTTCAACCCACTGACTGCTTAGCAGACAGGCTGCTCCTCGACAGACAGACAGACAGACAGACAGACCAACCGCCTGACCAACCGCCTGACCAACCAACCAACCGGCTGACAATTACAAAATTGAACAGCCGACTACTCGACCACGAACTCTTTGTATCCTTCGGCAGACATCGCCTTGTCAAGCTCCTTCGGATCGTCAAGCTTGACTTTGATCATCCAGCCCTTCTGATAGCAGTCTTCATTGACAAGCTCAGGTTCTGAACTCAGCTTTTCATTGATGGCGATAACTTCGCCACTGACCGGCATAAAGAGGTCCGATACTGACTTTACGGACTCGATCACACCAAACTTTTGCTCGTTTTTGAACTTGGAACCGACAGCTGGCAGCTCGACATACGTGACATCTCCGAGCTGATCCGCGGCGAACGCTGTAATGCCTATCACCGCCACACTGCCAGCTTCCACACGAACATACTCATGACTTTTGACGTACTTTAATTCCGACGGGTAAGCAAGCATCCGGCACAATCTCCTGTTCTATAGCTTTAGTCTGTCGATTTTAGCAAGCTTCGGTTCTAATTTTTCAACCTTGATTGTCTAAATGAACTGAGCTGAGCTAGCCAAGGGCTGGCGCGTCCTAGCGCCGGTTTAGCACCTTTATTTTGCCAATTTATACCAGGGACGGCGCACCACAGTGGCTTTGACGCGCTGGTCCCGGATAGCTATCTCGAGCGGCTGACCAACTTTGGCGTACGCAGCCCGGATTCTGGCAAAAGCAATAGGATAACCAACAAAGATGCCCTGTGAGCCACTCGTCACCGAACCCACTTCTTCGTCACCAACAAAGACAGCGTATCCCTGCCTGGGAAGCGCCTTGCCTTCGGACTTCAGGCAAACGATTTGCTCCTTCAGTCCTTCTTCTTTCTCCTTTCGGAGTGCGTTACGTCCCTGAAATTCGCCTTTATCAAGCTTCACACTCCAGCCCAACCCGGCGGTGAGTGGCGAGGTATTCTCATCCAGCTCATGTCCGTAAAGCGGAAGCCCCGCCTCTAAGCGCAAAGTGTCGCGAGCGCCCAGACCACAGGGCTCGATTCCGAAAGCGGCACCTTCTTCCAGGAGCTTTTCCCAAACAGTGCAAACATCGGCTGATGGAATGAAAATCTCAAACCCGTCTTCACCCGTGTAGCCTGTTCGCCCGAAACTGACAGCGACACCAGATATGGTGGCAGTTCCGTAAGCGAAACTCGGCAGCGCTCCAACATCGACTCCAGTGATCTTGGCTAATAAAGGAACGGCTTGTGGTCCTTGCAGCGCCAACAAACCAGTTGCGTCCGAAATATCTTCCATTTCGACGCCGGGAAAATCTTTTACGTGCTGCTTAAGCCAGTCCCAATCTTTAGATATGTTGGATGCATTTACGACCAGCAAATAATCATCGGATCGGCGATAAACAATCAAGTCATCCACAGTGCCGCCGCTTGGCATAACCAACTGCGTGTAAAGTGCCCTGTTTGGCACGCTCAATTTTTCTAGATCGTTTGCAATCATTGATTGCACAAACTGACCAGCTAATGCGCCTCGAACTATAAACTCACCCATGTGCGACACATCGAACAAACCGACCTTGTTTCTCACAGCTAGGTGCTCGGCGATGATCGACTTGTATTGCACCGGCATGTTCCAACCGGCGAAATCGACCATTCTAGCGCCAAGTTTGCGATGAAGATCGGCTAAAGGTGTCTCTTTTAAAGTTGCAACAGCCATTTGTAACTCCACGAAAGTGTGGAGATTATCGCCTGTTGCATATGCACTATGCAACTGAATTGCATTCAGATTTTCTGAATTTTCCAAGGCAACACTGCCAGACACAGCGAACTGTTCTGGCAGTGCGATTCAGACTACCGAAGTGTGTGGGTCGGAGGCTTGGTAGTCCTATTTTCAAGAAGCGATTGCTTCAGCGCAATCAACGCCTCTGGCAACTGCGATCGATTTGGTTGAATCAAATTAGTTGAATCAAATTTGAAGCGATTGGAATCGATTTTGAATCACGTTGACTCAGTTCGACTCTGGTGATTCGTCTTCGTTTCCTTCTGCACTCGTCTCCTCTGTTTTGTCGGCTTGCTCTGCAGATTCCTCATTAGCGGGTTCGGATTTATCCGAGTCTTCCGACTCGCTTGATTGCGATGGTGGCTCCTCTTTTTCCGCTTCTTCAGCAGCTCCGTCGGATTCCTCTTCAGCTGGCTGAGCTGGAGCATCCGATGACTCTGCGCCTTCAGATTTATCATCGTCACCTGTCGCTTCAGGCGCCGATTCGCTCTCTTCCTTATTTTCACCAGCTTCTTCTGCTACAGGCTCAGATTCTTCTTTAGCCTCTTCAGCAGGGGCTTCAGCAGCCGATTCAGATTCATCCTTGTTTTCTCCAGCTTCGTCGGCTACAGGCTCAGCACTTTCGCTTTCACCGGAAGCAGCTTCCGGACTGGATTCGGAATCGTCCTTATTTTCTCCACCGTCTTCTGATTTATTTTCGCCGGAGTCTTCTATAACGGGCTCACTATCTGTTTTTTCACAAGAGGATTCTTCACTAGAACACTCTTCTTTCTTCTCTTCACCCGAAGCTTCTGCACATGCTTCGGTCTCTTCTTTGTTTTCACCAGCCTCTTCGGCTACCGGTTCGGATTCGCTTTTGCTATCACTTTCTACCGGGGCTTCGGCTGCTTTGTCGCACTCTTCTTTCTTTTCTTCGCATGCCGATTCTTCTTTGTTCTCGGCGCTATCTTCACTCACGGGCTCACCCTCCCCTTTGTCTTCCGCATTTGCTTTAGCTGAGGCTTCACTCTCTTCGCTTGAAGATGCATCATCAGCATCTTCTACGTTTTTGTTTTCACCTGATTCTTCTGCTACTGGCTCAGTCTCTGTTTTCTCTTCTTCGGTGGCTTCCGGTGCCGATTCCGTTTGTTCGTCACCACCACTTGCGTTCTCATTTTCATTTGCCGCCGCCGGTGCTTCGTTTTCGGAAACCTCAGCAGCTACTGTTTCCTGAATCGTACTCTCTTCGCGCTCTGTGTCTGCTCCTTTAACTGCTTGTGGTGCTGCTTTTACTGCTTTCTTCTTCTTCGACATCGGCAAATCCTCCTGCTTGGGCGCTAATGATCCGCAACGAACATCGCTGACCAGAGGCTGGACAAATCTGCGCGCACAGGAGCGAAAGCGCGCACCGCCTTGGTCGGAAGGAGTTTCATTTAGGACCTTGTACTTTAATTCTCGCAGATTTTAGTGGTGGCATGTATAGGAAACAGCAAAGATTTTTGGTTAAAAGTTTTCGGAAAGGCACCAAAAGTAGTGGCGCAACAGCAACCTACTATCTGCTTTCGGAGAACAAAATCCCGAATGCCAGGCCCAGTCGAGATCGAATCTTGACAAGCTTATTTTTTGTGCATCTGTGCGGATATTTGTTGCACATCCCTCTGTACACCAAGATCATTTCGCGTCGAATATTGTCAAAAATCCAACCGCCAATATATGCAACAGAAAAACATGACAGCCCAAATACAGCGGTAAGCATTGGTCAAGACTGTTTCTCGATCCAAATAACTCTGAGGGTCGACAGCAGTAAACCTGAGAGGTCCTAAGTTGCGCAAACTATGCGAATCACCACGTTCTCGAACCAAGACTAGATGGGATCGATTCGATCAACCAATCGGCAAATAGGTCAATCGAGATCGAATTTCGACGTAGACTTCTTCTTTACTTTGAGCCTAAGCTGATCCATGCGTTTACTGATTGCATCTGCTGCATGACAGGTAGCCAAAATATTTCGCCGCCCTTCGTCTAAGTGCCCGTCTTTGAGCTGGTGATCGATCATCGCGACTGAATCAGCCAGCGTAACCAATTGCTCGCAAGTGTTGGAAATATTTTGTGAGAGCTCGCGGTCGACTAATTGAGCAAATGAACGGTCCTGGTCAATCTCATTCGCCTTGGACAACAGCTCGCTTACGACACGTCCAAGTCTATTGTTGTAATCCTTCAGCCGAGCGATATCATCCTTCTGCGTCATGAGCCACAACAAACCGTCTGTATAATTCGTGCCTACCCTAGTTTCTGTCGACTTCCGTCTTGAAGCGAACCAACAAGCCAGCAAACCTGATAATACAGCAGTTTGGCATCCAAACCGTGGTTTGAAGGGGGCGAAGGTCGAGAGTGCCGGCTCGATTGTGAAAACAAATGAATAAACACGAAGTTGTCAAAAGCCGGGCTGTGCCGAAAAATACAACTCTTGATAACAAAATTAAGCTCCAGCGCTTAGTTTCAAGTCCTGCAACTCCGTGGAGCCGTGTTACACTCCTCGCAGTTAATGGCAACCGGTAACGTTGCTGGTGTCTGCTGTTTAAGTTATTTGATTGCCTAAAGGCAAATGGCGGGAATTTATGACCAAAAATTCGAACTATTCTGCACTTAAGGAAACTATCGCTGAACTGATCGAAGTTATCGACCGCACCCAGCCCAACAACGAAGAGGCTGGCAAAGTGTTGAAACGCATGGATTCAGTAGTACT
>DATNPX010000058.1:0-18816 GCA_036702975.1 Oculatellaceae cyanobacterium
AAATCACCGAAGTTCATGGTGACATGCAGATCAAATCAATCAAAATCCAATCTAAAACGGAAGGTAGCTTCGATCTACCTGCGGCGGGAGTATTTGTCTTTATCGGTGCCGAGGCAGATCACAGTTGGATTCCTGACTCAATTGCGCGCGACGATAAAGGATTCGTGCTGACCGGAATCGACGCTCTCAATTCGGGGCTGTGGCCGTTGAAAGAGAGGACGCCATGCGCTCTTGAAACAAGCATGCCGCGAGTTCTGGCAGCTGGCGATATTCGCTCAGGAACGACCAAGCGCGTCGGGTTTGCCGTCGGCGATGGTTCACTTGCGGTTTCCTGCGCTCATAATTTATTGCAATTGGGATGAGCGCATAACCTCGCTTCTCACATTGGAGCAATTGTGTGCGCAAAAATGTTTTCCTGCATTAATATTCGACGCTTATCGATGTATTCAAGCACGCACATGACGAAGGTAGCATGGCTCCAGGTGAGCGGCGAAACTGATAGCGGATCGTTTGTATACGGGTGAACCTGCTCAGCCAACACACCAGATGGCAGTGCGTGGTCAGCGACCCACTCCAACATCTTCACCGCGTCTCGCAATCCATCTTGAGATTTAGCAGCGGCAATGTCATATTGAGCCAGCCACATCGTGCAGATGAACCATGGATTGCCAGGAACATTTGCAATGTCTTGCGAGACCTGATGATAGTAGTCATTCTCATATCGAGCACAACCACCGACATCAGACTTGATCCACAAGCGCTCGCGAATCGCATCCATAGTGGCTTTGACTTTCGGGTCTTGCGGCGGAAGCGCGCCGAACGCGAAAACACCATACATTGCAGCATCGACCGTCATGTCTAGCTTGTAACCGTCAGCGGTGCGAGTGGCCATGCGGCAGAAGCGATTATCGGCTTCGCTCCACATATGCTGAACCATCGCCGCTTGAATTTCTTCTGCGGCCTCGGTCCAGCGTCTGTGATGCTCAAGCTCACCAAGCGCGTGAGCGAAGTGTGCCGCGGCGTTCAATCCACCGATCACACTGGCGACGGTGAACATATGAACTCCATAACGCTCTTCCCATAGATCGTAAGAGGGCAGCGGTAGCTTAGTCACTTCGTCTCTATATTTCACAAGGAAATCTGCACCATGCACGACAAGCTTGTTGTAAAACGGCTTCATGATTTCCACATGGCGGAATTTTTTGAAATGCGACCACAACGACCAGATCACCAACGCAGTTTCGTCTTCCTGAATAGGCAATTCCGGCTTACCGTCTCGAATCCACGGGTGCCAGCTCGACGCCAGCGATTTATCTGGATTGTACTTGTGCATCAAGTATCCATCTTCTTTGATAACGTCAGCACAGAACTGGAAAAAATTATGGGCGACGTCGCGATATCCGGCGCGCGACATTGCGTGCGCGACCAATGCTCCATCACGCGGCCACATATATGAATATGTATCGCGTGCAAACTGCGCAATGTCGTGGTCGTTAGCGGCAATGATGGCTCCGCCTTCATCAATTTGAGTGCGAATCGTCAACAGGCTGCGTTTGAACAAATCAACGACTTTGGGCGGCAGATTCATATAATCGATATGTTCGGGGTTCACCCACAGACGCCAGTAGTTCTGGTTTCGCGGCACAAAATAGTCAGGGCCCTTGCGGCGTACAGTTGCGTCGAGTGCCGATACCTCCTCATACGTTTTGCCAAAGCACATCCACATGTGCGCGATTTCTTTCCCTTTGGCAGGAACTTTGACGGTAATGCCTACTGTTGAATCTACCGAACCCTGCGCGATAGGGTTTCCAGCCAAAAGTCCGTCCTCAGCATCCTTATAAGTTCCTTCGCAACCATTCACTTCTTTGTTGCCTATCGACCATTGCGATACGCCTACTAAATGTGGATTGGAAACATTAATGAGAAACCAGCGATTCTTTTTATATTGAATGACCGACTCAGTTTTCGGATCGAAAAATGCTGTATCGCCGACCTCGTTTTCAGATATATGGAAATCGTGGTGGAAAAACAGCCTTACTTCACGATCTTTTCCGCTCGTATCGGTGACATGTATCTCGCGCATAAAAATATCGTGGAGATAATCGACGGTGTCGTGCATGCGCAGGTCGACCTGCAAATCGGCGTTGTGCAAAAAAACGTCGGTAACGAGGCTTTCCTTGACGTAGTGACGCTTTATGTCCCAGCCCTGACCAACCCAGGCGAATTTGCCATCAGCCCAAACGCCAAACTGCGAGACGTGACCGATAGTTTGATTCTCCTGACCGACGTGCGGATAATAAATGTCGCGAATCCTGTAGTCTTTATCAAAATTGATTAAAACAGTGCCGTTACCAACTGGAAGATCTCGTGGCATTTTTCACTCTCCGATACGGCTGGAACTACTATGTCGATCAATAAATTGATGGACACACGGTATTTGATCAGTTCCACCCAAACCCAACAGCAAAACTATAAACCGTGAATTTGTAACTTTTGCATATCAGAAGATCATTTTAGAAGTCGTCTGAACTCGACGGAACAACCGTTTAATCATTCTCGTCCGGAAAAACGGAGGAATGACAAGCGTGAAAAGAGTTTTCAGAGAAATCATCGCACTCTCTGCTACTGCCATCACCAGCGGTGCCTCTGCAACATATGCGTTTGCCGCTACTGATGTCAAAGTCGTCAATCCAATAGGAGAGCCACCGCTCAGCGCTCAACAAGCCGCTAGCGCCATCGTGGAGCTGCGCCGCAAAAAGCTCGAAATTCCAATCACAGGTTTCGATATATCGAAAGTGAAAGGCTCCTTTTATGAAACTCATGGAGGCGTGATGCACGGCGCAGCGGACATGCTTGCGCCGAGAAACACGCCCGTGCACGCCGTCGAGAATGGAAAAATCACAAAGCTGTTCACGAGCAAACGAGGCGGGTTGACGATTTATCAGGCCGACCCATCAGGGAGATTCGTTTATTACTATGCTCATCTGGAAAAGTATGCTCCAGGTCTTCATGATGGTGATTCAGTAAAAAAAGGCGAGATTATTGGGTTTGTTGGCACCTCCGGCAACGCACCACCGAACACCCCACATCTTCATTTTTCCGTCGGGTTGGGAGATGCGCTGAAAAAATGGTGGGTGACTTCATCAGTCGATCCTTATGAAGTATTCAAGTAAATAGATGAACTGTCTACATAAATGAGCCATGCAACAAATGAGCCATGCAACAAATGAGTCGTTCAAACAAGTGAGCCGTTCAAGTAAAACTTTTTCTTACCGCTCAGATAAAAACCGCTCCAGACTGGAACCAAAGCGCAGACGGTTTCGCCTATGACTTGTCAGGTTTTGGGGGCGCGTGCATGAAATACAGTTTCCTGGTTGCAGCAATTTTGAGCTGCGTCGTCAGCTCAGGTCCAGCACTTAGCGCAGCTCCACCGACATCCACAAAAGCGGCTCCTGCTCAAGCCGGAACAAAAAAAACAAACATGCAATATCCGTTTATCAATGGACACTATGCCCTGACCGGCGTGCTCAAAACCAACGGGTATCGGTCAGACGCTCCAACCGTGGTCGTAGTCGACAAAGGCAGCCACTTTACTCACATACTACAGTTGCAGCACTTTCCCAAAAGAGATGAAATCGTACGTGTTATGACGGTGTCCAACGCCGTCGGCAACGAAGACAAGCCTACCCCTCCGGGACGCTACCTTGTCGCGATGAAGAAAAAATTCCCTGTGTGGATTCCAACCAAAGAGATAGACCCCAAACAGAAGCCTGTACCGCCATACAATGAAACGCACAAAAATCCGCTTGGAGTGGCGGCTATCTACCTCAACAAGTACGAGCTAGCTCTGCACGGCACAAATGAGCCCAAGATGATTCGTAAAAGTGTCAGCCACGGGTGTATACGCCATTCTAACGCTGACATTTCTCGAATTTTCGGAATGGTCAAGCAGAACACGCCGGTCTACATCGTGCGGCAGTTCAGAGGCACAGTACTGAATCGGAGCGACTTCATAAAAGGTGGCGCGCCTGAAGACAAGCCAGTCGCAAAATCAGACCCCACTACCAAGAAGTCCGAAGTTGAGCCAACGCCTCTTCCAGTACCGAACAAGCACAAACGTATTGTTATCGAAGAGACTTGTTAGGCTCAGTACTTCCAATCGCAATAATGCTGTCGTCTGAATCACGTTCACGAAATTGTTGCCGGTAGAGCTTTGCATACACACCATCGGTCGCCAGGAGCTCTGCATGTGTTCCGCCCTCGACCAGGCCTCCTTGCTCAATCACAAATATTTTGTCAGCCGCGAGGATTGTCGAAAGTCGGTGGGCGATCACGAGGCTTGTCCTTCCCTTCATCAAAGGCACAAACGCCTGCTGAATCAAAGCTTCGTTTACTGAATCGAGAGCGCTGGTTGCTTCATCGAGAATCAGAATCTTCGGATTTTTCAGTAGAACCCGAGCTATCGCAAGACGCTGCCGTTCGCCACCGCTGAGCTTGTGACCTCGCTCACCAACGATTGTTTTGTACCCTTCCGGCAGGGCAACAATGAAGTCATGGATGTTGGCTGCTTGAGCCGCACTGATTAATTCAGCGTCTGTGGCATCGGCGCGGGCGTATCTGAGGTTGTTCTCGATAGTGTCATGAAAGAGGTACGTTTCCTGAGTGACGATACCGATGTGCGAACGCAACGACTGCAAATCAACATCTTTGACGTCATGTCCATCCACCAGAACCGCGCCCTCTTCTGCATCATAAAACCGAGGCACCAGCTGGGTTATCGTAGTCTTACCAGCCCCCGACGGGCCAACAAATGCCACCATTTCTCCAGGTTCGATGAGAAAAGAGATGTCATTCAACGCTTTTCTGTTTTCGGAATAAGAAAAATGCACACGACTAAATTCGACTTTTCCTGCCACCTCATTTAGTATCAACGCACCATCGATCTTTGACTTTTCCTCCGTCATGTCGAGATATTCAAAAATGCGCTCAAACACAGCGAGCGCGCCAACCACCTGCACTTGCACCCCAGCCAGAGCAGAGGCTGGACCGTATAATCTGTTTAGCAGCGTCGTAAATGTCACTACCACGCCAATCGTGACAGACTTCTGAATCGCGAGCCATCCGCCCAACAGCCACACCGCTGCAGGACCGATAGTCACCATCGCTGTAATCAGCATCAGGAACCATCGGCCAACCATTGCCAGATTCACTTCCAACTTCATCAAGTCTGTGCCGACATTGTAGAAGCGTTCATGCTCATACGATTCGCGCACAAACGATTTGATCAAAGTAATGCCCGAAATAGAAAGAGTTTCTTGCGTCAAAGCCTCGATTTCATCACGCTTTTGCCTCGTCTTCTTCCTCACCTCATACATTCGACGGCCAACAGGCCAGATCGGAAATATCATGAATGGAATAATTCCAATCGAAAGAAGAGCCAGGCGCCAGTTCAAAACAAACACCGTAACAAGCGTTGTTGTAATCATGAACGCATTGGTGACAACCGTTACCATGGTGCCGGTGACAACGTTATCGATGCTATCGACATCGCTGGAGACGCGATTCATAATTTCACCGGTTTTGGTGCTCGTGAAAAAATCGAGAGGCATTCTATGCAAATGCGAAACCAGCGATGAACGAATATCGCGCACGATGCCTTCACCAACTAGCGAATTCAGATATCCCTGGTAGACGCCAACCAGCCCGGCAAGCAGTGCGGCTACAATCATTCCTGACACGTAAAACAGCACAGCACCAAAATCACTTTTCGGGATTGCAGTGTCAATCAATCGCAGCGTGCAAAGTGGTGGCACCAATCCAAGCAGCGCACCGATAAAAATCGCGACGATAACCTGAGCTTCCTGTTTCCAATAAGGTTGAAAAAGTCTGGCGATGCGTTTCCACTCGACGGGTTTCTTCACCCGGGGTTTTTCCGGGTTGAACATGTTAGACCACATCAAGTGGACTGGTGGACCGCCTCCGCTGAACATTTTTTAGCTTCCTGGATTTCTCACACGTATAACCGCGTCATACTTCTAAATTTTTGGTCAAAGTTCCTGGCGGTCCTCAAATTTGCAAGCGCTCGCGTTGCGCCGGTTGCAAGTATCTATGGTATCTCAGTAATTGTGTTTTCTGCGTGTACCGATGAGAAATGTCGCTCGCTGATGGAGCTGTCGAAATGATTGGGTTCAGCCAATTGAGTGCAGGAGATGCTCTGATTGCTTTACAATAGGCGAACCCGCCATAGAACTGTTGAGTTGGAGAGCCTATGTCTGAACCGAAAGCCGCAGAGAATGACAACTGCGCCGAGAGACCGCTGATGAATAAGCGGGTCGAGCGCAAAGATGATGGACGCATTTTGATCTATTACAAATTTGACGAAAAGCCTTCGCCCGCTGGTTCAGCGCCCCACAAGCTATCAACTGAAACGGCAGGTGCGCAATGAAGATTCTGGTCGTAGGCGGCGCTGGCTACATCGGCTCAGTGACGGTGGAGCAGCTGGTAGAGCACAAACACGAAGTAATTGTGCTTGACAATCTGTGCAGAGGTCATGCTGAAGCAATCACAGGAAAAGCAAAATTTGTTCAGGGTGACATGGGAAGCGCGGACGATTTGAACGCCATTTTTAAAGCAGATAGGATCGACGCGGTTATGCACTTCGGTGCGCTTAGCCTGGTTGGTCAATCGGTTGAACAGCCTTCAGAATATTTCCGCAACAATGTCTCAAACGGAATCACGCTTCTGGACGTCATGCTGTCGCATGGCGTGAAAAAATTCGTTTTTTCATCGACTGCAGCAGTCTATGGAGAACCGCATACCTCGCCGATTACAGAGGATTTTCCTCTCACTCCGACCAGTCCATATGGTGACAGCAAGCTTGCTTACGAAAAGATTTTAAAGTGGTACGCGAATGCGTACGGTTTGATGTACGCGGCGCTGAGATACTTTAACGTCGCGGGAGCGACAGAGTGCGCTGGCGAAGAACACGACCCGGAAACACATCTTATCCCGCTTGTCTTACAAGTCGCACGAGGCGACCGACCGTTTGTCACCATATTCGGTGACGATTATCCAACTCCTGATGGTACAGGAATCAGAGACTACATCCACGTGAAAGATCTGGCTCACGCACATTTGCTGGCCGTGGAACATTTGAAAACTCCCGGTCAGAGCGATGTTTACAATCTCGGTAGCGGCACAGGATTTTCAGTCAAGCAAATCATTGAAGTGGCAACCAAAGTGACCGGCAAGCAAATTGCCACCAGAATAGGTCCACGCAGAGCTGGAGACCCTTCAATCCTCATTGCATCGAGCCAGAAAATTCAAAAAGAACTGGGCTGGACACCGAAATACGGCGCGCTTGAAACAATTATTGGAGACGCGTGGAACTGGCACCGAAATAATCCAAAAGGTTACCTGAGAGAACAAGCACATGTCTGAAATGCGATGGAATCCAGTTATGGGCGAGTGGGTAGTTACAGCCACTCACCGACAAGACAGAACTTTTCTACCGCCGGCAGGATACTGCCCGCTCTGTCCGACTGCTGAAGGCGGCTTCCCAACAGAAGTTCCGGAGCCGGACTACGAATTTGTCGTTTTCGAAAATAAATTTCCCAGCCTCAAGCGCGAACCTGGAGAACCTGAAATAGAAGGCAGTGAATTGTATCCAGTCAAGCCGTCGCTCGGCGTCTGCGAAGTGGTGCTCTACTCGTCCGATCACAAAGGCACACTCGCTGATCTCTCCGTCAAAAAGATGGAAGAATTGGTGAGGGTATGGCGAGATAGATATGAGGAGTTAGGCAGCCGCGAAGAAATTGATTACGTCTTCATCTTCGAGAACAAAGGCGAGGCGATCGGAGTTACTATCCATCACCCACACGGTCAAATCTATGCATTCTCCTATATTCCGCCCCGCATCGAACGCGAATTGCAAAACGAAGCTAAACACATCGAGAAGACAGGAAGGTGCCTTCATTGCGAAATCGTCAACGGAGAGCTGAGCGAGCGCAAACGCATCGTCGCTGAGTCGCAACATTTTGTCGCGTTTATTCCGTTTTACGCCCGTTACCCGTATGAAGTGCATCTGTACAGCAAGGAACACCGCGGCTGCATGTCTGACTTCTCTGCGGCTGAAGAGAGAGATCTGGCGCGGATATTGAAGGAGTTGCTGCACAAATATGACGGACTCTGGGGATTTTCAATGCCCTACATGATGGTTATGCACCAGAAGCCCACAGATGGAAAACCTTATCCAGGCTGCCACTATCACATCGAATTCTATCCACCTTTGAGAACGCCGGAGAAATTGAAATATCTGGCTGGCTGCGAATCTGGCGCGGGTACATTCGTCAATGACACTTTGCCGGAAGTAAAAGCTGAGGAATTGCGCGCCGTAAAGGTGACTGTAAATTAGTTCGATGTGAATTAGTTCGTTGTGAATTAGTCCGTTGTGATTTAGTCCGTTGTGATTTAGTCCGTTGTGAATTTGTCCGTTGTGATTTTGTCCATTGTGGTGCTGGGATGCTAGAAGCAGTCAGTTTAGCTGAGCAAGAGTGATGTGAAGTAAGGAGTGGCAACATGAGAAGCAATCCACGGATAACAGCAGTGCGAGAGGCTTTCGTAAAACAATTCCATGCCGAACCTGAGCTGGTTGTGCAGGCTCCAGGGCGGGTCAATTTAATTGGTGAGCACACTGATTACAATGAAGGATTTGTTTTTCCAACGGCAATCGACCGCGAAATGATAGTGGCGGCTTCGCCCAATGGCACTGACGAAATCGTGGCTTACTCGCTCGATTACGGCGAGAGCGATCGATTCAACCTGGGCAACATTGTGAAAAGCGAGGGACACGCCTGGTCTGATTACTTGCGAGGCGTACTCGCTATTCTTCAGAAACGCAAATTCAAACTGAGTGGATTCAACGCCGTGCTCGCCGGAAACGTCCCTCAGGGCGCCGGGCTGAGTTCGTCAGCCGCATACGAAGTCGCAGTCGTAACTCTCTGCAACGCCATCGACAACCTTTCGATCGGCGGAAAAGACGTGGCTTTGATAGCGCAGCAAGCCGAAAACGAATTTGTGGGAATGCAGTGCGGAATTATGGATCAATTCATATCCGCCCTGGGCCAGGAGGATACGGCATTGATGATTGATTGCCGCAGTCTCGACTTCCGCCCCGTTCCGTTGAAACTGGCGGAACGTGGTTGCTCGATTGTAATCACCAACTCAGGCGTGCGGCGCGGACTCGTCGATAGCGAATATAACGCCAGACGCGCAGAATGCGCAGAGGGAGTCGACTCACTCTCGAACCTCACCTCCCGCAAATTGAACAGCTTGCGCGACATCGAGCTTGACGAATTTGAAAAGCACGCCCACAAACTCTCCGATAAGGTAGCCCGACGCTGCAGACACGTAATCTCTGAGAATAAGCGGGTTCTAGATGCCGTCGCAGCACTGGAAAGCTCACAATTGGACAAATTCGGCAAATTGATGAATGAATCTCATAAGTCTTTGCGTGATGACTTCGAGGTAAGCTGCCCTGAAGTCGATGTTCTTGTAGAACTCTCACAGCAACATCCAGGAGTTCTCGGGGCGCGCATGACGGGCGCGGGGTTTGGCGGATGCACAGTTGCAATCATGGCTGACGATAGTGTTGAGGGCTTCCGCTCGGCAGTCGTATCCGAGTACGAAAAGCGGACGCGCAAAAAGTCCGAGGTTTATGTGTGCGCCTCAACAGCCGGAGCACGGCTTTTGACCGGCGTAACAGCCTGATTTAATGATTGACATTTACGGGTACGAATCTACTATAGGTAGAACTTATCCGTTCGGACTCAGTTTCAGTATTGAACTTATCTACTCGGACTCAGTGTAGTAATACTTACCAACCGCAATAAGGCTTTCAGATGACCGTTGACGCCAACTATGCTGGCACTGATACTATCAACCGTTTTGTTAAGTCGGCAAAGCCAATATTGGCGCGGGGATTGGTAGATTTGCTCGTCTGGTCCTGGGGAATGCTGATCCTTGGTCTCGCGGTTTATGTGCTGTTTCCGAACGTCCTCACATTCGCCTTCGCATTTCTTGTGGTCACGTCTCGCATGGGAGCGCTGCTCGCCATAGCTCATGACGCCCATCACGGCACATTTTTGCCAAACCGAAAATGGAATGACCTGGTCGCCGCCTGGTTCTGCGCCTACCCGGTAGGGTCAATTTACAGCTCTTCCAGGGCCGTTCATATGGCGCATCACAAACTTCTCAATACGCCCGAAGATCCAGACCGAAACTTCCATTTCGAAGACAATAAAAGCACTCCACAACAATTCGCCTGGCACTTTTTGCGTCTGGTTTTCGGTGGGCAGCTATGGACCAGCATTGTCGTCAATGGTATCTTGCGCCCGATTCAAAAAGACGCAGCACCGACGCAGAACAAGCCTGCACCAGTCGTAGTGCTAACGCGAAAAGGGCATCCGGAGATACTTAATCTTGTCCCAGTGCAGCTGGTGATCTGGGGCGCACTGTGGGCGGTATCAGGTCAGTGGTGGCTTTATCTGGCAGTATGGCTGGGTCCGATTTTCACACTTGGGACTTTCCTCGGCTTCCTGCGTGGCTTCGTGGACCATGCCAGGCTTCCTGACGACAACGCAGTCAATTCATCTGAGCGTCTCGTCACCGTATTGAACGCTAATTTCTTAGAACGAGCCTTTCTTGCGCCGTATGACTTCAAATATCATGCGGAACATCATATGTTTCCGAGCGTGCCTCACTATCATTTACATGAACTGCATACGATTTTGCAAGCAGATGAGAATTACCGCCATCGCTATCTGATGCGTCCGTCATATACAGCTTTCATCAAAGAATACTGGAGTCAAATAAGCAGGAATGCTCAACAAGGCTCCAATGCGCCTGCGGCTCCAGCCGCGGCTCATCCATCGGTGCAAAAGTGATTACTGATGCAAGATTGGTCACCATTTGCGTCGCCAGGCCGAAACTTGTGCTGTTCGAAGGTCGCACCGTTCAGACTGCAATTTTTAAAACTCCAGTCACGGGCAAGATTGAGCTGAAAAAACTGAATCTGGCAGGAGACAAGCAAGCAGATCTAACTGTGCATGGCGGACCCGACAAAGCAGTATATTCATATCCACTGGAACACTACGAGTGGTGGCAAGAACAATTGCCGGGTGTGGAGTTCGAACATGGGAAATTTGGTGAAAATTTTACGACTACAGGACTTCTGGAAGAAGACGTTTATATCGGCGATGAATTCAGCGTCGGAAGCGCCGTCATCAAAGCAGCACAACCAAGAATTCCTTGCTACAAGCTGGCAGTGAAATTCAAACGCAGCGACATCATCAAAAGGTTTCTGAAAAGCGGACGAAGCGGAATCTATTTCTCTGTCGTTGAGGAAGGAGAGCTATCGCCGGGGGATGAAATCAAATTTCTGCGCAGCGACGGTCTGGGCATAGGAGTGCATGCAATCGCTGACCTTTTCACCGGGCGCTCACCTCTTGATACTGATTTGATTGAACGCGCGCTTGATTCGCAACTAGCAGACCAGATGAAGATGTTCATCAAAGGGTTGCGAATCAGTCATGATTCGTCGCCCTGACTATTTCACTTCCTGGAAATCGACCTGTCCGTGATTCAGCGTTTCGATATCATCGAAAAACGGGCTCGACAGCATCTGCTTCAGAAAATCATGCTTGAATGCTTTGGCAGAGCCCATCTTCTTAACGTCAGCGCAGCCATTCCACACGCTTTCTAGAAAAGTATTTGCTTCTTTTGCGTGACCTGAATAATACAAGTTGAGCATGTAGCCGCTCAAAACTGACGTTGTGCCTTTTTTCAGATATTCCTTCACCTCTTCAACAGACGGTTGGGGATTTTTGTCTCTGCCACTCCGCATGCGCTCCAGGTCAACTTTGAATTTGCCCGACTGCCACCGCAATGCCACGACCGGCATGTCAGTGACGCCTGCCCCCCAGTAACGAAAAGTAGCATCCTCAATCAGAATAACAGGCAGCCCAGAAACATTCGATGGCGAAGTCAGCATATGTCCATCACCTGCGTCGAAGTGCCAGATTCGTGAAGCTTTGTTTGAAAGCGAATAAATATCGTAGGTGTAACAGCAGTGCGCGCCACCATTCCAGGTGCGCACAATCAAGTCTTTCGTGCCGCTCCCGTCAAAGTCGAACAGAGGCAAATTTGAACCCTCGTAGCCGAGATTCGGCTCTTTGCTGGTCGGATCAACCAATGCAAAGTTGTGAGCCGTCTGGTCGAGCAAATTCTTCCTGTCTTTTTGTAGAAGAAACCTCTGGTCGCCGTCGTTGCGCTCTCTTATTTCAACGTGATAGTGTCCTGCAGGCGTTTGCAGCTCGAATGTTTGCAAGTCAGCCGCGTTTGCGCAGACGGTGCAGAGAGATAAAAGCGCTGTGATGGCTAATGTGTATGCTGAGCGCATGGTGATGGAAAACGGCATAAATGTTTCACTGATTAGATGAGGTAACTCTACATCATAGCCTGGCGAAGGTCTGGCGAAATGGGAACTTATCGATGGCATTTCTGCGACAATTAGCCATTAATGACTCCACGGGAAGTCAAGCATCCGATGTTGCATATTAAAAATGGAAAATTCACGTTCGATAGATCGATGATTCGACAAGACCCAAGCAGCAATTTGAAAGACCTCTGGTTTCGCGAAAATGCCTGCGCGCAAATCTATGAGCATTTTTTACAAACACTGCAAGATCCTTCAATGATCGAGATGGCGAATTGGTGCATGTCGGCACACAAACTGAACGCAGATAAATTGCACGCGCAGATGCTGCGGCTGGGTGACGACGTGCATCTAACCGACCACTGGCGCGATCTCGCCAGCATTCCTGATATGCTGGCAACTTCATTGGGCACGACGATTGCCGTTTCAGACCTGGGATTGATGGAGACTGACCTGCTCAATGAATATTTGTCGAAACTTCAAAACTTCGACGGAGAAAATCTCGATCTTTTGCAGCACGAACTGCTGCCGGTGCAATACAAATGTTTGCAGGCATGGGGACCTGTGCCGTCATAACCTCAACATCGGCACCGGCACAAAGTGCACTTGCATTTTCAGTCGAACATTTGCTGTCTTGCTGAAGATCCAAAGCTGTCAGCTCATTCAAAACGAAATCAACATTCTTGTGTATCTCGCTCACACTGCGCTTTAGCTCGGAGCGGTTTATGATGAAAGTGATTAGTGTCTTGCTCAAAGTTTTATATCCAAATTATTTGTCTCAATAGGTTCGGATTAGCACTGCGATGAATTGTTCGCCACGATAGGATGATGTAACCGCGCACCAGTAAGCTTTTGCGCTGTTTTCAATCACAAGCCGTCCTGCACCTGCATGAGCGACAACGTCGACAAAAAACGACATGTCTTTATTCAATCACCGTTGCACAATTCATCAGAAATTGAACTCAGCAGTTCGTTCTGCTCAGCTTTGTTGTAGTACCATAATCAGCGGTCTTATGCACCCAGTTACCACGAGCATAAGAGCCAGTAGGAGATAGTATTCAACGGAGGACTGATGTACAAATACTTAGCATTCTTATTGACAGTTGCGATGGCTTTTGCCACTTCAACTGCAGGAGCATTCGCTGTCACAGGCCCAAACAATCCAATTATTATTCCAGCTGAATGCGGAGACTCTTTGACGACTGCTGGATTCGTTTCATCATCAGGTTTTCCGCTTGCAGCGACGGCCGGTGAAGGAGTCGCGGGTGGTGTCATCGTTCAACCAAACTTTACAGACATTACTGATATTGCGAACCTGGCACCACTGCCGAAAGGCAACCTCGGTTTTACAACCGTTCTCAACCAGCAAACTGGAACGCCTTTGCTGCTGATCGAAGTAGCATACACTTTCGTCAATGGTGGCGGTACCACCATTAGCGCAATAAGCCTTTTGCCTACCGCTGCAGTCGATGGAAACATTGCCACCAACACAAAACTGCTCAAGGGCAAACAGCTCCAACTCAAAATTACAGCCGACACAAACCTGTTTAATTTGAGAACAGTTCTGACTAACAACATTGGCGAGAATCCAAATGTAGATTCCACCAATTTTCAACTCAGGGGAATTGCACCATTAGTAACTAACACTGGTGCCGCTGGTACTCAAGCCATCGCCTATGCAAACAACTTTGCTTTGAATGTTCCGTCGGCTCTATTTCCACCGGTTGACAATCAAACCAACGTTACCGTTAACAAGAGCACATCCAACTTGAATTGCTCGTCCTTCGCAACACTGCAGCCTGTGCTGAACGCAGTACACGCAGCTGCCCTAACATCTGTCAAATAGCATTGGCAGATTAACCAACGAATAGCAACGACTAAAGGGGGCGCGAAGGCGCTCCCTTTCTCGTTCAGACTGCGTGGATGCCAGGTGAGCGCGCGGCTAATGCAAAGACGATGAGACTGTGCCGTCATGGTCAAATGTGACTGAAATGCAGATTGAGCCTGATCATGCAGCACGAGCACACGGAAATTTGCACCACCGTTTGCCCACTTACCATGATGAAAGGACTTCATATATCATTAGTGCGCTGCCCGATCGGAGTGTGATTGCGAACTATGCCTAGCTCGAAGACACGTTGTGAGAGGTGGACCCCAAAAACTGGGCCACTAGCTAAGTGAGGCTTCTGCTCCTAAAGTAGACACATGCTTGAAAGGAGCATCACTTGAAAAGTACTCGAAGAAAACATAGTCCGGAGTTCAAAGCAAAGGTAGCAATGGCCGCCGCTCGCGGCGACAAAACAATTTCAGAGCTCGCCAGCGAGTTTAAAGTTCATCCGCATCAAATCACAATGTGGAAAAAGGTCTTGGTCGAGAATGTGACGGTACTCTTCGAAAAGCCCAGCAGCACCGGCGAGACCAAGAACGAAGATTCAGAACCGCTCTACGCTAAGATCGGACAGCTAACGATTGAGCGCGATTTTTTAGCACGCAAGCTCGGTCACTGAGTCGCGAGACACGGCTTTCACTAATCGAGCGTGAGAACAAAGAACTCTCTGTGAAACGGCAGTGCGTGCTTTTTGGTGTTTCTCGTTCATCCTTGTATTACCAACCGGCCAGCGCACCGCCGGCGGATTTGGAAATCATGCGGATCTTGGACGAGCAATATCTGAAAACGCCATTTTTCGGATCTCGCAGAATGGTAGAGGCATTGCGCGACCGCGGCTACACAGTTAATCGCAAACGCGTGCGGCGGCTCATGCGGCTGATGGGATTGCAAGCAATCTATCAGAAGCCCAGGACGTCCGTTGCATCGCCCGATCATAAGAAGTATCCATATCTGCTTGGGGGGATTACGATCGATAGACCGGGACAAGTCTCTGCCTCGGACATCACCTACATTCCGATGGCGAGGGGATTTTTGTATCTGGTGGCAGTAATTGATTGGAACAGTCGATTCATTCTGGGTTGGCGCCTTTCGAACACGATGGAATCTACGTTCTGCGGGGAGGCCCTGAAAGATTCCCTGTCATACGGGACTCCAGAAATCTTCAATACGGATCAAGGCAGCCAGTTCACTGATAAAGACTTCACCGACATTCTGGAGGATTGCGGCATAGCAATAAGCATGGACGGCAAAGGTCGCTGGATGGATAACGTGTTTGTTGAAAGGCTCTGGCGAAGCCTGAAGTACGAGGAGGTGTATCTTAAGGCATATGATTCTGTAGGAGATGCGCGCGCAGGAATCGCCGCGTGGATTGAGTTCTACAATTTCGAACGGCCGCACCAAGCTTTGGGGTATCTAACGCCGTGGGAAGCATACTGCAACAAGCCAAAACCAGCTCAGGCAGTCCCTTTAATTTCAGGAGACATGAAGGTTAAGCAAAATGCTATTGAAGTATATAATTTGGATATGATACCGTATTCAATACCTGAACAAGAGCAGGAAGTCATTAACACTTAGTTCCTAAAGAAGCTGGCCCAAACAACCGGGCCCACTTCTCCTATGCAGATTTATGATGCGGACGTTGCCGATAATTTGCTGTTTTCGCCTGATAGTCCTGAGCTTCGTTCTTATCCGTTTCAACTGTCAGCCTTGCTATCCACTCTGATAGAAGATGTCGATGCAAAGCCAGTTAAAGCGAGTGCGTTCATGTCGAATGGACTACTCTACTATCGGCAATTCACCTACAAAATTTCGCGGCAATATGCTGCGAAACATGTGGCGCTCCTCGACCAAACCCTGAGTCATTTATGGCAATTTGACGCGAAGATAGACCTGGACGGTTACAGCGTTGGCGATTTTCGTGAATTCTGGAAATTCTTGCTCAGCAGATGCTTGTTGCATCTCGCTCTGTGCGACAGGTCTAGCTATCTCAACGTGCCAGACTTCGGTATCGACAACATTCTTCTTATGCATTCAAGAAAAGCTTGGAGCTATGAAATGTCTGACTTATGTGGACTACCGCTCCCAAAAGTTCAGCGAATAATCTCAGACCTTACATACATTCCGCATCAAAGTGGGGAGAAAATGTTAGATGTCACACTCCAACCCTTTATACCGCTATCGAATGATCGATTATGCGTGAGCCCGCAGCTGATTTCGATGTCAAACGCCGAGAGCAATTTATGGTCTTTACTGGATCAGCGAAAGAAGTCTGTTATTTCAAAATTCAAAGACGAAAAGGAAATCATTTGGCTGAAAGAATTAGCGGAGTTCTGTGTTGGTGTCGAATTGATTTGCGTGCCATTTAAAACTCCCGAAGGACATGGTGACATTGATGCGTTAGTCATAGATGAGCGAGACAAATTCATGCTTGGCGTGCAATTAAAATGGCACCAAGCCGCTGATCGAATCAACGAGGTTAGACAAGAGGTCAAGGAGTTCAACAAAGGAGTCAAACAAGCAAAGCTTGGACTCGACTGGATCTTGAGCCACCTGAAAGAAACTCAATTGCAAATAGACCGATCAGTTTCTTCCGATTTTGTAATAAAGGCGATGGTGCTTTCCAAAAATACAACTGGTGGTGGTCGGCTACAAGATTACTCAGTACCAATTGCAAGCGATAGGCTACTGAAGTGGGTTGTTGGCAAGCCTGGTAACCGAACTCTCAAAGACTTCTATAAGGTGGCAAGCGAACCGAGACGATACATGCCGAAGGTTGGAGTGCATTACCAAGATACCGAGTTTAAGGTCACCTACGGAGGTCTTAATTTCCATTGCAAGAACAGCGGCTGGCTGCCATTGGAGCCCTGGAATCCCGCAACTGATATTGATTATGATTGAGTATCAATATAGCGCAGTCTTCGGACTAGCTAAAATTCACCGAATTACACCGAAAGGTACCAAATTAAATGTGTTGATCTATGTGTTGATCCATTTGCTAAATGGTGAATATTCCTGACCATGCATGACAACGCTTCGATGTTCCGAAACCCGGCTGCAATAACCTCAAAGCCCACTCGAAGCAAGTCACCGAAATTGTCTCAATCGAATCCCCTCGTCTGCCCCATATTCGCTTTTTGAAGCTCGAAAGACAAAGCCTTTGAGGCTTTGTCTTTTTTGTTTGGTCCCGAGTGGACACGATCTGCCACATTTTCTGCCAGGTACCAAAACTTTTTGGTGTACTCACGGTCCTTTAGAAAAGCTGCGAATTCTTCGTTATTTTTGGGGTGCATGAAGGGAAAAGCTTAAACCTTAGTCGTTCGTTGCTACCAGGACCGTAACAGCCACTACTTACAAATTCTAATGGAAGTAATCGAGTTGGTGCCGATGCCCACAATTAACTGGCGGCGGACCTTAACCGGAACGGCAGGCAGAGGAGAAAAACTAAAAATCAACTGGGTTGTAGTCTTTTTCTCGGCTCTAGTCAAATTGCCAGAATAAGCTACAGGTTCCACAATTTCGCCTGATGGTTCCACGCCGAACGTACAACGGGAGTACCGAAGACTAGAAGTCTTTTCGGGCAACTTGCGAAGGTGTGCATTTACTGCTCGAATCCAATCCCGCTCGCTGGTCGGCAGCCCATCTTCGTACTCACGTTGGTCCAAAGGGTCAAGCATCGGAAAAGGAGGGACGCAGGCTGCGTGCTTGTTCACATTTTTACTTCCGATGATTTCATGTGCGGACGCAGCCTGATCGATAAAAACAGCATCGATGAGCAAACCTACTATTAGGAATTTCGCAATTGAGATCATGTGCTCATCATAGTCTATCTGTAGTTTTCGTGCATCTCGCGACTATCGCGGCTGCATTCACGCGAAGATGTGAGCTTCGTGATGCTTAGATTTCGATGCCTATACATCAGGGTCTGCTGCATTGGTTACACATCTAAGCGTAATTCTATCTCTCTCGTAAATTTTTCTGCTTCTCTGTAAGTACTTATTCCGGTATCGCCTGCGGTGACAATGGCAATCGCAATTTCAAACGTGACACCGGAAGACACTTTTGAAATGAGTGGCGACATCGAACCGACTTCCCTGGCTGATCAATATAGACCAATGCTTACTTATCCTACTGATGAAGATGCTCTCAAAAGCGGTGCTGATTTGCCCTTTGACGAGGAGTAGCTTGGCGATTGGTTTTTAGAAGATGACCTGGGTGAAAGAAAAGAAATCGCCTGCCCTGGCATTTACTATGAGGATAACGAGGTCTTCTGGCGAGAATGAGACAGCATCGCAATTATGCTGTCTTGTATCTGGCGCGAATAGATTCTGACTGTGTCTAGTCGATTTAATCGGCTTGTCTTGAGCGGTGCCAAGGGTTTGCCAAAATTTATAGCTAAAGTCTCGATTATCCCCAGTGAGAGCCGAGACGATGCCAG
>DATNPX010000059.1:0-336881 GCA_036702975.1 Oculatellaceae cyanobacterium
GTAGATGTCTGCTCTAAATCTGCCGGAGACACCAACGATGCCGCCGGTTTAAAGAGAGAGAGAGAGAGAATTACAAGAGAGGCAGCGAATTTTAGAAGGTTCAGTTTTTTGGACATCTATAATTCCTCGACAATTCCCGAACGGATCAACGCTTCCACCCCGAAGGATGGAAGCTCAATCGCGAGCGTCCAAGCACATCTTGGGCGTTCGCTGCTTCTATTGAAACATAACTTTGGAAAAACACAAGCGCTAACTCAAGCCAGTAACAAGTTTACCAGTCAGACTAATTTATTCACGACATGGTGCGGATTTTCGCACAGTTACGCCACTACAAATGGTGCCTTGTGAACTCTTGCTTAACGCTAGGAACCTGAGTTTCACAGTAGGCGTCTCAAAAAATTGCATGAGCAAATTATGGAATTGAAGTTGCGGATGAGCGGGAGCGACCTCCGCCGGGAGATCACTATGAAGTCAATTTTTAATTATCTAACATTGAGCGGCCTCATCAGTTGTGCGGCGATGACGCTCTCACCGGCTTACGCAGACACTTTCACGACAGTAACAACGACGACTGAGGCGCCGGTGAGCTCATACACATACACGAGAAGGATAGTGCCAGTAACTGAAAAGAAGGTAACGATTACAAAATCGTCTGTAGTGAAGAGAAACTGTTCAAAGCATCGAACAGCTTGCACACATCATTACAAGAAGATCTCGTATTCGCGGCCCCGAACAAACTACATCGCTAGCTCAACTACCACAAAGACTATAACTCGTACCATCGAGAAACCGGTAGTCGTAAAAAAGGTAGTGAGCAAGCCAGTATACATCAATCGCTACATAGAGCGTCCTGTTTATACAGAGCGAGTGGTTGAACAACCTGTAGTCGTTGAAAGAACCCTATCTCGTCCTGTCTTGGTCAAAGAGAAAATCTCACATCACAGCGACCATGACACGATCAGCATCAAACGATATTTCTGAAGATCTCGTCCAATTACTGAATAGTGTGATATCCGAGAGGAGAGCGCCAAAACTGGCTCGCATAGCCAAACTCAGGATTCAACGAATTCAGCAATTCAACAAAAGTGCGCAAGATCTTTAGAATGAAAAAAGTTCATCACGAAGGAGGGAGTTATGACTAAGAACATCAAGATAGGAGCACTGGTAGCGGTAATTGCTGCAACAGGCTTCGTCTCGGCAGCAAAGGCTGACTCGTATATTGAAGAACGTACATTCAGTTCAGAAGCTTTGCCGACCACGACCGTAACCAGAAGCGAAACGATTATGAACCCGGTGGTTGAAGAGCGGATGATCGAACGTCCAGTATTGATCGATCGGGCACCAATCGTTGAAAAATATCGCGTCAGCGGTCATGGTGAAAAGGTGAAAATAAAAGAGTACTACTACTAGCACTGGCGGCTTACAGTAGTTTGCCGTGAATCAAACTAGAAGCCAATAGCAAGTAGTTCTCGAATGCTGTCGAAGGCGGTATTGAGCCAGTCCTGCAAAAAAGCGGGACTGGCTTTTACCATCAGAGAACAAGATTTATGACTTGAGAATTCCGAGACCCTCTATCACTTCAACGCCGGGAAGTTTCAAGAGTTCGCTCGGTGCCATAAAGACCTTGGTGCTACGGTTGCCACCACCCAATATCACATCTTCTTGTTGCATCACAGCCGCATCAACGTATATCGGTATAGGAGGCAGGCCAAACGGTGTCACGCCACCAATCTGCATACCGGTAAGCTCCATTGTCTGTTCGGCATTTGCGAACGATACTTTCTTGGTTCCAAGCAACAAAGAGACCTTCTTGTTCACATCAAGCTTGGTCGTAGCAAGAACGATACAGCAGGCAAATTTCACAGGTTCGTTTTTAGAGGCGACGACAATAGCATTCGCCGATTGTCCGAGCGAAAATCCGTAATGCTCGCAGAAGGCTGCAGTGTCGGCGAGCGACGGATCGCAGTCAAAAACACGATGAGCCATTTTCAAATCGGACAATGCTCGTGCAACTTTCTCGTCTAAATTAATCGACACGCTCTCGGCAAAGGTCATCCGGTTAGCCTCCAACTCGGTGTAACTTGAAGCCTGAATCTAAATAATCGACTCCTGCAGCCAAACGAGTTTACAACGAGAGGGCGATAAAGCTGCCACTAATGGCAGTTTTCGTTACCTGCTGAAATTTCATCCATCGTCAATGCTTTGTAGATGCGACACTGTAACCATTTGGTCCATCGACACTTCTGCGCATAACGACATCAAGAGAGACAATATCTTCTTTAGCAAGTTCCGGAAATTCCGGAATTTCAAAAATGCTGACACCATTTGCTGCAGCTAGCGCCGATTCGCGAAAGTCTGTTTCAGCCGCAGTATTACGCTCTCCTGCCGCAATAGGGGTGAAATCAATCACACGGCAAGTCATAACTCGATTCCTCGATATTGTTGCCCGCACTGTTGCTTGACCCGGACAGACGGCGTAATACTGCCAACGGCTATATATCGCTTTGGCAACTCGGTTGTACCATTGCGGCCAGGTGATATCGGAAGGAAATAGCTCCGGTTTTATTCCCGGTAGAAGCTTGGGTGTTGCCGTTAGAGCTTCAGGCTTCACGGCTTCAACCGAGCTTCTCAAATTTGGAAGCGCCAAGGGTGTAGTTGATAGCTGGGGCATTCCTGGCACTTGAGCAGTCCAAGCGCCACCCAATTTTTCCTGCGAAACTTGAGCACTTTGCACCGAAACTTCATACCCTGGCACCCAACAAACAATGCCTGAACCACAAGAGACAGCTGTCGGAGCCGAAGAAGACAAAGACCCGCCAGTGAATCTGGTGGTAGTATCTGCCTGCTGGCTATTTGTCACTGCACTAATTTTTTCAATCACGTAATCTGGCTGAAAAACCGCCACGCCCGTTCCTATAGTGCGAGGAGGCAAGGTAACCTTCTGCGTTAAAACCTCGAATCCTGATACGTACGTCGTAACACCTTTGACGGTGACAGCACGAGGTTCAGAATAGATTGAAGAATACTGACTGACACCACTGCCATCAGAACTCTTCCTGACCTCGTAACCTGGTGCGACGAGCACTCCACTGACCGGCTGGAGTGTGTAGCTGGAAATCGGATTGGTATGGCCACTACGTGACTCCACAGACGGTACCAACTGCGGAATCGGAATTCCGGGTGCGTACATGACGCCGCCCAGTCCTTGCTGCATTTGAGCACCAAGCGGGGCTACATAACTGCTGGCGCCACCAAAAAGTTGAGTGCTAGTGTCGGAGGAGCCTTGTCCTGGCACGAGCTTGAGGGATGGATGAAGAGGAGCATTGTCCTTAATGCCCCCTTGCAAAAGCCGGCGGGCAGAGCCAGCCGAGTCAGCTAAAGCGGGACTCGGAGAAAAAGCCAAAAAAATGAGCATACCAATCAGAAACGGTTGAGCGCCATGGCAGTAAGTTCCATTCAGACTCTTTGCTTGCTCGTTCATCGGAAGAAAATGTTCTACCAGTGCATCTGAGACGCGGCTTAGGGCTACGAACCAATCTAGCACCAAAAAAACAGGGTTACCAAGAGCCGCGGAGTGATAGATTTCGCTCCTCGGTCATTCCCGAGACTTTTAACCTCGCAGACGGCTGTAATAATTACTTTGTCTTTTGCTCCTAATTTTTGGCACGGCGAGGTTAGCTTCTTGAAGGCACGAATAACCCGGAAGAGCTGCCGGGTTTAGGTTGAAATGAGGCGAGGGTTCCGAATGTTACTTCGGAACCCCGCTTAACTATCTAGTGATTTGTGATTACTGCGTGCCGTTCAAGCTTACTTTTTGTCGGTAGCTCCTGACTTAAGCTTCTCTTCGTAGTGCTGATTGATGTCACTCAACAGCCGATTGAGCTCCTTGTCATCTGCGAGTTGCAGAACATCTCCATGTGCAGCGCGGATAGAGCGCTTCTTTTCTTTAAAATCAGACAGCTCATGGCGCAATTCCGAAGCATCTTTCGAAGAAAGTTGTTTGTTCGACGCAGCTTCGTTAATCTTGCTCTGTAGTAAAGCTTGCTTCTCGTCAATGTCATCTGCTTTGGCTGGCAGACTGGTTTGCAAAAGCGCTCCCAGACTGAGTACCGCCAAGAAAACACGTTTCGCTTTCATATCCCGACTTCTCCTTCACGCGAATCCATTCCTAATCGTACTCCATACTTCTTCATTTTGAAGCGGCAGCCCCTTTACTCTTTCCGCTTTCCAACAAGGTCTGAACCTCTTTGTCTAATTCATCAGCGGCACCATATCTCTTTTCCACGTTCAGAACGTCCTCTAGCTTTGAGAGGGAAAGATACAACTCCCTCTTGCTGCCTCCTTTGCGAGCCAGTGCCAGAGCCTTACGCAGCGGTTGTTCAGCCGATGCGTAATCGACATCATCTGCAATCAATTGCGTCGCTTTCTCATAAAGCGCTGCCCAATTCGAATTCTCTTTACCGGACAACTTTTCGCTTATGTCAAAGTCAGGATTCGGCGCCTTTCTCGATGGTGGGTGAACTTTTTCATATTTAAATCTGAGAAAAGCTTGCATATCTTCAGGTTTGACCTTACTGACATCAATGCCCTCAGGAACCGAGGCTGTCTGTCGAGAGCCAAACTTATAGCTTTCGTTCGTCGATCGGAAGTAAACAGACATGCCAACCAGACCCACTACAACTGCAACGAGAGGCGGCGCAAACAGCAAGAGTTTCGCAGTTAAAGATTTCTGTTTTTTCTTCTTCTTTTTTTTCTTCTTAGGAGGAGTGCTCACAGCTTCCGATGGCTTGGTAGCGGAAGAGTCTGTACTCGCCGCGGCACTCGACTCCGGACTCATGGCAGTATTGCCAACAAGTTCATCATTATCAGCAGCTTTATCGACGTTATCGCCCAATCTGTGCGCCCTGAAGACCTTTTCTCTACTGGATTTTACCCGGTGGCAAATTCTGTAAGCACTGTAAGTGCCGACGCTTAACAGCTCCCGGACGAACCATGCCAGTGGGGCTCTTAGTCCAGAAATATCGAGCCGGGGGTCGTTTCACGAAATGTCATATACTGCATGACATGCCCTGTTACGCCTGCCTGTCCGAGATTCTTGTAGAGTCCTTCAGTGGTACTGCGAAATGAACAATACGCTACAGCCAATGGCTCGAGGTGCAAAAAGTGCTGGAATCCCCGCACTTTTACACCACACGCTGCTGTCATTTGTTCTCTCGCTTGGGCAGTTTTGTGCGATTTCTCACCCGGTTTGTGCGTCTGACCGTGAACAAAACAGTCAACAACCGGGAACGGAGGGAAGTCAGGCCGACGCTGCCGATAATCATTCGACTGCAACCACCTTAGAAAGAAGTCCTGCAAGCCAACGACCACTGCTCAAGGTCGGAGCGGACCAAAGTTCGTTTAATTTAGGTGTGACAGAGTCGACAATCGCCTGGGAGCGGTGGCATCGAAAGGTTGGCAAAGCTTTGCATAAAAGCGTGGAAAAAGTCACCAAAGCATCGCTCGGCGAAGTCATGATGATGATTACTGTGAACAAAGACTGCAATCTCACAGCTCAAGTACTCAGCGCCACCAGTCAAAAGATGGGTGATGCTTGCGCGGCGGCAGCGACAAAATTGAGCGGTGATACCATTTTGATTTTCCCGCAAGAGAGCAAGCGAAACTTTGTCAAATTCAAATTCGAATACAAGCGAGGACTCTTTCTCTGGCCGCACAACCGCTATATAACGGACGATTTCGAGAAATTGGATGATCCTCCTGGTTCGCCTATACCTATACAAGAATCACCCGGCAGTACAAACTCCACGGCTCCGAATTAGCCCCAAAGGCACCACTAACGGTGCCCATGCGGGAGCGGCTACCACATCAGCCGACACCGCAATTGAGTTTGCCACCTATGACGAGCACGCACACAAATCGGTCTCACTACCAGGTCAGTATGAGATGGCCGTGGTGCCTCGAGTCGCGACATTAAAAGCAACCAAATCAACAACCTACTAAAAGATCGATTTCTAGCGCTGGCTCTAATAATGGCGGCAATCGCTTAAAGCAGCTCTTCGACGTTCTCAACGGGGCGACCAAGCACAGCTTTAGAGCCCTTCTCGATAATGGGGCGTTGCATGAGATCGGGATACTTTGCCATCAGCTTAATCAGATCATCATCCGTGGGAGAGCCTTTCGACAGTTGCAGCTTTTTGTAGATAGATTCAGTTTTACGAATCATATCTTTCGGATTGATTTTCATCTTCACCACGAGCTCACGCAACTTCTTTTCGCTGATCGGATGATCGTAGTAATTGATCTTTTCAAAATCGACGCCTTTTTCTTTCAAGAGCTTATTTACTTCACGACACTTCGTGCAAGTCGGCTTTTCATAAACTATGATTTTTTCGCTCATCCGTTTTCCCCTATCTTCAAACTATAACATTTCAAGGTCTGAAACGCCGGTTTGAGTTCCACCGTAAACGGCCTTCAAGGATTTCACCACCTTCACAAATCGCTCGGCAGTATGCAAAGTCTGATGAGCTCGATTATGATATTTGAATGCTGTTAACCATATCGACCACACACCGTCCGGCCACGGATCTGGGATATCTTTTGCACAAGAATCCCGCCAATTTGCAAACGATCGAGACGTCGTTCGGGTTAGCGCACGTGTTTTATCCTGAGGCGACTGAGGAGCGGTGCACGGCGGCACTGTTACTCGATGTCGATCCCATATCGCTAGTGCGGGGACGCGAAAACAGTCGCAGCGAAGGCACTCTCGATCAATACGTAAACGATCGTTGCTACGTCGCATCCTCATTTCTCAGCGTCGCCATGACCAAACTTTTCGGAACTGCACTTGCGGGAAAAAGCAAAGAGCGCCCCACCCTAGCACTGAGTCCAATACCTGTGGAAGCAACCATAGCAGCAATCGAAACTCGTGGCGGCGAGTCGCTCTTACGCCGCTTGTTCGAACCGCTCGGATACACCGTCGAAACGACACGCCATCCCCTCGACGAAAAGTTTCCGGAATGGGGTGACAGCAATTACTTCACGTTAACGCTCAAGGGAACGACGACTGTGCACGACCTTCTCTCGCACATTTATGTTCTGGTTCCTGTTCTAGATAACGAAAAGCATTATTATGTCGGCGATGAAGAAGTGGCAAAGCTATTGCGCCATGGCGAAGGTTGGTTAGCCCAACACCCGGAACGCTCATTCATCACCAACCGCTACTTGCAAAATAAGAAGCGGTTGACCAGGTTGGCACTGGAGCAGTTGACCGATCCTGACGAACTCGACCCAGACAAAACCGACGAGGAACACGCTAGAGAAGAAGAGGCTGTCGAAAAACCGATGAGCCTGAATGAACGAAGACTAAACACGGTACTAGCGGTACTAAAGGAGAATGGTGCGCACCGAGTAGTTGATTTGGGCTGTGGTGAAGGACGCTTGATTGGAAGATTGTTTCAGGAAAAGCAGTTCGTGGAAGTCACCGGCATGGATGTTTCGTATCGAGTACTAGAAAAGGCGAGGGAGCGCTTGCGAATTGAAAAGCTTTCTGACAGAGAACGCTCTCGCTTGAACCTTCTGCAAGGTTCACTCGTATATCGCGACAAACGAATGTCTGGCTACGATGCGGCCACTTGCATTGAAGTAATCGAGCATCTAGACCCGCCCAGATTGTCCGCTCTTGAGCGTGTTCTTTTCGAGTTTGCAAAACCGCCTCTGGTGATTCTCACAACACCAAATTCAGAGTACAACGTTAAATTCGAGTCGCTGCCGGCCGGGCAATTCCGCCATCGCGATCACCGTTTTGAATGGACCCGGTCTGAGTTCCGCTCGTGGTGCCAACGCGTGTGCGAGCGCCACGGATATTCGGTGCGTTATTTACCGATTGGAGACGAAGATCCTGAGTTTGGCGCCCCAACACAAATGGGGGTCTTCACCCAGTGAAATTCACACTTCCCGAACTGTGCCTCATTATATTCGTAGGACCAACAGGCTCCGGTAAATCGTCATTTGGTCGAAAGCATTTCAAGCCAACCGAAGTAATTTCATCAGATGCCTGTAGAGGAATTGTTTCAGATGATGAGAACAATCAGGCGTCGACCAAAGATGCTTTTGAACTCGTTAACTTTATTGCCGGTAAAAGACTCGCCGCGGGAAAACTTACTGCAATTGATGCCACCAACGTCATGGCTGAAGATAGAAAGCAATACATTGCACTAGCGCGAGAACACAACTGCTTGCCGGTTGCAATCGTGTTCAACCTTCCAGAAGAACTATGTGCAGCGCGCAATGCACAACGACCCGACCGAAACTTTGGTGGACACGTAATCAGACGTCAGCACCAGGCGATGAGAAGGTCACTACGCGAACTGGAGCGAGAAGGATTTCGTTACGTTCATGTGCTGAACAGCGAAGACTCGATAAACGAAGTACAGATAGAACGCACCAAATTATGGTCGAACAAAAGAGACGAACATGGACCTTTCGACATTATTGGCGACATACATGGTTGCTACGATGAATTGCAAGAGTTGATGGTAAAACTCGGATACAACTTCTCGTCTCACGAGGATGGCGGCGATACAGCAGAGCATCCCTCGGGAAGGAAAGCAGTCTTCTTAGGAGATCTTGTGGACAGAGGTCCGAAGACGCCTTCTGTTTTGAGACTCGTCATGAACATGGTGCGTGCCGAGAAAGCGCTTTGCGTTCCAGGCAATCACGACATCAAATTGATGAAGAAACTCAAAGGAAGAGACGTGCGAATCACGCACGGATTAAAAGAGTCACTCGAACAACTAGAAGTTGAATCACCTGAATTTAAAGCTACAGTGAGCAAATTTATTGACGGACTGGTTGGACACTTCGTACTCGACGACGGCAAACTGGTCGTTGCGCATGCCGGAATGAAGCAGGAGTTTCAAGGTCGCACATCATCGAGAGTGCGCGAATTCGCTCTATATGGGGAAACGACAGGCGAGACAGATGAATATGGTTTGCCGGTTCGTTATAACTGGGCGCAGGACTATCGTGGCGATGCCATGGTCGTTTACGGACACACACCAGTCGCCGAACCTGAGTTTCTCAATCGCACAGTCTGCATCGATACCGGCTGCGTATTTGGTGGCAAGCTTACTGCGCTCAGATATCCTGAGCGGGATTTCGTTTCGGTGCAAGCAAAACACACATACTATGAGCCAGCCAAGCCGTTCCTAAGCGAGGATACGGCACTTAAGCCGAAATTTGAGAGCGACCGCGGCGGAGACGTCTTAGACATTGATGACGTTACCGGCAAGCGCACCATCAACACCCGCTTCCAACGCAACATCACGGTTCGGGAAGAGAATGCAATCGCGGCACTCGAAGTAATGAGCAGATTTGCCGTTAATCCAAAGTGGCTGCTCTATTTGCCGCCTACGATGTCGCCCTGCGAGACGACTTCGGAAAACGGGATGCTCGAACATCCCGCAGAAGCATTCAAATTTTATCTCAGCCAAGGCGTACCCAAGGTTGTTTGCGAAGAGAAACATATGGGATCTCGAGCTGTCTTAGTTGTTTGCAAAAGCGAGCAAGTAGCAAACAAACGGTTTGGCGTGTCGAATGAAGGGCAAGGCATCTGTTATACGAGAACAGGAAGACGTTTCTTCAATGACCTGCAACTGGAACAGGAGTTTATAAAGTCTATCGCAAAAAATGTGGAGCACGCGGGGCTCTGGCAAGATCTCAATACTGATTGGATAGCACTAGATTGCGAACTGATGCCATGGTCCGCAAAAGCGCTCGAGCTTGTGCGCGAACAATACGCAGCAGTTGGTGCCGCCGGTAGTGCCTCTCTATCGAAAACGGTCTCGCTCCTGAAGTCTGCAAGAAGTTGCGGTGTGAACGTAGAGCAGCTTCTGAATAAATACTCTGCTAGAGAGTCGATGATCGACTTGTACAGAGATGCTTATCGACGCTACTGCTGGACAGTGAACTCATTAGATGATTTCAAACTGGCTCCCTTTCATATTCTCGCAACTGAAAACAAAACCTACTTTGACAAAAATCACAAATGGCATATGGACACACTAGCCAAAGTCGCGACTGCTCGACCAGGTTTAGTGATCGCTACTCCATACAAAACCATAGATCTGACCAACGAAGCAAACGCGCGGGAAGGCATGGAATGGTGGCAACAGCTTACAGGCGCTGGAGGGGAGGGCATGGTTGTAAAACCGTATGACTTCATAGCCAAAGGAGATCGCGGTCTGATTCAGCCGGCAATTAAATGCCGTGGCGCAGAGTATTTGCGCATAATTTACGGTCCAGAGTACACTGCCGAAGAGCACCTGCAACGGCTGCGGCGTCGAGGATTGAGTGCAAAACGATCACTTGCGCTGAGAGAATTCATGCTTGGCGTTGAGTCACTGGAGCGGTTTGTGCGTCATGAACCTTTGTATCGCGTGCACGAATGCGTCTTTGCTGTGCTGGCACTGGAAAGCGAGCCGGTTGATCCACGGCTCTGATTGACTGGACTGGGAGTTGTCTAGACTGAGAGCTCTCTAGCTGCGTCTATATGTCGCTATACACATCAAGACGAAGATCTCTCACGGCTTCGATCAAAGCCGCATGATCCAGTTCGTTTTGATCAGCATAGCGTGTGGCGAACTGCGCAATCGCCCGAGCGAACACTGCATTCTTCCCAATATAGCCGGCAATCACTGCTGCATCACCAGAACGCGCATGAGCCCGAGCGAGGGCCCATCCACAAGCTTGCGCAAAGCCGACCATATTTTCGGGAGCAAAGATCTCAATCATCGGTTTGATCTTTACATCACGCAGCTGCCTGATATAAATATGCCGGCCTAACTTCCCAACTGCATGGCCGAGAAACATATCGCTAGCAGCTTGCATGAGCTTTTGCCCAAAGACGACGCGTTCGCCCTGGGAGGCAAATGGCGGATGGTCTACATAAGGCTCAAGAACAGAAGTACGAGCTTCTTTTACTTGCAAAAACAACGGATCGTTTTCAGCCGCAAAGAACAGCGCAATCGCGCAATAGGTTCCGACACTTCCAACACCAACGACTTTCATTGCCGCATCGACAAACTCATAGCGGTCGATCAAGACTCGTCGTTCCGGCGACAGGGATTTGCGATATTCGATCATAGTGTGTTCGACACGCTCATAGAGATCGGCGCTCTTTTGATCTGTCTCGTGATAAACGAGCGGAGGCTCATCTTTGATGCGCGGCTTCCCATCCTCAACATGCGCGATGCGAATAAACTCATCTTGATGGGTCCGCGCCATCGCCTTCTCTAGCATTCGGCGGCGGCGCTTCTTCAAACGTTCATCCTCGCCCATCTCAATAAGTTGCTGATAGTCGAGAAAGGAGTACCAGGCTTCAAGCGCTGGCATTTCTGCATACTCGCGCATTTTGTTTCTGTAGCTCTGCGCCAATTCAAAAGCCGGAGCAACACAATCAGCAGCTCGGAATCCGTTGTGGCGGCTGGCGATAACGAAGCTGGCTGCAAGTCTCTTCAAATCCCACTCCCAAGGAGCGGGGAAAGTTTCATCAAAGTCATTTATGTCGAAAACGATGCGACGTTCAGGAGTGGCAAAGGCTCCGAAGTTGAGAAGATGACAGTCGCCGCAAGCCTGAAGCGCGTATCCGGTAGCAGGTTGTACAGAGAGATCTGAAGCCATGATTGTCGCGGCTCCGCGAAAGTGTGCAAACGGCGACACGATCATACGGCCGTAGCGAATCGGCAAAAGTTTCTCAAGGCGGCCCTGATTTGAAGCCATTATCAGTTGCACCGGATCTGGTCGCCCCTTTCTCGCAACCTTAAACTCGGCGTGCTCCGCCCTGGGGCAATGCTCCCTGAGCGCTCGACCAAGTTCGTAGCGGTCATTTCTTGTCCGTAAATGGGCCGGCTTGCCGAGGAAAGCTGCATCAATTGGAAATTTAGAGTGGATTCCGCCACCACTGGTAACGGTGTGCGAGTGCACACCAGACTTCTCAGCCTTCAAATGCTCAAGGGTCCCTTCGTCCTTTTTAGTCACTGCGTCTCCTCAAAAAAGCCAGAATATAGCTGCTAGAACAAAAGTTTGGCCAGATCCCAAACTTATTTACCCCGAGCGAACGAGCAAATATAACTGCAATTGATCTTAAGCTCTAAGTTGACAGCTTATCTCATCGACTTAAATTGAAGGCTTAAATTGAAGAACGCAGATGACTCTTTGAACAGGCCTCGACCGTCTGACTAAGCACGCCAAATATTTTACGAGCTAATCTTTCATCACTCACAGCTAGAGCTTTTTCCAATGCTCTCGCCAACTCTGCGCCATGTTCCATATTCAAGCAGAGTCCCTTGACTCTGTGTGCCGTCGATTTTGCGGCGACAAAATCACCGGCGTTTAATTCAGTTTCGAGGGTCCTGAGTCCGTCGCTGATTCCGACCAACATCTCGCTCATCAAGTCTTTTGCCGTCTCTTCACCGAAGGCTTCGATCCATTCGGTAAGTTTCGTCTTTACCGAATCAACGACAACTATGTCACTATCAGCATTGTCGCCTGGTTGCGACGTAGATGTCTGCTCTAAATCTGCCGGAGACACCAACGAATCAGACCTTAAGTGCGGCTCGTTCAGAACCCATTTTTGCAGCATCGACTGCAGCTTTCTAGTTGTCACTGGTTTGGTCATGAAATCGTCCATACCAACCGAAAGACAGAGGTCACGGTCTTCTGAAGTTGACTGTGCGGTCATTGCCACTATGATTGTATGACGATTCAGTGGTGCTTCAAACTCTCGTATGGCTTTCGTCGCCTGAAAACCATCGAGCTCCGGCATCTGGCAATCCATGAGGATCAATGAATAGTTCTTATCTCCACGTTGCACGGCATCCAATGCTTCCCGTCCGTTGTTGGCAAATTCCGCTGGGCACTGAAGTTCCTGCAATTGCAAACTGGCAAGTTTACGGTTTGTCGGATGATCCTCCGCGACGAGAACCAACATCTGTTCGTAGGGGGAGGATTGCGGACCAGCGCTAAAGCTAGACATAGCAGCTGTATGGGTAGTCCGGAAAGCATGTGGAGCCAGAACCTGAACAAGACACTCAAATAAGCGTGCGCGCTTAAAGGGCTTGGCTATATACGAGGCAAATCCATAGTCAGGAAGACGGGTTCCGATCTCGCTGTGGGTTGCCGATCCCATAAATATCACAGGCACATTCCAAAAGCCAAGACGCAACAAAGCTGCTTTCAATGTAGAACCAACATCAAGCCCTTGCGAGGGACTCGAGTCAAGCAATATCGCATCGATAGTCTGATGGTCTTCTTTGGCTTTTTCGAGCCACTCAATCGCAGCACTGACCGAAGCTGCTATCGCACAATCTACCGACCAAGTCGACAGATACTCCTGCACAGTAGACCGAACACTCTGTGCACTAGTCACGAGCAACAGCCGTTTGTTATCCAGCGCTGAGGCTGACGGCAAAGCCGCCTCACGGACAATGCCATAGGGCAAAGAGACAAGGAATGTCGAGCCCTGCCCTTCGCGGCTATCAACCGTAATGGTGCCACCCATGCCTTCCACAAGACACTTCGAAATGGAGAGCCCAAGACCGGTGCCACCATATCGGCGCGTGATGGAGCCATCAGCTTGAGAAAACGGTTTGAACAGCTGCTGGATCGTCTTCTCACTCATGCCGATACCGGTGTCGCTTACAACGAAGTGAATCATCTGTCGGCCATTTTCTGGTGCATCGGCGAAGACCCGCAAAAACACTTCACCATCAGCGGTGAATTTATTCGCATTGCTCAATAGATTTAGAAGCACTTGCCTCAAACGAGCTTGGTCGCCACAAACTATTGCTGGAAGGTGCGGATCACAAAACGACATTAATGTTATCCGCTTCTTGCGCGCTGCATCTGATAGTAGTTCCACAGAAGTTTCTACGAGATTCAGCAAATCAAAATTATCCGGATTGAACTCTAACTTGCCAGCTTCAATCTTAGAGAAGTCGAGAATATCGTTAATCAAATCAAGCAGGGCATCTGCCGAGCTTTGAATTGTATTGACCAGATCTGCCTGGTCTGCATCGAGTCGGGTTCGGCTCAAGATGTCGCTCAAACCTATTACTGCATTCATAGGAGTGCGAATCTCATGACTCATGTTAGCTACAAACTCGCTCTTAGCGCGGTTGGCGGCCTCGGCAATTTCCTTCGCCTGACCGAGTTCGGCTGTGCGCTCTTTCACTCGCTGTTCCAACTCAGCATTGAGCACATGCAATGCATTTTCAGCTTCAACTTTCTCGGTGATATCTTGAATAATGCTCAGATGTGAGATCTCTCCGAAACTCTCGGGCACAACAGAAGCGTTTACTTGCACCCAGATCACTTTTCCATCTTTGCGAATATAACGTTTCCGCAATTCGACGTCTCTCGTCAGACCGTGAGACATCTCGAATACATCCAGGCTTTGTGGCATGTCTTCGGGATAGGTGATATCCATGAAGGTCAGTTCCTTCAGCTCCTCCGCCGAATATCCGGTAATTTCACAGAGTTTCTGATTGACACGAACGAAGTGACCTGATCGATCGAGATGCCCCTTGCCGACAGCAGCTGTATCAAATGTCAGTCGATAAAATGTTTCGCTTCGACGTACTGCTTCCTCAGCCAGGCGGCGCTCTTCAATCTCTTTACGCAACCCATCATAAAGAAGATTATTCTCCAAAGATGTAACAATTTGAGCAGAGAGCAACTGTAGTAGTTCCACTCGCTCAGGCGTAAATACGTTCGGAGTCAAGCTGTTTTCCAGATATAAAACACCCATCAAGCGAGCCTGTTTTAAGATCGCGACACACAGTACTGAACGCGTCTGCTTAAATTGGAAGTAGGAGTCCTTTTCAAAAAGATTGTGATGCAAGACATCATCAATCACCACTACTTCCAAGGTTCGCTTTACATAATTGATGACGCTCTTAGGAAGCAATGCATAGTTTGAGAGAGGAACTGATTCAACGATGATACGGTTGCCACCATTGCTGTGTGCTCGAACGACCATCTCGTTGTCACTCTGTAACAGCAAGGCACCGCTTTCGGCACCGGCCGCTTCGATGACAACTTTCATCAGTGTCTCGAGAAGTCCATCAAGCTCAGTAACCTTCGCGATAGCCTGTGATGCTTTTAGAACCGCCACCGCATCTAGTGTTCTCGTTTGTTCAACCGGCACCAAAATCGGATAAAGACTCTCGAGCTGCTCTACTTTTTTATCCGCGCCCCAAAGAGCGAAGCATTTTCTAGCTTCGACGAGATAACCGTTTGCTGCTGTGCTAGCACCACGAGCAAGATAGTATCGACCGGCAAGCTCGTTAGCAAAGGCTTCGATGTGAATCAATCCGTTTTTGCGTGCTGCATTGATCGCCCGCTCGTAGTAATTTTGTGCATCGAGGTGATTTCCTCGCACGCGGGCGATCTCGGCAGAAAGCAGGGCATACTTGTCTTCAAAGTTTGCTGGTGAACGCTCAGCCCACAGCTTCAACTGTCTCTGGTGCGATAGCATCATGGCCAGGTATTCAATCTGCTGTTCTTGCGAAACCTCGTGGTAACGAAGAGCAAGAGCGAGAGGATAGTAGAACCAGTACTGTGCCTCGCCTGAAAACGTCAAATGAGCCCAAAGAAATCTCTCAGCTTTGTTGCCCGTATCTATAGCATTAACATAGTCGCCCATGAAAACTTGACTGCGCAAAAGTATGACATAGTACAAACCTGAAACAGTCTTGGTACGCAGATTGACGCGATGCTCGAACTCCTCCTCCTCTAACTCGCCAGACTTGATCTGAGGCAAATGACTTGTTAAGGGACTAGATGCACGATTGCACAAATCTCGTATCGACATGTGTAACTCGCGTGCAGCACCTGAAAGTGCGCTGGCGTTCTGTTCCTGAAGTTGCCGAAACTCAGGAATTGATAAACCGGCAAAGAGACTACTAACTTCCATGTGAGCACTGCAATATGCAGCATAAGCCATATCGCTTGCTTTCATCGCCATATCGTAAGCGACACGCATAGATTCCGCACTGGCGCGACAGCTCTGCGTCCAGAAATCGATAATGCTGATGCGGAATTGCATGCGCGAGGAGAATCGGCTCAAAGCCCGTTGGTGCACAAGCTTCCGCCCCAGTTCGACAAATTCTTGTGCCTCAGAATATCTGTCGAAGATGCGCGGTAGCAAAGATCCAAACTGTGTATAGGCAAGAACTGACGCATGGCAGTTTCCATAGGTGAGACTGATGTTCACCATCAAACAGCTGGTAAACACAAAGAGGTTTTGGTCGATAGCCATCGCCGACATGTAGAGTGTCTGCAAAACTGAAATCGCCATCTCAGCTTGTCGGTCAGTCATCAGCGGCAGATCGGCCAAATCTGTAATCTCTCGATCGCCAATGTTCTCCCAAACCTTGTGGTATTCCTCATCCACCTGGTCGCGTGTCGGGCGAACCGGAATATCGATACCGAGAAGCTTCAGCCCGCGAACGCACCAATCGACAGACTGATCGTGCTGCCACAAATCGGTGCATCCTTCAGACAACATGCGGCAGATAGAAGCCTTTTCTATATTGTTATTCGAGTAATCGAGCATTTCCGCAAACTGCTTCTGAGCTTCTTCCGGACGATCGATCAATCGATGGCAGAGAGCCTTCTCAACACGCAAATCGAAGATCAAGTCATGCAGTGTACTCGATAGTTCATCTGGTATAAGAGCTAGACCGTTGCTGAAAAATTGCAGTGCGGAGGCGTAGGCCGCATTCACGAGAGACTTGCGCCCAGCTATCAAATTGAGACGAGCGAGAGTAACCAGCTCCTCGCTTTCAATCAGGGAAGATCCCAAATTGTACTGACTGACAATATCGAAGATCTTGTCCCAGAGCTCCTCATCAGAAGTATTGGCCAGCATTACCAGACCAATCTCTCTATGCTCATATGCACGCCTCTCTCTAGGCACCAACTCGTATGCAGCTTGCTGCACTCTGTCGTGCAAAAACTTGTAACCATCTGGCGTGACGTGAATCAGTCCCTCATTAACAGCAGGAAGCAACGCAAGTTCAGTCTGTTCTCGCGAATTTTCATTGAGCAACCATAAATAATCGAGCCCGCCGGAATTACCAAGACAAGCGGCTACATGCAACATTTTTCTTGTTGTTTCAGGCAACTTACGCAGCTTCCCAAGCAAAAGATCGACGATATTGTCAGCAAAATTCTGCTGCCGAACTTTTTGCAAATCCCAAGACCAGAGTTCTTTCCTGGCATCGTATTCGAGCAAATGTTCTTGATAGAGAGTCTGCAGAAATGCACGTGCGAAGAGCGGATTTCCAAGCGTCTTCTGATGCACCAGTTCCGCTAATGGCGCAGCAACCGTCTCGTGACAGTGCAGGGCGTCAGCAATCAACAGATTTAGTTCGTCTGGCGTCAGAGGTGGCAGCACAATTTCCTGAATGGTGGCAGCATCACGAGGAATGCCATCGGCAATTTGCTTATAAAGCTCATCGCTGCTCATCTCGTTATCACGGAAAGCGCAGATGATAAGGAGGTGAAGTCCTTGCCCTTCGTCTAACAAACCACGCAAGAGTTGGAGCGCATCTACTTCTGCCCACTGCAGATCGTCCAAAAACAAAACGACTGGATGCTCACGCCGAGCGAAGACTTCTATGAATTTGCGGAAGACAATTTTAAATCGCTCTTTGGTATCAAGAAACGAAAATTCCGGTGGCTCAGGCTGTGGGCCGACGAGTAGTTCGATCTTGGGCACCGCTTGAGCAATGAGAGCTAATCCATCACCAAGAGCGTCTGTTAGAGCAGTCTTCCAATAGCTGATCTGCTCTTCAGACTCGGTCAACAGATACTGGACTAACTCCTGAAACGCCTGAGCGAACGGGGCAAATGGCACATCTCGCCTGAACTGTTCGAACTTGCCAGCGAGGAAAAATCCGCGCTCTTTCGCCAGTGGTTCATACAACCACCGAACGAAGGCTGTTTTTCCAACCCCCGAATAGCCGCTCACAAAGAGCAACTGCGTGCGGCCCTGGTCGATCATGTGATTGAAATCGTAGCCAAGTTTGTTTACCTGGCTATCACGCCCGTACAATTTCTCTGGAATCGCAAGGCCTTGTCGCCGATCTTTGTACCCAGCTATGAAGACACGGAGCGCGTCGGCAGTGGGCTGGTTCCGGTGCAAGTAGTTGAGGTCGTGAAGTAGTCCGCTCGCGCTTTGATAGCGATCATCTGGAGATTTTGCCAGAAGCTTCAATATGATCTCCGACAATTCTCCGGTTACTTCAGCGTTCATTTGACGGGGCGCAACCGGCGCTCGCGACAGATGCGCATGCACCAACTCCAGAGGATCATCCAGAACGAAAGGAGTCGAGCCAGTCAACATATGATAGTAAATCGCCCCCAGCGCGTAGAGGTCGCTTCGGCAATCGACCGAGCAATTCATTCGTCCAGTCTGCTCAGGCGAAATATAAGGCAGAGAGCCTTCGATGCGACCAGGTCTAACGACCGGGATCGCACCAGTATCCAGATGTCTTAAGGTAGCCTGGTCGAGATCGATCAAGGTGAAGGCACCACTGGCGCTATCAACAACAATGTTATGCGGAGAGAGATCTCGATGTATCAAATTCGCAGCATGAATGCCTTGCAGAGTCTCAGCCAGATTTATCGCCAGTGGAAGAAACTGAGCACAGGACATTGGCCCTTTTTCGAGCAACGTTCCCAGCGTTTGCCTACCGGCATCGCTCATAACGAGAGCACCCTGAGTTTCATCTTGTTCAAAGGCGAGAACCTTCACAACACCTGGAAGGTCGAAATCGTTCAGCAAAAGATATTGATTTTCCAGGCGCTGTTTCTGAGAAATCGTAGGATTGAGCAACGTCTTCAACACGACGCGCATGTCGTCGGTCACTCGAACTGCTCGATAGACCGCGTGTATCTTGCCAGAATAGATTTGATGAACGCCAGAATAGTTAGAGTGCATCAGAAGCTCGAACCAGCAATGCAATACAGAGGCAACGGATAATAAAAGTTTCCGCTATATCACGTGCGCACGCAAGTGCCGCAAGCATGCGATATGACCCCCGAGCCACAAGTCGCCCCCGCAATCGTAGCCCCTAAGACTACTTTACGCCAGCTAGGGGATTAATTCATCACCAGGAAGATGTGGCACCCATCCCCCAATTGTGTAAATTTCCAAGAAACAGAGTTTTCCAGCAGACTACTGTTTTGAGGTCTGGTCACCAGTTTTGCTGAACATCTTGCCACCATATTTCTTGATCCAATCAGAAGCATGACCGGCTAACTCGGCGGTCTGTGTCGTTCTTGTGGTTGACTCAGCAGGCTTGTTTACGCCCGCCTGATGGAGCGCCACGTCTGTGACGGCTCCGGTAAATGTGACGTGAGGCAAGCCGTGTCCAGCAACTTCGACGATTTTTCTTTGCTCAGGCGGCAACTGGCTGGCGATTGCCGAAGTGCCGACCCTGACAGCAATCTTGGTCGGTCCCAGAGCGGCTTGTTCACCGAGTGGCAAAGCTTCTTGGGCTGCTTTGGCATAGTTGCCCTTTCTAGCTGCGTCGACGGCTTTTAGGGCATGACCCTTATCTTCAATATAAAGAGTCTGGCCACTAGTTTTTACACTCTGAACGAGGTCACCCGTTCGTTTACTGTGCAGAATCTGTTGCCCAGTCGCTTCCGCCTGACTGGCAAGATGTTGGACTGTCTGGCTGTGGACCAGCTCTTTGCCCTTGTCGGCGATGCCGCCAAGTTTGCTTTTCACTCCGTCTAGAAAGCCGGAATGATGAATGAGCCCCTTTGCTGGTGGCTGATCTTGTCCAGGCGTAGTCTGGGCTACGCTATCCGTAGTCTGAGGTCTGTCGCTCATATTTTCCCCGATAAACAGCGGCAGTAAATGATGAACTGAGATTAAGGAACAATCTCAGAATTGTCAAGGAGGAAAACCGGCGGGGGATGTTTTGGCGTTTATATTTGGTTAGTCGTCGTCGCCATTTTCACCATCGTGACCGTTTTCGTGGTGACTGTGGGCGAAATGCTTTGCGAATTCATCATTGCTATCCGGCTGCGGGCGCAGGTTGACAAAGACCTTCTTTGAATAGACATAACCAATAACGGCTCCGTGACCGTCCCGAAGCAGATTCTTCTCGTAGTCGCTGTCTAAGGCTGCAAGCACCTGCAGGCGCTGAGCGACAGTCAGTTTGCCTAATTCGCTTGATGTATAGTCGATCAAGCGCTCTGCGGCAATAGCACCACCTGGTTTGGAGATATTTGTATCAGCCATCTCCAACAGTTTTGCCATGCTTCGAGCTTGAGTTTTAACGTCAAATTTTGCATTCATTTTTTGCTTCTTCTTTGTTGTTTTTGTTTGTTTTTTTTTGTTTGTTTTCTTTGTTGTTTTTTTTTGTTTTTTTGTCGTGTTCTATGTTACTGCTTGATTTTCGCGCTACCAGATTTCTTTATTAGACGAACTTACGCTTGCTGGATCTAGGAATCGTAACACATGACCGGAGCATCCTAGCCATCGAATCAGCTGTGCAGCCCGAGCGCCTTACGCAAAATGGGCACCCAGGCATCATAGCCAGCTCGAGTCATGTGCAGGTTGTCGGGACCGAAAAGATCGGCGCGCAAGGCACCACTTTTATCATGCATCACCGGTGTTACATCTATATAGTGGAGATAGGAATTTTTCGCGACATAGGCTTTAACCAGATTGTTACCGGCATCGAAGACAGGCGAAAGCCGCAGGCGACAGGGCGCAACACTGAGCGAAATGAAATAGATTTGTGTATCGGGTAGGCTTCTATGAACCTTCTCGGCAAAAGAGCGGAAGTCGTCCAGCACCTGCTGCGCTGAATGACCTGCGGCAATGTCATTCGTTCCCGCATAAAATACTATGCGCGAAGGTTTGTAGTTAATAACGATTCTGTCTATATAGTGATTAATGTCTGGAATGGTTGAGCCGCCGAAGCCCCGATTAACAGCGTGGCAATCTTGAAACTCCGACTCTAACGTTGTCCACCGCGTGAAAGTGGAGCTGCCGACAAAAAGAGTCGAGCCGGCAGGGGGTGGAGACTCTTTGTCTTTGCCTTCAAATTGCCTGACCGAAATCTCCCAGAGATCGCGCGCTTGAACGGGCGCTCCTGCAAATGCGAAAGAACTCAATAGCACAAGTGCAGCAAAGGCGAGACTTGCCAGCCTTCTCGGAACGCCCGACCTCATTTGAGCATATCCTCGATATCTTGCTTCAACTCCGCTGGTGTCACATTCGGTGCATAACGCTTAATCTCACGACCGGTGCGATCGACTAGAAACTTAGTGAAGTTCCACTTTATGTCGGGAACAAGCAAACCGGGAGATTTCTTTTTTAGATAGTCGAAGAGCGGATGTGCGTGGGGTCCGTTTACTTCGATCTTCTCAAACATCTGAAAATCCACACCATAGTTGCGCTGACAAAATGAGCCTATCTCAGCATTGTCTCCTGGGTCTTGGTTGCCGAATTGATTACAGGGAAATCCAAGCACCCGCAGACCACGCGCCGAATATTCTTTATGCAGCGTTTCCAGCCCCTCGAATTGCGGCGTGAACCCACACTTGCTGGCGGTGTTCACAATCAATAGAACGTCGCCCTTGTACTTATCCAACTTGATTTCGCTGCCGTCCAAAGCTTTTGCAGCATAGCTATAGACTTCATTTTCGCTCATCATCTTCTCCTGCTTTTATTCTTGCCGCCAAGACTATTTGATTTACAAGGCTTTTGAGGAACAGTCGAAGCCTTTCAATGACAGAACAACAACAACAAACAATTCTATCGGGCTCACATAGATTTCACGTTGCTGGAACTAGAATTCTTCACTACTGGGAGGAGCGCCAATGGCTTTAGCGGTCGAACATCTGAGCACGGTGCCAAAATTTAATTTGCTGAACGGCAAACCGGCGGTCGAACACAAGCCCCAAAAGGCGCTTGTCAACAGCAATAGGGCTCTCGATTGGATGGCGTCCCAGATAGCCGTGATTATCGGTTTCGAGGACGGACGTATATCTGATCAAGAACTAGAAGGAGATGCACTTGCATTCGCTGGGGAGCGCTGTGAAAAAAGTGATACCAAATTCGATTTCCTGCATAGAGTTGGTGATAGACTAAGTGCGCTGCGACCTGACCGAAAGAGTCGATTAGATATAGACGAAAGCCTTGAAGCGGTCTGGCTCCCAAAAGATTTATTCAGCCTATTGGGTGGCGAAGTGTTCGACATAGATCCACAAGATGACAACAAAATCGAAGCGAAAGCGTCAGTGCGCGAACGCCGCGCCGATAATACACCAAAGACGGAAGCAGAAGATCAACGGCAGCAAGAATTGGCGGCTGCCTTACGCTGGGTGACATCAGTAACATTACCTTATTAGCACCAGTGAAGTTGATGAAGGCGAGACGGAGATTTTTTGGACTGCGCGCCGTCTCACCGAAACTTGTTCTTGGTCTTTCGCTCTGCTTAGGAAGCGTCGCTTTAAACCTAGCGGCCTGGGCGGACATCTACTCAGCTAAAGTCGTTTCTGTGGTCGACGGCGATACAATTTACGTGATGCACAATGGTGTGCGCGAGAAGGTTATTCTCTTCGGTGTCGATTGCCCTGAACTGGGACAAGATTTCGGGCAAGAAGCAAAGAAATTCACAGATGACGCATGTTACGGCAAAGAAGTCGGCGTCGAGGTGCACGGTCAAGATTCAAAAGGCAGAACCATAGGCGATGTCCTACTCCCCAGCGGAGAGAACCTTAACCGCTTGTTGGTCAAACAAGGTCTGGCATGGTGGAGCGACAAATACGCACCGAAAGATACGACTTTGAAACAGTTACATGAAAGCGCGAAAACGTCCCAAACAGGGTTGTGGTCTGCACCAAATCCAATACCACCATGGATTTTCAGAAATGGTCAGCGCGGCGTGCAAGCGACTGTAGTGCCAAAGCAATAAGATTGCGAAAATTTGATGTCGCGAGGTGCCTGGTGCAAGGTGGAAGCCCAGCTCATTACGCTTCCATTTTTTCGCGCACAGTCTGACCGCTAGCTTCTTCATAAGCGAGGGGCATTTCGCCTTTTGCAATCAAAGCGGCACGGATGCCGAAGTCGTAAATGCAAATTCCGACAACAGCTCCAATAATAGGAGCCACTATAGGCACCCACCAATAGCCCCCGTCGTCTGTAAAAGGCGCATTCCCCCAACCGCCAAAGCAAGCCAATAAGCGCGGACCAAGATCGCGAGCAGGGTTTATGGCATATCCGGCCATGGTACCAAAACTCTGACCGATGACGACAACAATTAAACCGACGATGAAAGGTCCAAGGTTGGCAACTGCTGCATTGTTTCGTGTGTCGGTAACAGCACGAATCAAAAAAAGCAAGAGCGCCGTGCCTAGCAACTGATCGATGAATCCACTTGCAAGATCGATCCTTGGATGCGTGAAAAAGATTCCGTCCATACTCAACTTGGCGAGATTCGCATCAGCAAACTTTCCCGCAGCAACTAGCTCCTGCGCGTGTTTGTCGATCAACTTAGAGTAGTCGAGAAGCACCAACGCGGCGCCGCAAAAGGCACCAGCAAGCTGCGCAAGAGCGTAAGGGAGCACTTTTACCCAAGGAACATCTTTGCGAACAGCCAGCGCGACAGTAACAGCAGGATTCAGATGTGCACCACTCAAACCGCCGGCGACGTAAATCCCCATCGTCACCGCTAAACCCCAGGCGATCGTGATCATAAGAAAGTCTGCATTGCCGCCGGCAACTACGGCGGCGACAACGCCGTCACCAAGAGCTATAAGCACGAGTGTGCCGAGAAACTCTGCGAGCAATTCACCCATGAGAGAATTTCTGTTCACCACTCGGCAACCTCACCAGACGTTTTATCGTCAGTATAGTTTAGCCGAGTCTCGCCGATTTATTCTTCCGGCGCTTCGATGGTGGCTTTGATTCGCCCTGAGTCAACGGCTTTGACAAGTAGAGCGTGGTCTCTTTCGGTCTGATCAGAATAGGCGATGGAGAATTCGCCAATCGCTTCGTCAAACCCAGTGTGGCTGCCTAGATAACCTCTTATGACCGCGGCGTCGCCAGAGCGCGCATGTGCTCGGGCGAGCACTGAGCCCATAGTATGCGCGATCTCAACAAAATGCGAACCTTCCCAAGTCTCTGTGTCTGCCTTGATTTTGGTATCGCGAAGTTGGCGCAGGTAGAACTGCTTGCCATCATCGAACTCCGTCCAGCCAAGAAAAATGTCGCTCGCGGATTGCACAATGCGCTGTCCGGCCACCACTCGCTGACCGTGATTGTCAAACTCACTCTTGCCGGCGTATGGCTCGAGAACCGACTCACGAGCCTCCTTAAGCTGCAGAACGAGGGGCTCGTTATCGGGCGCCATCATCAAAATAATCGCGCACATTGTTCCAACACTACCGATTCCTACAACTTTAATTGCGAAGTCAGCTAGCTTGTAGCGAGATAGCAAACGTCCGCGGTCTTCTTGCATGGTCTTCTTGTACTTTTCCAGGGCGCGCAAAACCTGGTCACGAAAAGCCTCTTCATCTTCCACCGGCAAATGATAAACGGTTGGCGGAGAGTCTTTGAAGACGTAACTACCATTCATTTGTTCAGTCATTTTTGGAAAGTAGTAGTCCTGAATTGTGCGACGCATTGCTTTCGTGAACGCCTTGTTGTGCCTCTTTTGCAGCTCAACATCTGTTGTGGACTCAACAAAGTTCTGCCAATTCACGTTCGCATACCAAATATCCAAAATGCTCATTCTCGCGAATTCGCCCATACGTTCGCGATAAGCGCGAGCGACGGCTTGAGCAGCCTCCGCCTCGTACTTAGGCTTTACATTGTTATGGCGAATAGCAAGAACGAAGCTCGCAGCAAGTCGCTTAACGTCCCACTCCCAGGGCGCCGGCAGTGTTTCATCGAAATCATTGATATCAAAAATGACGTTGCGCTCCGGGGTGGCAAAAGCGCCGAAGTTCTGGAGATGACAGTCGCCGCAGGCTTGCACTTTCACATCCATTTTCGGCGTACTTGCTAGATCGGCTGCCATAATCGAGGCGGCGCCGCGATAAAACGTGAAGGGAGACTGCAACATCCGGCCGTATCGCAGCGGAGACAGGCTTTCGATTCGGCCGACATTGGACTCTTCAAGAATGGTTATCGGATCACGCCTACCGGCAGGGGCTTCCCATTTCGAATGCAGTGCGTGAGGCAAAGCTTCACGCTGCGCCCGGCCCCTGAACCGCCGGTCGTCTCTTGGCGAAAGCGTATTGTCGTGCAGCATCGCCGAACTCTTTTTTTCCGATTTATCGCCTTCTTCTGCCACGCCAGCCTCCTTAGATATTTCTATGATCTTAGTACCCTCGGCAAAAGGTTTCCAGTCGAGGAAATTGGCATTTCGGCGCAGCCTATTTGTCGGCTGAGCGGAGGTCCTGAGCGGCCAGTTCCTTGTTTCCCATGAGCGAGTAAACTTCTGCGCGCTGTCTTCACTTTTATTTTTCCGGCAGAATAAAACTATTCTACCAGCGGCATTAGTTCCACGAGTCCACGTTTCATCTGGCAAACAACAGTTCGCAAATCACTGAGCATCGCTTGTCTAGTTTGTAGTAACGACAGCGTCAATGCCCAGCGCTTGGTTGTCGTTCCGGTGACTAGCGCTGTCTTGCTGTCACCAGGCAAAGAGCCATTCTTGCCAATATACTTAGCGTCGGTCCATGCTTTTACGAGCTCTTGTTTTCGGCTCAACCCAGTGGTAGATCCTGCCGGAACTCCGTTCAAAAAGGCGAGCACGCTCTCGGGATAGTAGCCATCATCTGTGGTACCAACACCTATAATCGGCGCGAGCATGTTCGGATGTGCGATCAGCTTTCGATGAGGTCCTGAAGCCTGATACAGAGAGAACAGTCCAAGGGTAGCCGGAATCATACCAGCGATTATAGAGCTAATTCCGTCAGGGTTGCCCGCCTGAATATGATCGATTGATACCATCGTGAACGCTCCTGATAACGACCAAAATACGCCGTTCACTAGTTGTGTCATCACAGTGTTGAGCAAGATGGCATTGTCGCGATTTGCCGCTAGCAGTCTGGTCAAGCGACTCGTGTCATTTTGCTCTCCATCTATAGCCGAGACTACATAGTCCGCTTCTAATGCTGTTCTCAGAATGCGGCGCGTCAACTTTTGCTTAGACTCATAGACATCCTGCCTTAGCGAAAGCGCTTCGAGCGAATTGCTCTCAGCTTTTGCCTCACTAATCTTTTCCATCAGCGCATGCAGTCGCCCGATTTGATCGAATAGCTTCAATTGTTGCGCCATCGACAAAGCCTCAGGCGACAGCAGAACGCTCGTCGCCAAGCGCACCGTAGACGGTGCAGATGACGGCGACAGCGCCGGTGCCGGTCCAGTTGACGGTGCAGATGACGGTGCAGATGACGGTGCAGGTGCGGGTGACGCGATAGTCGATGCAGATGAAGTCGGCAGCGGCGATGACGATGAGGTGGAGACCGGCAGTCCAGTTGCAGCAGCCAGCGCGGAGAACTTTGAAAACTCGAAATCTTTCTCAGACCCGGCTGCTTCCGTAGCGGCGGTCAGAAACGAGTCTTCTGCCCAACAAAACGGCGCCATCGTCGTCGACAACAAAAATACAGTCAAAAGCGAAGCAAAAAATTGCCTGGTCAACGTGCTCGAATCAAACGGTGACGTGCGTTGTGACATAGAGTCAGGTTAATGCGTGAAGCCAGCGCGGACCTTGCTACCATAACAGACAATGGTTCTCAGACTTAGCGGTTAGAGAAAAGTGAAGAAGACTTAAGACGCGAAAACTTCTCTCCTTGGGCTTTCTGTTGTCTTGACAGACAGACAAGAAAATTGGGAAATCCCATGGCAGAGAAGTTCGGTGGTCAATACACCGCGCCTTATGAAAACAGCAAATCCAGAACATAACAATAAGGCGCTAGAGTAGCTTTAACCTATCGAGCAGAGTATGAGCGGGCGCGTCCAACTCTAGTTTGTGAGCGTACACGTTCTTGCAGATCGCCACTGTGGAAGAAGTATGGATATTGCACGGTCGGTGCACTCACTCCATCAAGCTTCTGGAACAGCTCTTTCGGAATTTCAAACTCGAGAGCAGCAATATTGTCTTCAAGTTGCGGCAACTTACTTGCACCGATGACACTAGATACGACACCAGGCTTATGAGCCAACCAATTGAGAGCGACTTGTGCAGGAGTGCGTCCAATCTCTTTGGAAACTTCAATCAGTGCGTCAACCGTAGCGGCAGCCTGGTCACTGCGCACGTCGAGATGAGGATCAGTAACCCAGGTGTTGGTGATACGTCCATCCCCTAACAACTGCTTGTTCTCGATTCTATATTTTCCGGTCAGCAAACCATTGGCTAGCGGGCTCCAAGGCAGGATTGCAATTCCCATTTCCAACGCTGCATCGATGTATTCAAATTCAATGTTGCGCATCGCCAATGAATATTCCATTTGAATGGCCGCAATTTTTTCCCAGCCCCGCAATTCGGCAATCGTCTGTGCGCGCCCGAGATACCAGGCGGGAGGATTACTCAAACCGATGTAACGCACTTTTCCTGACTGCACGAGAGCATTGAGCGAAGACATCACTTCCTCAGCGGGAGTGAACGTGTCCCAGTTGTGAACCCAATAAAGATCGATATAGTCAGTGTTCAGCCTGCGCAGAGAGGCGTCGACTGCGTGCATGAGATGCTTGCGGCCATTGCCACCACCATTGGGGTCACCAGGAACCATGCCAAACGTGAACTTTGTCGCCAGCACAACCGAGTCGCGGTTGCCAAACTCTTTAAGCAACTCACCGGTCATGCGCTCGCTGGCGCCGTCATGATAGGTATCGGCGGTGTCAATAAAATTGCCGCCAGCCTCAAAAAATCGCTTTAGGATCGGCTTAGCAGTTGCCTTATCCATATTCCAGCTGCCGCCCCAAACATCGCCGAACATCCCAGTGCCGTAGCAAAGAGGCGAAACTCTCAAACCTGTCCGACCAAGCAATGCGTAATTTGCCAGTCCTGCAACTTGACCGCTGGTGTTGAACTCTACTTTGTTTCTTGGATTTGTTTGTGTGGTTGATTCTGCCATTTTTTCCTCTCTATAAAGACCAGCGATGTTCCAAAATTAGTTCGAGCCGTTTTCTGCGCAGTGAATAACTCCACCCTCAATCGAAAATCGATAGCAAAAGGTGGAATAAGAGGTGCGGTAAGACCTAGACAGAACCATACTAGACCGGTCGTCTAGATTCGTCAATTCCCCCACTATTTGGGTTAAAGACACCTCCGAGCTCAAAACCAGCCTGGATTTTGGAACACTATCCCAAAAATCGTTGTGAAATTTTATCTTTAGAAAGGACCCGCATGTTCGAAAAATTGTTTGGCCGCAAATCGTTGTCCCCGATTCTTCCGGCGCTTCCAGTGCTTCTGGTTCTGCATTTTTTCCTTGGAACAACTGCCATTGCTCAAAGCAATTCGGACCCGATTGTGGTGATGGAGACAACCAAAGGCACCATCGCCATGCAGGTATTCGTAAGCGCAGCACCGAACACATCGAGAAATTTCCTAGACCTCGTGCAGCGTGGCTTTTATAACGGACTCACATTCCATCGCATCGAGAATTGGTGTATCCAGGGCGGTGACCCTAACGGCAACGGCACCGGAAACTTCGTTGATCCAAGCACTGGTCAAGTTCGTTATGTGCCGATCGAAATAAATCCCCGCTTGGGGCACAACTCCCCCGGAGTGCTGGCAATGGCACGAGGTAACAATCCCAACTCGGCGAGTTGCCAGTTCTACATAACCAAAGCGGCAATGCCACAACTCAACGGACAGTACGCTATCTTTGGACACGTAGTCGACGGCATGAATGCTGTCAATGCAATGGGTCGAGGCGATCGAATCGTCTCCGCGCAGATAGTCGATAACGGCTCGAGCGGTGGCTCATCAGGCTCAAGCAGTGCGTCATCTTCATCATCGGCGCCGCGTAGAAGTTCCGGTCCGCCCAAAGACTCTGGTTTCTAAAACTGGCATAACAAGCCAAAATTCACGATTTAAATCCGCTCGAACGCACGACATATCGAACAAATCCGTCCGATTCTGTGTAGCGGTCGTATAGCCGGCGGGCTGTTGCGTTCGCGCTCTCCGTCATCCAGTAGAGTCGGTCCCAATCGTTGCGATGCGCCAGTGAGAGCAGATGATCAATGAGTGCACGTCCAAACCCGGCACCGCGGACAAGCGGAGATACAAACAGATCTTCCAAATAGCAAAGAGTCTTGGGGCTCCAGGTTCCCGGGTGCAAGACATAGTGGGCGAAACCCTGCAGTTTTTCTTCGGCGTCTAAAACAGCCAAACCGTTGAGCGCCGGATCACTGGCAAGAATGCGCTCCCAAGTGTTTTTGGTCACCTCTTCTGGAATCGACTGCTTGTAAAACTCGCAATAGTCGCGCCAATGGGAACGCCATGCCGCTTCGTCGCCAGCTTCGAGCGGTCGCACGAGCGCGGTTTTGACCCTTTTGTCGCTATCTAGCGTTTCGGCCTTTTCGGTCATTTCGATCCTCTAATTAGGTAATCCGCAGTCGAGAATAGGTCAGTTCAGCTATTTCAGCTATTCCGAATATTCCGCAACAATTAAGTGGTTTTCAGGTGCCCGGCTGCCGAAGCAATGGGCGCCGAGATGGGCTACAATTTGCCGAATTCGGGTTGGCAAGAAGTATCAGTTTGGACGGTCTCTTCCTGCTATGCTTTAGTCGCCAAGCAATGGAGTTCGCTTTCATGGTCAGTTTCATCATCGCCTTTATCCTCACATACACTTGGGGTGTACTGGGCATTTCTCTCGGCTATCACCGCGGATTGTCACACCGCTCGTTCAAATTGCCGCGCTGGTTAGACTATTTCTTCGTCATCGGCGGTTACCTGGTCTTCGAAGGAGCTCCCATTTTCTGGGTCGCATCCCACAGACTACACCACCGCTACTCTGACCACGAGGGTGATCCGCACTCTCCAAGAGACGGTCTATGGCATTCGATGGTGGGCTGGATGTCGAAACCTGTAGTGGTCATTACAGAAGATCAATACAAGGTAATCTGTCCGGACCTTTTCAGAGATCCTTTCTACAAATTCCTCCATGCAGGTGGCGGTGGACGTGACGGCTATTTGTGCCTGGCTGTAAACGTTGTTTTCAGACTGGCTCTACTTGCGTTTTTTGGACCTTGGGCCCTCGCCGGCAACGTCATAGCTTCGGCGCTCGCATTCCTGGCGCCAGTTTGGGTCAACTCAATCTGCCATCTCCCCCAATTCGGCTACCAGACCTATTCCAACACAAACGATTTAAGTCGCAACGTTTGGTTCGTCGCACTCGCTTCGTTTGGCGAAGGCTGGCATAACAACCACCACGCTTTTCCTCAGTCAGCTCGCCATGGGCTCACACCGACTGAATTCGATTTCTCTTATTCAGTGCTGCTGCTCTTCAAGGCTCTCGGCTTGGCTCGCGATATTCGCCTACCGAAAGACAAAGCATCAACCAGCTTGCCGCCGGAAAATACGCTCGAGCGTGATGGACTGAAGGCTTCGGTGGACGATGTACCAGCGACTATGAGTCCAATCGTGCCGAAAAGCGCGACTCTTCAAACACCAAATATGGTGTCAGAAGAAGACGCCGCTGCAGTACAAACACAAGAGACCACCAAAGAAGAGCAGGCAGTTCTAAGCAAACGGTAGTAGATGGACGAGGTCCTCGTTGCCGCTGGCACACTGATAGTAATTCTGGTTTTATACGATGTTTTTGCGGCCATCGTTGTGCCAAGGCAGACTACCAGCGCTTTGCGCCTTGGTCCGTTCCTACTCAACCGGATTCTCTGGCCAGGCTTTCTCAAAATAGTATCGTTGAAACCACTCTCGCGGTCCCGCAATGAGCTGCTGGCTTTGTTTGCACCAGCAGCCTTTGGTGTGATCATGCTGGTCTGGCTTTTTATTATGCTGATTGGGTTTGCAGTCATTCTCTATGGCTTGCGGTCAGACATAAAACCAGCAATCAATACGATAGGAGATGCAGTCTATTTCTCAGGCACATCGTTGCTGACACTAGGATTCGGAGATGTCGTCGCCCTCAGCTGGCGCGCTCGACTAATTGTGCTGGTTGCAGCGATATCGGGACTGAGCTTCATGGCGCTGCAAGTATCGTATTTATTTACAGTACAGAATCTTGTGCAGCAGCGAGAACAGGTTGTAAACGCAATCGTCAGTCGCTCTGGTGCACCAGCTTCAGGCATCATCATTCTTCTTCGCTATAAAGAATTAGACATCGTAAATGCCCTCAACAGCAGCTTCTTGCAATGGGAAGCATGGATATCAAACATTTTAGAAAGCCACCGGGCATACGTAATTTTGATGTTTTTCCGTTCCACCAATCAAACGGAATCTTGGGTTAGCGTTCTTGGGGCAATGCTGGATGCAGCCTCACTCTTGCTCACCTCAATTGAAGACGTGCATGTTGGTGAAGCAGATCTGTTTTATTGGCTTGCCTGCAGCACAGTGCAAGCACTTTGCGGTCTGCACAACCTGAAATACGACGAGAAAGTGCATCTCACTTATGACGAGTTTCTGCAAGGTTTACATCTGTTGGAAGGCGCAGGCTACAAAACAGCAGAACCGGAAAGAGCATGGACACTATTTTCTGCTAGACGCCGCGGTTACATCGGGTATCTTTGTGCGCTAGCCGAGAATTTTTCCGTGCGCAAAAATTATTGGGTTTATGACTTGTTTACTATCAGAGCTGAAGAACAAGAGACTCTGCGCGAATCAGTGTTTAGACCGCGCGTCTGAATTCTGATTCCAAGTCCCGCTTCAAAGTCACGCGTCTAAGTTCCGCGTCTAGTTCCGCGTCAAAGTTGCGCTTCTCAATGCGGCAGCAAGTTCCACATCAAAGCGATTTCGCCTCCAAACAGTGCAAACATCGCTAAAGTGCCCTGAAAGTCTACTTCATCAGCGTTCTCTTTCTTGGGAAACAACCACCAAGTAAACAGCTTGATGAAGATGGGCATTGTGCCCCATGTGGTGGCACTGACACTGAGCACCAGATTTATGAAGCTCGATACAGCTGGATTCAAAGACGACATCTGAGGACTCAAGAAGCGAATCTCCAGCATTACGACGGGAAACAGACCAAGCAGCACCAGCATGCAAGTCTTCCAATTTGGTGGACCTTCACCAGTCTCTTTGTCCACCGGAAACCAGCCAGGGAAAGAATTTGACATCGACTGAAAACTTGTCGACTTGACCAAGTTGTTTGCTTCTTCTAGAAGCTTCAATCGTTCCGTTGATCTAAACCAACGCTCGAGGGAAGCAGGCTTGTCAAATCGCAACAAGGTAGACCACTGCCTGTGAACGCCGGGAGTTGGAGGCTGAAGATATGAACCGCGGTAGCCTGGTGCACTTGCTTGTGCACTCTGAATCTTCGCTTCCCACTCAAAATAAGTCGACTCCATACCGGGTTTCACTTCAGTAACGATTGCTGTTGCGACGTCACCAAATGTAGAGTCATACGCGGCAATTTGTTCAGTGACCGCGTAGTTCTTGCTCTTTTCGTTCTCTTTGAATTCCGCCAGGAGCTTCGTTCGCTCGGTCGATGACTGAAACGTCTTGGCCCGCGCCTCGGTGTCGAAGCGCTGCACCAACTTCCAATCGGTGTTGTGCAATTCTATAGGCGGAAGGATTTCGCCACTCCAAAAACCTGGACACTTGGCGCCCGCCATCATCAGCTTTACGAGCCAATGCGCGATGATCACCGTGTCTTGTTCGCTTCCGCCACTAACGCCGGTAACAAGCGCGGCAATCGACGAGTCTTTTGCACCTTCCGTCATGCCGTTCCCCCAGAATTTAGTTAACTTTGCCAGCTGAACAATGGTATCACTCAGAGACTAAAGTCTGTAGAGCTATTGCATTCTAAAATACAGCGAACGTTTGGGTGATGATGCCGCCGGCTAGAGATTCAAGGCCTTGATTGCTTCATCGTGCAATTTTTTGGCTTCAGCAGGATTATCAACGGTCATGAAATCTTCCTGAATCTCCGATGTCTTGAAAAGGACTTTTCGATGCCAAGTACCGTTCACAAATGATGCCGCATATGTATCGGTCAAGATCAAAACGCGTCCGTCATCCGTTTTGGAGACATCGACGTCGCTATCCTGGTTCGCCATAATTTTCCCGCCTTTTCCGTGCCGGCTTTTCACTTAGCCGATCCTATCACGGCCCGGACTATGGAGTGGAGGTTTCGAGATCGGCTTTCGTACGTTCGAATTGTTCTCGAATAATTGGCATTAAGGGCTTTTGCAGTTCATGTGCATCGAGGTTAACTGTTTCGAAAACCAAGCGCGCAAATCCCGAGCTTTGATTGGTGAGTGCTAACAGAATATGCTCAGGATCAATCGCAACTGCACGCCATTTACGAGCCATTTCTAGTGCGTATTCGAGTATCACCCAACAATGATGGTTTAGCCTTCGTTGGGAGTTCCTGCGCTTAGCGTTCCTCACAGAGGTGAGGCGAAGCCTTTGTTTTACATCTTTCAGGTCGATGCCTAGTTCCCAAATGATTGCAGGTTTATCACGGGAAATCTCGTCCAGCAAGCCAAGCATCAGGGTTTCAAGCGTTATCTCGCTTTGAGCCAGCAATGTCGCCTCGACTCGCGCAGTCGATATTGCAGATTCGCTCCGAGGACTAAGGACACGTTCGATGAGAGTTCGGCTACTGAGTGAGCTATGTTCAAGGTTCTCGTCTAGCGCATCCGAGTCTACAAAAATTTCGCTATCAAGATTGGAAATCTGCAGAATCGCTGCTCCCAAATTAGTCCACTGTTGGTGTTGCAGCATCATGCATGACTCAATCCGTTTGCGCAGGGCAATCACATTGAGATCTGCAACCACTGACATTTCAGCAACCAAATCTGGTGCGTGGCGAATTAATGCAAGGGCAAGATGATGGAGATCAACAGTGTGAATATTCATTTGTTTTGCTTGAAAGCGTGCATCCCGCAAAACGTTGCGAGCAAAGTAGCCGAAATGTGCCAATTTTTCAGCACCGTGCTCAGAAGCGACACCCAAACCGTAACGTCTATCCAGCAATTCTCGAACCTTTAGTACGTCGGCCGCACGCGCTAGTACGAAACCCGCCTCTGAGTGTTCGGCTTGCCTCAAGACTCCCAACATTAAGTGTGCAGGAAGAATGATCGGAGACCTCGATTGCAACGCAGACTCTTTGGCAAATACAAGGACTGAATAAGCTCGCTTCGTCAGATATAAGATCGCATCGCCCATGTGGCCTTCGTAAGTAGTCGCCTGGTCAGTTTCGCGACTTTCTGAATGGTCCAGTATCTGTCGACGCGCTGCCTGCAACAGTCCATTCACTTCATCGAATTCAAATGCTGCACAAAGACTCCTGGTCTCATATTCTGAAAGAATTGCAAGCAAAACATCGCGAGGTTCAATTTTGTCACGTAGAAAGAGACGAGAATCTTTAAACGCAGTGCCAATAATGAGATGCACATCAGTTGAGAAGTCGAGGTCTTCTAGAGGCTCTCCTGCTGTGCTGAGCGGAGATTGCACTCTGAGAGCAATGCGAGCAAAGGCTTGACGAAGTTCGCATGTAGTAAAAAGCTTAGATATGGTGGGATCACTCGTATAAACAAATGCGCGCAAAAGATGCGAAAGTTCGACCAGTGAGCCACGATCATCTTCAGCGTAACGGTAGGCCGCTTGAAGCAGCTCTCGAGTTGCATCACTAAAATAGTCACTAGGATTGTCATAGAATGGCAATTTTCGAGCAGGTGCCTGAGTAACTTCGCTCGATTCGTTGAGAGATGCAGCTGCGGCAACAACTGATTCGGATTCTGTTTTATTTTCAGTTTCAACTCCGCCGGCAGACACTTCCGCCACTTCCGGAGTGAACACCTTCACTCTCAGATCGGCTTCTAAGCGATGTTGGTCGATATCCAATTTTAGCGTCTTCATCAACGCGAATGCTTTATCCGACCATGTGGCGTCGGTCATTAACGCTCGAAATAAGTGACAAGTGTAAGCTTTTTCGAGTCCATACAAACTTGCTCGTCTTATCGCTTCATTCACGAGTTCGTAAAGCTCTTCATCGATGGTTGGATCGCCTTCGATTGATTTGGCTTTGGTAGCATCTTTGATTGCGTCTCGTATGTCATGCAGAGGCTTCCCAAACAACCTAAGGTATTTCGCTGCTTTGCCGTCAAAAAACACAAGCAATAAATGTATTGACGAAACTGTCTGCGCATTCAAAAGGCGCGCTTCCTCAAAAGCACGATCTAAAATATCGTGTGCATCTTCAGAAAGAGCTTTGTTAGCGAAGGCATCTAGCACGGACGAGTCTCATCCCATACGTGGCTGACTAAGCAAAACGAGAGACATCAAATTCCAATATACACCGATTAATCTCGTCAGAGTTTGTTCATTCTCAGAATTTGCTCCCAGACTTTCGGTTGCTCGGATTCAGGCACGGTTCTTGTTTGGTGAAAGCGCTTCGTCCAAGTCGGTTTTCGTTCTTCAAGCATCAGATCACGCAGAACCGAAGTGACCTCTAGCGGCGCCAATCCTAATGCATTTAGGATTCGCACACCTCGAGGATGTTTTGTCATAGCATACAACAGATGTTCTGGTTCTATAAGCACATCGCGCCATCTACGTGCGTACAGCCACGCCAACTCCAGCAATTGAACAGACTCAGGGTCTGAGCGTGTTGACTGTTGCCGACGAGAGAGTGCCACATCGAATGCCGCTAGCACCTTGCGCCCGCCCGTCGAGTCAATGTCAAAAAGAGCAAAAAGTTGCAAATTTGGTCCTAGCGTTTCGCAGAGAAGACCAACAAAGATGTCTTCAATCCTCACACCGCAGTGAGGCCTTCGATTAGCTTCGCGTGCAGCGAACTCGATCACAAGCTCAGTCCTGAAGCTCAACACTTCTAACAGCTCAAACCTAGACATTTTTGGAACATCACCGAGAGGCGTAGCTGTTGCCCCCCAAAATGAAACCGCAATATCATCATCGAGTCGCCCACGTAAGAGCCTGATTGCCTTATGGTGCAATGCCCAAGGAGCCGAACGAGGAATAATCATCTGTTGAAGAGTCGAAATTAGGGCATAAAAGTCAATCCCAGTCGTCTCCGCAAAATCTCTGTTTTTAGCTAGCACATCTAACAAACCGATGCCAAAGTGATTGATATCAATTCTATCCATCTCCGCCATTATGGCTTTCTCCAGCGCCTTATCTAAAACATCATAAACATCGTTACCGAACTTTGAACTTCTAAATTCCGAGCCTCCCAAACGCTCAAAATTGAGAAGCTTTTTGCTATAGGCCAAGAGAGCGTTGAGGTCACTTTCTTGTCGTTGAGCAAACTCGATTTCGGAATGGTGGCATTCGACGCACCAAGAAGGTACCAGATGCAATACCGACACTTTTCCATCACCCTCATAGTCGGCAAAGATTTTCGAATATCGAAGAACCCTATAAACGCTAGCCGAGAGCGGACAGACGCGACGCACCGAGGAGAGCATGGCTTGCATGTACTTTCTGTATGCTCCGTCTAAGTTGTCAGATTCAAGAACCTTGAAAACTTGGCCCACAAGAGTGTTGTACTCACGTTCACCGGTCGCCGACAAAAGGACTGAAAGGAGGTGCTCCGGTTCAATAACACCTGTAGTAAGTCCCATTGCACGTTGAATCAGCTCACTGACAGCATCAGACAGCTCTACGTCCTCGAACTTAGCCCCTCTCATGGAGGAAGCCTGAAGCGTGAACAAAATGTTCGACTTTCTGAATTCGGTCAAGGAACCAGCTCCGACGGTCTCAAGAACCAGTTGAAACTTCGATTCTTTCAAATCGTTGAAAGCTCTATAGATATGCTCTAGCTCAATTTGTGAAGGAAGCTGGGGGTCTGGATTTCGCCTGACGTAGATACAAGCACCACGAAAAATCGCTTTCGTTCTTGGACTAAAGAGTGTCGAGAACTTATTGGTTGCCGTTAAAGGCTTAACTAGTGCCTCTGAAGTCACCCCTCTTTTCGAGTTAACCCAGCTCCCCCTAATCCCCACGGTTGTTCTAGATGTAGACTCACGCTCTTCTCGTCGAATATATGTAACACCGGTAGTAGACACCACCTCATGCGCTCTAGCACGCAATGTGTTCACATCGTAGCCAAGTTCGGTCATCAAGCCAATCACAGGTTCAAAATTGCATGAGCCATCCCAAAGTGCATAGAACAAGTGTCTCGTGCCTGTAAGGCGACAATGCCGAAGTTTGGCGCACCGTGAAGCGCTACGGACAAGCGTGATCACATCTTCCGAATATTCTGGTTTCGATCCGCCGGGTGCGCCGCCGGCAGACTTAGACTGCAGCGCATTTCGAAATTCCTGATGGCTGTAGCCAAAATGTTCGAACAACTGCCCAACATCTCGATAATTTTGCATTAGCGCAAGAAGAACGTGCTCTAGTTTTACGGATTCAGAGTCAAGGTTAGCGGCTTCACGTTGAGCAAGTGTAAGCACCGAAATGGCGCCAGAAGACAGATTTTCATCTTCAAAACGAAACAATCGATTACCTCGGACACTATAACTAGTATCTACAAACTCGCTTGTTTCGCCAAGTTCAAGTCTGTCCAGAAGTAAACCGATGACTGTACGCGTCCGGTTTTAAAACAAGCTGGAAACTTCCTGAGGTTTGTCGGTACCAGGCTTCTTCGTGCTGTCGGTCTCAGACGCCGTCATTGTCGGTGCACCTAACCAGTTATCGATAATATTCGTAATATTTCCAGCAACCTTCTGGTGCTCGAGCAGCAGGTGTCCACGATCTGCAAAGACATGTACGGAGATCTCTTTCGACCCAAATTTAGGCAATGCCTTCGGAATAGCCGATGTATGCATAACCTTATCAACCTTACCGGCGAGCATAAGAACCGGCATCTGCGACGGGATGTTCGCCAAGTTCGCCAATCCATCTTTATTTGTCTGCCCAGCCTTGAATAGTTCAACGGGACTCAGGCGGCGACAGATTTTAGTGTCCATCAAGCAAGCGTGAGTTAGTTCTTTATCGTTACTCAAATAGGGAGTAATGTAGGGAGTCAAGTCTAGAGGCTTATTCGGATGCGAAAGTCCCTTAACGAAATCGATAGCCCAACGTGGTCTTGGGTGCATATCGGTTTGAAAACAAGGTGCACTTACGATTATTCCATCGCAAAGATCCGGATGATTCGAGGCTAGCCACAAGGCGAGGTTAGCGCCGAGGCTTTCACCCATGATGTAGATCTTTTCGCCCGGATGTTGCTGACGCAGGCTCGTGCAAACTTTTTGAATGTCTTCTTCTGATTGAGAGAAATGAATTTTAGAATCGCCACCAAATTTCGTATTCTCGTTCTTCCAACGGCCAAAACCGCGCATGTCTGCAGCGTAGAATTGGAAGCCTTTCGACGCCAAGCCTGATGCTAAATCATCGTAGGCGGCGGCATAGAAAGTTAAACCGTGAACAGCAACTATATAACCGTTGGTTGGGCGACTATCGTCATGCCAGTGCCAAACCGGCAGATTGAGTTCCTTGCCGATATTGCTGTCTTTCTCGCAAACAGGAGCGGCTTGTGCCGTCAGGAAGGACAGCGACGAACAAACCAAACTTGCCAGAAACGAAAATGCGAGCTTACGGAACTTGCCGTTCATGACTAATTGATCCTCTCTGTGAATCGAGCGAAGCATGACGCCGTTCCCCTCACGTTCTGTGAGAGAGCGGTTCATTTTCTATAAACAGCCGCCACTTTTATTCAGGTGCTGCTGATATCTCTATGCCCTATGAGAGAGAAAACTATGCATGGCAGATATTCCGAATGCACGAACCTGTCAAGCGCTTCATGGTTGAGCCAGCGCCTGGTTTCACACCCTCGATAAAGGGAAGCCGAGGATAAGTCATAGTTTTCAAGTGATTAAAACTTGCCATATACTGTCTTTCTTTGCAGTGAGCTATCTAATCAAGCAGCGAGCGAAATCTCAATGGTGCACAAAATCGCGAACTACATCTGCGTCGGTGACTCTATGAGCATCGATTGCTATCCATACTACGAACTGAGCATCACACATCCGGACGTAACGGAGAGAATCGGAGCGGCTAGTTTGTTGTTCAAGAATCAAGACGAGATATGGCCGGAGTTTAAAGGAAAGGATCTGTCGTCAATTCATCCCGACATCCGATTTTGTAATCTGGCAGAGGACGGTGCCACCACTTTTGATTTTCTTGATGCAGGATATCTCGACCTTGTAAAAGATACCGTAGCAACACCATCGATAGTGACAGTGACACTTGGTGGCAATGATTTGTTGAGAATTTTGATAGCCAAACTTGATTCGATCGCAGAAGCATCAGCCGAAGTTGTAACTCGCTACAACAAAGTCATGGACATGCTAACTGAAGGACTGCCGAGAGCTATTTGCGTTCTCAGCACCATATACGACCCTACTGATGGAACGGGAGATCTGCCCGGATTTGGATCAATCAAAGATCAACTTCGCTGGCTCAGTTTTGTAAACGAAGGAATACGAGACTGCGCAAAGAGACACTCGGCTCTGCTCGTCGACACGCACAATCACTTCCTCGGTCATGGTCTCAGCGCACCACCGTCAGAGCGGTGGTACTGGGCACCAAATATAATCGAGCCCGGCGCGCGCGGAGCCAATGAATTGCGCCGACTCTGGTACGATATTCTCGTGAGCCAAGACCTCGCGTAGCCGGCAGCCAAGTCCCACAGAACCGCACAGACATCCGCGATGAGAAAAGTTCAGCAACTCCAAAGATCGCTTTCATTGCTCCTTTTCAGCGCATGCTTTTCAATGTCAATTGCGCCAGCACTTCCGCAGCAAACATTGTGGGCAAGTCACGAAGAGGCTGGTGCTAAAGCATATGGAGCAGGAAAGTATACCGAAGCAGAGCGCCTCTTTTCAGAAGCACTTTCAGCCGCAAAAAACATCGATAATAATGAGAGTCAGCTCGCGCGCACCTATAACGATCTAGGCACTGTCTATAAAGAGCTGGGAAAGTATACACAGGCTGAAGAAGTTTTGACGAAGGCGATCTCCTTAATCGAGAAATCCGAAGGCAGTGAGTCACCACTGATGGGATTTGCGCTCAATAATCTGGCAACGGTTTATGGTACACAGGCAAAATATACTGAGGCGGAGGACCTTTACAAAAGGGTACTGGAAATTGGTGAGCAGAAAGCCAAGAAATTGAAAAATACGAGTTTGCTCGCTATTCCATTGAATAATCTAGCGAACGGTTATATCAATCTGGGCGATTATGCGGAAGCTCAAAAAATGTTGAATCGAGCGATCGCGATCTATGACAATTCAAAGATTCCCAAAGATCAAGCTTATGTTGCGACCCGCATAAATTTTGGACTTCTCAATCAGTGTATTGGGAATTACAAGGCATCCGAAGAACAATATCAAACGGCGCTATGCGATTGCGAACAGATTCTGGGTAAGAATCATCCACGTTATTCGATCGCTCTCGTTGGACTTGCAAATTGCTATGTGAAAGAAGGTAGATATAAGGAAGCCGAAACATACCTGGAACAGGCGAAAAAAATAGTCGAGCGAAATCTTGGAGCCGATCATGCCGAGATGGCTGCGTTACTTGGCTACACAGCCCGCCTATATGAAGCCGAAGGCCGCTATCAAGATGCTGAACCACTAGCAAAAAATGCTCTTGAACTTGTACAAAAGCGACTAGGTCCAGAACACACGACTGTTGCGAATTGCCTTTTGACTCTGGGCGAAATCATGCAATCTCAGGGACATTACGATAATGCGTTGGAAAAATTCAATCAAGCCAAAGCGATATATGAAAAAGCGTTAGGTGGTGAGAATCCCAAAATTGCTCTAGCGTTGAAGGATATTGGTTCTGTCTATTTGGATCAAAACAAATACTCGGAAGCGGAATCGACTCTCAAACAAGCTCTCACAAATGCTCACAAACGTTTAGCTCCTGGACACTCAGATATCGCAGATATTCAGCGCATCTTAGGTTCAGCCTATGCTGGCGGCGGCAAATTGACAGAAGCAGAGGAGTTGTACAAACAGGCAATTCAGACAACCGAAAATTCTCTCGGTCGAGAGCATCCGCAATACGCAGATAGTATTCGTGACTTAGCCCGACTCTATCAGAAGCAAGGCAAATCGAATGATGCTGAACGGCTACTCAATCAGACGCTTAGCATTGACGAAAAAGAGTTCGGCAAAAACAGCGCAAAAGTGGCGAGCGATTTAGATTTGTTAGCAAACTTGAGTGAATCGCAAAATAATTCACCAAAGGCTCAAGAATATTCAATTCGAGCTCAGAAGATAAAGACGTCACTGCCAGGGTCGGGGAATCTAGCTAGCTTGCTCGATTCTGAGCACGACAATGCGAATAAGCTAAAAGAGGCGACAAGACCAGTCGCCGATAAGTGGGCGTTGGTTGTTGGTATCAGCAGCTTCGCAGATCCAACGATTAACCTCAAATATGCGGCTAAAGACGCAACGGATTTCAGAAGCTTCCTGGTTGCGAAGGAGAACTTTGCTCCAGACCACGTTAAGCTGCTAACGGATTCAAATGCAACAAGTCAGAATATCAAAGACCAGCTTGGCGACAAATGGCTTGGGCACTTAGCTAATCCAGACGATCTGGTAATTGTCTATCTTTCGACCCACGGAAGCGATCAGGTCGATGTGTCAGATACCAAAGTCAATTTTCTTGTGGCGCACGACACAGACAAAAACAAATTGGTATCAACCGGATTGCCGATGAAATTTCTTACGAACATAATCAAAGAACAAGTTCGCTCTAACAGAGTAGTGTTGATTATGGACGTATGCCATAGTGGTGCAGCAGCGCCTGGAGAAAAAGGGCTGTTTCGTCCGGCAGCGTCGGTGACAAGCAGCGCAGCAAAGGGCGTCGATGCTCAAAAGCTTCCTCTTGGAGAAGGACAAACTGTTCTTTGTTCTAGTCTCTCAGATCAAGTTTCATGGGAATCGAAAAATTATCCGAACAGCGTTTTCACTAAACAACTTATGCAAGCACTGCAAGTAAATGGTGACACAACGACTATGACCGAGGCGTACAACGCTTTGAAAGATGGTGTGGAAGCGGAAGTACTACGAGACCGAGGACAGCTGCAAACACCGATTTTGAATACCAAACTCTGGACTGGTGGCGATGCAGCTTTAGCAGTAAAACCAGTGAAGCCAGTGAGGTCCACAAAAGGTAACTAGTCTATTGCGATTTGCCTTTCGTTTTGGACTTCCTCATCGTTTTTGCTGTCATCTGGCTCTGCCGAGGAAGCGTTTCGCGTCAGCACACATCATTAGTATGTCGAAAAATTTGAACAATCTCGCTATTGCAAAAATTTGCTAGCATGCAAAACACAGATAAACACAGCTCTTTCAAAAATATTCTGCTGCAAAATAAAGCAAAACAAAAAAGTTCCATCTTGCGTTGTTTATTGACGTAAGCTAGGATAGAAATTCAGCCCCCTCCCATTTCGGAGAAAAACAAATGAGATCACTGCCAATGAGATTGGTGCCCTACCACCATTAAGTCGCAGTCTTTGTTTGCTCGTGGTTTGATGTTCGTGACGGTCCTAGACTTGAATGAGCGGCGATAACTAACCTGCACAGAGGATGCGCGTCTGACCCATGTCAGATTGACAGCCATATCCTCCTGCAGCGCCAGTGCGCCGCTTTCTGTCATTTCTGGCTTTCCCCACATAAGCTATTTGGAGCAAGTGCTATGAATCACAATGTTATGGAAGTGCGCTCATTGCGCAAAGAGTTCGGCAAATCGACTGCCGTACACGACGTTTCTTTTGATGTTCGAAAAGGTGAAATTCTTGGTTTGCTCGGCGCCAACGGTGCCGGTAAGTCGACCACGTTGTTCATGTTGCTCGGACTCATTACGCCTACCAGTGGCAGTATTCGCGTCTTCGATCGCGACCTGCAAACTCACAGAACGGAAATTCTTAAACGAATGAATTTCGCCTCAGCCTACCAGTTCCTTCCCTACAACTTGAAAGTATGGGAGAACCTGCACGTCTTTGGTGAAATTTACCGAGTTCAGAACGACAAACAGAGGGCCGCCGAGTTACTCGAAATGTTCGAGCTAACACACCTGCGCAACAAGATGACGGGATCGTTGTCTTCTGGAGAGCAGACAAGGCTAAACCTGTGTAAAGCGCTTCTGACCGATCCGGAATTGTTGTTGCTGGACGAACCTACGGCCAGCCTTGACCCTGACCTAGCCGACAAAGTTCGAAAGATTTTGTTGGAACAGCAAAAGCAAAATGGAATGACCATCATCAACACGTCCCACAACATGGCCGACGTGCACGAGATGTGCGACCGAATTGTCTTTATGCGAAAAGGCAAAGTCATAGCCGAAGGCACAACAGCACAAATACTGGACGAGTTTGCAAGCAACTCTCTCGAAGAAGTCTTCATCACAATCGCCAGATCATAGAATCTCGGAATAAAAGTTCCTCGCGATATCTCATGCTCTCGGCGTCGGTTGATGGTGTCGGCGGCTTGCGACTGCCTAACTCACTGATATGAAGGAAAAAAAATAAAATGAATATGCGAGTAATCAAAGGGCTTTTGATTAAGTACATGTTCGTGTGTTCTCGGAACTCTTTCCGTGCCATGGACGTATTCTTCTGGCCCTTGATGGATCTCTTCGTGTGGGGATTCCTGTCTATCTACATGCTGAAGGTGAGCCACGCCGTTCCGGCGATGATCACTTTCTTGATCGGTGCAACCATTCTCTGGAATGTCTTGTACCGAGCACAACACGCGGTAAGCATTATGTTTCTGGAGGACGTTTGGTCACGTAACTTGCTGAACATCTTCGTTGCACCAATTAGAACAATCGAATACGTTGGTGCAGCTTACTTTATGGGACTCGTTCAATCGATTCTCGTAATGGTTTTGCTGGGTGTGATCGCTGCAATGTTCTATCAATTTAGTTTATTGCAGCTGGGTGTTGGCCTCGCGTTCTTGTTTGCAAACCTTATGCTAATGGGATGCTGGCTCGGTCTTTTAACGACAGGATTTATCCTGCGTTGGGGTCCGCCAGCTGAGGCACTGGCCTGGGCTGTTCCATTCTTGATCCAGCCCATATCCGGAGTCTTCTACCCAATCTCCGTGCTCCCACAGTGGATGCAAGTGCTTTCTATGGTGTTCCCATCATCGTACATCTTCGAAGGCATGCGGCAGATACTCAGCACCGGAACATTGTCGTCTCACTATATGTGGTGCCCAGTCGTTCTTAACCTGATCTACATGGCACTCACTGGATGGCTCTTTCAGTATTTCCTGAACGAAGCACGGCGACTCGGTTTCTTGGCTAAGTACGCAGCATAATGCAAGACCGAACAAATCGAAGGCGAGGAGGCGAAAGTCTTCTCGCCTTTCGAGTACGTTCTCGAACCACTTGAGGCCCGCCTGATACAAAAACTACAAGTCGGCCAAGAGGTGGTATAGTGACAAAAGCTCGGTTTGCGGTACAGGCTACAACTATGAATGAAAAAATACAGAGTTATCTTCAGAAGACTTTCAAGATTGTAATTTTTACTGCAATTCTTGGTGCGATCGTGTTGTTTGCGGGTGCAAAGTTTATAGAGAAAATGTTCGGCGACATTATCAATGAGGCGACAAAGACATCGGCACCTCCGCCGGCTCAACCAGCAAAATGAGCCACAATCTCGCACTTACATATTCATAGTCAATCTTCCATATTCATATTAGGGACCGAGCGTGTCGCCCAAACTACTAAAAGGGAAATATGCCGACCTGAAAAACTCGGCGGCGATTCACGCGGCTTTAGCGAAAGACGGCTATAAAATCTTTTCGTGGAGCGATCGGCCCGGCGCATACTATTCCAAACACTCGCACCCACACGATGAATACATCGTTGTGGAAAGCGGACAAATCATCTTTCTAATACAAGAACAATCATACCCACTCGAGAAAGGCGATGCGCTTATCTTGCCAGCAGGAACGGTGCACGAAGCAAAGAATAGTTCCACGGACAACGTTTCATATTTCATTTGCACCCGCCAATAAGTTAACTGGGTTCCAAATTCATTGCGGCGGAAAAGGCTGCCACTGCCACCACCAGCCAGTAGCATTACGCCTTCGCGAATAGCCCGCGCAGACATTCTAGAGCATGAGCTACTGCCAAAATCGGCTAGCGCACAAAACACAGTCCTAAAGCGGAATTCTTTTAATGTTCCAGAGGGGAACTCTTTGTGTAACGGAAAGTCTACAATCTAAAATCCTCTCGCGAAAGATAAACATGACTAATACACCTCACTGGACCGTACTGCACAACAGCACTCAAGCCTCGTTCGAAAGCTTCCAACGAGCTATAAGCTATGCCGACCGATTGGCAAGTGGGGGCAAAGGCGTAAAGCTAATCAACTTGGAAACGCTAACCATCGACGTGCAACCAACAAAAGCAGTGCATTGGGGCGGCGCATTCGATGAGCAGTTGAGCGCAACTGCTCGCGACATTCGAGCCAGGGAAATTAACTGATCTGTACCTCCAGAACTAACAATTTTAAGTACTCGTGGACGAAGCGAAGGGGCACTCACAAAATGAGTGCCCCAATCGTTTCGACTGCTTTAGACGAATCCCCGTCAGACAGACACCACTTCCTTTCAAAAGTAAGCGCCTGCTACCCTTTCATGTCCATCATGTTTCCAGACTCATATCGCCTCAATCCGACATAGAATGCCAGAACTCCAATCAACATCATCGCCAGCGCGCCAAGCGCTGTGATTAGGGTCAAGGAAATTGACGAAGTCTTCAATGCATCAACAGGCAGATAGCTTACGAAACCCGCCGGAATCAAAGTGAAGAGAACAACTCTCACACTTCCGTGAAAGAGTGTCGAAGGATAGGTGCTGAAGGTGATGAGGGAGAATCGCCACTGTTCCGCGATTGATTCCGCGTTTCCGACAAAGAAGCTTAGGCTTCCGGTCAGCACGAAGAATCCGAGGAAGAGCGTAGCCGAAGTCAGAGTGAAGAGCGAGAACAAGAGATAATGCTCTAAATCCGGTCGCACAAAGATCAAATAGACCAGGTAACCGAATATAGCATCACCAACGCTTGTCGCACTCATTCTGCCAAGCACCAGATGCGGCAGCAAAGCCCGTGGATAGAGCAGCCAGGCATCGAGTTGACCGCGCATCACGATAGTCGGCAAACTCAACGCGTTGCCGCAGAGAGTGGCAGCAATTCCGAACCCGGAGGCGCTCACAGCCCATATGGTGATCACGTCTTTGATATCCCATCCGTGCAAGACGGGAAAACGCTTGAAAAACAGCGACCAAAAAATCAACCATATCGAGTTGTTGACGAACATCGCCACTGCTTGGCTGACGAAGGCACTCCGATATTCGAGGTGCGATCGCAGGTTTAAGCGCACGTAGGCACCGGCAAGTAAAAGCCAGTCTATTAGTTTGTTCATCTCAGCCTCCATTGACGAATACACGTCGTTGAGCGAATCGATAAGTGAAATAAACAGCAGCTCCGAGAGCAGTTACACCACATAGCTGATGCAGCAAGACTATCCGCAAATCGGTTAAGGACGGATTGACGAAAAGCTTTGCCGGCGCATATGCGACGTTGGCAAACGGAAGTGCCTTCAACAGCCCCTGCACTTGCTGCGGATATAGCTCGATGGGCACCAGCACACCGCCAACCAGCATCGTCATGCGTGAGTACAGCAGGAAGAGGCCAGTTGTGTCTTCCATCCAGAAGGCGCCAAGCCCTATCCAAAACGCACCCAGGAAATCGATGGTGAAGGCAAGTGGCAACGCAAACAAAAGCAGAGCCAGTCCGCTCAAGTTGAAACCGCTCGGTCCAACAAGCACCACCGTCACAACTGCGCCAGCCACCAGATTTGTGGCAAAGCGGACCAGACGTTCACCAAAAGTAGACGCCAACCTATATATAGGATAAGACATGGGACGCACCAGATATGTGGCAAACGAACCAGTACGCACATCTTCGTCCACAGTTTGAGTGACCTTAGGGGCCGATAGGACGATCGCTTCGGTAATCGTCAAGTACCAGAGCATTTGTGCGATAGACAAACCACCAAGGCTCGACACTTGCGATACACCGTAAGTCTCTTTCCAGAGGCACAAAAAAATGAAGAGTATGACGGCGAGAAAAATAACTCGACCTGTCACCTCGCCAAAATACGCAAGGTTAGAGCGTGCCGATGTGAAAGCCACCCAGTAATACTTTTGAAAAGAGTTCATTTCAATATCCTTTGCATTGCAAATGCCATGGTTAATCGAAACCGGGTGCAACCAGTTTCAGCCCCACTTCATTTCGCCTGAATCGACTTAATTGAGGTCAGGTATTGCCGCCCGAACTAACGGGCAGCAACCTTGAACTGACAATCGTCACCGCTCCCGAGGGGGAGAACCTCAGTCTCTGCCTTATCTTCATGCGCGTTGCTGTAGATGTGAGCAATAACGTCTTCCAGGGGCGGATCTTCGATGGTTATGTCGAGCACCCGGCCAGCACTCAGAATTGCATGAGTGACATGATCGATATTCACCTTATCCGTATCTACCTCGAGCTTCATTGTGTAGCCCGTGTGATTGAGCACTTTCACACCATGCATTACAAGCGAGAGCGGTTGGTCCTGGAACTTGGCTTCGATGATTTTGGTGCCTAGAAGCTTGCGCCGCACAGTGGCAACATCATCGTCGAGAACGACACGTCCGTGATTGACCACGATTACTCGCCGTGCAACGCTTTCGATATCGCCTGCGTCGTGACTAGTCAGAAAGACCGTTATCCCTTCATCTCGATTCCATTCACGAATCAGATCGCGCAGTTCCTGCCTCGCTATTACATCGAGTCCGATGGTCGGCTCATCGAGAAATATGACCCGAGGTGCATGCAGGAGACTGGCTGCGATTTCGGCTCTCATTCTCTGCCCGAGTGATAGCTTGCGCACCGGAGTGTACAAAAACTCAGAGAGCGAAAAACGCTCAATCAGCATGTCACGCCGTTTCGCAAAGTCTGCTTTCGGCAGGTTATAGATGCGAGCCAAGAGTTCGAACGAATCTTGTGGTGGCAAGTGATACCACAACTGAGATCGTTGCCCGAAGACCGCACCTATTTTGTGAGCGAGGCGACTGCGATCGCGCCACGGCGTCAGGCCAAGCACCTGTGCCGAACCGGAAGTTGGACGCATGATGCCAGTCAAGATCTTGATCGTCGTAGATTTGCCGGCGCCATTTGGTCCGATGAAGGCGACAGACTCACCCTCTTTGACCGAGAGATCGATACCGTGCACAGCCGGAACCTCAACCGTTGTGCGGTTGAAGAAACTCCCCTTCTTCAATTGAAAGGATTTTCTCAGATCGTTCACTTCTACTGCGTTCATGGTTCTTTGTTCCTGAAAATGGTGATTGATTTGATGATTGTGGTGAATAGTTGGTGGTAGTGGTGGCGGCGCAAAGACAATTGGGCCGTTGCGAATGCGAAAAATGCGATAAAAAAACCTCCCGGCTCTTTTAGAGTGGGAGGTTGAAACTTCTGCAGACTGAACTTATTAGTTAGTGATCAGCGCAAAAGCAACACACCTCCGAGACTCGTGGGCAACGAATCCTTGGATAGTTGGAAGCATATATTCGCGCTCGCACATGACAATAACACCGGACAAACAATTGACTATATGACCATTATTCATTTCCTGGCCGGATAGTCAATAATTATAAACGCAATATTAAGAACGCCGCAAAACCCGCATCAATACATTAGTGAGGCGGATTGATCGAAATAATATGGAAAGCGAACAAGGCACCGACAATACCGCCAACCAACACTAATATAAGAAGAACCACTCCGATAATGACGAGCATCTTGTTCTTTTCGAAGAACGAACGGTTGTCAGCCTGGGTGCCAGGCTTGGTCATACGCATGCGTCCGGAACGGCCCTCCGGCAGGCCTAGAGGTTCGGCGAGACTATGTGTCTCTACTAGTGCCTGGGGATTTCCAACTCCTGGTATGCCACCACCGGCAGCGCCCTGGCCAAAATCGCGCGGAGCTCTTATTGAGTCAAGAGAAGCCGAGCTTAAGGGATCAATAGACTCAGGAGAAAGAGGCGCACCGCGCAATCCGCCTGGTGCAGCCGCAGCATCAGGCAATTTAAAGGCAGGCGAAGGCTCTGGACGGCGAAGCAATGATGGCACTGGTTCAAATTTTGCCTGCGGCGGAAATGGTGCCTGAGGAGGCAGTGGTGCACCGGGCAATGGATTGGATGACATCAAAGACGACGAATCAGCGGCGCTTGAATAACCTTGAGGTTCCGGTTCCGGCAGCCGAGGGTCCATTGCTTCCGGTGAACGATTGGCACCGGCACGAGGCTCATCTGACAGACCAAGCTGTCTTCTCTTCATAGCTTCTAAAATTGATGAGCCGGGACTCTTTCCACTAGTTGTCGTGCGCTGAGCATCGGAGTTAGGACCAAAAGACGGCGCTGAACTAAATGCAGCTTCAGAGGAAGATTCGGCAGCCTGGTAGTTGGAACCGCTTGTGCCACCAGCAGCATGCCTCATTGACATGCTCGACGGAGTCATATCCATAGATTCTAAGCTTGACTGCGGCACAGCTCTGTAGTCAGTTCCCGACATACTAGCCTGCGGTACCGCATTGTAATTGGTGCCGGACTGTACCGCATTGTAATCGGTGCCTGACCGCACCGCATTGTAATCGGTGCCTGACTGCGCCGCATTGTAATTGGTGCCCGACTGCGCCGTATTGTAATCGGTGCCCGACTGCACCGCATTGTAATCGGTGCCCGACTGCACCGCATTGTAATTGGTGCCCGACTGCGCCGCGTCATTTCTGGTGCCGGTCTGCGCCGGATGGGGTACGGGTGCAAATCCGCCAGACTGGGATTGTTGCATGGCATTGAATGAACCAGAGGACGCAGGATCTGGCAAGCTTGTAGTAAGACCGCCTTCAAACAGTGCATCATCAGTAAAAATAGGTGCTTCGATAAGAGTGGCCGTGACCTCAGGCTTTCCCTTCTTTTGGGCAGTCGGAGGAAGCGGTGCCGCAGGAGGCAGAGAAGCGGCTTGTGCTTGAGGAGCCGCTGGCGGCAATGGAGCCGGTGCCGTTGGCACAGGTACAGGTTGCGGAGCGGAAGGCGGCAGCGCTGATGCTGCTGGAGCAGCAGGTGTTTGAGGCACCGCATGCGGTGCAGACTGAGGGCTATAAACAGAAGTTGCCGAGGCTGGATAACCGCCTGAATTGCCCTGTCCCATAAGATTTGGCAAAGCGGCAGCAGGCGCCCCCTGACTGGTACTCATACTGGCAGCAGCTGGTTGTAGATAGTTGGCAGGTGGCATAGCTGCAGGCATGTTTGCCATCGACTGACGCAAAGCTGCCTCATCTGCAATTGCCTGACGTTGGATTTCGCTCATGGCGCTAGCATGTGACGATGCAGGAACAGTCGGTGGTGCCGGTTGTGATGCCATTGATGGTGGCATTAAACCGGCCGGTGGCATCAATCCGGATGGTGGCATCAATCCATCCGGTGCTGGAACAGATGAACCTGGGCCTCTAAAAGTTTGAGAAGTAGACATCGAAGATTGTGTTGAACGTGGATTGCCAGAGGACGCACCCATGTTGGAAGGTCCAAGGCGATTGAGGTCTGACAAATTGGTCATTAGATCATCGACTTTATCGTCAGACTTCTTTTGCAGACTTGGGTTCTCATCCCCTGAAAAGACGTCCATGGCAAAGTTCGTCGAGGCAAATTTTCTAGCTTTTTTCTTTGCTGCCGGAGCAGGAGAGGATGCCATCGGAGCCGGTGGAGCAGTCGGCGGCGCCTGTGGTTTGGGGGGCATAACTGACTGCTGTTGGCTGTATCCAGCACCTCCATACAAAGACTGCTGAGGAGCTTGAGCTTGCATCGGCTGCTGCGGAGGTGACTGGTAGGTTACAGGCTGAACCGGCGCTTGTTGATAATTTGGCACAGGAGGAGCAGCCATGGGAGCGGGAGGCGGGGCCTGAGGAGCAACTTGCGGAGAGGCTGCAGGGGCACCTTGCGGAGCAGCGGCGCCGCCGGACGCTCCTTCGATGCCACGAACAATGCTCAGCATGTCCATACGAAGAGTCTTCTTGATATGAGTGTCCGGATATTCGTTTATATCGAAGAACGCAAACTCGCCGGTCTTCCAATCCAAGATTTTCTTGAGTGCAAACAGCCCCTGCTCGCTTTTACCTTTGATAATCGCCCCTACAATTAAGCCCTGGTCGGAAACTGCCAGCTCGGCTTCATCTTGGGGAGTGCGAATGATCAACACCCCCGAAGGCACGGCCGGCATGGAGCAGAGCCCTTTGAATGCCGGAAGAAGCCCGTGACTAGCTGATAAATGTCCGGTAAATACAGGAACCATGCTCGTAATCGTTGCCTAAATGCCCCGAAGGCCGATTATATGACGAATCAACTCTGCTCACGCCAAGCGCGAAGCATCGCCTCTAGAATTCTTATACCCGTCTAATCAAAGAAACGCCTTCACTTTCACTTTAAGCAGTGCGGTTTCACCGAAACAAGCAAATGCTCTGCTTTGCCGGCTCCGCACGGCTTTGCAGCCATGAGGGTCCAGGATAGTCCATTTTAATTTAGGCAAACAAGTTAAATTCTTGCCGTGATTGACTGATAAAGGGTTTCGAGCGGATATGACCCTCAAGCTCATGCTTATCGAATGCAGACGCTCAATTCATGAGCTCAATGCTGGACGTAATGTTCAAAAGCTCAAACTCGCGGTTTCTTGCTCGGAACTAGACTATGCAGTCAAACAGGCAGCTTGTCTTTCCAAACGGCAAGTGTCTCGGCCATACCGATGGCAAACGGAATGCGGTCCGTATATCCAAGCTCACGCTCGGCCTTGGAGATATCAAAGCCCTGGTTCACTGCTGCCAACCGAAATGCTGGTCGCGAATACCGAGAAAGAAGAGGCTCCACAAACGGTGGCGCCCATGGTGCCGCCAAAGACGACATCTCGCACAGCAATTTCGCGACACCTACTGGAACATGAATACGGGCACGGGGCAGTCCAAGTTCATCGGCAACTGTGTCAAACAGCTGTTTTTTCGTCACAATTTGGCCATCGGTCAAATTGTAAACCTGCCCATAAGCAACTTTATTCAGTAGCGCAAGGATTATGGCGCGCGACAAGTTCTTAACGTAGATGACGTTGGTCTGTTTTACGCCACCACCAACCACAAGCGCTCGCCCTTGCTTCAAAGCTTGCATCAAGCGCGGCATCCAGGCTTGCTCGCGAGGACCGTATATAAATCCGGGGCGCAATGCTGTCACTTCGATTCGCCCACGTTCCTTTTCGGCCATGACGATAAGTTCGGCATCGATCTTCGAGTTAGCGTAAGCTTCGCGACAATGTCTCAGCGGTTCCGATTCGGAGACATTGTATTTGTCTTCTTCGCCAGTAATTACCGAGAGACTGCTTATATGCACGAAGTGCTTGATGCCAGCTTTAATAGCAGCGTTCAGGGTGTTGCGAGTACCTTCAACGTTTACGGCGCGTAAGTTCTTTCCATTACCATTAGGATCAATTGTGGCCGCTGAATGCACAACAGCATCGCAGCCAAGCATCGCTTCAGCGAGCTTGTCCTCGTCATCCAGAGGCGCTTCCACAATTGAGAGGCGGTCACTGAAGCGCGCTGCCAGTGCATTTAAAGCCGCGGTGTTAGTGGTAGCACGAACGGCAGCGACAGCACATGCACCGTGTTCGGCTACTAATCTTTCGACAAAGTCCGAACCGACTAATCCACTAGCACCAGTTACGAAAACACGTTTGTTTCTCAAAACGGGTTGGGAGGCGCCTAGAGTATCAGTTTGGATATCCGGATTCGATGTGATCAATGAAAAAACCAGCGAGCTACCAAGTAAAGGAGTGGTGAAACACAAAAATATCACCGATTCTTTTTTCGATAAAGAGACAGTTGGACTTCTTTTGATCGGCCCATGACAGCATGGCGTCCTGCGCACATTACAGTATCGTCATTATTTTCGGTTGCGGCGAAGAGAGGTCTAACATAAATACCTCTTTAGGCTACAAGTCTTGTGAATAGTCCGTCCCGCCGGTTGTCATGAGTGGCTGATTTTTCCGATTTCTGTCAAACTTCTGAGGATCTCTTGGATACCAGACATCGGCAATTTTTTGCCAATAAACATCACTGTTCCAATTCAGATGTTTGATCAAGAATGGAAAGAGGAATCCGAAATTGCCAGCCCGTCCTATGTGGAAAAATTTTTTATACGGCGCCGCCCTGTCCGCAGCTGTAACAACCGCTCTGGTCTCAACACCTCAAAAAGCTTTGTCTGAGCCAATCCGGGAAGATTATCCGGAGATCGGCAAGAAGATGAACGTGCCGATATACATCTGGAAAGATCCTGCTGTCCCGGTTAAGGGAATCATTGTTGCAGTCCACGGGCTCACGTTCTACGCCTCAGCTTTTGACGATTTCGCACGCCATATGGCGTCACAAGGATATGTTTTCTACGCGCAAGATATGCGCGGGTTTGGACGCTGGAAGACAGAGTCGAAAGACTTCCACGGCGACAACAAGGTGCACTTTTCCCAGACTAAAGACGATCTATTGCACCTCACTGACACACTCAGGCGCGAAAATCCAAACACCAAGATTTACGCTTTAGGCGAAAGCCTCGGCGCCAATTTCGCCATCTGGCTAGCCTCAAGCAAACCAGATCTGGTCGACGGCGTTATCGTCTCCGGTCCGTGCTATAAGCGCTGGTTGCATCCACGCCTGCGTTGGCCAAAAGACTTCGTCACGAGCTTTTGGCGTCCGAACAAGGAACTCAACCTTGAACCTTATATCAATCCATACTTGTCCACCGACCGTAACCTCACTGCTGCTTGCCTGAAGGATCCGCTAATCATGCGGAAAATGAGCCCGGTCGATCTTTTCAAAACCGACATCACTAACCGCGAGACACTTCGCTACGTGTCTAATCTACCGTCTACGATGCCGATGTTAATCATCGCCGGAGACAAAGATGCCGTTTTCAAACCACAGTCGATCCCCGATCTAGTATCTATGATGGGTTGTGCAGACAAAACTTCCCTCAATATCCTTAAAAATAAGGGGCACCTGCTTCTCGAGCATCAAAGCGTTGATGCCGGAATCGCGAAACTAATTGATGGATGGTTGCGCCAACAGGGACAAGACCAGGAAATCGCCCTAGACAAAGTAAAAGCGTCAGTTCAATAGCACTTCAGAAAGAGCACACACCATGAATCATTGCTCGATGAAACGAGAGTTCTACATGGATATCGACGATATCGTCGACGAGCTCCTCACGGCGTTAAAAGCTGGGGGCTGGACTCTCAGCAAAATGAACTATGAACTGTGTAAATTAACCGCGACCAGCAAAGAGAGAAAAGAGCATAAGGGTGAATCTTTCGAATTGACCTTCGGTCTCATAGCCATATGGCGAGACATGGAAGACCTGATCGAACTGGAGATCGTGGTCGAGGAAGCCGAACAGTCATGGACCGAAAAGGAATGCATCACGAAGTGTTCGGCTGTAATCGGTGCCATTAAAGAAGAAAAAACCTACCAGAGTCTGTACGCACAAGGTGGCGGCATGGACTTCGACAACGAAGACTTCGAAAGCAACAATTAAGACCTGCAGTGCCTGAACGGCAAGCAGTAGAATGAAGTTGTGGCCGAAACCCGAAGGTCGGAGTAAGCTTATGAAAGTCTTGTTGACCAGCGGCACTGGTTATATTGGCGAATCCCTGGCTCAGGCTCTTTTGACAGCAGGACACGAAGTAGCGGCGGTCGCTCGTTCGAATGCATCAGCCGATAAGCTTCAATCGGTTGGTGTTACAGCCATCGAAGGCGACATCAAGCGACCAGAAGCCTTGTCTGCCGAAGCAGCGAAACACGATGCAACTATTCACACGGCTTTCACCTACGAAAAAGACTGTCCGGCTGTGGAAGAAGCGCTGGCAAAAGCACTGGTCGCTAAGCTTCAGGGCACTCAAAAACACCTGATTTACACGAGCGGAGTCTGGGTGTACGGGCACGTTACCGGCTCACAAGCAATTACCGAAGAGGCGGCTCTGGTTCCAGCACCGATAGTGGCATGGCGGCCAGCCGTGGAAGAGATTTATATAGAATCGGCGAATGCGGGAGTCAAAAGTTGTGTGATCCGCCCGGCCATGGTCTATGGTGGCACCCGCGGTATCATCGGCGACATGTTCAAACATGCACGCAAATATGGAGTCGTGCGTTATGTCGGTACCGGAACCAACCATTGGTCACTTATACATGTACAAGATCTCGCCAATCTTTATGTCAGAGCACTGGCTCTGGCAGCACCAGGCACCGTATTTAATGGCAGTGCCGGCGAAGCGATATCGGTTCACGATGTTGCGTTAGTAGTTGCTGAAAGATCGGGAATTGCATCAAAAGTGCAATCATGGCCACTAGAGGAAGCGCAGAAATCGCTTGGGCTCTTCGCCGAAGCTCTTACACGTTCTGTCGTCGTCAGTTCGAGTAAAGCCCAAAGGGAGCTGCTGTGGACTCCCGTTGCACCAGCGCTTGCCGATGCTTATCCGCACGAACCGCAGCCAGTCGCAGCGCACTAAAATCGCGCTCGCTTAATTCATTTAGCGATTCAATCGGTTTGCCCGTTGCTCAATTTTTGACTTTTCAGCTGGTCGCAGAACCGGTGCTGCCCGCGGTAAAACGCATCCCTGCGCTCTCTCACTGGAGTATCTGCGTCATGATTCTCGAGACGCTGCCTCTACTGTTTTTGTTGCCGGCTTTATTATCTTTTTGCAATGTTCGGGGCAGGAACACTAGTACTTACTTTGCGGTGCAGCGCTCCGCATCGCAAGGTTTTGAACCTGAGGATTTGGACCGGCTGAAATACGCTCCCCTGGTTGTCTTGGCTGTCCTGGCTGTCCTGGCACTGGAAAATCCGACGGCTGCGCTTTGACCGCTTGCTTCGTTACAGACCGTATCGCAGTAGCAACTCGGTCAAGGCTGCCAGACATCTCTTCTTCTTTCGGCTTGCACCAGAAATAGACTTCAAATTTCGGCGCATCGAGATCGACCGCAGCCAAGTAAACCTTTGGCGCGGGAGTCTTCAATACGCCTTCTGTCTCTTGAACCGTTTTCAAAATAAGTGCGCGCGCGTCTTCCAATGGAACTGACGTCGGTCCCGCCACCGTCAGATGTTGGCGCAGACCTTCGTGAGCAGTATTGATAACGATCGGGTTCGTGAATACGTCACCATTCGGCAGCACAACCAACTGCCCGCTATTGGAAACGATTCTCGTAGAGTGAATGTCTATCTGCAAAACCGTACCTTCGAAATCTTTCGTGCGAATGTAGTCGCCTATTTTGAAGGGCTTTTGCCAGAGTAATAGCAGTCCGGCAAAGAAGTTCTGCAAAATATCCTTGAAGGCAAAACCAACCGCCACAGAGGTAATGCCCAACCCGGCGATGAGATGCGATGCCTTAAATGAAGGAATAATGATAGTCGCCGCAATCAACAAACCAAAAACTGTGGTCGCCACTGAAGAGAGACTGCCAAGAGCCTGGCATAGCGTCATGTCGAGCCGAGCACGAACACCAACAGCAACGACGATGCGTCGAACCACATCGGCGAGTTTAGTGAAGACATAAAAGACCGCAGTACCAATCAAGATGTTCGGAAGCAGTTTGAAAAAACCGTCGCACATCTCAATGATAGTCTTCAACGTTAATGAAATCGCGTGCTCCACGTCAGTACCTCTTGTGATAAAGATTCGCTCTTGATCACGATGCCGAAATTCAAGTCAAAGAAGTTCCGACATTAAGAGGACTTACGAAACGGAGCCCAAAATAAACTCAGATCACATTAAGCGCAAGCGCGGGGAGAAAGGCTACCAGCAGCACCAAGAACCTTTCGCAATGACTGCAGCGTGCTCTCTGTTTCAGGATGTTCGCTGCCGAGCGTTCGCTGTTTCAGTTCAAGCAGAGCGCGATAAAGTGATGCGCTGTTTTGAAAATCACCTTTGCTCAAATGGAAAGCAGCCATCTCATCGACTTTTTTACAGAGTCGCTGATCGACCTCATCCCTCGCTCTGGCAGAGAACAAAGCGTCCTTCAACATCGTCGACGCTTTTGCGTACTGATGCCGAGAAACGGCTTCAGCAACAGCTGTTTCAAACCCAGACCAGGAGGATGATTTTGTCATACGCAACTCTAGCTCCGTAAAAAATTTACCGTGCCGCAGACGAACTATTTAATTTGTTCGTATTTAAAAGGTATCCAGCGCGAAAGGAGAAACGCCACACGCTCCAACGCAACTGACATCAGTATGAGTCCTTACCCAAAAAATGGCGATCTTTAATTGCGTGGAGTTCATATGATTTTACAAGGTTGCATATACGCAAAACACTAATAGCACTATGCTCTCGCGCCAGAGCCACAGTGCATCAGCCTTTACTAAGGCAATCGCTATACACAATCGATCTTTGCAAAGCGAACACTGTCGACAAGTGCTACAACGCACATCCTCAGCTCTCACGAAGGTCAAAACGGCTCGCACTTATGAAGCAAATTAAAGAAATAAATCGGTTCAATTGAGATTTCCCGCGGAACAAACGGCGCCGGTTCGGGGTCCATCCGGGCTGAGCATAAGCTTGGTGCCCTGAGGAATTTCAAGCAGTCTGGTCTGTTCTGTTTTTAAATGTAGGTATGCGGCAAATGCCGCGGGAGAAGAGATGAGAATCGCGCAAGTAGCAACGAATGTAGAGAGTGTGCCTCCAGAAGGATATGGCGGCACCGAACTTGTAGTGCATCTGTTAACGGAAGAACTCATTCGGCGCGGTCACGATGTAACGCTTTTTGCCACCGCAAACTCAAAAACAAGCGCGCGATTGATCCCAACTGTTTCACATCCTCTCAGAACAGATCCCAACAGCAAACCGACGCAATGGTCTGCTTATGATATGAAGACTTGCCTGAAGCTGACAGATCGCCAAGATGAATTTGACATCGTGCACAATCACTTGGGTTATCACGCATTTCCATTTTTAGATAATATCCGTCCGGCTGTACTATCTACAAACCACAACCCGGTCAAAGATTACTGCAAAGACATTTATCTCGCCTACAAATATCTGCCGTTTGTCTCCATCAGTGATGCCTATCGCTCGCTAAATTACCCGAACGACTTGAACTACGTGGCAACCGTATACAACGGAATAGAAACAAGAGACTTCAAATCTGCACCGGAGAATGAGCGCAATTACTTGCTCTTCATCGGAAGGCTAGGCAAAGACAAAGGTACAGCTGAGGCAATTGACATAGCTAAAGCCCTAGACCTACCTCTTAAACTAGCAGGAAAGATCGATGACGCTGACCGCGCTTATTTCAATGTGCACGTAAAACCTAGACTTGATGCCTATCCGAAAGCAGAATATGTGGGTGAAGTAAACGCAGAACAGAAACGCGAACTCTACGCCAGAGCACTAGCCGTGGTGTATCCAATCAATTTTGACGAGCCGTTTGGTCTAGTAATGGTGGAAGCTCTTGCTTCAGGAACGCCCGTAATGGCGATGGAACGCGGCTCTGTTAGCGAGATCCTGGTTGACAAGAAAACAGCCATTGTCGCAAGAAGCGTAACAGAGCTGATTAGCCGTTTTCCAGAGATTGCAGGCATAAACCGTACCGACTGCATCGAGCATGTAAATCGCCTATTCACAGTGAAGCATATGGTTGACGGTTACGAAAAAGTCTACGAAGAACTCATAGCGAAGAAAAGGTCAGGGCGATTGATTGCCTCACCAATTGGCGTTCTTCTGTCCTAAAGTTTGGGAACAATTACAAATCTCTGTCGTTCATAAGTGACGTTGAACGATACAGAGGTAATTTAAAATGAGTATTTTGGGTTTCATTTGCTTTCTAATTGTGGCGGCAATCTGTGCTTGGATTGGTGAGCTTCTTGTTCCGGGCGCAATACCTGGCGGTTTTCTCGTCTCGGCGGTAGTTGGTATCATCGGGGCCTGGATTGGTGGCAACTTATTTGGCAGCTTCGGTCCACATCTTGCAGGCATAGCATTGTTACCGGCAATTCTTGGCTCGGCCGTATTCATCTTCTGCCTAGCTTTAATTTCGAGGGCGTTCGCCCGAGCATAGAGTGTTAGTCGCGAATATGAGTAAAACGGGCATAAAAACGGCTTAAACGGACTTACACCGTCCTGATAGCGCTAACGCAGGGAATCGCTCAATGCGGTTGCCTGTGTTTTCGTGGTCATCCTCTACTGTTGGAACATTCAGCTTTATTAGTGCGCCTCATAGAAATTAGAGTTTAAGATCTTGAAAAACGCGAGAAACACAGACACGACGAAGAGGTCATGGTCATGGGCATGGCGATAGAATTCACAAACCCTAAGTTTGCCTTCTCTTCGATGGAAGATGGTTTAGTTGATGTTGTCGTAATGAATTTGATTTTGTTCAAAGTATCAGAAGACAAAAGACGCGAGCAGATTGAAAAATCATTGAAAGCCTGGGCAGGAATTAAACATTTGCATAATCCTAATCAGGACGGAGCCGAATCCGACCTTGGTTGCTCGCGAAACTGACAACACTTACACAAAAATTTCACATAATACTCTGGATTCGGACAAAGGCAGAAACCCGAAAAGCCAGAGCCTAGGCTAGATTGCGGGGAGGAACTTAGCAAACCATAGGGCGTCTGCTTTATTAGAGACAAAAAGAACAACTTTAGCATTATGAGAGGCCGCTCTCATAAACCGGAAACAAATTGAGGGAACACTATGTGGAAGTTATTTGATTGGTTTACTAATAAGTTTGAGAAGCTCGATCCGAACGACCAACACAATGGTTTAAATCATCTTAGTCAGATAAATAGCCGTAGGGGCACTGGCACCACAGGTAGTGCGTGTTGTACAGCGAGCAATGAATTAGAACAATTGACAACCAACGAACTGCAAAGAGCAAACCGTCCGAAGCCGAGACCAGATGCCGAGACCCGAAAGGACGGAATGGCATATTGGCGCATGAACACGCGAAGAGAACAACCTTCTGATTCCCTCATAAAATCTCGAATGACCCAATCTGGGCAGTGGCATGCATTTCCAGCAGCCGGGTCTAACGGTTCGCGAGCCGCACAACTATTTACTCCAACTGTCAGCGAGAGTCTCGAAAGTTTGCGGTCCTCAATCAATGAAAGCTCACGATCGAGCCTGAACAGAAGCTATATTCACAAAGGACAGGCGGCACTCGAAATGCGTCGACTCGGATACGGTACCGGTAATTACACCGCTCAGCCGATAGACATGGCAAACTACCCACACTATGAAGGCAGCTGGGAGCCAGCTCATCTTGACGAGAATGGAATTGTCACCACAGACGATACTGACAAAACTGCATCGAGCTCATTCTCTGCCGAGCCAGCACCCACCCCTTCTTTCTTTAACGAAAACCAGGTGCCAAGTGAGTTGGTCGAATCTTTGAAATCGGTCGAATCGTCACCGCAGTGCGACGCGTTGTTCGAGCAGTCAGCTCAAACTTACGCACAAACTCAGCCTCAACTGCAAGAAATCAACGAACAAGATTTTAATTATCCTCAGTTGAAAGATTCGCTGGCTGAACAATCGACCACAATAGATAGCTTTCCATCACTGCAAATGTCAGAGATTCAGATCGCTGTCGCAGACCACCCTGACACAACTTCAGATGTTCTGTTTCAGCTGGCGCAAGATACCAATCCTGATGTCAGATTCGCCATTGCTGAAAATCACAAGGCTGACATTGAAATACTGCAGCTGTTGAGCCAAGATGACAATCCGTTTGTTGCAGCTCGTGCCAGAAAAACATTGCGCAGACTCCAAAACGGGCAATGTATGCAAGGTAATTTCGGTTCCTTCGAGCAGCGTCTTCGCAAAGCAAACGTAGAGAGAAAAATAAAAACTGCGAATTAATTTAGGTGGAATGTTTCCACTTGAGCAACTAATTTTACGGAACCTTGACGAAAACGTCACGTCCTACACCGTACCTGGCAGTACGCGGTACTGACTGGCTTTACTCCTCTCAAGGTATCAATATGGACGTAATTTCGTACCGAGGCCCCGGTGTCGCTGGTGGTGTCTCATCCGGTCTTGCCAATGCCTGGATGTCTCAACGCATAGCAGAAACATACTGGTGGTTTCTTTCCAATGAGTCGCTCTCAAACCTCGGGCTGAACGCTAAGGAACCACGATTCTTAACGCAGCTGAGTGCATCAACCGTGAAGGGGCATTATCACTTTTGCAATAACTTCATCTGGCCGTTGATGCACGACCTTCCCCAATACGCGACCTTCAACGAAGATGAGTTTGCGCACTACAAGCACTTTAATCGCATATTTGGACAATTCATTGCATACGAACAACGCATATCCAAAAAGTATTTTGTTAACGACTATCAGCTAGCGCTTCTGCCACAATACCTCAACCCGGAAGGTGGCCGCGTCTCACTGTTTTGGCATATCCCTTGGCCAAAAACAGTCGCCGAAGAGCATGTTCCGGTTCTGCGTGAGTTAGCGATTGGCATGCTCAACAGTCGAGTTCTCGGTTTCCATACGCAAGAATATTCTGACAATTTCATGACCTTTGTGCGCGAGCACATGCCACATGCAAGAACTAAACAATCCACACAACGCATATATCAATCAAAAACGGCAGGCAAAGAAGAGTGGCTTGAATCCTTTGGACTCAGCTCTTACATTACGCGTCCACTGCGATACGACAAGCCAGGTGATATATCTTTGATGACTCAACTGATCGTCGCACCATTGGGAATATCTCAAGATCAGTGGCACACACTGGCGGCTGGTGAGCCAGATGCTCAAGTTAGGGCACTGATCAACAAAGCAGCAGGACGCCATCTCGTCTTGTCAGTCGATCGTGCTGACTATACAAAAGCTGTCTACGATCGCATGCGCATCATCGACCGATTCCTTTCGGAACATCCGTCCTGGCATGGTCGAATCTCGTTCATGCAGATTTGCGGACGCAGCCGCACCGGCTTGCAGGCATTCGATCGCTACTGGGATGATTGTCAGCGCATGGCACTCACGGTGAATGAACGTTGGCGTACAGAAGACTGGCAACCGATTGAGTGGATACAAGATCCGTTGCCCGCTAAATCACTGGCTGTTCTTTACAAGCATGCAAATACCATGCTTGTGAATCCTGTCCGCGATGGACTAAATCTAACGGCGAAGGAGTTTGTCGCCTGCCAGCACGACGACGCCGGTGTGCTCCTCCTTTCACCCGGCGCCGGAGCCTGGCATGAACTTGGAGACTATGCCCTGCCTGCATCACCCTCGGCACCACATGAAACCGTTGATTCGCTGGCTAGAGCAGTAGTTATGCCACCGACTGAAAGACGATGGAGAAACTACCAACTGAAGCGGACACTGCGCACCAATCCATTACAAAAATGGTGGCGTGCACTGAATGCAGTACCGCAATTTGCAGCGGAGGAAGTCGCCACGCTTGAGGGCGAAGCGATCTCGGCATAACCAATCAACCTGGTGGCAATAGTTTTTTGATGGCAGCGTTGCCGAATGAATCGACGGCAACGAGCACTCGCGGCTTTGATTGCTCTAGTTGCTTGGCTACAACATCTGCTACGTAGTACTGCTCTATTCCATAGTGGACCCTGACTTCGCCGGCATATGAATAGTCAACTCGTCCTGAGAGAGAAACATCGCCTCTAATCTGCGGCGGCCGCTCCTCCGCCACCTGAACAGCCCGCCAATCGCCGCCTATGTTTTTGCGCAGCACGACAAAAACATGCTGACCGCTCTTCAAATCTTTGCCGCAATGCACGCATGAGATATCGTAGTTGAGTCTCACGTAACTACCTCTGAACATGTCCCAGGGATCTACAGGCACGGTGCTCAAGATTAGCTCTGTGCCTGTTACAAGAGTATAAATATGCACTGCCGCCAGACAAAGAAGAGCGGTTATTTGAGCAGCAACGATAAGAATAAACAGTTTGCGCTGAGTACGATAAGCATTGGAAGATATGACAGGGAGCGGATCGACTGGCGCCTTGGACCTAAGGGTAGAATACCCATCTGCTGTTGCTGCAGCATCATCGATTTCAGAACTTGTGTTTGTCATTTTGCAAATCCTTGTAAAAGTTGTCTGCGATTATGTTCGAGCATTGTCGCAGCAATTAGAAATACGAAGCCTCCAGCGACAAAGAAGAGTGAACGGTCGAATGTCTTGAAAAAGAAATCAAAATACCGGCAAATTATGTCAATCACGAGGAAGACAACGGCGCAATTCAAGACCATCGGGCTTTTGTGTCGTACCGAACTAACAAACATCAAAAGCAAGAGCATGGAGAGCAGTACCGCATTTCCTATCACTGCATGCACGATGTCGAAAGCTCCATACCAGGGGAGCAGCCCAGACAAAAGCACAAGTCCCATAAACATCATCTCACCGGAAAGATTTTTCTTTTTCCAAGCCACTCCTATAAGCCCCCCTAGTGCAGCGACAAAAAAAGTTAGATCGATGACTTTGTCGAGATGGTGGAAGAAGCTTCCGGTCCACAAATCAAACGTCATACTGGTCAAACAAGCGAGTGTTACGACAAGACCTGTCAATAAGTACAATGGCGCGAAATACTGATGTTTTTCTTCATGCAAAAGGAAAGCAGCGATACAAGCAACTCCGACTGAAAGCACCGCTGTGACTGATCCGTTTGAAAGTGCCCAGATGACGCCGAACACAAGAGACACCGCAAGACACCACCGACTGCGAAGCCTATAAGAGATTAAAAGGGCTGAAAGTAAGCCCATCAGAAACGGAACTAAACGTGCATAACCGGCGAAGAATAAATTGAAAGTCGAATCTTGCGCAAAGCCACTCCAAAAAGCGGTCAGGATGACAGAAAGAATGCCCAGGGCGAGAGACCTGGTCAATAAGGCAACAGGCAGAACACCCAGTGCCCAGAGGAACGTACCATCACTAAAATTGGTATCAAGGTTGAAAATTTGCGATATCAACCAGATACCGGCACCAAATAAAAGAGCGCCGAGCAACAATAAAGCCGAACCGAGTTTTGGTCTGTTGCCTGGCTCAAATTTGAAGTACCAGCCGCCAGCGTACGCAGAGACAACGGCGCTAACGATCAAACTCATCTTAACAAGCACAGACATCGTTAACCAGTTGGAAGCAATGAAAAGAATCGTCCCAAGACCGATAAGCACTGCACCGACGGTCATCAAAATTCCACTCAGATTTTTACCGGACTGAGCCGGAGCATATAGCGAAAGCAATGAAACAGCAATGTCGTCCGTAATTAGTGACTCTTGCTGCCATCGATGAATTTCCTTCACCAGAATCTTATAGGTGTTGCCGGCTACAACGTCAGACATAACGAACCCTCGCGAGTGAGCATCCAGATTTGCTCCCATTCTAGGATTCGTGTGGTTGAGCCGGCTGGATAGGCTATCAGTTAATCAACTGTCGCAATTGCAGTTGGGCAAGCTGGAGGTAACGACTCTTTGGCTTTGGTGCGTATTGGCGCAATGTGGAATTCCACATTTTTCCGCTCGGTGCTGTCCGTTACCATGCAAAAACGCAGGTGGCCAATTATTTCGTTCTCCATTACTGAAGGCTTGGAAATGAAAAACGATAAACGAGCGGTTCAATTTAAGGGACGCCCTCGAGCAGCAGCAGAGTTGCCAGCAATAATTTTACGCCGGGGTCTGGAGTATGAGATCGACCCCTTTGTCATAAGAGCAAGCAATACTCACACTGCTGCCTGAGGAAACACGAACAGGTAAGTCGCCTTAGCTAACAACGCCAGCCGGCTGTTTACCAACAGACTTCTGCACGACTGCAAGCGATGCTTCTAGCGCCTTGAAGAATTGATCAATCTGCTCGTAGCTTATAACAAGGGGAGGCTCAATACGCAGCACTCGAGAATTGATGTAAGTTCCCGAGATGAGGATATTGCGTGAGAACAACTCTTTAGCGACAGCGTAGCCTGTGTCGTTGTCTGAAAACTCCATGCCGAGCATCAAACCACGACCCCGTCCGCCCTTCAAAACGGAAGAATAAGTCTTGCTCAATTCCGCCAGCTTGGTGAGCATGTATTCGCCTTTTTTAGCGGCCTGCCCTGGCAGGTCTTCTTCGAGCAAAACATTTATAGTTGCTATTGCAGCAGCACAGGCTAGAGGATTGCCACCAAAAGTGGTGGTATGCAAAAACGGATTATCAATGTACTTACTCCAGGTCTCGGGTGTACCGACGCATGCACCAATGGGCATAACGCCACCACCAAAGCCCTTGCCCAGTGCCATTAGGTCTGGAACGATGCCATCGTATTCGCAAGCAAACATCTTTCCGCTGCGTCCCATACCGCTTTGAATTTCGTCAAAAACAAGCAACGCACCGTACTTATCGCAAATCTGGCGAGCCGCAGACAGGTATCCCGGAGGCGCGACGTTAATCCCGCCTTCTCCCTGAATCGGTTCAAGAACCACGGCTGCAACACGTTGACCGGAGAAGTCTGAACATTCCATGACCATTTTTAGTGCATCGACGTCACCAAATGGAACGTGAGTCCAGTGCATCAACGGCAAGAACGGCTCGCGGAAAACTGCTTTGGAGGTGCCACCTAGTGCTCCAAGGCTCTTGCCGTGGAAACCACCGACAGCGCCGACGAAATGGTGACGACCAGTGGCGAGGACTGACATCTTCAAACAAGCTTCGACTGACTCTGTTCCAGAGTTAGTGAAAAAGCTATATTGCAAATTTCCTGGTGTGATTTCTGAAACGATGTGTGCCAAATATGTACGCAGGGGATCGATCAATTCTTGCGAGTGGATCGCTTGCTTTTCCAGCTGTGCCTGCACGGTTTTGAGCACTTTTGGGTGTCTGTGACCAACGTTGTAGATACCAAATCCACCGAGCATATCGATGAACTCTTTTCCATTTACATCGCGGAAAACGGCACCTTCATCATCCCACTCAACTGCGGTGTAGTCGGTGCTGACAGATTTGCGGTATTGGAGAAATCCAGGATTAACGTGGTCGGTCCAATATTTGACCGAGTCTTCGATCACTTGCTTGCGCTCGCCCGCGTCCAACGCCTTTTTCTCGATCAGACCGAGAACTCTGTTGGAGTCTGTAAGGGCAGCTTTTAAGTCTTGAGACATGATATTTACTCACTATGTAATTTCCGAAAAGTATTTCGGCTAGCGCAATTCGGAATGTAATTAATCTAGGTGTATGATCGGTTGGCAGGGCCAACGACGCCTGAGATACCAGCGCCGCATGGGCTTAACAGTCTAGCGTGCTCAGTCTTTCAGGGTTAGACACCCAAAGTCACCTAGCCTGCCAATAAGAATAGCTCAAATGCAAAAAGTAATCCATCGCATATAGCGGCACTGGAGCCCGCTTGCAGGTAGGTGTAACAACGACCGGCGCAGGAAAAACAGGGTTCGCCCACATGATTATTAACGTTAGCTAAGAGTCTTACATAACACTAAACTGAACACAGACCGGCGATCTTCTCCCCTGTTTCTTTGCCGAGGACCATTCCCGGCAAAACGCCAAGGGCACCCAATCCCAGGATGGAAAAAGCTGGTGGATTTTTAGAAACTTCCACACTTTCAGGCATCATATCTGATGCCACCTCCAGATCTACGGCCCACTTATGCGTAGGGGTGAGTTTGCGCAAAGCAGGCATCCAACTACGAGCGGCAGATATCATGCCTTCGTGGAATCTCTCATCAGCAGCCGCTTGCCCAGCATTGCCATACTTACCGCCAGTGACGGTTAAAAATCCTTCCCCACCTCTATAGTCGTAATACGTGAACGGATTGGAATCCCAAAACAACGGAAACATTTCGGGCAAATCGATTTGATAACTAATCGCATAGATTCTTCGATTAGCATTAACGACCGGTCCGATCGCGTAAACCAGCGATGCAGCCTTAATTACGCTCCCGCTTGCGGTCGATAGACGCCAAGCTTGAGACTTAGTTCTACCGGTACCGACATAACAGAGAGCGCGCTCAGTTATGTCGGCGCCACCAAATAAAGTGCAGCCATGTTTGCGCGCCTGGCGAGCAGAATAGGCGAGAAGCGTCCATGGGTTAATGCGGCCCTCATCAGGCAGAAACAGCGCGCATTGCACGTCACTCAGATCGAGCAAGTCAAAAGTAAGATCAGCGACTCTCGCTGGCGTAACGATCTCTGCATTCAATCCAAACGAATTTCTCGCCTTACATTCCCTAATAAGTCTCTTGGACGCCGTTTCGCTTTTCGCCAGAGATAACGCGCCAACGTTTTTTGCAATAAGTGCATTCTTGTCCTTAGCGGCGAGCGAATAGAGCTGCATCACCAGTTCGGAAGTACTTTGCCAAAGAGCCATGGCAGGTGAATCTTTGGGCATATTAACGAGCGGCGTATTGACGCCCGCACCAAGAATTCCTGCGTTCTTGCCAGAAGCACCGGCAGCCAGATGCGAAGCACGCTCCAACACAATTACCTTGGCACCACGCGCGGCGGCAGCCATGGCTGTGCTCAAACCGGCGATTCCTGCACCGATGATTGCGACGTCGTAAACCTCCTCCAGGCGTGTGTTTTGCTCTAACAGCGGGAGTGACAAATCTTTTTTGATCTTCTCGCTCACAGTCGAAGGCCAAGGTGCGTCTGAGGTAACCGAAGCCTTGCCCGGGTCTTTCTTTAAAGTCTTAGTTGCAGATCTGTCCATCTTTACTCACTCCTGTTTTGGAGGCGCCACGGCTGGTTTCGTCGCTTGTGAGATTTTTTCGAATTTCCCGCACAATCCCTGTACAATCAACGGCTGACAGTTGTCTGACCATCGTGGGAAGTCAAACACCAGGAGTTTGGAATGAAAAAAGTATACGCTTCTTCACTGGTTGCAGTGATCATTGGAGCATTAAGTTCAGGAGTGTTCGCCACACCATCCATCGCTAAGGATGCAACAGCAGGCACCACCAAAGCAACTGCTAAAAAGACCATCGACTGCAGTATCACAAAATTGACCTCACCGGTGAAGCCCGGCGATAATGCTACTTGCAGCATCAAGACTGAGCCAAACGCACTCTGCAAAATAGAAGTCAAGCTAAAATCTGGCGCTTCAAAAGCTGCAGCTTTGAAGGCACAACACGCCGATGACAAAGGCGTCACGACCTGGAACTGGAAGATCGCTCCGAACGCCGCCGTAGGTGATTGGCCAGTGACAGTCGATTGCTCGCTCAAAGGGGCAAAGGGCTCGGCTTCAGGGACTTTGAAGATCGCGAAGTAGGTGCCGCCGGTCTACACGACATCGTCTAAAAACTAAGAGCCGGCATCCTGAATGGAGCCGGCTCTTTTTATGTTTGTGAAAGTAAGCGGTCTATTTCGAATTCAACATTCCGAATTCAAAGCAAACACGAAGCTTACTTGGCTGCGACAGCGCCAACCAATTCGCTATGCACTTCAGCTGATTCCGCTTTATTCGTCTCGAGAATCGATTTAGCTTTAGCGACTTCGTCGGCGGTACCATGAGCAATAACCAAGAATTTATCGGCTTTCAGCGCTGTTTCGTATTTCAACACGCTATCTTTCGGGATGCCAGCGCCAACCAGTGCTGCACCGAGTGCGCTCAAACCGCCCACAACGACTGCTGTTTCAAGAGCGCCGATGAGCCAAGTAACGATAGGACCGCCAACCATAACCATGCCGATTCCCGGAATGAATAGGAAAGCCGAGCCGAACACGAGTCCCCAAATCCAGCCCCAGAAAGCGCCTGCTCTGCCCCAGTTTTTGACCGAATCGCCAAGGTTGTAATAGCCTACAACGTGCTCTTCGGTATGATAATCCTTGCCGACGATGCTGAGCTTCTTCATATCGAAGCCAGACTTTTGCAGCTCTTTAATCGCTGTTTCCGCAGCCGAGTGTTCGGTGAAAACTGCCACCACTGAATCGTTTTTCTCTACCATAAAATTAGTGCCCTCAGATGTAAGTAGACCAAAATGCCTGATACCAGCAACCGGACGAGCGCTTGACGCGCGAGGTTCCATGCCGGTATGCCTGGAGGGCGATTGTAGCACCAGCGAGGTTAAGACTAAGCGAGGCTAATCTTTCGATTACATTTTTTCGTACCAGACCGGACCATCATTTACAGGAGTGTTGCCACTTCCCGTGGACTTGCTTGATTCGGCACTGGCTGCGGCCAGGTCATCGCTATCCGGTGGTCCAAGGTTCTCAAGCACGCGCATATACAGCTTGGACATTTTTGAGCACTGAGCGTCAGCCCAATCGCCCTTCCTAAATTCGTCCAGAATCGCGAAGACCTCACGATGTGAGCGAGCCTGTTTAATTTTTGCAAGCCAAGCATCCAAGTCCACGATGCGCATCCTCAGCGAATTATGAAACGGGTCGAGTTCGTTATCTTTAGAGTGTAGCAATTCTTGCGGCTTCAGTTCACGAAGTCGATAGCCGCTTGATTCGATTTAAGCATGTCAGCTTTGTACTTATCCATCTGGTTCAGCTTTTTGTAGGCACTGGCTCGATTAGCGCAGGAACGTATATCTGCTGGATTTTTCTCAAGAGCTTTCGAGTAGTCGTCGACTGCTTTTTGATAGTCTCCTTGAGCGAAATAACAATGCCCCGAGCTCAAAAGAGTGTCTGCATCTTGCGGGAAAATAGCGAGGGCTTTTTATTGCTTGCTGCAAGTCTTCAATCGCGCGATCCTGCATCACAAAACTGGATCACTCTATTTTCTGCCCAGAAGATGTCGGAGTCTCGGGATGTAGGTGAACAGTTCAGAAAGCCCCCGTGACCACCATGCTCCGGAGCCAACAGTCTTATATTTGGATTATTCAGTTTCTCGGAAGAAAAGATATTAAACGGCACGAGTGGATCGTCTTTCGCGGTGATGATGAGCGTTGGCACAGCGATTTTGTCCAGAACATGCAACGAGCTGCATTTAGCATAGTAGTCCGCAGCACTTGAGTAACCTCCATCAGGTGCCGTGAAGGTGTCATCAAAATCACGAATCTTTCGCACCAAGTTCAGCTTTTCGATGGAGTACTTGCCCGGAAAAAGCCGTGCTTTCTGCCTGATTTTGTCTTTCAAACCGATAAGAAACCGTTGCTCGTAAAATCGATTTAGCCCCTGCTCGATAGCCGTCACGCATGCGTCGAGGTCGACGGCGGGCGATATGGCACAGATGCCACGCATCAGATGAACAGCCCGGGAAGACAATTCGCCACCAAGCTTGAGCACTATGTTGCCACCGAGAGAATAGCCAACCAAGAATATATTAGTCAATTTATCGACAGTTCTTAACTCTTCCAAAACCTTGAGCACGTCTTCGCTCATGCCGCCATTGTAGAGGTTGGGGCACAGGTGCAAGGTGTCTCCGCAGTTTCGCAGGTTCAGGCAGACCACGTTCATCTCAGCGGCAATCGCCTTGGTCGATAGGTTCAAAATATCCGGCGAGCGGCTCGACCCTTCCAAGCCATGAACTATCACTAAAGTTGGATGGTCAGCATGTTTTGATTCGATATGGCACTCAGCCAGTAGTTGCACATCTGGTGCCAATTGGAAGTACCGCTGGCGGAATCGACTGTTGGGTTGACCGGAGCGACCGCGCGGCCAAAGGGCGGCAGCGATCGTCATCAGGTGAGGATTCTTAAAGAAAAGTCCTGGATTTAACGGTTCACATTCCACAAACGCTCATCCCTTGCGGTTTTTCCCATAACTTGCTCTCACTCTGCGTGGGATTCCCACTGCGTGTTATAGAATCTTGGCATACAATTGATCTTGATCGATTTCAAGTAAGTTAGGAGAATTCAATCATGGCTGATGGCGAACCGGTATTCTTTGGAATAATCCTGTTTTTCGCAGGCATGGTAATCCTCGGAATTGCCACCAACCTGGGTATGATTCCAAACCTGACGAATTGAGTTTATCTCTACATTGGACTGCTCCTCCCCAGAATGAGGGGTAGACCAAATATCTGCGAATCATGCCGTTCAATGCGCCGCCATTTTGCAAGCCAGTTTGCGACGAACTGTGCAAATCGCTTAGCAAGTCTATCGCTTGGCGCAACTCTCGAATCACAGAAATTGCCCTTATTGCAATCATCATATTTACTACAATCGGCTTATCAGGCTGCGCAGAAGAGCCAGGCGATGCAGAGCTTACCAGCCATACTCAACTCGAACTCGTAGACTGGCATGTATCCGGACTGTGGGTGATCAATTGTCCCGTCGCCTGGGTGCGCGTGGCAAATTACAATTCAGTGCCAATCAAGAACATCACGTTTCAGTACGACACCTACGACATAGACGGAAAACATCTCGACCGCGGTACTTATACAGTCGAGGAATCAGTTGAGCCCGGTTCAGTGCGCAACTTTATTGAGTTGTACGTGGGGTTGGTCAACCTGCACAGCGACAAACTGAGCGTCAAACTGCTGTCGGTCGGACGTTAAGTTAACCTGTTCTTATTGATTTAGCAATCGATGTTACTGGTGTTGGTCGGAAAGAAACGCCGACTTCAACACGATATAAGCGACAAATCCATAGAGGACGAGGCACAAAAGCAGCGACACGATCGGCATTTTTTCATAGATCTTCGCAAACGGCTTGAAGATAAAGTCGATTAGAAAAAGTCCTGCGGACGCCCCTGGCATTGTCGTATTCCTCCTGGCAATCACAGGGATTATACGACGGCATGGTTAACAAGAAGTGAAGAGTTGCTTCACCTCAGCAAAATTTTAGTAGAGCCAAAACGGGCTGGTAATCAGCGAGTAACGATTGTTACTGCCGGAAATAATGAAAATGACTGCGCCAACGTTTTGTCAAAAACGTGGGGAATAGATCGGGAACAAGTAAAAACAAGATGCCGAGGAAAAGCACGGTACAAATAAGTAATGACAGCAGCCAGACCATAAATCCTTTATCTCGAGGGGATCGCCAAAATATGTAACGGTTTAAATATTCGCTCGAGCGTGTTTAACGATGGGTTAAGTTCACGGTGCGATTGATTAAACTCGTATTATTCCGACATAAGCTGTGTTTCATTAAGCACTACGGGTAACACCACGTACATATCGTAAAGACATTTTACGTTTATGAATGTTCCAAATCAACATCTATGTGGAGCACTCGATCAGGGTCATCTTCCCGCACAAGGACCGCTCCAGTAGCTGTTTTGATAGTCTCCGCATCGCCAGATAAATTCTGGGCGTTGAGATTATTTTCTTGTTGTGAAGGGCTTGGCGACCCGGCTTTAGATGGGGAGTGATTAGCGACCGGTCCACTTTGATTCCCCGAAACTGGCTCACTTGGCAGCTTTTGCTCGTCGCTTTTTTGAGTAACAGTTGGCGCAGCTTTCTCATCAATCTTTTCTTTAGGTTTAGACTGTTGACTTTTATCTTGCGCTCTCTCTTCGCTCGTTGAGGGGGCGTTACTGTCGCTACCAGGCTTGGCTGCCGGCTTTGCATCGCCCATTGCCAGGGCAAGAGCAGCTTCAGCGGTTGCTGATTTTTCGCCATCGTCACCAATGATGGTCATCGATTCTGCAGGCTGATAGGTGACATGAGTGTGAGCAGGCACCAGATCTTTCGACCCTGGTTGACTGCGAATGACTACGTGGTTCGCGCCCTGAATTGAGGTTGCCATCAACTCTTTGGCATTTATTTCGTGCTTGCAAAACAAGAGCGTCACTTTTTCAACGCCCGGATTAGCGTCAAAAGTCAGGTAATCATCAGCAGGCAACGGATAGTCGACCTGGTGATGAAGCCGGTTGTCATCTTTCTTTTCCTCTTGTGGAAAGAGCACCGCTTGCTCGCCCTGACTTCCACTTCGCAGCACGATATAAGCAAATCCATCGACTGTGGGCTGCACATGAAAACGAATCTGATCTCCGGTTTTGAAATTTTGAGCATTGGTGACGCGAGAGACTTTTCCGCCTCGCTTCAACTCGATCCAATATCGAAGGCCTGTCTTCACCGCTGCACTTTGCGCATCATCTTCCTTCACAATGCCGGCTTGAACTGAGGCTGGCATTGCGATGTTCAAGGTTGCCAACACTGCTGATACAAGGACGGCTGCGGCGCTTACTTTTTTGATTTTGCAATTTTTCATCGTCAATCTTTCAACTCGGGACATCAGAAGGTGAGACAGGATTTGAAGCCTAGCGGCAACCAAATATACAACGGACGAGCTTGGCAAATTTGGAGGGATTTGGAGACAAACTGGAGATTTGAGTTGTCCCGCCTCTTATGGCATCATAAAACTTCAACTTTTCAAGGCTGACGATGCAAGAGACCATAATTGCCGGGGCCGACTACAGCGGCGCAAAAACAGTTCCAAACGAAACCTGGCTGGCGGTGGGAACGCTGTCGCCCCTTGGTCTGGAAATTACCTCATTGAAGCAATGTGGATCGCACAAACTGGCGTTGGAATTAAATTCCATAAAAGAATTGAGTGCAGTGGGACTGGATTTCCCTTTTTCACTGCCGGCGGAGTTTTTGGAGTATTTAGCCAAAAAGCTGGAGTGCGAGTCATTTCAATCCTGGCAAAGCATCGTCGAGAAGATCGCTTTCGTTCCATTCGAACGCTTTCTTGAACTCGTGACTGAGTTCCGGTTAGAACCCAAGCGCCTAGCAGATAAAGCTCTCAATCGGAGCGCTATTAGCCCGTTGCATCGAGGCAACCCGTCAATGGTGCAAATGACATTTCAGGGCATGAAGCTGCTTGTATCGCTCGATCCGCAAAAATTCTATGTCTTACCGTTTCAAGATCCACTGCCCACAGGCTGTGCGGTCCTGGAGACATATCCGCGCGAGACGCTGCATTCGCTTGGATTGCCGGACACGGGATACAAAACGAAAGACGCCGACAAATCCTTTCTTATGCGCCGCGAGATTTTAAAAGGACTATTGAACATAAGGAATGGCAAACTCGTCGGGCGCGAACTTTGTCCCTATTTGACAATGGGCAAGCTGATAGAAAAAGCCGCCGAGCACTCAGACCACGCACTAGACGCCATTATCGCCTGCTATGCGGTGGCGGTCTGGAAGACGGCGCCACAGCTTTATAAAGACCCGTTTACGACCGAAGATCCCAACATCTTTCTGGAAGGCTGGATCTACTCTCCGTCCTTGCTTAAAGCGTGACCAGAGTTAGTGGCGTGAGCTCAGGCAAGATGATGCCAGGTGACAGTTCGTATGTTGTTGCCGGGTACATTAGATTCAGGGCAGACCAATAAGCTATAATTTGCCTTCCGTCTCGGAGCCGACTTCCGAGGCCATCGCACACTGAAAAAAAGATAAAGAGTGAATTGACTGTTTGACGGTCATTTACGTGGGCGCCCGTGGCTCAGTGGATAGAGCATCCGCCTTCTAAGCGGACGGTCGTTGGTTCGAATCCAACCGGGCGCGCGTTATAATCTCTGAAAGCCGTGTCTGGGTCATTAGCTCAACGGTAGAGCAGTTGCCTCTTAAGCAATTGGTTGATGGTTCGAATCCATCATGACCCAAGTTTTCCATTGTTAGTCAAGCGATTTGCACTTACTGTAGATGCACTAAGTAAGTGGTGAATTCGTGCGACTTACCGGTGTACGCAAATCGATAGCGCCACTGTATTTAGTAGCAACCCTTACTCAGAGTTGTTGGTATTGGCAGGCGACGTAAATGCGACGTGAAGGTGATCGAGCTAGTGACGGCGCTACTTTTTCGCAGCTTCAACTACAACTTGCGCACCAAAAATGTCGATAAAATATTTTCTCAAGGCGTCGAAACTAATCGGCTGTGACCTGAATCCTATGTATTCATCCGGGCGAACAAGATACAAACAGGACTGCGCCGCTCCATATTTGTGATGAAGCGTGCCATCAGAATCAACTAATACTGAATGCGCTGATTTGCATGTGCTAGCGTCTTGAGAGTTAGACACAATGACGTGACAGTTCACAAATTCGAATTGCGATTCTATTTGATGCAAAATGGAATCGATATAGCGAAGCGAATCTGAGGAATCATGCAGTCCCGCAAACAAAAGCACATTGTGATTCACACCGTGCAATTTCTCCAATAGTCTCGTCGCCGTGGATGTTTCTGTGGGCGACAATTCGCCATCGAGAGCGCGGTCGCCTGGCATCGGGCCATGATTGAAATCCAACCAGCCGGTGACAGGATGCGCGATCGCCGTCACTGGGTCCCGGTGTTGTCCGACAATAGAGCTGTGCCGGTAATTGAGTCCGATCATTGAGAGCGTCTGCAATGCTCGGTGCTGAACTACTTCCTGATCAGCCAGTAACGGCATCAAGCGATTTCGGATTCCTTGCCCAATGGCACTGCGAAGAGTGACAAGCTTGGTGACTAAATCAGTTCTCCTTAAAAGAGCTTGGCCTACCGGATGGCGTTCCAGATTGTAGGAATCAAGCAGCTTCTGCTGCGCAATTCCTTTCTCAACAAGCTCAATTTTCCAGGCGAGATTGAATGCGTCTTGCATACCAGTATTCATGCCCTGCCCGAGCGCGGGGCTATGAACGTGCGCAGCATCGCCTAAGACGAAGCAACGACCTTTTTTGTAACTTTCGACCGAGCGATGACTGATTTTGAACCACGCAAGCCACACTGGGTCTTTCAACTTGATACCAGGATAACAACGTTTATCGACGATAGCCTGCATCTCTTCAATTGTCAGGTCACCATCGCCTTCGCCTGGCGCTCCGTCAGCGACTAAGCGATAGCGCTTATTGCCGAGCGGAAAGAAAAAGACACTTCCACCTTCACAGATGAATCCAACCAATTCATCATCAGGCTCGTTCCAATCAACGTGGCAATCGACTGTAGCGAATGGTTGCTCATAGGCACCACCATCGAAAGTCATTCCTAGTTTGTGCCGTACGGTGCTGTGTGCACCATCACAACCTAACAACCAATAAGCTTCAACTTTCTCGGTGTCACCATTTGTATGTTTCAAATTCGCAGTGACCACATCTCCATCGTCGGTGAAATCGATAAGCTCCACACCACGTTCGATGCTTATGCCGTGCTTCGCAAGCTGTTCGGTCAGGATACGCTCGGTCTGATTCTGCGGCAACATTAGAGCATATGGATATTGCCCGCCGATTTCATCCATGGAAAGATGCACCAACTTTGTCTTTCCGCTGTAGATGTTGGTCGCGTGAATCTTGTGTCCGAGTTCGAGAAACTCCTTCTCAATACCGAGAACCTCCAACAGTTCCAACGTTCGTGCGTGAATGCCGACAGCTTTCGACTTATCAGATGGCTGTTCCAACCTATCAACAATGCGACATTTGATTCCGCGCATCGTCAGATCGAGCGCCATTGTCAAACCTATTGGACCAGCTCCGACAACCAGTGCCGAAATAGGCGCACCTGTCTTGTTCGTCATTATCATTACTCTGCGGGAAGCGACCCGACTATTCTACCGGTCTGGCGCAGAAACCGTATCGTCGATTGCGAAACTAGGTTCTAGGCTCTAGGCTCTCTTCCCGACAATCTCAAGCTCGATTTTGGAAGCTCCGGGCTTTGCCTGAATGTCGATTTTGGTGTCGTAATAACAACGGATCAACTCGAGCCGCTCTTGTAAATTTTGCAATCCTTTGATTCCGTTCACACGAGGATCAACGGCTTTGCTCGATCCTTTTCCATTGTCAGTAACAGTGACGCGAAGCGTGACATCATCAACTTGTTCCAACTTCACCGACAACTTAGATGCCCGTGCATATTTTTCGATGACGTTGATCCAGTCCTGCAGAATTCTGAAAACATGAAGCTGCACTGGCTGCGGTAACACCATCACTTTGCTCGGGCACTGAGTATCGCAATACATTCCTGAGCGTTTACCAACGCGAGCCACTACATCTTGCACCGCTTGTTCGAGACCGCGTTCATGCAGCTGTTTCGGCACAAAGTCGTTACAGATCTCGCCCATTTGAAGCATGATATTGTCGACGATTTCAATACTCTGTTCTGTCGACATTTTGTCATCGCCTGCAAGGTATCGCTTCAGCATTTGCAACTCAGCGACGATGGTGTCATTCAACTCCCGCGCCAGCCGATGCTTCAACTCTTCTTGCTCGCTGATTAGGCGAAATGCGAGATTCTCTTTCTGTTGCAGCAAAGTCTGCAGAACAGTCTTGAGATCGGCAGAGTCAGATGCACCAAAGGCACGAATCACTTTACCAAGTTCTTCGTCAACCAAATCGCTTGTTGCTTCAACACCGCTCTTTCCATTACGAGATGCTGTGTGGAGATCGCGCACCATTCGCGCCGCTTCGTTGATGCTCATGAGCTGACTGTTCACAGCCTTTTGCATCTTAAGCGCATGTTCCAAAACCGACTCTGATAAGACACCTGTTTCGACAAGTATGCGTCCGATCTGTTCTTTGCGCGTCAAGCTCGATTCAACAGCAGATAGCAGATCGATTTCGGAAATAATGCCGGCTAAGATCAGCAGCTCGCCTAATCGAACAGTGTTCTCTTTTGCGCCTTTTAGACGTCCATCTTGCTGCAACCACTCGTGCACTGTGGTGCCCATAGAAGCGGCGTTAAAAATCGATTTCGTGGCTTCTTCGCGACTAATCTTGTCTTCGCGCAGAAGTACCTGCACGCTGAGCGCAACATAAGCAACGAGTTCCGGCACCATCTTGCGCAGCACAAGCACGCGGCCAAGCGGCAAACCGCTGGCGAAAGAGACCTCGGTCGCTTCGTGTAATTGATCGGCAGTGAGGGCTCCCGCATCGAGCAAGAGTTGCCCAAGCCTGTTCGTAATTTCGTAGTAGGATGGATACCAACCGCGCTCAGTAAGCGCGGCTTCGAAGGTCATGTCTTTTTCCATGCACAATCGAATTGCACTGACTGCGAGTTGAAAGTGCAGCTGTTTATCTCTGATCAACGATTGCGCAGTCACAGCAGCGCGTACTATCGATTCGGTCACCAGGCTCGACTCAACAAGCACGCGCCCAATCGGCAAACTGGTTTGCTTGCATACGGGCATCAACCGCAACAGATCTTCTCTCTGAATAATGCCGGCGGCAACAAGCACATCACCGATCAATAAATTGGCGCTCTGGGTGGGCTCCTGGTCTAAGTTGCCGCGTTCGCTTTTCTGCTTGTCCAATACACGCAGGCGCTCAGCTTCATGCGGATCGTATGGTTCTTCAGGAACTGCGACGCGTTGCGAAGTGTCGGAGAGTGCCTTATTGCGTAGCTTTGTCCATCCAGTTGCCCCCCTTTCATCGGCCGCAGGGGTCGAAGCCGGAGCCACGGACGCAGACTTTGGATTGCGCGTACCAGATTTGAATTGAAGATCATCGACGGCATCCTGCGGCGTGCCACCGCAGTGCGAGACGATTAAATTGTGCACGAGCGCTACGTCGCCTGTAGCGTGAGCTGCGACTACGCGGTTGTTGTGTCCGGCATGCAGCACCCAACGGGGTTCGCCGCCCTTATCAGGGAAAGAGACACTAACACTGTAAGCAGAGCCGCCATCATCCAACCACGGTTGAGAGACAGTGGAAGAGGTCTTTTGCTGGGCAACCCTCATTGCACTCACCAGGTCTTCTAAGGACGGCGAACGCTTCAAAGATGGCAATTTGACGATACTGTTCGGCTTTTTAAATGGCGGCATTTTACAATCTGCTGACCATGATTCCCCCCCGTCCCCCAGAACATAGTACCCAAATCACGAGGTATCATGACCGATTTTGGTAAAATTCGGATTCTCCAGAGGCGAAAAGCACCAGTAGATTGGGCTTTCACAAATTCGCACCGGGGTCTGGCCGCTGGCAGACGGTCCCGCAGACGAACTGCGCAACTTGTTCCAGCACGCCCCCGGGGGATCGAATTGGATGACTCTTCTAGTCGTCGATAGGCGCAAGCAAATATTCGAGCTCCGCCTCGGTGAAACTGGCTTTGTGTCCACCCGTTTCGTCGAGAATGCAGGCAGCCAGATTCTTCTTCCGCTTTTGCAATTCCATTATCCGCTGTTCGATCGTGCCCTTGGCGATCAGTTTGTAGACAAATACGTTCTTCGTCTGACCGATGCGATGTGCACGGTCAGTAGCTTGCTCTTCAACCGCGGGATTCCACCAGGGATCATAGTGAATGACTGTATCGGCAGCCGTCAGGTTGAGACCAGTGCCACCGGCTTTCAAGCTAATCAGAAAGACGGGCGCATCGCCTCGCTGAAACTCCAAAATGGGGGTGGTTCTATCTTTGGTATCACCCTGGAGCCGCAGGAAGTTGATACCAACTTCAGACAGGTCTTCTGCAATCAGGTCGAGCATCGACGTAAACTGAGAGAAAACGAGCACCCGGCGACCTTCCGCGACCAGCTCCGTGAGCTGATGAATCAGCATTTGACGTTTCTCGCTATTCTTTGCGTCTTTGGCAGATTCAAGCTTTACCAAGCGCGGATCGCAGCAGACTTGTCGTAACTTGAGAAGCGCATCGAGTATCAAGATTTGGCTCTGTTTAATACCGCGGTCTTCGATCTCTTTTCTCAATTTTTTGGTAGAAGCGAGGCGAAGACTTTCATAGAGGTCGCGCTGGGCGCCAGTCAATTCCACAGACAGCGTAGTCAAAGTCTTTTCCGGGAGCTCCGCCGCGACTTGGCTTTTTGTCCGACGCATCACGAACGGTCGAATGCGTTTGGTCAAAATTGATACAGCTTCCAGATTGCCTTTCTCTTCGATTGGGTTGCGAAATTTCTTTTTGAAGCAAGTCTCCATACCGAGAAGTCCTGGAAGCAAAAATCTAAATTGCGACCACAATTCGCTCAGATTATTCTCAATGGGAGTGCCTGTCATGCATAAACGATGTTTTGCGGGAATGCTGCCAATGATCTTGGAGATTGTGCTGGCTGGATTCTTAATCGTCTGCGATTCATCCAAAGTGATGCCGTGCCAATCTATCTTGCGCAAAGATTCGAGTTCGCGAATGACAAGCGAATATGTAGATATGACGAGGTCTGCTTTCTCGACTTCCGGCCATTTGAGTTTTCGGTCCGAGCCGTTATATCGCACGACTTTAAGCTGAGGCGCGAACTTAGCCGCTTCCGACAACCAATTTGGCAAAACACTCAAAGGGCATATGACTAAAAATGGTGTCTTCAACCGCTTCTTTTGCTTTTCCAAACAGACGTGCGCCAACACCTGAACCGTCTTGCCCAGACCCATGTCATCGGCGAGTATGCCACCGAACCCAAACTTGGCGATAGCCTGCAACCATGCCAATCCGTCCAGCTGATATGGGCGCAGCGTTGTCTTGAAGCCAGTAGGACAAGAGACTTTCGGCAGGTCTTTTAATTGCTTAAGGCATTCGACAAATGCCATCATTTTCTCCGCTCCTAACCAACGAGCGTTGATAAGCCCCTGCGCTTTCATCAACTCCACAGCATCAATAATTGAAACTTTCAGCTTCTTTCCTTTTGGTTCAATCGAAATCATCTCTTGAACCAGAATCAGAATGGCGCGAATTCTATCAAACGGAATAGAGAAAACCCTGCCGCTGGGTAGAGTCCAGATGAACCTGCCATTTCTGTTTAGCCGCTCGATCGAGGCAATATTGATATTCCGAGCCGGCGGCAGTGAATTGATCGCAGCACACAAAATCGGAAACAGATGAAACTTGTTACCATCGACTTCCAGACTGAGGGTGAGGGACAGCCACCAACTATCATCGCCTTCAACATCGATTAGGAGATCGGCGTCAGCGAAATCGATCCATTGCAACCGATCTTCTATGTCATCTGGAATGCGCCAATTCTGTTCGCGCAACAAAGGCACATGATAGGAGACAAACTGAATCCAATTTGCAGACGACGTAGGAATAAAGTAACGCTTTCCGGGCGACGCGGGGTCAAGGCCCAGGCCTAGGGCGGCAGCTGATATCTCACGAAAGCCCATGCGTTCAAACACTAATTCCAGTTGCAGCGGCCGCGGGTCGTATTTTTCTACAAGCAGATTGCCGTCATCATCAATACTCGGCTCCTCTGATAGTGGTGGCATGTCAGTCTCGACGCTGACAACATGAATAATCGAGTCATCCAAAACATCTGCGACCAAACCTGTGGCGTGATGATTTTCGATTTGCTCGATTTGCAGGGTATATCGTGGAGGTATTAGTCGAACCTCTACCTTCCTTCTGAGCTTCGGTGGCGGCAGTATTTGATCGAGACCTTGCTCGGCAAAGAACTCACGCAACGCTGGAATCTCGTGCTTAGATACTGGCGCGACAGCAATAAGAGCCTCGATCTGGGAAGTTGTAAGGTCGGTAACGATCGGTCCGCAGAGCCATTGCTCCAGATCGACATACCAGGGAAACTTCCAACGCAAGCACACATGCTGTTTGTCGCCGTCCATACCTGCAAGCGAAAGGCGTTGATGCTGTTCGAACTCTTCCCAAATCACTTGACCGGGAAGCGGTTTGCCTAGACGCAGATGAGGATTGTCTTTGGAACGGAAGAAACAACGCCCTGTCTCAATAATGTTCTTCATGAAAACAGAGAACAATTGCGGCTCTGTTTCAAATCCTTCGCTAAGGTGATCGAAGCGCGAGCCGGCTGAACCGGTGGCGAACCAAAGCTTGCCGATGCGACGGTCTGCATCGGTTAGATAGCGAGCGAATCCGGACTCCATTAGTTGTTCGCCGCGCAACGTGGTTTCAGTGCTCAAAGTGCCGTTACCACGCACCAAAACTTTTCGAGGTTCGATAAATGGTCTGGAAGACCCCAAGCGTTCGTTCAAGAGATAAATAACTAGACTCTTCTCTCGGCTAGTCTCAACCGTTTTTGCTTCCGGCTCGGGAATGCATTCATCAGGGCGCAGGACATGCGCAAGATTTTTATAAGCAGCCTTGAGTGTCTCCAACGAATCCACTCGCACTACAGATGGTGCGTCATCATCATCATCCGCAGATGGACCTTCTCGTTTTTTATCGCCGACGTCATCACCCACAGGAAGTGCGGATGGAATCGCCCTTGATGAAATAACTTCCAGTGGTGTGGCACGCGGCGAGGGTAGCTCTGGAGCAACCACAGCCAGGTCATACCGCTCCGACTTCGTGAACGACAGTGCACCATCATGCATCGATATCGACAAGTCGAAGTTGCCGCCGGCAACGTCCCCGTTGGTAAAGTAGTAGCAAGCGACCGCTGCGGCATGCTTGCAACCAACGCGCATCGGGCACGTGCAGGTGGTGCGTTTGATTTCGCTCTTCGCATCAGAGAGAAAGAGAACACTCACATACTCTTTGTTTCCAACCACCGAGCCTTCGATGCGATTATCTTGAGTCTCGTAGATGCGGCGAACTTGATTGTTCCGAAAGCAAGTCCTTCCCTTCGCAAGTGTGCGCGGGTCGAAATACGCCAGGAATGTCCGGGTGATGAATGTAGCGTCCACTCAATCGATCCTTCTATCTATCGTCGCGGTGCCATCGCAAGCCGGCTCCGGGAGAACCAGTATACCCATTTCTCAACTCGACGCCAGCAAAATATCGCCTACATATACACAACGCTTGCGGTCGAGCAAAAACCGCTTGCCGAGTGGCTTTCCGAGACTGAAAGCCGGTCGAAGCATCTTGCTTTGTCAGTGAACGATGGCAGTATTCTGATTAGATTTTTTGTCAGACTTTGGCTAGCGCTACTTGCTTCGCTGCGCAGCGAGTTCAGTTTGCGGCAGCATCTTGTACGGCTGCATTGTGGTGCGTTGGGTGTCACCACCAGCATAGAGTGCAGTCATCGTATTCAAGTCGCGCTTGGTGAGTGAGTATTCAAATCCCTTTGGTGGCACCAGCGGATACATGGTGTCATAAGGTTGGCTTGAATGCTGCAACCCCATTGCGTGCCCGATTTCATGCAAGGCAACGCATTTTGCCTGCGGGAAAATCTCGGTCACATCGTCTCTGCAAACACCATACAGCGTCAGGAGTTTGATGTCGGCAGACTCAATGACACCATCGGCGAATTGAGTCAGTGTCAAACCGAGCTCCCTGCTATCAGCGCCGCCAAGGTCGGCCTCATTGTCAGTCCAGGAGACTGTAATTTGCGCTTCCGAGGGATTGGTCGTGTAAACGAATGCTACTTTGCCGTTGGTACCTTGCGACCATTCGTCGAATGCTTGCTTCACGATAGCCGGAAACTCAACGTGATACCCGCGCAGGTTAGGATTCTCCTTGATATAGACACGAAGCGGAGCAGCGATGTTGCCCCAGCGCCGTGCACCTTCTTTCTGGGCATCAGCGAGATAGTCGGAGTCTGATTGCCTATCGAAGTTATGCTGGATGATGGCGAGCGCTTTTTGTGCTTCGTCTACGTGCGAATCATCGCGATGTTTGGCGATGAAATGCTCCAGGCAGCCCTCGGCCGTCCGCCAGTCGTGCAAGCGACCGGCACACATGCCTTCCTCATACAACAGTGGATCGTAGTGATTGCCGAACGTCTGGGCGCTTTGAAAGTTCGGCATGGCATCTTGAAAGTGACCGGTTCTCGATTGGCAGACAGCGAGCAAGGCATAGGCGCTCCCCATGTGCGGGTCTTGCTGCAGTGCCTGGCTTAAAAGCGGCATTGCCTGGTCGAACTTCTGGTCGTTGAAGTATCTAATACTCTTGTTGAAAGTGGCGATAGAGGCACTATGAGCGCGGCGATTGGCTGAACCGGAGCGGCTGCGTCCTGAATTTCCAGGCATGAATGCATTCATCTGCCCTCCCTGGTAGGGAACTTGATAACCGCCACCAGCAGTCGGATAGCCGGGTGGCGGAAGTGTTGCAGGAGCACCTCCGACAGGAGCGCCTCCTGGTTGCGATGAAGCCGTGGGGTCATAAGGATTTAGCGAATTGGGGCTCGGCGGTTCACCGTTTGGATAGCCGTAGTAAGTTGGGTATCCCGAAAGACCTGCACCAGCACCAGCACCAGAACCGGAGCCAGGCACATTTCCCCCGGCACCGTACATGCCGCTGTTCGAATTAGCACCGTTGTAAGACCGGTGGCGCGCCGCACTTCTCACCAGGCTGCGTCCAAGACCGAGGCCCAGTCCGATGGGAATGCTTTGCGCATCCGACGGCATGCCGATAAGACTGCTGCTGCCAGCGATAAGCAGGGCTGCGAGCATGCTTGCCACCTTCGAACTGCCCGGATTCCTGGTGCCAATCATCTTCATAAGGTTCTCGCTTAATAAAGGTGGAGTAGAGGTTTTATACCCATGAGACCGAGTTGTCATACGGTCTTTAACGTGGATATTGGAGTCTACTGGCGTATTTTTAGAATTAGGAAGGATGTCAAGATTAAATGACAAAATTGGGGGCGCGCTTTTAAGACACAAAATCTAAAAAGCAGCACAAAAATGCAAAAGCCCGGAACAAGTCCAGGCTATTGCACACGTGGCAGAAAATTTTGTTTACTGAGCGCCAACTATATTTGGCACTCCACCAGCTTTTTCAGATCGTCAACCTGAAAGCGAGCAACTAAATATGGTGACCGCTAAATATGCGGATCGGGTTTCAGCATGTCGCAGATGCGTTCATAAACCCCCCAAGACTTCTTCAATTCACCGTCGTTCCAGAGTGTACGCGCTGACTCGAAAAGCTCTTCCAAGTTGTGATTGTTGTGACTACGGTCTGCTTCAGACGAATGATGAAGATGAACGAACTCAGGCATGTACACGCTCCTTGTGGGGACGAAACAGGAACAACGCCAAAAAATGTATGTATGCGGCAACCTGAGTCGACTGTACATCAATAATTGGATTTCGAATAGTGAATTATTTCTGAAGACAATTCTCACATCTCGCCGACGTGATGTTTATTCACATCTTCATTTTTGCTCGACTTACGAATGACAAGACCAGCTTTGCCGAGGCGTTGCTGCAATAGTTTTGCATCGTTATTAGTCCAAAGCTTATCGTTCACGGTCACTTTTTTGAGGTGCCCAAATTCACAAATGACATCAATAGCTTTCGGTGAGATGTTAGTGCCAAACAGCTGCAATTCACTCACCCACTTCAGTTTCGTTAACGACTTGAGTCCGGCAGTAGTGATCTTTTGGTTTCGGCCAATACCGAGTTCATGAAGCTCTGGAATATTTGCGATTAACTTCAAACTTTCATCGTTGAAGTCGCATCCCGATAGAATCAATTTGCTTATCGTGGAATCGCCCTGCAACCTCTCCAACAGAGGATCTGCCAGACCATGAATATCTTCAAGTTCGAGTTTTTTATGTTGTGCAGCATCGGCAATTTCGCGATTGTGCTCATGCTCACGTTTCCGTAGCGAATGGTAAGCTCAATGAGATTGCGCATGTTCTGAACCTCGAGGTTACCGAAGCCTTCTTCAGTGAGCTCTGGACACTCAAGTCTCAAATCACCCAGATATTTGAATTTAGCAAGGTACTTCAAATCGTTATTCAGGTGAGGATAGGGAAAGCTCGAACGAGCATCGTGAGCGACCTTCAACCCCCAAAGTTCATTTGGCGGAAAAGGCGCAAGCAGTTTGTCTGGGTATGCTTCAAAGAGGGGAAGATTCAGATGCAGCTCGAGCTGGCAGTCTCCAGTCTGAGCGAACGGTCCTTTGGCATCGATTTGAGAAGGTCTTCCGGTAGCCGGATCATAGATGTACAACCTACCGATCGATACACCGTCAAGAAACTCAAACATCCTCATGCCATCCGAATGTGATGTCAAATATGATGGCGGGAATCTTTTCACCGTAGGCGCCATAATACGCCCAGCATCTGGAATCGCCTCAAGCGGTGGGTAATCAGCACCTTGCAAGGCGTTTGACTTGCTAGTTTCGGGCGCGGTGTTCTTAGCTTCCGATTTCACATCGGAACTATTGCCAGAATTTGCAGCCTGAGGACCAGCACTCGCTGGATCTGAATTCTCAGAACGAGCAGCTTCGGATGCGCCAACTGGCGGACGGTCATTCTTGACCGCCATAAAAGCCAGATATCCGGCACCACCAACAACGGCTGTCGCGAAAATCCCAAGTGCCGCCAGCACTAGATTTTGCGGTTGTTTTTGGTTCGTCTCTTTTTTGGACGTTTGGACGATGCCACTTTTGCCAGCTTGTACAGATTTAGATCCAAAAAGTGGTGCACTTTTCATGGTGTCAGGAACCGCAAGGGTGCCCATGTCTGCGGCCGTCAAATCTTGAAACAACTGACCGCAATTCTGATAGCGATCAGCTGGATCTTTCGATAACATCTTCTGAACTATATATTCATATGCATCTGGTATCGGCCGACCGAGTGATGCTTCGCGAAGTGACAGCGGTTTGCTGTACATGTGCATCGATACAGTTTCAACCACCCCGGCGCCGCGAAAAGGTGGGGCACCTGTCAATAATTCATAAAGAACGCAGCCCAAAGAGTAAATATCACTGCGAGCATCGACTGAGTGTCCAGCACATTGCTCAGGGCTCATGTACAAAGGCGTTCCGAAGACCTCACCGGTTCGCGTCAAATTCAAGCCTGTGTCTTGCAAGAGTTTGGCGATACCAAAATCAACGACTTTGGGCGTGCCTAAAGACGCTTCGGAATGTCCGTCAAGCATAATGTTGCCCGGCTTGATGTCGCGATGTACGAGACCCTTCTCATGTGCATATTCGAGGGCCAAACACACCGGTCGCATAATCGAAGAAACGTCGGAAACCGACAACACACCTCGAGTCTTAAGAAGCAAATCGAGTGCTGGACCGTCGACAAGATCCATAACAAGAAATGGTTGGTCGCCATTTATGACACCAAAATCTGTGGCACGCACTAGATTTGGGTGGTTTAGCTGGCCGCTCATTTGCGCTTCTTTCTGAAAGCGAATGATAGCGTTTCCTGTGTTTCTACCATCAAAAAGTTTCAGCGCGAACTTCCGTAACAGAAAAACTTGTTCGACTTTGTAGACGAAGCCCGCGGCACCATGGCCGATAAATTCTACTACGCGATACTTCTCAGATATCAACTGGCCAGCAGCGATCTTCGGTGCGGCTGCGGCTAAAAACTCCGGTTCTGTGACTCTGCCTGAGAGACCGGAAGTTGTCTTATTTTCGTCGAAACCACTGTTCATTCAAATCGGTGTTTTTTGGATGGAACGTGCGAATACAACATACCCGATGTCATGCAGTTTTATTCCATGGCAGAATTATGGAAATTCCGATATTTAGTGACATAGGGTCTCGAGAATAGTGCCAAGATGTCAGGACGATCTTAAGTTATTGGGAGAACGATGAAGACGCATCAGATATTGTTAGCCGTTTGCAGCCTATCGTTGACTGTTACGCTCAAAGCACAGGCAGATGAAAAGCTCGTTTATACGCTCAAGACAACAGATATAACGCATCAGCAGCAAGCGTCACAAGACGAAGGCAAATCGTCGAAGCAGGACAAGCCCGCGAGCACTGAAAAGGATTCCGAAGTCACCATCACACTGGGCGACAACTATGTGATTCAAGATGATAACGAAACTACACACATTATTGATTTTGCGAAGAAGCGAATCATTTCTGTCGACAAAAAAGCGAATCAGTATCACGACGTAGCGCTTCACAGCACAGTTTATTTCCGCGCGATGGAATTGAAAAATCGCCTGATGCTCGGTCAAATTCTAAAAAACGCCGGCGCCACGCTCGACGCATTTAGACCATTCGACTCGGAAACACTTTTGGGTCTGACCATCCCGGGCTTGGACAGCACTAAAGTCGAAGAAAAAACGAGCAACGGCGCAATCGATTATGTACATGATGGACAGATCGTTGCCTGGTTCGAGCCCTCCACCGAAAAGATTTCCGAGTCCGCGAAAACTGGCTATCGCCGCTTCCTCGCCAATATGTGCCAGCTTCACCCACAAATTCGCGAATCGCTCCTCAAACAAGAAACCTTTCCGAAAACACTCAAATATCAAGCAAAAATGGCCGGATTGAGAGAAGAAGCCAAAGAGTTCAAACTAAAAAGTGCGTCAACTGTTTCTGCTGTAAATGCTGATCCACCAGCTGGCTGCAAGCTCGTGCGCGACGAAGCGTTGACACCAATTTACGAAGCGTTGGATAAGTTGGGCGAGCATCCTAAGTTTCCTGAGCGGGCTGAGATAACGAAAAAAGTCGATGGCTTTGTAAAAAGCGGGAAAGCGCTGGACGCTTTATTGGTCATTCTCGAGTATCACTTGTCGACAGACGAAAATATGGACCCGGAGACAAAGAAAGCAATGGAAGCCGGGAAGGACAACCCGACATTTCAGAAATTTTTGCACGCCTCACAAAGCACGGCACCATCTGGTGCGGAGAGTGCTATCAAAGAGCTCGGGTCGTTGGACCGCACCAATCCAAGTGCAGCAAACGTGCTCGATATTTTGTGTGCCAACTTGTACTTTGAACTCACGCAACGTACGCCAGCCATTCAGCTGATGACCAAAGCGTTGACGAGAAACCCGCTGATCGCTGGTGCTTATCACGATCTCGGAAACATGTACTTGTCGATTTTTCAATCAGGCACCGGTTGGGACTGCTTTCGTCTTGCACAGGAACTATCGCCATCGCACAAGATGGTGAATGACGTTTCGCAACTCGATGCCCAACTGGAGAAGGACTATCCGGAATTCTTTTAGAGTTATTCGCTCTTTAGTTCCTTCTCTTTTATCAATGCCGTCGCCAACAGCGCAACCACAACAACTATACAACCGAGAAATATATTTAGATTGATAGCCGAACCTAGTGACGACGCCACGGTGGCAAAGACTTTATTGAGTACCGGCATATCGCCACGAGCAGCGGATTCGGCGATGAGCTGACTTTTCATCTGTACAAATCGGGCCGGGTTGTTAACAACGCCAGCAACATTCGGAGGTAGTGCCGCGATGAGCTGTGCCTCACTTTGGAGCCCTTGCGTATACCTTGATTGCAAAATCGAACCAAGGATGGCCGACCCTAAGGTTGCTCCAATCGAGCGGCAAAAGTGCCCTAACGCGGTTGCCGAACCAATCATTCCTTGGGGTGCTGCATTTTGAATCGACAAGGTGAAAATCGGCATCGTTACGCCCATGCCACCACCGATAATGGTAAGTAAGACAACAAACATCGTCGTGTCGGATGCACTTCCGTGAACCTGGGAGAGCAGAAAGAGTCCTACGGCGGCTGAGCTCAAGCCGACCAGAGCGAGGTATTTGTAGCGCCCAAGCCGGCTAACTAGCTGACCACTCATTGTGCTGCCGATAGACATGGTCAACATCAGCGGAGTAAACATAGAACCAGCTTTCGTCGCAGATATGCCCATAACTGCTTGCAAATAAAGAGGCGCGAATATGACGACATCGAACATGGCGATGGAAACAAGCGCTAGATTGAGCAGACCAATTCTGATTTCCGGCAGTTGAAGCAGCATCGGAGAGATAATTGGTTCCGGCACTCTAAGCTCGGTGCGAACAAACATAATGAACATTACGAGTGAAAAGGCGAAAGCGGCAAGAACCGGCGGCGCCAGCCAACCTACAGATGCTGTTGCGGTGAGTCCAATTAACAGTGGGACGAGAAAAGCGATTAATAAAAGTGAACCAAAGTAATCGATTTTGCGTTCAACCTGTCCCTGGTTTACCTTCGGGTAGAACATCTGCAGAGCGGATACTGCCAAAAAGCCCACGGGCAAGTTGACATAGAAAATCGACCGCCATGAGAAGGTGTCAGAAAGCCAACCGCCAAGCGCGGGGCCGATCATGGAAGATATCCCCCAGACACCGGCAAATAGTCCCATATATTTGCCGCGCTCTCGCGGCGGGAATAAGTCGCCAATGGATGCAAACACACAAGCAGTGACGGCACCACCAGCGATGCCTTGCAGAGCACGCCCGACGATCAGTTGGTTCATGCCGTCTAGCGGAATCGGAACCTGGCCGGCAGCACCACAAAGCGCCGATGTGACGACGAAAAAGAATGCACCGTAGACCAGCATCAACTTTCTACCATACATATCCGAAAGCTTGCCGAAGATTGGCACTGCAGCTGTGGACGTAAGCAGATATGCACTGGTTACCCAAGCAAAACGGTCGAAACCGTTGAGCCTGGCGATAATCTGCGGCATCGCAGTAGCCACGATGGTCTGGTCGAGTGCTGCCAGCAACATCGTCAACTGCAAGCCGATGATTGTGCCAACAAGCTGCCGCCGAGGCATACTCCTGAAACTCGGAGTGCCTCCTGATTGCGGAGCGCTGGTATCAACTGTCTGGGTTTCCGACATACTAGACTCGATTCCGTCAGCTCATTTTAGCTAATTCGAGTGTCGATGCCAAATGGATGAGATGGCAATTCGCAATGCCGAAGACAGCATAAAGAAGCGATAAAGGCGGTTTTACGGTTCTTGGAGGAGAACAAAATCCGCCCGAACTTCGGAACCTAACTAACTAGCTAGCAGAAACAAGCTGGCGCGTGTCAGCTGCCGGAATTCTCGGATGATTGGTCAAGCAAGCGCCACAATAAACCGGTCGCAAGCCTTTGGGTTTGAACGGAACGACAGTTGATACTCCGCAATCAGCACATTCAACCGTCATGGCACTCGAAGGGTCTTTACCTTCTTTCTTCAATCGAAACAAAACACGACAGTTTGGACATCGCTTAGGCTCGTTCACAAGTCCCTTAACGGAGAAAAACTCTTGCTCGGCAGCGGAGAAACAAAACTCTGTCGCGCAGTCTCGACATGTAAGCGCCTTATCAGTAAAACTCATCGGTCTGGAGCCCTCCATGGAGCAAGATGCACGAGGAAAGTCCGGCCAACGCCGGGCGTTTTTCCTTTCTGCAATAAAAGCACAAAACTGTGTTGTATAACCCATAGATACACTCTGGATAGCTATAGTTTTTCCGTCATTTCTACGTATTTACCGCCTTTTCGGGGTGTGGCGGAGCCAAAGACTGGTCTGATTTAGCAGACATAAATTGGTACGGGCCGGACAGACATTATCGTCACCATACCCCGGAGTTCCTTGCTGCGAAAAGGTTTGCGGGCTCACAACGATTCTAAAGAGCGCTATTTATAGACTAATCGGTCGATTAACTGCCTGCAGCGCCTTCAGTACACATGACTAAAGTCATATGCGCTGGCTCGCGCAATGCTAAGTCACTATAGCCGCACCAAGATTTTGCGGAACCTAAACTGCTGACGCTTATTGGCGTTGCGTCTGTCAGATGCCAGGGAACAATCACTCCATGACTAATGAACCAGGCTGGAAAACATGGTGGGAACAACAGTTTCCTGATTCGCCCCCAGTAAGCTTCCTGTTGCGTCAGCTTTATGGTGAAAGATGGCTTCGTATTCACAGCCTGCCATCGTCGAAGCGCTACGCAGAAAGCGAGCTCGAATACGAGGAATTGGTGCGACGCCATAACATAGTGGCAACAGAAACTTTAGTTGAGGGCTCGGCATGTTATCTCATTCACGGGTTTCCAGTCGAAGAAACTGAAGAGAACATCTGGTACGAGATTCTCAGAGAATATTTAGCCGACTCAGTGACCTTGCAATTCGATGCAACAGAGATTGTTTGGAAAAGTGGTGTGATAGATCAGTTGATTCTGGACGTCGCTGACGACCGAACAGACTATGTGTTAATCGTTGCTCGCGATAGTAAGCGCATCTATGCTCCGTATGATGGCGGCGCTGACCTGTTCTTTGCAGACGAGCAGGAGCGGAACAAGCGAAAAGAGGCTTATCAAGAATGGTTGCCGTCACTCCCCGAATAGTGCACAATTTCGTACTTGATACCATCAGGATCTTTGAAATACACCGCATAATATCCAGCTGGAGTGTATTCCGGATATTCTCTCGGCGCGCTCACAATCGTTGCGCCAAATCGCTTCAGTTCCTCATGAATCATATCTACTTCATCGCGTGAAGAGGCTTTGAATGCCAAATGATGCAAGGCACCAGGTCTTCTCCGATGCACCGAATCGTTCGCCACCGAGGATCTGGGCGATGTGATCGCAAAACACATCAGCGGATGCTTCCATTCAACGACATGAAATTCGCGATTTTCAATTACAGCACTTGAACGCTTCTTGATGTCAAAACCTAGCAGCGAAAGAAACTTGTCATAGAAGGTCACCGCGATATTTATATTCTTAACGGTAATCTGAATATGGTCGATGATTGGTTCCATGGCGGTTCAACTAATTTGGGCAGCCATTTTACTGGATTCGTTCAATCACGCCAAGCTCTTCAATCAAGCTGCAGTTAATGTGATAATGGCACTGGCGGTGCCGTCGAGAGTACTCATTGAATCTCCTTCAGCTTTTAACTACCCTAAGAAAATTCGGCAATTTTGCGGTAGGACTCTTCCCTCTGTTCGCGGTCATTGGAGCGTTCTTCGCTAAGAAGGCGGAGGATGCAGCGAAGAAGTGGCAGACCACCAAACTCGGACAGCGCGTGAGCAATAGCTCCGCTGCAAAGTCACTTTGGAAAGTGCTAGAACGCTTCTACTGGCGCAGCTACTCAAAAGATCGTCTCGATTTGAGTGAAGCCCCCATCGAAAGTCTTATCGTCTTACGGCCTATTTTTCAATTGTTGGTGTGGCTATGCGTTTTGATACCATTCACCCAGATTCCACTTTTTCCGGTTCATATCGAAGCATTTTCCGGATTCTCCGGCGCGGCCCCAGCATGGTCGGTGCTGCTCTGGATCATCGCCTTGCCATGCGCCTGGGCATCACTCCTTTGTGGTGCGGCAGTCTCTAATCGCGCTGTATTTTGCATTGTAGCGCTCGGTGCGACTTACTTCCTAAACACCTGCGCGGTTATGCTTCCGCGTAGCTACTTCAACGCCTTCCTTGGATCGGCGATTCTTTTTACACTTGCGTGTTGCGAATTTACACGCCGGTGCGGCGGTAAACGCTGCGCAATTGCGGGAGTTACAAACTCGCTAATAGTGGGAGCTGCAGCGGGAACGCAGATGTTTGTAATGACGCCGGTCAAACCTTGGCTGTCGACTTTCGTTAAACTTCCAGGCGCCGTAGTCGGTATCGGGGGCGGTATTGCAATAGGAGTGGTGCTCGGGCTCCTCGTATTTTTCTGGGCAAGGAAATCACCACGCCCGAACGAGCAGGAGCAAAGCAATCTGCTGGGACCCTGCGTATGGACGACAGCAGCAATGCTGTTCGTCTACCTAGTCGCGGCTTTGTGCAGAGGCGACCTGACCAAATCGGGAACCTTGGTATATAGTTCCATCGCTTTGAGTAACAACTATTTGTGGCCGCTTTGGTATTTCCTCGGCGTTGGCATCATTCATAAAATACTTGGAAGCACCAAAGTAATTGCTGACGCAATCACAAACGTCATCCCGAAACGAATCCTTTCCTTGGGATTGATAACGGCTTTGATTCTTTCGCTCTTGGTGCTCAGTTCAGAACCGGCCGCAATTTCTCTATCAGCGAAAACAGGCATCATCTCAGAAACTCTTTGCGCGTTTTTCGTTCAGATTTACAACTTCAGCAAACCTTATATATGGAGTATTCCACTAACCTCTATTGCAGCTCATTGGACAATGTGGGTAGTTGCGGCAGACGCACTCATTGTTGCCATCCTCGCAGTACAACGGAGGCTTAACGCTGAAGTTCTCGCGCGACTGCTGTTCATGACACTGTTCGCCTATTTCGTGATTTGCGAATATATATTCCAGCTTTCCTCATTCATGCGCACGCCATCACATTCAGTTTTGGTGTTGTTCTTCTTCTCGGTTTGGCTGCTCTGGCTACTGCATACAATCGGCTGGAATATGAGTACGAAGAGCTCGACGCTCTGGCCGGCACGCGGAAGATTGGCGATTTATGCAGGCATTTGCGCGCTCGCTATCCTTGAGATTCACACACGCGCAGCAAGTCAGGATTTCACAGTAGCGAATGAGTTATTCCTGACAATGTTTCACGGGGTAATCGATGTCGGACTGCCATACTTCTTTTTGGTATGGGCGTCAAAGAAATTGAAAACGTTGCCAACAAGAGTTCCAGCCATGCTTGGACTGTTGTGTCTCGGTGGTGTAGTATCGCTGTCATTCAATTTTCTAGACAAGTTTGCAACTGCAGGTTGGTCATGGAGCCAGCTCGGCGCCCTACTGCAAAAGCAAACGCAATTGCTGAACTCAGTAGGGACAGTGGCTTTGCACATAGATGTTCCTGTCTCATGGCTGCTTCCTAAGGCGGCACTGTATATAGTGCTTCTATTCATTGTTCTCTTTGTTTTGAAGATGCGTGCGCGAAGTAGCGTAACTCCAGGTGCTACTGATGCCGGGAAGACTGGAGCACTGGTCATATTGTTGGTTGCATTCGGAAGCGGTGTCGCCTCATTCTCCAAGACGTTGATCGAGCTGCCGCTCCCCACAGAGTTGCGGGTTGCGACCGCGCCTATGACTCAGGAGCTCACGTTCAACTGCAATGTGTTGCAGTCTTATCTAGCCTATTGGATTCCAGCGCTGCTCCTTGGACTCGCACACTCCTTATTGGCTTCGGAAAAGAGGGAAAAATACCTGGCCGGAATGGCGCTTGCTGGAGTTGGCGGTATAGCTAGCTGTTATTTGATTTCGTGGATGTATGTCAAATATGGTGTTCTGCTTCGTGCAACAAACACGCTGTATTTATTGATGACGATGCTTGCCGGGGTATTTGCGGTTTTGGTAGCTGTCACCTTGCAACAGATGCGGAAGCAAGAACAGGCTCTGGAAGTGAAGGCGGCACCGATAGCAGAAACTACGATAGTAGCGACGGCGCTGGAACAAACACCGCAAGAAATGCGGCAGGACTCGCTTCTTACGCCCAAGACATTCGTCGTCACCATCGCTATCTTAGAAGCGCTATGTCTTCCAATATTCCTGACCCACTACCGCTTTCAACTCATGCCGGTACCAGCCCCAACCGCAGGGCGGCAGATCAAAATTCCTAACACCTGGAAGCTTCAGGCGCAGATTCCTGGTGGCACTACTGTATATTCGCGCAAACTTGAGGGAGGCGGCGAATCCATTCTGCAGCTCGGCGCTCAGCCGCCTGATCCGCGCGGCAACATGAAAGCGCTTAGACAGCTGATGTTGCGGGCAATGAGGCGGCACGGAGTGAACAAGCTCAAACCGCTGAAGATTGAGTCATGGGACATCTATTATCCCGACGCAGCGGTGGCAATCTATCAATTCGAAGGGAATTTGAAGAGTGCCACCATTCCGATTGCCGGAATAACAGCGCTGGTGCCACGTGTGGGTTATCCAACCGAGAGCTACTCGATATACACGATGCCGTCCGAGCTAGATCAGGCCCAGGCGGAACTCGCGTACATTATTCAACGACAGCGTGAAGCTCGGTAATTGCAAATGGACAACGCGCAGACAACTCGGCGACGAGCGCCTGGTTGAGGGCTTGACCGTAGATTCTGTCAGTAAGTTGGGCGATCTGAGAGTTGAGGAGTAAGAACGTTTGCTCATCGAAACCGTCGAAGAACTCGACTCTGGTAATTTTGGCAAGTGATTCGTTCATTGTTTTTTCTCGTTTGATACCGATTCTGAAGACAGCTGTCGTGTGCACTTCAACCATCCACGGCCGCAATTCTCCTCTTTGCTTACTAAGCAGGGGTTAAGGCCATCGCCTGGCATATCGCAAGTGTCATCGATTGCGACTCAAGCAAACTTAATCAATCGCAATCTAGAGCGGTTCATTTGTGCACCTTTGAGGCTAGTCGAGCCTCTTTGAAACAAGCAAAACAAGAGGTACCGCAGCCAAGTTCCCAGCTAAAATAGTCGCTTGGACCGCGTCCGCTCACAGGGAACCCACATGACCGCCGCCACCAATCAAAACGCAAAAGTCGAGCCAGCAGGATTTGCGGTGCGCGCCGGCGCGATTGGCATCGATTTACTCTTCCTCTTCGCACTGCACATACCAGTGTTGATCTACACGTGCACGCGCGAACAGTTCATGTCGACCAAAACTCCGGTATTGATTTTTGACATGCTGGGTTTGCTCTACGTAGCAATAATGGCAATGGCCATTCCGTTCTGGCTCTATCCGAGCTGGTTCGAAGGTTCAAAGATGGGCGGAACACCCGGCAAGTACATCATGGGTCTGGAAGTCATCGGTCGCGACGGCAACCACTTTGGTTTTTGGAAGGTGATGCTGCGCCTTTTTATCCAATATGTGGTTGTGTTGATACCATCAATTTTCTTCGTGCAACTCGTCTGGGTACTAGTACCATATATGATGCCGGATTTCGCACCGACAGTTCATCGAAATATCGAATATGTAGTTCTAGTGGTTTATGGGTTGGGACTACTCTGGTGCTTTGTAAATCGCAAACAACAGACACTCTTCGATCTGCCACTCGGAAGACAAGTTATCTACGCAAATACAGATGCCGCTACCGGAGCAAGTAACAACGGTGTCAGCAAGCTCACGCGATTGAAACAACTACCTCGATTTGCATGGGACACGATACCGCATACTTGGGGACGAGTGCCGTTTGCACTTTATCTCGGAATAGCCACTCTCGCCGTCGCGGTTGATGGCATTGGTCTCATCTGGCATTGGAACCAGGTGCAAGCTATCGAAACGAAAATCGAGCAAAATGGTGGCGCCGATCACTTCGGCAAATCACTCACCGACCTGCACATCAAAGCCCGCGACGCTTGGTGGAGCTATGATCGAGTCACCAGTTTACTCGGTCAGTTCTTTGACAAGAAACAATTGCGGGTATATCTCACTCGAGAGAACCTGTTAAACAATCGACTGGACACCGTACGGAAAATCGCCCAAGTAGATGCCGAATATCAGAACGACACAGACCTGAAAGATTGGATCGATTTTGCAAATTCACGAGTTTTCAATCTTGGCGACAGAGGGCAAGCATTCTGCTACGCATCGGGATGCCTCAAAAACAAGCTCGAAAGAGAGCGTTTTCTCAAACTAGCCGTTGCCTATGCACCGTCAGACATGATGGTTTTGAAAGCGAAGTTTCGTTTCGACAACGAATCGGTCAAAATGGATGACATCAAGGCCGACCAACAAATGATGGAGATCGCTCAATTCCGCGCGAATGATTTTGATGACGAACCGTTTGCTACAGATCTGAAGTGGCTGCAGGAAAAGTTTGAGATCTCCACACAGATCTTAAAGTTCTTTCCGCACAACACGTTGGCGATGCTGATTACTGCTGAAACGCAGGCGGTAAAAGGCGAACGGCAATCCGCGGAAAGTCTTTACGGACAAACAACAGACATCGATCAAACAGATCCGTTGCCGTTTTCTCGTCGAGCCTTGTTCTATGCGAGTGGACCGAAACCAGATCTGGACAAAGCAAGTGGCGATATCGACAGAGCGCTCTCGATGGACGTGCAGCCGGATTACCTGGAAGAGAAGCTGGCCATACTCGAGAAGAAGCCGAAGAGCGACATTAACGTTATCAGAGATGCTGCAGAACAACTTTTGAGGAGGAAAAAAGACCTCTTCTTGTTGGCGCCGCATGCGAAGTACCTATCGGACCACGGAGAACGAGAGGAAGCGCAACGGCTCGTGCATGCAGCATGTACCGCTTATGAGGTATTTCCAGCATCGCGAATTGACATGGAAGATGCGCTGGCTAGCGATAAAACATACATGGTGATAATCGCTCCGCTGAAAATTTGCATGGATGTGTCGCGTGCCACCAAATACGATCAGGGATTCGTCGAGATCAAAGACTTGATTTCGCAAGTCGTGCCGGAGCAGGACCGCGCCAGGGTTATGGCGGAAGTGGAGAAGGGTTCGGCGGCGGCAGCGGCAGCGGCGACGCCGGTGACATCCACAGAAGCAACTAAATGACTCAAGAGGAAAGTCGCGAGAATGCGCATCGTCCTGCAGGTTTTGTGGTGCGAGCGGTCGCACTCTTCATTGACTTCCTGATCATCGCCGTGGCACAGGTTCCACCATTGCTGGCATTCTGGACGATCGATCGGGAAACGCCGTGGAATCTTGCGTTTCACATAGTGTACTTACAACTGCTAACAATTTACGCGATTGCGAGCTCGATAGTTCCGTTCTGGTTGTACACATCTTGGTTTGAGCGTTCCAAATTGCGTGGAACACCTGGCAAGTACATTATGGATCTGGCAGTTGTGGACTCGAAAGGCGCCCCCCTGTCATTTTGGAGATCGACTGCAAGATTGACGTTTCAGTACACAATCATTTCGATACTAACAGTAGCGATTGCGTTAGTCGTTATGGTGAAACCGCAAATGATGGCAAACTTTGCCATCATGGATGTTCTCAATTTGATTGACCTGATCTGCATCATCTATGCACTTGGCACCGCATGGTGCTTCTTCAACAAACAAAAACAAACTCTCTTCGATTTGCCGGTTGGAAGATATGTTGTGTTCGCGAAAACGAATGATTCGGAGCCTGCCATAAGCGAAAGTCCGCAGCCGAATGTGCGGGGAGTCGAACGAATTAGAGCCTGTGCACAACTTGCTTGGTCTGAGCTTCCAAAGTTCAGAATGCGGTTACCGGTACTTGTCTTCTACGGAGCATACTGTGCATTGATATTGTTCAATTTCGGTTGGGTGTTGAGTCAGGCGAATCAAGTTCATTCGATCGAGTCGAAAATCGAACAAAGTGGTGGCAAGTTATCGCTTCTAGCCGCACTCGACGAACTGGGCATCAAACCGCAGACTGCGCGCCACAGTTATGAAAACATTTCAGAACTATTTGGCGCGCTTCTGGACGGGAAGGTGCTGCGTACATACCAAGAGCGAGCGAATCAGATTCACAGTGATTCTTTGAGCGTCACTCGACTGGCAAAACTCGCAGCCGCAGAAAATAATTTGGACGAAGCAGTGCGATTGCTAACGGAGTTTGGAAACTCGCAGACCGATTCAATGGTCGAGCGAGGAGCAGCATATGCGCTGGCTTCCACATTCACAACAGATAAAGCAAAGAAAACTCAACTCCTAAAATGGGCAATGACTTATGCGCCTTGCTCCATCAATGTGCTGAAAGAAAAGATAAAAGCCGACAGAGAGTCTAATGATGCCGAACAAACGAAAATCGATCAGGAGCAGATTGATTACGTGACTCAACATCCTCGTAGCACTATAGAAGACATGACAGGCGTTACAAGTAACAACGCTATTCGAGGTTCAAAGCAAGCTGCAGAGCAGATTTTAGAGCGCTATCCGGATAATAACGTGGCGTTGTTGTTCACAGCCCAGTATCTTGTGAACGAGGATAAGGGCAAAGAAGCGGAGCAGCTCTACTCGCAGGTGATCGCGCATGACACAACCGATCCGCTTCCGTATGAACGACGAGCATATTTTTACAGCCACGAAAAGGAGCCCGAACTAGACAAAGCCCTTGCCGATATCAACAAGGCTATAGCGCTCGATCCGCAGAATTCTTACTTGCAGCAGAAGATTTCCATACTGAAAAAGAAAAATGATTTTGCCGGAGCTAGTTCAGCGATAATGGAAGCCAGCAAATCGCAGCCTGATTTTTTGAAATTGGCTTCTGATGCGATTTATTTGTCGGATCACGGCTACAAAAGAGATGCGTTAGCACTCGTGCGTCTAGCTTGTGATGCATACAAGACCAATATGAAAGTGCGGGTTTATGTCGATGACAGCAACGCTTACGGGGTATCGCCTCGCATAACAGAAGCTATCGAAAGTTTCATTGAGGTGGCCGACACTTACGGGAGAAAAGCAGATGCAGATACAAATACAGTTAAAGATGCGATTCAAGACTTGATCAATAGGGCTATTCCGGGGCGATCTCGCTTGGCCCTGCTTGAGTTATTGAACAAATCGAAACAGTGACTTATCGTCGACAAAGTGCAACAGAGGCGGCGACGCAGGGACTGGTTCCGCAGAACATTGCTAAGCCGTATGAGAAGTAAACGAGCCGAGCAGTAACTGCTGTATCGTTGATGCTTATGTCAGAACAAGACTGTAGTTAGTGGTCTCCGGATCATCGATAACATCGAGTCCTTCAATCTTCTTGATGTAGTTCGCGATCCGCGTGCTCCAAGGCAGCGAAATGAATTCGTATACCAGTTTGGCGAAGTAGATGCAGATCATCGTGTGGATCAAATCCGTCGTCGGCACAACACCATAGAACGCCAACGGAAAGAAGATAACTGTATCGACAAGCTCTCCAAGCGCAGTTGAAGCCATGAATCTCGTCGCCTGGTCAAGTCCACGGCGTCCTCGCTGCATGAATTTCATCTTTGAGATGGTGACGCTATTTACCCACTCGCCACAGATATAACAGATTAAGCACGACGCCACTAATCGTGGTGCCTGACCGAGGATAGTGCTATACGCGGCTTGCTCATGCCAGAAGGGGGCTGCAGGGACAACGTCTACTAGCCAATACGCGAACGCTGTGAGTGCTTGAACCGCCAAGCCTGTCCAAATGATGCGGCGGGAGCGCTCGTATCCGTAGACTTCGCTGAAGATGTCGTTGAAGACGAAGGTCATGGGCCAAATTAGAGTGGCGCCACTCAATGTGAAGGGACCGACTGAAATAAACTTGGCTGCCGCACCAATACTAATGACGATAATCGCGACGTAGCCGCCGACGATCATTGTGTATACGGGTGAATTCCCTCGATCGAAGGCTGCCGGCGGGGCGGTTGAAGACACGGCCACGCTCGCGGTCCCTGGAACCACTGGTTTCGAAAGTTGAAGCATTTTCCCGAAGCCCCATTTTTTCCTAATTTCGCCGTATGTTGACATCTAAAAACCGACCCGTCCATGGGGAAGGTCCCACTGACCGGTCTGGGTTGTCTGGCACACGCTGTAAAGGGACCGCCTCGGACGAACAGCGTTACGAAGGACCAGAAACGCCCACGTTTGTGGTATCTTGTTACGTCCCGGGCGAGTGGCGGAATTGGCAGACGCGCTAGACTTAGGATCTAGTCCGCAAGGGTCAGGGTTCAAGTCCCTGCTCGCCCAATCATCATTGTTTCAGGTTTGTAAACCTTATTGAGGTTAACGCACCCACACTGCACGTCTGGAATAAGATACCTGCGTTCCGAAGAGTGGGCCTGAGGACACTTCGTTTACACCGAAGGGGTTAGGAGTTCGAGTCTCTTACCGCCCAAGGCTTTTGGGGTTTTTGAAAAACTTCCCCCTACACTCCCCCTACAAAACAAATCAACGTCAGGGATGGATCGGAAAATTCAGACGGTGAATTAAGGCCCTTTGGGGACAATTCAAACCGATAAGGGTGCGGCATTCTGAGAAGAGCCGCATTTTTTATTGAAGAGAGCTCCGTGCACCACCAACAGCTGCAGCGAGCGTGATGCTCTTTGCTTCTCTCCTGGACGTGCGCGGAGAACAGCTGGAGCGGCGATTTACTTGGTTACCTGACTCGTATTTAGTACACTATAACACTTGGCTTGGCGACAGTAGCCCAAAACGAAACACCCCGGTAATTCGAAAAGGAACTGGATGATCACTGGCGAATTAAAATCAAAAGTCGATGGTTTGTGGAATGCATTTTGGTCTGGCGGAATCTCCAATCCGCTCGAAGTGATTGAGCAAATTACTTACCTTCTGTTCATTCGCAGGCTGGACGACCTTCACACGTTGCAAGAGAAAAAGTCCAATCGGCTCGGCACCAAGATTGAGAATCCGGTCTTTCCGCTGACCAAGGAAGGCGACAAGCTCCGATGGTCACGCTTCAAGAATTTTGCGCCACAAGATATGTTTGATGTCGTCTCAACAAAAGTGTTTCCGTTCATAAAAGACTTGCGTGGTGGCGTAGAAAACTCAACGTACTCGCATCACATGAAGGACGCCCGTTTCACGATCCCAACTCCCGGCTTGCTTGCTAAGGTCGTTGAATTGGTGGATGACATTCCAATGGATGATCGTGATACCAAAGGTGATGTCTACGAGTACATGCTTGGAAAGATTGCTACCGCTGGACAGAATGGTCAATTTCGTACACCACGCCACATCATCAAAATGATGGTCGACTTGGTAAAGCCAGACCCAAGTGACATCATTTGCGATCCAGCTTGCGGAACGGCGGGCTTTCTGGTATCAGCAGGTGATTACGTACAAGAGCACCATCCTGAGATTCGTACAGACAAGAAATTGATTAGCCATTTTCACGAAAGGATGTTCAATGGCTTCGATTTCGACAACACTATGCTGAGAATTGCAAGCATGAATATGCTTCTTCATGGTGTAGAGAATCCAGGCATAACCTACAAGGATTCATTATCCGAGGACCATGCGGCCGAAGAGGAGCGCTACACACTGATTTTAGCGAACCCTCCGTTCGCTGGGTCTCTAGACTATGAGTCTTGTGCAGCCGATCTGCTCGGAATCGTCAAAACAAAAAAGACCGAGTTGTTGTTTGTTGCGCTATTCCTGAGACTGTTAAAAGCAGGCGGCAGAGCCGCCGTTATCGTTCCAGACGGTGTTCTGTTCGGATCAACCAAGGCTCACAAAGATCTTCGCAAAACTCTGGTAGAAAATCACAAGCTTGATGCTGTAATTTCGATGCCATCAGGCGTCTTTAAACCCTATTCCGGTGTTTCAACAGCAGTTCTGGTTTTCACAAAAACCAATGCTGGCGGGACCGAAAATGTCTTCTTTTATGATATGCAAGCAGACGGATATTCGCTAGACGATAAGCGAACCGAACTTGACTCCACCTCTCCACTACACAACAACATTCCCGATATTTTGAATCGTTGGAAAAAACTTGAAAGAGAAGCTCACAGAGATCGGTTAGATCAATCCTTCCTCGTCGGACTCGAGGAAATTCGCCGCAACAGTTATGATCTGACATTCGCTAAATATAAGGAAATAGCAACAACGCAAGTGACCCATCGCTCGCCTACTGATTTGATCAACGAATTGCATGCTATTCAAGAAAAGATTGGAAATGGGTTGCGAGACTTGGAGAAATTGATTCGGTGAAAGTAGATCTCGTCTCGCCTACAAAGGTTGTCTCACTCGCGGAGATCTCGGACCGCATAGACTACGGCTATACGGCATCTGCCACGACTCGGCCAGTTGGACCAAAGTTTCTTCGAATTACCGACATTCAAAACGGACAAGTAGATTGGACTGATGTTCCATACTGCCAATACAGCGGCACGCCAGATGACAAAGCTAATTTGCGTCCTGGCGACATTGTGTTTGCACGAACCGGTGCCACGACCGGAAAGAGCTACCTTATCCGTCAATGTCCTGTTGATTCCGTCTTCGCCTCATACTTAATTCGCGTTCGTCCTTCCCAAAGGGTCAATGCCAGATACTTGGCGCATTTTTTTCAAACCCCAAACTACTGGGCCCAAATTTATCGCAACTCTGCCGGCACTGCTCAGGAAGGGGTGAATGCGAGTAAGCTAAAGCAGCTTCAAGTGCCATTGCCATCTCTTGAAGAGCAACAATATATTGCTGATCTTTTAGACAGGATCGAGCATCTCCGACAATTGCGGATCAAATGTTTGTTCTTGCTAGACGAACTACTACCAGCAGTCTTTATAGACATTTTCGGAGACCCGATAACAAACCCATTTAATTGGAAAAGACTGCCGTTCGAAGAACTATTGGAAGCAATTGAAAGTGGTTGGAGTCCAGTTTGCCTCGACCGACCGGCGGCACCAGACGAATGGGGCATCTTGAAGCTAGGCGCTGTTACTCAATGCATTTACTTAGAGGAGGAAAACAAGGCGCTTACCGCTGACCGAATACCACGCCCGGCTCTGGAAGTGAAATCTGGAGATCTTTTATTTAGTAGAAAGAACACTAAAGAACTGGTGGCCGCGTGCGCGCTGGTGCATCACTCTCGGCAAAAGTTGATGCTTCCAGACTTGATATTCAGATTCTGTTTGAAGCCAAATGCGCCATGCCGACCTGAGTACCTGTGGGGACTCTTCACAAATACAAGCAAGCGTAAGCATGTGCAGCAGCTGGCATCAGGAACTTCAGGTTCAATGCCCAATATTTCAAAAGAAAAACTCAAGAAGTTGCTTATTGAAATTCCATCCACGGATCGACAAATCAAATACGCTCAAGCGTACCAAACCATACGACGAATTCAGAATGAGATGGCACAGTCCTTGGACCACCTTGAACAGCTGTTCTCGTCCGCACAAAATGAGCTTTTTGCAGCCAGCCACTCCTTGTCCAAGCAGGAATCAGTCGATGTCTAACTTCGAGTTTCTCAACGACGAATGGTCTGGACTGCACAAAGCAGCAATCAAAGCAGAGGTGTCAATCAATCAAGATGCACGCGCAAGTTGTTTCCACAGCCGCCGCACTCTTGAATTAGCGGTGCAGTGGATTTACGCGCACGATGCTTCGGTGCACCGCCCTTACGACGATCAACTTAGCGCGATGATTCATGAGCCAACTTTCCGAAGGCTACTTACCGCCGACCTTTTCTTAAAGATCCGTTCTATCAAGGAAATTGGCAATCTCGCAGTTCATAGCACCCGTCCAATTGCTGCGAATGATGCCCTGCGCGCAAACATCGAGCTGTTTCATTTTCTTTACTGGTTAGCCCGCACGTACACCAATGCCGATCCACGAAAGCTGGATGGACTAAAATTCGATCCCGCACTCATTCCGCCGGCCCCAAGAGATGTCCTGAAGAAAACTGCGGAGCAATTGCAACAGTTGCAAGCTGAATTGGAGCAAAGAGATAAAGCGCTTCTCGAAAAACAACGCAGCCTTGAAGAGACCGACGCAGAGATAAAACGTCTGCGGCAGGAGGTCGCGGCGGCGAAAAAGCGTAACGAACAAATTCCGGTCGATCACGATTACTCGGAAGCAGAGACACGAGATTTCTTCATCGATCTGATGCTGCGTGAAGCAGGGTGGCCGCTAGACAAGCCTGAGGATCGAGAATTTCCGGTTACGGGTATGCCCAACCAGGCAGGCGAGGGTTTCGTCGACTACGTGCTCTGGGGAGATGATGGATTGCCGCTGGCGGTAGTCGAGGCAAAACGCACGAAGAAAGATCCGCGCATCGGTCGTCGGCAAGCCGAACTCTATGCAAATTGTCTTGAAGCCCGGTTCAAACAACGACCAATAATTTTTTATACGAACGGATACAAGACTTGGATCTGGGATGACTGCAGCTATCCTGAAAGAGAGATCCAGGGATTTTACACAAAGAAGGAACTTGAACTGCTCATTCAGCGCCGAACAAGCAAACAGGATCCAAACTCGCTCAAAGTTAATCCGACCATCGTTGAGCGTTACTATCAGCTTGATGCAATTCGGAATATCGTTGATGCATTCAACAAATCCAATAGAAAGGCGCTTGTTGTAATGGCGACGGGTACCGGAAAAACCCGCACCGTTGTGGCGCTCTGCGATCTTCTGCAACGCGCGAATTGGATCAAGCGAGTTTTATTTTTGGCCGACAGACGCGCATTAGTCAAACAGGCTGTTCGTGCATTCAAGAAGCACTTACCCGATTCTAGCCCCGTAAACCTTCTCACAGAGAAGGAAGAGACCGGTAGCCGCGTGTACGTGTCTACATACCCGACGATGATAGGCTTGATTGATGACACTGAAGGCGATACCAGGCGTTTCGGACCAGGTTATTTTGATCTGGTGATTATTGACGAGGCCCACCGCTCTGTATATCAGAAATACAATGCGATTTTTGATTATTTCGATAGTCTCCTTGTTGGTTTGACTGCTACACCAAGGGACGAGGTAGATAGGAACACCTACCGTCTTTTTCAATTGGAGGAGGGCAATCCTACCTATGCCTATGAGCTTAGCAAAGCAATCGACGACCATTATTTGGTTGAGCCACGGTCAATAGGAGTTCCCGTACAGTTTCCCGTTCTCGGCGTCACTTATAACGAATTGTCTGATTCCGAGAAGGACGAGTGGGACATGATGGAATGGTCAGACGATGGCGCGATACCGCTAAGGGTTGAAGCGCCCGCTGTTAATGACTGGTTCTTCAATGCTGACACTGTCGATAAAGTCCTCAAAGCGCTTATGACCGAGGGTCAAAAGGTTGCCGGCGGCGATCGTTTAGCCAAGACGATAATTTTTGCGCGCAACCATAACCATGCTGCATTTATTCAAGAGCGGTTTGACGCGAACTATCCGCATCTAAAAGGTAGCTTCGCAAGAGTCATCGACAATAAAGAAACATATGCCGAGAGTCTGCTTGATGAGTTTCAGAAGTCTGCAGATCCACCGCATATCGCGATTTCAGTTGATATGCTGGATACAGGCGTCGATGTTCCTGAAGTGGCAAATCTTGTATTTTTCAAAAACGTCTGGTCTAAGACAAAATTTTTTCAGATGGTGGGTCGCGGTACGAGGCTCTGCGACAATCTTTTCGGACCGGGCAAACACAAAGAATGCTTTTACATATTTGATTGTTGCCGCAATTTTGAATTCTTCAATCAAAACCCTGACTCGCCTGATACAGCACTTGGCGAGTCAATTTCAACGCGAATATTTAGGGCTCGCCTCAGCCTGCTAACTGAAATCCGTTGTCTTAAAGAAGCAAACGAAAATGGGTTGGGTGAAGTCGAGCACGGTCTAGCAGAAGTCCTACATAAGACTATCGCCGCAATGAACATCAATAATTTCCTCGTCCGGCCCCATCGGCTGTATGTGGAGAAGTTTTCCGACAAGAACGCCTGGGGATTTATCTCGCCTGAAGATCTGGATCAACTTACTCGCAACTTGGCGCGATTGCCTACGGAGCTGCCTACTGACGAGGAAACCGCCAAGCAGTTTGACCTTCTCATTCTACGATTGCAGCTCGCACTACTAAATCACACCGCCGATTTTTCGAGGTGGCAGAATCAACTGCGTGAAATCGCCGGGCAACTAGAAGAGAAATTGGCAATCCCCGCTGTTGCCGCTCAAATTGAGCTTATACGCGAAATTCAGGACGACGATTACTGGACCGGCATCACAGTTCCAATGTTAGAACTGGTTCGCAATCGCTTGCGCGATTTGATCAAGTTTATTGAGAAAAGGAAACGACAGATCGTTTACGCAGATTTTGAAGATACGATTGGCCCTCTGCGGGTCATGGAATCGCTCTGGCTCGGAACTGAGTACAACCTGGAGCGATACAAAAAGCGGATGCAACATTTTCTGCAAGCGCATGAAGACCACGTCACTATCAACAAACTCAAGAGAAACCTGCCGATTACGCAGGCAGACTTGGACGAGCTGGACCGACTACTTTTCGAGACGGGCGAGATTGGTACAAGAAAAGAGTTCGAGCAGGCGTTTGGGTCAGGTCAACCGCTTGGTGAGTTTGTTCGCTCCATAATCGGATTAGACCGCGCAGCAGTTGTTCAGGCGTTCGGACAATTTCTCGAAGACAGCACCTACAACGCCAACCAAATTCGCTTCGTGAGCCAGATCGTGGATTATCTTACGCAGAACGGCATCATGGACCCAGCTCGTCTCTATGAACCGCCGTTTACGGATTTTAGCAACAACGGACTCGACGGAGTGTTTGAGGACGAAGCTGCCAACAGAATTGTCGATTTGATTCGTACTATTAACCGCAACGCGGCGGCATGATGGAGTAAGCGAAACCATGTGGACAGATCATGAAACAGAGTCCGATTTCTTGAATTTCGGTGCGGTCGCGCGCACGGTGGCCGAAATCATCGTTCAATCGCAAGGACGGCCCATTTCAATTGGAGTGTCCGGCGCCTGGGGAGTTGGTAAGTCATCAATGATCAAGCTGATTCGTTCAACGCTCCATGATCAATTTTCTTCTGATAAGGAAAAGCCGAAGTTTATCTTTGTTGAATTCAATGCCTGGCTTTACCAAGGATACGATGATGCTCGTGCGGCATTGCTCGAAGTTGTGGCGTCCGCATTAGCCGAAGAGACCGAACAGAATAAAGGCTGCCTTGAAAAGACAAAAGAGAGAGCGAAGGAATTGGTTCAGCGCGTAAACTGGTTCCGGGTCGCGAAAGTGACTGCAGGTTCTTTGGCAGCTGTGGCAGTGGGGCTTCCACCCGTTGGCTTAATTGGCGAAGTCTTTGATCTAGGCAAGAAATCCGTAGAAGGCCACTTAGACAAGGATGCTGTGAGTAAGGTTGATGGTACGGTTGAGAAGGTTGGAACTACTGTCACCGGTTTGCTCAACAAGAAGAATGAATCATCGCCCCCGAAAGAAATTCATGCTCTGAGAAAAAACTTTGAGGAAATGTTGGCAGAAATGGGTGTGACTCTGGTTGTTTTGATCGATGACTTGGATCGTTGCCTTCCGGAAACCACCATATCGACGTTGGAGGCAATCCGGCTTCTTCTATTCTTGAAGCACACTGCATTTGTGATCGCTGCGGACGACCAAATGATCAAACATGCCGTGAAGCGACACTTTCAGGGAGTAGACGATGAGTTAGTCACAAACTACTTCGACAAGCTAATCCAAGTTCCAATCCGGGTGCCTCCGCTTGGGACTCAGGAGGTCAGAGCATACATGATGATGTTGTTCATCGACAATAGCGACTTGGAATCAAAAGAGAAAGAGCGTATTCGTGTAGAAGTGTGCAATCAGCTTGGGAAGAGCTGGCAGGGGAAACGCGTTGATCTTACGTTCATACGGTCTTTGAACAATTCGCTATCGGCCGAGTTGATCGCGAAACTGGATTCGGCTGATCGCTTGGCTCCGCTCATGGCTAGTGCGACTGGAATAAGTGGTAATCCTCGTTTGGTCAAACGTTTTCTGAATGCACTGTCGATTCGAATGGCAATGTCTAAAGCTCAAGGCGTTGGGGTGGACGAATCAGTGCTGGCTAAAATCCTGTTGTTCGAGCGTTGCGCTGACCCGAAAGCCTATGCCGCTCTGACGAAAGCTGTTACAGAAAACCCGGATGGCAAACCGGTGTTTCTGTCTGATTGGGAGACCAAAGCGCTGGCGGGGGACGATCTATTGGCCGAACTTAAGGCGCCCTGGGATTCGCAGTTCATTTTAGAGTGGCTACGGTTGCCTCCGAGCGTTGGCGACAAAGATTTGCGTGGCGTGTTGTATGTCAGCAGGGAACACGCGCCTCTTATAATGCCTGAGGATCGTCTGTCCTCTGAGGCAGTAGACGCATTAACGGCTATCCTAGAGCACCCAGATATGGCGAGCAGCATAAAGGATCGCATCATCGCTTTGCCACGAAACGAAGTGTCCGTCATTATGGATCGCTTGCTCGATCGCGCGCGCCAAGAGCAAGAATGGGGGGTGCCCGCAATCTTGGAAGCATGCCTTGTCGTAGCCGAGATTGATCCGCCCCAAGGTCAAAGGCTTGCAGGGTTCCTATGTGATCGGCCAGCGTCTCAGATCAAAGCGAACATCGTCCCGAAGGTTGGAGATCAGCCCTGGGCGGGTCGCGTCCTTAGCACCTGGGAATCAGCTGAAGTTAGTAAACCGGTGCTAAATGCGATAAAGCAAAGGAGACAGAGTGGGAACGTCTCAGTCAAGTAAAGGATCTCCGTCGGGAGTTCCCATGGTCCCCCCGTGGGTGCCCGATGTTGAATCTCCCATCGCTGGCGGCGGTGCTCTTGACGCGGAACAGCAGGATGGAATCATTACCTCGCCAGCCAGCAGCGCACCATCTGCTGCCGTAATACCGGAAAATCCGATAGCACCCGCCGGTCGGTTCGGCAATGCTCGACGCAGTTTAGGTGAGTTCGGTCGCAGTGGCAATAGTGGTGCTATGCGTCGTGGAGTGGGTCGCTATATTCAGGGTGGTTATGGAGGTCGAGGAACTGCTACCAGGCGATTTGGTGGGACAGCGAGAACGGCCGATGCTCTCTATTCGGCTCTGGGTGGCACCTCTGGTGGAGCTGGTACCTCTTCCGCACTTCCACAAACAGCGGCACCGCAAGACGTAGTCCTGACCAATAGTCGTTCAGCCGATGATGTAATGGATGCTGTGGTAGAAGCTATTAGACCGGTAGATGGGACGCAGGATGGAGAAGCGAGCCGTGCTGCTATTAAGGATGCATTGTCAGAACTCCTCACCAAGTTCCCCGAAGCCGATTTGCTGAGCCTGGATGAGGCGCAGCGCGAATTCGCAATAGAAAGATATGTTGCAGCCGACGTGTTTCGCCGATTCGATCTAGATGTTGGTCAGTCCATCAAAGATAAGGCCCCGACTGCCAAGATCGCACTGGCACGCCTCAAAGAGGTAAGAGATTACATAAAGGAAACCGTGTCTGCAGCTTTTAGAGGACTTCGAAGTGCCGGGCAAAAACTAGCTGGTGGCAAGATTGCTAATATCGTACGGTCAGCACTCGATGAGACCTTCAAGGTCTTCGAAGGATACGCCGAATGAAGATCCTTTGTGCACCTGCCGAGTTTGATTTCCTTTCGCTTCCTAGTGATTTGAATGTTGTATTGTACGGCTCTCCGACTGAGACGGCAGGAGGATCAGTCGGCGCAGCACTAAAAGACGCAGTGATTCGCAATGGTTTTCAACCGAGTGTAAGAGCCTGGGATTTTCTCTCTATCGCACTCTCTGTCATAACGGCGGACCTTGCAGAACATCGTAGCTGTAGCCCGGATGGATGGACGCGAGAATTCGACCTTACCGTGGCAGTCAACGAACCTGATATTTGGAATTACAGCGCCGCTCAATTGGAAAGTCTACTTGCTTATCTAACAACTGACCGGTGGGGACTTCATTTTGTCAAAGCTGAGCATTTCCCATCTTCAGATCGCGCACCGACGTTTCCGGATGAAGATTCAGTTGTGCTTCTTTCGGGAGGACTTGATAGCTACATTGGCGCAGTCGACCTAGTTCACGGCGGACACAAACCACTTGCGGTTAGTCAAACTGTTCGAGGCGATGCTGAAAAGCAGATTTTATTTGCGAGTGGAATTGGGAACGGGCTCCGCCATTTTCAGGTAAACCACAACAGTGATGTTCCTGATCCAGAGAATTCGCCTTCTCAGCGTGCGAGATCGATTGCATTCATTTCTTACGGAATACTTGTTGCTACAGCTCTGGAAAAATATAGCCGAGGAAACAGCGTAAATTTATTCGTTTGCGAGAACGGCCTGATCGCAGTTAATCCACCTCTCACCGGCGGCCGCCTCGGGAGTCTGAGCACACGAACTACCCATCCTGTAGTTTTCGCGTTGCTAAACAAACTGCTTGATTCTATCGGTCTGAGGGTCTCAATCGTAAACCCGTATGCGTTTAAAACCAAGGGCGAAATGCTGCAAGAATGTGCAAACCAAGGACTTCTTGAGCAGAATGCATTCAATACAACCAGCTGCGGTCGCTTCAACCATTTTGGATATAGACACTGTGGCAGATGCGTGCCTTGTCTCGTCCGGCGCGCATCATTCGCTGCTTGGAATAAAGAGGATAAAACAGAATACGTCTATACTGACTTATCGAAGGATGACGATGAACACGCACGTTTTGATGATGTTCGATCCGCATTGATTGGCATTGCCGAATGCGAGGAGTTGGGCGTGAACCGGTGGCTTGGAGCCACACTTAGTTCCAATCTCATCTCCGACAAGGGTGCACTGCGCCAAACAGTTAATCGTGGACTCAGGGAAATTAAAACATTTCTGACAACGATGGGCGTGCAATGATTGACTTCCATGCTCATCTGGATCTTTATCCGAATCCTCATAATGTAGTCAAAGAATGTATTGCGAGAAGGATGTACGTCCTTTCGGTTACCACGACTCCAAGCGCATGGACAGGTACATCCGCGCTGATACCGCCAGGAACACGTATCCGAACGGCGTTGGGACTTCACCCTCAGCTTGCACACGAGCGCTCGGCCGAGTTGGAATTGTTCGATGCATACTTAGATCAAGTTCGCTATGTTGGTGAGATCGGTCTTGATGGCGCACCAGAATTCAAGCCGCATAGGGATCGGCAGACTGCCGTTTTTCAACACATACTTAATGCTTGCAGCAAAGCTGGTGGAAAAATCATGTCCGTCCACAGTCGAAGAGCGGCCGCTGAAGTAATTGATTTATTGCGAAAGTTCCCAGGAGCGGGAACACCAGTTCTTCACTGGTATTCTGGAAATAAACGAGATCTGGACGCCGCCATCTCGTCAGGTTGTTGGTTCAGCATCGGCCCAGCGATGCTTCGAGGAGTTACGGCAAAGTCGATCATTAGTAAAATTCCTCGGAATCGAATTCTGACCGAAACCGATGGTCCATTTGTGCAGATTAACGGTCACGCCGCTATGCCGTGGGAAGCACAAAGCGCTGTCATCGGGCTTCAAGAGATCTGGGGCGTAACGCTAGAGGAAGCCGAAGGTGTATTGCACGAGAATCTCAAAAGTCTTGTGTCTTCGTAGATAACCTGGCATGGCGATGTGCGACGATGACCGAGCTTCGGAAGTAGAAGTGGGTCTGCTATCCAGTGTCACCAGTCCTTCGCCGTTCTAATCGGTTTCATCGCCTAGTCGTGGGTCCCTGACCACCAGGCGCCATGCAGAACCATCTTTTTCAAATGCGAACCGCGGGTCGTTGGCTACCCGCAAAAACGATTCACGATGATCTTCGCCTATCCTCAACCGAGTTCGCCCATCCAGAGAAGTCAGATAAACCGCTCCATCGTCCGTTGCTCTCGCGTAAAGCCTGTCTGTCAACTCGGGGCGAGAGCGCAATGTGAATTTTGGAATAGTTATGCGTTCCTGTCTAAATCGTGTAGATTCAAATGAGATGAGATTCAACCAAGTTGCCGTTTCGTCGGAAACTTGTTCAATCAGCTCAGCCACCACTTCTAGATCTCGAAGCGTCTTAATTACCACGGATAGCTTGTCACCAAATCTGATATCAAGCGTAGACAGTTCAGTAGCTGCGCTTCTGGAGCGAATCCCTGCAAGAAAAATATTTGCAGCTTTCACATTTGGCAATCCTAACTCAACGAGTAATGACAGCTCGGACATTACGTTGGCATACTGTTCATAACCAGCCTTTAGAAGTTGCTGGCTGGCCGCATGAATGATCCAAGCCAGTTGAAAGCCATATGTCTCTTTGCACACATCAAGGGCGTTTTCTTCGACTTCTGTAATCTGCTTCAGGCTGACGCCAGCTAGCCACAGAGGTCGAACGTGTTCAAATACTTCTGGACTTTTTCCGGCGAACAGATCGCTGGCATTGGCTAATGCCCACTCCTCGATCTGTTTTATGGCATCTGCAAGTCTCTCGATGGACTTGCTCTCAACATATTCGTGTGCTATTGCACTGAATATGTCGATAGCAGTGTGCATTCGGCGCGCTATCCGCAAAGGCAACCCAGACGCGACTACTGATTTACGTTCCGCAGGATTAGAGATCTCCTCTGAAACCGACTTCGCTCTCGTTTTCATGAATTCCATAAATTCGTCAAGCGATACGGAGTGTCTTCCGCTGGCGGCTTGAATTGCTGCCAAGGAGTCTCGAAACACGGTGTCAACCCAATCCGCAGACTCCTCCTCGCCCTGCAGCAATGGATCATCTTCCATCGATAATAGTTCGTCGTCGATGAGATCCAGTGCCTCTTCCACGTCAGAGGCATTCGCGCCTAGCGATGAAAAATCATTTGATGCCACCAGTTCGAGCAACAGTTCAAAATCGATGCCAGCCTCGATCGCTATACTCTTCAGCATTGCAACGAGGAAGAGCAGCCCGCTCTCCGCTGGATCTGTACTTTCCACATCGAGGTATTGTTTTGCAATGTTCCGATCGCGTTTTATCTCCCAGTCTGTTCGCGTGTCATCAATGGCGAACAGAATCTTTCCTTCTCGGTCAACAAAGGCACGCCCTGCTCTACCGCAGATGTTCCAGAAGTCTCTTTTGCTCATAGCCTGTCCGGTTCCAACATAAGGCGATGCAACGATAACTGATGAAATCCCTATATTGACTCCCTGGGCAAGTGTGGAGGTTGCAATCACGATCTTGGGCGGGCATGATCGCATCAGGTGTTCCATTGCGTATCGCACTTGAGGTGGCAAACGATTGGAATGACAAATGATCCCTAGACGCGCTGCTCGAAATTCAATTGAGTCATCTTCGAGTTCTTCCCGGCAGGCGGCCTCAAATACGCTCCACTCATGTATTGGCCAAGAGTGGTTAATGGCATCGTTTCCTAGAGCAATCAAGACGTCTTTAGCTAGACCGGGAACAGAATTCGCCTTTCCAGCAAATATCATTACCGGTCCAATTGCTGTAAGTTTTAAGGCAGTGGCTGCAATTGCTTCTCTCTTGGTGTGAGGAAACGGATTTCGCCTGCGTCCCCACTTGACTGCCCTGGCCTCAATGAAGGAAGGGTTGAAAGACGGCATCTTTCCGCGCCACTCAAGGCGTACTCGGTTCCCGTTCCATCGGAGCAAACCAAATCGCTCAGCCGATGGCTTCCAGTTTGATTTTGCAACTCCCGATGAGGAGCCGGTGATCCACTGTGCTAGCTCTCCGGCGTTCGGAAGAACCGCCGATAAGATAAGAATTCTGGCCTCAGTTTTTTCAGCTATTTTCCTTACATGATCTATGAATAGCTCGTTTTTTACGAAGCGTTCATTCGCGCCGAGCAAATGTCCTTCATCCATGATGAACAATTGAGTGCGGCTGAAGAATTCAGGTTCTGCCCGATATATTGCGCGAATTTTTTCAGGTGTAGCGATAATAATTGATGACTCTTGTGCCAGTTCAGTGTCCGCCGCGCTTGCCCGCGCTCCGCCGTAAAGGTGGGACACCTTGAATCCCATGAATTCAAACAAAGCTGTCATGTTTTGCTCAACCTCGAATGCTAATGAGCGAAACGGTGCTAGGTATACTACCTGTGCATCAGGGTCATTGAGCAACACGGATAGGATTGCCAGTTCAGCAACCCTGGTCTTACCGGCGCTGGTTCTGAGGTTGATCACTCCTCCCCAGTTGGTAGAATCAAGTGCTAACGGTATCGCGGCACGTTGGGACATCCATAACTCAGTCACTGACGGATGAGAGCATGCCTGCAGTAGGATGTACTTTCTTAGATCGTCTGGGTCAGCAGAACCAAAGTGTGGCGGCAATACCGTCCACAGTGATGACTGCGAAAATCCAGTAAACATTAGCTTCAGTAAGCGAACGATCCACCAATAGGCCGGAGAATGACCGTTCGCTGCAAGTGTTCCCGCGTCATCGAGCACGGAACTAGCATCCATGAGCAAGTGTTCTTCGCCGGTGAAAGTGAACTCAATACCCATGGCGATGGCTCGGGCTATTGCGACCGTGATGATCCAATTCTCAAGATCCACGGATTCTACAACTTCCGGCGTGTCGCTCAAAAGAATCCCGCTCAGACGCTCCATTACAGCTCGTCGGTTTCTTCGAAGATACGCGGCAATGAGCGCACCGCCGCTCGTACGTCCCTCCACGGACTTAAGCGCAACAAACGCCCTCGAATACTGACCTGCCGCGTAATACGCCATGCCTGAAATAAGGCAATGAAAGCCGCTCTCAGCGCTGCTTATGGAAGATTCCCTATGTACGGTCTCAAGTAGCGATGCAGCTTGCTCAAGATACTTTTGTCCTTGCCCGGTCTCGCCTGCTTCAAAAAAACTACAGCCAGCGGACAAGAGAGCGTAAGCTCCTATCGTGACACTTTCATCTAGCGTTGAGTCAAAGGCCGGAAAATTGTTAGGTGATTCCTTCGCTTCATACAAGATCGCACGAGCATCTGCTTGAGCAAATAGGTTCAGCACTCGATCATCAGCTAAGGATGCCACCAACTTGTTTGCTTGCTCTGTTGGTATCATGTGAGTGCCTCCTCAAGCTCCTTGAAGCATTGCTCCACTAGCTTGTCCGGCGCGTCCAACCCAAAAGAAATGATGACAAAACGGTCGACAAGCTTACCATCCATTTCCTGTACCCGTTGTGCGCAATTGCCGTCGCTCATTAGGAAGCCGACATACGAAAGTTGAAGTTTTCCTTTTGCAGACAGCACCACGCAATCCTGAACCTTTTCAGCCAAGGCATTATTCCCAGCTTCGTAAAGCCGGTCCAAAACAAAAGTCAATGAAGTTGGCAAACCGTTGACATTCGATTTGCGCAAGGACTCCGCAATTTCACTCACAACTTGCTTCGATGACTGCTTCCTGAATTTAGCCTCTCCCACAAAAAGGCGAACGGGATTGTCATCTAAACCGAACGCGAGAACGTCGTCACCCTTCATCGACTGATCGATGTTTGGATTGTATCTAAGACGATAGACAGGCAAGGACGTGTCTGTGGCCGCCAAAACGTACTCAGCTAGGATTACCTCTGCGAAATTTCCTTTTCTCGTGGTGTCGCTGGCAGGAAAGCGCTTCAACTTTCGTGCTTCAGTTTCGAATCCTAATTTTTTCATTGCCTCCATTCGTTTCTTGTCTCGAACAATTGCTTCAGACGACACGTGGTGGCGTTTCAGCATTTCCCGAGCCTCGGATACCAGCGCTTTCCGTTTGCCTGCAACCTCTTCGAGATTCCGATGGGCAGAGCCGCCGTCAGTACTTCCGTCTGTGGCACTTAAGCATTCGGCAAAAATGCTGTTCTTGTCTGGGTGCGGGCCGAGAATCGTGTCGCAATCGCTTTTGCCTGTTTTTTTCACTGCCATAATGATTTTGCGCTTTCTTTCGCATTGATAGCGCTGGTCGGCGCCGCCTTATTCAAACGGGGTCGCAGCGCTTGTCATCCGGCTGCCAGCAGCCATAGGTATTGTCCCAAGTCACCACTTGTAAATCAACCTTCACGCCGAAGACGACATGCTTTTATGATTTTGGTGAGCAGCCATAGCACCAATGTTAGCGGCCGGAACGATAAGTGCTTTGCCGTTCACAAAGTACCGAAGAGTTTCGCCTTACGCTATCTTGGTGTTACTCTTGGATGTCCTGACAACTTTGCATGTTGTAGTACCGGCCATTTAGCTCTATCGCCAGCCCATCGCAAATAAGACTGTCGGCATACTCGCTAACGCCAATTCTGAAAGCTGTTGGATCGACTGATTCAAGCACCAGGGATGGTGAGTACGTGAAGTCTCCGAATTTCACTTCTGCATAGCACTCATCGAGCAGATCGCGGTACAACTCCTCGACATCAACCGGTTCCCCTTCCGTCTCAACGATGTGCTCCATTATCCATTCATAACCGAACTCCACGCCCATGCCGTCAAGCTCACGCATAAGATCGTCGCTCCCACATTTTGGACAAAACGCTTTCCCTTGATCGTCTACTTCTACTGTAATGTAGTCGCTGTAACAAAATGGCCGTGACTGGTTATGCGCTCGTTGTTTCAATGCGTCTTTAATATCGTCTGTTGCGTTCAACATTGTCTTGACCCTCTTACCTCGTGCAGCATCACATCGCGCCGCACCTCCATGCAGCCCATGCACGCAACCACAAAAGACGGGGTCCTAGTGTCAGGCACGCGGTTACCGCGAGGGACGGATAGCGGAGCGCGCAGCGGGAGCATATGGTCACGGTGGCTTGACACTGGGGGCGATGTGGTCGGCTTGCCTGCCCGCATGGAAGTAAGGCGCGCACCACAATCTGGTGACAGGCCTAACGCCGTAAACAAGTCTGGAGCTAAACGGAAATACACGTAGAGCGAGAGAAACATCCAGTCTGGATTAACTGAATCATTCTCTGAATCCGCGGTCGAATCCACCGGAGGAAGCCACTGATGAATGCGGCTGCTTAAATGTTTGGAACAAACCGGACGAAGCCGCCGATGCGCCTGGTGCGGAGAGAGGAATGGGAGACCGAACTCATGCACTAGATGAAACATGGAGAAAGCATGACTCAAGTTACTACAATCAACTTCGCTCCTCAGGTTTGTAGTAATAATCCATCCGCGAGACTTCTAGAAAAGATTCGCCGCGTTCTTGGGACAAAGATTTGCGAGTACCTAGAACAACCAGGCATCATCGAAATCATGTTGAACGCCGACGGAACTCTTTGGATAGAGCGTCTGACTGCAGGAATGGAGTGTGTCGGAACGATTCAACCGTCGCAAGCCGAATCAGTGATTTGCAGTGTTGCCGCCTATCACAAACAGATCGTGACGAGGGAAAATCCGATCTTCGAGGGTGAATTGCCGATCAATGGCGAACGCTTTGAAGCTCTGATACCGCCCGTAGTTAGTTCGCCGGTGTTTACGATCAGATTGCGAGCGTCAAAAGTTTTCACACCAGGGGAGTATGTGACTGCCGGAATCATGACAGCGCAACAAAAGGAGGTGATCGAGAGCGCTGTCATCACCCGGCAAAACATTCTGGTTGTCGGAGGAACAGGATCTGGCAAGACAACATTCACTAATGCAATCATCGATGCAATTGAGCGACTAACACCGGAACACCGACTCATTATTATCGAGGACACTGCCGAAATTCAATGCGCTGCGCAAAATGCCAATCTTCTGCAGGCGACTGATTCGGTGGACATGTTGCGTCTGCTAAAGGCAACTATGAGATTGAGACCAGATCGAATTCTTGTCGGCGAAGTAAGAGGTCCTGAGGCTATTAGCGCTCTTGTGCGGATCTCTTTATCCTGAACTACGGCCCCTTCGTAATGGCGTGCCGGCTTGGAAGGACATCATGTGATTTCTGAGACCGATCCGAACTCTTCTGGATGGCATTGTACAAAGTCGAACAGTAGGTCGTCCAATTCGTCAGGACACTGATAGAATGAGTTATCCAAATCATTCAATTGGTGCATCACATCTGCACTGAACTGCCGGGTCGCCTTCCTAACTTGGAGTAGACTCCGATACTTTTCTTCCAAATGGGCGTTGGCCACTGCGCGGATGTCCTCATAATCCTTCGGCAATCCGTCTGGAAAAGCGACATTGATCGCTTGTTGCGTCACTTCTGCGGTTTTGTGAGCGCCAATAATTTGCAGAGCCTCTACTGCAAAATAGGCTGTCTCTGCCGAGCTGTTGGCAAAATACTGCCAGAAGCCACCATTGCCAACCTCGCTCATCAATGTCCATAGTGCCGAGAATACCTTTTGAGGCATCGGTTGTTTTTCGAAATCAACCTTGCCAAATTGACTCTTGGTTGATTCGCTCAGTTTAATTAGAAGTAGTCCTTTCCGCTGAGTTGAATTCATCTCTCTCCCTTGCTGGTACAGTTTGATGATTTGGCACGTCTTTGAAATCTGACCGGATCATACCCATGAGCGCTGCCAACTGATCGCAGTGTCGAGAAAAAGGCGACGCTCCCTTGCTGTTAGATTGATGCCCGAGCTCCCTAAAGGAAATTGGCCGGATGGTCCTTGACGCTTCAGAGCAAAAAGAGCGAGCGAGCGCCGAAGGAACCATAGAAAAATACCCAAGGCATAAAATAAAGGGGAGGGGACCCGCGAGTCTGCTCAGGATCTTTAACATCTCCGCAGCACAAGACTCCAGAGCCAGGTGCGTTGTCGCCAACTTCGCAGCGCTATGGACCGATGCCATCATGTATGAATTCACGCGCAACTTGATAAAAGACAGGCAGGCCAATAAGGAAAATATGGCTCGCCGTCGCGACGATATGAGCAAGCCACCGAGTCATGCTTTCAACGACTGGCTTTATCTCATCAGACCAGACCTCATATCCAGCGTAATTTGGATGCAGATAATCCGGCAAAAGATCTTGCCTTGCATTTCCTTTCGCATCTTTGAATTTATCTCCGATATCTAGAAATCTTATCGTATTGCCGTTTGCCAAACGGCTGATCTCCGAATTCACCTGCTTAATTTTCGCCATGTCGGCGATTTTCGCAGGGTCGTCGGGAGCGCATGGCAGCAATCCCATAATTAGAATCTTTGTGCGAGGCTCGCTAAGTCTCATCGTTTGACTATATTAGCCACATCTTGAGCGATCTCGTCAGCGCTTTTGGACGTCGGAATGTCATTGGAACCAATCATCATAACCAGCGCTTTCGGGTTTCCACCTAGCTCGCCGTCATTGATGCGCTTGAACAATCCAATATTGGTATCACCTGCGATGCCAAAGTTTGCTATCTTCAAAGACGGAAAGTTTTTTTGAAAAGCATCCGAAGTTTACAGGAGCGCCGTTGCCCATGTATTCAGTGATTGAGTCGCCAAAGAACTGCAGCGTAGACTCTGTTTTGCTCGCCTTGTTTTTGAGAGCAGAATGTTTCACAACCCAATCGCCCACTGTCGAAGGGATAGGCTCAGCCGGGGCTAATGCATGAATTTCCGACAGACGAACGTCTCGCATGGTTCGCAAGGCATCAGGATGCGAGAGGTCAACTAGTGGCAACGGAACTTCAGCAGATTTTGCGTTACGTGATTTAGGCCGTTCCGGAAAAAATTTGTCGGATGGCTTATGCTGATCCAAATGCCGCTCCCACACAATCACAGGACAATCCGAGCGATGCCCCCTATTTTAAAGTGCAAAATGCACGGGAGACAACAGGTAATTCTCATTGACCCAATTGGCTCAGTCTTCAACGTGCCTACCCTCGAAAATTCGAGCGTTCCCACTGCCGGCGTCAGAACATCAACAGCTTTCAATCATCAACCTCGAACCAAAGCGTCGAAAGCTCAGGCTGGCAATTCAAACCAAAATGTAGATCCACGCCCAACTTCGGTCTCAAGACCAATCGTGCCACCATGTTTTTCCACAATTGCTTTGCTAATCGACAGCCCAAGCCCCGAGCCTCCTTTCGCCCGACTATCAGACTGATCGATCTGTTGAAACATGCCGAACAACTTATGCCGATCCTCGTCTTTGATTCCAGGTCCTTCATCGGTGACAGAGAATCTGACCATACCTTTTTCCGGAACATCGACCACACGCACCTTCGCCGTAGTTTCTGGTCCTGAAAATTTTATTGCATTGGAAAGCAAGTTGTTCAATACCTGCAGAAGCCTGTCCCTGTCGGCCTGGATCTTGAGTTTTGCCGTGACCGAGCTTTCCAGAGCGACATTGGCTTCTGTCGCCATTCCCATTATTCCTTCCAGAGATTGTGCAACAAGTTCATCAAGGTCGATAGACACTTTTTTCAGCGTGAAGTTACCTGTTTCGATCTTCTTGATGTCCAAAATATCATTGATCAAACGGATCAATCTGTCTGACTCAACTCGCCCAATCTCAACTAACGCCCTTGCTTTGGGCGTGATCTCACCGGCGATGCCCCCTTCTAACAGACCGAGGGAGCCGCGAATTGACGTTAGCGGCGTCCGCAGCTCATGAGAGACAGTCGAGTAAAATTCACTGACACGTTTTTCCGCTTCTTTGCGGTCGGTGATGTCGACGACTGCGCCACAAAGACCGGTAACTTGTCCGCGCTCATCGGCGATTGAGCCTAATCGCGCCCAGAGCCATCGAATGCCCTTCTCGGGATGGATGATCCTGAACTCTATTTGGCTGTCTTCATTCGTTTGGCGCTGATGTCTAAGCCGACTGGCGACGTTCTCACGATCATCAGGATGCACCGTTTGGAAAAACTGTTTTGGTTCCTCGAAAAGGCTAGAGAGGCTGCGCCCAAATATCTTTTCATAGCCCGGGCTAACATAGACCGGAACAGCACCCTGGGCATCGGTAATCCAGAATATCTCCTGAATGTTGTCGGCCATCTGGCGAAAACGCCCTTCGCTCTCGGAGAGCTGTTTTCTCATCTTGGCTCGAGTCAAAGACAAACCTATCTGAACGCCGCATGAAGACACAACCTCAAGCAAGTCGGGGCTGACACTCTTTTTCTTGTTGTCAAACAGCTCGATCACGGCTAGCTCGGCTGAGTTCATTGGGACGATAAACCCGAGTCCAGTGTGGAGTCCTTCTTTGGCGGCAGCGAGAGCACGAGAGGAATCGTTTTCGCGTGTCATATCTGAGACCCAGATCGGTGCGCGCTTTTGCCAGACCTTGCCAGCCAGGTCTTCTCCTTGTGCTAGCCTAATCTTCCTTGTTGCTGCTTCAAATTCTGGAGTTGGATGCGAAGACTTAGACCAGAACTCCGTACATTGCAGCTTGGCAGTTGCAGTGTCCAAAATCCAAAAGGCACCAGCAGTAAGACCAAGATTTTCGCACATTGCCACCAAAATTCTCTGCATTTTATCAGGCGCATCTTCAGTCTCGCTGAATATCTTGTTGCAGGCATATTGCAAAAGCAATCTGTGTTGAGACTGTAAGATGCCATCCAGAGCGCGGTTAATGAGATAAGCTGCACCCAAGACAAATAAAATACGGCAGAACGACAGTACAACAACACGAGTGACATCTTGCTTTGTCTGCTGTTCGACTGCAGTCATATACTGGAGGAAGAGATTCTCTTCTTCTTCTTTCAGTTCCAGCAGCCCGCGCTTGATGCGTTCCATGCTGCGACGACCGCCATTGCCGATAATTACCTTTGCCGCAGCATTGATGCCATTGCGTTTGCCCAACTCGAGTGCCTGGTCCAATTCAGCAAGCTTGGCACGAATGAGCGGCTCCACCTTAGATAACCGCTGTTGTTGAACCGGATTGCCGCGAACCACAGCCTTCACGCTATCCAGCCGATCGGGGATCTGTTTGATCTTGTCAGAGTATGCCGACAAGTCCGCCTCCTGGCCTGTAAGAATATAACCACGCTCATCGTCTTCCGCTTCTTGTATAGCGTGTTCAAGCATCTCAATCTGACGTATCACTTTGTGTGACTGAGCTATCAGTCCATGGGGTTGCGCGGCTCGTAACACCTGCTCGTAGCTACTTAGACCCATGACGACAATCACACAGACTACAGTTGCCACAGCGGCCGTTGTTACACGCCGGCAGTTTTTCATAATCCGCTCACGAAAAGCGAGATCGGCCACTGTGTCCTCTCCTGCAACCATATCTTTTCCGCAACCTGACCGCTCACCTGCTTAACAATCGGTTTTGCGCCGAAAGTGGTAGATCTGAAACTGCGAGAGTGAGAGATTTCTTGCGTCAGATCCACATTAAACAGTTTCCCGAATTTTGACTATTCCAAGCGCATGAAGTACAGAAGAAGACCGGCGCCTTTCCGGCGGATGAACTAGTTCAGTTTGGTTGGCAGCTCTAAAATGTCTTTTTTGAAAGAGTTTGAATGCAGTGACAGTCTTATAAGTCGGAGGAGACTGACACTTATTTCAATGTTTTTCAAATAGTCGATGACCACGGTTCACAAGGCTGTGTAGATAACTGCTACACTCGCTCTATCTCCGAAACGGCTCAGTACCGCGCTCCAGAATTTTGAGATAGGCACCATATGCAAATATACGTCCTCGCTGCTTCCCTGTTATTTCTCTGACAATTCCAATACTTTCAAGATTCTGAAGTGCCGCGGTGACTGTCGGAGTTGTGAGGTTCAAAGCTTTCACCATTTCTGGTATCACGGCTAGCGGCTTCTTCTCGAGATATTGGTGTGTCTGCAACGCAGAACCGGCTCCGCGTCCAATTTCTGCGATCTTTAAGCGATCGGTCTGAATCAACCCGAGAATCTCGCGCGCAGCTTCAGTTGCCTGCAGGGCAATTTCGTGGAGACCTACAAGAAAAAACTTTAACCAGCTCTCCCAGTCTCCGGTCTGGCGAACATGTTGAAGTTGCGCATAGTACTCCTCGCGATGAGTTTTGAAGTAGAGGCTTAGATAGAGAATTGGTTCTGACAGAACTCCTTCAGTACAAAGCAAAAGAGTGATCAACAATCTTCCCAATCTTCCATTGCCGTCAAGAAACGGATGAACAGTCTCGAATTGATGATGTACAAGTCCCGCTCTAATCAACCGTGGTAGTTTGTCGTCCTTGGCGTGGAGATACTTTTCCAAATCGCTCATGCAGCCAACAACGCGGTCTGGCGGTGGTGGCACATATGTCGCATTGCCTGGTCTTGTTCCGCCAACCCAGTTTTGGGTACGCCTGAACTCTCCAGGCGCCTTTGTCCCTCCGCGCGCACCAGTCATCAAAACCTCATGGATTTCCTTGATTAATCGCATCGACATTGGAAATCCGTCTCTGAGCCGCTTAAGACCGTGGTTCATAGCGGCAACATAGTTGGATACTTCCTGAACATCATCCAAGGGAACACCAGGAGCCTCTGCGCTTTCGTAGAGGAGAAGGTCGAACAAAGAAGACTGCGTTCCTTCGATTTGCGAGGAAAGAACAGCTTCTTTACGCACGTACATATAGAGGAAAAGCTGGGTATCCGGTAGCGCCGTCGCCAGTCCGTCCAGCCGCCCCAGAGACTGGCTGGCTTTTTCGACCAGACTCTGCAGATCATCCATTCGCAGCCCAGGGGGCGGCAGCGCACGCGGAACTAGCGCCCAATAGGGTTCATCGCTGCCCGCAGCGCAGCGAATTTTCTCTCCAAGCCTTTCCTTCGGATCAAAGTCCATGCTTATTAAAGGACCCTTTAATAACGAAAATCCTTATTAAAGGATACCGCACTTTCCTTTAATAAGGATTTTTGAATGACGATAAAACCAGGCGGAAGGGTATGCCATCGGCCTTACTTTGCCTGACAGTTATCTCATGGGACGCACTTCGTCTGATGCAGCTGACTGACGTACTCCTCATAATGCGAATCTTCAGGATTTTGAAATCCATATTTGCCCGTGGACGTACCTGTCAAATAGTTGATCAAGCGGCCGGTTGCATCGAATTGTGCCTCGTAGACACTCTTGTCGATTGGCTTGGGAATCTCAAGTTTGGTCTCAACGACAGTTTGCTTCGCGACGAAAGGATCGTTCCCGTTCCAGCCAAAGTCAATTTTTGTAAGCTGCAGCGTTTCTCCGTCGAGCATACCGTGGTCGTAATAGGCCACTCGCTTGCCGTCCTTGTATTTGTCGCCGTTTATGCGCGAGATCATGTTTGGATCATGCGGATCTGCACCGTGAGGAACCATGGCGTACATGTCTTCGGTTTTGGGACTGAATAGATAGTACGTATCAGTCTCCTGATTATTGCCAGAGGTGCCGGTTACCTTCCTAGTTCTAGTGTCACGGTCATCTAGATAAGTTAGCCACTCTGTCATCAGAGGCGGTGGTACCTGCGTTGGCTTCGGGCAAGCCTTCACTTCGTCTGAAGGCGCGACAGACTCATTCTTCGCCATGAACTTGCTCCGGGCAACTCTTAGAGGAGGATACGGGAAAGCCATTCCGTGAGCAATACCTATATCGCCGAAGGTGTTGCGATGTCTGCGTACTTACCCCACCATGAGTGCTGTCACGAAAATAATATGTAGCAAAGGTTTTCGGAGCATCATCCATCAGTCGACATCTGTTGCACCACGTCAGGGATAGATACTTTGCCAAAAACGCGTGCATAAAAACAAAGTATCGAGGGAAGGATCTCCCTAGTCCGTCTTGATCATTTTTTGAGGAAAGACAATGGAGCCGCCCATAGTTTATCTGGCGCAGGGAAGGCTGTTCTACAGAAACAATGGCACCGCCGAGCTCATTGAAAGCCAATACGGGCAGGACGTAATGAAACGCGCTCTTGAACGTCAGGCCAAAAATGAGTGGAAGACTGCCGGCGGCAGCAGCGCCGCCCTCTATAGCCGTGGAAGCCTATGGGGAGCAGACAACGGCGCTAGCACCGTGGTCAAAATTAGCTCCGTAGTTCGGGGTCAATCAGAAAACGAACTTCTATACGTCGTAGCTACCGACTCTGTCGGCGGACTCTTCAAATACGACGTCCAATCCAAAAAGGAGACACGGATATTTCACAAGGAAAAGCTCTGGCTTTCAGATCTCTCCAGGCAGCCAGGCGGTGAAATGATCGCCTGTGGCAAGCGCATGCCGAACGCCACCTCACGGTTGGCGGTAATTAGAGGTCAGGACGTTAGCGAAGTCACCGAGGGAGACTCGGTTGACGAAGCACCATCGTGGATTCCCGGTGCTGGAAACAAGCTTCTTTTTCAAAGCGCCGGAGTCGGTCGTAATCAGAACGGCGTGATGATAGGCATTGGTCACGCCTCAATTCAAAAATTAGATTTAGATTCTGGCTCTATCACCACTGTGTTGGAAAACGAGTCATTCGATTTTTTGACACCACGACAAAATCAGAATGGCGATCTCTTCTTCATTCGTCGACCCTACGAATCCGGAGTCAACAAACCATATCCGCTAAGCAAAATGTTCCTCGACGTTGTCCTGTTTCCATTTAGATTGGGCAGAGCGCTCTTTCACTTTCTCAACTTTTTCTCTATTTCATTCTCAAAGAAACCCCTAACAACGGCTTCTGGGCCAAAAGTCGAAGGACCAGACGAAAAGACACTCTTTCTACGAGGACGCATGATCGACACACAGAAGTTTATTGAAGAACAGGGCAAAAATAACGAGGTATCATCATTGGTGCCGAAGAATTGGCAACTTGTCAAAAGAACGAGCGATGGCAAAGAAACAGTTCTTGCAGACTCAGTATTGTATTATGACTTCGATGCCGAGGGGAATCTGCTCTACACGACTGGCATGTCTGTATTCCGCATGGATACAAGCGGTAACGGCAAGATGCTAGTCTTTAAGGACAAGCTAGTTGACACAGTTGTTGTTCTGAACTAGTTCATACGCAAAAGCTCAATACTCGCGCATTTCTCCCTTCGCCGGTACTGATGTTGGTGTCCCAGCTGTACCTGCATAAGTGACGATCAAAACCACTGGCGCGTCACCAGATTCACCACGATGTACTCGGTCCATAGACTCGGCAAATGCCTGTCCAGCATGATAGGTAACAGACTTTCCACTCGCCTGGTCATGTATTGTTAAATCGCCAGACAAAATGTAGCCGGCATTGGGAACAGGATGCGTATGCCACGGCAACGCGGAATGAGGAGCAATCGTTATCTTCAGCACCGTTAGTTCCGGAGGTCCAGATGGATAGTGCGTATATTTCGTTCCATCCCACGAATGATCAGACTGAGTCAGAACTTCCTTTTGTGCCGTCGCTACAGATGGCGCTTGTGCCTGACCCAATGACGACACACACACCAGGGCTGTTATTGCAACAATTAGTCGGTTGAATGCTTTCAAAATAACTCCTTATCTACACTCTCCAGATCGAATTGATGTTCACGACCGAATTGCAACTCGAACACGACATCGTTCCGGTTGTCAAATGCAACCACATTCGGTAGCACTCGACATAAGCCATACTGGCGAACTAAATCCCCGAAAAATAGTCATAGAATACGAGCGAAAACGATTGTACCTCTATTTCGAGCCCGTCGAAACACGCCAGGGCACCTAGACACCTGGCTGTACGGCTTAGTCCTCAATTGCATTAATGCCAAGCTGCCTGCTTCGCTCAACATTGTCCTTCATTGCCTTGAGCACTTCAGCGGAGTGCCCCTGCCAAGTTTCAATCTCACCTACTATCAGAAGCGGTTCTCGAGAGCGATATGATTTTGTCGGATTCCCTGGAAATTTCTTGTCTGTCAGATTGGGATCATCCACAATTGTGCCGGTGGGTTCGACAATGTAGATTCGCCCCGGACCATCTCCCAATGCCAGTTCCGCGCCCCAGATGGCAGCATCCAAGGTGGCGGTGAGGTAGACATATTTCGACAACTTCCTTTCACCGTAGTTAGAAGCGTATCCGGGCTCAATCAGCCCTCCGAGCTTTAGATTGGCCTTCGTGCCATGGTAGAACAGTTTCAAATTCAGATTGTCCATATGCTTATCCCAGTTCTGCGGTTTACAGCCTGGCGATTCTAAGCCAGGACCTGGGACTTGCGGCAATCCCGCAATCTTGCCTTATAATTAGAAAAGACGAACGCAAGCTGCAATTAGCGAAGAGTCAAAACATACGATCCTAAAACCAGAGCCGCAACATGACAGGGTGGCACCGTATTTGGTTCTAAACAGATTGCGTACAATCAACTGTTAGATTCAGTCGCTCGCTTTTCTTTAAGCCAAACATCGAGTATAAGACGAACGCGTTCCTGACACTCATTCGATTCTGTATGTCTGTCATGAAGAAGATAGAACTCGGCTAATTGAACAAGCACAAAGCCTGTTTGCACATGATTGGGTCCACAGCGAACTTCAGCAGCTCGCAACGCTTCTTTCAATCTTTGTTCTTCTTCTTGCATGAACACATACTGCACGGAAGGAATGACAACAATTGAATTAAAGAATGCAGTTGTTGCAATCAGCTTGCAGGAGGAACCGCGTAGGCTTGCTCTCCTAAAGATTGTTCAGTCGCCTAGTCAGTGAGAAAAACCGTGTTGCAGCCGATCTCCAGTCTGTTATGCGTGCCCAATAGATCCGCGTTCCTAGGTAACAACGCAGGCCGGTTATGCAGCGTGGGTTATATGGCCGAGAACAGCAATTGTCAGATCCGCTGAGTTCTAACAATTGCTGAAATCATTTGACATTTTTGCCGCTAACCATTAACGGCGAAAGCGTCCTCCTCCTGCATGCCTGCCCTCTGCACGTCCACGCCTGGCGGCATCCGCCCCCTCTTCGTGACCGTAATGATCGGCGGCAGCACCAGCTTCCGCACCGTGCCTGGCAGCATCGGCTCCTTGTTCGTGTCCGTAATGATCGGCAGCTGCACCAGCCTCAGCGCCGTGACGCGCGGCGTCTTCCCCTTGCACCGCTCCGTAGTGTGCAGCAGTAGCACCCGCTGCAGTACCGTATCGTGCAGCTTCTGCTCCTTCCGCTGCTCCATAATGCGCGGCAGTAGCACCCGCCGCAGTGCCATATCGTGCGGCTTCGGCTCCTTCCACTGCTCCATAACGAGCGGCGGCAGCACCTGCGGCTGTACCGTAACCGGCGGCACCGTATCCAGCAGCCGGCGCCCCAGGAACTGCGCCATACATTGCAGCTCGCCGCTCCTCAAGTCTCTCGAGCAACATTCCACCCTGCGCGTATCCGCATTGGGTCCCCCCGAATGTGAAGGCAACGGTCAAACCAAACAAATTCAACATCAAGCGTTGATTGAATTTCATCCTTTTTTACTCCTGCCGCGGGATGCCGCGCCGAAAACGGTCAACTCACCCAGAATAAGGTTGACCCACGAAAAGCGGCAGTATAAACCACAATAGCAAGCCGCCCGCGAACCCGGTATCCACCTTTCTAGTGGCAATCCGTAATTTTGATCACCCTCACGAGTCTATTGTGCTGTTCGGTCAGACCTTACCGGTCCTCGGGCCTTTCGGAGCGATTCTGAAATAACTTGCACCAAAATTCGTACACCAAAATACCTACATAGTATGGTTTCATGATGTTCGTCGGCAGAACAAGGACAACCTAAATTTTGAATTCTACGGTAATTGCATCAATTGGCCTTCTGGTGCTTGTACTTATCGCTTTACTCGGTCACCACATGGTGCGAGCGAAAGTAGATGCGGAGGCCCTGGAACAGCATCAGAGTACAGGGTATGCCGTACTCGGATTGATCGGAACTCTATTTTCTGTCTTGATCGGCTTCATGGTCGTCGCTTCACTAGACAACTATCACGATGCAAAGCAACACGTGCAATCGGAAGCAAATGCCCTGGGAAACATCTATCGATTAGCGCACGGGCTATCAGACGTTGACCGACTTCGAATACGTCAGTTGTGTCGTGAATACTGCAACGCAGTAGTTGACGATGAATGGGCAAAAATGGAAACCAAAGAGAACAGCGATATCGCTTGGGAGAAATATAGACTTCTTTGGGACGCGACTGTGTCTGTTCGTCCGAAGGACACTCGGGAATCAGACATCCACCAAGCAATCCTCTCTGCCAATTACACATTTGCTGAGAATCGACGCGCGCGCATCGTTCAGAGCCACAATGGCTTTATGCCTCCAGCTTTGTGGGTAGTCATCATATTTGGTGCCTGTATTACTATTGCGATTACCTACACTCTGTCGGGGAAATGGGTTGGCTATCAGAGATTGATGATTGTGATTGTGTCGCTCAGCCTTGGTCTCAACTTGTGGCTTCTGGTCGTATTCAACTCACCATTTGCAGGCGAGCTTAAGATCAGCCCGAACATGTTCATCCTCGACCGGGATGTCATTTTCAAGGACTCCGACGCTCTGCCATTGTTCTTGAAGGATAAAAAATGATCCCGCCACTTCCTAAGTTTCCTCAGCAGCACCAGGCATCTTCGCAGTAGCACCGGCCATATTCACTTCCAGCACCACAAAGCTGTTGAAGTTGTCCAAATTCATATTGAATATATGGTCAGCCTGAGTGACATTCGGAGCCTCTCCGTATTGAACACGATAGACAGAGTTATATGCAACACCAATTAAATAGGGAGTTCCATTCAACAGTCCATACACCCTGTAGTGAGACGTCGGAACGTAAATATCACTCCAATCCAACTCGGTAGCATTACCAAAGAATGTCTTAGACAAAGGTGGTGGCAGTTTTGTTGCAGTATCCAGAAAACCGAGCTGACCAATATAAGAGTGACCACCTGCGGTTTGTTGTGGATCGACCTGCAGATTGAGTCCAAACATCGTCTCATTTGCCAAATTCGCAGGCACCGGAAATTCCAACAATCTCCAGCCGTTTTTCAAGTCTCTAAACGTATGCTCTTTGAGGATGACGTCGGAAGCGTAGAGGATCTGAAGAACAGGCCGAACTGATACTGCATAATTTTTCACTATCAATTGAACGACATTTGTCGAAGACAGTTTGATTTCGGTTCTAAACAAGTCGAGTATAAACGGCTGTCCGCCTACATCCGGCGGATCGATACTCAAACTGGAACCACCTGTGAATACATAGTCTGCCTTATCATGATAGATGGCCGTTGTATTACTTTTCACCACTTTGCCATTAATTGTGAAGCGATAGGTTGGCAATATGCTTTGGTCGCTTAGATTGTTCCAAGTGTTTTTCGATGCAGTTACTGATTCAATGTTGTAGAAATCGCCCTCTCCATCATTGAAATAAGTTACAAACGGAGCCGATTTGACCATAGTTCGTTCCAAAAGGTAGTGCCTCATGCACTGATTTGGAGGAATCGGATTCACAGGCACATTAGGGTCCGGCCACTTAAACAGGTCCTTTGTGCCGGTCCAAAATGCCTGATCGTTGTTGTGGAAAAAGCTCCGAGCGGGCAGCTCGTCGGTATTGTGACCTGTATTGTGCGGGCGAAAATCGTACATGACCCAGGCTGGGTAGTATATGCATACCCCCGTGAAATAGGCAGGCGGAGTACCAGTTGATTGGACTAAATCAAGGGCGGGAAAAAAAGTGCCCTTGTAGGGCGGGGAACCGTGGTTCACTGGGTCAAGCGAACAGTACAGTGAAGAGAAAACAGCGTCTCGATTCTTTAGGGCATTGGCCGGGTCTTTCTCTACAAGCGTTTTCCAAGAAAGTTCTGGAATGATGTATGAGTATTTCCCTCCCATGTATGGTCCCCACCAATAGTTGGGTTGGAAGTAAGTCACAGCCTCGAAGAAATCCCATTGCGCAGTATTCAAATAGTTGGCTGGAAATCCATTGTTGCTAAAACTGAAATCGTACCAGGCAGTTTGACAGCCATTCTGTTTCAGAGTGGACAAAATTCGAATCATTCCTTGTCTAAGCTTCTCTTCCGGATATCCGTCATCGAATTGATATTCCAAGTTAAACAAGTATCCATCAAATCCATAGTAGTTCTTTATAGCAAGAAGCAGCTCGATAGCTTCTTCCATGTATATTTTCGAAGGATCTGGATTCGACGGTTTCGGCGTCAGGAATGCAGCCACCTCGTCTTCGGTGTACTTCCCAATGTTTTCAGACCAGTTTAGACATACGGTGCCCAAACTTGGAACCCCATTCTTGTGGGCTGCATTTGTCCAAACAGTTGGTGGAAGCGTGACCAGCTGGTGACCAAAGTAATACGATGCACCAACGTACTGCCAAAAGCTGAAGTTGTAGACGTTGGCGGCTGAACGTTTGCCCTCGTCGCCACGGGCGCCTTGACTCCATTGAGTAAACCAGGGGTCGTATTGAAACTCTCCCATATCAAAACCGATAAGACTGTTTACACCATTAGGTAGCTTGGCAACTCTATCAGCCAGAGGAACACGGGCGATGTTTGCTGCTTCTTTTAGCGCCTGCCAATCCCGAAGACCGGCCATAGTAGTTATGGCACTAATGGATGGCGCTCGGAGTGCAGTTTCAATTGCTGATGCGTTAGTCATGGTGCATTGCCTTCTGTGATTTTCTGTGAGTACCCAGCCTTCTAGAACTCGAAACCAGAACAAGCGAACTTATTGGCGTAACATCAGGGCGTTCAGTTTTTTGATCATGCCCGGAGAACTTCTGACAATATCACTATTTTTTCAATCTATATGTGACAAAGCGCAAACGACAATTAGCACCACCGGCAGTGACACCATACAGATTCATCACCATTCTGGGTGAGATATCCCCGAGTGAGGCTAATCGGCAGCGATCAGCGATGTCTATTTTTTCACCATCGTCTTGACCACAGCCATGGTGTTTGGAAAACGCATTTCAAGGACCCGGTCGGTCGATGAATAGCCACCTATATGAGCCTGATTCGAACCTTGCTCACAAACCACTTTGAACATCTCGGCAAAACATTCCTTGTTGGGATGCGCTGTTTGATCGGTTGTTACGTAATAGGAAAGCGTCTTAATATCATTTGGGTTTAGCTTGTCGCATTCTTCTTGATACGCCTTCAAGAATTCAGTCGAACCACTTCTTCCCTGGTCAAACGCATGACCCATTTCGTGAAGAATGACCTCGCGCACAAAACCGACTAACACTCTCGTTGAAGAACGCTCTGCTACATGCACCGCATTATCACTCGGCATATACACGCCAGCAGAATCAAAACCAGGATCATGCATGTTACTGCTGTCGCTTTCGATAGTCACTCGCACACCGCCACTCCAGAGAGCGGATTTCACGTTCTCAGGAATCAAGGACAACGCCAACAAAATTTGCGCGCGCGTTTGTTCTGTATATTGCGTATGCTCTGCGACTTGGATGAAAGCATTGTCCGCACTATTAGTATTTGCTTCTGCTTTGGGACTATTCGAAGTACTGGTCCTATTGAGAGTCCAACCATCAACGGCTTTCTCGCTCTGTTGACTAGTGCGAACAGCTTCCTTCATTGGTCTATCGGTAGTATGGCGGTCTGTGGTTTGTGCAGACGTACTCGCATTGCTCACGCCAGAATTATCTGCCGAACCCGCTGCTATCACCTTCTGTCTTTCAAAAGCGCCACTGCTCAGTGCTGCTTGCGAGTTTTTTGCCTCCGGCGTGCCAGGAAATTTGTCGACAATAAACTGATAAAGAATTTTGGCGCGGTCGAGACGTCCCGCGTATTGATTGGATATCGCAGCAAAGTACGTGAGTCGAGCGGGGGCAGACTTTTTTAAAGCAGCATCGAATGCATCTGCAGCTTTATCGTATTGCTTCGCACTATACAGACTCATGGCTTTTGTATTAAGCGACTCGGACGCGTCATTGGCTGCTTCAACGGACAGAGCAGCTGGAGCAACCGTCGAATTTTGTGAGTATGCGTCCGTCGTGGGAAGGTACAAACTCACGTACACGATGGAGAACAAAAGCCTTCGCATAAGACTCGGACACACCGACTTTCTGCCCACGCCAAAAACCTCAGGTTACTCGTCTCAATCCTTAACGTTGAAGATAACATAGCAGATTTGGTTAGCGTAAGTTCGACTGTTGAAATTGCTTCCTGCATTCAAGACACGTCAGAGCCATGCTTTTACCTCCAACGGTAGTTTAAACTTGTATTCTTCTAGAAGTTCGAATAGTTCATTGGAGCTAAATATGTTTCGACGCTTCCCTTCGTTCGCAATTGCCCTGCTCCTGTTTTTTATCGCACCTAAACCTATCCTGGCGCAACCATCGGTGGATTTGAGCACCGGCGCCAATCCGGCATCCAGCGAGACCGCCCAAACCGATGCTGCAAAGGATCAGTCGAGACGAACACTCAAGGTTGCTGTGATTGATGGACCACCATGGTGTATGAAGGACGAAGATGGACATTGGACGGGCATGACAATCGACCTTCTCCGCGAAATAGCCGAGGAGTTGCGATTCGACTACGACTTCAAGGAGACAACACTCAAGGGCGTGCAAGAAATGGTGCAGAACCATGAAGTCGATTTGGCAGGAGCAGGTCTTGCAATCACGGCGGAACGAGAAGAGAAATTTGATTTCAGCGCACCTTACTGTGTATTCAATCAGACCGCCGCTGTAAACGCCAATCAACAACCGAGCCTGGTTGATATCATGCGTTCGACTTTTCTCAGTTGGGGATTTCTCAGCATCGTGTCATTGCTCATTGCAATAACTTTGCTAGGCGCATTTGTTTTTTGGTTATTGGAGCAAAAAGGCGACTCCGAATATTACGCCAGAAAAGATTGGCACGCATTTGCTCACAGTCTACTCTGGTCCATCATGGTGCTAACTGGGCGCGAAATGCCCAAGTCGATCGGTTTTGATGCCCAGCCGCCTAAAACTTTTTGGGCACGCGCATTCGCAGTCGCTTGGATGATGGTCGGCATTCTGCTCTTATCGTTATTTACAGCAGGCGCAGCATCTTTCCTTACTTCACGACAGATGCAGTCTGTCGTAAACAGTCCAGACGACTTGCGTCACGTCCGTTGCGCAACTGTCACAGGAGCCGCAGCGCAGGCGTATATGGAGCGTCACAACATAAAGTACAGTACCTATCCGACTGACACTGAACTATTGAATGCACTGGTTGCACGAAAGATTGATGCCGCAGTGTATGCTAGCGTTCCTCTGTCGTATTATGCCAAGACCTCCTTCTCGGATAAAATCATCGTGCTTCGTTTCTCCCTGCGGCATGATTTCGTTGCATTGGCTCTTCCACAAAATAGTTCCCTGCGCAAGCCGATCAATGCAGCTATCTTGCACGTGCTCGAGAGCAAGCGCTGGCAAACAATCGTGTCGAAATATGTAACCGAGAACTAGAACGACAAGCGCATACGGACTATCGACGATGCGTTAAGTCCTGCGCGGGAAGCGGCGTCCACCTGCGGCAAAGAAGTAAGGAGAATTCGCCGGAATGGTGTTGCCTCTCGATCCGGATAACCATTTTAACGTCGAAAAAGATGATGGATCATTCAAGTAGTTCTCGCAAAGCACTGTGATAAGCCCACCATCACCTCCAGCATTTGGATCGCCATCGTAGCGCCAGATCAGTTCCTTGCTTCCGGTTTGATTTGTAGACGTTGAGCAATAGGTTTCATATGAACCGGTGACGGCCATTCCCATCCATGGCGTGTCAGGAGCTGAGCACTCTTCATCAACATCGCCTTGAAGTTCGATAGCAGGATAGTTGAGTCCCGGTCCGCCCCAGGTGTCAGGTCCAGAGCCAGTGTTTGGACCATTCCCCCACCAATATGCATGACCTGTGTCTGCAGTATCACTTGTGATAAAGGCTTTGCCGTTGGGCCACCAGGTTACGAAGCACGGGCCGTTGTAAAAGAAATTCGGATCGTACTGACTAAGACATTCGGTACTCCAGGTGAACCCGCTGTCTTGACTGATGTAGAGGCCCGGCGTGCCATCGGGATTCCCATTGTAAGCACCGTCGCCAAGAAACATCAGATGAATGTTGCTCATATTAGGATTGACATGATAGCCATGAATATGCCTGAAGTACCCTCCGAATTTCGTTGGATCGGACTGGTCGAAACCATTTGCCAGCCCCTCAGGGCCTTTATCCACTGACCTCAAATACCAGTGCGTTCGATTTTGATCAAAGCTCCAAAATGTGCCTCTGTGTCCTCCACGAGGTTGTGTGTCGACAAGGCTATCGCCATACTCAGATATGATTAGCAGGCCCTGTGCTTCGAGTTCGGTGATATTCCAAAATGGACACAAAACCCCGTGGTTCGGCACCATCCACTGAAATCCGAGCTGCTGCCACGTTGCACCTTGATCTCGCGATATTATTGGAGACGGCCGCGAACCGACAATGATATTTCCGAACTTGTCTATATACATTGATCTATAGATGTCTAGGAACTGTACTGCAGGCCACGAAGAGACGGTCGTGTAAGTATTGAAGTAGTCGGTGGAGCTGAGTAGCTGAACACTAGTTCCGTCTGTTGTGTCCCCTATGGCCCAAACAACTGTTCCACCCGGATCGTGGAAAAAGTGAAAAATATTATGGTCGGTACAAACCAGTTGATATGGTTGAACCGTGACGGTTGCACTTACTGTGCCATCAGTGCTGGTGATTGATATGTTAGTCGCGGTGTTGCCGACCGGCAAAGTAAATTGGTTGCCGTGGACGTAAGGTCCTGGAGGATTGCCGTCAACTGACAAAGTGAATTGTCTAGAGAACCGCTCAGGATCGTCTGGATTTAAGTTGCGGAATACGTAGGTTGGACTTCCTGACGGGTCAATACCTCGTTGACAGAGTCCAACTGGATTGCGATATGGCATCTGCACCTCCACTCGTTTATGTTTGTTCTTGCTGCAATAGATTCCGTTCTGAATATTGTTAATCTTCGAATGAACTAATGTGAGCAATAGTTGGCCCGCGCCTTGTTGCGAAGGAGCCTCTCGGACATGCATCCAGCACGCCGGATGAATACCACATGACACTACATACAGTGGCATCATTCATCAACCTATGTGATTATGTTTTCACAGTTTTATCAAGAACGGAAGGTAGCAATGCATAAATTTTGCGATCAAGCGAATTAAATTGCTCAGCTCCAAACCTTTAATCACCATTACGGGTGACATATCACCCGACTGAGATCCGCCATGAGTTTGTTCAAAATGCACCAAAAAACATTCTCACTAAAATAAGACTTAAGCCAATCAAAATTCTCCTACATTTTGCAAGTTGAATGTTGAATGTTGAATGTTGAATGTTGCACCAATAAAATTTTCGTCCGATGCTTGCAGTTGCCACAATCAAAGGATCCAGTGAAGTCGACGTCAGATCCTGCACGAATGGAAACGGCTCCATATTGTGAATGTTCGCTTGGCGTTGAGTAACAACAAAACGGTCGACGGGTTCAGGGGTTCAGGGATTTTCACAAAATTTTCAAAGCCGTTCGATAGAGTGGAAATGCGTTGGATACGATTCTTGGGCGTGCTTTTCCTGGTTTAGGTGAGACAAACATGCGAATTTACATTTCTGACCGGCATCCACTCTGCCGATTGGCTTTAAAACTTACATTAGTACGAGCTGGCCACGAGGTGGTCGGTGAAAATGCCGAACTTTGCCTCCCGGAACTACTATCAGCACAGCCTGATCTCGTAATTCTAGAAGGTGCTCGCGCGGTAACTAATCTCGAAGACACAATTCACGAGATTCGCATCCGGCGATGTCCGACTAAAATCATTATTTGGGCCGACCCTGATTCGTTTAAAAGCCTCACACCTGAAGCTGACGGACTGATCTACAAAGAAGACGATTGCTGGGAACGCTTTGTGCCGGCAATGAATCGCATAATGGCTGGGGAACAATGGATCGACCTTAAAGCAGTGATTGAGCGGCAGCCTTTCTTCAGCAACAAGTATGCAAGAACATCCATTTGAAATCGGTGCGGACATACGACTATAATCTGACGTCGCTCCACAAACGTCAGGAATAATCAATGAACGGAAAAATCAGTGGCATAGCGTTGGCTACCATGTCAATGCTCTTAGCATCAGGGCAGCTAACATGGTCTCAATCTGAAACGAGCAAAGATGCCACCGATAAGCGAACATTGATAGACCAACTGTTGGAGACAAAACGAGCAACAGAGAATGCCCAATTTGGTTTCAACTTGATGATGGATCAAGAGATCAAAGCATTTAACGACGCGCTGCGAGAACGGCTTAATGCGCAATCTAGCCAGTCAGGACCGAAAACTGAGGAACAGAAGAAGGCCGTTATCGCGCAGGTAGATGCCGAGATGGAAAAATACCGCGGATATATTTTGCAAGAAGTAGATCTGAAGAAAATCGTGCAAGAGGTGTTCGCGAAAATGTACGACAAGTACTACACCACTGAAGAGATTCGCGAACAGTTAGCTTTCTACCAAAGCAAGTTGGGGCAGAAGACCCTCGACGTGACACCAAAGTTAACTAAAGAAGCAGTCACACTCATTGACGCCCAGACGAAAGACGGTATCAAACGCGCAGTGCAAAGACTTCGGGATGATCTGCAGACATTGGGAGCGCCTGAAGCGACTGGTCAGGCAGTACCAGCTTCAAAGTAGATCACGGCCGGTGCCCACAGTGCTTAACACACCGGGCGTGAACTAGCAACAGACGGCAAGACACCAAGCAGCAGATTGGTTCCTCGGAGGGCAAGTCTCAGTGAATCGATCAATTCTGGTCGCACTAACTCTGTGGTGTGCAATTACAACAGCAGCTCCATCAAAAGCCGCTCCGTCAACGTCTGAGAAGTTGCCTTCAATGAAATTTGTCAATGAGCTAAAACTTGACACCGTCAATCAACTTGAACCTAAAAATCGCCTTTGCGCAGCCACTGACTCAGAAGGAGGTGTTATCATCTCAAATCAGAAAACGCTTCGCGAGTTTCTTGGTCCGAGCTTGGAAAGTATTGCAATTCAACTGGTCACAAATTTCGAGACCCACGATAAGTTTTCATTGGCCAAAGAAGCCATAGAAGAAGCTTTGCAAAAATCACCCAAGATATTATATCGGTACGAACCTTGGGCCAATGCGGTACACGCCGACTTTATCGCGAGGTTGAATTATTCGCATGGAAGAAGTGGTGAACTGAGACTGACCTACGGATACATATGCCTGCAAGACGAGAACGGCAAACATTGGTGGGCACGTTTTACGTCGCCTACCGATCTTAACTTGACTCAAAGAACTGGAGTTCTCAGGTTCGAATCACCACACGGTTATTCTATAACGGAGAACAACGGTCACCGTATATGGTTGCAAATGAGTGAGGATAAAATTCTAGTTCGCAGATTAGATAGCTTGCTCTCAAAAGAGATTACAGTTTCAGGTGAACTAATACAGCGAACGGAAGGAACTCAAGGAAACTTCCCGCCGGGAGCAGATTACTTTGCTAACGGATTTCAAATAATCAAACAATAACGACTGCGGCGCGAGAATCAGCCAGTCCGAAGAGCATGCGCCAGCTGTCCTTCCTATCTAGTCCCTACAAAATGATTTTTAGGATCTCCATGCAGATACTGTCCGGTTGCTGAGAAATAGGCATCAGCGGTCGCACGTCCCGCGACTCCGTCAGCAGTCAACGCCAAGTTTTGCTTAATCGCCAGAGCCTCTTGTAATTGTTCAGCGCTCGGTGAATAGCTCTTGGAAAATCGCACTTTAGGCCCAACGGTCTGAATGATCGATTCCAAAACAGAATCTGATGCAACAATCGGAGTTGAAATTGCGCCCATAGATATCAGTTCTTGAATGAGCAATGCAACACCGATCTGTGCTGAGACCAAGCCGGGATCATATACACCATCCGCTCCGTATTTCCCTGCCGAATAATGATTTGAGAAACTCCACAAATAAGGCGAGTTGATACCATGATTTCTGTATCCCGATCCGTTGTAGCTCTCACACTTCAAAAGTGTGCCGACGACGCTCCAATCCTTCCAGGCAGACCAGCCCTCATCGAGCAACGCATGGGTAGCGCTGAAAGCCCAATCGAACGGCGGCTCACCCTGGCGCGGTCGTCCGGCCGGAACATGAGTTGTGCGTGCTGACAAAGGGTCACCATTGTACAGGTGTCTTTTAAAATTCAGGTCGGTCTCGAGACTATGAATGAGCGCGACTGCAAACCACGGAATTCCAAGCGGATTTGCGACTCCAAAGTATTGGCTTTTGTTGGCAACCATCAATCGAGCTCGATTGGAAATCTGGCTGAGCTTGCCGGGCTTAGGCGAACAAGTCATATAGAGGCTTGTGTACTCGGCTTTAAGCTGGAGCATGTTTTTTTGTGTTACTGGCACGATGCAACTCCTTTCCTAACGATGGGAAGAGGCCAACTAGCGACCACATAGTTACCTGGAACCGACTTCATCATCAATCCTCGCTCATAAAATGCATCAAGGTTACTGAACGCGCTGGTGGACTGCGAGTAAACCAAAAGCACCTTAGACCATCAACGCATGCGAGATAATCCCCCACCACATAAGCACTGTGAAAAACAAAAATCTCCATTCCCCAGCGCCAAAGTCACTTGATGGTCTGACCTTCGCATCTTCAACCGACGCAAAGAAACAATTCAACCACGATTGAACAATGGGGAAAGCAATTGCGGCCGGTAGTGCACCAAGAAGTTGATTCGGGTTATGGCTCCCACTCCCGATGCAAACAAGGAATATCCCTAGAGCGATGATAAGCGTAACAAGGTGTGTTGCCATCACTGGATGTTGATAGACAAAAGATTTCTGATTTGGATTCAACCGTGCAGCAATGTTGACTATGATCCAAATGGTAAGCGGGAAAAGCGCAACCCGCACTGCCGGATGCAGTCTATTCAAAAATTGAAACTCTCTGCATGACGAGAATTTTCCGGTGTTGAGACTTTCGGCACTCTTTAAGTCTTTCCAGACTTTCACATACCAATAAAACTGATAGATACCTAAGCTCATGAAGCTGAGAATAAGAACCTGCCATGCAGGTTTCTGTAATACCATTGTGCCCGGCAAGGTTTTCGCAGTGGAAATCTCGGAGCCATGAGTTTCATGAGGTGTCTCACTTTCAATTATCGGGTTTACGGCAAATGAAGTTTCTTGGCTGCTCTTGATGATGGTGACTGATTCTGATTCATGATTCAAGAGCTCTGTTTCTGAGCTTGCCCCCGCAGTTCCGGCTTCGGCCTTCGTTAGATTGTCCGACAGGGAGGTGTTGTCCAAAGACTTAGTTGAAGCTGTCTCAGGTTTCAAGATTGAAACACTTTCTACGAATGCTAGATTCGGAAATACTTTTACATTTTGCGAAATCAAACCTTGTGATTGCCTGGGATCCGCAAGAAACGGGGTAGTCCTGATGTCATTCGAATAGAAATCGTTTATGCGCTGAATTTGTAATGCATGAACTTCAGACAAAGTTAGTGCGGAATCATACCCCTCATCGCCTGTCTTCAAAACAGTCAAAAAACTATCTGTAAACATTGTTCGAAGATGTCCGGTTGGACTCTGAGCAGGTTCTTCCTTCGAGGAGGCTGCGAGGAGCGCAGTTCCTCGATTTGGAACTGCTTTAAGATTAGCTTTGAACCTCTGTTCTATTACATCCGCTACCGGTCCTTGTAGTGCTGCTGCGGCAGCAGCGGAAAAGCATGCGTCAAGAAAATAGAAGCAGCGCATCGACGCGGTATGTCGGCCAACCGCATTCACAAAGCTGGAAATAGGCAGTGCGGTTAGTTCTGCTGCTGCCTCATACGAGCTTCGCAGCATTAACCTGTACTCTTGATTGACGTAGCATCCATGACCAATGTAATAGACAAAGAGATCTGTCGCTGGCTCGAGAGGATTGTCTTCCTTATATTGCTTCAAATATCGATCAATTTCTTCGAGCTGTTCTTCTGCTTTCAGAGGGCTTCGAAAGAGATCCAGAAGGTTATTGGCTCCCAGCCCAAAGACCGTTGTGAAGTATGTTTTGACAGCTTGGTGCGAATGTCTGAAAGCAGAATTATTCAGCGCAGTGTCTCTGAACTCGTCAGACCCCAAAAGAAACATTACCGTACTTGCGGGAGAGACAACTTTTTCTGGCATATAACTCTCTCAAATCATGGCGGGTTTGTTGATGCCTGCGTGCAGATGTTTTTGTATTCTGGACAACCGTTCGTACTGGGAATATGTAGTCTTGAGCTCTCGCCTAGCGCGCCACAGAATGTCACTATACTATGGAGAGATCATCTTTAAACCACATCACAGATCCACCTGACACTGCGCAACCAGCGCAAAACTCAAGTTGACTCCATTTTATTCCCATTTTCCGTGCCTCACTGATAAATTCACGTCCGGGTTTCAATTTTGTATGCGTCGCCGCCCAACCCAAGACAGGAGCTGACAAGGAATGAATGAAACCGAAAAGCCAGTTGTCAACGATATTCTGCCTGTCTATGTCCGCGACAAAGGTGGTCCGGTTCAACAAGCAACTATAAAATCCATTGAGGACGGACTCAAAAAGGTGCAAAGCCAATATCCCAAATTCATCACCTACCTCCAGAACGAAAAAGCTTATGTCAATGCTTATAAATTAGACCCAGACAACAATTCTTACGAAATGGGAGAGACAACAAATACCCAGATAATGGGCAGAGAGGGTCCACTTGAGTTGCACTCCATCACAATTTTTGAAAATTACTCAAGTATCAATGGACCTAAGCCAAATGACGACGTCTCAGGCACGGTTCTCCACGAGCTGGGACATATGCTCGATTCAGTATTGGAGGCAAGCAACGCCCCAGGTCTTGTATATAGCCAAAGCGTTGAATTTGAGACAGCCTTGAAGAGAGATTTGGAGCAAGTCCAGGCAAAAGATCCTGATTTGTACAAGATCCTGAATCAAAACTTTGGACCGTCGACTGCCGGAAGATCGGAATTGGTTGCCAACCTTTTTGCGGCACATTTTGGACGAAAACCGGTGAATATGCTCACGGAAAATGTAGTACCGGCAAAGCTAATAAACTCGTTTCCGAATGTGCTGCAGAAGATGAATGAGATGTCGCAGCGGAAGATGGGAATCTACATCTTCCCGGAGGCTACAAAGAATGCGACCGCAGCGAACACTAAAGCGCAAGCGGCTCAGAATTCCAATAGTTTCTTCGAAAATATCCTGAACCAAGCTACGGGACAATCTGCGACAGAGCAAAGTGGTATAACACCAGTGCAAAGTGATTCTGAGCTCGTTCTGCAACCAACAGATCACCGCAGCTCCCCTTGGACTACCACGACAAGCAGCGAAACCAATCAAAGCGTTCAGGCTAAAACTGCATCTATAGAAGCAGGTGGAGATGCTCAAGATGCTCTATCAGAGAATGACCAAAAACATGCCGCGACACAAGGCGCCAGCGTATCTGATGCATCGAGCTCAAATCATGATGCTATTGCCTCTGTAAGCTCCTGGCTCAAATCCTGGCAGGCCACTGACACCGATCTCAATCCACAGGGTCCGAACCAGGAGGATCAACAGCAAGAGAGCAAACCGCAGGAGGACCAGCCACAAGAGAACCAAGAGCAAGAAAACAAACCACAGGAGAACCAGCAGCAAGAGAACCAAGAGCAAGAAAATAAACCACAGGAGAACCAGCAGCAAGAGAACCAACAGCAAGAGAACCAACAGCAAGAGAACCAACAGCAAGAGAACCAACAGCAAGAGAACCAACAGCAAGAGGACCAGGACTCGGAGCGACAAACAACACACGACGCTAGTACATCTGATGCATCGAGTTCAAATCATGAAGCTGTTGCTTCTGTAAATTCGTGGCTGAAATCCTGGCAGTCCGATACCACCAGCCCCAATCCACAGAATCCGAATCAAGCGCTAGAAGAGCAACCACAGGACCAACAACCGAATCAGCAGGAGACGCAGCACGAGGAGCAGTCCACGCAACAGCAACAACAGTCGCCGTGGCAACAACCTCCGGCATCAAATGATTCCGGCGCCCAAAATTTCTCCGATATGCCAGGAACTGACCAACAAACAAGCACTCTCACAAATGTCTTTGGGTCAATTGCAAAACCATCGCAAGCACCACTAACAGGGTTTTCAGATGAACAAGGAAATACTCTAGGCGAAAATCCCAGGCAGCAATCGGGCTCCAGCAGCGACAGCGTCCTTCAATTCCAACAATTGCAAAATGATTCAAACGCAACGCAAATTGAAGAACAGAATGAACAAGAAGAGCGGGAGCGAAGAGACCAGCTGGAAGAGGATGCCACTCGAGCAGCCAATGAAGCGGCTGAACAAAACGCCAGAGAGCAGGCAACCCGGGCGCAATCGCTCGCGGAGGAAGCTCAAGCGCTCGCAACGCAGCCAGGACAAGCAGATGCCGCACGAGCACTGGCTAGCGAAGCGGCTGCGCTAGCGAACGGAGCTGAACAGCAAGTATCCGATTCTGCTGAAGCAGCGAACGCTGAATCTTTGGCAGAATCAGCGAAGCAGACAGCTGACCAAGATGAAGATGACAAGCAAGATAATACCAACGATAACAATGACAACAACGATAACAACGACAGTAACGATGGTAACGACGCCAGCAACAACGATGGTGATAACACCAGCGATAACACCAATGACAATAGTAATGATGATGACTCGCAGCAAAGCAATACGAGCGATGATTCAGAGTCTGATTCAACAGGAGACTCTAATGATCAGTCCTCAGAATCGAGCACAAACGACTCATCGGATGAAAGTACTGAATCCAGCGATGATTGATTAAGGAACGTTTTCAAATGAAACAAGCATGCAATGTTGCATTGGCAAGCCTACTTTATATTTTCATGCTCTCTGGATGCACCGATCTAGGAGAGGAGATTACTGAATTTGACAAATCAGTGGCAAAAACAACAAAGACCATCTCAAGTATTTATTCGAATGTAGACAAGTTTCGGCGAGGCATGGAAATCCAATCAGCTAAATACAATTCATTTGAATCACTAGCATCCGTAGACGCCGAAGGTTCACCGACAAACATCACCACTCGTTACTCGTCAGACTATATAGCCGTTCGTGTTCAGGCCGTTCAGGCGCTGGCAAAATACGCCGACGAACTGGCAAAGCTACAAGGAAGTGATGTTCCGAAAGAAGTGGCTGATGATGTGAAAGACATTGGCGACAAAGTAAAAGACATTAGCTCTAACATCGGAAGCCTAGCAGGTAACACAAAGCTGGATGCATCGAAATACGTTGGACCAATTTCCAATCTGGCAGCTGTCTGCATGCAAACCTATTTAGAATACAAACAAAAAAAGATGATTCGAGACTCGCTATTGAAGGCACAAGATCCAATTCATCAAATCTGCGATGCTCTATGTGAGGACATAGAGAACGTCTACCAAAATGACTACATAAACTCAGTAAACAACTGCCGAGTCAAGGCAATTCGATATTGGAACTCGCATGGAGAAGCCTTGTCACTGGAGGAAAAAACAATCGTGCTAAACGACCTGCAGAAGTTTTCCGACGAATATTTTGATCTTAAAACCGCAGACCCTTGTCATTCAATAAACTCCATTAAGACTGGATTAGACGATCTGGTTGATCAAATCCAAAATCACAAGACTAAAGCCGAACAAGCGACTTTAGCACGCATCAATGCTCAAAAATTCAGCATTACAGCGGAGCGCTCCTTGCAAATAACAAGTAGACTATAAGGGGGTTCAAATGGCAGACAATAAAAGCAGCGCTGCACTCCTAGCCATTGCGAAAATCGTCGAGGAATTGCAAAACGACTCAACGGATGAACAGTTCAACAAGAAGGCTCAAGACGAGTTTTCCGACATAGCTGATAGACTGCGCAAGAACTGCGATGTTCTGCAAACCCAGAGATTTGCTGAAGATACGACACAGTTGAAAGAGGCTTCGGCCAAGGTGAAAGCGGTAGCTGATTACGTCAAGGAAAACAGAGAAAAACTCGACCAGATCGCTCAAAATTTCAAAGAAGTAGGGAAACTTCTAGAGATTGTCGACGACGCGTTAACAATCGCAGCAGCATTCAAGCCGTAGAATGGAACTGCTTACGGTTTTGCAAACGACACATGGGCATTCACTTAAATTTTGGAGACTCGCATGGTCGACTACGATTGCAAAATTCAATTCCAATCCGACAACACCAGAGAACGTTCAGCACTAAGTGAAAGCCTGCTGAGGCAGTTCCGAGTATGCGTTGAAGATTTAGAAGCTAGTCGATATCGAACGTCCACAACCGATATGAATATCGGCGACGCCATTCAATTAGCATTACAGGCTGGTGCCATTGCGACAATCGCAAAAACCATCTTGAACTTTCTCAACCGCAATCGTTCGATGTCGATAGAGTTATCAGGACCGGACGGTTACAAATGGACGTTGAGTGCTTCAACTGGAACTGATTTGGCGAAGATTGTAAGCGCAATGCAATTCATTAAGGCACAAACTTCTATTCAAAAAGCGTCAGCATTACAACGAATAATCAGAGAAGCCAACTCTACAATCGATCCAAGTCACCTGCGCGCAAGGCTTTTTCAGCTGGAGCATCAAGTCTGCCGAATTGAGACACCTGCGGCACCATTGGGTACTGGATTTCTCATCGGTCCGGACACAGTAATCACTAATCATCACGTAGTCAAAGAAGTGATGGACCTGCGAAAAATCTCTCAGCTCTATTGTCGCTTTGACTACAAGGTGAAGGGCGACGGGCTTACAGTCAATCCGGGCACCGAGTACGCAGTACTCGAACTGATAGACCACGCAGAACTCAGTCCGGCTGACGAAAGCTGTGACGATGACGTTCTACCCACTGAAAGCCAGCTGGATTATGCGGTGTTGAGACTAGCAACCAGACTGGGTGAGCAGAATATTGTTCCGGAAGATGATGCCATCGAATCAGCGATAGATCGCAACAGCCTCCAGCGCAAATGGATCTCTCTACCTTTACGAAACTTAGACTACCCCAGTGGAAACCTGCTCTCTATAATTCATCATCCGGGGGCAGCCCCGTTGAAACTTGATGCGGATACATCCGCAATTATTGGCCTCAATCAAAATGGTACTAGAGTGAGATACACAACTAATACCGAGCATGGTTCCTCCGGTGCACCTTGCTTCAACGCACAGTGGGAGTTAGTGGCATTGCATAACAGCGGCGACCCTTTATATAGCCCATATTACAAAGCTCGCTACAATCGAGGCATTCCCATTGGAAAAATCACCAGTCGCATCCAAAGTAACTTTCCCGAACTAGTCAACTACTAGAGCTCAGTGCCGCAGGCTCCAGATGCTCCGCGTTCGCATGCCTTGAGCTAAGCGCTGCCTGCCACACAGCATTCGCAACCTCCGGCTTGGCAATATCGCAGTGAGCACCGCTGGGCGGGCCACCATTGCAGATCGCGGCATCCGAACGCAAATTGTAAAACATGCCCGGCCGAAAAAAGTATCTTCCGGTGACGGGTTTTAGCATCAGATCGCAAATGGGGATGCCCCAACCACGAGCGCCATAAGAACCCAAACCCGCATAGTCAGGATATCCGTACTGCACATCGAATCGCTCAGGATCAAGAATCGAGACTGCCGCAGGATAAGAGAGTAAAACAGCAGTGTCTTTGTGCGACTGCGTCGTGATGATGGCACCACGTACTCTCGGTAGTATGTTGTGATAGGCCCCTGCTCCACTCATACCCTGCACCTGTTCGCTAAACGACCAAATGGATAAAGCACCTTGAATAAGGGCCAGCGAATCAACTTGCAATTGATCTTCGAGACCGGCCAACATCGCGGAAACAACAATACAGCCAAAACTATGCCCCATCACATGCACTCGAGTTGAACAATTCACAGACTTCAATATCTTGGTGAGCAGCTTGGCACCACCCACAGTTCCGACAATATGCGCCCTTTGTTTCATCTGGTAAAACGAGAGCATATTGATTACCATTGCCGGAACGCTCTCTCTAGACAACTTGCTACCGCAAAGCTCAGCAGCTGCTTTGATTAAGTCGGCGGCAACTGCAATCGCAGTTCGACCGCCTTCTCGAGCCCTACCGCCGAACTCTTTACGCTTCCTATCAAGTTCATCGATGATTGTAGCTGTAGCCGTCTGAAGTTTTTCTTGCGTCCTTTTGAATTGGCTATTTATGTCAAACGCAAAAGACTCTCTGGGATTGGGAGAGACAATGGTGTCTTCGTCCATCAACTCAGCGATGTCGGCAAATGCCTGCCTGGCGTCATCGCTATCGATTATTCCATCACAACACAATGCTAAAAAATCGTCGTTAGGAACTCTACCAAACGCACTAAGTGCTGTTCCTAGGCTTTCCAGAGCCTTGCGAGGGAAGTCTTCCGTACCGATCGGACGACTTGGCCAATGGATACCAATGACAAGAGACTTGTGCGGCAACGGTAGTCCATAGAATGACGCTTGCTTGGAAAGGCTCACACTCATCGCACGTATCCATTGCGAATATTGCTCTGTGGCGCCAATTGCATCACCTTGCCAACCATGACTTATGACGAACACATCGTCCACGTGCTCAACATCCTTTTTCAGTGTTTCGCACAACTGCTCGCTCAGAAACGTGCCATCTGCTTCCGGACATTCGTTTCCTTCGCTATCGAAACAGACTATGGAACAATCTGAAACCACTTCATCTCGGTCATTTCGCACTTTAATGATCGGCATTGCTTTGTCTCACTAAGATTTCATGGCATTTGCATGGCATTTGGTAGTATGGGATCCGTATTATGCTGTACTCATTTTACTAAAACCCGTTCCACAATGTATACAGAAATTGGCTAGCGGAGTCCACACGGGCGCAGTTCCCTGCTGCAGATGGTAATATCGTTCACCTAATCTAGCCGTCAACCCAGAAATAGCATTGAACCAAGATACACACTACAACGCAGGCGAGATGGGCTGTGGCGAATTAGTCATCGAACTCAGGCGATTATTCCGCAACCTGAAGACAGGTCAGGTGATTTGCGTGACGGCAACAGATCCCGGCGCGGTCGAAGATATTCCAGCCTGGTGCCGCATGACTGGACACAAGTTAATTGAAGTGACACCGCCGCAATTTCGAATTCAGAAGTAACCGAAAGCGAACGAGGAGAATCAAATGACAAACAAATTTTGTGTAAGCCTGACTTGCGCACAAGAAAATGCAGACAAAGCGACTGTCGCATTCGTTGTCGCGAACGCAGCAGCAGCCTCAGACAAGGAGACGCTTGTTTTTCTATCAACAGAAGGAGTCAGACTGGCCGTGAATGGTGCCACCGACAAGATTCACGAAGCGGGTTTTGCGCCTCTCGCCGATTTGATGAAAAATTTCGTTGAGGCCGGTGGGAAGATTTACGTATGTTCCCCCTGCTTTAAAAAGCGTGAGCTAGACGAGTCAAACCTCATTTCTGGCGCAACGATTGTAGGGGGAGCGAAGCTGGTCGAATTCCTCACTACCGATGGTGTCTCACCTTGTATAACGTACTAGCTCCAGCACAAGGCGATGGGTAGAGATGGTTGATCTGCCGCCAGTCAGCAGGCATGAATATAAGCCAGACGCAAGTTTTGATGGTGGCAATCTTGACTGCGGCAATGGACTGCTGCTTCTAATCCGGAAGCACATCGATCCATTGGAACCAGGTGAACTACTGGAGTTTCGATCAACCGAGCCCTCGGTCGAAGTAGATCTGCCATCTTGGTGCAGGCTAACAAAGAATGAATTAGTATCATGGTGTAAGAACAACAATGAACGCAGCTATCTAATATGCAAGGGGCCTTTTGACGCGTCATCAAGTTCGCCAACTGTAAGTTCATCAAACGTCGCTAAGACAACCGTTACCAAAACCGACCGGCCGAGGCGGCTGCCACCAGATTCCACATCATCGAGCGCCGCACAGACCGTTCACCCGCTCTCCGTGATGGGAATTGGTAGCTGGCCGCGTCCACAATGGCTCATACGCAGCTTGCATGATTGGCTGCGAGGAAAGGTCGGCGATGAAGAATTTCAAGCGACTGCCGATGACGCAGTTCGGTTGGCGATCGACGCACAGCTGCGCGCCGGCGTAGATGTCATCACTGATGGCGAACAACGTCGTGACAACTATTCAAGCTTTGTCGGTCGGCTGTTGGACAACTGCGAACTCATACCGCTTTCAGATTTGGTGTCATTAGTTGATGAGCCGGATAAATTTCAAAAGCTTCTTGAAACGGCTGCCATACCGGCCGACAAAGTAAGGCATCCTGTTGTAACTGGAAAATTGAGCTGCAGCAATGGTTTGGCCATTCATGAATTGAAGTTTGCTCAAACAATCACAGATAAACCGATTAAAGTATCACTTCCTGGTCCGTATTTGCTTACGCGAACGATGTGGCTGGAATGCATTACCGATCGCGCATACTCGAGCCGTGAAGAATTGTCGGTCGACATCATGCGAATTCTCCGCGCAGAAATCGACTCTCTTCTTTCCCAGGGCGCCTCAATCATTCAACTGGACGAGCCAGTTTTGACTGAGATCTTGTTCTCAGCGCCAAATGCAACGCGCACATTTATGTGTGGTGCTCTTAGCGAACGGGGGGATGCGAGCGCAGAACTGGAGTTTGCCACGCACCTTATCAATTCGGTGACGGAAGGGTTTCCAATCGATCGGCTGGGATTGCACATATGCCGCGGGAATTGGAGTCCAGATGAGTCTGTTGCGCTAACGGGCAGCTATGATGCTCTGCTTCCTCTCTTGGAAAAAGTACGGGTCGGCATTTTGTTTTTGGAGTTTTGCACTAGCCGCGCTGGAGAAATGGATGTTCTTGCACACCTGCCTGCTGCAACAAGAGTCGGAGTCGGTCTCGTAAATCAGAAAAATTCAACTGTGGAGACAGTCGATGAGATAGTCGCAAGAGCTAATGAAGCAATCGCCATCATTGGCAAGGAAAGACTTTTGATAACACCGGACTGCGGTTTCGCTACCTTTGCGGATAGTCCAGTGAGTACGGTGGAGACGGCGGTCGCGAAGTTGACAGCACTTGCGAAGGCGTCTGCGATTTTGAAACAGAATGGTTCGACATCGACAACGCCGAGTGGGCATTAGTCATTTACGATACTCTCAATCGTTTCTGACAAAGCGCTACTCAGTTAGCTCTTTGTTCGATTCGTCAACGCCTGCGATGAATGAACCCGCGTCTCGCTTCTCCGCAGAATCGATCTGCAAGACAGCACTAAGACGAGGTGCTAAGCATTGAACGAGCTTCAATGCGCCCGCTCCATTTAAATGCACCTGATCTGTGAAATTCTCATGGCTGAACGTGATCTGATCATTCATATCCATGAAAGAGGCATTGTATTTAGCAGTCATGGCTCTCAAATCGTTCAAATAAAGGTCATAGAAACCAGGCTCCATTGCCGAAAGATTGTCGGAACGCAGTGGCATATTCACGACAATAACCTGAATACCTCGTTCGTTTGCCGTCTTCAACATTTTTTGGAAGAAAACTTTCTGCCGCTCATAGAACCTTGCACGAAACGGTCGATAGGCAAAGAGGTAACCAGCACGATTGTCTTCACTAGTTGGATGCTTTGGATCAAACGGAGCAATAGACAATTCGCCAGTCAACTCCTCGGGCGACATACGCAAGCGAATCCGGTCCAAAAGTTTGAGGGGATTTTTCGGAACAGGAACATAGAGATTCGCAATATCATTCAACTTTCTCCCAACGCGGCGCCGAAAAACCTGAGACAGTTCAGCACGCCAATCGTAAAGAGGAGAGAGTGTATTTAATGCGTTTGAAACAGCGTGGTCGAATTTTTCGCTGCTGGATGTGTATGCGAGGTTAGCAACTTCAGGCTGCGGGCGCAGCCGATTTAGTAACTGAAATGTCTCTGTATCAGTGGGACCGCTCAGAAGGTTATTCATCATATCTCTGGGCGCAATACCATATACGATGGCAGCTGGTTTATGCTCATCGCGAAGCAGCGCTGCAGTGACCATGGCTGCATCCGAGGCGTGCAGACCGCCAACTGTGTACGAGTTTGTTGCTACATGACGCTGAAATTTCGGTTTGAGCAGCCCCTCCATCGCCGTAGAGTTTCGATGAAGGAGCCCGTTTATATGCTCATTTAGATACGTCGCTTCCCCTTCGTCCATGACTCTCTGCATCAGAGAAGAGCCCATGAAGAAGACGTCTATAGGCTGTTTTTGGTCGAGGACGCACTTCGTAGCCCACCAGGCCCAATTGTGGGTGCCCATAGTAAATCGGCTCAGCCCGGTTGATTGTGCAAACCACAACAAGGCGAAATTCAGGACAAAAAACAAGCTAACGGACGCAAAAGCAGTGCTTTTGCGGAGCGAAAATATTCTTGCCATCGCGGTTTACCAGGGATAGTGAAAATTTAGCAGCTAAGTATCCATATTGCATGGCATCGGTTTAACTCAACCGGTGTACCAAGCGGCTCAAGGCTTTGCAGGTTTGTAGCCTATCGGCTACAAAACAACAAAAGTTAATTCCTGAACGATTCACCCCCCCCCCGTATTGCTTGACGCGTCCGGGTGAGCAGTAAATGGTGACTCAAAAGTGACACAAAAATAGGCCCGCCGGATATAGCAGCAATTTTTGACCGGCAAACTGATACTCGGCCTTGAAGAAGCGGGAGTTCGGCCCTGCAAAATCCCCCAGGGTTCAAAAGTCATTTTTATGACTGTCCACTCGGATTCAATACAGGCGGATTCAATACAGGACGCAGAACACGGTCCTCGGAAATCTCCTGAACTACAAGCGTTTCGGATACTTGAGGCGTATACGCTATAGTTGAAGAACCAAGGCGAGACCAACATGCTAAAGATGGAGCCAATATCGATAACGGCGGAAAGCACAAGCACTTACAGAGTGCGCTTTCAAACCGTCTCTGGTGAGCAATCCGAATTTCTCTTTACCGTCGAGAACCGGGGCGAATTCGATGTCGTAGCAGCTGACACGGCGTTCCGAGAGATAACCAGCGGTGATCCAGCCGCGGACAAAATCACAGCAAGCGTTGGGTTGCTTCATCTAGCAAGGCACTATGATTACGCACCGAAACCAAAAGTAACTCATTAGCATGGTGAATTTAAAAATGGACACACAATTGCGACACGTCGTATGCATCAAATTTCGAGACGGCGTTGCCACCCGAGACAAAGACAGAGTTGAAGAAGAATTCTGCGCATTAGTAGAAAAAATTCCCCAAGTTTTGGATCTTGAATGGGGTACGAACATCAGCACCGAACAGCTAGAAAAAGGCTTGACTCATTGCTTTATCCTCACGTTTGCTGACGAAGCAGCGCGAGACACTTATTTAGTTCACCCAGTGCATCAAGAATTCGTTGGATTTTTGAAACGTTTTGTGGATGACGTATTGGTGCTCGATTTTTGGAAAAAAAGCGCACTGGCCCCCGACGGAACGCCGACCGTATAATAAAATTCGCCCCTCTAGATCACTTCACCATTCGCGACGTTGACTTCGGCTTCAAAGCGAATTTCAGATGAGACCTAGCCGCCTAGGGCATGAGCGCTTTCAATAGCTGATAGGCGTTCGGTATGCCGTAACCATAGTAGTAGGAATTAGGGTACTTTCTAGATCCCTTCGGCGGTGCCGTCGTTGTTTTTATCAGCTCGGAGTAAATTACTTCATTCGTCTTATTTTGGTTGTTAGCGAGTGCCTGGGCGATAACACCAGTAACTAGCGGACAGGCGTAGGATGTTCCGCTGTAATAAGAGAACTTATTTCCTACATTGCCTGTTCCAACGTTCACACCCGGACCAGCAAACGAAATCCCTGGGCCGTAATTGGAGAACGAAGCGGGCTCAGAAGTGCTGTCTATAGCAGAAGTCACTATTAGATATTTTGAGAGTGGGGAACTGTCCAGGGCGCCTTCGTTACCGGTCGAGTTGACAGTAAACCCATTCTTATTCGTCCAGAAATCCTTGAAGTATTTCCACAATGCAGGGTGCGCATTTTGGTTATTCAATGAATTCGGTAACGCATCGTTGAGACTTAAATTTATGAGCCGAACATTCAGAGCCTCCAACCACGTATAGGCTTTGATGATCTTGCTATCTGTGGTCGTAGTGCCACCATTAAAGACATCGGTCGGATAGATGGCAATATTGAATGCCGGCGATGCCCCCAGAACTGCGTTGTTTGTCCCTGCGGCCATCAGTGTGGCGATGGCAGTACCATGTCCATTCTTGCTGGTGTCTTTATTGGCCGGGCCGCCAGTTATAACATTGTAGCCAGCGATGACCCGTCCATAGAGATCAGATTCTTGAGAATCAACGCCACTGTCAATAATTCCGACAGCAATTCCGCCACCATTGCCTGCCAGGGCCCAGGCTTGAGGAATCTGGAGCAACGGCAACTGATACTGCTGCGGATAGTAAGGATCATTCGGTGGTCCTTCGGGAAATGGTGCCGATTGCATGCGGCTGATCAGATTGCATTGAACAACATCAAAATTTTTGTCCGCGCGAAGTTTGTAAAATGCCTGGCTGAATTCCGATTTATCGACCTGAACTACATAGGTCGTCAACGAATCATTAGCGATTGTCTCTTTTATCTTGCCGTGTACCGCTCCCAGCGACTCATTCAAAGCGTCATCATCAAGCCCGCTGCGAGGCATCACCAAGATCTCGTCTGGCACGTATTCACCGGGCTGTAAAAATCTAGTGGAAGTAGAGGGTTTGGCAGTGAGAGATTGAACTTTCGTCACGCGCAATTTTGCTCGGTCTGTGATCGCTGGCGCTGCTAAAGAGTTGCTCGCGACAAGTACACATGCGCCCGCCGCAACTGCCAGCATGTATCCTGCGTTTTTCTGACTGAATCTGAATGAAGTTTTTTGATTAGTAAGTTTAAGCATAACTTGGCGCATAATTCGTAACCTCAAGACTATGTGATTGGCGCTCAGCATCTGAGTGGTGTCATTGAATTGCAAAAACCGCAATCACACAAGCTCTTTCAGCTCAAAATTGGTATGACGAAGGTCATGATCTTTCCGCACTACTAAGTGGAATTACGATTGGACAGCGTTAATATTGTCTGCATCGCCAACCGTTAACCAACAGGAAACGAATATTAGCGGGCCAGCCCAAACCCAAACGCACTATATTTTCATTATCAAAAGTCCCGTTAGCTCAAAAGAGATTCCGTCCCACCAACCGGGGGATTTTACTGTCGGCCAATTTGTACTAAGCTAAAAGGAGCCGAGCGCTGAGATTCAGCCATAGTCAGCACGTTCTAGCTTTTAGTAGTTCGTGCCCTTTAGATTACTAATGTCAATTGCGGATCGCAAACGGGTGGCAAACGTAACCACACTAATCTTGAATAGGTACCAGACATGTTTAGAGGATTTGATACATACGGATTCCCTGGAACAACCAATATGGATTGGTTGGCCGCAAATACCAATTTAAAGTGGACAGGCCTTTACCTTTCACATGCACCAGGAAAACCAGACCTTGGTTGGATAAATGCCTACAGCAAGATTGCAAAAACTTGGGGTATTGCGCCGATATATGTTGGAAGGCAGGCCCCCGCTACAGGAGAGTTAGATGATCGCTCGACAAAAGCTGCATCAATAGATGCGGAGGAAACTATCCAACTCGCGCGAGAAGCGGCTATACCTTTAGGAAAGGTTATCTATTTAGATATAGAGACTGGTGGACTGCAGCCAGCAAACGCAATGGCATACATCACGGGCTGGATCGACGCCACTAGACACGGTGGCTATACTGCCGGCGTCTACTGCTCGTACTTGACGCTCAACCAATTATTGGCAGCTCGGCCGGGTATAGTTGCTTGGGTTTGGAGATTGACGATTGATTCTCACACAATTCTTGGGCCGGACTTCGATACGGATGAAGGCGCACCAGCTGCTCCTTACACCGGGGCGCGGATGCAGCAATACGCCCAGAATTGCTCCGTTGACTTGATGGCAGGTCAGAGCTTGCAGATCGATGCGAGCGTTTCAACCGTAGCCGATCCATCCATCGCACCTTCAAATTAGATCGACAGTCCGAATAATTCCAGCTGTGCCATCGACTTCGACGATTGTGCCATCTTCCCAAAGAGCCGTAGCATTAGGAATACCGGAAACACAGGGTAAACCATACTCGCGAGCGACTAGCGCACCATGTTGGAGCATGCCTCCAATTTCTAGGATAACCGCGGCTGCGTTGACAAACAGCGGTGTCCACCCAGGATCGGTGGCGCGTGCAACAAGAATCTCACCGCGCAAGAGCGGCTTTTCGTCGGGTGCATGGAGCACTTTAATGCGACCTCTAACAACGCCTGAAGATATCGGAGTGCCGACGACTTCACCTTCGCGAGGCGCACGAGGCGCGGGTCGGAGGATCTTGCCACGCGAATCGAACAATGCAGGTAAACTGGGAACAGCTGCCAGTCGATTTGAGAAAGTTCGGTTGGACTGTCCGGCCGCTCGCAAATCGTAATGTGAGTTCGAATCGGCCTCAGTAACATCATCAAGTGTAAGATCGAAAATCTGCCCTACGTTATCCAGACGTCCTTCACTCACAAGTTGCTGCGCGCGGCTAAGCAATCGCTGGCGAAGCAAGTCGATAACAAAGATCAGCAGATATTTGTGCATTTCGCGATAACCGCTCGTGTTCTCAAAGACTCGGTACATAGCCTGAAACCGTTTCAACTGCACCCAACCATGCTGCTTTTGAATCTGCTCGCACAGCTCTTCGTAAGCCTCATGCCGCTCAATCTGCGCCTGCTCAAAACGTGCTTGCGGATTGTCCGTGGTGTTGGCGGACTTTCGCAACGTCTCAATCTGGTCGTGTAGAAGTTGCGCTTGATCTCGATAGCGAGGCGAGGCGATATCAAACTCCTCAGGACCTCGGTGTCCGTACAGATCGACAAACAGTTTCCATCCCTCACGGTAAGCCGCACTGCCAGGCTCAAGAAGCGCGAGATGATACAACGCCAGACCCATTTCGGTCGTCACATTGTTTGGAAGTGCTCGCTGGATTTTGGTCCAGGCCGGCTGATTTATGTCACCGACAATCGACTTCATTTGCTCAAGTGCGGCACGAGATGCTGCAAATAATGGCACTGAATGTCGAAATATAAACTTAAAACCAGCTGGTATAACGTCGTTTGCTACATCCATAACCGACTTATCGTTTTGTGCATGTTCACGGGTTTCGACCATGAAATTAGCAATCGCACGGTCCACACTTTTGTGCGCATGTTCTGGCAAAAGGTTGCTTTCGAGCAAACGTAAAATCGGTTCAGGAAGCTGCATCAATAAATGAAATGGCGGATGTGAAAATGCGCCCTTCTCGGCCTTGTATGCGTGTTCGTCAAGTTCACACAAAGCTTGAGAACTTGTTGGGTCCATCTGCTGGACAACCTGAGCGAGCTTGTCTCTGCCAAACATCGCCATCATCACAGAGAGATTGATATAAATGCGCCCATTTTGAACAGTCGCTACAGATTTGTGCGGGTCACCAAGAATACTCTGGCCCAGTACATGCTCTGATGCTGCCGTTAAGACTCGTGCAATAACAGAGGTCCCCATTGGAGACATCGGTTTGTATAATCCTTGCACGACAATGGTTGCGTCGAGGAAAAGCGACTTACGCTCACACGGACTTGTCACCATATTTGATGCCAGTGGCATATAGGCGGTAATTGGTCTTGCCTGCAATAGATAAAATTGATTTTCAGCCAATGCCCATTCAGTATCAATCGGCTTACCATAGATGCCCTCAACTTTGGCAATGAGATCCGAAAGCTCGAGGACCTGCTGGTCTGTCAGACAGAAATCATTTTTTTGAACTGCAGGCTTTTCGGTCGTGCCACCACTATCGTCCAGCCAAATCGACGTCTCTTTGCCGCCAAGCTGTTTGTTCGAGACAGTGCGAGCGTTCCTGTCAACGGTGAAAGTATCGGGAGTCGCTAAACCACCGACTACCGTTTCACCCAGACCGAAATTGGCGTTTATTACAGCCTCGTCGAAATTGTTGGTGAGTGGATTAATGGAGAAACCAACGCCAGCAACCTTGCTTGCTATCTGTCGTTGCACGACAACAGCAATCTTTGGCGACGAAACATCAAATCCATGTTCGCGTTTGTAGGCAGCGACTCTGAAATCAAGACACGATGCAAAGGCTCGCCGAACAGCGCTTTCGATAGAGGTCTTGTTGACACCTAAAATCGTTTCATACCCACCAGCAAATGACGCACCTTCTAAATCTTCTTCAGGTGATGACGAACGCACGGCGAAGAGGGCATCGACTTCGAAATCTTCAAGAAATTCATCAATTGCTTCGCGTTGCTCATTGGTGAAAGTGAAACCAGCACTTGCAGACTTGAGCGCCGAACAAGTCGCTTGCATTTGCTCCGCTGTCGCTTGTGAGAACGCAGTCCATTCCGGCGACGTTTTAAGCTGTTCCAACCAGGGCGTGAAGAAATGCACCGATAGCACAAATCCCGGTGGAACAGGCATTCCGGATTCGCTACTCTTAATAAGCGATAGTCCTTTTCCACCGACTTGAGAGAGCGTTGCTTCCGGTCCACAGGGAAACTTGAAGATCGTTGAGGTCTTGAGCATCGCTCGACTCCATATCGGAGATGACAGCGCTCGATCATTGCACAAGAACCGTGCTATGTACAGCCAATTTCAGCCAGCCATTTTCAGATTGATCGAAGCAAAACTCCGCTATCAGCGCAGCGTTGAAGAACTAAGTCCACCTACTTCCACACTCCCAATAATCTGCGGACAACGACAATTTCCGCAGTATGATATGCGCAGTGATCGGCTATTTGCAAAGCTTCACGCAAAATGGTTTGCCCATCGCCATGCGGAAATCTGGCATAGATATCCGCACTCTTCGCCAGACTTATAAACTCCTCAAGGTCACTTTCGATCTGTTTGACAGATTTTTTCCATGCCGCATCATCTGCTGGTGCAGCCTCCTTCGGCCAGTATCCATCAGGCCACTTTGGTGATTTGTGTTTTCCGTTCCGGCTAAATTCCAGCATGTCCCATTGAGCAATTCGTATGTGCTCAACTAACTGCCAAATGCTGTATGGCAGATCGGCATGCTTGACACCTCTCTTCGCAGCCGGCAATCCTTTCAAAGCCTCCTTAAAACTTGCGTGTGCACCGCCACCCTGAAGTAGATGGATAAGTTCGTCAATGAGTGCATCGTGGTGATCGTTCATGCTGGCTTTCAACCTCATGTAGATTTTGCCGGTTAGACTGCATAAAAGATCTAAGTATAAGCGCCAACCTATTGCTACAGCACAATGTGCCAAAGAAGTCCGCTGTACTTTTTCAACTCTACGGACTAGCAAGCGCTCTAGTTGCGAAGCTGTTTTTGTACCTTATCTAGTTCGAAATCTACGTCGTCCAAACGGCTCCACGCGTCACGACAACTATCTGAGAGTCGAACTATCTGCTTTTGTAATTCGCCAATTTGATGTTGAAGATTGTCGCGCTTTTCCTCCAGGCAGTTACTTTGGCGTAGCAAATTCTGCCGCTCACGGTCCTGCGGCCATTGCTTGCTATCAAGCTGGCAATCGGCTTGTACTACGAATGGGCAAAAAATATAACTGGAAAGTGCAACGACAGAAGTTTGAACGAGGCTGCTTTTTGACATGATTCACACCTCCTAGGCCACCGATGAGTAGTTTGACAGGTGTGACTTAAGGCTCGGTTAAAATCAAGAGCTGATAATCCTTTTCACAACTAAAATCCCTTCATAGCTCCTGACTTAAACAGCTGCATTGCTCCTTGTTCCATGCCCTTTTCGAGCATCTGCTTCCTGCTCTCTTTCTGATTTGCGCCAGGTCCACCGTCAAGCACCATTCGGCCACTGTCAGTCACCATTAGCGAATAGGACCTACCAGAGTTTTGCTCAGTGAGTGTGTAATTGCCCGGACGCATGCTTGTAGTGCCTACCTCTTTCGGCGGTGCAACCGAATTTCCCGTTGCGCGACCGAAAGGATCAGCCCTACCGGGTAGGGCAAGAGCAACGAGCATTAGAAGTGCGGCGGTAATTTGAAAACGCATACTCATTCCCCTTTAAATAAAGATTGAAGATAAATGATGCAAAATAAGCACGAAGAGACTTTAGTGTGTGATTCCGCGCCTTAAAAGAGAAGGACCAGAATTTGAACCACGTGTTCCCAAGCAGAAGCCATTCATGAAGGAAACGAACTAAGTAGCTAAGTAGCTAAGTAGCTAACTAATCGCTGCGGTCCAATGCCTTATCTGCTCTACCGACATATTGCCAGCAGGCTTTTTACGCGGGTCGCGGTAACCTTTCTGATTGATGTCGAACAGGTATTGATCTCGTGACAGCATAGTTCCAAAACAAGACTCTAGCTGCTCAGTACTTGCTGGAGGTTCCGACGCCCATCGATGGAAAAGCCCTTGCATAACTTCATTCGGTACCAGATCGCGGTCGCCAGGAAAAATGTACCCGAAGAGCACCAGGTGGCTCAAAAGCACTCTCCAATCATTCTCAAAGCGCTTGAGCAAGTGAGGCCAGTCGAGGTCACGTCCGCATGATTTGATCAAATGAGCAACATCGGCTCCGTCAAATCGCTCGCGTTCCATTATGTAGCACTTTTGCCAGATGATCTCCTCAGGCGGAACAATCGCGACTTCTACTCCGAGAATTACATCCCTTTTCGCACGATCGAACCATGCATCATCTACAGTGGCTACAGCATTGCCTGAGCTGAAGATTATGTCGATATAGTTGTCACCAAAGAATGCTTTGCCCAGCCAGTGTGAAAACATCAGTTCTACGTAGTAGTCCATATCCTCGATTAGGCGCTTCACTAGCGGCCAGTTCTCCGGTTTGATGAAAATATCCAGATCAAGCGTGTGTCGGGAGATTCCGGTGTAGTATCCGAGGGCGTATGCACCCCCAACAAGAAATGGGATCTCTGAAGCGACGAGGGCTTTTAAAATCTTGTTGTAAAACTCTAGTTCAACGACAGTCAATTCATGGTTGGTTCTAAGTGACATTCAAATACCTTGCTCTAAACGCTATAGCCGAGGATCAGTCGGCTCAGTTGCGATAGTTACTCTTTATTGAGTATGAGAACCTAAACCGAACAAGAATGTTTCCGTGCAATCAGAAACAAGTCGAAATAGCTTTCGTCAAACGCAACATAAAATTTTGAGCGGCGCCCAAGCACTAAAAGATAGTCCCTCCGGTAAACACGGTCACCTGTATCGAGGCAAACATGCATATAGCAGCAGTTGGAGACCTACACTGCAAGAAAAATTCGCAAGGCATGCTTGCTCCGCTGTTCAAGTCGATTTCGTCGTGCGCCGATGTCGTTGCCCTTTGTGGCGATCTTACAGACTACGGCACGGCTGATGAGGCAAATGTGCTCACGAAAGAACTGGCTCCAATCCTCAACCTTCCTGTAGTGGCGGTGCTCGGAAATCATGACTATGAAAGCGACAATCAGGAAGAAGTAAAACGCATATTAACCGAATCTGGTATCACTATCCTTGACGGTGAAGCAGTAGAAATCAACGGAGTTGGATTCGCCGGCGCGAAAGGCTTCGCCGGCGGCTTCGGAAAAGCGATGCTCGGCGCCTGGGGTGAACAAACCATCAAGCACTTTGTACAAGAAGCACTAAATGAATCTCTTAAGCTCGAAGCAGCCTTGGCACGACTGCGCACACAAGATAAAGTTGTGCTTCTGCACTATGCACCGATCGTTGGAACGGTCCTAGGCGAACCACCCGAAATTTATTCTTTTCTTGGAACCAGTCGACTCGAAGAACCCATAAATCGTCACGGCGCCACTATCGTCTTTCATGGTCATGCGCATTCAGGGAGTCCGCATGGACAAACATCCATCGGCATTCCAGTGCACAATGTCGCGCACCCTCTGTTTAAAAGGCGCTTTGAAAATCATCCAGGTTTTGGATTGTTCGAGATTGGTGAAAATGGTGCCAGTAATAAGCAAGCAGAGGAACCAAAGGCATTACCGGCAGCACCTAAAGTCACACCAGCTGTTGGCTAACAGACCAAACGGTTAAAAATTCCCAACCCCAGAGAAAAGAGATGACGTCTTCAAACTCTCAGCGAGCAACGAAAGCCTCTGGCCGCATAATACGATTCCGCACCGTTGTGATAAACAAAAACCGTTTCGTACCGACAGTCACAAAAAAGAGCACCACCGAGACGTCGAATGGCAGAGGGCGTTTGCACCCAGCTTGATGTTTTAGTGTCACAAGCGCCAATCTTCTGCAACTCTCTATACTCTTCTTCGGTCAACAACTGAACTCCCATGTTGCTGGCCATGCCAACAGCGCTGTCCGCCGGTTTGTGCTCTTTCCGTGATGCTAATGCCTCGCCATCGTAACAAACACTCCTTCGCTCTTTAGGACTTTCCGCAGCACAATCAAAGAAAATGTATTCGTCTGCATTTTTGTCGTGACCAACAACATCTGGTTCGCCACCTGTTTTTTCCATCTCATTGAGTGACCAAAGCTTTTCAGGAGCTTGTTCGAGTTTTGACTGCACCTTACTCCATGAGATGTTCGGGTGTCGGTGTACATTTTTCTCGAACCGAGCCTTCAATGAGGTGAGTAGCTCGCGCTGTTGCTCCGACGAAAGCTCCCGTTTCTTGACTTTAGCTTTGTTCATTCATTTCTCAATTGCTAGACTTCGCAGTTCATCGCGATTGATTATACCCCTGGAACTCCTCCAGGCATTCCGCCCAAAACGGTTACACTTGGTTAGCAATCCTGAGAAATTTGGAGTTTCCAACCACCAGGAACATTACCAAGCTCAGACTGAAACGCCTAAGGGAACCTGCAGAGGTCCCCCGAATTGCCGCACACTAGCCAGCTCGCGTGCATGTCCAATCGTCGACCAGTCGGCATAGGAACCAATGACATAGATGTTCTGCTTTGCTCGTGACACAGCTACATTCAAAATGTTAGGAGCACTAGCGGCCCAACTTCTGGCACCAGAGTTGGCGAGTCCTTGCGCTCCAAGCACAAGAAAGACAGCTTCAGCCTCTTGACCCTGCACGGTATGTATAGTCCCAATACGATTTCGCACCCAGGCGTGGATGTCGACTCCCAACGCAGAAAAGGAATCTCTTTCCTGTTTCAGGCACAATTTCATTCCATCAACAACTTGTTTGAACGGAGAGATGATGAACAGATCAGGCTCAGCAATTCCAGCGAGCGCAAGCTGTTTCAGAAGTTTAATAACTTGCTCGCCCTCAGCTGGGCACCACTTCTCCTTGGGTTGATTATTCTGATAGCAATCAAACCACGTGGACGCCCCAAGCACTGTACCGATTTGACCAGGAGCACGTGGCGTCGGCGCGTGCACCATCTGACCATCATATGCAATTCGATTGGACATTCCGAACATTGGCTCCTGGCAGCGTCTGTGTACGAGCAATGGCACACCGACGCGGCGCGCACCACTATCAGTCCGAAAAGAAGCCTGAAATTTCGATGCGCGGTCGGCAAGCGTCTGTGCAGACGCAATCGGTGCAGACCAGCCAGCTTGGTCGATATTGAAATATCGACATATCTCCGAAATAAGTCTCTCAGGAATTGTCGTCACTGGCGGTATCTGCAGCGGGTCTCCAACAACTACGGTACGCTTTGCTCGCATTACCGCGCCGACGGCTGCTTGCGGCAGCGCCTGACCAGCTTCGTCTATTAATAGCCAACCAATGTCGCCAAGTTTCAAACCACCTAGCATGCGGTCGACCGAGGCAAAGGTCGAAGAGATAACAGGAACAACAAGAAACAGGGTTGACCAGAGATCGCCAAGAAGCTTTCGATTTCCTTCATCAAGCGAACCACCGCCGAATATCTCCATGAGAGCTGTGAGGTTATGCAATATCTTTTGCGCAGAGGCATCGATGAATGCTTTGTGGACATCCAGAGCAGCAATGAATAACTCTTCACGTTTGCGATGCAGGCTGTCGGAAATCCACGGCGTGGCAAGATTGGAGCTAACATGTCCTCGACGAAAAAACTCTTCGTCGACAACACGATCTCCCAACGCTTCTCGCTGCCTATCGAGTTTGTTCTCTAGTTGCAAAATCTTCGTTTGCAAAGTAGTGATCGACTCCTGCATCCTGTCGATTTCCGACGTCAGAGAATTAGAGGAAGTAATCAAATTCGCAAGCGTTGATTGCGCTTGATATAACATTCCTTCAGCTTCTGCTACCGCTGCAGCGAAGTGCACATCTGCCGTAAGCCACTCGACCCAACGCTTTGTTCTAAGCGCACTCTCGATTGTTCCCGGACGTTTCTTTCGATTCAATCGCACCTTTGTAAGACATGCTTCGTAGTCATTATTCATCCGAACAACATCAGCCCGGTAACGAGCCCTATCTCCACCTATTTTTGTTCGTCGATCAACCAGCTGCTGCTCCTTGTCTTTTAGCTCCTTTAGCCGCTGTTGTTCAAAAGAGAGCTGCTGGAAGCTCCGGCGAAACATTTCCAGCGCTTCGAACTCCTTGTCGATTTCAGATTTGAGCAATGCAAATCGTTCTCTTGCCTTGTTCCAGTTAGCCACGGCGGTTTGCGGTGTCGGCGGTTTTTCAGCAAATACAACATGGGGAGCACGGCGTTCGATTTGCCCAGTCTCAGGATTTGTGAACGTCTGAACGACATCATCACCTTTTGCAGCCTTTAAGTAAACCCGAAAGGCATATTCAGGATGCCACCAAAACGATTCCTTGAACATTTTTTTGTTCTGGCTGTTCCCAAGAGCGGCTGCGCACAATCCCCAAGTATCAATTGGCGAGACCGCGCTACCATCGCTTTGTTTGTTGGTCTCTTTGGCAACGCAACCGGTGAGAAGTTGGTCACTTATCGATTTGAAATACCGCAATTCTTCCGTTGTTCGTCCTACCTCGCTTGCCGCTGGCATCTCTTTACTGATATTCTCAACCGCCTTGTTGTTGCTTGAAGCAACCAATATTTCGTGCCCTTTCAAACTCTTGTCCAGCAAATGAAGCTTGACTGAAGCATATTTGTCACCGAAACCGAACTTTGCTCCAGAGTCAGTGAAAGCTTGGTCCGGTACCACGAAATTCACCATAGCCGCTGCTCGATCCAGAATGCAAGCGGCTACTAAATCTCGAAGTAGAGTTGTTTTGCCTGTACCAGGCGGGCCGTTAATTGCAATTATTCCTTCGGTTCCAGCAAGTTCCGAGCGAGTAAGATTCACAGCGGCTTGCTGCAGTAATACCAGCGGATGGCTACCCTTGGCTGGCCAGCGAACAGCAGGCATCATATGTGGTGTCACCGCCGCTTTCAACGCTTCGCGATCGTTCAAAAGATCAATACTATTTTTAGGCGAATCCATGCCGAGGTAGCGCCGCAGTCCCATCGGCATGGATTTTGATTTGGCCAGACTTGAAGCTTTTGACAAATCTCGCAGGTAAAAGGAGTTTAGCAGTGAGACTTCAGGTTGTTCTCGTGCCTTTGGTATTACCCAATATCCAAACTTAGGTGGTTCAATCAAATGTTCGGGCAATCCAAGCTCGCGCACGAGCAACTCATAGGCTTCCATGATTCCATCTAGCTTTAGCGGTAGCAGCTTTCCATCATCATCCTGCCGGAAAGATTCTGCCAACTTCTCGATGATTGTTCCTTCGATGTCTGGCCATTGGCCTAATTCGCTAATTCGCTGCTTTAAAACAACCGGCAAAGCCCAGGCGAAGCTAGACACAACGATGCCATTCTCTTTCAGCGGAACACCATTTCTATCGAGCAAAATCGCAGCAATAGCCGCCTTATCGTGACTGCGGCGGTCAAGCTCTTCATTGGACCCAAACGCTTTTATGAGCTCTTTGGTTGCCAGCTCCATCTTGATCGCCCCAAGAAAAACCTGGTAATACAAATCTCCACCAGACCGCGAAACCTCCTCAGCGCGAAACCACGGAAGCTCGGAACCCGAAAGCGAGACAATGCGTTTCACGTCCCCGTCGGCGAGGTCTTCCGGACGTTTATAAGTTTGAGGTGACAAAGTCTCGAATGCTGTCCAAGCAGCGAGGATGGATGCGGCGTTCATATTTAGTGTTTCCTCTAGTTTTTCTCTTCAATGAAAGAAGGCTAAGCTAGTTAGCCCTTGCGATGAATGTGGAAATCCACAGTATGTTGAGAACCACCGGTAAATGACGAATTTGAAGGATTACAAAATGCTTGAAGTTGGCGACACCAGATAGGTTCGCTGTAAAATGGAGCCTGTCTTGGGCGCAGCCTAAAGCAGGGAATAGCGCCTGGTTCTTCCCACCAAACAGGTATCGAACGTGTCTAACAGCTCAGCAAGCATCTTTCACTTAACTAAAGACAGCACCTCTTACAGACTACTCTCCAAAGAGGGCGTCACAGAGCAGACCTGGAATGGTCATAAGATGCTTATGGTCAAGCCTGAAACGCTCACCGCCCTTGCCAAAACGGCCTTCAGCGAAATCGCTCATTTTTTGAGAGAGTCACATCTCAAGAATCTGCGCAGCATTTTGGAAGACGCTGAAGCTTCAGAGAATGACAAGTTCGTAGCTCTCGAACTGTTGCGCAATGCCTGCATCGCTGCCGGTGGAACGCTGCCCATGTGCCAGGACACAGGTACAGCAATAGTCGTGGCTCACAAAGGAGACCGCGTCTGGACCGGTGAAGACGACGCCGAATACCTCGCGGAGGGCATCAAGAAAACTTACGCGGAGTGCAACCTGCGTTATAGCCAAATGGCTCCATTGAATCTTTATCAAGAGACCAATACCGGCTCGAATCTTCCCGCACAGATTGATGTTTATTCGGAAAAGGGAGACTCTTACGAGTTTCTGTTCATAGCAAAGGGTGGCGGCTCGGCAAACAAGACTTTCTTGATGCAAGAAACAAAATCAGTTTTGAATCCTGAGTCGCTGCGAAAGCTGCTCACAGACAAGATTGCCAGCCTCGGTACTTCAGCATGCCCACCCTATCATCTGGCGATTGTTATAGGCGGGCTCTCGGCCGAGATGACACTAAAAACAGTCAAGCTTGCCAGCTGCCACTACCTTGACGACCTTCCGACTGAGGGCGACAAGACGGGCCGCGCATTCCGCGATAAAGACCTTGAAGCAGAAGTTCTCGAGATCTCACGAAAACTAGGCATCGGTGCGCAGTTTGGCGGTAAGTATTTCTGTCATGACGTGCGTGTGATTCGCCTTCCACGCCACGGTGCAAGCTTGCCGATCGGAATTGGCGTTTCATGCAGTGCTGACCGCCAGGTTCGCGCCCGCATCGACAACACGGGGGTCTGGATAGAACAACTCGAGCACGATCCTGCACAATTTCTCCCGGAAGTGGAAGAAACAGAGCTTGGTTCCTCGATGATCAAAGTAGATCTCACGAAACCTATGAACGAAATTCGCGCCGCGCTTTCTGGCAAACCGGTGGGAACGCGACTGATGCTCACGGGTACATTGCTCGTCGCCCGAGACATCGCGCACGCAAAATGGAAAGAGATGATCGAAAAAGGTCAAGAACTGCCGGAATACACAAAGCAGCACCCAATCTATTACGCGGGTCCTGCAAAGACTCCGACGGGTTATGCCTCGGGTTCATTTGGTCCGACAACGGCTGGACGTATGGATTCTTACGCGGATATGCTGATGTCGCGCGGCGCAAGTCTTATCACACTGGCAAAAGGAAACAGAGCAAAGAACGTTCGCGAAGCATGCGGGCGCTGGGGTGGATTTTATCTTGGCACCATTGGTGGTGCTGCCGCCAGACTAGCGAAGGATTCGATTCGAAAAGTGGAAACGATAGACTTCCCAGAGCTCGGCATGGAAGCTGTATTCAAAATCGAGATTGAAGACTTCCCAGCTTTCATCATAATGAATGATAAGGGCGAGGATTTCTTTGCGAAAGTACTCGAAAGCCAGGTGGCGCTGAGTAAGTAAGTAAGTAAGTAAGTAAGTAAGCTAGATCTTCGTCATTCCGCGTCATCAAAACTCTATTGGAGCGCGCGCGAGCTGATGGATTGTCACAAATATGAGGAAGCCGCTAAACTCTACTCCCAATACATCGACAAATTTATTGCTGAATCCAAAGGTCTGAAAAACGAGAAGCAGGACGAGCACGACTATTATTTAGCCACTCAGGAGTGGATTTGCCCATACACTTGTGCCACTGTATCCGGTGACCAGAAAAGCAACGATTACAGGAACGATAGATGGAGAGCGTGCTATTGTCTTTGCTTTGCCGGTTGGAGCCATGGTACTCATGCCTTAGCGCCGTGGTGGGATGTCAATGAGAACCGGGCTAACATAAGTTTCGCCTTCATTGGTCTGTTTCGCTCGTTCTAAATCACTGGCAGCTTTCTCGCTGTCTCCAATCTTCTGCAATGCAGCGGCACGATATTGGAGTGCGTACTTATCTTTAGGATTAAGCACAAGCGCTCTGTCGTAGTCTTCGATTGCCGCTTTATAGTCACCAAGCTTGGCTAGACAGTATCCGCGATTTGTATGGGCTGTAACGCTCTTTGGATCGTATTTCTGAGCATTTGAAAAATCTTCTTTTGCTTTAGAGTAGTCCTTCAAGCACATGTGCGCGATACCGCGGCTGTTCCAGATTGTCCCGTCCTTTGGAGTCAGGGCCAGCCCCGCATCACAATCTTCTAAAGCTCCCTTATAGTCTTGCAAATCCTTTTTGACTAAACCACGGGTACTGTAGAACGTTGCATCAGTCGGGTGAAATTGAATTGCTTTATTGAGGTCATCAAGTGCCTCGTTGTACCGTTTATCAGCCTTCAAAACAAGAGCGCGATTGTGGAAGGCATAAGCTTCTTTTGGATTCAACTCCAGTGCCTTCTGCAGATCTTCCAGAGCATGCTCATGGTCGTGCACCTGGAAATACATGAAACCGCGACTTACGTAGGCGGGTTCGCAATTAGGATTAACTTTTATTGCCCGCGTAAAATCTTCTATCGCGCCACGATAGTCTCCAGCAGATCCCTTAGCCAAGGCATTGTTGTAGAACGCCACCTCGCCGCCCGCGGTTTTTGGTGTAGACGGCTCTTGTGCGGACGATGGAGGACACTGCAATCCAGCAGTAATCATCAACGCAGAGAGAGCAGCAACTACGGTGAACCGCTGTTTAGGCATTGGCGTATGATCCTATTACGTGGTATTGATTTTGTGCCATACTGCTCAACATTGTAATCACGATGTGTTTCAGATTGGTTACACGCTTGCGCCCACTCAATTAGATAGCGGCTTATTTTCTGCACAAAAAAATGCATAATAGCAGGGTATCTGCACGGATATCGGAGTCGAAATAATCTTTCCTGAGTGACAAATGTGATTTAATGCGTGTCGGTTTTAATCGCTCTTCACTCTGGAGGTTTTAACGATGCCACGTGTAGTTCAGTTTGAAAAAATTGGCGGACCTGAAGTTCTTCAGTTAGTTGACACTGCTGTAACTGAACCAAAAGCGAATGAAGTACGCATCAAAGTGAAAGCGCTAGGTCTGAATCGAGCAGAAGCGATGTTTCGCTCAGGCCAATATCTTGAAAAAGCGAATCTTCCGGCAAGACTTGGTTACGAGGCAGCGGGAACAGTCGATGCCATCGGTTCCGGTGTATCGCACGTTAAAGTCGGCGATGCCGTCAGCGTCGTGCCTGGCTTTTCAATGAATCAGTATGGGCTCTATGGTGAGGTAGTTGTCGCTCCAGCCGCAATGGTCGTGAAACATGCAAGCAATCTGTCATTCGAAGAAGCGGCTGCAACATGGATGGCATATGTCACTGCGTTTGACGGACTAATTGAGACAGCCAAATTGCAAGCAGGAGAATTCGCTGTCATTCCGGCAGCATCAAGCAGTGTGGGCATCGCAGCGATTCAGGTCGCGAATAAGCTGAAGGCTATTCCGATTGCGCTAACACGCAAGAGCGATAAGAAAGATGCACTTCTAAAAGCTGGTGCCAAATATGTGGTCGCAACGGAAGAACAAGATCTTGTTGCCGAGATCAACAGAATCACAGGTGGCAAAGGCGCAAACGTTGTCTATGACCCCGTAGGTGGTGCCACATTTGCAAAACTCGTTGAGGCATCAGCAAAGGGTGCTCGATTGGTATTGTACGGTGCACTTGCTACGACTCCGACAGAGATTCCATTGCTGCCACTAATTTCAAAACTGCCGACAATAACGTCATCTGTCATTATGACGACAAGTTGCGATCCAAAGAAGTTGAAAGCAGCTATCGACTTCGTGAATGAAGGGCTCAGCGAAGGTTCGCTCAGGCCCATAATTGCTAAAACCTTCCCACTGGATCAAATCGTCGAGGCCCACAAGTATTTGGAAAGCAATCAGCAATTCGGTAAAATTGTGGTGACGGTATAAATCATCGTCTTACGATATCAGTAACCTATCGTATCGGAAGATTTGGCGGCGCAAACGGGTTTTCTGGCCACGAATGTTTCGGGTAGCGAGGCTTCAGCTCCTTGCGCAAGCTCGGATACGTATTCTTCCAAAATCCGGCAAGATCAGGAGTAATCTGCTGCACGCGATAGTTTGGGGCCAGCAAATGGAGAAGCACGCCCACGCGGCCACGCGCTATTCTCGGAGTCTCGCTCATTCCAAGTAACTCTTGAATACGCACAGCCAGAACGGGCGGCTTTCCAGGCTCATACTGCAACTTATGCAAGCGTCCATTCGGCAACTTCAGTTTATCGGGAGCTTCTCTTTCGAGTTCTGAAAGCTGCTGAAATGTAAGTCTAGATTGAAGCACCGCAATGAGTGATGCCGAGTCCAGACCATCAACACTGCTGTGCCCAGCACACCATTCCGGAAGTAACTCCGACCACACATTATCTCCAAAATGTGGCAACTCTAGCTCCGGAACCCACTCACGCAGAGAGTCAATACGAGCCAAGTAGCGCTTAGCATCATCATCGATCAATGATGCCAGATCAACATGAGACTTTATGCCTTCCGCAAGAATAGCACCAGATTCAATATCAGGCGTAAGTGGAATTGAAACCTCATCGACGACCAGATCCAAATATCGGCAGCGCCGAAATGCCACTACGCGTCGTCGCTCTTGGTCATATGCCACATCTACACTAGCGCTCCAATTGTGAGGCGGAAGCCAACTGCGGTCAATTTCCGACGCCCTCCTTACGACAGCCTCCTTAGGATCAGAATCGTTTAGCTCCACGGCTATGAACAACTCGCAGCTATCACCAAGAGCTGACTCATCAGACAGACGAACACCCCGACCACCGACCATTACGCCGCGTCGAGCGCCGCCCTTTCGCAATCGGCAAACACGATCTGGAAATCCAGCCAATATTGCTCGTAGAATCGCACTATCGTCTTCATTCGAATCAGCATTGGGGCGCTGCTTCTTGGCAATTTCCCGCACGAGCTGATTAGCTTGACGGTCGATACTCCTTGCCGCAGACACATTCAAAAATCCCACATTCGATTCACGCGCCCCTTCAGAGATGCACGCTTCAATGGCGATCACTTGATCGAGGAGATCGGAATCGGTGCGGTGTACCGCCTCAAAGCGTTGCTCTCTCCGCTGGAATGGACTGCGTTCGGACAGCAACGTCGCAGCAAGCGCCGCGCGCTTGAAGCACCCTAGATTCTCTCCTTCTAATAGCAGCCTAGCCAACCGCGGCTGTACAGGCAAACGAGACATCCTTTTGCCCATCTCGGTTAGCTTTCCATCCTGCAAGGCACCAAGCAAATCGAGAAGTTCTAGCGCACGCTCTACGCTTGTGAGATTGGGCACTTCGTACCACGGAAAACTTTTTACATCCGACTCTCCCCAGGCAAAAAGTTGCAGCAGCGCTTGCGATATATCGACGCGGGCAATCTCCGGTTGTTCAAAGTCAGCAAGTCCATGGTGCTCTCTCTCTGACCAAAGCCTCAAGCATCTACCAGGCGCAGTGCGGCCGGCACGCCCAGCTCGTTGAGTCGCAGACGCCTTTGATATTCGCGTCAATTCAAGCCTATTAAGGCCAAGCGCTGGATCGAGCCGAGTTACCCGAGCCTTGCCGCTATCGACTACGGCGGTGACACCGTCGATGGTGAGCGAGGTCTCCGCGACATTCGTTGCCAGAACAATCTTTCGCTTGGTGGATGGCTCCAGAACTCTGAGCTGGTCTGCAAGCGTCATATCCCCATACAAGGGCATGATCGCCCAGCCGCGCAGGCTAGATTTTGAAGCGAGCATCTCTTCAGTCTGTCGAATTTCACCTACACCAGGCAAAAAAGCCAGAACGTCCCCTTCGGAATTTGGCAATATTTGCAGAATGCCATTGGCAGTAATTTCAGGCAACGACAGACTAGATGGTGCTTGAAAGTATTTGATATCAACAGGATAGTTTCTCCCCGGGCTTTCGACGATCGGGCAATCACCCAGATACTTCGCAATCGGAGCACTGTTCAACGTCGCGGACATAACCACTAGGCGCAAATCATTTCGTATTTGCTGCCGCACCTGCGTAACTAGTGCCAGAGCCAAATCGCTATCAATGCGCCGCTCGTGGAACTCGTCGAAGACCACAACACTAATCCCTTCAAGCAGCGGATTTTGTTGCAAGCGACGAAGAAAGACGCCATCCGTGCATATTAGAATGCGCGTCTCCTGAGATTTGCGCGCGTCATCACGTACCTGATAGCCGACTTCAGCACCAAGCTCTACGCCTCGCTCGCAGGCAATGCGCGCTGCTGTCGAGCGTGCTGCGGCACGCCGAGGTTGCAAGACCACAATCTGCCCTGCTTCATGCGCAGGCGAATCAGCCAGTCCCGAGTCCAAAATTGCAGGTGGAACACGGGTCGTCTTCCCGGCGCCCGGTTCCGCCTGTAAGACAATAGCGCCGCACTCTCTCAGGTTGGTGACGATTGTCGGAAGAAGCTCGTCAATAGGTAATGGTTTCATGTGTATGAGTCCTGCGCTGCGCACGAAATTCTAATCGATTCAAACCGCGAAGTCGAAAACGCAGGGTTTAGCCGTGCGACGGGTTTGGGGTTAGTTTTTCTGCCCGCCGCTCAGCTCATTCGCGTAGTAGGTCAGAGCTTTTTTGTACTTAACGATGGACTCATCCGAAGTGGTGGCTATCAACTCCTCCAACAAAACTGACATTGCCTTGCCTGTTTGCCCGTTTTCATATAATCCGAGTGCGAGGAAAACGCGCAGGCTGCGATCATCTGGATATTCGTTACACGCCTCTTTGTTTCCCTTGGGCGCGAAGCTTGACGGCGGTTTCGAGTAAATTTTGCACTTCTATAATTCCTCGCTAATCATTGTCGACAAGGCAAGATTGATTTGCTTCCGGCTTACAAGTTTTCAAACAAGTTTTCAAAAGGATTTCAATTCCTTCCGCGCTGTTCCATAGTTTCCCAGATGATATATAGATACGCCAGCGGGTGAGAAGCTGAACTCGTGGAACGGCTTAGCAACTACTTTATCCAAGAACTCCACTGAACCTACACCGGTCGATACATGGGGACTGTATTTCTTGCCAGTACTAGTCTGTAGGAAATGCGTAACAAAATGAATCGTAGATTCGTTTATCTCAGGATCATCCTTCGTCGTTTCGAACGCTGCCGCCGTACCAGTTGCAGCTGTATACGGCGCGATCACATCAAGCAGTTCTTGTTGTAGTTTGAGCAATTCGGGAGTCGACTCAACAACTATGCATTCAAGTCCGGTATCTTTGCCCTTGTCTTTAAAGTAATTGAACTTGAGTGCCTTTAGTTTCAAATCGGCTGGCTTCTCTTTGACGAGGATTTTGTTGGTCGCATCGTATACCTTTTCGAGATCGGCTGTTTTTACGAATCTCTGCACAAGCGTAATATGTGGGTGATGCGAAGCATCCAACGCAAATCCCTTTGCATAGTTCTTTCGCAATTCAGCGTTTGCCTCCTCGGCACGTTTAGTCATGGTCGCACCAGGGTTGAGCGCAATATCGATGGCAATTACCGCTGGCTCTTCGTTCTGAGTTTTAGACTTGTTAGAGGCCTTAGACATAGCGTCCGACAATTGAATATTGAACGCATTCAAGTGCGAGTCGAATTCATCGGATCCTGCCTTTGAATAGCCGTGACTTTTAATAGATTCTTCTTCTGTCACCAACTTCTCGAAAGCCGAATTCAGATCTGCGGCTTGCTGGGCGGATACCCAACTATTCGCGATCGCCTTGTCCAATTGCGCACGAAAATCCTTAAGACGCTCACCAAAATTTTGTCTGCCATACTTGATGGAATCTGAGGTTTTCGTTTCGACGATCGTTTGTGACGCATCGGCCGGACTCAGCCTCGTATAAACAGTATGTTTCTTGATTATGGTTTCAGGCACACTGGGGTCAGTTGAAGTTTCGCGAATGGTCGTATCGCTGACCGGCACATTGTATTTGCCAACGCCGGTAGTAGTCGTCGTTGTTGTCGAAGTGCTCTCAGACATCGTTTCACTGCTAGACGTTTTCGCGGTTTCTTGAGAGTTTCCATCCGATGCACTACATGGAAGCTGCATGGGCAAACCTATCGTTGTTGCCAACAAGGCAACAGCTGCCCATCTCAAACCATGAAACATTTGCATTTTTACCTTCCTCATATCGCTAACCAATCGATGCAGCCTGCAATTCCAGCAAAGGATACACTCTTACAGGTCCCTCTGCCATGTGCGAGCGCGAATAATCACACCGGGTCAAGAAACCGTAATCAGTCGGCGCTGAGGAAATTCTAACTGCGCACGCCCCCCGGGGAAGGCAATGGACGAATGACAGAGCTATTCGGTCGTTAAGCGCCCTGCTCATGTACGGGTGCGTTAACAAGCAGTTGCGTATTTCCCCCCTGAAATCGCCTCCGTTTTTAACGGATCGAAAACATCTTCCAATCTCGACCCGCATAGACTACAGCCAACCTGAAACGCGGGGCGCGACTCCAAGAGTTTCAGTCTACTTAACTAGGGGGATTGTCTAATGCCTGCTGCAAAACCTTTCGATGCAAACGCCGAAGCTTCCAAACTCTACGATCTTTCAAAAAGCTCCGATCCAAAGGCGTTCCAACACGAACTGGACTTACTAAGACAAAATCCTTCGCACTACAACGAGACTGTAAAAGCGATGGAAGCAAAGGAAGCGGCTAGAGAAAACACCTATAACCACACTGAAACTGCAAAGCTCCACGAATTGAAAATCGTACGCAGTTCGCCGAATGGTCCTGTTACCGGCATCTACTCTCAAGACGTAAGCAAAGAAAACGATGTCGAAAAGACACCGCTGCCGAAGGTGGTGTTGTATGACTCCAGCACTGATTCAACACATCAGGCAAGCCACAAGGGAACTGAAGATCCAGCAGCCGCCGCTCGCAGAGCCGAGCAAGATCGCCAGGAAGCAGCTCGCAAGGAATCAGCCCGAATCAACACCGAAGCAACAACATTGCTAACCGATTTGCAAAACCACGACGCCAAAGATTTCGCAGCGGAATACAACAAATTGAGTCCCGCTGATAAAGCTGCAGTCGGAAAACGTATCGGACAGCTACACATGATGGATCACGATCAAGCGCTCCACTTCGCCTACAACGATGACGGTTCAATCAAGAGTGTCGACCGCGCAGGCAAGCTCGATTACATCACGCCCTCCGCATTCCTCAACGACACTTTCGACAAGAGAAACTCGGCCATGCTGAAAGACTACTGCGCCAGCCTGAGTCCTGAAGATCGCGCAGCTTTCTTCTCGGCACTACAGGCGGAAGGACAACGTCACAACGAAACCGTTGAGATTGACGAAAAAGGTAACGCAGTCGTCAAAGTCAACGGCAAGAAGCAATGGGATAGCAAACCGGAAAGCGGTTTTGGAAAGATTCTCCATCAAAGCGAAGGAATTGTAATCCGCCACTAGGGCGATCTATCAATCCAACAACCCAAGAAACACGTTGCATATTAACAAGCAAAGGCAAGACAACTTCGGTGGTCTTGCCTTTCGTTTTGACAACTCAGCTATTTTTTGTCAACATGGACAAAAGACGTTCTTTCGAGAGAGAACTTGCATAAAGGTAGTCAATCCCTTCCCTCGAGACGAGAACGACATTGTGATTACCAACGTGCTTGAAGAACATCTTTCGACCAGCAATTAGCAACTGTTCTGTTCCGTAAAATGAAAGAAGTCCTGTGGGCAATTGATAACAATCAATGCAAAAGGTCTGATCCTTCTGGTCCTGATAACAAGTGCGTAGAATCTTTTTTCCTTGTTTATCTTGAAAAACGTCTACACCAGACACCCGTAGGTTGGCGAGCGTACTGACGCGATTGCCAAATCCAACAGCTTTAACGGCATCTTCTAGCTCGCTGGGTCTAAAGGTAGTCAGGTGTCGAAAGTTCGTTTCCGATGGTTCAGCGGAACCATCCGCCGTTTCATTCACTAAAACCTCTGCACTATCGTGCTTCAGACCGACAAGATTTGGAGATATGACGAAGATGCCAAAACTAGCCGCAGCAGCAACTAAAACAAGCGAAACGAGGCGAAAGCCAAGTTGACGTTTCTCTTTTTTGCTAGCGACAGCCGCCAAAATACGTTCGTTTAGACCCTCTGGAACCACAGACTGCGCGTCCAGAGAGCGAATATTTTGGTCAACCGACAACAGCGATTCCCATTCCTGGCTGCACTTTGGACAAATGTGCAAATGCTCTTGGAGCAACGCCGAGTCTGTCACGGGCAACTCGCCGTCAAGCTCTGGACACATGAAAGCCCGGGCGTTAGCGCAATCCATGCTTCTCACCTCCTCTAGTATTTTGTATTGGTTTTTCTACAGAACCAGACTGTTCTCTCTCTTCATTGTCAGCGAGCATCTCGAATAAAGCTTTTCGCGCTCTGTAGAGTCGCGACATCACAGTCCCTACTGGTATTGATAGCGTTTTAGCAATCTCATCGTATTTCATGCCACCCACGGTGTGCATAAGCAATGGAGTGACAAAAGGTTCTGGCAAAGCGCTCAGTCCTTCTGAGAGTCGCTCGAGATCCATCTTGAGAGACAGCTGCGCCTCCGGATCGTTCCTCGAGTCCGCAGCCTCATAGAGGAAGTCTGCGTCCGGCAGTTCTACAGTTAATGGACGACGCGATCTCTTTACCAAATGGTCCTTAATCGCATTGTTCAGAATCGCGTAGAGCCAAGCTCGTTCATTCGTACCAGGAGTGAAGGTGCTGAACCCTTTATACGCCTTCGCGAACGTCTGCTGCAATATGTCTTCTGCTTCTTCTGCGCTATTAACTCGCAGTTTCGCGAAGCGATAAAACTCGCTCGAGTAGCGCTTTACCCACTGCTCAACAGCCCTCGTCGGTTCGTCGGTCGAAAAGAGTTTAAATAGGTTCATCGTCGTTCACTATTTTCATCAATGACCATGGCAACTTGCAACACCAGTTCGGGCTATATATTTCTGATGATAATCCTCAGCAGTGTAGAAGGTTTTGAACTTTTCCAAAGAAGTCACAACTGTTCGACCCGGCTCCAGACCTTTGCTTTTCTCTGCTATAGCCGCCTGCGCCTCGTTTTTCTCCCGGTCATCGGCGTAGAAAATCGCAGAACGATACTGATCGCCGATGTCGAAACCTTGCCGGTTCAAGGTCGTGGGATCGTGCTGGTCTAAGAAAGTCCTGGCCAGTTTCTGATATGAGATCTTCTTCGGATCGTAAACAACGCGAACCGTTTCAGCGTGCCCTGTATCGTGCTTGCAGACTGATTTATAGGATGGCGACGTTGTGTGCCCACCGCAATATCCAACGAGGGTCGATACCACACCTGGTACCTGATCGAGGGCCTCTTGCGTCCCCCAGAAACACCCCCCGGCAAAATACGCTACATCAAGTTGTTGGGCATGCTCCTTCGTATCTTCGGCAGTTGTATACACTTTCAGCCTATCTGTAGCCTTCGCTTCATCCGTCGTAGCAAAGGAATAAGCACCGACCGTGAAAATTACGGTTAACAGTGGAATCATAACTAGTTGTTCTATGTACTTCATGAAAGTTTGCTCCAAAAGTCTTCGAGCTCCAAGATGTGAATTTGTTGCCCTCTGAAAGCTTTAACGACGAGAACTTAGACTTATTCCCAGATGTCGAAAACCTATTCTACTTCTGGTTCTTGAGGTCTTTTTGAACTGGAGAGACAGCGCAAGCATTGAAATTGAGCGAGGCAGAATTTATGCAATAACGCTTTCCAGTGGTGGCCGGTCCGTCGTCAAACACGTGCCCAAGATGTGCGCCGCATCTGGAACAGACCACTTCTTCGCGTTCCATCCCCAAATCATGGTCTACGTTTACTTTCACGTTTTTCTTCTCAACTGGACGGTCAAAACTAGGCCAACCAGTTCCTGAATCAAACTTGTTGGTCGAAATGAAGAGTGGCTCGCCGCAGTTAGAGCACTTGTAGATTCCGTCTTTGTGATTGTTCCAGTATTCGCCTGAGAATGCACGTTCTGTGCCTTTCTGTCGCGTGACGTTGTACTGTATTGGTGTCAGCCGAGCTTGCCATTCTTTGTCAGTGATTGCCTTAGGATTTGCCACTAATCCATCAGCTGCAACTCCGCTCAGAGCCGCTGCAATGACAAGATAGAGTACCGATAGAACCGTTGCCGGTCGTTTAATCATATGAGGACCTCCGTGTTAAAAAGGGAACTTCTGCCTCATACAACGACAGGAAAGACAAGTTATTCCCGGCTTAATCCGAAGGAAATTGTTAATCTCGCAGAAAATCGCAAACGACCGCCGCCATCAATAGGCAATTGCTGCAGCCTGGGTGGTTGGAAAAGTCGAAAACTATTTCAAATGCTAATTTTAGCCAAAACAGCGCCGGAGCTATTAAGCTGGTGGAGTGCCAATAGCGGCGCGCAAATGCCCATCGACTTCATCCAGCTTCTTTAGCGCCTGCTCTGCTGAAATCTTGAGAAGAATCATCAGAATGGCAGGTTTGCACTGCCATTCTGTCGAAGACAGTGCAGACTCGCAATCCGCATGCGCGGCCCCTGTGGCTTGAGCAACAATACGAATGGCGCGATTTCGCAGTTTCACATTCGTCGCTTTCACATCTACCATCAGATTCTCGTAGACCTTCCCCATGCGAATCATCGTCGACGTGCTCAACAGATTTAGCACTAACTTCTGAGCCGTACCAGCTTTCATTCTGGTAGAACCAGTGACTGGTTCAGGTCCAGTGACTGCTGCGATAACGTAGTCAGCGTGTTGGCTCAGTAAAGCTTCCGAGACATTCACAAGTGCACCAGTCACAGCGCCCTTTGAGCGCGCATATTTCAGCGCTCCAATCACATACGGAGTGCGTCCACTAGCGGCAATCCCAACCACTACATCCGTTTCCGTTACATGCATTGCCTCCAGGTCTTGCTCTCCTTGCTCGCTAAAATCTTCTGCCCCCTCAATTGATCGAGTAAGTGCTTTCTCACCGCCAGCAATTATTCCCTGCACCATATCCGGTGATACGCTAAAAGTTGGAGGACATTCGCTCGCATCTAATACACCCAGCCGGCCGCTTGTACCAGCACCGACGTAGAGCAAGCGTCCACCCTTGTTCAGACGCTCCGTCGTGGCATCGACCAGTTTCGCAAGCTCTCCCAACGTAGGATCAATACACTTCGGTATCAAGTGATTTTCGGCATGCAATGCCTTAACAAGATCTACGGTTGATAGCTTGTCCAACTCCATGGTCCGAGAGTTACGTTGCTCTGTATCGAGCTTGGTGAAATCTTCTTTGGACCGTTCTTGGGTAGTCATGTATGAACCCCTCGTAAGCGACTGTTCAATGATACAGCGCCAGACCAGGTTTTTAGAGAATTGCCACGCTGCAAGCAACATTCTTCTGTGCCAGCCTCGCCGACGGGATTGAATCAGACCGGGAAGGCTCAGACATTACTTCGGCTGCGGGGCTGAACGCACAGGCAGCGGCGCCGAATATGTAATAAATCCAATAAGAACCAGACAAAAAATCACGCACCACATGATTAGCATAAAACCGTCGGAGATCGACAACATCCCAACCTGACGTTTTAGCGTTTCGCCCGCTTCCGACAATGCAAGCTCTCGAGATTGCGACATACCGGCACCGGCGAGTGGGCCGCTGAGAATTATTGGCCGAATCATTTCTTCGCTTCGCCAGCCACCATCAAGATTGCCTGCAAGAACCAGGTAATGGAAAGCACCTTGCACTCGCAGAAACTGGAGCATAAGTGCCTTTCCAATCTCGGCACCGAATAGACGGCAAGTCTGAAACCAGCAGGAAAGACTGAGCACATTCACTGGATTACTCAAGGCACCAAGGGCGAAGGCGCTCCGCAAAATTGTGGCGAGAAGACCAGTCAAGGCAAATGCCAATCCAAATGCGTTAATGAGTTCTGTAATTATAAACGTCTCTCCTGTCCAACCGGGATCTAGTTTAGCGTTGAGAAAACTTGCAATTCCGATCAGCAGAAATCCAAATGCGCAAGAGAGTCTAGAATCAACTTTGTACAGGACGAAGCCGGAAATGGGAGCGGCAATCATTACGGGAATGGAAATCCACGACAGCACTCCTCCGGTTTGATCGGGTCTATAACCGTGCAAAAGTGCGAGAAAATTCGGCAGTAAGAGAGTAGGTCCCAGGAGTAAAAATCGAAAGCAAACCAACACTGCACCAAGCAACAAAAGATTGCGTGAAAGCAAAAATCGCAAATTCAGCATTGGATGCGGTCGTCTTATACGCCTTATCAAAGTCACCGCAATCATGATGATTCCAGAAACAGCCAAACCAACAATCGTTCCAGAATTTGACCAGTCCAAGCGATTGCCCTGATCCAGCGCGCAATATAGAAATGTGAACGCGACGCTTGCGTATAGGAATCCCCAGATGTTTGTTGCTGGTCCCTGCTTAGGAATGGGCTTGGAAGGCAAGCCAAAGTATATACACGTCACCAGCATTGGTGTCAGACAGAGCGCGTTCCAAAATATCCAGTGCCAGGAAAGATTGCTCATGTACCAGGCTTCCAAAAGCGTCGCAATATGTGTTGACGAAAGGATGTCGAGCGAGTAAGCAGCTACTCCAAAGTAGATGAACTTCAGGGGCAGATTCTGAATAATCGCCGACAGAGTCAAAGGATAGTAAGTTCCGGCGGCCAGTCCTGCGATAAATTGCAAGAGAATCAACACACCAATGTTGTGAGCGACAAACGGGCAAATAAACTCACTTGTCATAAAGACAGCACTGGCCCAGAGCAAGACGCGACGAGGTCCCCAAATGGCACCGAGAAAAACTGTAAGCGGTCCAACAAACATTGACGCAGCATTATAGGAGGTAGAGAGCCAACTCATCGCATCGGAATCAGCACCGATTGCGCCTTGCAAATCGGCGAGTCCAACAGTAAGTAATCTGCCTGTGAAAACAGATACGCAGGCTCCCAGCAAAACGCCAAAAATGGCAAACATCGGGTGAGTAGTAATCTGCGCCGAGCTAACTTTCACTGGAATCCCTGAAAGAGTTTTCGGCGTCATCATTTTTCAATTGCTCGAGGTTTTATGGTGACAATGGCTGACATACCAGGGCGAAGCGGCGACTGCTCCGCATTGTCAAAGGCAATTTTCACCGGAATTCTTTGCACTATCTTTGTAAAATTGCCAGTGGCATTTTCTGGTGGCAGCAGAGAGAACTGCGCACCACTCGCAGGTGCAATCTGCTCGACGTAACCAGTTAAATGCTTCGCCGGTAATGCATCGATCGATATCTCCACCGGATCGCCTTCCCTGACTGTTGCCAATTGCGTCTCACGATAATTTGCAACAATCCAGGGTTTAGCAGAGACTAGCGTCATCACTTGTGTTCCAGCGCCTACAAGTTGTCCAGCCTTAGCTTTGATTTCACCGATCTGTCCATCAGCAGGGGCTCGCACGATGGTGTAATCGAGATCGGTCTGCGCTACTTGCAATGCAGCTTTTCGCGAACGCACTTCCGATTGCAATAACTTCTCTTCACTGTCCAGAAGCTCTCTCTCTTTGTTTCTCATGATCAAGTCATCGCGATGACTGTCAACATTGACTGAAGCCTTGTGCTGATCGGCGATTGCACTTGCATACTGCTCTTTGGCTTTGCGAACGCGCGTGCGCTGAGTCGATAGATCTGCAGTGGCCCTTGCCAACGCTGCTTTTTGTGCCTCCAAATTCGCAGCAGCCCGTTGGTATTCATTTTCAACCTTCTCCACGACTTCGTTAGTTGTGCTTTCATTCTTTAGCAGCGCCTCTTGCCGTTGCCGTTCTAGATCAGATCTCGTCAAATCGGCAGAAGCAGCTTGAACAGCAGCTTGAGCTTGGGCAACTGCAGCTTGGAGCGCTTCCGAACCTGAAGTCTCTGCATCAATAGCCAGTCGACCTTCAGCAACTTGATCTTTTGATTGAGACACCGACGAACGGCTCATTTCAATTACTGAAGTTGCCTGCGAAATCTTTGCGTCTTGTAGCTCTCGGCGGGTTTTTATATCCGCAAGTTTCAACTCTGCTTGCGTGATTGCCTGTTGCGCTTCATCAACGCGAGCTTTGTATTCATCATTCTTAAGTTCGACCAGAATTTGGCCTGTTTTCACATGTTGGAAATCACTTACCAGTACGGCACGTACTATTCCTGAGATCTTCGTACTCAGCGGGGCGACATCTGCACGAACATAGGCATCATCCGTCTTGACCGCTGTCTTGTTTTCAAAGAATGTCCAGTTCGCTGAAATGAGAACGAAAAGCAGGGCAGCAGCAGCAAAAATCGCTACCGGCGCCAGCGATGAAGGCCAGCTCCGCAACAGCGATGTTTTTGTATCACCCAGAGGCGGCGGTGACGCAGATGCAGCAGACATGGCGGCCGGGCCCGAGTCGGGAGATTTTTGAGGCATTGATTTTGGTGCGTCCTTTGGTGGTTCTTTCTCATTCATAGCTTAATTGCCAATCGCCCTCTCAAAATCAGCCTCCGCTTCGTACAGGGCAAGCAGCGCCTGATCGTAATTCTTAGCCGCTTCAGCTAGTGCACTCTGAGCCTGCAGGACATCAGACAATTTAGCCGCAGTGAACTTGTACCGATTTACGGCTACTCGCATCTCCTCTCGCGCCGCAGTTCTGGCAAGCTCGGCACTCTCTATCTGTTGCCTCGATTCAGTGACTTTGTTTATTTGACTGTGTACATCAATTAAGACATCATCTCTGACATTTTCGGCCGACAAAGCTGCTGCTTTCTGCACCGTTCCCCTCGCTTTTGCTGCTACTAAGTGACGGCCCCAATCAAATCCGTCATAACTAACAAAGAACCCTGGAGCCAGGGCATTCTTCGCCACGACCTGGTTGTTGAAGCCGGGTAGAGCCACATAGACAGCTCCGACACTAACGTTTGGAATATAGTGAGAGAACAAAACCTTTTTCTCCAGCGAAACTTGCTTGATGCGCGCGTTCACCTCGCGCAACTCAGGTCTTGCAGCTAAAGCAGCGTCCTCCGCCTTGTGCACATCCAATTCAAAAGCCGACGGCGGTGGAATTGTCTCTAGCCGAATGCTACTATCGAGCTCCCGCCCAAGTAGATGATTGAGCTTCTCTTGATCGATACTCAGTGCGTTTTTGGCCTTTGTCTCCTCCAAACGCATTTTTGAAAGACGAGCGCGCACCTGCATTGCATCAACCTTGAGAGATTTTCCGGTCGCCACTTCGTTGTCCACTGTAGCCTGCAACTGCTGCAAGTAAGCGATGGAATCTTCAAGCTCTGACAGCAAACTCCTATCTAGTGCCAACTTGTAATACGCCGATTTGACCTTAAAGCGCATATCGTCCATTTCTCGACGTAACTTCTGATAAGCAATCTCTGTCGCCAATTGCGCAACGTGCGCAGTCAATCCAATCCTGTATTGCTGCGTAATGGGCACTAAGGCAGTGGCAAATACGAATGCATCCAAGCCTCTGGGAATCAGCTGTGAATTAGAGACCTGGTCCGACAAATAACTGAGAACTTTTATGCCTGGCAGCCTTGTGCTCTCAACAGCAAGGCGGTCCCATTTAAAACGCGAACATTCAAGTCTCGCTTGTTCTAAGTCGCGGTTATGAGCTATAGCGACATCAACGGCACCGATCAGGGTCAAAACCTGACCATTGCTACCACTCTTGATATCACGTTTGAGATATTGGTCTTCAATTCGAATAGTCGAGAATGGTGCTAGCTTCTGTGTGGAGTTTTCGATGGCAGATGGAGCAGCTCCTGTAGTTGATTCAGCGGCACAGGGCTCGATACCGAAAGCGGTGGCGCCGATTAAAAAAATCAACAATGCAGCCAGAGCGGCAACTCTCATGCTTATAGGACGAGGCGCTATCCCGATGCTATTCATGGGGAAATATAGCATTGGCAATTCTTCCAAATTCTTTCGTACCGCGTATCGCATCGTACCTTGGATCAACCTTGAGCCAAATTAGTCCAGATTCTTTGGTCTCATAGGCTTCTTCAAGACACTTGATGGCGCCTGTGAAATCGCCACGGCTTATGGAGATTAGGCTTAGCCGGCAAGAACTCAACTGCATCTCTTGCGGTAAGCGTTTAAGGTCTTCGAGAATAGCTGATGCCTCCGCTGCTTCGCCCGAAGCGAACAAGACCTCCGCTACCAAAGAGGCTGCGAACGGTTCGGCAGCGGTATCGCCCTTGCATGCGCGGGCTGTCGTTTTCGCCTCATCAAACCGTTTCAATTGAACGCGAGCCAGCGCATCGTACAGAAGTGATTCATCACTTAGCCCACCAAACATCTGCTGACTCTGCGAATATTCAATCACTTTGTCGTACTGACGGCTCAAGAAATAAAGACGGGTGCTGGCAAGCTTTTGCCTGTTTGAAAACGGATCAATCTTCTGAGCAAGCTTTAAGTGTTGCTCCGCTTCGGCAAAACGCTCCAAGACGCACAAAAGAGTGGCATAGTCTCGATAAGTAGAGGGGTGGGGACCGAGACTAATGCCTTTCTGGAAAAACTGAATCGCTTTCTGCCACTCCCATTTAATGAGGTGCGTAAGCGCAGTCGAGTCGTAAGATTCAAACATTTCAGCATCGAGCGAATTGGCTGCTTCCATTGCTTTCGTCATCTCTTCAATTGCACGTTTAGCAGACAGTTCGCTACGCAAGATCATTTCAACAAGACATTGAACGACTCCGCAAAACGCTCGGGCTGATTTTGGGAATCGCACCACCAGCTCTCTAAACTTTGCCAGTGCGGCCGCACGACCAGCAGTAGTACCAAGATCCAATAGAGAGTAGCCGGTCAAAATGCCAGTGTAAGTTTCAAGGTCAACCTGATTTACAGTGCCTTTGAGTTGGCGCACGTGCGACAGTTGCGGGCTCACTCTACTCACCATAGCTGATGCGATTTGCTCTTGGATGGCAAATGCCGTCGGTTGCTCAGAGGCGACATCAAACCGCTGAGACCAGAGTTGGAAACCATCCGCATTAACAACACGCGATGAAACGCGAAGTCGATGTTCTTCTAATCGCACAGTGCCTTCAATGACGATTTGAATAGAAAGCTTTTCGGCGAGCGCCCTGACGTCAACCGCTTGGTTCAAAAATGGAGCAACCGCATTAGTAGCGGCAACACGACATCCTTCAGTGTTCATGAGAGCGTGAATCAGTTCTTCGGTGATACCACGCGCGCACTCTACTCCCTCAGGACGACCGGATAGATCATCGAACGGCAAGACAGCGATAGCGACTCCTCGCTTTTCCGAATGAACGCTGGAATCGGCTCCAGCGGAACCATTTGCGCCGCTGTTTGCAGTAAATGATGCCGCGTAGCCTCCTTGCTCGATAGAGATTACGAGAAGATCATTTTTTCCCTCAGCACCGTAATACTCCTTCAATTTTTTTCGCAGGCGAGTGGCTTCCGTGCGAACGATCGAATCTTGATTTGGTGAGTAAGAAGGCTGGCGGTCATAGACAGCTACGCCGATGCGATGTTCTTTCAACTCACTGAAGGATTCTTCCAGAGTATTTTCGACGGCATATCGCAAAAACCGTGCCAGTTGATTCGCTCGCGAAAATGTCGGGCTTGCCAATATCCGTTTCAAAGAAGCGCGAATATTCTCATGGGTAATAAGTTTATCTGAGGAATCCTTGGACACAGCGTGTGGACCTTAATCACTTTTCGACGCGGCTATAACGTCATTCGAATGAAGCCAGAACGAGGGGAAACGACCTGAAGCACAGCAGGTCGAAGGACAACGTCTACTTTAACACTATGTGGCACTGGTGCGGTTATTTCGGTCACACGGCAGTGCGAACTTGAGTTGGCATCAACCAGGAGAGGAGCTGTTGTTAGTGGCATCCGGTAACTGCTTGTACACCAACATTTAAGCTGCTAAGCGCTCGTCCCAGAGGGAGAAAACGCAGAAAACGTAACAGATAGCTAACGGTTACGTACACGCAGGGCTCGTTTACAAAATAGCAAATCCAGGCTCTCCGAACGGAATCAAAAAAATGCACTGGCTTTTAGCGTCAGCTTCCACTGCACAGAAACAACTGCATTACTGCGGCCAATGAATCAATCAGAAAATGTTGAAAACAAACTTGCAGAAACTTCCGGTCTATCCAGGTTAGACACCGCATATAATGCCACTGAGAAATAGTGTCGAGCGGCATCACCACTTTAAGAATGTCGTAATTATGTAGTCATGCTATTGTCACAGGCTGCCTCTACTCTGAATGCACCGAAGGGTACTAGGAAGATAAGAAAAAGGAGGCCATTATGCCATCAAAAACAAATCCGCCACTTCCACTCCGCATTCTTAGACTAATAGCTTTTGCTGCAATCTGTTGTCTGCTTGGTCTTGGTGTTCTCGTTGGCATGTGCGCGCCGCTAATCAATCCATCTTTCTTGGACAATTTCCTATTCCGGCAAGCGTTTTCAGAAAAGGAGCAAAGGTCAGCTCTTCTGATTTCGTCAGAGAGCGAGAAAAAATATCTGACAACAGTATTCGCTGGTTTGGAACAACCCTTGGTAGATGCAGATTTTGCTCGACTCACGGCGACAAAACCAGAAGATGTTTATTTCAAGGCCTCCGATGGGCTGAAGTTACACGGTTGGTTCTTTAAGACACCCGGTGCCACTGACACGGTCCTCTTCAATTGGAGCGGTCTGTGTGACACTAGACTTCCGGTCTTGCTTGGTTACGTCAAGATGCTTCAGGATTCAAAACACTCAGTGTTGCTATATGACTACAGAGGTTTTGGAAAGAGCGAAGGCAAACCTAGTCTTCCAAGCACCATATCTGATGGCGAAGCGGCTTACACATACTTGACAGACGGTCGTCACTTAAAGCCTGAAGATATAATCCTGATGGGACGAACCGTAGGCGCGCATGTCGCATGTGAACTTAGCTCCAAGCACAAATGCAAAGCTATGATTTTGGAAGAACCATGGACAAATGTCAAAGATTTCGTTGATGCGCATCCGATGGCGATTGGCTCCAGACTGGTACCCAGTTGGCTCTACCCGGGCGATGCTTATGACAACACAAAATTTCTCAAAGGAGAACACCCACCTCTATTGATCGTTGGCTATTCATCCCATCAAGCTGGTCCACTCACTCTCTATGAGCAGACACCCATGCCGAAAAACTACCTGCAACTGATGGAACTTACCGGCTTCATTTTCCCAAATCTGCCTGAACAATCGCAGCGCTATACAGAAAGATTGAGTGCACTTACAGGAAAGGCGATAAAGGCCAAAATGACTCCAGCGCCATCAAGTGGTGCGAACGGATCAAAACACTTTGAATGGCAGCGCGATCTAACTGCTGCGCTCGCACAGGCAAAGTCCGAAAACAAATCTGTTTTGGTGGATGTTTACACAGACTGGTGCGGACCATGCAGATTGTTAGATCAGCGTACCTACAGCGATCCGCGAGTGCAGAGCCTTCTCGCCAACAGCTTCATTACAGTAAAGGCTAATGCAGAGGATTCCGGCAAAGGACAGGACATCGCGCAACGCTACGAAGTGCATGCATATCCAACGATTATTCTTGTGGACAACAAAGGCAAGGTGTTCGGAAGATTTATGGGCTTCATGTTCCCGGACGATTTCCTGCGAGTAATGCGCGCGTTCTCACTCTAATCCAGGGCAAGCAAGAATGGCGAATTAGTCGTTTGACACATCAGCTCAACTCAACTCAAAAAATCCTGAGCACTACAGAGGTGCATCATCTATTCTGATGATGCACCTCTGTTTTACCCTCATTGCTTGAACGGAGAATCGAGTTTGAGATGCAAGTTCACGAATGGGCGGTTAGGGTCAGGAGGGGCTGAAGGTTCAAGCGGGAAATTGAATTGGAACAGACGATTTTGATCGAAGATCTGCCTAAAGTTATATTTCGGCAATGGTGCTAAAAGCGCAAGCGGCGTACCACCCGGCTCTTCAAACATGCTTGCGAATGATTTCACAAACTGATTCAGAGGCATTTTGAACGTACCACCATAGTCATCGACATCGCGACCGTATGGATTCCACAAAGTAACAGTGCCACCATTAGCTCCTGTAGGCTCGAAATTCATGACTGAGTACACATGTGCTGTGGGCAAGTCCACGAGCTCATCGGCAGCGAAATTGCCGCGTTGTCTATCCACAACAATTACCCGACCATCCCGCTGGGCGTCGAGTAAGTGTTGCTTAACGTAGTCCGCACCCATTGCCGCCATCGCGACTGGCTGAACATTCGAGTTGGTTAAAGCAGAAAGAGCAACACTCGCGTAACCGGCATGGTTGGAATATTCCTCAGGCACTTCGTCTTTTTTCTGGACAGCCCCCTGGCGACCCGGGTCTTGTGTCCACAGTCCATAAGCTTTTTCAATTACCGTGCCCCAATCACCGGCTTTTGCACCTTTGTTGAATAAAATGCGCTCAGCCTCGGTCGGTTTACTTACGGTATAACTCTGGGACTGTCCACGGAAAGTAACCGTCATCGTGCCGTCGGAATTTGCCTTTATCATCTGTGCAATCCAGGACTTGTGCAAATCTGCGGTCGAAGCCAGCGGGCTTTCAAAGTAACAATCCGCACCTAACCGCTGTTCGACACCAAGATGCGAAATACTCTGCTCGGGCTTAGACGCGGAATACAATCTCGTTGGAATCTTCTCGTCCAACACTTCACTGTGATTTGAAATGATGTTTCGCAATGCGTAGAACGCATCATTTGCATTGGAATACTTACGAGCGAAATTTTCTACTTCCTGAAAAGTAACACCATCATCGACACCATGCTGCGCGCCCGTTGCAATTTCTGCATAGTGCTGTTTGAAGAAATTCAAAGACTTTTTCGTCTCGGCATCACCAATTGTGGTGGCTATGGACTTGTCGATGTCAGCCAGGGTGACTTTGTCAGTTTTTGCATCTTTATGCGTTAGGGTGAACTGAATTTCAGCCCAGAGATCTGGAACCGTAATATTCTCGAAAGATTGATCTGCTGGTGGTACTGCGTCAGGGCGAGCATGGTTCGCTTTGTAGATAACCTGTTGCAGTTCCTGACTCGAAAGCCCATTTGGGTTAGCAGGCACGGGAATTTTTATGTCGCCACTCTGAAGCTCTTTGTTTATTTTGTACAAAGCCGCTGCAGTGGCGGCATCAGCCCCAGATAGGTGCTGATTCTCCATCAACTCGGCTAGCTGTTGATTGGTTACAAGCCCTCTGTGCTGCCTGTCGAGCCGGCGAAAAGCAATGTTCATATCCTCAACCAACGGGCCGATGTGGTCCCAATCGGTTAAGTTATTAGCTGGCGGTGGCTGGTTAACATCGGCCAGAAGCGACGTTATGCGAGAAGCGTCAACCGGTTCGGCACGAAATCGGTGTGGGGGCAAAGAAAGGATTCCTCCACTCGTTCTAGTGTTTATCTGGGCTTACCCAGATGATAAGCCAGGCTACGAAAGTTGCAAAGAATTAGAGTAGGGGAAATACGGCAAGAATGGTACTGCAGCCGCACTTAATTCTGGCTACTTACTCTTTACTGCATTCCATCGCTCCAGAGGATTCAGCTCGCCCTCAAGGTAATCACTTGCTTTCTTTTTCTCAAAGAACTGGCGTCCGGGCATAATACCGATCTTGTCACTGTCCGGATATTCAGCGATATCAGCACCATCAAACGTTCTTATGTCGAGATATACGCAAGGTTCATTAGTATCGTTATAAAGCTGGTGCGCACCGGACGCGTCCGAGCTGAAGTGTGCGAGATCTCCAGCTTTCAATGTACGAATGCCTTCAGGCGTGCGAAGCGAGCAAGCGCCAGAGATGATAAAAAACAGTTCCTCAGCATTGTAATGAAAATGATATGGAAATGAAAACTTTCCGGGATCGAGCGAACGAAAATCGAAAACTAGTCGCTTAGCTCCGGCGAGGTCAGAAATGCGTTCGCTGGTATGCCAGTTGAAGTCCTCAACCGGCATGCCTCTCAGCGCAAATTTCATTTCACTTAGTGGGAAAACTTTTGCCATACAATTGCTCCGTAGACTGCACAAGAGTAGTTCGAGAGAATTCAAATTGTAGCGTGCGCCATATAGTTGCTATCCGAGAACCGAAATAATTTCCCAAACCTCTTGAGTGGTAATCGGTTGGCGCAAACTTTTCAATATGTCGATGGCGTCTTTGATACCGCACTTAACTCGTTGATTGGTCACCAATTCTGTTATTGCCACATAGTCGGCGGAATCAGCCGAAGAGGCTTGAATTGCATCACATGCGCCACCAAAAATTCTGCGCAATTCCCAATTCACAAGAGCAGCCGGCGAATTGTCATTGCTCACAGACTGTACCGGTGCAGCAATCTTACTGTATGACTTGATCGCGTCATTTATAAATTTGTTGCGAGCTTCCGCGTCCAGAGCATCGAGAATTTTGCGACTCTGAGGATCCGGGGAAAACTGCATCACTCCGCTTTCCTGCCCCTGTTGCATACGAGCCTCCCAGCTAACATAAGTTGAAATCATAACGCGAGTTCAACTATAAGCAAGTAAATTTAGATTGCCTGTTTACACAGTAGTGATTTTCGCCACTCAATACTCAGGCGCACAGCATATCTACCCCTCTAGTGCGGAACTTTCGCCAGATCAAAAACGCCCCATATTTCGTGGACATACCCAGACGAGAATGAGGCAACAATGAAGAGACGTCATTTAAAGTCCACGCTGATGGTGGCGTCACTGACAATAGCAATCGGTATATTAGCCGCCTGCTCTCAAAACCGAAACACTGCCATGAACGAACTGCCACCACACACGGGCTCAATGGACTTGAGCACTAATGACGGTCGCATCGTAGTAGACCAGAGACAACTAACCCAACCGCTTGACGAGCCAATTCCGAAAGACGGTCACGGCATTCCATACTATTACAATGACATGCCGTATCCGAGTCGGACAAGCGCTGACCACGCGCCTCTTGTAGATTTACATGTGGACAGGAGATCTGGCGCGGTGCACTTGAATACACCGTTTGTGCGTGTTGATACTGGCGGTCGGGGACATGGAGCAGTCGTTAATGTGCCACCCTTGCATCGGGAATATGCGGATAATTCGTATCCAACTCCAACAAGCCAGCAGTAAGTCGATTGACAATAATCTTTGAGTTACGCATAGTTCTATGTAACCAACCAATATTACTCGACGAGATATGAGCGCGAGCGATTTTCCTGATCCGCTAAAACTGATTTCCACCCTTGCCAGCACCTATGCGCAGTGCTCGACGTACAAAGACAACGGAATCGTCGAAACTACAATTCAGCCAGGCACGGCGTCTGCAACGTCAAGACAGGTGTGGTTCACAACCTATTTTCGCAGGCCGAACTATTTTCGCTTCGCCTTTTTGTCACGCACCGTAAAGGATGCTCCATCTAGCGATTCACTAAGTGTCATCTGGAGTGATGGCAAACGAACCTACTCAAAAATGCCATACATTTTTTGGAATCCAGAATCAGACTTAAATTCCGCAATCACAGGCACCATTGGTGTGACGCATGAAGCTTCACATAGAATTCCAGCATTATTAATGCCCCACCTTGTGAAGCAATTGCCACCAAATGAAACAAAGCGAATAGGCGTCGAGTCCATCGAATCGTTAGACGAAGAGTCGTGCTACAGAGTTCATCATGAGCTGGAGCCGGACCAGATTGAAAGGGAGTACTGGATCTCCCAATCGCGATCATTGCTGCTTAAGGTACGCGAACAGATGGTGCTCTCGCACAACACAGCAAAAGCATTTAATGCAGAAGGTGGTCCCAGCACTTTGCTCTCGAACTTGTTAATGCGGGGTATGGAAGCCCTTTCAAGTTCGGTCGCCAAAAATCCGACTCCCATACCAATAGTAAACGAGACTATTTACAGGAACGTCACGCTTAACGAACCTATACCAGACTCTGCATTCACCGAGCGGGGGCGTTAGATTTGCAGCTCCGAATGCTGCACCGCTGGCAGTTTCACTCGAAAAGTCGAACCTTTTTCTTCGCGGCTGGCAAATGTAATCTCTCCTTTGTGAGCCTCAACGATTTGTTTACATAAGTACAACCCAAGCCCAGTTCCTGGGGTGTATTTGCGGCCGGTTGTTCCCTGCGAAAAACGTTTAAATAGACGATCGCGCTCAGATTCCGGAACACCAGGGCCGGTATCAGCGACCTCCATTGAGACAAAGTCTTCCGCTGGTTGAGTGCTTACTGTAATGCTGCCACCGCGAGGAGTAAATTTGACAGCATTATCCAGCAGATTTTGTACCACCCTTCGAATAGCAACACCGTCAGCAACCACATCTGCATCAACATCTCGGAAGTCAGTTTTCAGCTCGATGTTTCGGTTTTTGACAATGGGTTCAATATCAGCGATACATGAACGAATCGTCTTTACGAGATTTGTACGCTCAAGGTTGACGCTATTCGCCTCTCTCTCGAATCGATAGACTTCGATAAGATTCTGAACCATAGACAACAATTGTTTGTTGTTGTCACGCATTTGCAGAAGCAGCTGAATCTGCTCCGGATTCACTTTTCCCCACGTTTCGGCAGCCATCAATTCCAAAATTCTATTTGCACCAATCAACGGAACTTTTAGATCGTGCGTCAATGTGGCCATAAATTCCTCGCGCTGCTCGAGTACTGCAAGACGCATATGACTCTCCTCCGACTGCTTGCGCTCAATCGCATAGCGAATTGCGCGCGAAAGCTGATATTCAGTCATTTCCTTCTTGAGAATATAGTCCTGAGCACCTAGTTTCACAGCCTGAAGCGAAGTATCCTCATCATCGAGGCCGGTCAATATAATTACCGGCGTTACAGTGAGATATTCGTTCAAGGAAAGAAAAGTCTCCATTCCCTGTCCGTCGGGTAAAGACAGATCGAGAAGCACGATGTCAAACTTCTCGGCTAGGACGCGGTTCTTAGCATCGCCGAGCCGTTGCACAGTCGTTACGGTGTGTGACTCATGAGATAGGACTTCCTCCACGTAAATAGCATCCGCGGGATTATCCTCAACTAGCAATATGCTTATGGACTGACTCATTTATGCTTTCGCCGGATATTTAACCGCTGTAAACCAAAATTCATCAATGGAACGCACAATTTTCACGAACTGATCGAGCGCAAGTGGTTTCGTTACATAGCAACTGGCTTGCAAGCTATAGCTGCGCAGAACATCTTCTTCCGATTGCGATGTCGTCAATATTACTACAGGAATACTGCATAGAACAGGATGTGCTTTAATCTCTGTCAACACCTCACGCCCGTCCATGCGTGGCAGATTCAGATCCAGAAGCATCATGTCTGGCAAGGCCTTGACTCCGGATTCGGTTTCCGCCATCGCCTTCTGCAAAAATTCCATACATTCAATGCCGTCCCTCACAACCGTAACATCAACAGAGATTTTCTCCTCTTCAAAAACCTCGATTATCAATGTTGCATCGGCAACACTGTCTTCCACCAGTAAAACCTTTAGTCCTCGCTTCATAAACTATTCTGTTGAACCTCCTGAGCTGAAGGGAGCGTGAAGTGGAATGTGCTTCCCTTCCCAACTACAGAATCGGCACTCATATCTCCTCGATGCCGATAAACGATCTTTTTGCACACTGCCAATCCTATACCGCTTCCAGGATAATCTTCTCTATTATGAAGTCGCTGAAAAATGACGAAAATTCTATCCGCAAAACGCATATCAAATCCGATTCCATTGTCACTAAAATCGAAACGCCAGAAACCATTTTCTCGCTTTGTTGAAATGACGATTCGTGGTGGTTCCTTCGATTTAAACTTGATCGCATTGCTAATCAAATTCTGAAAAAGCTGAATTAATTGTGTTCGGTCACCGGTCACGACGGGCAATGGCTCTGAACATTCGATAGTGGCACCAGACTCTGCAATCAGGAGCTTGAGATTGTGCACGGTCTCCTCGAGAATCTTCGTACAGTCCACGCTCTGCATTGGTCTAGCCTGTGTCTGCACGCGACTATAGACTAGAAGAGCATTAATCAGGTCTTGCATTCTCTTAGATGCATCAACTGCAAAATCGATAAATTGTTGACCCTTATCGTCTAGTTTGTCCTTATAGCGCTTAGAAAGAAGTTGCGTATAATTTGATATCACCCGCAGAGGCTCTTGCAGATCGTGCGAACAGATGTAAGCGAACTGCTGTAAGTCTTCGTTCGAGCGCTCCAGCTCGAGAACTTTCTGCCGGAGATCGGCCTCAGAGACCAAGAGTTCGCTCGTTCTCTCAAGAACGCGGAGCTCAAGTTCATGGTTCATTTTAGCCGCGGCGAGCTCGGCAAGCTTTAGTTCTGTTATATCATTGTTTAGCTCCAAGAATTCAATTGCTCCAGAAGGAGAATCCTTCCGCACCCATCGACTCAGAACATAAATCGTCCTACCGTCTTTACTTTGGTGCTGAAGCTCACCATCCCAGCGTCCGTGTTCAATTGTCTGCTGTTCGATTTCCACACGTGGAGACTGAAAAACAGTGCGAAGCAATTCGTGACTCTTCCGTCCGATAGCCTCATCCGCACTGAAGCCGTACATCTCGACGGCTCCTTTATTCCAGTACTTGATAGTGCCGTTTAGGTCACGAACAATAATAGTGTCATGTGTAAGCTCGAGAAGCTGACTCCGCTCTTTCAGCAATTCATCAGCTTTGAACTGCGCGGTTATGTCCTTGGTTACCTTTCCAAAACCGAGCAGTTCGCCATTCTCGTCTTTGAATGAAGTAATCACGACGTTAGCGAAAAATGGTGTTCCGTCCTTTTTTACACGCCAGCCAAAGTCTTCGTATCGTCCTTCTTCGTCTGCAGCTTTAAGAGCTTGAGAAGGCTTTCCGGAATCAATATCATCCAAACAATAAAAACACGCGAAGTTTTTGCCGACAATCTCGTCGGCAGTATAACCTTTAATCAACTGAGCACCGGCATTCCAGGAAGTTATGTTGCCTTCGGCGTCTAACAATACGATGGCATAATCTACAACGCTCGACACAAGCAAATCGAGGGCTTCCAGTCTGGCAATTGGACCTTTGATTGGCATTTGGGGTTTTCTTGTCCGAACCTTCAACTTCGGTGATTCATATGGGCGGATAAAAAAACTTGAGGAGCTAAATACAAGCGCCTCAAATCAGATCAAATCGGTGGGCTGCCAATCCTAGACTAGGGTTTCCATTATCACCCTGTCTATCCACCGTAAGAGTGATATCAATATCACCCACCCCTATGTCAGATAGTTTACATAAGGACCACACCTGGCATAAGTGCGTTGTGTCACTCCAACAGTAGAAAGATCCGCCTGCCTCTCAAAGATTAAACAGTTCGTTCGCCCGGATTTAAGTGTCGCGCAAGCAACAATTTTGCCGGGTCATTTCCACTCCCACTCGGATCCGGCTATACCTTTCAGACAAATCAGACACAAATCAGACACAAATCAGACACGAAGAAGATTAACTTCGGCAGTGTGAATCCGGCTGATAATCGTGCTTTCTGTGAGGCAGCTTGTGGGACATTGACAATCAATGATTAGCGAATGAATCTGGATATACCGACATACCAAAAGTGTGGATTGGGTTATACGAATCTCAGAAAGTGAAGTTGGACTGCACTTCAGACACATAGAGCAACAAAAAACCCCAGTACTTTTGACAACGCAATGGCAACGTGCAATACTGCGCACTCCGGCTATAGCGCTGTCACTAAGCTTTTCGCGCCCCAGAGCATTCAAACTCAAATTTAGAATCGCTCATCAAGCCGCTCACATGAGGATTCATAATTTGATTAGTTTTGCAGAGCTTGGACTATCCAAGCAAGCGTTGGCGTGTCTGAACACCATCGGCTTCAGCGAGCCGACTGAAATCCAGGCGAAAGCAATCGGTCCTATGCTCGATGGCCGCGACGTTATGGCGTCTGCGCAAACCGGCTCGGGTAAAACAGCCGCTTACGCCCTTCCACTCATCGACCGGCTTGAACGGCGGGTCAAAAGATGTCGCGCATTAATTCTGGTGCCAACCAGAGAGTTGGCATTGCAGGTCAAAACGGAGCTCGAACGTTTTGGCGCGCATGCACAGATCAAAGTGTCGGCGCTCTACGGTGGTACCGGATACGACAAACAAGCCAGAGAACTGAGAGCAGTACCCGACGTTATCGTAGCCACTCCGGGACGGCTTGGTGACTTCATTCAGCGCCGAATGGCAGACGTATCGAAAGTAGAAACGTTGATTCTCGATGAAGCAGACCGCCTTCTCGATTTTGGATTCTTGCCGCAAATCACAAAGATTGTCGATCGCATTCCAGAACAACGTCAAACTGCGATGTTCTCCGCAACATTCGATCTGCGCGTACAAAGACTGGCGAAAGACTACCTCCTAGAACCCGTACGTGTCGTGGTCCAAGCCGATCGAATTGAACCTTCATCAATCGAACAGCAATTCCATCGGACGAGCGAGAGTGAAAAAGACGCACTGCTCCTTAAATTGATCGGCGATGCGGGAGAAGGCTCTGTTTTGGTGTTCACTAAGACACGACGCAAAGCTAAAACAGTGGCCGCTCGTTTACGTGCAGCAGCAGTGCAAGCGCAGGAAATTCACGGTGACGTCAGCCAAAATCAGAGAGAACGAACACTCGATCACTACCGCAAGGGGAAATTCAATGTTTTGGTGGCAACCGATGTTGCCGCCCGAGGGTTAGATATTCCCGCAATAAGTCATGTGGTGAATTACGATCTGCCGCAATCACCGGCAGATTACGTGCACCGCATCGGCCGTACCGGACGTGCCGGACGCAGCGGGTGTTCGCATACGTTCGTCTGCGAGAACGACCGCGGCAGCTTGCGCCAAATCGAAAACATTGTCGGAAGGACCTTGATGAGTCGACCGGCGGAAGGTCCTAAACGCCAAAACAAAAGGCGTCCACGCCGACGCTTTGACCGAAGAGCTGCATCAGCAAATTAATCATCGATTGCAATCGGGCACGCGTAAAATTGATGCATGCTCATCCAAGAAATCGACATTTCGGGCTATCGCTCGATTAAAGACATTCGCCTGAAATTGGCGACTGTCACTGTGCTGGTCGGTCCAAACGGTAGTGGCAAGAGCAATATCTACCAGGCACTGCAACTCGTAGCCGCTTGTGCTCAGGGCCGATTCGCGCGACAGGTGGTCCGCGAAGGTGGAATCGGTTCTGTTTTGTGGGCAGGACCAAGAAAAAATTTCGAAGATGCACGGATAAGACTCGGTGTGAAGTTCGACGACCTGACATATGAGCTTGAATTCGGTCGCGTGCCTCTAAGTGATCGAATGAACGATGGTCCTGGAAAGCCAGGATTAAGCCGTTTCACTGACGACCCAGATATAAAGATTGAGACCGTTGGTTTCATAGATCGCGGCAAAATGATCAGTTTGCTCGAGCGAAAGCGCGGGTCGATCATGGCCCGAAGCCAGGACGGACAAATGGTGCAGTATCCTGGAAACATTGCACAAAGCGAATCCGTTTTGTCTGAATTGCGTGAGCCTCACAAGTTTCCAGAACTATCGATACTGAGAACAGAATTGATGAATTGGCGTTTCTATCATGAATTTCGCACTGATCTTCACTCGCCCATTCGTCAACCACAGATTGCAACATATACAGCTGTAATGAGCAACGACGGAATTGACGTTGGTTCTGCACTCGCAACTATCGAAGCGATCGGAGATAGCAAAACTCTTCGTGAGAGCATAGAATCTGCGTTTCCAGGGAGCAGTCTAGAAATGGAAGTTGCCGATGGAGCACTCCATTTGTACATGACGACGGAAAGTCTCATGCGAAGAATGAATGCACGGGAATTCTCAGACGGCACATTGCAGTTTCTCTGTTTGCTGGGAGCACTGCTCACGCCTCGTCCCGGCACTTTTGTCGTATTGAATGAACCAGAAACGAGCATCCATGTCGACCTGTTTCCGGCTTTAGCAGAGCTTATCGGCACAGCATCATCGTCCACTCAAATTTTGGTCACAACGCACGCTAAAGAGCTTGCAAATTTGATTCAAAAAAGAGTGCGAAATCAGACGGTGATTGAACTTGAAAAAATGGATGGCGCTACTCAGTTACAAGGCGCTCGCTTTCCATAAAATCAGGTGTGGTAGAACATAGAGTCTTCAAGACAACGAAGGTTTGAAGCTTGGCGCTAACTGACTTTTACATTAGAAACTACCGTTCTGCTAGAAACACCTGGCTTAAATTGCCGCGCGTATCAGTAATTGTTGGTCCGAACGGCTCGGGCAAGAGCAACCTATACCGTGCGATGTACTTGGTTAGCTCGACGGCTAACGGACAGCTCTCTCGCGCTATTGCAGAAGAAGGCGGAATGGATTCTATTTTGTGGTCCGGAGAGTATGGACTACAGGATGAACGCAAAGTCAGCCTGTCGGTAAAGTTTGACGAATTGCAATACGATCTGAAACTCGGAACGATGGGCAGAGCAGGCGGTGAATATTTTTGTGGCGACCTTCAAGTCAAGTCAGAAAAAATCTTTGCGTTCAAAAATGGTGTCAAGTCCCAAGTGCTAAACCGGGGAATCGGATTTATTGAAGTTCGAGATTCGACTGGACGAACAACTGATTACACACAACGAGTCGCCAGTAACGAATCGATTCTCACCGCACTCCGAGAACCGCATAAGTATCCGCAGCTTTCACGATTGCGGCAAGAGTTCCTTGGTTGGCGATTCTACCACCACTTCCGCACCGACCAAAACTCGCCACTGCGAAAACCGCAACATCCGGTGACCACCAAAATCTTGTCGCACGATGGTAAGGACTTGGCACCAGCTCTTGCAACGATAAAAGAGTGGGGAGACTGGAATGGCCTCGAACGGAGCCTTGATGAAGCATTTCCGGGAGCGGAGCTAGACATTCTATGTGCATCTACCGGACTAAAATTGGCTCTTCGGTTACAGGGTCTTGACAGAGCACTGGAAGGAGCCGAACTATCAGACGGAACACTTCAGTACTTATGCCTTCTGTGCGCACTGTATAGCGTGGAAGCGCCACCGCTTATAGTGCTTAACGAACCAGAGACCAGCATACATCCGGATCTCTTAGAACCTCTTGCTCGCTTGTTGGTACGAGCATCCGAAGCATCGCAGATCTGGGTAACAACTCATTCTACAGATCTCAGCGACTACATCATGGATTTGAGCGGTTACTCACCGTTGGTTTTGGAAAAAGTAGATGCAGAGACACGGGTTGTTGGCGTCAAGCTTGGAGTTCATCCTGACGATCAAGAAGATGATGAATTTGAGGATGAAGAGATAGAGCCAGTGCGCAAAATGACAGCACGAGACTCTGGTGGAAGCATATCAACCGTATCAACTAAAGGGGCTAAGCCAACAGGGACGATGAGTCAATCGAACAATGATGATCCCGACGCCGTCGCTGCAGCGGCGAAACTGGAAGCACTAAGAAAGCGGCTTGTTGATGGAGCGAAGGAGTAGTGTTGCGACGTCCACATCCATAACGAAAAATCGAGGTCAAGGGGACCCAATCGGATACCCTTGGTCTCCGATGAAAGTTCTCAGACTCATCCTCATCTCCAGAGTATAATTAATTGTCCAGCTAGAAGGAACCGAAATGAAGAATCAATGGTTGTTCACACTATTACTCGCCGCCAATGCAGCACTACCACTGAGCGCATCGGCCATTCCGATGGAGACGGCAAAACCCTGGCAAGTGCAGAGCCTGAAGGGAATTGAAACAATTTACTACGCTGTGAATTACGACCCGGAAAAGAAATATATCAATCAGCTTGCCAATCAGCTGGCACCACTCAAGCTGAAGATGAAGCCTACAGATTTTAAAGACGAGCCTGTCACGACGCTCTCGCCGTCAGAAGCGCTTGTGAAGCTAGTTGTAGCCACGAAAGAAAACGGAACACTCTGGGTCGGATTGTATGTAAGCCAGCGCTCCCAGTTGGCACGCAACTCGTCTGTTCAATACGAAGCGCAAACCTATAAAATCGGCACACTGGGCAGCAAAGAAAAAGTGAACGACGCAATCAAGGATCTCTGCGCCGAACTTGTTCATGACTTCGCATTGGCAAGGAAATAGGCTGCCTGCAAGTTACTCCGGTAAGAACGACGCTAATCGAAAACCAGTCACTGACTACGAAACTTCACAAACCACTCGGCGCTAGAACCTTTGCGCCTTTATTTCGCCTATGCTCGAAGAATCCTCGTCTCGACAAGGAGCTAGAAGTTAGCAAATCGATAATCCGAGCATATCAATCCCATAACAGCCGTGTATTGGACGGCAGGGGGCAGGAGAGGTAGGTTAGAAATGTTCTGACTGATAGTCAAAGTTTGGTCAGAGCCAATTAGCAGCCGAGTTGTTCCCCGATGACACCAACAAGCCTGAGTACGGGCTTGCTTGGGCTGCCATGAGGCACGAAGGAGACACAGTGGATACTCTGAACCTTACAATCAACGGCACGATTCTGTTTGCACTCGGCTTTGTCGTCTATGCCGTCGTATACGAAATTTGCGCCAACATCATCGGACGAGAAGCAGCCGCACAGTTTGGCGGACACGCATTTACTGCATCTATACAATCATTCGTGAAACCGGCCCAGCGGAACGTTGGTGAACCTACCGAAACAAAATCGTGGCAGCGCGGCTTAGTGAGTCGTGGTTAGGGTCCCGCTCACCCGTCTCCGGCAATTGAGATTTGAGCATGTGTCAACAGTGTGTCACCACTTTTAAATTTTTCAGAGACAGTTACTCGTAGCTGTCGAATGCGATGACCAAAGCGTCCAGGAGGCTCTATTTCGAGCCTTCTGGCGTTTTTGTACAGCAAAGATCAGATTGGAAAACACGTATTGCACTTGCCAGCCTGATGTCGACAATTGAAGCCACAACCTACTGACACCTCCTCATCATTCAAAAACTCTCGCAGATGGACTTCCAACGCAGTTTTAACACTTTCGTTAAAAACCTCGAGCAGGACTGCCACAATCTCCAGCAGTGGTATCACGATAAGACGTCTAAGAACCACGCACGGGTCGAAAAATTTGAGGTGGACCATGGACTTAAGACCCCACCCAATCCTCATCCGCTACCGTACATAGAATTGCACGGAGACCAGACGAAAATGAGCATCGCCAGACCCGGCGATTACTCCGAAACAATCACAGTTGATGGCAGACAACGACATTTTATTTTGCATGTGCCAAAGGGATACGACCCATCTCGAAATTCTCAGCCGGTACCACTTATAGTGGCGCTGCACGGTTTCACTCAAAGCGCCGCTGAATTTCAAAACGAAGCAGGTCTCGACGCTTACGCCGACGCTAAACACGCAGCAATCCTTTATCCGGATGCAACACAATGGCTAGGCATCGACATAGCGGCCGCCTGGTACACAGGCAATGGGCTAACGCCTCGTGGTGCAAAAGTTGATGACGTAGGATTTTTGCGTCGCGCGATTGGACTTGCTGAAAGTCAGATCAACGTAAACAAATCCCGAGTAGACCTACTGGGAGTTTCTAACGGTGGCATGATGGCATACAAAGCGGCATGCGAGATGTCTGATACCGTAGCGGCAGTAGTCGACGTTAGTGGTGCTATGAGCGGTGAAGAGACTCGTCCGAAAAACCCAATTTCAGTGATGAACGTGGTCGGCACCAACGATCAGATTGTGCCACTAGCAGGTAGAACGAAAGAACAGGAAGAGAAAGCCATAAGCGAAGAGATGCAAGGCATATTGACTGGCGTTGGCTCTCCTCGATGGAAAAAATTTGTTGAATCGAACCGAGGCAAAGATCTGGGCTTATTCATCGTCGAACAGTCACATTTTGCGCCAACTTTCAAACCAGTTTCATATGCGACTGATTTTTGGAAAAAGACAGATGGTATCACCGGCCCACCTATCGAGAGAAAGAATGGAAAAGTCCTTACGGACTACTATCAAAATCCGAAAACCGGAGTTGGTGTGGAGCAAGTTGTGTTGACTGGAATGGATCACGCAGCCTTAGGTGGCGTGCCCAATAACTATAAACTCAACGACGAAGCCTGGGCTTTTCTCGCAGCTCACCCTAAATACTATCCGCCAACAAAGCCAGCAAAAGATTCGCATCACATGTCACATGGCAACAAAGTCTATAAACTGAATCGAGCAGGAGCTATGAAAAAATACCTTCGAGGCGAATTAGCACCCGAATAGATTTACCAGATATGCTTTGGATCAGATTTAGACTTCGACGATTGCGATAAGCCCTTCCATTCTGAGTTACGACGCGCTGCATAAGCTTTCATATCGCGACCATATCGCGCATAGAAACTACCAAGCTCAATTCTGGCGATGAACGGCAACGCGAAAACTTCGCTGAATGTGCAAGTACGGATTCTTCGCCGCAGGCATTGAATCGCTCATGTACATTCCTCCCACTCCACTCAGCCGATCGGCGGGGCGATTGGAGCTCCTAAAAAGCATATTATCACCGACCGACGGGACAGGTATTTTCAATTCCGCCAAACAACGACCCAGCCCGGGAAAACAGTCAAATGAAATCTTGGCAACACTTCAAATCGCCGTTCAGCGTATACTCTCGGGACGAAGAAGGTATCCCGGAAATTTTTTATGTCTCAAATTCAAATCGGTTCCGCAATTCCAACCGGCGCAGTGCTCAAACCAGAGCAGCTCAAAGGTGGCGAAAGCGACAATAAGCGCTGCATTGCATTTCAAGGCAATATCGGCTCATTCAGCCATCGTGCTGCGAAGCATTTTGCCGTAAAAACGTTCGATAAATACGACACGACGTTGATCGCCTGTCGCAGTTTCGGCGAAGTCTTTGAAATCATTGAGTCAAGCAAGAATTTTTACGGTGCGATTCCTTTGGAAAACACCACGATGGGTTCCATCGACGCGAACTATGATTTGCTATGGACACGATCAGCCGTGATCGTAAACGAAGTCTTCGTTCCCGTTCATCACAACCTGATTACGACACAAAATGCGGTGCTAGAAAACATTCGTGAGGTTTATTCTCATCCAGCCGCATTGGAGCAATGCAAAAGGTTATTTCAAAAGTATCCGCACATGAAACCGACCAGCCACTGGGACACCAGTGCTTCGGCAATTCTCGTGAAAGAGCGGCAAGATCCTACGATTGCGGCGATTGCGAGCAGTAAGGCGTGTGAAGAACAGGAGCTGTCGATACTAATTCCACGGGTAGAAGACTACGAACATAATGCCACCAGATTTGGATTGATAACGAAAGCGGAGTACGCGGCACGGCACATTCCAACCCCGTACAAGGTTTCATTTGCATTGGAGCTACCAAACGTGCCCGGTACACTGGCTGCGGTGCTAACCAATTTCGCTCGATGCGGTGTCAACCTGACTTCTTGCAAATCCAGACCTGAGCCGGGTAAACCCTGGCATTATCGATTCTTCGTTGATATTGAAGTAACAAACGAAGAGCAGCACAAGAAGCTCTACGCGTATCGAAAAGAGTTTCAATACGATGTTAGATTGCTTGGATTGTATCCGATAGGCACGTCGGCCGACGTTGAGTAGCGGGTTGATCGGCAGTTCAACTCTCTTCGGCAGGAAAATATTCGTCTTCTTCCAACCCGAACGTCCAGGCTATGCCCTGCTTTGCGGTGCGTGTATCGGGCGGCACGCGCAAAAAATATTTTTTGAAACTCCCGTCTGGTTCCGGAGTTGAGTTCTCTACTTTAACCACCACCCAGGGTTCATCTTCCGGCATGTCTTTGTAAAAAAGAGCACCAAATTCATCTTCTTGAATCTTCCGCGCTACCATGCAGAAGTTATCGTAACCATAACGCTCAACTAAGACTCGCCGAACTTCAGCATTTGGTTCCGCAAAGATATCCTTCAACTTGATTTTGTCTGGTCGCAGAATTATCTGCTCTGACACTTCGACTCCATGCCAGTAGTAAAACTTAGCCCCATCGCAAAACTCGAGCGCCGCAGATAATTGGCTGTGGAGGCGCCATGCATCATCAAAACTCGAGAAGGTTGGTTTCAAAAAGACAAAACAGCAATGCTCGAAAAACTCAAAACCCAGTGCGCTTTGAAGGAGTAGCTTTAAATTAGCGAACAGACGCTCACAAACTACATCCCAGCTTTGGCGCGCCCGAGCATGTGCGAAGTCAATTACAGGGAACCAAAGGAAATCCAATAAGCCAAGGCATTCGTTGTGTCTGTCTCGCTTTCCATGTCTCTTTTTTCTGTTTTTCAATCGAAGCTTTATACTCTTGCGAAGCGATTGTTGTTCTGGCTCAGGCAAATTAAAGGCGAGCTGCATACGCCTAAGTGGGCGCAGAAGCATATTGGTAGTTTGTTTATGCAATTCCTCTTGCTCGTCAAAACCCAATTCAAGATCACCCATCGCAATGAGCATATTTTTGCAGCGATTATCAATGTAATGGAAAATTCTTGCTCCAATCGGTTTACCACTGTCCGGTGCATCGGGCACTACTAGATTCCAGTTAATTGCCCGATATGCGTCTTGCCATATTTGGCGCAAGTGGTTACTAAGCTGAAGATACTCTCCGCTATCAAGTGCAGAAAGTTTCGGCGTTATTCCTTCGACTTCACCTAAACCTAGTATCTTATCCACAAAAAGAGGATAAGCAATTCTTTGAATCGGACTCTCACACCGGATCACAACTGGTTCCGCTAAATCCAATTCAGCATAGATCTCGCCAATTGCGTAACGGAGTTCATCAACTTCCGGAGGAGGGCAGCAACGATAATTGTTGAGCCAATCCGTCAAGTGAGTTTCGAATTGTTTGTTTAGTTCATTCAACAGAAGATATTCCAATCGCGGCAGACAGACGGACCCAGGCAACGGATTGCTTCTGCCGCTCCTTTATCCGCATGTATCCTCATAAAAAACGTGACTCCTCTAGGTACTATATCAGGATGAGGAGAGTGACAATTTCCTCAATCTAGCAACCCACGCATTTCAATTGCAAGCACCCAACTCACCACCCGACGACGAATCAGCCTATCCAGCAGTTCAGCTAACTGAACGCCCAAGGCTCGCACACTCTATGAGCAAAGTTGCAGTGGCAACAGTTAGCTCCTGCTGTCTTTGCTTGTGAAATCAGAAGAAGCTCTTCTACTGTTAAGACAGGTCGGCATCTTTAGGAAACGCTGAGGTCCTCTTCCCGAACTTGATAAAATAAACGCATGGTCAGCGCGCAAGATCGGTCACTCGCGAACTTTGAGCAACGCGGATTCGCGTTGTTAGAGAACGCAATAAGCGAAGAGATGCTGGCGTCTCTCACGACTGAGCTCGAATCTCTGCATGAGCGTGAAGGATCATCACCAGGCGTTCGCAGCCTCCTGCGTAAGAGCAAAATTGTTCGCAGCTTTGCAAGAAGTGCTCAGATACGCACCATTGCAGCACAAGCTCTTGGGCAAAATGCTCGTCCAATCAAGGCAATATTGTTTGATAAGAGTCCTGAGTCTAATTGGTATGTAACATGGCACCAAGATCTTACGATCGCAGTAGAAGAGCGAATCGATATCCCTGGATTTTCGCCATGGTCAACAAAAGACGGAATGCCGCATGTGCAGCCACCTGCAGGTATACTGGAACACATGGTGGCATTACGCGTTCATATTGATCCTTGTGGGGAAGATAACGGTGCACTCCGTGTAGTACCAGAAAGCCACAACTTAGGCATTCTAGAACCGTCAAGAATCAGCGAGTTCCGTGACAATAACCCACACGTTTGTTGTTCCGCGAATCGCGGCGACATTCTAGTGATGAGACCTTTGATATTGCATAGTTCGCCCAAAGCAACGAACCCAGCACACCGGAGAGTGTTGCACATTGAGTTCACCGCGAGCGAACTTCCAGGCGGTCTGAAGTGGGCAGAAGCCAGCGGACTGGAAGGTGTCGAGTTGATTCTTGCAATAGAAGAAGAATTCGGTCTAGAGATTCCCAACCGAGATGCGGAGAGAATTATTACCGTTGGAGAAGCTTACGAATACATTCGAGAGAAACTGGCAAATACTTCACCAGAGCAGTGCGTGAGCCAGCGATTGTTCTACAAGCTTAGAAGGTCCTTGATTAAGGTGCTTGGACTTCGCAGACAATCCTTATTTCCCGCAACCAGGCTTGGCGAAATCATGGACCAGCAAGAGCTCGAGAAGGGATGGCCATATGTGGAGCTCTGTGCTGAATTGAACTTACCAGACTTCAAAATGCCCCAACATCTCTTTGGCTGGCGGCAAGAAGACAGAATGCTAACGCTCAAAGAAGTAGTTGCGGCGATGGTCGCGCTAAACGCTAACAAACTCTTTGCTGACGCGGAACGAGGGGACAGAATTTGGGAACGCTTGGAAGGCGTAATCACGAGACAGCTCAACGTACTCCCACACTCAATAAAGCCTGAGATGTCATTCTCTCGAGATCTCGGAGTCTGCTAGCCGCTAGAAATAAAATCCAGGTCCCATGCCACCACCGTACATGCCTCCGGGATAACCACCATACCCGTAACCATAACCCGGATACCCATAGCCACCATACATCATACTCGAGCCGATCGACATGGCGGCTGCCTCTCCAATCGTTCCGAGTACTGAACCAAGTTTATGCAGAAAAGAGTGGTGTGCAGATTTCTGCTGTTGCCTGGGGTCCTGAAACGCGGGCACGTAGCTTCCGCCGCCAGCATAATCGCCACCATACGAAGAAGCAATTCGATCGGTGTCACCAGCATTATTAATCTGCAGATCGTGCTCGAGTCTTGCAACACGAGTAGGGACAGACGAAAAGGAATCCAGCGGTTTGTTTGGATATACGGTCTTTTCTAACCTATCAAGCCTGCTAACCACGCCATCCTTGGAGTAAGTCTTGGCAAACACCACTTTTTCCAAAAGATCCAGTTGACTCGTCAAAGGCAACGTTTGTGCAGGCTGACCAGATACAAAAGTGGGTGCGCCTTGAGCCAGGTAGTCGTCGTTACCTCCACTCTTTGACCTTTCATAAGCCTTTAGCCGGTCAACTCGCAGTGCAAAATCAGCATTGGGTGCACTCGCTTTACCGAAAGCTTTCACCTCAAGATTATCCAAACGCTTGTTAAGCGACAAGTTCTGGTTGGTATGTCCGAGAATTGCCTTTTCGAGCGCATCTATGGTCGGATAGTCTTCGCCGCTGGGTCCATCAGAATCGGAGCTACCAGCGCTGCTGGCACCACCTGCGCCACCAGAAGAAGAGACAGAACTTGCAGTCGAAGTCGGTGCAGCTGAAGCGCCAGCGCTCGACGCACTGGCAGTAGAAGCCGTAGCAGAAGAACTTGGTGTCATGGGCGGGATATCCATGGTCAACCGATTTAACCTCGTAGTGATCGAGCCTTTCCGGACACCGCCAAATACAAATTTTTCCAAACGACCTAATCGCTGATCGACTGTGTCTGTGGTGTAGACTTCGAAAAAAAGACGTTTTTCAAGTTGAGTAAGCTGGATACAAACTTGAGCCTCTTGGGCCGGGGTCAAGTCAACGCAAGAAGATGAACTATCAGCACTGCCAACACTACTTGAAGTCGTAGCCACGCTACTTTCCGCAGAGGAGTCGTTCGACTTGGCCGCACTCGATGAGACTGTAGGAGCCGATAACAAGCTCGACTTCGTACCAGAAGATAACGAAGCGGACGCATCGCTATTCGCCGCAGAATGCGCGGACAGCCCGGTTAAGAAAGTGGTCACCAATACAAATGAAAGCAAACTCAGGCGGTACATGCTCACGCAAAAGACTCCTAGACCTCAATATCCCCAGCCGGTTGAAGCATCCCAGCTGCAACCGGATAACACTGTACCAAATTTGTCTTATCAGTCGCGTTTTCCGTGTCCACGAAACTTCTTAACCCAGTCAGTGGCAGACTTATGGGGTGATCGTTAAGTAAATCGTCTATCTAATAGCGTCAAAACAACCAAACACTTGACTAAGCCATCCAAACGTCATACAAGACTAGTTGAAAGGAGCGGTTGACGAGATGAACGCAGAAAAAAAGCTGAGCTTTGCTGCTGCTGCAATATTCCTCGCGACATTGGTGCCAGCAGTCAACGCCTTACCCAGTTCCGAAAATGATTGGACCGGTCCGCGAACTTCCAATGCGCGGCAACTCGGTCCAGTTACATGGGGCTTTCCGGATAAACCCTACTGCCGTAGGCGGGGTATCACAGACCAAGACCGAGCTCTCGTTAAGAGCTTCCGCTCAGGCAAACGTACACCGCTCTACACAACCGAATTCACATCTCGAAAAGAATTAGATGATAACTGGGACGCCCACGAAGATGACAATCGCGACGGCGATTTTCTTTCATGTAGGCGGGCGCAAAATGTGGATATCTCAGACAGTGGACTCAGACTACGCACGAAAATTGCCACCAATTGTAGTGCCAAGTGGTCTACCGGCTATATTCTCAGCAAGAAAACCTATGGATATGGTTATTACGAAGCGACAATGAAGATCGCTGATTGCTACGGAATGGACAACTCTTTCTGGCTTACTACAGACGATCACTACGAGATCGACGTTGCCGAAGTGCATTTTCCAAACTATATTCATTTCGCCTGCCAATACTGGCCGGTAGATAAAACAGAGAAGCATTCTGGAGTTGGTTGGGGCGCCAACTTCACCACAAACTTTGCCCGTGGATTTCACGATTTCGGATTGTTATATACCAAAGACAGCCTTGTTTACGTGGTAGATGGGGTGCCTGTAGCTGCGGCAACGCTGAACAACGCTGCTTCAGGAAAAGCGACTCTAAGGTTGTCCAGCGCTCTGCTAAAATCAGTTGGTAGGGTTCCTGCATATCCCGAGGGGCACGACATGTTCGTGCGGTCGCTCAGGATTTATCAGCTATAGCAGTCCCGATTTTTCAGGGTCTTGCTTCCAAACATCTCAGTTCACTGGTCAAATGCAAACAACGGTCGGCATCATCAAAAAGCTAGGTGAACGCACACTGCGCATTTTGTTGGTTTGCACCGGCTTCTTTTCCATCGTTGCATTTTTCGGACAACATGACGAAATCATTGATGCGCTGGCAAATTTCAGAGCGCTGTTTGTAATTGTCTTCGCAATCTTTGCTTTGCTCTTTCTCGGTCTGCGCTTATGGAGAGATGCTCTGGTAGCTCTGGGACTAGTGCTGTTGAACGCAAGCACATTCCTTATGTTCTACATAAAAGATCCGACGATTGCCGCAGCAGACTCAATGCCCATTCGCGTACTAGCAATGAACGTTTGTGGTGGTGTGAACCACGACTGGGACAAAACTGTCGACGTAATTCGCAAAGACCAGCCTGATTTCATTGGACTCTCCGAGGTAACAGCCAGCTGGGAGAAAGCTTTGCGAAAATCACTAACGGGATATCCCTACCAAGTTTACGAACCTAACTTTGGCGGCATCGCATTGCTTAGTAGGCACCCACTAAAGAACTCGAAAGTTGAGTACTGCGGCAAAGTACATCGGCCACGAATATCAGCTGACATCAACATCGGTGGACAAATGATACGCGTGCTTGTCGTCCACACCATAATTCCTATCGTCCATGGCAATAACCGTGACAAGGAGCTAGCGGAAGTCGGGCAAGAGATCAAAAATGGTCAAGGTCCTGCCATCGTATTTGGTGACTTGAATATCACGCCATGGTCCAAACCATTTGATACCTTATTGAAAACCGCTGAACTACGAGATTCTGAGCGGGGATTCGGCTTCCAACCGAGTTGGCATGTTGGAGGTCCTTCGTTTTTTCCAATCGACCATTGCCTGGTTAGCAAAGACTTCACTGTTGCTGACCGAAAGATGTTGCAAAGTGTCGGTTCGGATCACTACCCGCTCCTTATCGATCTCAAGCTAAAGAAGCAATAAAGCAGCTCTATGCCGTTTCAAAGAGACGATCCGGCTAATGCGTACTGGCTCAGCTAGTCAAAATCTGTCAAATCGTTACCGCAATAGAAAGACTTGCTTATCGTCTGCGCCTCTTGCGCAGTTTCTATTAGACTGTTGTTTCAACGATTTCACCACTTGCTGGCATTTATCCAAGTTGCAGGAGCTAAACCATGCGTCATCCAAACGTTCCAGAGTCTCTCGAGAGTTGGTGGATTCTCCATCGAATGTTCAAGTTCGACCGCCACGCCTGGGATAAGCTGCCACAGGCTGAACGCACAGCGATTACAGACGAAGCGGCTCAGGTGCTCGCACCGATGCAGAAAGCTTCTGACGCAGATGTCAGCCTTGCTCAAATGGTTGGGCACCGTGCAGACCTCATGCTCACTCACTACAGTCGCATTTATGATGGCATGGCGCACGCGCAAATGGTGTTCGACAAAACCAGGCTGGCGACTTTTCTTAAAGAGACCTCTTCCTATGTCTCAATTCTCGAGCTTGGAATGTACGAAGCCACTGGCAAAATCCATTCCACACTCACCGAACAAGGCTTAACGCCAAATTCTGAGGAATGGGTTGCTGCCTTCGATGCGGCTGTAAAAAAGGAAGAACACAATCCGCGCAATGCAAGCCGTCTCTGGGCGCGAGTCCCGCAACGGCGCTATGTTTGTTTCTATCCGATGGACAAAAAACGCGGTGAAGAACTGAACTGGTATATGCTGCCGTTCGAAGATCGCGCTCGCATGATGTTGGAACACGGCAAAATCGGCCGCAGTTATCACGGACTGGTCACTCAAGTCATCTCTGGCTCAATAGGCTTCGATTCGTGGGAATGGGGCGTCGACCTCTATGCAGATGACCCACTCACTTTCAAAAAACTAGTCTATGAAATGCGGTTTGATGAAGCCAGTGCGAAGTATGGCGCGTTTGGCGAGTTCTATTCGGGACTGCAATTTACGCTGGATCAACTCGGCACGTTTTTAGACGGAAGAGCTGTTCCCACATTGAATGTATTGCAACCAGCATAATTAGACACACAAAGAACCTCATACTGGGCGGGCGAGACGAAGCTGAAAAGCCTTGTCCCGCCTGCTTTTCAAGAGCCATCCGAGCGAACTCAAATACAGCTGGAGGAACCCTCTCTCATTTCCCAGCGTCGAAAAATACAGACAAACGAATTTTGAATGGCGTAGTAACGCCACCATTGAAGGTATCACTTTATGATGCCTCAAATCGGAGGACAATTATGAGATTTCTAAGATATGCAGCTATTGCCTTGGCTTGCGTCATTGGTTTGAGCAGCACAGCTGCAGAGGCCCACTGGCATCACGGCTGGGGCAACGGTTGGGGCAATAACGGATGGGGCAATAACGGATGGGGCTACGGTGGATGGGGTGGCGGCTGGCACCACCACAGGCATCACCATCATGGCTATTACTGGTAATCAGCAAACCCTATAGGGCTTTGCATGACCGGCGGCGGACCCAAGCTTGACTTGGGTTCGCCGTTTACTTTTGCTATCTAAAGTCCCAGCTCCTCTGCTTTCGCGGTCTGAAACTCTTCTTCAGTCAGAATGCCTGAGTCCCTGAGTTTGCTCAAGCGCTCTAACTCTTGCGAAATAGTTGATATTAAGAATAGTTGGAAGTTAGACACGGACAGTGCCGTCTAGACCTTGATGCCTACCACTTCATTGACTGAACTCGGAGTGAGTTCTATTTCGACGGACTCTTCATCAGCTAACTTCGCCATATCTTTTTTCAGCTCGCTAAATGAGATGCTCGGAGGAACGGCTATAGATGCATGCATGGTGAAAAGCGGACTTCCAGTGACTGGTGCATGAACAATGTCGGTATGAACATTTTGGAAATTGACATTCAAATCTCGCAAATGCGCTGAGATCTTATGCACGATTCCTTCGTGGTCGGCACCAGTAAGCGCGATGTCGTAGAAGGAGTAACCAGCGTGGCGGTCCTTGGAAAGTGCTTTTGTCTTTTTGCAGAATATAGTCAACTCATCGTTCTTCAAATCTGAGAGCGAGTGTTCGAGGGCTTGAGCATTTTCCTCCGGCACGGTGACCAGACTAATCGCCGCAAATTCACCACCGAGAATGGTCATTCGACTGGCTTCCAAATTCCCACCATGCTTGACTACAACTTCCGTCAATCTGGCAACGATACCAGGACGGTCTTCACCGATCGCAGTGACCATAAGTTGAATTTTCATAGTTTCTCTCTTCACTAACTAATTGATGGGCGTAGGACGAATTCAAGCAGCTCATGCCATCGACGGCACGGGTACATTAATATATCACGCAAATATCTACAGAAAATCATCGCGGACTTGACGCTGCCAACGTTCAAGTAGCGCCATGATGTTGATCGAGTGCCTGAAGTCTTAAGTAAGAACCGCATGCTCTCGTCAGAATTCAGACCCCAGAACTTAGAACACAGCGCTCAAAACTCAGGAACCAGCATGACCTAATTTGATCTTTTTAGTCAAAGCTTGCAGTGATTTTTCATCCTTCCACCAGGAGAGCGCTGGGTCTGCAACGTGGACCTGTGTAGACCCCAAACCAGTAACATGGTCATGTGTTAAGGCTTTCACCAAACTCTGGTCTCCCAACTTCGGCACAGCGAAATGCAGATCCTGATACTTACCAATCAAATTCTGCACAACGCCCGGATGCTCAGTCCCGAGAGTAGCGTTGTAGGCACCACGAACGGCCAGCCGGGTTTTGCCAGCGGCCCTTACGAGACCATTTGTTTGTGATTGCTCAAGTGCAGCAATCTCTTCTGGCAGTGCATTGCCTTCTTTAGATGCCAGCGCAAGGGACTCGCCCAGGGCACCTTGCCCGATCTTCGCCTCGGCAACTTCCAGTTCCTGTCCAATAACTCCGCATTTGCTCAGACCGATAACACTCAAGCCTGAAATCGCCCAGTTCGTCAAATTGTGGTGCTCTTTCATCCAGGCGCTGGCACAATTCGATTCCTTAGCAACAAAGTCACACAGTACACTAGATTCTTGCTGAATCCACTTACCGGCAGCTTTGAAATCGATTCCGTCGAACATTAAGACATCTTCCGCACATAGTCTTACGCTTATAGATGAGAATCTTAAGAGTCGAATATGACAATTTCATGACATGGATGAAGTTAATCTTCGGAGTTGACGACCATAGCTTTACCATTTCGAGACTTAATCTTGAGATTGACCTCGAGGCTTAATGTTCGGCAGGGAACAGCCATTGTTGAGATTCGTCTTTTTGTCTAGCACAGGAGTGAAGACCACAAGTTGCATGGCAACTTTTGTGGTCATGCGAGGTAACCGATATGCCGAAGCCGAAGTCAAAGTCAAAGTCAAAGTCGGAAGACTGCAACTGTTACTACACAGGATTTCATCCTCGATTTGGCCTATTGCCCAAGAAGAAAATCGAGGAATCGGCCGCGTCAGCGCAGATAAACCCAAGCTGGAATCGCGCGAACGCCGCCTCAGGCGGGCAAAACAAGACCAAAGCCACTAAAACTCAGGCCCGGCCGGCAGCCCAGTTGAATTCGAAAACAGCCTCTCAAAGCAAAGCAAAATCGCGGCAGTCGGCAAAATAGTCCCGTTATCGCCAACGGAGCTTCTTAGCCAACGGTTCGAAGACGAGGATCTAAAATGGCTTCGGAGCACGGGGCTCAGAGTAACTGGCGATCGGGTTCTTGCTGTGCTGCGCCATTTTCTTCGCAGACTCGACGGCACCGAGCAACGCCTCTAGCCCTTGCACGTGTTCTGATAGCGTCGCAGTACCGATCGCCACCAACAACTCTTCAGATTTTTCATCGGTCAAGTCGAGACGTTTCAACTCATCAGAAACGCGCTTAGCGAAAACTGCAGCGCCTTCTTCATCAGTTCCGGGCAAAATGACAGCGATATCAAATACCTCGTAGTGAGCCAACATATCCTGCTCACGCTTAATGGTGCTGATGCGACGTACGAGCTCACCAAGCACCGCAGATGGTAGTGGCGAACGATACTCGAAACGTCCGCCACTAATTCGTGCCTCGACTACAACTAGTGAAAGTGGTTTTTCGGAGCGTCTCGCTTTGATCACTTCCTGTTCTAAAAAGTAAAGAAACGCAGGATATGTATACAGCCCCGTCTCAACTCGGCGCAGGCTCGTCATAACAGAATGAATCGCACGACGGTCAACCAGCTTCAAACGAGGTGATTCTTCCTCGACTTTCTGGTTGAGGACGTCGAGATAGCCATTTTTGATCATCCGGCATAGAATCGGCATCCACTGACTGCTCGATAGACGCAACTTTGCCGCTATTTGTGCGGCAGTACTCTTATCGTCGACGGCAGCGAAATATTCTCGCTGACCCATTATCGAGAATGGCAATTCGGCGCCGCTATCACTTATTTTCGACACACGTGAGAATTCTGACTCCGCCAGATGGTCATTCTTTCGCAGAACAATAGAATTCGGACGCAAACCGGAATTGTATAGATAGAGCGCCTTGTCTCGCAGCAACATTCCTTCGAGCAGAAGCTTCTCTAGAGAGAGTTTGACGTTCTTGCTATCAACGGTCACATCGGGTTGAAAGTCAAACTCCCCCTGAATAAAGGTAAACGTCTCGAGGAATGCCTCGTCACCATGCAACGAACCGCACACCGCGTCTGTCGGCACTCCATATTCAAAGTGAATTGTGGCAGTCTCAGCGGGCGATTTCAAAACTATCGCACCAGTCAAACGCGAAAGATTCATTGTTTGGAAGATGCTTATCGTCTCAATCTTTTCCAGATCGCCAGAAAGCCCATTCACCAGATTTGGTGCTCGGGATTTTGCGCCAATCAGCGATTGCTTCTGCTGTTCTCGAGCCATGAGCTCTAATGCGCCCTGATAGTACGACTCTGGGATTGTGTAGAGCGAATTATAATCTGTCGGCTGCCCGGTGCCTTCACTCGGTGCTTGGTTGCGGCGCTCGACTTGCCGCATAGACGATATCAAAAGATTGTAAATCAGAAGAACATCTGCAGTAACGTATGCCCACAAAGGAACCTGGACACCATTTTTCGCTTGCGAAAATTGCCAATCCGCTTCGCCAGCCGTGTTCGGGAAGGAGACACAAAGAACATACTGAGACTTGTTGTCGCCCGTCGGCCACTTTAGATATAGCTTGGTCGTAGCATTCCGCATCGCCTCTGAGAAAACAAGACCGATTTCATCGATCGTCGGCGGCTGGGAAAGGATCACGGGTGCAATATATATTTGTGATGCTTTGTCTCGTTTACCCATGTTTCCTCAGTATGTTGAATGAGACCGAACTGCGCGCTCCACAAAAAATTGTCTCAGGACACTAATCGTGCATGTGCGGCGGTTTGTCAAGTTAGAAAGCGAGAACACACATGCTGGAGCAGCTGGTGCAAGCTAGTACGATAAAGCTCCACCTTGAACGACTCAGCAACACACTCGAATGTGGAGTCATGGAAAGAGAAAATGAAGTGCTCTTTCGTAAGCCACCGCTGGTGGTTGTGGTATGGATGAACGCTATCAGTCGTTTCCATCTCTTTAAGCCAAGTAGAGTTCACAACCCTTTGTGCCACATGCGATTCCAGTCCCTTCCCAAACAAGCGATGGCCAGAAACCGACTCGTCATTGGGCGAGCCCAACTTAGCTGACAAACAGTTGCAAAACTCGACGAGTGCCATCGACTCTATCGGTTCGCTTCCTAGTTGCTCAAAGGTTGCGTATTTGTCAGCTGACTGGGACGCATCCTCATTTACCATAAAAATCAAAAAGGTCTTGTAATCGTTGCTGAAGAGGTGAGGCAATGGCGCCCCAGTTTGCCACTGGATGGGAAAATCTATCGACTCGGCATACTCTTCGTTACGCGATGCGCAAAATTCCCTTTCCAGCTTCAGAAGCTTCTCTCGTGCCTCTGCGATCGCCCGCAAAGGTTGCCTGGATTCGGTTTTTGTCTTAAAACTCTCACGAGCCGAGGCTATCTCAGCCTCCAAATTTCTTTCTGCCATTGATGGAAATCCTTTGGGTCTATGCGATATTACTCTTTTTCGACTATTTTTGCTTTATTTTTCCACTAGGCAGTGGCGTAGCCCCTCGTCAACAGTTTCCATGATGAAAAATATTTTTTGATGGCATGCTTTTTACTCAAGCCTAAAAATCGACCGAGCACCAGATACGATGAGAGCATGCTCAACCGCACAAACATCAACCAGGTGAGACTTTGCGAAGAGGTGCGCACAAGAAGTATCTTCCCAAGCAGCGAAAGAGACAGACACGAAAATATTTCAACCGAATCTTTTGAAAAAAGAAGCCGGTAAAACTTCTACAACAATTGGAACATCGAGCGCTCGATTACGTTCTACGATTGTGTGCCGACTTAGAGCTGCATGAAAATTGGATGTCGGCTTTTATCAAACATCAAGAGGAATTACAGATGAAAAACATGATTGCAATGGGAATGCTTGCCACGGTCGCCTTCTCCAGCTTGTCACTCTCGGCTCCTGCATATGCAGATCCTGAAAGCAAGATGGAAGATGCTCATCACGAATCTCATGAAGCTCGTAAGGAAGAGGCCAAAGCGCAACGAGACGCCGCAGTTGGTGATGTCGCCGGCGCCGAGCGTCATGAAGAAAAGGCAGCCCGAGATCGTCGTGAAGCTCGTCACGATGTGCACGAAGCGAAGAGGGAAGCGTCCGGATACTAACGCCCAATTCGCAGCTGCAATAGTCTATTAAGTTCACGGAGCGACGCCCGCAACGCAAGCGGCGTCGCTTTTTCTTGGAAGTGGCGCATATTTATTGAGACTTGAACGCCTTGATCATGTCGGCCATGCCATAGTTTTGGGGTGACGCATTCGAGCCGTGCATGTTGCGATAAATAGCCTTTAGCAGCTCGTCTGCACTGCGACCGTTAGTGACTCCGTTGGCCTGGTATCCGCTTCTATCGAAGAAGTTAACCGTTGAATAATTCGCATTTTCGCTCTTCAACATCTCGTCTGCATTTGCTGTACCAGCCAGATTCCCCAGTTCAACGGCTGCCGGAAGATAGCTATCAGCCGACGGATGGTTCTCTACTTTTTCGAATAATGTATCGATGAGCAGCCGAGCCGCAGGATTCAATGGTCCAGCCCTATCGCCAAACTTTTTGGCCGGTAGCACCTTCGAAATCAACAAATCATAGGCTGGCTTCCCAAGCGAATCGCTCGTCAGAGGAGTCTTTTCATCTTGCGAAAATTCGATAAGTTTCTCACGCAGTGCGCTCTTCGCGCTACCTCCTTTTGGATCAACTCTATTCAACAACTCATCAATGGCACCGAGTTTGGTGGCATCAGCGAGTCGACCGAAAGCCATGGCTGAATCAGCATCATCTTGCGACTTTTGCGAAAGCAGCGATTTAAAAGAAGGATCTAGTCCATGAGAAAAGAGTTCTTCGAGTTCCTGTGACTGAAGTATGGGTCCAATATCTTTGTCAAGGTTCAAAGCTTGAACAGCACTCGTTAGTTGGCGCCCCGTCATTCCAAGCGAAGTGCGAATGCTAGATTTAGCAAAATCGGCGTAAGCCGCGTAAGTCAATTTGCCACCATCGAGATACTTGTGTGGATTGGTCTCGGCAAACTTTATCAATTCACCATGGACGGTGCTCTTCACTTCAGCCAGGAGATGTTCTTTGTTATGCAGCGCAACCGCGTGGTCTGGCATAGCCTTCGCAAGGTCCTCCAGGCGCCTGCTTATAGTATTAGAGCTGTCGACAAACTGCAGGCTCGTCGCCATCAAAAGTTGATTGTAGCCGATAGCTGTCGATAGCGGATGAATGTTCCGCCGGGCGTCCTGATTAGCATGCGACCCAGGCGCATCAGGCGCAGCCAATCTAAATGGCACGCCGGAAAGCATGTCAAAAGTTCCCTGCCCCGCGTCTTCGAAAGCATAGATGCTTTCCACAATATTCTCAGTGTCATGGTCACTCAATCCGTGCTTGCGACCAACCACCAGCGCCTCGCGCGCATAAGCCTGTTTGAAATTGCTTTCACTGGTTTCTTGAATCTGCAGGCTTGGCAGATCAGGATTGTCCTTGTTGCCGGTGGCAAGCGGAGCCAGTTGTTTCCAGGCACCTAACATGTCGTTGACCGTAGGCAACGTACTCGGCTCCTTCGGCGGGTCGTAACCTGCTGGCTTTTCCGGACCAGTATAAAACGGCGGAAAACTCATAACCTTCTGGTTTTCCTGTTTCGACTTATCGACTGATGCCCAGTAAGAGGCTAACTCCTTTTGATAAGCAGCCTGGGCCGCCTCATAAGCTTTGCGAGCAGGATCGTCGGGGGGCAACGTATGTGCATCACCTTGTCCTGCGGTTCGACTAGTATCCGAAAGCGGCGATGAACTACGCGCGGGATGGGCGTCGCCACCGGCTTCTCCATTAGAAACGGGCAAATCAGCGGCCATCCACCGCACCTCAATCCTTTCTCAATTCTGCCATCTGCCGTATGAAAACCACGTAATGGTTCCAACCCATTCACGTTTAACCATTCGTCTCCCGCCTGCCGCCAGTTTAAGAGCGGACCGCCGCCCGCGGAATGGGGATTTCACGAATAAACCTGCCCAGACGGCTATTGCAGACTCTCTTCTTTTAAGAAGTACCTTAACGTGCGTGAAATGTTGGCTGCATAGAATCGCAGAGTTGTCCTTCTCCTATGGGTGCAACAATGAAATTTCTACAAACCTTGCTAATCGCCTCCATTCTTACTATTACCGCAAATCACAAAGCCAACTGCCAGGAGTTCTTGAAACCAGTAGAGAGCACCGCGCCGACGTTTCTGGAACCAGTTTCGGCAACAAACCCGCTTCCGTCGACTGGTGGTCTAGCCACGGTTACGACGACTCAATCGCTGCAGCCACCGATGTATGTCAATCAACTGCCACCAGAAGATCCAGCCTGGACCTCGAACAATCCTATTTGGACGCCGGTGGTACCGCCGACTATTCCACCGGTGTCAGCAGCCAGCCCCTATGGAATGCCTTCTTCCGGCAACGGACTGCTCGCGCCGACCAGCGTAAATCAATACGAGGAGATTCCGAGCGACCCCAATCTAAGATATGGATTCAAACCAGGGCACAGTTTGGAAGTTAATCCGACGCCTGGTGTCAATGGCTATGGTCGCTACGGAAATGTAATGCTACCGACCGTTTCCACAGGTGCCGTCAACATCAACACAGTCGACTGCCCCTTCATAGGGGCAAACCTTGGCGAAAACAATAACGGCTGGGTGTACATACCAGGTCTGGGATGGCGCTATTTGAAGGAAGGTCCGATTGAATTTTGGCCGCCATTTGGTCCTGCTGGACCGATTGCCCGTCCCATTGGTGTTGGCGGACCGATTGGACGCCTGCCCTTCGGACCAGGAGGTCCCGGCGGCCCGATAACTGGACCAATTGGGCACGTCGGTCCTGTAACCGGACCCGTTGGATCTATCAGTCATGTCGGGCCAACCACAGGACCGGTCGCCGGCGGCAGGCGTTAGACAACAAGCGGCAATTACTGCTCAAGTCATAATTTCAGTCGCTCTAGCATGGTGCTATAACGTGGTCTATAAATTTTCCGATCGGAAAGCAATCAATTGAGCTTCTCGCAGACGCTCAAAACAAGCTCATTTGTTTAGCCGAGGGCGCGGTCTCAGACTCGAGGTCTTCTTCCGACTGCAGCGATGCATCACCGCGGATATGAATCAAGTTGATACCATGTTCAGCGAGTGTGGTGCCGATCAAAAGACGACGATGGCATTGCCTAGGATTTTCCTCGCCACACATCAACGCTATTCGATATTGGAGAATACCGGTTCTCAGTCGCTCGATTCCTTGCTTAAAGCCTTCGCCTGCAGCAATCTTACTGTAGATGACGTTCCCTTCTTCGTCGTAGAAGCTGCGATCTTTAGGCATGCCACCGAGTTCGCGGCCCAAATACAAATATTTTCTGCCAACAGATTTCACTGTCTTCTGCAGTACATCTTTATCGAAATGCACAGAGAATTTAGAAAATGGCACAGAGCGCACATCGACTACAACGTCTATTTGATGCTGATCCAGAAGCGCAAGAAACTTCTCGATTGGGTGATTCGAATGCCCAATCGTAAAAATAGATTTTGATACCACACTCAAATCAACTTTTCCCACTTTCAATTTCCCTCAAAGAAAATGCGGCTGACTTGGCGACCAAAACAACAAAAACATCACAAAAACTGTTCTATTAACTGATGGTAACACGGTTGTTACCGAACATAAAGTGAGCGATGTTCGTGGTCTTAATCGACAGAAACATATAAAGAAAAAACGAAAAACGGCTCATAGAGCACTTGTTGTTATTGAGATGTTAAAAGGTATGGTGCAAATACGGTAGCTTCTTGTTTGAGTTGTAGTTAGCATCGACTTCATGATGGGAGGAGTTCCGATGACACAAAAACAAGTGCAACGTGTTTACGACAGCCTGTACAATCGCGACTATTTTGGCGTCGCCAAAGTTTTTCTCGAAGCCGGCAACTCCCCCAATAGCGAACGCTTACTGGAAGCAGTTCTCGAAGCACAAACTGATTTTTCGATACCTGATGGTGACGGAAACAGAGTGTTGTACGATCGAGAGAACGCAGTCTATTCTCTATCATTGAAAACCGAAATCGAAGACTGCGGTGTTAAAAGTAACACCTTACTTCGCAACAACACTGAGCAAGTATTGGTGTTGTATGTTGAGCCAACCAATACCTAAACCAATACCTAACAGTGAAAATACCTGCGCGAACAGGTCAAGCACCAAGCTATTTTTCTGTGCTTGCAGAACCTAAAGCACCTTCGTCTGTAGACTCTTTCTTAGGTGTTTTTACTTCTACAATCAAAGGCGCGTTGGAGTCTGCATTCTTTTGCGCCACTCCCATTTGTGCTTTCAATGCCGCCAGTTCAGAGTCGAGTTCGTTGTGCTGATCCAACTGCTTGAACTTGGAATCAATGGATGCAGTCTGCAGCGGATCGGCTTGCAATTCCTTCTCGCGGATCTTCGCTTCCCATTTGTCCATGCTGTTCTCGCCGGTGCCAGCTGTCAATTCATGCGCTTTAACAAGACTATCTCCCGCTTTCGCGCGGGCGAGCATATCGGATTTTTTGCTAAGAAATTCCTGCAGTTTATGCTCAATTTCCTGATATTTCTGCTTAAGCGTCACAGTCATCGTCTTCTGCTGTTCTAACTGCTGTGCAAGCGACTGAGCATTTTGCGAATGCTCCTGCTTTTTCTTAAGACACTCAGTAGCGACTTCATCGTTGTTATGTTGAACCGCGAGTGCTGCTCGTTTCTCCCAGGTAGCGAGCTCTTCCTGGTTTTTCTGGATCTGCTTGTCTAGCATTTTTTCCTGCACCACCGATTCGGTCCAGGACTCTTTGAGCTTCTTGGCGTTGTCTTTCAGCTCCGATTCGGCTTGTTCCAGCAAGACCTCCGGCGTCTCCAACTTATTCACACCACTGCTGACCATTGCACCCATCAGCTTTTTTATACGGTCAAACATCTTAAAACCCCTTTTCAAGAAATCAGGCAGTGAATAGCTGTCGGTCCAGACTCCATTCCTCTATCTTCCTCGATTTTAGCCAAGCCAATCAAAGAGAGCAAAGTCGCATTTTTGAGGCTGGATAAGCCTTCACAGCCACAGGGTCACAAACAAATGTTTCGGATTAAGCAATTTTGCAGCAGAATGCCCAGCACATATGGTATGACCGAGGCGTTCACCAGAGACCGGCGGCACGAATCGGTCAGCAAAGAGGTTACATCGGATGCTCAGGGCAGGAATCGTAGGCTTACCAAACGTAGGAAAATCAACTTTATTCAATGCCTTGACCGGGACTTATCAGGCAGAAAGTGCTAACTACCCGTTCTGCACGATCGATCCAAATGTCGGAATTGTCAAAGTCGCCGATCCGAGATTGGACACGCTGCAAGAAATGGTGAAACCACAATCATTGATACCGGCAGCTTTCGAATTTGTGGATATTGCAGGACTCGTGCGCGGAGCCAGCACCGGCGAAGGCTTAGGCAACCAGTTTCTCGCGCATATTCGCGAAGTCGACGCGATAGTGCATGTGGTGCGCTGCTTTGATGATGAAAATGTTATTCACGTAGACGGTCCAGTCGATCCTATTCGCGACCTGGAGACCATCCATATCGAGCTCGCGATGGCGGACTCAAGCTCAATTGAAAAGCGACTGGAACGTTTGCAAAAGCAGAAGCGAGGCGGCGACAAACGCGCTTCACTGGAATTTGATCTGCTAACGAAAATCCAACCGTTCATTCAAAATGTAGAACCGGTACAACTCAATGTTCTGAACGAAGAAGAGCTTGCAATTCTGCCGCAAATGCAATTACTCTCTACCAAACCACTCATCTATGTGGCAAACGTGAGTGAATCAGATCTTGCCAACTCTGACAGCAACAAACACGTTCAAGCCTTGAAAAAGCATGCTGAGAAGGAAGGGCGCGAAGTCACGGTTATCTCGGCCGCGATTGAAGCAGAATTGGGTGCTTTGACCAAGGAAGAACGCAAGGACTATCTGGATAGCCTCGGAGTAACAGATTCGGGCGTCAACGCGCTTATCAAAAAAGCATTTGACGTGCTCGGATTGAAAACATACTTTACCGCCGGAGAAAAAGAAGTGCGTGCCTGGCCATTCGAAAAAGGCTTATCCGCTCCCAAATGCGCCGGCATCATTCACACAGACTTCGAACGTGGCTTCATCCGGGCGGAAGTAATCTCTTACAACGACTACGTCACATCCGGCTCAGAGAAACAGGCGAAAGAGAAAGGATTGATGCGCCTTGAAGGAAAAGAGTACGTCATGGCTGACGGCGACATCGTTCATTTTAGATTCAATGTTTAGTGTGTGGGCAGGGTCATTTAATTCATTAGAAGTGAGGAAAAGTGAGGAAGACAATGAGAAACTTGGTCATCGGCTTGGCATCAATACTTGCGCTGGGTGCCGTTTTCGATACGACAAATCCGGCCCAAGCGAATCACGCAAAAAATGCGGCCAAAGACGAAGAAAAGGCCCAAAAGCAAGCAGAGAAAGAGGCCAACGAAGAGGCAAAATCACAAGTAGATGCCTCTAGAGGCGACGAGGGGGGAGCCGCCAAACACGCAAGAAAAGCTGCTCACGATGCTCGTAAAGCCCACAAAGACGAGAAAAGGGCTCAAAAGGAAGAGTCCAAGGCTTATTAAATTTAGGTGCCGGTTGAGCTTGGTTGAGCTGAGCTTGGTTGAGCTGGATCGGGCTTGACTAGGCTGGGCTGCTGGATTTGGCTTGGTTGGCCTACTCTCGCAGGCGGTGAGGACCCTGGGCTGATTCCGGCGCCGAACCGAACCCGACTTTGTATTGTTTGGCCATGTGTCATAGTCGATTGGAGGCGTTTTTCTTTGCTAGTTGATTGGGAATTGGTGACCCTTCAACTTTCACGTCGATTTCACACCGTCAATCGTAATATCACCATGCTTACTAAAACACCTGTGTTACAGAGACTGGATGCGCAAGCGATCCGAGGGATTGAACATGAACAAAATCAACCGCTCAGCAAGATTAGTCGCATCGTTCACGGGTCTGGCATTCGTCGCAATCCTAGCATGCATCACAACCGCAGCACCTGCGTCGGCTCAAGAGTTCCTGAATCCAGTTGCAACTCCAGCTCAAACAGCGCCAAATTTCCTCAATCCATCGGCAGCTCCTCTCGTGGTCGTTCCGACCGTACAAGCAAGCAATCAGGGTGGGACTATCTACGGTCAACCGGTAGTGCCCCCGCAATACAGCCAACCGAACGTCACCGCAATGACCAACGGTCTGCTCGCACCAAACAGTGTGAACATGGCACCGTTTCCATCCGGAACCTATTCCTACGGCTTCGCCAGCCCGCCCGTCTCCGTCGTTCCAAACCACTACGGCAACTACGCCGGTCAGCAACTCCCCCCCACATCTACAGCCTCGGTCGACATCAACGTAGTTGATTGCCCGAACCTGGCAAGCAACTATGCACCAGGTCAGGCAAATCCGTGGGCACAGAACTATAACCTGAGCGTGCAAAATCCAGACGGCACCTGGAGCACCATCGACTTCCAAGAAACAGCTGGTGCAGCTCAAAGTTTTATCCAAAGCGAATTGCAAGACGCGACAGCATCGTTCCAATAAGGGGAAAAGCTCAGGCTACGGTCCGAACAAAACGCTCGATAAACATGTCATTCAGCCATCCTGGCATGAAGTTGCTACACGCTCTGAGTTCGAGCCGAGTTGTTCTGTTTAAGTTACGGAAGACAATATTTACCGCCCTGTCTAGTTGGTCTTCTGTCCTAAAATGCCATAGCGCATTGACCTTTTCGCCGATCGCAGACTCACACAACTTTGCTTTCCGCTGGGCAATTCCTTTGTATTTGACTAGTCCTTGAAATGACTGAAACCCACTGCTACCACCATTGATGGCAAAGGTTTTGCCCTCGGCTTTAGCGTTCGATTCCAATTCATCAATCGCCGGTTTTTGGCGGAGTATTCCAAGTTCACTCAAGACGTCTGCCGCAAACTTGTAAATGCGCTTCCCGAACGCAGCGGCCTTAATCCGCGCGATCTCGTCAATTGATGGATTCGTATTTTTGTCTTGAACAAAGACGCCGCGAGCTAATCGTCGGATCGCACCCATCTTTACGAGGTGACAGAGACACTGGTCAACGGCACCGCGTTTACCGTATTTAAGAACGTCTCTGGTGGTGAAAACGGTTGTGGGACTCAAATTTGAGATGTGAGAACGAATACCAGCTGTAGCCATCGGTGAACCTCCTCCAGATGTCGCTACTTACTAAAACGATCTGGTGGCGCTGAAAGTTCAATGTTTGTCAGGGCTTCGTTGAATTTTTCTGAATGAATTTTGTCGGTTTTGTGGGTCGGATTTTGGGATTTGGAGGATCTTAGAAATTTCCGGAAATTTCTAAGATCCTCCAAATCCCCAATTGGATAGGGTCCTTCGGCCCCACCAAATCCTTAAGCCCGCGCAATCGGAATCTCGTCCCAACTGGTTGTATATGAAGGACTTCGATACTGGGACTTTACCTTCCATTCTTTCTTGGTGCCTTCGGCCGCGAGGAAGATGGTGCCTCTTCCCCAGCGAGTATTGGCAGCATCCAACGCTTTCATCATCTTTTCTGACTTTTCATTCGCCGCGCTCTGCATGAACAAAGATATCTGCCGCCCCTCGCGAGGAGACACGCGTCCTAGCACTACACCGGCCTTTTGATAGGCGAAGCCCGGTCTAAATACAGAGCGCAATGACTGCATCGCGGCTTTCACAAGACAGAGTGTGTCGTCTGTTGCGACGGGTAGAGCCACAGAGTGAGAATCGACGAAAGCATTTTCGATATAGGCGCTTGTGCGAAGGTAGACGTTGACTTCGGCCGCTACCGACTCGTCACGCCGCAGCTTTTCGCAAGCGATAGTTGTGTACATGGTGACGGCTTCCTCCAGTTCTTCAAGCGTTAAGACGCTCCGGCCAAAAGAGCGTGAGGAAGCGATCTGCTTACGGGCCTCACCAACGTTCTCCATATCGACACAGGCGACACCGCGCAACTCTAGAATCGTACGCTTAATCACCACGCTAAACTTCTTTTCCATGAGATCCGGATCGCTATTGCGTAAATCGAGAGCGCTAACGATATTCATTGAGTTCAGCTTCTCTGTCAGTCTCCGCCCAATGCCCCAAACATCAGATGCCGGAATAGCTGCCAAAAGCTGTGCCTGTTTGGTTTGTGAAATAGATGAAAAATCGAATACGCCACCGAATCTCTGCGTCGACTTAGCGACTGCGTTGCTCAATTTCGCCAAGGTTTTAGTAGGAGCGATTCCAACGCAAACTGGCAAACCAAGATGTTGCTTTACCGTCGATTTCAGTAGTCTTCCAGTTTCGACAACGGCACTGAGTCCGCTTACCTGAAGAAAGCTTTCATCGATCGAATAGACCTCTTGTCTCGGAGCAAACTCTCCGATCAATCTCATTACACGCGCGGACATCTCACCATAGAGCGGATAATTCGAAGACAAAGCAATCAATCCACGCTCTTTCGTTAGATGCTCGACTTTGAAGAAAGGTACACCCATAGTAACACCAAGCGATTTTGCCTCATTTGAGCGAGCCACAACACATCCGTCGTTGTTTGAAAGAACAACAACTGGCTTGTTCTCCAGCTTTGGATTGAAGACACGTTCGCAAGAAACATAGAAATTGTTGCAATCGACGAGCGCAAATCTTTCTTCAGCCATTTCTCTCAATTCTATCTATTCAAATTCAATCAACATCTAAAGCGTCGCAATCCCAATCGCAATCCCAATCCCAATCCCAATCCCAATAAAGAACGCCAGGTCTTCCAATCTTTCCAATCAAAGTTGATGCACCACCGACGTTACGACGCCCCAAATTTGGGAGTCGAGCCCGTCAAACTTTTCAGCCGGCAAAGAGGCATCGTCCGCCGCTAAGACAAGGTCGCCATTGGACGACTCAAGGCGACGCACGACAAGTTCACCATTGACTACAGCCACCACAACCTTTCCGGCAACAGCATTTATAGAGCGATCGACGATTAGCATGTCACCGTGACGAACACCGGTGGCAGCGAGCGCATCACCTTCGACACGCATGAAGAAGGTGGCGACTTTGTTTTTAATCAAAAGCGCGTTCAAATCCAGCGACTTATCGAGGTAGTCATCAGCAGGTGAAGGGAAACCGGCCGAGGTTCGACTGCCCGGAGTATGCTCGGAAACGCTCATGCTGCACCCAGAAACTGCACTAACTAGTAAAAACTTGATGCCGGACTACCGCCACCACCATACCTATATATGGTAGCCAAACTTTTCCCCTTTTGCAAGAACAAATTTTTGTCTTACTCAAGCGTAAACCGGACGTCGTACATTGGCTCGCCTTGCATATCGTTCTCTGACACTTGTCGGGAGAGAATCTTGATCTTGCCTTGACGGTCATAGAAATTGAGCAAGCGGTCTGTGGTCGATGCGCGCAAGGTGGCCGTCCAGACTTCGCCTGGATGTGCCTGAACTCCCTTGAGATATCCATACAGTCCACGCATCAGCGTCTGTGAATAGGGCCGGAACTGCGGCAACACGGCCAAGTCGTTTATCTCGTGGTCAGTGACGCTCACTGTCGCATAACCGACCACACCGCCAGCTGGCGAATCGAGAAGCAACGTCGTCTCACCCTCAGAGACATAGTTGAAGCCTTCAGGGTAAATTGACTGAGCGATGGTCGTGGCTCGCTGCCAGTCAGCATCCGTATGCAAGGTGCGAACAAACGGTCTCTGCGTTGCGGTAGCGGCACCACCGGGCTGGTCTCGATAGGTATAATTTGCCAGCCTTCTAGGAGCGACCGCCGCCAGGTCGTTGAGCGATATAGTGCCAGGGTCGCGGAGTAACGCGTTCGCACTGCCGGTAGTTGCACTATTCGACTCAGGCTCAGCCCACGATTCAGATTTAGAGCGCGCTTCAGATTTAGCCGGCACCTCAGATCTGGCCAACAACTTCTGCTCGCGAGCGTCTGTGTAATTTTTGCCATAGCTCGAAGGCAAAGGCTGAGAATCCTCACCGGCGTCTGGCCAGCGAGATAGATTCAACCGATCAGTGCCTGTGCCAAGAGTGACGGTGCCGAATTCCTTGCTCAGATCGTTTGCCGCAGCCTGATAGACCTGCGCCACATCTTCGGCGCGATTGCCGAGCCCTTTAGATTCCAAACTGTCGAAAACGAGTCCGCCCTTGTCTGAAAGCCAAGCCCACGATTGTGCCACCACATTTCCCGCTTTGTCCGTGACAACGAAAAATCCGGAGCGCTCATTTTCCTGCCCAAACCACGCGCAAGCCGCGCCGGCACCGCCCGGGTGCTGGCAACAATTTGTGTGCTCGCCAAGGAAGATCCCTCTTTCGTCACTGCGCGGTAGGAAGTGCCCCTGTAATTCTCCCTGTTTCCAGATCCTTGCCGGCGATACCATAGGCGGTGTCGAGAGTGAATTCAGATATCGATCTTCGTAGCCTTTGTAATCGGCCGGATTCACGTCCCAACGCGCCGCTTCTTTTACAAGCGAGTTAGAGATCGCCTCAGGATACATTTCGCTCCGAAGTTCGCGCACCAGCTTGGTGAAGTTCTGAGTACGTTGAGCCTCGCTGAGTGTCGACCAACGACGTGCAATCATGGCTAGCTCACGAGGTTGTCGCCAATCATTCTTAAGGAGAAATTTACCGAGTCCTTCAGCTTCGGAAGGAGAATACAAAGGCAGCCAGTGAGTGGCATCGTGCATGGCCAGTCCTTTTGCTGCCTGCATATTCAACCACTGATTGGCATCACGTCCAAAGACGTTGGTTACTGCGAGCGCGCTGTTAGGCTGCCAACTCAAATTGACCGGCAAGTCGGTGCCTTCACCGCGGGTAGTGCCAGCCAAGCGATGAAGAACTTTAGCAAAAGTTCCAGCTTTGACATTTGCATGCACCAATCCCTGCCCACCGTCCGGGCGGCCCTGCCGGTTTTCGGCAGCCTGCACCATATAGCCAGCCTCCCGCTCGCTCAAGCTTGGATGAAAAGTGCGAACGGTTCCATTGAGCGACTGCAACTCGGCAAGAATCTGATATTTGCCACGAGCCAAGACCTCGCGATAACGCTCATGGAAAGCATCGAAAGCCGAATCCGTTAAATGTGTCGTCGAGCCCATTTCGCGCGCAGCCGAGCGTTGCGCCAGCATCTCCGGTGTCACTGGCGGTGGCGCAGGCTCAGGAACGACTTCACGAGGTCTTGGTACATCGCTAAGGTCGACTACCTCCATAGTATCCGGTTCGATCTTAATGCCAACCAATTCTCTATAAGCAACGATTGCTGCAGCATTTTCTATCGATCGCTGGCCGCCAATCTGGCTGGCAATTGCGTAGGGAACATTTGGTTCAATCTCCCAAGTCTTCATCGCATTTCGTATGGCTTGAGATGAACTTATAGGTGCACCAGATTCGGTGACGGCAGAGGGATGCATCATCGCCGTAAGAACATTCGCGCGAGCCTCTGGCGGTACTTTCTCCAGCCCCTTTGCCATTGTCGTTATCTCTTTCAAACTCATGGACTCGTTCTCGAGCAGGAACTGCCGCACAAGCTCACTATTTCCGACAGCTGGTATCTTGAATGAAGCAAATGCAACAGGGTCTTTAATTGTTCCTTCAGGAGTCATGTTTCGCTCAAGCCATGCTGATGCGTCTGCTCCGAAAAGCTTGACCAACTCGAATGCACGACTTGCTTTGTCGTAAGTAGTGTATATGTCTATAGTTTGCGGCGTAGATTTTTCCAACTTGGACAAAACTTGTGTGAATTCGTGGGCATTAAAATCTTTAGTGATCAACGAAGATGCATTCTCAGTACCACCATAATCACGTGCCGCTGTACGGGCGCCCTCCGCCAGAGATGCAGCTTCTGAGTCAGTCAGCTCCGGGTATAACTCTCGAACCGTGTAGTTTATATTGTTTACGCGCTGCAACACATCCAACTTATCGACTGTGCTCAATCGCTCGTATTCGGAAGCGAATCGTTTAAAAAGAGACGACTCGGTAGAGTAGGAAGAAGCGCTTACAGACGCCTTCTCCGCTTCAGTCAAACTTGGCGCAAGATTGGACCAAGCGAGGTCAGCCGCCAATTGCTCCATCGGTGGGCGATTGGCAAACTCAACTGCTAGACTTGCTGGCAGCTTCGGCAGCTGGGTCCAGAGACGAGCAGCAGCAGCGACTTCGGAATCAGGACGCGAGAACAACCACAGAGTGGCAGATGGATCTTGCGCTGCATGCGTGTTTAGTTGTACCAACTGGTCGTTAGACAGTGAATGGTCACGCAACAAAAACGAGCGCATCGTTTCGCCGACGACACTGTCAGGAATGGGCAAATTGCTCGCTCGGCGCGCAGTGTTTCCTAAATCAATCGAACCAGGCCATTTGTTTCCCGGCTTCAGAAGCGGCTCATTATCCAACCAGCTGTCAGCTTCTGGTCCGAACGCACGTGTTATGTGTGCTGCCATTTTGGCCAACCATTCTTCCTTCGATTGGCCCAGAACTGCATATCTTTCCGACTCAGCCTCCAGCTTTTTGTACACCTGCATATAAATCTGCGGGTCGAACTTCTCATTGATGAGCGCGTTCCAGTCAGTGGTATAGGGTCTGTTTCCTTCGCTAATCAGCCGGGTTACAGCCTGAGATAGAGCCTGAGCATGCTCCGGAGGAAGGGTTGGATGTAGCTGTTGGATAGCGTCCGGGGTGAGCGCTAAAATCTGTGGACGGTCTGACGCAGCATCCGTTGAACGAACACGTCCCCAGTCCTGGTCGTCGGTGCCGCTCAAATGAGCATCGGCAGGGGAAGAGACTTTCGGCACGTCCGTTTTGATAGCGGCGCCACCAACTTCTTCGGAGACAGGACGAATAGCTGACGGACGCCCTAAAAATTTAGCGCCCCGCACCGCCGCTTCCGAAATACCGCCAAGTGCGACACCTGTCAGAGCCCAAGAAGCCGCCCCCGAGGCAGTTTCATCGGCGCTCGCCCAGTGCCCGGTTTGAAACTTCGTGTTGAGCTGAGTTGTGACAGCCCCCGTGATCGCTCCCGACGCAGATGCTTTGATGAGCGAATGACTGAAGGTCTTTTGCAACCCCAACTTCCCGAGGGCAAAATTGGAGCCTTCCATGACACCTATTGTGCTGGCACCGATGGCTGCGCTTTCTAGCCGGTCGCCAACTGAATTATGTCCGGCTTCGTTGGCGCTGAGAAAGCCGATACCAGCGCCAGCGAGCACCGTAGATGCGGAGCCAAGTTTACCGATTCCTGGAATGCGCTTAGCTAGCAACTGTACGAGAGTGAAGTCGAAGGCTTGCCCGACCATCGCTCCAGCTGAGTAAGCTTTGCTGCTCTCTGATTTATTAGTTGCTGCCGATGCTATTTTGTCACTCGACTCCGGCCGCGGTGAGTCTGCACCAGCGGACAAGGACTTTTCAGCAGATTTCTCAACTGCTTGAGATGTATGAGCCTTCTCAGCCAGCGATTCCGGAGCCTTATGAATCCCAGCCAGCTGCAGCAATCCCTCAACGGGTTGCAGGGCGCTGTCTTTGAATCCGCGCCCGAAATCTTCAACCGCTTCTACTGCGGCTTGGGTGTAGCTACGATTGCTTGAGGCGCTATTCTCTAGAGCGCGGTCCACACAACTTCCATCCTCTCCCCCTGGGGTCACTTTAGCGAAGATGAGCCAGGATGCAAACACGGTTTCTACGCCAATGACTTTTGAGCCATAAGCAGGTAAGATGCCTCAGCTAAAGCCAAGGACAAATCATCCGGCGACAAAAAGAGTGTCATGAAAATAAGAGCCTGCCTGCTACTAATTTCACTAATTTCAATACTGCTAGCCTTGCCGACAAGATCACGGGCCGCGACCTCAGGTATTGAGACTCCAGCCTTTGAGTCACTTGAACGAGTCGACACAGACAATGCTTTCGACGGCGACAGCGCCTCGAGAACATTTGTTCTACGCACGCAAGAGCACAAGCCGGTAGGAGACGCCTATATCATCGTCACCGACCATACAGAAGAACAGTACTTGGCACCACTGCGCAAACTGGCTGCCTTTCACCATGGCAAAGTGCTGCAGATCGGAAGTTTCGCAGACCTCTGCACCAACGAACGCTTTCGCGATCAACTGCGCACCGGCTTGCAAGCTGAACGTCCACGCTTCGTCGCTATCGCTCCAACACTTGGCACATATCAGGAGAATGTGCTGCTGACGTTCTGGCAAATCATGTCTGAGCTTGGTCCTGAGCCTGGTCTGGATGTTTTTCCAGGACTACTAGTGGCACCGGATGCGGCATCATTCGCGAATTTGATCGAACACTCAATTACTTACACTCCAGCACCTATCAAGCCGTTTATAGTTGCCCAAGTAACCGACTGCGGACAGAACGGTCAGCGTTCATTGCAAAAATTGCGCATCTTACGCCAATACTTCCAGGCCCGCCGCGTGCCATCTTCAGGGCTGATAGTGAGGAAAGCCGAAGCGATGCGCTGCCAAAACGAGTTTCCGGCTCAAGTTGGTGAGTTTGAACTCGATCAGAAACGACCGAGAGTTCTTGTACCAAGCCTCACGCCTGAAATCCAACAAGCCTTTGCCTGGTCGAACCTCGATATATTTTTCGGTCACGGCGTGCCTGGAATGACTTGCAGCCTAGACGTCAACGCCTTCGACCAGACTGATTTTACAGGCAAAATCGTATTGAGCGGTTCTTGCTTCTCTGCCGCCCCTCTATACTCAGACCTTCCAACAGATTCGGTCGGCATTGACGGCTCGCCTGTGGAAAATGAACGGACCAGATTTTTTCAGCGCGCCATCGCCAATGGTGCCGTCATACTCTACGGGCACATGCGAACGAACGGCGGATTCCCTGAACTGAGCGCCTTTTTTGAAGGATTGATGAACGGATTGACAGTTGGTGAATCGTATCAGCGCCTGACGAATGCCAACATTGCAATGAGCAAACTTCCTCAAGACAGAATTATGATTTTGCCGCAATTCATCAACTTCAAGCAAGCCGTGACCAGACACAATGCCTTGCTCTACGTGGTAATAGGCGATCCGGCGCTGACTCCATTTCCGAACAGACAGAACTAACTAAACCTGGCTCGGCTTGAGAGTTAGTAAGTTGAAAGAGTTAGTTGAAAGAATTACTTGAAAGTCACCTAAAACTTTCTCAAGGGTTACTGGAGAGCTACTTGAAGGTTCCTAGACAGTTATTTGTAGACTTCGTCCTTCGGCAAGCGTTCGATCGTGAAGTGCAGGATTTCACCGTTGCGCTTGATGTCGACTTCGACATTCTCGCCGCATGGACCGTCCAGTTGATGAACAGGACCTCCATCAACAGAGACGATTTTGTCGTTGCCACGCAACCCGGCTTTATCTGCAGGAGATCCGTGGATGACACGATAGACCATATTTCCCGAGCGTTGAACGCCGGTATATCCATGCACATTTGAGGCGACAAGTAAGGCGGTTAGTAACGTTGCAAACATAGCTTACTTCTCCTAAATCAAGTTACTTCCGCGTTAGATCTAGTCGGAATCACAGAGGGAGTTCTTTCAATATCGCGGGGACACGCGTACCGTCGAGTTCCTTGTCGGACTTCCGCCAACAAAGTTCCCGGTTCTGCACGCTAATACAAACAAATCGCGACATTGGCTGCTGTCATTTGAAGCAAATGCGAAGAGCGCTGCCAACTTTAGGCGCCAGTTCGGCAAAATGCGAATTTAATCTGGTTTGGAGCCACTGGTTTGGAGACTCTTGTTCTGCTGCCAACTGTTTGCCAAATTTGGAAACTAAATTAGTCGCAGAGTCGTTTAGTGCTATCGAGCAGGGGAAACGATTACACGACGAGGTCCTACTTCATGGTCTACAACTACAGCATCGAAGGCAACGGATTTCAAACAGGCGCGGCAGAACGCGCGAATCCAGCCGCTTACCACGTAGCACTAGAGATCTTCAATCATCAGCTTGCCCAGGCATCCTCTGATACCAGGGCTTTTTTAAACGGTTCGACCAGCGCGGTAGCACAGCCGTTTGTCGCCGCAGTAAATCGAGACCTGAAGCTTTTTGCCGCCCAAGACAGTTACTACGGACAAGACCACTGCAATTCCAACTATCTGGACATCAAGCCACTTTCCGGACACCCTGAGAGTGAAGAGATAGTGATGAGAAACTCAGACGGCAAGCACTCAAAACGAGTTATGGATGTTGCGGTCGAAAATCAATGGAACCAGGAATCACTGAACCAACAACCATGGAATTCACAGCCTTGGAATTCACAGCCATGGAACGAGCGATTCTGCCCGCCGTTCAATCGGGTGCCACCAAACTTGGTCTATGGACAAAATGGAGACATGCAAGCACCTTGTTACTATGGGCAGCCCAGATACGACTACAATTTCCCACAAGTCGGACACAACAGCGGCTTCTACTATCCGCCAACGCAGCCCCAATGGGCACCAGTGTACGAGACTCCGATGTATGCAGCTCCAGTTTATCGTGACTATGGATGGTGTCGCCCGCGTCAAGAAAATCCCTGGAACGTTGTTGCAGCAGTCGCTACACACGACATAACTCGTAGCCTGCTCAGAGGCATCAGACTCTAAAGTAGCTACTACTTCCAGTTGTATGTCTGAACGAAATAACGATACTGTTCGGGCTCAATATGTGCGGGTCCGTCAGGGTGGCGACTATGAGATAGAAGCAACTGGTGCGATCGCCTTCGGTGTGAAGCCTAGCAGCGTACCGATTATCGGGATGTATAAGCCGAGGAACGGTTTTACTCAAGACCTCGGGCAGGTAAGAGTTAACGCTGATGGCACGATCCAGACAACCAACGGACCGAGCGGTAAGTGGCGTCTTTTAATGCCGCGCTAACTAGCAAGCAGCTGCAATTTGCACAGGTTTGTGTGTAAACGCTCTACTGTGGCAGCGCGCAATTCTTTCGATACGAGGAAAGATATCCTGCGCGGTGAACCCGAAACTCCGCGAATTGAAATTCCATCTTGAGCCAAAGCTCTGATGGCATCGACTTCTCTTTGCGAAGTGATATCACGGGCAATGAGTGACACCTTATTGAGCCCGCCCTCCACACGAATATCTTCAAAACCGAGATATTCGCATTGTGGTTTCAGAGACTCGAGTGCTGTCTCCACATCATGCTCGCTCAGACACAATGACAGCTCTTGTGCGGATTCAGAGAGAGAACGACATTGCTCAAACACCAAACCACCTTTGCGCAAAAGAGAGAGCAATTGCGCTTTGATTTTGAAACGTGCATGTCTATATTCGCGCTTTTTACGAGTGCCACACAAACCCGCAGCTGTCATTTGAATTTTGATCAACGCTTGTTCTTTCATCACAGCAACTCCAGTAAACCAATTCAATTGAGATGTTGTGGACGCCGTCACGAGAGTACCCAAATCTGCAGGACGAAACGTCGAGCGCACGCGCACAGCTACGTGGTTCCGCATCGCGATATCTACTGAACGAGCGTTCAAAACCTGCGCGCCATTTTTCGCCAGCTCGAGCATTTCGCTGTACGCAATCGAGTCAAGCTTGTAGGCATGTTCGAACAGATTCGGGTCAGCGCTAAAGACACCTGTCACATCGGTGTATATATCGCACCGCTGCGCGGAAACGGCAGCTGCTAAGGCAATTGCGGTTGTGTCGGAACCGCCTCTTCCGAGTGTCGTCCATTGACCGAATGCATCGCGTCCCTGAAATCCAGGAACAACAGGTACGCAATTGTCATTCAAATAAGACAGCAGTGCTTGCGGGTTAATCTGCTTAATCTCAGCTGAACCAAATGTCGAATCAGTAAGAATACCGGCAGCGCCTCCGTCGAACGACCTCGCCTTTCCGCCTAACGATTGAATGGCCATCGTAAGCAACGCACATGAAACTTGCTCGCCTGTCACCATCAAATAATCGAGCTCACGAGCATCTGGCTTATGTTGCAACTCCTTGGCCATATCTATCAAATGGTCGGTGCTGTGCCCCATGGCTGAAACAACCACAATAACTTGGTTTCCATGCAATACTTCGGTAAGAACAATTTTGGCAGCGTCGCGAATCCGGTCTAAATCCATAACGGATGTGCCACCAAATTTAATGACTATTCTATTCATAACCTTCCTCAATTTCGCAGCGAGATAGGCTGTAGCGTCTTCCAAGACTCTAAGCTATCGGATGTCGTTTATTAGCTAGCCCGGCGCAATACGTGTTCAGCAAGCGGGCTTAAACATTTGGGTTGTGTTTGCGAAAGCTATGGACCAGCCATTCCGTCAAAAAATTTCCGTGGTGCCACAACGTCGGCATCTACGGATTCTGTTTTGTGTCTTGCATGAGACGAGAGAGTTACCGTTACTTGTCTATAAAACTTTGTTGGTTGTAGAGCACAGTTGTTATCAACGCTACAACTACTTCCCTCCGTGTCGGAGGCATTCTCATCTTCTTGAAGCTCTTGCGAATTCTTCACTGTCGAATCTCCTTGTAATACCTATATATACCTTCTTAAAAGTGCAAACCGTACATGCATGTTATACAGCTGCATCTGCTAAGCGGGCGACAAAATCCATCTCTTTTTGTCAAGTTTGTGTCTAGACTCAAGAATAAACCTACGATGCAAGCGCGATGCGACGAAACTACAACTCGTACACTCCGCATAGCAAGCTAATCTTAGAGGTTTGCCCCAACTGCGGAAAACGCACCAGTTTACAGTTCGAGGAACAACCAGATGAAACATCCGGGATGGTATCGCCGGGAGAACCACCTCGGGCAGAGAAGTCGGGACGCTACGGCCACGCAGTGCGACGGCAAGTTCTCGACATACTGAATTTTCACAAAACCGTAATGATTTCGGCAGCTTTAGCCACATCTTAAACACATTTCAGGCTTACACTTTGAAACTACAAAGCCCGGTAATTGCAGGATTGGCAAAGGGCTCCCCAAACAATCCAAAGTGAAGTTTCCGAAAATGCTTAAACGCAATCAGACATCGCAATCGCTGTTACTAAACAGCCGGCGAGGTGAACAGATATTGCCTCTCAATCAAAAACGTCTATCACCGGATGCAGCGGCAACACTGTGCGACATCAAACTTGACGATGAAGGTTCCACGCGTAGAACCCTAGGCTTGCTGCCGATGCCGCAGAGCCGTTACGGGCACGAAATTACCGAAACAGATACCTTGCGATTGCAGACGCTTCTTCTTTCAATTGAATCGAAAAAAATCTCCTGCTGCCTGCGTGTATTTTCCGAATCGACAAAATCGCGTTCAGCCATGCTTATCTATCGTGGACGATTGATAGGATGCGTCTACGGCAGGCGCGGTGAGGAACAGCGATTCGGCAAACAGGCTTTCAACCAAATCATGGACGACCTGGTTAGCCAGGGTAACCTGCTCGACACTTATAAATTGACGGACGAATTGGCGCTTGCCGCAGCTGCGCTATTTCATGGTGGTCTCAATCAAGTATTCAACGGCGCGCCCGCGTCAGAGATTTATCCTAAATGCGCGCGCATGGTGGCGAACAATAAACGTACAGGTTGCATAGTTTGCAGAGATAACGGTGAAGGAGCAATCTCCATAACCTATCTGTTTGAAGGCGCGATTATTGGTGTCTACTCTTTCAGCGAGGGCTGGCAGACACCAACGCAGACAGCAGCCTTGAACACAATCGACCAGGTTGGCGGCGCTGAACTTTGGCTTGCAGTTTTGCCAATAGAGACCGAAGCAGCCGAATCTTTAACCGAAAGTCTCACGGGGTTAGATTTCACACCGAATACCCACGGTTCCAAATAGCCGCTACAGCCTGCCCGAAAGAACGCGAAACCTCGCATTTATGAGTCTGCACCATAGATGAAATGCTTTTCCTCATCGACAGGACCGCTTCCCGCCCAGAAAAGCAGCCAAAAGTGGTAACTTTTGTTGGTTCCCTTCCCGCCATGACCGCCTTAGGCTGGTTGGCAAGGAAGGCGACGAAGGGGCGAGGCTGTTGGGCAAGATCCTCAAGCGAAGCGTTGCGGCTGCAGTATTATGTTTACTTTTCAGCGCCCTGAGTAGCGACGCTACGACAATCTTGAAAGGTCACAAGAAAATCAGCAGGGCGGTAAAAAACGCATCTGTTAGCCCGATTCTCACAGTGCATAGCGACCCGCTAGCGCCAGAGATGTCTGCCGAGGCACTTCAACTGGCAGACTTAATGGGCATCAAGGACAAACTAAAACGGCTTTCGGAACTAAATAAGTTGGCGAAAAGCTCTAACCTTAGCATCGACCAAAAGGAAGAGCGTTGGGATCTGAAGTTCACCCTTCTGGAAACCATTGAGGAGACGCGACTTCAGATAGATTGTGTGCGGGGTGAAATCGAAGAAGAAGAAGTGGTGCTGGAAGAAGCTAGACGCTTGCTTGGCGAAGAACGCGACGACAAAGTCAATAGAGCCAACATCAACGCTTTCCGCACAAATGGCGCGCTCTGGGCAGTCGCCGAAGCTCTCGATATACCGACTTATAATCGTCCCAAATATTCGATCCCATCAGGGTCTATCGGAATCATCGCCGGTATTGTGCCGTCTATCTTTTCGGCCGTTGCCACGCGCTCTTCGACGGGCGGCACTTATAAACGACAGATTTATCCAAACATGCTGACCAAGATATTCGATGTGACACCGATACCGCGTGTGGACTATCCAGGTGTGGTCTGGCTCTACCTCAATACTGCAGCCCCTGGTGAAACGAAATCACGCAAACAGATAATTCAAGAGCGCTGGCGTAAAGACCCATATATAAATTACTTTCGGCACAACACAAGTTCCGAAAGCATCATGCTCTTAACAGGAAATGCTCCTTACACCGGAGACTTAGAGCTAGTCTCAGATAAACTGATCATGATGGGACAAGTGAAAGCGATTACGTTGCAGATGACGCGCCCGTTGCTTGAGATTTGCATGGTTGTACACGACAGCAAGCAGATGCCCGAAAACACTCCAACACCTTAAGTTAGCAGCCCGGCCTCTATGTGCGGGTCTGTCGATGCACCGGCTCGCCTATGTACCGGCACGCATGCGAGCAGCTTCCTCAGCAGGCGAACTGCCAAACATGCGCTTAAATTCACGGCTAAATTGAGAAGCACTTTCATAACCAACACGCGTTGCGGCAACATTGGCATTCAAATCTTCCTGCACCATCAACATGCGAGCTTTGTGCAAGCGGACAGATTTGATGTATTGCAGTGGCGCAATGGAAGTGACAACTTTGAAATTATGATGGAAAGCAGAAACGCTCATGTTGGCTTCTTCTGCTAAAGTTTCAACATCTAATTTATCCGCGAAGTCGGTATGAATTCGACGCAAAGTTTTTGCAATGTGGGAAAATTTGCTGCGCCTCGTCACAAGAGCCTTGAGCGCGTCACCTTGCTCACTGCACAGTATCCGATAGATTACTTCGCGAATAATTTGTGGTCCCAGAATGCGGGCTTCCGCAGGCGTGCTCAGAGTTCTCAGCAAGCGTTCTGTCGCATCCAAAAGGTCGGCATTGAGTGGCGTCGCGATAAATCCCCTCAAGACGTCGTTACTGCCTTCGGTGCGATCGTCAAGTTCGAGCAGTAGTTCAGCAACGATCGATGGTTCGACTTTGATCGAGACACCCAATAGCGGTGAGTCAACTGTTGCGGTGGTCTCACATTCGAAAGGAAGTGGAATGGACAGCACCAGATAGTTATTCGCGTCATACGTGAATGAGTGCTCTCCAACATAGCCCCGCTTACGTCCTTGAGCGATAATCACTATGCTTGGATCGTAAATAACAGGAGCGCGCGGCATCGCTTTGGTGGCACGCATAAATCGCACGGCGTCAAGCACTGAACTACTCAAACCGTCAGTTTTTGCTAAGGGCACTAACAGCTCGGCTAAGCGATTGTTAGCGATAACACCAGTTGAGGTGGCAGTATGTGAGGCACTCATTTTTCCCTCATTGTTAGCTGCATAGTGCAGATTTCAAACCGATAACTGAGACTGGACGGCTCGCTCTACTATGCCATCCTATAGGATCAGGCAAGGTTTTTGCTGCTTTCCAACCGATTGTTGGGAAAATCGAGAGAATTAGGCAAGTGTCCGACACGATTAGGCATTGAGGGTAGAGCGACTGCGACTGTAGATTGTCTATTACGGGGCGAATCATATGCCTGCAACTCTACAAATAAAGAAGTATTGAACATGAACAATATGAGTAATCTGAATAGTTCGCACAGTTCGAATCAGCAAAAAAAGGTGTGGTTTATAACCGGCATCTCACGGGGCTTAGGAAAAGCAATCGCGCAAGAGGCGCTCACACGTGGTGATTCAGTCATCGGCACATCACGTGACGGTAATCACGACCTGCATGCAAGCAATGGCAATTTGCATGTTTTGGCACTGGATGTAAACAATCGCGAGCAAGTATTTGTCGCCCTCGAAAAAGCCTACGAGCGCTATTGGCGGTTGGATGTTCTCGTAAACAATGCTGGTTACGGGCAACTCGGACCGATCGAACATGTCTCGGCGTTGGATGCAAGACAACAGTTTGAAACAAATTTCTTCGGAGCACTAAATGTTATTCAAGCAGCTTTGCCATCTATGAGGGCTCAACGCAGCGGACACATAATCAATATTTCATCGATTGCAGGTATAGACGCCACTCCTGGCGGTGGCTTGTATGCAGCAAGTAAATTTGCACTGGAGGGGCTGTCGGAGAGTCTCGCCAAGGAGGTTGAACCGTTAGGATTGCATGTAACCATCGTTGAGCCGGGAGCTTTCCGCACCGATTTCCTCTCAGACAAGTCGTTGAAGATTTCGGCGTTAAGTCAAGAATACTCTCACCTCAATCCCATGTATGAATTGTGGAATTCGCTAGATGGCAACCAAGCCGGTGACCCCACTCGGGCAGCGGAAGCCATTTTTGATGTAACACTAGAAGAAGCGCCACCACTGCGATTGGTGCTCGGTCCTGACGCATTCACTCGGGTCAACAAGAAAATCGCAGCCTTAACCAACGACCTGAAACGGTACGAATCGGTTTCAAGAAATACAGATTTTGCAGGAGTTAAATAATGAAAAAAAGAACACTCGGAAGCAGTGGGTTGCGGGTATCTGAAATCGGTCTAGGCTGCATGGGCATGAGCGAATTTTATTCGCCCGATGATATGAACGATTCAGAGTCGATTAAAGTGATTCATCGATATGTAGCTTCCGGCGGAAATTTTCTAGATACAGCAGATATGTACGGCTCAGGCATCAATGAGGAGCTTGTCGGGAAGGCGATAACCGGACGGCGCGACAAAGTTGTTCTCGCCACTAAGTTCGGAAATGTGCGCGGTCCGGGTGGCACGTTCCTCGGAGTGCGAGGAGACAGAGACTACGTTAGACAATGCTGCGAAGCAAGTTTGAAACGCCTCAAAGTCGATGTAATTGACCTCTACTATCAACACCGAGTAGATCCAAAAGTTCCGATCGAGGAAACGATCGGTGCTATGAAAGAGCTCGTAAGAGAAGGCAAAGTTCGTTTTCTAGGTATGTCGGAGGCAGGAGCACAGACAATTCGCAAAGCATCGAAAGTGCATCCGATCGCGGCACTTCAAAGCGAATATTCTCTCTGGACTCGCGAAGTGGAAGACGAGATACTACCTGTGGTGCGCGAGTTGGATATCGCCTTTGTCGCTTACAGTCCTCTTGGAAGAGGTTTTCTTTCGGGGCAGTTCAAAAAATTTGAGGACATTCCGGATGGTGACTATCGCCGAAATTCTCCGCGTTTTCAGGGCGACAATTTCAACAAGAACATGAAGCTCGTCGACGAGATAAAACAGTTGGCGCAAGAAAAGAAGTGCACTCCTAGCCAACTGGCCATAGCTTGGGTGCTCGCAAAGGGCGACGACATTATTCCTATTCCGGGCACCAAACGAATCAAGTACCTGGATCAGAATATGGACGCAGCAACGATTCACCTAACGGCAGACGAGCTAAAAGCAATAGATTCGGTCTTTTCAGTCGGTGTGACTGCAGGTCAGCGTTATCACGAACAAGGGATGAAGGCGGTCAATCTTTAGGACCTTCTAGATTTTTCGGAGCCTAGAATTTCTCTTAGAACCTAACTACTGTGGTTCGCACTAAACGCCTTCACCAGGAGCGAAAAATACGCCAGTCGGATCGTATTTCTTTCGCAGCTCGCTTAAGCGCTCAAGATTGCGTGGCGAGTACGCCTTCTTAAAGTACTCAGGGTGTCCGACTGTGTCTGACTCTGATACGTAGTAGCCATGAATGTGGGGTTTGATGAGATCCATTAGCTGCTCGTGCCATTTCATGTTAACTTCATCGTCGTTGCCATCTTTCCAGGTGGTCCACGGGCCGCCATAGAGTTTTGAACTCATGGAGAATGCGCAATCAGGCAGCGGTGCCGGAACATTTGGTCCGCAAAAGACCGCATACAAAAATACCGTCAGCGTTGATGGTGCATGCAAGAAGTGCTTCCAGATGTCTTTAAAAATAGCACCGGCGCTTGCGTTTGAATAGTGTGCATCGACTCGGCTGCGTACTAGTTCAGGCCACATCGCGCCGGATGCATCAAACAACTGCGTGAAATTAAGCGGCGAATTGATGGTCTTAGACAGACACTTCACAGGACACTGCTCGAACGGTGCCAGCACCTTAGCACCTTCTTCCGCGGTATCAGCGAAAGCAGTCGCCGTCACCATGCACGCCCAACCATTGTGCCCTTTGCACTGCTCGGCAATCTCTTTCGGAGCCTGCACGATAAATTGGCTCAATTCAATGCATGGATTCAGTTTTGGTGCAGTCGCGGATAACCAGTCACCAACTTTTTCTGACTGGTCTAGAGGGAAGTAATAGACACTGCCGGTGATGGCTTTAGGCAAATCATACAACTTTAAGTGATAGCGCACCGCCACACCAAAGAAGCCGGATCCGCCGCCGCGAGCCGCCCAAAAGTAGTCCGGATGTTCGTCCTTGGATGCCTTAATCAATTCACCGTCCGCAGTAACGAGTTCAATAGCTTCTACGCTGGCTGTACCAGCGCCCCAGGTCCCTTGATTCCAAGACATACCGCCGCCGAGCAGATAGCCACTGATCTTCACTTGCGGGCAATGACCTGTGGGATAAGACAACCCCTTTTCATTGAGAGCCGCCTGAACCTCACGATTACTCAAAATCGGTTGAAGAACGGCAACTTTATTTAGCGTGTCGATTGAAATGACTTTGTTCAATTCAGTCAGGTCGACAAGCATGCCCCCCTTACGCAATGATGGACAGCACCAGTTGTGACCGCCGCCACGCACAACCACTTTCAGGTTGTTGGCTTTGGCAAACTTTACTGCCTTGACGACATCCTGCTCGTCTGCTACTCGAACGACAACGTTCGGAACTCTATTTTGTGGGCGCAACTGATTCCAAAGCGTAGAGTAAACAAACTTGCTGTAGTTGGCATCGCCAGGCATCGCAAGCGTACCTTTTAATTCTTTTTTCAAAGGTTCGTAGTCGATAGCATTCGCGGACTTCTTTGCCAAATATTCTTTTGCTAAAGCACTAGTTCCAACAAGCAACGAACCAGTAATTACAAGTCCGTTGGCGAGGAATCGCCTGCGTCCAACATTTTTGCCCTCAGGTTGTCGGTCTTCTCCGCCAGATTTCTTGCTTGGCATTGCGCTCTCCCTTGTCTTCTATTAGTCACGTATGGACCCGCGAGTCCCAGTTTTTGCATATGCAAATTAAAAGAACAATGGACCCTAGAGTCTAGGGTCCCTTGAACTAAATATCTATATTAATCGCGACGCTATGCATGCGATTAGTATTTTGTTCTTGCACTGCGCTTGTAGTGGTTGAAGGCATCAAGTGAATTGTCTTCAGTACACTGAAAGGCATTGACCCCCATCTTTTGGCGATCTTTGTAATCCATGCTCAGCTCAACGTAAATTGGTTGGTCGGAAAAACCAACACCTTGTGCGGCCGCATCATAAACAGTGGCTGCGAAATAGATGTTGTTAATTCTGGCCCAACGGGTTGCGCAATAGCACATAGGGCAAGGTTCGGCCGAGGTGTAAAGGTCACAGTGCGACACGGCGCAAGTCTGCGGCAACTTAAGCTTTGGATCGTCTTTTCGGATATTACCCAAGTCGAAGACACCTAGCTCCTGGCAGGCCTGACGGATGGCGGTCGTTTCACCGTGCGCAGTAGGGTCGACCCACTCCACAACGCGGTTCCACGAAACCCAATAACGAATTACTTTGTTCGTGTCGTTGTCTATTTGGACGATAACAGTCGAGAAAGGTCCACCGCCATGTTGCACAGATTTGAGAGCTTCGTCGCAAGCCATATGCATCCACTTGTTGCCACCTAATTCAGCGCCCATGTATCTGGGCAACGGCTTTACATTGGATGTTTGACAAGGCAACCGTTTTGCTTCATCTTCCGGGAGATCGGATTTATTGCAATATCCATCCCAGGGTTGAAGGTAGTGCATCGAGTCGTGAGCCGGCATTGGTGCCGGTTTTACATAAGGTTCGTCATCAGCAGTCGCCTTCAGTGAGTGAACTGCAGGATCGTATTTGACCCCGAAAAAACTCTCCTCGGCAGTTGCCGGTAATGGACTCGCCATTCCAAATGAAAGGAAGGCAATCGCCACGGCAAGAAGAGAGTTGATCCCTTTGCGCGCTAACGATAATTTGGGCTTAGAGACAATTGACATCTGTATCTCCCTAAAAGTAAGCTCAGCCATACTAACTCATTGATATCGATCGTTCGAGCCTTCGCGAGCGAAAAATTCGATTGCTCAAAACAATATACGTTGCAGTCTAATCTACTACCGAAATCGGCGGCGCATCTCACTCTAAACCCTTACTAAATAACGATTTCTAAAAAATGAGAACTGAGAGAATTTTTCCGTTCGTATTGTCGCCGCAATCTTCATAGCATTGACACCACATACGATGCTTAACCGGTTTCCACACCGAGCAAGACGCATTATGAGTTGTTAAGGAACAACCTTTACAATCCACCCTTGTCAATGTGGCAGCATTAGCTAGCTTCCAAAGCTGAGCATGGTTCTGATCAGAACACATTGATGTGGAAAGTTACGGCAATCGACGAACATAGGAGCGGGTTGCAAATGAACAAAGCGATTCGAGCACTATTTGTACTGCTTATGTGTTTCTCATTCATTGCACCGTCAACCTTTGCTTATATGGCAGTACGCTCGAGGTCCAACGCAAACTTCGAGGCTGCACAAATGGCAGACATTCTTGGGGTTCGTAGCCAGTTAGACCGTTATGTTCAGATTAGAACATCCGCTGAATCAGACGAGCAAAGAGCATTGCGCAGCCAGATACTGCAGAAGATTCTTTTGGGATATATAGAGGTACGCCGAGCTTGTGACCGAAACGACCGCGAACTTTCCTTCAGTTACAACGTAATGCGTCGAGCGCAGCGCAAGCAAGACCTTATCAACGAAGGATTCACCTTGATGAACTTCGCTCAGCTCGGTACGCTCTATTCAATGGAACCGTTTTTGCGCCTCAACAAGCAGTTCCATGCCTCTGCCGAATGCACTCAAACCGGATCAGCGGTAGGTTTGTTTTTGCCGGTCGCTTCGATGGTCCAGCAAAGAACCGCAAGAACTAGGGATGTTGCACCACCCAAATCAGTGCTGGCATTTATTAGTGGAGGTCCGGTTGACACATCAGCTCTGCCACCGTATGTAGAGGCATTCCTTCAGACGCCCGCTCCCGGAGCAAATATTTCCCGCAAGGAAGAAATGTTCGAGCAATGGAAGACTCGCTATGGCGTTGATCCGCGAAGAGAAGACACTCTTGTAAGCCTAAGAGACGGGAAAAGCAAGACTATTCATCAGTTAAATACAAGAATTCTTCTGCTTTGGTCTTTGCGAACATACATTTTGGATATGGACAACTCACTGCTCAATCTTCTGAAAGAAATGTCACCAAATGTCCGCCCGGCGAGCGACCAAGACAACTCGGCAGCACTAAAAGCTCTCGGGTTAGATGCACGTGCCATCGAAGCTGCCAGGCTTTTGAGAATTCAAGGACAGGTTGGACAGCTCCTTTCCGCTAACGCTAACAAGGATGGCTCTATCGACCAAAGAACAAAGGAGACGCTGGAATTGAACTTACTAGAAAGCGTCTTGTATGGTGCTCTGGAAGTTCGTGTTTCGGCCGATCAGATCGACTCAGAGATAAACTATGCAAACGATGTTGTATTGAGTGAACTGTTAGCCAAACGCGGCAAAGCCCTACAACGCAACTTCGAGATGAACTTCATCCAAGCCGGCGTTTTTGGTTCGATTGCCGGATACAAATACCTTGAGCGCTATCCAAAGGTCGGAAACGAGATGTTCGTTATCAGCGGCGGTATAGGTACCGCGCTGTCCATCAATGCGCTGCGCATCCTGAGAGGTGGCAAGAGACCGATAGACGGCAAACCCAATTCATTAGCCGACGTCTTCAACCTTCCCATCGAAGAAGACTACAAATTCTCTCCGATTATCACTGAATTTCTATCGTCCAAAGCACCTGACTCACAACTCAATCGCAGCGAGCAATTGATCAACTACTGGAAAGAGCACAAAGTCACAAGCGTCAACATAGACAAGAAGAAAACAACCGAAGCCCTCGCAGGCGAACCATCAGCAAAATACGACACGATCAAAATCGTCAGCAATCGAGTTTCAATGCTGCATGAGCTCCTTGCGCACCTCGAATCATTCGATGGCGAACTGCTTGCGCTCTTGCGGGAAACCGGTGCAGCACCAATACCAGCGAATTCTGCCCCGGTGGAAGCAGTGGCAAGCCTGACACCGGTCGCCGCAGAAACGGTCAAGTTGATCGACGCAGGAGTGCAACTAAATGTGGTAGCGACAAATAACAAGAGTGGGGACAGCTTATCGCCAGCAATTGTTGCCGCCCGCTGCGAGCTTCTCAGAAAAATACTCGTTGCTGCTCTCGACGTACGTGTTGCGGAGGACATTCTTGATGCCGAAATCGCTATCGAGTACGATGTGCTCGGAAGGATGACGCGAAGCAGAGACCAAACTATCGCGCTCACGAACAATGTCAACTTCTTTCAACTCAACATTCTTGCCACCATCATCGATGGTGAGTTGGGCTTAAGTGGCAACCCCCGTTGGGTGCGAGCATCCAACATGCTCAACATCGTCTCCGGGCTCTCCGTAGGCGGCTTAGCACTTCTTTCAGTGCTCGAACAACGTGGCGGCTATCGTCCATCCCCGGCCGAACCAAATATGGTTGGACAATGTCTCGGGGTGGCGCCACCAAACGAATATAAATTCTCGCTCCCACTTTGGCAATTCTTGCATGGACCGCCGCCGAACAGCGCAGACGGAAAGAGTCGCGTTCAGATCATGGTGCAATCGTGGAACCAGACTAAGTTCGTAAGCATGAATATGGATAAGCAGTCGAACAAAGAGAAAGCAGCTGCATATGGTCCACATCATACGAAGTGGACGGAGTCGATTAAGCTGATCAAAAACCGCTTGAATATGATGTTCGATGTGCGAGGGCTGATTGGCTTATTCAACGATGGTCTTGACGATTCACTGCGCGTAGCTAGCTAAGGCAATGCCCCGTCTGTAGTATGGAAGCCGTCAACTGATTTACAGCTTCCGCGAGCGACACGTCGACCCGTTCCTTCGTCGCACGATTCGTCAATTCAACTTTACCATCGGCAATCTTCTTGCCGACCGTCACTCGATACGGAATGCCGATCAGGTCGCCATCGTTGAATTTAACACCGGCACGTTCGTCACGGTCGTCAATTAGTACATCAACATTCTGTGACTTGAGCTGAGAGTACAGTTGCTCCGCTGCATCCATTTGCGCACCATCCCGAACGTTGATAGGAACGATCAATACCTGAAACGGTGCCACGGCAAGAGGCCAGACCAAACCATGCTCATCATGTGAAAGCTCTGCGATTGCGGCCAGCAAACGCTCAACACCAATTCCATAAGAGCCCATAAATAGGGGACATCGCGAGCCATCAGCGCTCAAGAAACTTGCATTCATTGTTTCAGAATAGCGAGTTCCGAGTTTAAATATGTGACCTATCTCCAACCCTTTCTGCATCACCAGCGGTGCACCACATTTAACACAGGGCTCATTCGCCTTAACCGTATGCAAGTCCACGAATTGAGCGGCGGGAATATCACGTGCGACACTGACGTTTCGCAAGTGCACATCATCTTTATTTGCGCCAGTCACCATGTCTATTCGCCGATACAAACGGTGGTCTGCGACTATGCGCTTTACCTTGTGTCCTTCGCCGCTGGTGACGTGGCATGCCCCGAGTGAACCAGGATGCGCCCCAAGGGCATCGAATATCTCAATCTCCGTTGCTACTCGCAAAGCACGCGCACCAAGAACCGCCTGCAACTTACTTTCGTTCAACTCCTGATCGCCTTGGACAAGTGCTAGAACTACTTTGTCATCGGCAACAAATACCAATGTTTTGATCTGGCGGTCAGCCGGCGCACCGCCCTCAAAGTCCTCCAACTCACGAATTGTACGCACGCCCGGCGAGGCGAATTCAACCAGCTCATCACATTCGCCATCGCTTGCCCGAGACTCAGACTTCGACTGCGCCTTCTCCAGATTGGCAGCGTAGTCACACGACTGACACAAGCAAAGTGAGTCTTCACCAGCCGGAGTATCGATCATAAATTCGACCGAAGCAGTGCCTCCCATGGCGCCAGAACTCGCTTCGACTGCTCTAAAATTCAAACCGCATCGAGAAAAAATGCTGCGGTAAGCGGCGTAGTGCTTTTGAAAAGCATCATCGAGCCCGGCTTCATCACAATCGAACGAATAAGAGTCTTTCATCGTGAACTCGCGCACACGCAGCAATCCACCTTTTGGTCTCGCTTCATCACGAAATTTTGTCTGCAACTGATACCAGATTTGCGGAAGCTGCTTGTATGAGACAAGAAAAGTGCGGGCGATGCTTGTGAAGACCTCTTCGTGCGTCAAGCCCAACACAAGCTGCGAGCCTTTGCGGTCTTTCAGCTTGAACATAATGTCAGAGACGATCTCGGTTCGACCAGACTCGTCCCAGAGTTCAAGCGGTTGCAACGCAGACAAAAGAAACTCCTGACCGCCGATATTGTTCATCTCCTGCCTGATGATCTCGGCAATCTTCAAACGCGATCTTTGCCCAAGAGGCAACAGGCTGTACACACCTGAGGTGAGTTGTTTGATGTAGCCGGCACGCAACAGAAGTCTGTGGCTAACAGCTTCCACCTGTGCAGGTTCTTCGCGTAGTGTGGGGATGAACATTCGGGACCAGCGCATTTTTATTTGCCTCTTTTTGGTTCTCATATTGCACAAAAAAAGCCACTCGCTTGCGGTGGCTTCGAACGGATTTACTGCTTCAACAACGTTATTGTAAATGCCCGTCTTTCCCACCTTGCAAGAGGTCGGTTGGCGATGGGGTATTAAAGTTGTCGGCTATGTTCATGCAGCATACATTATGACGAAGGTTGTCGTTTGTCAACAAGTTATGAACGATCTTGAAATCAGATTTGGTTACCGCAAGGATATTATCTCGTCACTTTGATAGCACTTGTTGCAAGTATTCGATTAGACTAAAATTACAGTCATACATCACATGTCCGGTCTAGCTCAAGTACAGCTAGGCTCATAGCTGATTGGAGGCGGGTAATGGAATACAGACAGCTCGGTGGTTCAGGCTTAAAGGTGCCTGTCCTCTGTTTTGGTACGGGCACCTTCGGCGGTGGCAACGATTTTTTCAAAGCTTGGGGAAGCACAGACGTCCCTGAAGCAAAAAGACTGATTGATATTTGTATGGATGCCGGCGTCAACTTCTTCGACACAGCAGACATCTATTCCAACGGACTTTCTGAAGAAGTTCTCGGCAAAGCGATTCACGGTAAGCGCGATAAGTTACTGCTTTCAACTAAAGCCACTTTCAGGTTTGGAGACGGACCAAACGACGTCGGTTCATCCCGATACCATTTAATTGCCTCTCTGGAAAAAAGTCTCAAACGTTTGGGCACCGACTACATAGACATCTATCACCTGCACGGCTTCGACGCGGTGGCGCCGGCCGAAGAAGTGCTGAGCACGCTCGACAACATGGTAAAAGAGGGCAAGATCAGATACATTGCTTGCTCCAACTTCTCAGGATGGCACCTGATGAAATCGCTAGCGGTCTCAGATCGTTATGGTTGGACGAGATATGTTGCACAACAATCATACTATTCGCTCATCGGTCGTGAATTCGAGTGGGAGCTTATGCCGTTAGGCATAGACCAGAAAGTCGGCTGCCTTGTCTGGAGCCCGCTAGGATGGGGCCGATTGACCGGCAGAATTCGCCGCGGGCAAGATATTCCCGCCGATAGCAGGTTGCACAAAACGGCCCAAATGGGTCCGCAAGTAGAGGATGAGTATCTGTACAAAGTGGTCGATGCACTAGATGAAGTGGCAAAGGAGACTGGAAAAACAGTACCTCAGATTGCTCTCAACTGGCTTTTGCAAAGACCGACCGTCTCGAGCCTGATCATCGGAGCCAGAGATGAAAAACAACTGCGCGCAAATCTGGAATCAGTTGGCTGGAACCTCACGAAAGAGCAAGTAGCGAAACTGGATGCAGCGAGCGAGGTGCCGAAAATCTACCCCTATTGGCACCAGGCGCAATTCAACGAAAGAAATCCTTTCCCCGTTTAGAAAAGGAAGAAAGCGTTAGGAAACAAAAAACGGCGGCAGCGACCGGGCTGCCGCTGTTTTCTGCGTTTTGCAAAAGAACCAGGACCGCTGCCAAAAGCAGCAATATAAAAGGAATATGTGAGTTCGCCGTGGTCGCCGAAAGCACACTTATAAGATAGGAGTGTAGGAATCCAGGTACCGAGTCTCACACCCGCCCCCTAAACTACAAATTTAAAGGAACCAATTCCATGGGCTACATGCCGGAATTCATTCCCACGGACCGACCGGAAACTCCAATACTTGATTTAAGCCACAAGCTTACGCCGACCGCGATTGCAAACTTAAACCAGTCGTGCACGAACCTCGATTACAGCGCAAAAGTACTGATTCTACCAGCTAACTACACAAGCCCAGACCTGCATAGTCTGGCTCTCGATGTATCGCGGGCATGGCGCACTAACACCGGCAATACCATGTTGATGGTTGTCGACTTAAAGGGACACAAAGTACGCATTATTGGTTCGCCACGATTGAATAAAGGCGGTGTCACTACCGACTACATTACAAACGAGCTTATTCCTAAAGAGTTCGTGCCCTATATGAAAGCCGGAGACTTAAGTTCTGCTGTGCGCCTTTCGTTACAGGCAGCCAATAGTAAACTTACCGGCAAGCGGCAAGCCTTGGAGACAGCATCAACGCCGCCAACAGCATCGACAGTTCAGTCCGGTAAGCCGATGACCGAAGCACGAACGGCGGCTGCTCAACCAGCACCAATTCCCGGGGCTCATAACACCGTACCGCTCCTTCCGACACCGGCACTTCTCGCTGCAATACTAACGGTTTTGGTTCTCGGCTTCGTATTCGTGCGAAAGAAACAAAAGAGCGACAACATCAAAAATTTTGCTGCCCTACAGAAATCAATCGACAAGCTACACGAAAAAGCTAACCAACTCGGATTAGGTTCCGACTACCTAGACTCGCAGAACAACGCCAAACTCGCTAGAGACATCTCTGACTTCTTCGCGAAGCTACTTACTCTGGAGAAGGCATACGAAGAGACTCAAAAGTTGTTGAGCAGTCCGTCGGAATGCGGCGAAACTACTGCCGCCATCGCACGATGCAACCGCTATATCGCCACACTAGACCAAGCCGTTAACGGCTTGCTTGCAGAGGTTAATCAGCTAACCGGCTATGTGCCAACTTACGAACCGAATGCCACCATTCCTGCGGCGACGCCTCTTCAGGATGAAACCAACGTCGGCGTTATACCACAACCTGTGGCGTTAGAAGAGAGGCCAAATAAGCGAAGCAATATCGTCTCGTTTCCGTCTGGGCATTCATATCGCGCGCCATCATGGGTAGTGACGCCTGAAAATGCCTATCTGGAAGCAGGTGGTTTGGCGGCGATAGCACTATTTCTTGACCGCATGCGGCAAAGGCAAGCGATGGATTCTATGCCGGTAACTGCATACCATCCTTACAGTCAAGGTAGCACTTACTCAAGCGACTACCGCTCCAGTTCATGGAGAGACAGGTATGACGCTTATAACAATCGCTATGATGACGGACCGAGCATCTGGGATACATCGGACACTTCAAACAGCGGATGGAGCTGGGACAGCGGGTCTTCGGATTCATCCAGCGACTCAGGCTCGAGTTCAGACGGCGGCGGCAGCTGGTAGTTGCAAATACTGAACAATCGTATGAATGATACGATTGTTCAGCGCTGAGGTTGTGAACATCGCTCCGGTAATACCTAATACTTAGTCTTTTCGCAGTTTGAAATCAACTCTGCGTTGGAAAAACAGACGATGCAACTCACCTTTAGGCAGTGAACGGTCTAACTCCCGCACGGTGAACAAAATAACGAACAGAAGAAGATTCGCCGTCTGATGCGCAAACGTGAAAAGCAGCGGATGAATGGGATGTACTGAGGGGTGTGGAATGAACCGTTCCTCCAGATGTTCGGCGGCAGCCACTATTACCGTCATGAGCACCGATTTCCAAAGAACCGAGGCAATCAAAGAGCGTCCCTCAAAAAGCGACATGAGCCGCAGCTTCTGGGCAAGCAGAACGACTTTTGCTAAAGCCACGGCTTCGACTGCTGCAGTTATATACGCGTGCACAAACATATTCACGCCCAACTGAATGAGAATCAGGCAACGAGCCGTAGCAAGAAACGAAAATCCAGCCAAAAGATAAATAAGAATGGCAAGAAATGCCTTTGCTTCCTCTTTCAAAAACTCCTTGCGCTTCGGAGTAATTACAGAATGCATCGCGCTCGAAGCAACGTCAGTCAGGTGATGTTTGTGCGGAACATCAGTGACAGGCGGCTTAAGCGACTCAGATTCGTTAACTGGTTCGGTCATTTCTTCACCTTTACGACCCGTTTGCAAAACTGATTGGGCAGGTCGCCCGTAGTGTTTTCAATTTTTTCCGACCGGTTGGCAATGCGCACAAGGCCATTTGCATGAACCAAAGATTCGGGCTCTAATACGTACCCGTCCGGAGGTGCATCTTTATTTATGATGTTGCCTAGCAACTCAAACGGAATGCTATGGCCTGTGAATCCCTTGTCAATTGAGGTGAAATCGATGCGTTCTATTTGGCCAGGATTTTTCTCCTTCCAATCCTTGGGTACCACCACCTGATTTGCAGCTTCACCGGTTCGATAGTAGCCTCCGGCTAGCATCTGCGCAAACGGTAACATTTTGTCCTTATTCGAGACATAAACGCGGATTTTAGAGGAGTCTTCCGTGATGCCCATCAAATAATGCCGGCAAGTTGATGCGTCGATATCCGCCGATACGATCTCCCATTCTCGAACCAACCCTTTTCCGTAGCTGAATGGCAATGAACGCACTACAAGTCGATTACCCATGCTATGCGAGACAAATACTACCTGAATCGGATTCTTCTCATTGAAGTCACACAGGTCTTTGCAGAACATGTTGAAGTGCGCCTGCGACCATTCGTTATTAACTCCGTCAACGAAGTAGCTCCGCCACTTCGTCGCTGCCGGCCAGGAATACATCACGACTGGTTTCTTCACGTAATAGGCTAGGTCGGCAGCATCTTGAGCACTGTCTTCAAAGGGATCGCAAGCGCCATGAACGAAAACGACAAATTCGTTTTGCTGTGTCTTATCGAGTGCGGTCTTAATGCGTTTGAAAAACTCGCTTTTGGCGGCAGCATAATCGTCCGACGAGATCATGTCTTTTTGAGATGTCTTTCCGCCCTTTTTATTTGAACCACGCCATCCCAGCTGCTCGATAGTCTTGTCGCTCGTATCGAGGTGCTGTGCATTCGCAACCGTAATGAACGCTGTTCCGTAGAACATTTCGTGCATGCACTTAATAGGGTAGCGCCTGTGCGTCCCGAACTTTTCGCCGACCTTGGCACGGTCAGTCAAATAATAAATGGGAATAGTAACGTACTTAGTTTTCTCGGCAAAAGCCGGGCTACAGAACAAAGACAAAGCGACGCTTATCGCAAATAACATCGAACTAGATATCAGCAACCATTGAGACCGGCAAAAAATTTTAGACAAATAACACTCCGTCTTTACATGAGCCTCCCAGAAAAGGACCTCACATGAGGCACTGCCAGATTATCGCCGAAATCGCGCGGGAAAACCTCACTCTCCCAAGGGAAAAAGAGCGAACAAGCATATGGCGGTTTTTCACACCAATTTCACCCTCAGCCCCTTAATCTGAGTATGTCGATAGACGCCCTGTCGACTGTCACAGAACGCATGAGGTATCGATGCAGCAATACGCCGCTCCCACGTTCAATAGCTCAACCCGCATGTCAGCCCCTCTCGTCGAGAGCGAACAAGAGACGCCGATGCAGGAGAAGCCAAAGACTCCCATCGGAGTAGCAACAATGGATATGCGAGGCATAGTCGTGCTGGAACTTCGCCTGGTAAATCAGTCACGCAAAGCGCCGCCTGTTCACTATTGGCCAGGAATGCCGGACTACCAGCGCGTCGTTCAACACATCGGTATCACGCCGGGTCAGACCCGGTTTGTCTACCCGTTTCCATAACAACTCCGTAACTTAAAGGCTGTCAAAATCCATTACGAAAGCCTGCGTTGGCGGGCACTGCCGCCAATAATGCATTGTTTTTAATATGCATCGCCGCAGTGATACGTGATCTCACGCTGGTGAACCAGGGCTCGAGCGCTTAAATTGCCAGTATGGCTGCCCGTTTGGGTTGGGAAGGCGGATGTACGCAAGCAAGGAAATTTTTGGCGACTTAGTCAACGACGTCGGTATCGTCGGTCAGATGATTGGTGCGGCCGGCAAGAATTTGCGCAATTTCTTCATCCGCAAAAAGCAAGCTCAACCAGACCCTGGTCTCTTGAAGACACGCGAGCTGCAATCGGCCAAGATTCAACTGCGTTTACTTGGCAGACAAGGCAAGTATGGCGATATTCTCGAGATAGCGACGTCGGCAGAGCACGATGATATAGCCAGACTGGCAGTACTCGAGATCGTCGAGGGGAAGCTCAATGCAACCGAGCGTATTCAGTTCCTGGCAGCAATTGCCGACAGCTTTTCTAAAGCGGCAGTGCCAGCAACAGTCGTTTTGTACAATCAAGGCGAATTCGACCTTGCGCTCTCAATATTCCTCGAGCGGCTCGCCAACAGTGAAATGGCTCGCTTGATAGAAAGCGGCAAAGCGAAGCTGCTCTCTGTTCTCGACCTCTTAGGTGCGCTCGACGTGGTGCAAAGCACCTCTTACAGCTCTCAATATTTCGATGAACTTTTCAAGGCTCTGGCAAACAGTCCAGAGATGCAAGTGGAAGCGCTCATGGAGATTCTAGGCGATCCGAAACCGAGCGCGCCACGCGGACTCTATTCGAGCAACAGCGTCACTCAAGACGTAAAGATGAAAGCGATGAACATGCTTCAATACATCTCGGTTGAGGATAAAGACAGAGCACTCTCTTTTGCATGCAAAGACGAAGACGACCTGGTGGCCCATCGCGCTACGATGAGCCTCATTAACATGTGGCAATCGCAAAATGCTAACGGCATGTTGCCACAAGGTCTGGAATCGTTTCCACTTCTCAACACCAATCTATTGACGCAAGTGTGCCAGATGGCGTCGTCTTTCAAGTGGACGGATGGAATCGCAGCTGATGAACTGTTGCACAGACATGCGAAACTAATGGCACAGCTGAGCGCAGTCGATGGAGAGTCCGATCCCACGCTGCAAGCCTGTCTGCAAAAGCAGCTTGACCGCACACAATTCGAATTGCGCAGATTGAGCGAATATCGTGTCAATCAATTGCAACCACTGATCAATAAGATGACGCAAGCGTTGGGCATACCGAATGCGGCGCTTTCGACTTCAGACGACCCGGCGATTCTTGCGGCCTACGTCGTTGGTGGTGGATGCATCGAATTAAGCCGGCGCATACTTTTTGATGACGAGCCGCTTTCCGAAGATTTGCTGTCGACATTGCTGCACGAACTTGGACACATGGAACAAGATGTCTTGATCATTCGCATGATCGCCGACGACCTGAATCTCAAATTCGGACAACACGCAGACTTGCTCTATCCGCTCTACGAACGCTATGCCTCAGGCATAGGTTATGCTCCGCAGAGTATGTTCTTACTGGCCGTGTTGCGCCTGCGTGCCGACAAACCGTTAAACGAAAGCCAGCGTCAACGGGCCTTAAGATTGCACGAGTCATCTTACTTAGCCAAACTCGGACACGAGCAACTGGTCTATATTCGCAATCGTGCCAACAGACTGAATGACTCTTACGAAGAGCTTGACGACGGCAAACACGACTCCATGCTTCTCACTTGCCTGATCAACACGAAGGCTGTCACCAGCTGGTTTAGCCAAGGTGCAGTACCGGCAGTATTGCTTTACGAGATCGAAAGCTGCAAGCAAGATCTTTTCCAGATTTACGATGCGATGTCGCTCGGGCCTCGTCCCAAAGACATCGTGGGTTGGGCAACAAAAGCCTACAAAACTGACAAGCGCGATGCCATAGAGCCTATCGTGCAACGCCTGCGAACACTGCTTATGCAGATTCTCAATGAAGAGTGTCAACGCCTAGACAAGGAAATGAGTGACATACGCCGCTCTGGCTATCACGAAAGCGAAGCTTATCTCATTTCTGACCGCGTGGAAGTAATTGTCAAAGCCCTCAGACGGGGCTGGTAGTTAAACCCTTAGAGATGGTAATTTTAATAGTGCTTTTCGCGCTGGTGTGGCTTGGCGACTGCGCCCGGCACAGCTTCCGTTGTGAGTCTTCTTGACACCTCACCTACGCCTGAATTTCGATTCGTAGTTACGTTGTTAGACAAGGAAATCAAGAATGGCAAAACTGAAAGATTTAATCGATGCAAAGGGCGAATTTTATGAAGAGCCACCGCCCATCATTCAACTGATTGAGCCAGCCGATTACATCGCCGAAGCTATCCTCGAGCATCTACGTTATGGCTATCAGGTGACGAGCATGACGCCGCTCAATACCGGACCCCACGGCGGTCGCTTGCTGTTGCTCTTTCAACGTGTTACGCACTAAGGGCAACTGTTGAGCAACGCCCGAACGGGTATATAACTGCCGTGAGCGAGATCAAGGCACAAAGAGTCGAGCTGCAGGCAACTGACGGCCTAACACTGGTGGGTTACCACTTCCAGGCCGAGTCTCCGCATGCCGCAATTCTTGTCTGCAGCGCCACGGCCGTAAGGCAGCGCTATTACTTTCCATTTGCACGTTGGTTGTGCCAACAGGGATTTAGCGTACTCACACTCGATTATCGAGGCATAGGCGAGTCCATTGACGCGCCTGCGCTCAAACACTCTCGCGCCAGAAAACAAGACTGGGGCGAGCTCGACATGCCTGCGGCCTTAGCCTGGCTCGACAACCGCTATCCGACTATTGCAAAACACTTAGTTGGACACAGCGCCGGCGGCATTCTATTTGGATTGATGCCAAATTTCGACCGATTGGCAAGTGTAATTGCTATCGGTTGTTCGACTGGCTACGTAAGATACATCGCCATGCCCGACCGCTTCGTAGCGGCAACACTACTGAGCATCTACTTCCCTCTCGCGTCCAAGTTCTTCGGCTACGTACCAGCGAAAAAACTGGGATGGGGAGAGGACCTGCCAACCGGTATCGCCATGCAATGGGCACATTGGTGCAGCAATCCAGGATATGTAAGCAATTCCTTTGGCAAGGACATACACATCCATCACTACGATGAGGTTAAGGCACCAATTTTGATACTAAATATGACGGATGATCCGATCTCCTCTAAGAAAAATGTCGAGGATTTACAGCGGCTGTTCCCGCAGGCCATCACTTCGCCGACATGGATTGACCCCAAAGAGTTCAAGCTCGCAGAGGTCGGACATATGGGATTCTTCCGCCCTAAGAACTCAGTGCTCTGGGCCAATGTAACGAATTGGCTGAAGGACCACTAAGACACCACATGCAATACCAGATGCAAATGGCGCCGTTTTTTAATCTACAGCCTTTTGCAAAGCACGTATTTTCCACCCCCGAAGCGAAATTGGGGACTATCTATTTTGAGGAAAATACCTATACTCATTAATGGTTCAACGGAGCCCGAATACCCCATGGAAACTTGCAGACAGCTCGTTTACGAGTGTTGTACTCGAATAACTTTGCCTGTGATTTTGTGCAGCCCTGTGCTGTTCTTCTTCACCGTTTTCTGCATACTGGACGAGAACTTCCTTTCATCAGACATCCAGGTAGTAGTTTTGCTCTGGGTATTGGTCGGACTCAGCCTGGTCTATTTCTTAGCAATGCGTAAGGAACGCGAACCCGGACCGAACGTGATGTTCGGCATCGGCAGTGTGCAACTGGGCGTGCTCGTTGCCGCATGTTGCTCAATGTTCGCAGTAGTGCAGGAAGACTCCAACACGCCCAAAACCCAACTCACCGAAAACGGTGCCGCTCTTCGCGACATGATTATGAACGGTATACGATAAACTGGTGATTATTGCATCTAAGGCGTTGAGCAAATCTAGATGAATGAGCCGGCACCGTTTCGCAATTTCAAAACCAGCACGTTCGCATTGGCCGTCGGTTCTATTTTGCTTTATTGGCCTGCAAGCATTTTGGGCTTAGCTGCCGCCCCAATAGAAGCTTTTGCGAAGACGAGCAAGGTAGAACAGCCACTAACACTAAAGGTTCTCAATTACGAATCTTTTAGTGGACCAGACCTACAAGCCTACATGATGCGGATGAAAGAATCTATCCGGTCGCAGTGGCATCCGAAAAGTGATGCCCCCCACGCGGCAAAGATATTCTTTCAAGTCTTTGGAGATGGCTCGCTTCTGCAACACTCAGTGCAAGAGTCATCCGGCAGCACGGCCTATGACAATGATGCGAAGTCATTGATTGAACGCTTGGCTCCATTTGGGCCACCACCGCCAGGCAATGTGCGGTTGATGAATATTGTCGCTATATTCGGAACCGATGACGGTGCCAGCATTCCAACAAGCTCTTCGAGTAGTGGTGGGGATACAGCACCTACGGGAAGTTCATACGGCACCGCTGGTAGTGCCTATACAACAACATCCAACGGTTCGAGTTCAGATCCATCCGGCAGCGCCAGCAACTCTTCAACGCGCGTGCCCCTTGAGGGTCAAGCCACCGAAACAGGAACAGCAGCACCAAAAACCAAAATGCTCCAAGGCGAAGCGAGCGCGGAAGGACAAGGGCAACCGTTGCAAGCCGAAACATCAATGAACGCGCCACCAATGTATCAAGGACAGGCCATGAGTCAAGCTCCGCCAATGTATCAGGGACAAGCGATGGCTCAAGCGCCGCCCATGTTCCAGGCTCAAACCGGCATGCAAGCACCGATGCAAGCGATGGCGCAAAACCCGCCCATGTATCAAGTCGGCGCTCAGCACGGGCAGATGACAATCGGTGTTTTGGGGTGTGAGTTTGGCATGCTCAATAATCAAATTCGCCAGATTTTACCAGGCAGCGATTTGTTGCGCTATGGCTTCGTACCAGGCGACATCATCGAAGCGGCAGATGGACAGAGGCTTCGCGGCAAAGAAATGCAAGCATATATTCGCGGCACTCCGGGCACCTACGTACAACTTTCAGTCTTGCATCAAGGACAACTCGTTACGGTTCCGGTGATGCGGAAAGACACACGTATGTTTCAGAACTTCAGCGGATACTTCCGTAAGTGGGCCGGTCAAGAGAGATTCTGGTAAGAACCGGGCTGACCCCGCGTTTCCACTGGACCAGCCCGAATCAAGCACTGAGTCAGTTATTAGTTGCGCTCGATTGTCGTTCTTGTAACTGTTGTCGTTGTACTCGGCGCTGGTGCCGACAATACTTCAACACGCTTTTCTTGTACAACTGGCGCAATTACTGCCGGAGCAACAAATGTACGGCGCTCAAGCACTACAGGAGCAGTTTGCTCGATGAGCACTGGTGCGTTATCGATCTTACGAGTGACAGTTGTTGTGGTCGTCGACATGGGTGCTTGCTGAATCACAACGGGAGCATAGGCAGGAGCTGGAGCATAGCTGCGCGTCGTTATCGTTGTAATTTTTCCGTCGGCAAACGCGGCCTGGGCACCTAATACAGCGGTTACTGCAGCCGTCAGCAAAGTTTTGTTGCAGTTCATGAGAGAGTCCTCCACTAATTCTTCTAATTCTTCTCTGTTATTTGGGACATCCCCAAACCTGATGCGATGGAGGACGCACTCGTTGTTCTTGAGGTTCCAAAAAATATTTCAAAAGCTAACCGATGTAAAACCCACCTTAGCAGCGGTATCACTCAGAAGTGGTATCACTGAGGAACCGCACTGTTAGTTGCATTCTGTTGGTTCGGCAGGTTTTGCTGATTTTGTTGAAAGCGCAGGAAGCTCGCTTTTAAATCCATACCACCGAGACTATCGATCGATGAAAAAGGCGCAACACGTCTCTCTTCCGAACGGTCCGTGGCAGTAGTTAGCAATTTTCCTTGCGTCGTGTAGCTGCTCTTTTGGCATTCAGCAACCACCAGCCCATCCTTGACTGCCGTTCGTTCGACGACTTGTTCGCTGCGCTCTACGCGTTTGATTATTCCGGTCACAACATCCACGTCAACAATTGTTGCCTCGCCATAATCGTGGAGCGTCTTTGGACCTGTAACAAGCATCTGCCGGTTGCCAGTCAATATAATGTATACCTTTGTCCTTCCATCAGAGCTCATCTCAAAACGCTGTTGGCGAGCCCTCGGACAATCCCAAATATTGCCGTTAGCGTCTAGCTGAAATCCGCGTGTGTAGGTCCCATGCGACACTGCACGAGTATTTGGATACTGCCATTTGTCAGTTGCGATGTCGTGCACAGATAACAAAATAGATCCGTTGCGAGACCAAGTTCCGGCTAAAGTCGGTGGAATCATCACCCACTCGTCGAAATCGGTCCTGTGCCCGAGCATATCGGAATTGAACACCGCCCCCACTTTGAACTGATCAGACAGGGGCGGCAATTGCTCGGAATGTTGCAAACCGCCTTCCAGCAGACGTGCCTTAGCCGAGGGAATGCACGTAACTAACAAAAAAACGAACAGCGCGATCGAACAAAAACGAAATCTTGAGACGTCAATCAATCTGTCCACTTCTATTTAATGCATGTTGGCTTAGTCATTGTCTCGATCATTTTCAGTCACTTCGATCATTTCAATCATTTTGATCATTTCAATTTTTCAATCAGCTCAATTTTTCAATAATTTCAATCAGTCAATCATTTCAATCATTTCTTCGACTTCGCGGCATCCTCTTCGGATTTTTCCGCACCGATTGACACAGCATCACCTTCAAGCAAATCGTCAGATGGACTGACGACAATTTTCTCGCCGCCGGAAAGTCCCAATTTGATTTCAACTTCGTCTCCGAAGTCTCGGCCAAGTTGTACGCGCTGATAGTGAGCTTTGCCATTTTTGACAACGACGACGTACAATCCATCGTTTTCAGTCACGATAGTCGTGCCGGGCACTCTTATCCACTGAGACTCGCGCAAGTCGGTCATTCTCACTTCCGCATACATGCCCGGCAGAAGTACATGGTCCGGATTGGCGATACGGATCTCAGTCTGTCTGGTACGAGTATTAGGATCTAGCCCGCCACTGACATTGGTGACTTTAGCAACGAACTTTCGTTCGGGGTATTCTGGAACATTTATAATCGCTTCAATTCCTGGGTGCAGATAACGCGCCACTCTCTGCGGTGCATTCACGTAAATACGAACTGTGTCAATCTTCGCCATCTGAAAGAGTTCGAGGCTCGAGGTTTGGCTGCCCTGAGTAATCAATGCGCCGGGATCGACTTTGCGCAAAGTGATGATGCCATCGAAAGGAGCGACTACTCGCTTGAACGCTTGGTCTGCCAAAAGTCTCGCCAGGTTAGCTTCTTTTGCCACCACATTGGCATTGGCAACGTCTATTTGAGATTTAGCCACTGAAACCTGGTCTGTAGCTGCTTTGTAATTGGCGTTCGCCACCTCGACATCTGCAGATGTTGATTCAAAAGAACGCACTTTCTCATCACGGCTTTGCAAACTAACCGCACCACGAGTGGCCATGTTCTTCCAACGATTAGCTGTGACGTCAGCGTAATTGTTGTTCGCCTTAGCACGTACAATTTCCGCCGCCGCAGTCTCTTGTTTGGCCTTAGCTTCTTTCCAGCTGGAGATGTCTTTCTCCACCACAGCCTTAGCTTCAACAACGTCAGCACGCCCCTGAGCTACTTTTTCGTCGACAGTGGGTGTGTCGATCTCTGCAAGCAGTTGACCTTGCTTCACGTAATCACCGATATCGACATAACGTGATTTCAAATAACCATCGATGCGAGCATAAATAGTTGTGTATTGAATAGCACCAATGTTGCCCGGCAAAACAAGTTGTTCCTTGTTAGAAGCGGGTTCGGCTGTCACGACAATGACACGAGGAACAGCATCTACGGTTTCCTGGTGAGCTTTCCTCAGTTCTATGGTCTGACCGATTCGCGGTATGAACCCAAGTGCAAATAGGCCACCGATAACCAATCCGATGATGACAAGTGCGGCGACCACAAACGTGCCGCTGTTCTTTTTTCCCGGTTCTGCTGTCATCTCTACCATAGGTGTTGCCTGAGGTGTTGCCTGGTCTAGTTAGTTCTGTTCTTGGTCGAGTTTTTGGGGCTGGACTCCTGGCTGCGGTTTACGCTTGCTCTTTTTAGCGTGAAGAACGCTAAAAATCAAAGGCACAAAGAATAATGTTGAGAAAGTCGCGACTGTAAGTCCACCGATTACGGCGCGACCAATCGGCGCATTCTGCGAGCCTCCTTGTCCAGCACCGATAGCCATCGGGATCATACCAATAATCATGGCTGTAGCAGTCATGATTACTGGACGGAAACGCTGGTAGCCGGCGTTTAACGATGCATCAAACGAATTGTGCCCTTCACTCAGCTGCTCATTGGCAAATGTGACCATGAGAATACTGTTCGCAGACGCAACACCGACGGTCATGATCGCTCCCATGAGGGCAGGCACGCTGAGCGTCGTCTGTGTCACGAACAAAGACCAGATGATTCCAGAGAATGCGCCCGGAGTCGCAGTCAGGATGATTAAGGGGTCTTTCCAGGATTGAAAGTTCACAACCAGCAGAAGATATACCAGAACGAGAGCAAAAGCGAGACCGGCAATTAGTCCTGCAAACGCAGAACGCATGCTCTGAGTTTGGCCAGCTAATTGCATGAAGCTTCCGCGCGGCAATTCTTTTGTATATTTCTTGACGATCTTATCAATGTCTCGCGAAACGCCGCCAAGGTCACGTCCCTGACAGGCGGCGAAGACATCGAACACCGGCTGCACATTGTAGTGGTTCACAACAGAGGGTGTGCCGATGCGGGCAAAATCAGCCACGTTCGTCAGCAGCACAGGTTGTTGTTGCAAGGGCTGGTCGGTAATTAGAGCAATCGTAGAAGGATCAACGTTTGAAGGAGTCAATGAGGTCAAACGCATATCATCGATACTGCTCACCTTGTACTGAGGCGTGTGAGCGGATAAATAATAATTGACACCATTTTTGGTATTAAGCCAGAAGTTTGGTGCCACCTGGAAGCTGCTGCTCAATGAGACGAGGAAAGAGTTTGACACATCGCGTTGCGTCAGCCCCATCTGCTTGGCTCTCACTCTGTCTACATTGAAGACAAATTGAGGAGCATCGACAACCTGGTGCACGCAAACGTCAACGGCGCCTGGCACTTTACTCACCTCTCGTTTGATTTTCTGAGCGATGACATAGTTTGCATCCGGATCGATACCCATGATTTTCACATCAATCGGCGCAGGCAATCCGGCATTCAAGATCTGAGTGACGATATCAGCAGGCTGGAAATAATAAGTGCAGTCAGGGAAGTCTTTCGTCAGCATCGCCCGAATCATGGACTGATATTGCGACGTTGAGTGACTGCGATGTTCAGTCAGAGAGACGAGTATCTCACCATCTGCAGATGCCACCGTCTGGCTGTCTGAAAAAGCGTAGTTGACGCCACTAACTGGAATACCGATATTGTCGGAGATGATCTCAATTTCGTCAGCTGGAATTAGTTTACGAATTGAATTTTCAGCGCGGTGGTAGATGCGCTCAGTCTCTTCGATACGAGTTCCGGGACGAGCACTCAAATGAAGTCTCAATTGCCCAGCATCGATATACGGAAAAAAGTCTTCTCCGATTTGTGGCAATAAGCAAAAAGAGACGGCGTAAAAACCGATAAAGAGAGCGGCTGCAATCGGTTTGTGCAAGAGCGCGAGATTGAGAGCGCCCTTATAGTGGTCTCGCAAAAATTCAAACCCGTTATCAATTCCATGATGTATCTGACTGAAAAAGGCCAACATCGGACTAGCTTGCTTAGGAGCATGGGCAGCCTTTGGCTCTTCGCTCTCAGGATTTTCAGAGTCAGCACTGGGACCATGATGTTCAGCACCCAGAAGCGACTTACACATAAGAGGAACGACCGTACGCGATAGTCCGTATGATGCAAGCATGGCGAAAATAACAGCCATTCCTAGTGGCACGAAAAGAGACCTTGAAGGTTCGGTCAAGAAGACGAGCGGAACGAAGACTATACAGATGGCTAGCGTCGAAACCAGAGCAGGAAGAGCAACTTGTTGAGCGCCATCGAGAATCGACCGCTCTATATTTTTTCCTTCTCCCATATTGCGGTGAACATTCTCAATCTCCACAGTTGCATCATCAACCAACATGCCAACCGCGAGAGCCAACCCTCCAAGCGTCATGGAATTGATTGTTTGCCCCGTGATAGCAAGACATATGATCGAAGCCATCATGGACAAAGGGATCGACGTGGCAACAATCAATGTGCTACGCCAGCTTCCAAGCAAGGCAAGAATCATGAGAGCGGTCAATCCGGCAGCAGTACAAGCCTCGCGCACAACCTCACCGATACACTCGCGCACAAACACAGATTGGTCGGTGAGGATTTCAATGTTGCACTCTTTTGGCACAATCGCCTTGAGCCTGGGCATTGCCTTCTTCACTTCATCTACAACTTTCATCGTAGATGCAGAACCATTCTTCAGGATATTGAACAAGACTGAGCGACGACCGTTCTGATTGACTAAGTTGATCTGTGGTTGATAACCGTCGTGCACGTTGGCTACGTCGCGCACAAAGACAACTGCACCTTTTTGATTCTTGATAGGAATGTTATTCAGTTGGTCGATGACGCGCGGGATGTTGTTGAGAGTCGTTATGTACTCGTATGGTCCCATTTTCGCCGTGCCACTGGGAGCGATAATGCTCTGTGCATTGACAGCTGTCACCACGTCATTAGCTGACAACCCCGTGGCGATCAAGGCCTTCGGTTCCAAGTCGATCTCTACCTGTCGATACTTTCCACCGTAGGGGAATGGAATGGTGGCTCCCTGCACCGTTGCTAATTGAATGCGAACAAAGTTATTAGCAAGGTCGAAAATCTCTTGCTCACTTAGCGTCTTGCTGTTGATTCCCAACTGTAAGACGGGCACATCTGTGGCACTACTGCTGGTGATAAATGGTGGCGTAATACCAGGCGGCAACCAGTTGAGAACAGCATTGCCGACAGAGGTAACGGTCGCCACTGCCTGACCGATATCTGTACCCTTATGCAGATATACCTTAATTACGCTGATACCACTTACAGACAAAGACTCGATGTGTTCGATGCCGTTTACAGTGGACGTCAGCCAACTCTCAGTGACGCTCGTAATAAGCTTTTCAATGTAATAAGGCGACATGCCGGTGTAAGTCCACACACAGCTGACGATCGGTATATCAATTACGGGAAAGATGTCCACAGCAATCGTCTTAATGGTGATGACACCAAACAAGGCGATGCTCATCGCCATAACTATGAAAGTATGAGGTCGTTTCAGTGCTAACTCAACGATCCACATTCTGCAAGAACCTCTCTTTTTGTTTAGTCACAGCAGCGACTTTTTTCTTTCTTGTCAAACTAAATACCAAAGGAACAAGTAGCAACGTCGAAAAAGTAGCGAAGCTCAACCCCCCGATCACAGCACGCCCAATCGGTGCATTCTGAGAGCCGCCTTGGCCAGCACCAATAGCCATCGGAATCATACCGATGATCATGGCAGTGGCAGTCATAATCACAGGACGAAATCTTTCAAAGCCTGCGTTGAGAGCGGCTTCTTTCGCCTCAACTCCTTCGGACAGCTGTTCGTTTGCGAAGGTAACCATGAGAATGCTGTTCGCCGAAGCGACACCAACCGTCATGATCGCTCCCATCAATGCGGGAATACTTAGCGGGGTTTGAGTGGCGTACAAAGCCCAAACTATACCAGCCAAAGCACCAGGTACCGCCATAAGAATAATCAGGGGATCAGTCCACGACTGGAAGTTAACTACAAGCAACAAATACACCAACAGAAGCGCAAAACCCAATCCACCGACTAGCGCGATGAAAGCCGCCTTCATGCTCAACGCCTGCCCAACACTGCGCACAAACGTGGAGCGTGGTAACTGATTCTTCATATCTTCCAAAATTTTGTTTATATCTTTCGACACGCCACCAAGATCACGACCATCGCAGGCGGCACAGACCTCATAGCAAGGCTGCACATTAACGTGTGTAGCCGCAACGGGATAGATTCCTCTTACAGGTTTGGCAAGATTGGTCAGCAGTTCTTGCGGTTTTCTTTCTTGCGAAATCAAACTAATCTTGCCGGTGATGGGCATGGCCCCGATAGCGTCAATCGAATTGGCACAACGTTGTGGTGTTTGAGCAGCCATATAATAGTTAGTGCCGTTCTGCCCATTGAGCCAGAAGTTAGGTTGCGTCTGAAAACTTGAACTGAGGGAGATCAAGAACGAATTAGAGATGTCCTTCTGAGTCAAACCTACCTCTCTGGCTCGCGTGCGGTCGACTGTCCATTCGATGTGGGGTCCATCGATCATCTGGGCGATCATGACGTCGGCAGTTCCTGGAACGTTGGCCACCTTGTGACGCAGCTCAGTGGCAATTTTGAAATTAGTAGCTCGGTCTTGACCAAGAATTTTCACGTCAATAGGCGCAGGTAAACCGGCATCGAGGATCTGAGTGACTATGTCACCCGGCTGGAAGAAAGACACGCACTCGGGGAATTTGTCTTTCATCAAACGCCTGATTGCACGCTCGTAATAAGCTGTGTCGTGTGGTCGTTTCTCGGCCAAAGTTACGAGAATTTCGCCATCAGCCGAACTTAATGTACGACTGTCTGAATACGCATAGTTGATACCGTGCACAGGCAGACCTATATTGTCCACAATTTGCTCAACTTGACCGCCTGGAAATTCACGCCGTATCGCGGCTTCAACCCGGCGGAATATCTTTTCGGTCTCCTCGATGCGGGTGCCTGAGTGAGCGTTTACATGCAGCCTTACAACGCCACCATCTATAGTTGGAAAATAGTCAGAGCCCAAAAACGGCAAAAGACAAAATGACAAGGCATATAGTCCGAAGAATATGCAAATCGAAACGGTTGCATTGTTCAGAACCCAGGTAAGAGCCTGCCGGTGCTTATTGCGAGCAGCTTCGAATACATACTCGATAGATTCGTGTATCTGCACGAAAATGTTGCCCTTTGTGCTTGATGATTCTGCCGCAGGAGAACCACCATGTGGCTGCCCTTTAAAGAGATACATAGCCATCACGGGAACCACGGTACGTGAGAGTCCGTAGGAAGCCATCATCGCGAGGGCCACAGCCAAGCCTAGCGGTGAGAACAGAGACTTAGAGGGTTCAGTCAATAAGAACACCGGCACAAATACAATACAGATCGACATAGTGGAAACAAGCGCAGGCAAAGCGACTTGCGAGGCACCGTCCATAATGGCAGTCTCGATATTTTTGCCCATAGCAGAGTTGCGGTGAATGTTCTCAACTTCCACCGTGGCGTCGTCGACCAACATCCCAACCGCTAGAGCCAAGCCGCCAAGCGTCATCGAATTGATCGTCTGTCCAGTGACACTAAGACCTATTACGGCAGCGAGAATGGCAAGGGGAATACTTATAGCCACAATGAGGGTGCTGCGCCAGCTGCCAAGCAAAGCGAGCATCATGAGAGCGGTCAAGCCTGCCGCTGTGCACGCTTCCTGAACGACCTCCATGACACAATCTTGAACAAAGATTGAACGGTCAGTTATCACTTTGATCTCGCACTCTGGCGGAACGAGAGATCTTATGCGGGGAAGCATCTTTTTCACACCGCTGACCACACGCAGGGTGGAAGCATCGCCATTCTTTATAATATTGAGCATGACGACGTGCTTGCCATTCAAATTGACGATGTTGCATTGCGGTTGCGCACCATCGTGCACCTGCGCTACATCTTTTAAAAAGACGACGAGGGTCTTGTCTGCCTTGACCGGCAAATTGTTCAATCCTGCAATTGTCGACGCTTCATTGTTGAGAACACAGATATACTCAATCTTTCCCATTTTGGCAGTGCCGCTGGGATCTATGACATTTTGATTTTTAACTGCCGTAACAATGTCTTGCGCTGATAATCCATAAAGGTTCAGTTTGGCAGGATCTACATCAATCATTACCTGCCGAAATTTGCCACCGTACGGAAACGGAATAATGCTTCCCGGCACGGTGGCTAGCTGAGAACGCACAAGATTGTTAGCCAGATCGAATAGTTTCGCTTCGCTCAGCTTATCGCTCTGTAACACTAGTTGAACGACTGGAACATCGGTCGCATGCGAAGACGTAACAAAGGGAGGTGCGATGCCCGGCGGCAACTGCTTTAGGACAGCAGTGCCAACTGAAGTCACCATCGCCACCGATTGGCCGATATCAGTTCCTTTTTGCAAATACACCTTGATAATTAGCATCGAACCCAGAGTCGTCGACTCCATTCGCTGAATGCCATTAACAGTAGAAGTTAATGCTCTCTCAACTACGGTCGTGCAAAGATTTTCAAGATCCCAAACGGACATTCCTGTGTAAGTGTAAATGCAGCTTACGACCGGCAAATTCACGAACGGGAAAATATCTACGTTCATGCGGAAAATCGAGAGCAAGCCGAACATAGCGATGGCGATCGCCATCACAACGAACGTATACGGCCGGCGCAGGGCTAATTCAACAATCCACATTATGAAAAGACTCGGACTTCCGCGAGGTCCTTTCTACTTTATACTTTGTTCTGAAATATAGGACACCTCCAGGGATAATTTTCTCGCTTGAAATCCTTTGGCAACCGGTTGGCGAACAAAGCGCAAAGTGCATTGCTCATTTTTTTGACGGCAGCCTTATCGGCGCCGCCGCTTGCGGCACAGCCAAGCTCCACCGACCAGACGCCAAGCGGCGATGCTAGCAATAAAAACCAAGCACAACAAAAGTCTAATCCGCAGCCATTAGCCGCACCATTGCGAGGCGCGCAAGGCTCGACCAAAGAATCAGCCGGCCACGCAGACGTCAATTCGCAGGTGAACGACCACGTTCCCCAGCCGGCTAACTTGCCAAACTCAAATCCACTGCCTGCATCAGACTCTCCTGAGGTGCATCTGCGCAAATTGGGCGAGGAGACACAGATAACCCCGGCAGACGTGCAAGCAAAAGAGCAGTTGCTCGATGTAATCGACCAGGCCACCAAGAGCAGTGGCGCCATTTTTACAGACGAGAATCACGTAACTGTAAAAACACCATTACTCTCAGCGTTGATCAGCCTCGACCAGAGAATGTCGCCGATTCAGATTGACGCAACATCCAACAGCGAAGTCAACCTGCACGACGTCTTGATCATGGCGATGGACAACAATCTGCCCATTAAGATAGCTGGGGCTGAATCAGATATCGCTAAATGGGGCTACAAGGGTGCCCTGACAAAATTCTTGCCTAACCTCTCCAACGAAGTGGCATGGGAATATTTGAGCGGCGCATTTGCCAGCCCTGCCGGATTGGCAATTCCAATTCGCAACCCATACTTTTCCAGCAAAAATAGTGTTCAGCAGTACTTGTATAAAGGAGGCAGTATCGTCCATGGTGCCATACAAGCCAAGGACGTGTATAAGGCTTCAAAGTTTGGCGTAGCAGGAAGCATAAACGACGTCTTACTAAGTACGGCCAAGCTTTACTACGACCTTGTGCTTAACGACGTTCTACTGCAAATTCGCATCAAAGCAGTGGAAGTTGCGCGGGGGTTGGTCGTGGTGAATGAAGATCAATTTGCTAACGGAGCAAACACCAAACTGGATGTGTTGCAAGCCAAATATCAGCTTTCGGATGATCGACAAAAGCTTATCGCTCAGCAAATTGCTCGCCGCCAATCAGCTGTTAACCTTGCCGCCGCATTGAACACCGACACCGGTGTTGATTTGCTCATAAAAGACAGAACGATAGGAAAGGTTCGACTCGTAGACAATCGACTGATGGCCGCAGATTTGCTCAAAATTGCAGTTGAGAATCGCCCGGATTTAAAACGTTACGAGCACCTGCGGTTGGCGGCACTACAAGCGATTAAGGTCGCCAAAGCTACTCTCTTGCCACAGGTTACTGCTTCAGGCACAGCCATAGGCACCAGCACGCGCGTGGCTCAACTGGCAACGTCGCAGCAATCTACGCCGATAAGCGTAGGTAGCAGCGGCGTAGGAGCGATCGCCGATGCATCCGGACTCCCTATTACCGGTGCAACCGGCTCCGCAAAAAAACTCACAGGACGCTCATTGTTTGAAGTTGCTCTCGATCTTCAATACAACCTAGGTGGACTCGGACTGTCTGAATACACCCAAATTCAACAAGCTAAGTTCAACGCAAGAAGAGTTTCACTCGAAGAACAAGAAGTCATGCAACGAGTCTATAAAGAGGTGCGTGACGCATTCCTTGGCAGCATTAGTGCCGAGAACCTGATCATTGAGACGACAGCCGCCGTCACTTACGCGGAAGAAGCTCTGCGACTAGCGGAAGTGCGCTTCAAAGAAGGCGTCGGAACATATCTGGAGGTGCTTACGGCGGAACGCAACTACGAAGCAGCGCTAGTGAACAAGGCGAACTCGCTGATCCAATTCAACGTCTCGCAAGTGCAACTTTTATACGCCATCGGACGGATTTCCGTGACAACCGCTGTGGGTAGCGCGCCAGTAGCGAACTAGAAACTAGTCACTCCTATACCACCGACAACGACTAGTTCCCGACCCGCCTCAAGCACGCATTTCAAAATCAGCGTGTGCTGCAAACATTGCATTCATGTTGCATCAAATCCTGTCTGCGCGTTGGTAGTGGGGAAATTACGAAGCTCACAGTGAAATTTGAATCACTTTTGAGGAGATCACGTATGGTTCCGGCACAAAATCAAAAGTAGTATGCCTGCGGGGTATTGGGGGGTTGACGATTGTATGCCTGATGAATTACAAGCCGTTCGCGCAGTAGAAAAAACCGTCGCGTTTGTGGAAGAACATCCCGGGTTAGTAGCCAGACTGGGGGAAGTTGCTACTGCAGCCTGGTCTAAAACTGGTCAAGCGCTCGGTTTTGTATCAAAAGAAGAAGGCGCAGCGGCTGAAGCAGCGGCAGCGCGCAAAGTATTAGAAACAGCTACCCACTCAGGTGCCGCCGGAGAGAGCATTCTTGCTAGAACTGAAGGAATGTTGGGCGCTGGGGCTGAAACAATCAAAGGTGCTACGACAGCAGAGACTCCAAGCTTCATAGGCTCCTTTGGACGAAGAATCTCCAACGCTCTCACATCAACCCCGGCAAAGCTAGGATACGCCGGAGTGGGAACTTTAGCACTTGCAGGCTGCGACAAAGGTAACAAAGATTCCGAAAAACCGGTTCCATTGAGCAAACTTGGTCTTGATCTGCCCGGTGCCACGAAGCCCGGGCCCCCCTCGGAGACCTCAGTACCTGTTGTCAGCGGAAAAGACGGCACACCCACACTGGTAGGAAATCCCAATAGACCCATAGACCAGCAATATCCGGGCGGCATCGGGCCAGACGTCAATCAGGTCAGAGACTTGATCAACGACATACCAGGTCCACAAGGATTTGCCGCCAAACAAGCCTTTGCCTTGTTTATCAACAACTACAACAGCCGCGTCAACGAAAGTCAGATACCGAAACAGCTCCCACTCGTTGATTTGCCGCAAGCGAATGATGCCAGCTCGCAGTTTGTCACGGGTTATCTGGACCACTGGCAGCTGAAACACGACGTAGACCTCTACTCTCCAATAAGCGACGGACCGTTTGCTGGACGAAACATGCGCCCAGCCACCGATGTTGCTCCAGGCGGCGGCAAGCGTCCACCGATGTTCTATGCGCTCGGTCTCGATGCTGCGAACAGACCTGTGGATATGCTCGAATATTACAATCCGGGAACAGGCACGAAGTATCGCGAACAGTATCAATTCCGCTACGAAAATATGCCAGACGGTGGCAAGCGCGTCACCGTGTACAACTGGATGGATTCCACCGAGACCACAGACATAGGCATACAGAAAGTCATAGGCAATAAGCAAAATACACTTGAAGGAATTTCGCAGTATTACTTCTCCGCTAACGGTTATTGCTCCAAAGCCGTGCACTACGACGGTCAAATGCTGCTTCAGCCGAAAGATCAGTGGCAGCCTTTGGTTGACATCAAATTCCAGAACGGTCAGGCAATCGTAAGCGACCGAGATGGACTCTCAGGGCAGATGCTGCCATACAAAGCGGTTGATGACTTCACCCTGCGACAAAAGGCGCAATACTTCAGCATGTACAACATGCTCGGACCCAAGCTCCAAGACATTCCAAATGGCAAGTAAGCGCTGAATAAACTGCCGCGTTTATTTGCACATCTTCATCAACGCCAGATAAATAACGCCTGAAACAGTGAATCCAACAAACCAAGCGTTGTCATATATCGGCTTCATGGCTGGATAGAAAGCACCCGCCCACGAAATCGCGCATCCTAAGATGGTGGCCACTGCGGCCCGCCAGTTCCAACCGGAAGCGTACTTGTAGTCTCCATCACTTAGATACAAATGCGGAAGACACAACTTGCGATTGCGAATCACCCAATAATCAACGATAAGTACACCAGCGATCGATCCCAAGCCGCCGGAATAACCGACCAACCACTTGAAGATATAACCTTGCGGATCTGCCACTAGCTTCCAGGGCTGCATGGCGATGCCGAAGAGACCTGTAATGAGGCCGCCGGTTTTGAAGTCGATCCATTTTGGAAAGGCGTTAGCAAAGTCGTTTGCCGGTGAGACCACGTTTGCTGCAATATTGACTGACAAGGTGGCAACAGTAACTGTAAACATAGATATGGCGACAACGATCGGCTGCTTGAACTGGCCGATCAATTGCACCGGGTCCCAGAGCACAGAAGCAGGAACATCGGGATATATGACCAGCGCAGAAGACGTAATCAGTATGCCCATGGCAGAAAAAACAGTCATCGCCGAAGGCAAGGCAACAACTTGACCGACAGTCTGCTCGCGCTGGCTTTTGCCAAAACGCGTGAAGTCAGGCATGTTCAAAGAGAGCGTGGCCCAAAATCCAACCATGGCGGTGAGAGACGGGAAAAAAGTGACAAAGAATTCGCTCGTTGACTTAAAGCTCGAGGGACGCGAAAGTAATGAACCGAAACCATGAGCCGTAATCAATGCCCATACACAAAGGATTGTGGTCATCGTCATGACAAAAGGAGCGGCAAACCCCTCCACCTTCTTTAGTAGGTCCATGCCTCTATAAATAATGAATATATTCAAGCACCAGAATATAAGGAAAGACAACCACTCGGTCGGAGTGTGCTCCAGAACGGGTCCCCCAAGCAAGTTAGAGAAACCAGGCACGATGGCAGCGACAAAGGTAAAAAGGGCCTTGCCTCCAATCCAAGTTTGGATGCCAAACCAGCCACAAGCAACGACCGCTCGCATCAGCGCCGGCAAATTAGAACCGACAGTGCCGTAAGCGGCTCGAGCGAACACTGGAAATGGAATACCGTATTTGGTGCCAGGGTGAGAGTTGAGCAAGATCGGCAAAAGCACTATCACGTTACCGAGAAGAATTGTAATGATGGCCTGCCACCAATTCATACCGCTGGCTATCAACCCGGACGACAACATATACGTCGGTATACACGCTGACATACTGACCCATAGCGCCGCATAGTTGTACGTGTCCCAGGTGCGGCCTGCCACCGGCACTGGTGCCAGGTCGTGGTTATACAAAGAGCTTTCCTTCAGCGGTCTCTCGTCTTTGACATCGACCCGCCCGTCTCGGTGCTCCACTATGTTTCCGCAAACTGGATTCTCGCTTGTCATGTATCAGTGACGCTGATCCTTCACACCAGTGACGGTAAGACATCTTGATTATGCCACTCAGTATTGCTTTGCAACCATTAGATGTGTGCAAATTCCAGCAAACGCCGCCGGCATCACACACCACAGATGGTGCCGTGACATTTTTCGCACATCCGAGTTAAAAACAGCAAATTGTCAAGCGAGCGAGCTCTTGACTTTCAAAACAGAGATTAACTTGATTTTTACGTAAAACCAGATCGACGAAGACGTTGACCAGAAGCCATACAAACGGCATCGCTTTAGCCAGCGACCGATCAGACGGAGCAGAGCCGTACTTTGACTATAAATAAAAGTGTAGAATCTCAAAGAATCCGATCCTCTCTTGAATTCCCCCGAGCAAAGAGAACACCAATGCAAGAAAAAAGCAACTGGTCCAAATCCCGCATGCTAAGGCATACAGCCCTTGGCACTGCTGTCAGTATCGCGCTGCAATTGACTTGCAGCTATGCGATCGCCTATGCCGACACGAACAGTGATGGTGTCGACGACTCCAGACTAGCTTCTGCTAGTGGAGTTGGACTCAATGCTCCGTCGTTACCAAAAGTCGATGAAACAAGGCAAGACATTGCTAGCGCAACGACAATTCACAAAGACATCGACGCCGCGAGCAAACTTGCAACAGTCGTGACTCCAGCAGCTCAAGAGTCGCCGGCGGAGACAACTTCAGTTGTTGATCCAAACGCAACGAGAAACGGAAACATGTCACTTGCCGCAGCCGCCGGTTTGGCACCTGCGAGCACTACAACTACAACGACCACCACGACTAGCACAACTTCAACCAGCACCTCGGGTAACACCTCAATTACTGCCCCATCATCACTCTTATCTGGTGTTGTCGTCACCGAAACTGATGATCCGATGGAGCGCGTCAACCGCGACTTGATCATCAAAATGTTCGAACTGGAAAGGCTCAACACTTATTTCCGCATCGAATCCACAAAACAGAGCAAGTGGAGAAAATGGCGCACGCTGATCTCTGAAGAGACAGCCGCCATCAGCGTAGCCGCCGGTACGCTCATCGCTATCGAGCAGTCTCTGCGTTCGTTGCACACAGGCTACAAATTCCACGTACTTAAGCTCGGTCCAACTTTGGTCTTTGCCAAATACTTCAGACCGCCAGGCAACATTGTGTTGGAGCACGCATACGTTACAGCTCTTCCCGGCGTATGGTTTGCAGTCTTCCAAGAGTGCTTCGAACTCGGCCAGAACTACTTCTCCGACTGGAAAGCAAGACAGAAAGGTTTCGACCCAACCACGACTCGCTTGAAAGCGAAGGAGATACAGGATCAGATCGATGCACTCCTCGCACAACGTGATGGTCTGGTTGCGGCCTCGACAGCTAGCGCTCCAGAAAAGGAACTTCTCTCGGCAGAGGGCAAAGTTCTTCACGATATGCGCGACATAACCGTTCAGGAATACAAGAACTACTATGTAGGTGCACGTAAGATTCGTTGCTACCAAAATATGTTCTACCTGGCAGACATCGCTGAAAAGGTCACTGGCGTGATGTCGTTGCAAGCCGGTTTGGAAGCAGTTCGCCGAAACAAGATCAAGTTCAACGAAGCCTTCGGTACGCTTCAAGCGACTTCTGCATTCCTCGTTATCTTGACACCGATCATGGCTAAGTTGTACAGCAACTGGCGCGGTAAAGGTGCTCAACGCACTGTCGACGAGACCATCCACGCCAATGCTGCTGTCACCGCTGAGACTTTCGATGCCGACCGCAAGCACTTGCAAGACCTCTACCTGGCTAACGGTGCCAGCCGTGGTCAGACGATGCTCAATAATTTGATCGCTCGCGACGCTGTCTACCGCATGGAGAACGAAAACTTCTATGCCTTGCAAGCGATGGCTGCCCGTGAAAAGAGGGATGAGCATCAAGCGTTCATCAACGCTCTTAAGATTCGCTCAGTCGCCTTCGTCGGTAAAATGGCATACGCAGTTAACGTCGGTTTCATCTTGGGAGACGGCAGACAGACCGCTCCCAGAAAGATCACCGAGTTGATCGTGGCAGGTACCATTCCTTACGAAGTCGTACTTGATGCATCGATCTACGACAAGGCTCACACCGCTATCAAAGGCTACAAGTACGAAAACCAGCTTCGCTCGAAAAACGAGCTTCCCGGACAGATCTATCGCGCCAGACTGGAGCGTATGGACCAAGCCCAGGGCGTTCTTGCTCCGAAGAAGCTATAGTTGACTTGAAGCCAGGCTTCGGGATGCTAGCAAAATCTATACTGGTATAAAGTCTGCCACCATACAACAGGCAATCTTGCCTTCACAGCTCCCCAAGCTGTGATAGTCTGAAAGCGTTCGAGAGCTGCTCGGCTGTATCAGACAGGTAATATACTGAAGATGGCGCTTGCAAGAGAGAAATTACCCGTGAACGAGAGCGCAGCGCGACGCGAAGAGCTGAAGAATTTTCTTCGCAATCGTCGTGCCAGGCTTTCGCCGGTTGATTTTGGATTCAAAGATGGGACGAGAAGACGCACTCCAGGCTTACGACGAGACGAAGTAGCTCAGCTTGCTAATATCGGGACGACCACCTACACATTTCTGGAGCAAGGGCGAGACATACACGTTTCAACTGACATTCTCGAGAAATTAGCAGAGGTGCTTCGTCTCAATGAGCAAGAGAAACGGCATCTTTTCAGACTGGCAGCCGGGGAACTGCCACCTGAAAATCCGCCCAGCGAACATCCGGCACCCGCACTCGAGGAGTTTTTGAAAAACCTCGGCACTTGTCCGGCGATCATCCTGAACAACCGATTCGACATAATAGCCACAAATGAAGCTGGGGCTATTATCTTCGGTCACAGGCCCACATCGGGGTCGATAGAAGAGAATAGTATGTGGCGGATGTTCAACAATCCGACCAGGAAGTCGTTCTATGAAAACTGGGATGATTGCGCGAAGGCTTATGTCTCCTATTTCCGTTGGAATTACGGTAAGTACATAGGCGACCAGAGGCTGGCCGAATTCGTGCAGGCCCTGGAAGAATCTAGCGAGGAGTTCCGCCAGATTTGGGATGACTACGAGGTATTTGACGCCAGCAAGCTCGAGACGCCACTGCATATCAACCATCCGAAGCTTGGTCGCATCACAGGGCACTACGTTCTATTAGCACCATTTGGCTATCCCAATTTCACCGTGTGTGCCTTGACCCCAGACCCTAGCACTGACACGGCTGAAAAGATTGAACGTTTCTTGAAAGAGAATAGACCCTGACCGTCACCAGAGCCAGACAGGGTCTTAACCGACTTGCTGCCTGACTTTTTTAGAGACGTTCGGAAAGGCAAGTTGCTGCGCTCGCCGTTGCGGACCGATTCGCAATAAGGTTGTATGCGCGCGGTAGGCAACGTAAGGGTTTTCGTCCTCCGTTAGAAGTTCCAGGGCTTCTGTCGGACAGTTATGATTCTCGGCGATTGAATACCGGACATCCGGGTTTGAATCATGCGTCAGCGCAAATATTATGTGAGTCGGTGTGTTGAGATTTTCTGCAACAGCCGCTCGCACCTCCGCTGCCGGATGATAAGACAAACGCTCAAGCGTAGTAGCCAGGGCGTTCGGGTGCTCGGCAATGCGCTCAGCGACCAATCGCTGCGCACCACGAGATTGAGTCTCCAACTCGTCGCCTGATGTAAGAGGGTTTGTCACCATTCCCCAGACATCTTGCCTCCCCTCGAGCACGCGCTCATATTCACAGCTGCGGCAGGTCTCCTTGCGTCTATCCTGGCTTTGAGATTCGTTATCAGAGTCTCTTTGAGGTTTATTGTCCATAGTCTGAGCCCTCTAGCAGCGCCCCCAACGAGAGTACAAGGTTCGCACCCCAGCGACCTTGTAAGACCAGTATCCCTCTTGAAAACCCGACATTTTCCGAGATCCAGTGCCGAAATCGCTTGATACACAAGCACTTACGGACGAAAACCGAAATTGATGGAGAAAACTATACAACTTTATAGGGTTTCCTAGAGCAGGTCCAAAAATATTTCGAGAATAATGAGATGGGAAGACTTTGTTTGGATAGGGAGGCTCGGGCTGGAACATCGCGATGGGCACTGATACCACGAAGTCGAGACAATCACCGGAAAAGCGTGATGATCCCGACTTCTACGATATACAGAAGATTTCGAGTTACTTTTCCAGATTGGGTGTGAAGGAGGCGTTAATGTCTTTGCTATTGAAGGGTCTGGATGACGATCAAACGAAGATCGAGTCGACCGCAGCGGAACGTGAACGAAAACTGGCTTTGCAGGCTGAGGCCGCTCGTATTCGCTGGCTGTTGGCGGTAAATCCAAACACACCAGCTCCGGTGCTCGAACATCTCTCGCGCGATAACCATCCACCTGTGCTAGAACGGATCGGCGAAAACCCGCGTGCTCACGTCACTACACTGATTAAGCTATCCATGCATAGTAATCCGCAAGTACGCGCAGCTGTAGCTGAGAACACAAATCTCTCTCTGAAAACGGTCTGGCGTCTCTGCCGGGACGAAAGCGCTGACGTACGCTTGCGGTTGGCTGAATCCTACACCGTACCGATCGCAGTCTTGCGGGTTTTGTCGGAAGACGAAAATCCCTACGTCGCAGACCGAGCACAAACCACGATGAAGCGAATCCTCGAAGAAGTCTCCTGTAAGCGGGCTACAGACTTCAGATAGACTAGGCAACTACTTTTGCCAGGCGAGTTCAGCAAGCTTCTGACGGTGTTAACGTTGCGCGTCGTTCCGGTCTTTGCTGCGGGAATCTTCAATTTCGGGCTGCCCATGCCGTCTGGGCAGTATATATAAATTTCCTGACGACCCAGCGCTATTCGTTCATTAACCTTGCCAGAGACTTTGTCCAGAGCATCGCTCAGACTATCGGCAATCTATTCCCTCCACCTCGCCGAGATCCTCGAGGCTAGGCTCTTTTACGAGACTGAGCACTTCAGCAAGCTTGTGCTGCACAACTGAAGTGCAGCCAAGAGACAACAGCAGCCCACTCGAGACCAGCGCGGCCCGCAGATATTCATACTGGCCAAGTTCGGTGAACATTGTCGTCAACAACATCAGTCCCACCGCTGACGGAGCGCAGATACCGAACGAAATCAGATACTCAAATGCTTTAGATAGTTGCTCAGGCTCTGGCAGCCGGTTGTTAATGTACCTTCTCAAGGACGTGAAAATCATGCTGTACCATGCGACCGAAAGCAAAATCATAACGCCCACAGAGGTTACTATCGCGAGCGGCATCGCTGTCCCTTGATAGTTCAGCATCATACAACTGCCAATCAGCAAAAAATAGTTGAGCGGGTGCGCGCCAAGAAACATACTTAGAAGCCAGGCACGGCGCGGCAGAACTTGGCTGACCGGGTCGAGCTTTTTCATAGCAAATTCGATCCGGTAAAGAACAAACATCCAATATGCCCAAGCAACGGTCTCAGCAATATTAAATGGCAACGAGGTGGCGTAGGAGCAAGGCACCATGATAGAGGGCAGAATAACAACCAGCCCCCAGGCGGGAGTCATATAACGCTTTGCCAGCCTCATTTTTGAGGCTATAGTAACATCGTAAACCATGATTGAATCCTCGCAAGTATCAGCGACCAAATGTGCTACCAATGAAATTGAAGCTTCTCAGCCTCGCTAGTCGACTCACCATATGCATTGAACACCGTTCCAAAGTTGAATCGGCGACAGGCAAGTCAACACGCCGGTCGCAGGAAGTCCAACGCAACCGCTCTGAAGCCGCGTGAACAGCCGCATAGACCGACATGGTTACTACCCGCGCCAAGCACGATTATGTACTTTAAAACACATGCATCAATTCGGAATTTTGCAACCGCCTGCGGATTGCCTCACTGAAAGCGGCGGAACGTCATGATAGGGCTAGACGTAGCTTCTGATACGGCCGCGAAGCAGGCGATTAATCTCCGCTTGAATCTCGCCCTGAACAAACTTCGTTTGTTTCTTCGCCAGCTCTTCAAGTGCATCGCGGTCTTTTGTCGTCTTGTACGAGACCGGCTTGGCGACGCTCATATACCATTGCACCGGAAACGAGGCGAAATTCAACGGGAACGGAAGCCAGGGGAAGAATGGTGTCACAGGCAGTGCCGGCAGTCCGACCAGCTTCTTCAAACAGTCGGCCGTCAGTATGTTCGGAATTGCTTCATCGCAGCCAACTGTGGCTAGCGGATAGATCTGAACACCTTCCTCAATTGCCGGCAGAAGACGAGTCCAATCAAACTCTCTTACGCGATAGCGTTCAGAAAACGGCTTGCTAGCGGCGGCTATGCCTTCCGGAAAAATAGCCACCAATTCACCAGCATTGAGCAGACTCTTCAAATTTTCAGATGACCAAGGGACAAAACCCAGTTTGATGGCCGCAGATCTGATCGCCTCGTCGTCTACCCAATCCATGTCAGCAACGATATTCAAACGTCGAGGCGTCTTACGGCGCATTAAAGCGTACATCAACATCATAGCCGGCCACGGCACAAGACCAGATGTATTCCCAACTATCAGAGCCGGTCCTTGCTTGGGCAGACGCTCTAGGCTTGCCACCTGCACGCGCCACCATTCTTCGAAGAGAAACGACAACAGCGGCTCTGCTTGTGCAATCTGGCGGATGTCGTATCCAAAACCAAGCTCTTTTCCATGCACAGATCTTATGTATTCGCGACGGCGGTCGGTGAATTTAGTAAGCGGAAACAGCTTAGTTAGATTCATCTTCGGCATCCCATCCGGTAAACATAGACTTTCGTTCGCGCAGCATAGCGTTCAGATCCCGCTGAATGTCGTACTGAATCTCACGAGCGATGCGCAAGCAGAGCTTTCTATCGTTTGCCTTTTCCGGCGGATAGTCGAGCTTAATCGGTGGGCGAATCTGTATCAACCACTTAACAGGCAAGGGGAAAAAGTACAGAGGAAACGGCAGCCAGGGGAAGGTAAGCAATACGGGGAAGAACGGCATGCGCAATTCACGGGCAATGCCTTTCAAATTGACAAAGTTCGGATAGATCTCGTCACCACCGACGGTGGCAACTGGAATAATCGGAGTGCCGGTCGAGATAGCCAGTTGAACAAAGCCCGGGTGGAAGTCGATAACGCGATAGCGCTCTCTAAATGTCTTACCAACCCCTCGCAAGCCTTCAGGGTAAATGCCAACAAGCTCGTTTTTGGCGATAAGCTTTTGAGCGTTTTCAAGCGTCGCCCGCACTTGACCGGTATCGATCATCCAGTCACGGATACCAGGCATACTGAAAAACCAATCGGTAACAAGATAACGAACGCGGCGAGCAGGTTTCAGCGTGTGCAGAAGCGGCACAGCAAGCATGCCCGCATCAACCGGCAACAGCCCTGAGTGGTTGCCGATGAAAAGAGCCGCCCCCTCAGTCGGAACGTTCTCCAAGCCACGTACTTCAACTTTGAAATAATCTTCGTAAAAGAACCGGAAAAACGGTTCCCAGCGTGCGAAGACGTCCATTTTGAAGCCAAATTCGTCTTCTTCGTCAGCGTAGCGCTTAACGAACTCAGGGCAACGCTTTTGCAGCGCTCCAAGTGGGTCGACGAACCCTAGCGTCTTAAGATTTTGCCAATTAGCCACAGTAATCCGAGTACTCCTGGACCGAAGGAGATAAATGCAAAGAACTTTTTGATTGCCGATTTGACAAACTCGCGAAATTTAGCGCGCTTGGCTTCACGCTCTTCGTCGACTGGTAGCGTCTGATCGGCTTCCTCGGATACTGTTTCGAACTCGTCAGCCTCAGCCATGATGACCTCACTTCCCGCAAAACGCACTGCGTTAGGCGTTCAGTATATACAGCCGCACAAAACTGTGCATCTGCTTGGTAAATGCCCTTAAGAAAGATTTACCAGCGGCTGCTGGAGCCAAATACAGGCGGCGGCAAATGAGATAATTAGACACTCGGCAACGTGTAGGAGTAAGTTATGCAGCCCGACCTGAACCAGATGATGAGACAAGCGGCGAAGATGCAGCGCGAGATGGAGCGGATTCAGGAAGAACTGAACAAGACTCCAGTGGAAGGCTCAGCAGGCGGTGGCGCAGTCAAAGTGACCTGCACTGGAGCCATCGAGTTCATCAAAATCAAACTAAGCCCTGAGGCTGTAGACCCAAATGACATTGAAACGCTGGAAGACCTCATCCTCACGGCTATCAAAGACGCCAGCCAGAAAGCCAAAGACCTGGCTCAGGGGAAAATGGGCAAATTGCAATTGCCTCCAGGTCTTGGATTCTAAGCGACTAAACGCATAAAAAGCGCATAAAAACTGATTTTCAGGACGAATGTATTTCACACCTCCGCTCGCCAAGTTAATCGAAGAGTTTCAGAAATTTCCTGGCGTCGGGCCAAAATCGGCGCAACGCATGGCCTTCTATGTGCTCTCTATGACCAGCGAGTCAGTATATGATTTCGCTGCGGCCTTGACTGACGCCAAAGACCGGGTGAAAAACTGCAGCACGTGCTCGCATCTATCATCGGAAGATCCTTGCGAACTGTGCACCAACGACAGGCGGGACCGTTCGGTCATGTGCGTTGTAGCTGAGTCTCGCGACGTGATCGCACTCGAGCGAACTCGTGAATACAAAGGCAGCTACCACGTTTTGACGGGACTCATTTCGCCACTCGATGGAAAGGGTCCCGACCAACTCAGCATTAGAGAATTGGTCAATCGTGTGGGGGCAGACGATGTCAAAGAAGTAATTCTGGCTATAAACCCAACAATTGAAGGTGACGCAACAGTTTTATACTTAACCAGACTGCTTAAGCCGCTCGGTTGCCGTATCACTCGCATAGCATTCGGCTTGCCGGTCGGTGCAGATCTTGAGTATGCAGATGATGTCACCTTGTCCAAAGCGCTCGAAGGCAGACGCGATGTTTAGGTGCTTAAACTTCGCCGTTATCTTCGCTGGCTCGCTCATAATAATCGTCACTCTCACTTTTCTTTCGTCTCGTGGTCTGGCGGCACCAGCTAAGGTAACTTCGGCTAGCTCGAGGGCGGCACACGCCCGCGCTGGAGCATCACCGGCAGTATCAACGAATTACACAACAGTAATGTGCCTTAAACAGCAAGGCTCATTAGTTGGCGCCGAGTCCATATACATATCTTCAGACGCAATTCGAATAGACAACCCTGCCCGCAGCGTTGTTACTGTCGCGCACGCACCAGTGTGGGAAGTGGCAACATATAATCCAACAGCCAAGAAATATTGTGTCAACCCACTGGATAAATACCACGGACAAATGACGCACATATTTCTCTTCTACGGCATCGACATGTCGGTCTACGATTTCGTTGAGGACCACAAGACTCAATTCCTCAATCACCAGGCTATATCGATGAAAGCTGTTCCGAACAAGAAGGACACCGAAAACAAATCAGTGACAGCGGCCCTTAAGCTCTTCATCGTGGCAGATACACCCAGCATTCCCCAAAAGGCAGCCGACGTTTTGACACGGCACTTGTGTTTGCCTATAACGCATAAACTGCCATTGCGGATGGACTATATGACTGACAAACTGACGCAAAAAGCCATCGACACTGTCAGCTGGGAGAAGCAGGCGGTCGACAAAAACTGGTTTGACGTTCCAAACGGCTACATCCACTGCAAGAAGGAATCGAACGTATGCATGGAAGAGAATTTCTAGCCTTTAAAACCAAGCTCTCTTCTTGAAGTGTTCTACTACTCCTGAATCGAGTCTCTCAGGGAATTCTCGAATTTCTCCACCTTAATATTGTAGAGGGTAACTCGATGTGGGGACACCTGTGTCTTCGCGTAAGCGTTTTCGTCCGCATTGAATTGTTCGCCACCGAGTTTGGTGACTTTGGTGTAATAGGAATAAATATTATTGATATTTTTCGCCCTGCGGAAATAACGCAAAGTAGAATCATCCAAATTGGAGTGATTGAGGTAGATAGTGCCAATCGGAGCTTTTGCCAATTCACTGTAGTTCTTTGCAGTCAACTGCAGATAGCTCAGATCAAGCGATGCAAAGCTCCTTCCGTTGCAGAAAAGATCTATGTCTTCCGATTTTAGCTTGGAACAATCAGCCACATTCACAAGCTTGATATTGCTGTTCCGTAAGATACTGGCGAGACCGACGCCGGTTATTTTCGTGCCGGCAACGGAAAGATTTTGCAAGAAGTCGAGTTTTGCAATATCAACAAAACCAGCGTCAGTGACTGCCGTATGATCGAGCGCCAACGTTTCGAGGGGTGGCGTACCACGGATAGAGCACAATACTTTCAGTCCGGCGTCATCAAACTTAGTTCCTGACACATCAAGCGTCTTTAGAGCACCGAATGACTTAAATACATTCCAGTCGCCAGGTTGTATCCGCTTACAATCTTCAATGTCCAAGTTTTGCAATTTGGGTAGATGAGAGAGCGCGACAAGGCCTTTGGCAGTAATGATATTGTCTCTCAAGATGAGCCGTTTGAGATTTGGCATCTGCTCCAGCTTGACCAATTCCGCATCGGTAACCTCAGATGAACTGAGATCGAGCGACTCAAGGTTTTTCATCTTTGCCAATATTGCGTAGGCTTCGTCCTTCAGCGTATTTGTATGACTCAAGTCGATCTCGCGAAGCTTCTGTAAATGTAGTAAATGCGCCAAACCTTTTCCTTCTACTCGCGAACCACTGAGATTGATCTCAGCGGTATTTTCGATCTGATCAAATGCAGCCATGTCTTCATCGGCGGTCCACATCTTGCTTGCATCAATCGTGTCTAAGTTCCTCTGTGAAAATATTTTCTTCGCTGGCGCAGCCTCCATCGCACGAAAATCGGCAGTGGAGTCGATGAGTCTGACGTCACTGGTATTAGAGACTTCATCGTCTTTAAATTTGTGAGCTTGATTGGCCGGGGCGCCCTTACTAGCTGCTTTGCTGTTGTCCGAATTGGATTGTACAACAAGACTACTTCCAAAGTTTTTGCAAAACACGTTGTACGCCAGAAGACAGCCGAGGGCAGCGAGTCCCATGACGCCAACCAAGACGATAAGCGCCACTACCTTTTTCGCTCGAGCGTTCTTTGCAGTTTGCATCTTGCTCGCAGCAGCTTCTATAGCAAGATTGCCAGCAAGCGCTTTCATCAAATCTGTTTTGAACTGGAGCATCGATTGATATCTATCAGACGGCTCTTTCGCGAGAACTTTATCCATCACACGCTGCAATGCGGCAGGGAAGCTGCCACCAAACGATGCCTCCCTGAGCGTTGGTGGCTGATTATTCGTATGCTGAATCAAAGTTTCTATAGCGTTCTTGCCTACGAACGGCGGCGTTCCAGTAAGAGATTCAAATACGACACAGCCAAGCGAGTAGATATCCGCACGACCATCCAGCTTCTGCCCGGCGATTTGTTCGGGGCTCATGTAGAAAGGGCTACCGAATACGTCACCGGTGCGGGTTAGATTCATTCCGCTTTCCTGGCCGGGATCGGTAATTTTGGCGATACCGAAGTCGACTATCTTCACAAGCGGTTCTCGGTCATTACGTTCGACCAACATGATGTTGCCTGGCTTCAAATCTCGATGCAGCACGTGTCTATCGTGAGCGTGGGCCATCGCATCGCAGACCTGCGAGAAGATATTTCTGGCTTGAGAAAACGTCAGAGCTCCATCAGTTTTGAGCTGCTTCTCCAAAGTGGTACCGTCAATAAAATCGAGCACCATATGCGGTTGCCCTGATTCACTGACTCCGAAATCGCGCACTCGAACGATGGACGGGTGCTCGAGCGAGTTTACAGCCTTCGCCTCCTGCTGAAACCTGAGTCTGCTAACGCTATCAAGCCCGTTGATGTGAAGCATCTTAATTGCAACCACTTGATTGAGCGCAAGGTGTCTGGCTTTGTATACGACACCCATGCCACCTTCGCCGATCTTGCCGAGGAACTCATACTGTCCGGCCAAATTGGAGACAAAGCGTCCCGAACCTCCGGGCGCAAGCGGTGTGCCGTCGTTTGGACAAATAACCATATCGTCGCTAACTTGCAGCGCGCAAGTCGGGCAGGCCCGTCCAGAAGGTTGGCCAGCATGGATCTGCGGACGACTAGAGTCAGAGTTTTGCCCGGTCATGAAATGGGTCGCGAAACATCGATAAAGGACGGTAGAGCACCCTGCAATTGTATTCCCACGAGCAGGTGAGTTTTACCCTAAAGCAGAATTATCCTTAGTTCGAACCTTGACCGACTATACCAGTGAGAGGACGAACTCAGCCACCTGATTCGGCGTCAATCCGACCTGTTCGAGCAAGATTGAGCGTGCGCCGTGCTCAATAAACTGGTCCGGGATGCCCCTTGTGAAGACTGATGCCATTCTAGCTTTTGGCTGCTGGCATTTCAGCTTAACGGCGAACTCCATGACCGCCGAACCAAAACCGCCGGCAGTGGCACCTTCTTCCAGCGTGACAATAGTCAGTTCAGGATTGTTCAACAAAGGTGTCAATAAATTGGCATCCAGCGGCTTAGCGGAACGAGCATTGACCAGGGCAGGCCGAACTCTTTTAGCAGCCAGAATCGGAAGCGCTTGGGTCGCCGTCTGCACCATTGCTCCATAGGCAAGAATTACGACGCCACTCATTGGTGAAGTAGCTCCTGCGGAGTCAGCAGCAACAGCAGCAGAATTACTGCCAGCCATTTGCTTCAAACCGTCGAGCGAGCCTTCATCCAAAACTTCCCAGCGCCTGAAGTCGATATGTTGAAACTCGCCGATATTCTCAGCATCAACAGCTTTATCACGAGGGAAACGAATCGCAACTGGATTTTTGTTCTCCTGCAAAGCCGAGTAGACCATATTGCGCAGTTCGCTTGCATCTTTAGGTGCACACACAACCAGATTCGGTACGGTACGCATTAGCGCGATGTCGAAAACACCTTGATGCGTCTCGCCGTCCTCAACCAGGCCACCGCGGTCAATGCCAAAAACGACTGGCAAATTCAATATGGCAACGTCATGAATAACCTGGTCCATGGCTCGTTGCAGAAAGGTGGAGTAGATAGAAACCACTGGTTTGAGACCGGCTTTTGCCATACCAGCAGCCATAGTAACGGCGTGCTGCTCGCAAATTGCGACATCGAAGAAACGGTCAGGCCAATGGTCGCCAAACTTCACCAAGCCGCTGCCTTCAGCGGTTGCCGGTGTAATTGCCACCATATTCGGTTCGATGTTCGCTACTTCGATCAGCGCTTGACTGAATATGTCGGAATAAGTTTTTGCTTTGGGTTTAGCATCGCGAACAGGTTCGACTTTTTCTTTAAGCGGTGGTTCCAAGCTGAAGGCCGACACACCGTGATACTTAATAGCGTCATTCTCGGCAGGTCCAAAACCTTTACCCTTGCGACTAATGACGTGCAGAATCTGTGGTGTCGATTTGTCTTTGACCGAATCCAAAGCAGAGATAACGGCGCCCACATCGTGGCCATCGATAGGTCCTGTGTAGTTTACACCGAGTTTTTCAAAGACAATTCCTGGCGTATCAAATCTCTCTTTAGCTTGCTTTTTGACGGCGACTATCATCTCCCAAACAGCAGGAGTTATGCTGGCGCCGTCTAGTTTGTCTTCGATAAGATCGAGTTTTGACTTGATATCTTTGTAGAAAAAAGTCTCTTTGATGCGCTTCATATATTGCGAGAATCCACCAACGTTTTCGCTAATGGACATTTCGTTGTCGTTTAGCACAATGAGCACGTTGCGCTGTATGTGACCGAGATGATTTATCGCTTCCAGCGCCATACCACCCGTCAAGCCGCCGTCTCCGATAACAGCTATGACTTTGTTGTCTTTTTTGAGGTGATCTCGCGCAATAGCCATTCCAACAGCGAGCGAGATCGATGTCGAACTGTGACCGGCGACAAATGCGTCGTGATCGCTTTCATTGGGATTGATAAATCCGCTGAGTCCTTTGAACTGCCGCAAGCTGCTAAAGCGGTCGCGGCGTCCAGTTAGCATTTTATGCACGTAACATTGATGTCCGACATCCCACAGGATCTGGTCTTCCGGTGAATTGAAAACTTTGTGCAGGGCGAGAGTTATTTCGACAATTCCCAGGTTGGAAGCCAAATGTCCACCAGTTTTTGAAAGATTGGCAACAATCTCTTCGCGAATCTCCGCTGCCAAACTTACCAACTGCTGCGTCGTCAGCCGCTTGAGCTCTCGTGGACTACTTATCGCTTCGAGAAACGATGTTGTCGGCTGCGCTAAGGTGTACATGGATGCCGGGAACCTCTCTTTTGCGCTTCCCCCACCACAGCCAAAAAGGTGCAACCCAGTCGCATCGACTTTTGACTCGCAACGCGGACCATATGCGCCGCGGTAGGTAAGGCTAAGCGATATGATATCAACCTGGAAAATGCTCAAGCTTAATAATTTGTCGACTATAGTCGAGCAAAAGAGCTTGACTAGCCGCAAAAGCGGGAGCCATCCCTGCTATCGGAATATCGTCACATAAGTTTTGCAATTAAGGTTTGTGACCATTTCGGACGCTCTCGCTCCGCCAAACTATCTCGGAGGACACCATGAAACCGAAGACCGAAAAGCGCAACTGGGCAGCGATTCAGCAAATATTTGCGCTTGTGCTCCTGTCTTTTGGCACTTTGCAGCCACGATGCCTGGCTGCCGACCGCTCCAACCTACCGGTACAGGTCCCTGCAGCTTCGCAATCCGGGACCGTAGCACCGACAAGTGGAAAGAAAATCGAGATACTCTTCGGTGGTTCACTGTGCCCGGTCTGCCTGGCTGTATTTGAAAAACGACTGACCGCGACTGCTGGCGTCTTATCAGCCAAAGTTGAGGCTTTCAAGGAGCCTAAACCGACCGGACACCCGCCCAAACGAGCTCACGCCATCATTGAATTTGTGCCAGAGAAAGTCAGCCAAACAGCGCTCGTGGACATGGTCAAGAACAACGACTTTCAGTTTCTGAAGAGCGTCGATTTATAGCAGCAGAATAGCGCGGAACCAATTGTGGCACGACCCCGTCTCAACCATGCGGTGATCACGCTTGACATGCATCTTTCGCGATCATATTCTCAACTCAGTTCTTGAAACTCTTAGTAGTTCGATAATCTGGCTGGCGCCGGTTTTTGGAGGTTGGATCTTGAATATTATCCTTTGCACGGATTGCGGCAAGATAATGAGTAGATATACGCTCAAATGCACTCGTTGTAGCCGTGACAATCTTGAAACGTTCAAAGACATAAATTCACCACAATTGAAAACACGCATGGAGCAGCTCAAATTTAGCAGAAGAGACGCTCCGAGCTCTCTCTCCAGCGCTTTCTTCGTGGTGTTCATCGCAGTAGTAATCTCGCTGGCAGCGTTTGGTTTCAGTCGTTTGAGCGCTCAAAATCATGCACCATCACAGACTGCAGCAACAAGCGCAGCAGTCACGCACTAGCGACGGATAATCATATTTCTGACAGCTTCAGACACTTCAAGCGATCTCTGCGCTTGTCGTGGTTCCGATTACGCAAAAGTTGAGCTCAGTCCGGGCATAATTTGGGAGGCGAAGTCCTCTGGCGCTTGGTGCTCGAATTCATGGTCGATAGTACAAAAATTCAGCCAACCGAACCGAACGCATTGTTCGGGCACGGCACGCTTTTGGGCAAACTGCAGAACCTGGAAGTTGCCTTGATCATGCTCACAGGACTGCTGGAGGCGATGGTGACGCCTCTGGCTGCACACTCGACATTGTCTTCTTCGCTCGTCGCATCTATTGTGTGTCTTGGTGTTCTCGCCGTTATCTCACAGTATCCACCGGTCAACCAATCCTTTCCGTACAGATTCGGCTACCTGTTGCTTGAGCTTTGCATAGTTTTTGCCGCCAGCATATTTGGCGCTTACCGCGTCTTCTCGTTGCTTTTTGCCACAGTCATAGCGAAAGCCGCCTTGTTGCTGCCATTTCGAGGTCTAATCGCATTGATGTTCATCACGGCAGCTCTGCATCTTACTGGCTCCCAGTTGAATCCGATTATCTCGCACGAGGAAGCAACCAAGCCATCTTCATCACTGATATCGCTGCTCGAGTATCGTTTCGAAAGCGAAGCATTCATGCTCTCCCTCCTGGTGCTAGTAGGACTGATGTCTCGTACAGTCGTCAGCGAACGAGAGAGCAAGCGCCAGGTCGAAGAGTTGGCGATGGAAGTAGAAACATTGGCCACCTTTCAGGAACGAGCGCGCATTGCCAGAGAGATTCATGATGCTCTGGGACACACGCTTACATCTTTAAATATTCAGCTAGAAGTAGCGAAGAAGATGCAGGACCGCGATCCCGAGAAATCTAGAGCAGCCCTGTATTCAGCAAAAGAGCTGGCCAGTCAATCATTGAACGACGTGCGACAGGCGCTGCACATGATCGTCCCATCAAGAGAAGACAGCGACCCATTCGACATAAACGAAGCGATTCCGCAGCTTGTCAGGCAAGTCGAGCAGAATCAACCAGTGAAGATTCGGCTCGACCTTGAGCGCGTCAAGTTGTCTGCAAATAAGAGTCACCACCTTTACTGCATCGTTCGCGAGTGCTTGACGAACATTCAGAGGCACGCCAGCGCCACACAGATCGGCATCGCTTTCAGTCAACCGGCAGACATCATTCTGGTGGAGATCTCAGATGACGGGCGCGGCTTTGACCCACAAGAAGCTGGCGGCGGATTTGGACTTTCGGGGATGAAGGAACGCGTGGAGTTTCTTGGTGGGTCGCTGGCAATTCAGAGCTCACCAGGCGTGGGAACGAAGATCAAGGTCAGTGTGCCCAGTTGATTCGCGATAAAATTAGTTGGCTCGATTTAAAAAGTTGAGGGTTGTCCAGCGTGATTAGAATACTCATAGTCGACGATCAAAATCTCGTTCGAGAAGGTATGGCTTCATTGCTTTCCCTGGAAGAAGACCTCGAGGTTATCGGTCAAGCAAGCAATGGAGAAGAGGCTTGCCAGCTTGCAGACACGCTTTCGCCAGACGTAGTGCTAATGGATGTCAGAATGCCTGTGTGTGACGGCGTCACCGCTTCCGGTATCATCCACAGCAAGCATCCTAAAATCAAAATCATCGTTTTGACCACTTTTGACGAGGAAGAATATATTATGCTCGCCCTACAGAGGGGAGCGTCCGGCTACTTGCTGAAAGATACTCCGTCTGAGCAAGTGGCTGCGGTAATACGTTCTGTTTTTGCCGGACATACACTGCTAGGACCAACGATTACGCCGAAAGTGCTTTCGCATCTCACAGCTGTAAGGTCCGAACCAAAGAAAGCCGATTACACGGCAATCTTGACCACTAGAGAGATCGACGTATTGAAACTGCTCGGTCAGGGCAAGAGCAATCGAGAGATATCGCGTGAACTGAATATCACTGAGGGAACAGTGAAAAATCACATCACCAAAATCTTCAACCAGGTCGGCGTGCGAGACAGAACACAAGCGGCCCTGTGGGTCCAACAAAACTTGTGAGCGGCCCGAAAAGAATTATTCCGCCATTCTTGCGGCTACACTCACTCGCCTTGAATTGCGCGGCGATAGTTTCTTTTGTGTTACTGGCAACTAATCTCATGCCTTATCGAACCTTAAGAACGAAAAAAAGAAGGAAAAAAAGAAGGAAAAAATTGAAATTGGTCACAGGCTGAACTTGCTGGAAGGTGGGTATGCGGCCAAAATGACACCGGATATGACATCGCGCCGCCTTGCGAACAAAATGAACTGATCGCGACACTACAAAACAACAACAATCCTTCACTATTTCTTCACTGCAATATCGGTCATTACCGCCCGCCCCAAGACGTCAGTTTAAAGGCATTTGATTTTGCGAATCAGGAAAGCTGCCAATATCGTGTAATATATGGAACACTTGATAAGAGCAGCATCTTGAAATTCAAAATCTCAATTGCGCTTTTGCTTGTCTCACTTTTAGCAAACGGCGTCTCGATCCTTTTCCTCGTTCTGGTGATCAACCAGTCCCATCACATTTCGCAGCTGAAAAAGCAGAAAAACGAAATTGCGCACCAGCTCAATATCGTCCAGGACAGTGCGAACTCTAAAATGACACCATATTTGGCGCCATCAAGAGTCTCGCGCCAGGTGTTCATGAGCCATCTGGACAATCGGGAAGATTGCTTTGCTGTAGCGCCACCAGATCCAAGCCCTGTGCCGGGTGGTGTCACTCTAGTCGTTTATTTGCACGGACTCGGTGGAAGTTTTCTCGAACCTTTCATTTACGGAAATCCTAAGCCGATCGGATTTAGCATAATCGAACACTGTCCACAAGCTGTCGTCTTGTCTTGCAGTTATCGCCGTGAGAAATCGTTTGGCAATGACGAAGCGCTGTTTGATATAACGCAAAATATTCGACATATGTGTCAGCGGCTTCCAGTAAAAAAGATAATTCTCTTCGGTGAATCGATGGGCGGAATGACGGTCTTGAATTATGGTGCCACCGCACCCAGTGACATTCAAGAAAAACTGACAGGCATCGTGAGCATAGAAGGTGCAGGGGATTTAGCCCAGCTTTTCGTCCAAACCATTCCTGGTATTCGGGTGGCGCTTTCAAACGCATTTGGCACACCAACGGAACACCCAGCACTTTATCAGAGAAAGAGCTTTAACTATAACGTGCACCGCTTACCGCCGCGTGTGAAAGTGGCAATCATTTCCGCCATCAAAGATATAGTCGTGCCACCGATTCAACAACAAGAAATAATAGCGGCCCTGAAGAGCAACAACAATCCCTGCTGCCTTATACCTTTCGACTCAGGTCACGGCTTCCCGCCAGAATCTATGAGTTTGCAAGCCTTCGATTTTGCAAACAGGTAAAGCCTCTTCGCCTCAAGCGGCATGATTATTTCGTCAAAAACTGAATCGATTTTTCGATAATAGAGGCATCCTTGAGCACGCCCCTGTGTCCTAAATTCTCTACAATTAGCAAGGTATTGTTTCGGAAAAGACGAGCAAGAACTTCAGCCGAAGCTGCCGGAACAATTAGATCGTCAGTCGAATGAATTAACAAAACCTCTGCGTGCTTTGCCTTTATCGATGGTATCAACTCAGTAGATTTAATGCGCACCCTGACGCCCATATCCTCCAAAGTTTGGACAAATCTCTCAACATCGGTTTCGCTTAAACCTTTTGCTCTAGCAAATTCGCGCGTGCCTAACTCGTAATCGTTGGGTGATGCGAGCAAAACTATCTTCTCGGGCATGACACCTTTAGTAAGGGCAACTTGTGTTGCGGCACCACCCGCCGAGTGTGCAACTATGCCTTTTAACTTGCCAAGAAAGTTAGCTGCACAAACTACACCTTCGCCCAGGTGTTCAAGCCCCGCGATTTCTCCACTAGACTCGCCGTGCGCCGGGAGATCCATAGTCACTGCACGGAGACCCTTCTGAACAATTTCGGGAACAAACCCAAACATATCTTGCTGATTTGCGGCCCAACCATGCACCAGCAGGACGGTTTCCCCTTCACCCCAAGAGCGCAAAGATAGGGTTTCATTTTTAAATGGGACTTGCATCACCGACGGTTCGACTTCGAGCCGCGGCCGCCTTACAATTTTACGAAGACTGTTCGGGGATAGATAAGCGCTAGCAAGAGAGTGCAGGTCTTGAATAGTTTGTTCTGTTTGAGTCACGGTTTCTTTATCCACGTACAAGCCTCAGCATTGTTTCATATTTCACTTGCAAGTTGCAAGCCATTCGCCAACATTACTAATGCAGGCGGTTTAATATCCAGTCAAATCAAACATATAAATAAAGCAGGTATATAACCCATGCTGCTAAGAAGAATGAGACCTCTGCGGACTCTTTCCTGGCGACTTATTGTAGTCACCTGAAACAACCGCGGAGGTCTCGACTGTGCTCAGCCTTCGTGCTAGCTTCGGTGTTAGCTTTGCTGCACCGCAGACGCCGTAATTTCGTAGGCAACGCCTTTATAAACGAAAATCACTCTTTGTCCCACTGCTAGATATTTTGCAATAGCGGGATTCTTGCGCAGCAGATCGAAATAAGCGTCACTGCCGAAGGCGATCTTCTTGAGGGAGGAGCGCTGCTTTTCAGAAAATTCGCTGTCAGTCCAGACATCTGCTGCGAAGTAGAACGTTTTGTCTTCTACAACCTTCATAACATTGGACGCAGCCGAAGAGCCACTGTATGCTACAGTTGCAGATTTCAAATCGTTCTGTTTCTTTGCATGAGCGACCGCGTCCTTGCCTTTTTCGGGCGCGCTTCGGAAGTCTCGAATGACCGCCAAGCTGTCTGCGAATGCAGGAGCTTTGAGCGCTTCTCGATAAGAGGCTTTCGACAGTGCTCCTTCTTCTGATTCACTAGACATAGCGACTCCCCGGGTAGCTGTCGCCATGGCGTTATATCCATGAAAAGCGCTCATTGGAGCCGCCGCAGGAGTGGGGCGCGGAGCCGGGGAGGATTGTACCATTGGCACAGCACCACCGGCGGCACCACCAGCGACGCCGCCGCGACGTCTCCACAGATTTCCCTGAACAGCGGAAACCGGACCATTTGCAAGCCGTCCGTTTTCACTGGGGTCTGTGACCAAGAAAGATGTGTAGGCAGTTATAATCCCATACTTCTTGGACAGTGCCACTATCTCATCGACAATCTCGCGATTTTCTGAATTTTCTTGCGCCACTTCGGTCAAATGTGCAATACGACGCATAGCCCAGAGACGAGGCAAGTAGGTGTGACCTGTATCTTCTGGCGCGAACTCCATCGGGAACGAATACGATTTTTCCGCACCATTTACACTTCCGGTGAGATGAACAGTGGCATGTCCTGCGGTCTTATATTTGCCAATCAATAGAACCTGGCTGCCAGCGAAGATATCCTTCACTTCTCGCGGATAAACATCTTTTGTTTGAATTCCATCGAAGCTGATTTTGACGTTACTGAGAACCGGGCTCTTGATCTTTTGATAGAAGCCGCTCATCGCAGTTTCAAGGTCTTCTTTTGGTTCCACATACTGGGCATAGCCATGATGCCCGTCAGCAAGTTTATTCAACAACTTGGTGTTGACGTCATAGCCGACACCAAAATCGAAAACTCTGATGTCTCTTTTTGCATGAACCTTCGGTAGCAGCTTGTCCATTGTGGTATCACCAACGGTGGGCTCGCCGTCAGTCATCAAAATCAGATAGCCAGGTCTGGGCGTCTCTTCTTTGAGCATCGTGCAGCCGGTAGAGAGGGCGTCACCGATATTGGTACCACCGTGAGCCTCCAGGCCGTTGATAAAGTCGGCTGCAGCTTTTTTATTTGCAGCAGTGGCATTAGCAAGATGAGGCTGGAACGAATCTACATCAGTATTGAACTGAACGAGCCCAAATCTATCCTCAGCGTTGAGAGCATTAACGATGTATTTCATCGCCTTTTTCGCTTGCTCGATCTTTTCGCCTTGCATAGACCCAGAGGTGTCGACAGCAAGCACGATGTCCTTTGGCAGCGGCTTCGTCGTTGTCATTGGTGGTGTGACTGAGAATAAGAAATAGCCGTCTTCACCGCTGTTTCTATGGGTGAGAACGTTGGCCGCGAAGTCTTTATCCGAGACACTGAAATAGAGCATAAAGTCTTTGTCTGGAACGTAGCCTTTCGCATCAAAAGAGATGTGTGCATGATGGTCGTCAGACTTCTTCGCCTCGACCTCATGACTTGGAGACCAGATGGTACGCAAGCTTTGCTTACTGGAGATCTTCAAGTCGATTTTGACGTCTTCGATAGGTGCGCCGCCATCAGCCTCTGCTTTTAAGGGAAAACGATACTTCAACATTCCGTTTTCCGCTTTCAACACTTGCGTGTATTCAAGCTCGACTTTTTTAGAGCCGTGAGCTGGAATCGGAAAGATTCTGGCCCGCACAGTTTTGTAGTCGGCGTATTCCAGCAACCCTGGGTCGACCATTTTGCGAACGATCTCTTCATAGGTTCGGCGAGCTTCGTTAGCCTCTAAAATCTTCCCTTCGACCGGCTTTCCATCGATATGCAACGAGAAGGAACTGAATGTCGTGTCCTCTGGCAGCGGGAACATATAGGTACCGGCCAAATTTCTGTCAGTGTCATTGAAAAACGTTTGCGTGATGTAAGTCTTTGCCACCTGGTCGTTGATCTCGACTTTTATGTCTTCCGATTCAACACGCAAACCCACGCTAACAGTGCCTTTCAAGAGAGTCGGTGGTGTCGGTGGAACCGGATGCACTGGATGCGAGGGGGGATGAACAGGCGGGTGCACCGGAGGCATCACCACAACCGGTGGATGAATTGGCGGCACAACGACGCCGGGCAACATGGCGACATTGGTCAAGCTCGAATCAATAACAATGAATCCCGAGGCAAAAGACGGCGGCGCAACACACGCAACACCAACAATCGCCAGCAACGACCTCTTCGTGAGATTTCTCATGTTTCACCTCTACCAACGTTCGCCCTGGTAAATACCTTTTGTACCCAGATGCCATGTTATGAGGTTACAAGGGAAGCACAGTTTTTCCTGCCCTAACTACGCTCGTTCTTGCTCAGGGTTTACCCTACCTGCGACAGCCGGCAAGACTTTGCGGGCGAAACTAGTTCTTTGAAAGCAGGAAAAACACTCCTCGATAGCGAGGAGTGTCCTTACAAACTGTAATAACAACAGCCTTAACTAGTCGCCGGAAGCGAAGTCATCACGAGTGAGCATTTCATCTCGCTCGGGATCGTTCTCTGTGTAATAAGGAACTAGATCGTCAGCTTTAGTCGTCTTGCACATAGGGCAACTGAGCGGTCCATCATCGTATTTAAATAGAGCCTGACAGCGCTGACAAACATAGCTCCCTTTTTGCACAAAGGTCATCCGTTGAGCTGCTTTTGCGTTCATATTTCACCTGCTTTTGAGCTTATGGCTGGGAGACGGTTTCAAGGTAAAACTGTCGGGTCTCAGGGGCTGAAGCTGCTTGGTTTGCCAGAGCTGCGCTAGGGCTTATCTGACGAGGCGGAGCCCATCCGCCTGCACTGATGACGAATTGGCCTTGCCGTTGTTCCACAAAGAGTTGGCTGATGAAATCGGTCTGTCGCGTGGGAGAATATGTCTTCACAAGTTTCGCTATGGCGTGACATGGTTGCCTGGCATGACGTGGCATCTGGCATGACATGACATGACATGAAAGGAATCACTCTGAACAAGCTTTATATCTCTGCCGCAACGGCTGCGGCAATCTTACTATCAACGAGCACGGCTTCGGTGGCTGCCTATGAACAAGGAGAGATAAGCGAAACCGAGCACATTCCGCGAAAAACTAAGGTCAAGTTGACTCATACTCAGGAGGAGAAAGACAACAATTCGTCCCAGAAAGAGGACAGCACCACAGGAAGCACACAGGCCGGTTCGACCGGAGCAGCTGATAGTTCTTCTGGCACATCGGTTCCTGCAGGCACGAGCAATCCACAAGCGACACCCAATAACGAGACGCAAGCAACAGCGAAGCCACCGGCCAAACCGGCGCCGCCTCGTATTACAGTCCATCATCAGATTTTGCCGCTGCCTGGTGCGCTGGACACGACTCCGTTTTTTAGTTGCAACAGCCCGGAAATCGTTTTGGAATCTGGTGTTTTGCTCTCCACTTTTCCCAAAGAAGGCGTGAAACATCCAGACGCACACCTTAACCAAACTTTGAGCGGTCGCTTCGATGTTTTCGTCCATCATGTGACCAATGCCTCCAAGACCGGCACCAAGCGGACACTTTGTTTGGGCATGGTAATGGGAAACGCTTCGCACGAAAAAGTGCATGTAAAATTGCTGCAGGCTATAAGTTACGCGACGAAACCAGATGCACCGTTCAAAGAACTAGATACTGTGCTGGATAACGAGAAGGGAACGATATACGCTGGTCCAGGCGATCGTGTCATGCTCGATATGCTGAAGCACCGCAAGCAGTTCGACTGGCATGACGAATTCACACTCAATTCCGGCGAGATGAAAATGATATATAGCTTGCCAATGCCCGTAAAGTCGCTCAATCATCCTCTAAACGGGCGCACCTGTATGATCAGATTCCAGACCGACGGACCTGTCCATTTGGCAAGTCTTTCCGGCTTCAGCAAGAAGTTTTTATTTTGGGAGAACAAACCAGACATCAAAATTTGGAAGGAGACCCTGGAGACTCAACCGCTCGTACATCCGCGCGACAAAACGCCGACGGAACCCGGCGCCAAAGGTGCTCTCGTTTATGGACGTGTTGCAGGCGTCGCTAAAGGATCTAGCTGGCATGGCACTATTACAAACGACGCAAGCAATAGCAAGCTATCGTTGAAACCAGATGAGATGTTTTCATACGCCATGAACACCCTGATTGGTGGAACATTCGGCACCAACCAAGTACAGGCAGCACCAATTACGGTGCGCTATTTCGACACAGCCTATCAGTCACATGGAAATTATGGCTTGCTTTATGACTTGGAGATTCCACTAGTGAATGAAACCGATGAGCCACTAACGGCCGGCATCAGCTTTCAGTCGCCTATAAAAGATTGGGGGAAAGGCGATAGTTTGCAGTTCTTTCCGCTGCCACCAGATCAGATTGTCTTTCGGGGAACGGTTAGTTTCGACTGGCTCGATGAAGCCAAAAAGCATCACCAGCAGTTCACTCACCTGGTGGAAAAACGGGGGCAAAACGTGCAGCCTTTGATTGAATTTCCCCTGAAGCCACATTCTCAGCAAGATGTGCATTTTAAATATCTCTATCCGGCCGACTGCACTCCGCCGCACGTCTTGACGGTCACGACCATCAGACAAAAGGCGTAGAAGTAGAACACCGTAGTTTTCCCCGGCGAATTTGTATGTTCGGCGACGTTTTCAAGTAGTTCATTAGTATTTCCCGCATACATGCCATTGAGATTGCGTTTCTTTAAGCACATAATGTAACAAAGTGCCCAGCCCAAGCACGAGAACCTTCTTCGGAACAGACTTTAGATGCCGACAGACGCACCCGCCGTCACACCACAGAAAAATACAGAGGCACCGGCGCCGAAAGAGTCCGGATTGACCGCGGCATGGCACGAAGCTTACGATTTTGTCAAAACAGCCAAGGATGGATTTTGCCACGAAGTAGTGAAACCTTTCGTCGGCGCAAGCCAGATCGTGACAGGGAAAACCGGCGCTGAAATCGATCCGCAGACGCCCGAAAAGCAAACGGTCGCTTACTCATTGGGCAGTATGGCCGGTCAAGCAACTGATTTTCTAGCCATGCAAGTTGTCGCTAAGAAGTTCGGCATCACACCGAAAGTAACCAGTATTCTGGCGAGCGGCACGCTCGCAGCACTGAATACAACAGATGCTGGCGGACACACACTAGATTCATTGAAGGAGCGTGGCGAAAACTTCATTGTCGGCGCTGTGTCTATGGCTGCTTTTGAAGGAGCAAACGCTGGTCTGAGAAAGGAAGGACTGAACAGCGGTTTCGGCAAGGGTCTGTTGCGGGAATCTAGCAGTGGGGCGTTTGCAGGTTATATATCAGCCAACACGAACAGTCTGATCAAAGATGGCAAAGTGGCAGACGATAAGACAACAGCGGAAAGCATGCTTGGCTGGGCAGCAGCTGGAGGCGCTTTTCACGCAATCGGTGCCGGCGCAAGCAGAATCACAGCTGAATTAAAACCAGAAATAATGGCACGCACAGGCAGGCTGCAAGCCACACATGTGGAAGGTGCCACTACTCGCGAGTTCGTTGTTACTTCAGGCAAGAGCGACCTCGATGCATTTGTCGGCTCCAATACTCGCGGAACGACCGTTACTGTCAGAGAGATCATGCCTGGCGAAAACGGCAAAGTGACACTGGGCGCCAGAAAGCAAATGCTCGTCCAGCACTTGAGTGCAAATGAGGGCGACGGACGACTTCTGCCCAGTGCGAAGAAGGCAGACGTGATCGCTACCTGCCACCCAGAAAACTTGAGCGATGCAACACGCGCCAAACACGTCTTCAGTGAAAATCAAGGCAACATCTGGCTGTTCAAAGGCAACAACAATCGCCTGCTATTGTCTGCCGGCGAAACACCGGTCAACGTAACCAACGTCAACGGCTACAAAGAACCGTTCAAATTGAACCGCGGCGAAACGACGATTTTTGCTATGGCACCACTTTTGGTGGGAAATCCCAGTGACATGAACAGTCCCGAGTCGCAGGCTGCACTGGCCGATTTTAGGCGCCAGCTGCAGGAAGCAAAACAGCTAAAAATCGATGGCGTCTCCATGGATTTTTGGTGGGGAATGATCAACAAGGAAAAAGGCAAATTCGATTTCAGCTATTTCCACCAACTCACCGATGAAGTAATCAAAGCCGGTTTGGACGTAGCAACGGTTCTATCGTTCCATCAGTGTGGTGGCAACGTTGGCGATACTGAGAACATTCCAATTCCGAATTGGGTATGGAAAGATGTCGCTGAGAAACTCGGCTCGACTGATGAGAACATTGGTAAGTACAAGAGCGAACAAGGACACTTTAGTCCTGAATACATCCAAGTTTGGGCCGATAAAGTCGCTGTCAACTACTATGCCGATGTTATGAAGGCGTTCCGCGACAGTTTCAAGGACAAAGCACCATATATCAGCGAAGTGAATATCAGTCTCGGACCGTCAGGAGAGATGCGCTATCCTTCCTACAATTCGCACGATGTCGGCACCGGTTATCCGACACGGGGCGCCTTCCAAGGTTATTCCGACTTGGCGGTGGCCGATTTCAAACAGTGGGCGCTGAGCAAATATGGAAGTACGGAAAATGTCGGCAAAGCCTGGGGCATAACAGAGCTAAAACTCGAAAACATCTTGCCACCACAAGACGCTAACGGCTTCTTCGATCGCAACGACCACCTGCATACAAAATACGGTCAAGACTTGATCGACTGGTATAACGACAGTCTGGTGCAACACGGCAAAACTGTATTGTCGACCGCCACCTCCATATTCGGTGCACCAGAATCTCCCTTTTTAGGCACTCCTGTTGGTGGCAAGATTCCAGGTGTGCATTGGCGTATGGGCTGGATCAACGGCGACAACGTAACTTATTCAGACCGTAAAGCAGAAGTCAACGCAGGATTAATAAAAACGTCCCAAGCATGGACTGCTGAAAATGCATATGGCTACGCCAATATTCTCAATATGTTGAAGGGTCTACAACCGGCTAAACCCGGCGTTGGTTCGCCAGTGATACCATCTTATACTTGTCTTGAACTTCCGGACGGGCAAGATGGGCCGGATGCGCAATCATTGCCTCACACTGCTGCCACCAGATTTGGTATCGCTGCAAAATTGTGGGGATTAATGTTGCGTGGCGAAAACGCACTTTCAGGAACGCTCTACAACGGCGCAGATTGGGATTTGATGGACGATCAAGTAATCACGTCCTTGCGGCCTGAGAAATTCTATTATGGCCTGACCCTGCTTCGCCTGCACGACGTAGTCGATAATCCGGTCGGAAGACAAAAAGTGTCAGACCTGATCAGAGCCATTCATACAACTACCAACGTGCAGCAAAGCGCCCCTGAATTGCAGCCAGCCCATTGACCTATGACAGGTGTTACACACTTGACTGCTCCGGCAACTGCGAGCGGAGCAGAGTGTTAGACTATGTAGAGCTTGCGCTCGTTGTCACCAGGTAGAAGAGTAAAGAGTAATGAAAAAAGATTATGACGCGTCTATCGTTTCGCCGATTGAAGAGGCGCGAGTAGCGATTGTGCACAGTGCATGGCATAAGGAACACCTGGACAGAATGGTTCAGGTCTCCAAGGAGATATTGGAAACAGCCAAGTGCCGGACAATAGATGTGTTTCAAGTGCCTGGCACCTATGAGATACCTCTTACGGCGAAGAAGCTGGCAAAGACTGGAAGATATGATGCGATCATCGTCTACGGAATTGTTCTCAAAGGGGATACAGACCACTATGAGGTAATTTTGCAGACTGTAATTCGTGAGCTAGGCAAAGTGATGTACGACTACGAAGTACCGATCATCATGGAGATTTTGCCTGTGCATCGCATTGAAGATGCGATCGCTCGCAGCACGGGAGATGGGAATAAAGGGATAGAAGCAGCCCAAGCAACTATCGACTTACTCCAACTCTACAAGACACTGGCGACAACCCATGGCAAGTCCAAAGGTGAGAAAGCAGAAAAATCTCACAAGCGGAAAAAGTAATGACAACGACTCGACTTAAGAAGCAAATTGATCGAGGCTCTTCACTTGCAAGAAGTGCGGCGCTTGGCGTACTGATTTTGTGCGCGCAAAGCGTTCCTATTACAATGGTTACAATGGCAGTCGTTCCAGCTCTAGCAGCTGATGGGGAATGGAAGGTTTACTGCGCTAAAGGCGATGAGGCGATCGCCAATCAAAATCCAGTCGAAGCTGAAGGATATTACCGAAAGGCAGTTAGTCTGGCACAAGCTCGCGGCGACGCAGAACCCATAGAAACCTGCGAAACCAAATTGGCCGAAGCGCTCGCTCTGAGAAATAAGCCAATTGAAGCGCAAGCGATTTACAAACAGCTGCTCGCGAGCATGACGAAAAGATACGGCAGCGGCAGCAAGAAGTTGATTGCTCCTTTGATGGCCTTAGGATCGATACAAGAATCAGTCGGCGATCATACAACTGCCATAAGCTTCTATCAGCGGGCCCTGCATCTAAACGAAAAGAGTGACGGACCATACAGCCCGGAATTCGCCGAAAGCCTGCACGCCCTCGGACGAGCAAATGCAAAGCTTGGCAGGCGCAATGAAGCGGTCAAGCAGTACAAACAGGCAGTGTCGATCCTGATGAAAGAGCCCAGCCTGCAAGCAAGTGAACAGCTTGAAAAAGTGATGCGCGACTACACAGATCTATTAAAGAAGACCGATGATTCGGACAAAAGTTTGATCAACGATTTCAAAACCGATGTGCTCAATCAAACGCCACCTTCAACCACTGCAAGTACACCGGTCACCACGCAAAACCGATACACCGTGCCCTTGCAGCCGAGCTATAAGTCCTCCGTCGCACAACCAACAACTTCCGAACGGGTCACTCCAGCTGCCCCCGGCAGTACTGAGGGAGTGCCCGCAGGTGCAATCAACACGAACGCTTCTGCCTGGCAAAACCAAACCGCGTTTCAGTTGAATACATCAAAACAGGAACAGTCAAATATGGACCCGCAAATTGTTTTGCGAGGGATAGAAAAGCCATGGTCGGCAACAACTTTATCACCGGCTTACAAAGCACTGAATGACTCAATCGTAGAACGCAACCGCTACGAACAAGGCGAAGACTACTACAAACGAATGATCGCCACAGACATAAATTCGCTGGGAGCACATCATCCCTCTGTCGCGAACGACATGAACGGGCTGGCTGAGTTCTACATCAAGCGCAATGACTACGCACAAGCTGAGCCGCTTTTGGCAAAGTCTTTCGACATCTATCAAAAGACTTACGGTTTGAACAATATCCTCACAATCAGCACTTGTGCCGCACTGGCTCAAGTTGAAGCTGAGATAGGCCGAGCTGATCGTGCTACAGAGCTTTATCGCTTGGCTTTAAGCAATGCCCAGTCTTCACTAGGAGCGAACAACTTCGAGACAGCCAAAATTTTGAACCAGCTTGCCTATCTCTATTTCCACCAAGGCAAGCTGGAGGAATCGCGAACCATGTACGGCTGGGCGTTATCTAGCACAGAGGGCGCTGTGGGGCAATCGAGCCCACTGCTTGCCGCCTGCTTAAAAGACTATGCAACTGTTCTTCGTCGTCTTGGGCAGACTGACCAAGCTTCCAGCCTAGAGAGTAGAGCTGCCACCATTTTGGACAATAGCTCGCACCTTTGAGTGGTTGACCAATTCTTCGCTGCCCCGCCTCGCGACAACGTCACCGGCTTGCAAGTTGCCGAACACTTCGACTGAGTCTCCCATGACTTGTCCTTGCTTGACCGGCACCCACTCGATCTCGTTGTTATTTACACGACAGACAAACGTGTTCAGCGGTGACGAGACAACGGCAGTAATGGGCACGAAGAGCGATGATTCTCTGCGCCGCGTCGGCCAGATGACTTTGCAGAACATGCCGGGCAAAATCGCATAATCTGGATTAGAGTAGTTAAGTTCAACCGGCATCGTTCGCGTGTCTTTGTCCAGATCGTTGCTGATACGAGCGATAGTGCCGGTGAACTTTTTGCCGGGGAAGGCTGATACTGTGAACGCGACTTTGGAACCGATGACGACACCGTGCGTATCTAGTTCGGGAACCGGAGCAACTATACGAAGAAGATCCAACTGTTTCACTCTGCAGATAGGTGGATAAGCACCACTTCCGTCAGGTCCAACGAAGCTACCAATGTGTAGTTTTCGCTCGGTCACGTAACCATCGAAGGGAGCCTTAATTTCGAGGTACGATGCAAAGTCGGCATAACTTTCAAAAGCCCTGACTACAGCGGAGACTTCTTCGCGGCGCTCTGATACTTCGTGGTCTTTGGCGTTTACTTTCTTGATGAAAGTGTTGACGTCCTGTTTATCGGCTTCAACGTTTTGAGACCACTGAACAACATCGTTATCTGCAACCACACCTGGTATCAACGATGCGGTGTACACACGCTGATAGGTTGATTCATCGGCGAGAAGATTTGCTTTTCGTTTCTTCAGTTCCGCTTGCAGGTCTTGCAAGCGAGACTCTTCGGCTGCGAGATCGGCTTTGGCTGCAGACACGCGAGCGAGGGCTTCATTTCTTCTTGCTAAATATTCCGGCGCGTACATGCGCACCATCAGCTGCCCTTGCTTAACAACAGAGCCACGGTCGATTCCAAGCCACTTCACAAAACCTGGTACTTTCGGATAAATGAGAACATCCTGGTAGGCGTTGATTTCACCAGGTAGCTGGTCGTCACGAAGCAAGGTCTTCGTCTGGACTTTAACAGCTGGAATGTCTGGGGCTGCAACCGTCGGTTTTTCTACTTCCACTTTGTCAGGGGTCCCGTAACGCTCCTTAATGAAGAAGAAAGCCACAGCTGCAAGCACTACCACGCTCGCCACAAAAATCAAATTTGCCATGTGGTTGGATTTCATAGACCTTGGTCCTCAGGATGCAGAGACTTAGCAGACAATGGAGCGTTGTTTTGAATAATGGCAAACACAAGCGGTAGAAGCGTCAAAACGGAAGATGTAGACATGATCAGACCGCCTATAACAGCTCGTCCCAACGGTGCACTCTGACCACCGGAGAGCGCCATTGGCACCATACCTGCCACCATGGCTATTGACGTCATCAAAATCGGGCGCATGCGGCTCTGCGCACCGTGGATACCGGCCTCGACTGCGCTCATTCCTTGACGCCTGCTCTCTTCCGCAAAGACAACCAACAAAATAGCGTTAGCAATTCCGACACCAATAGACATGATGGCGCCCATAAATGACTGAATGTTCAACGTCGTATGTGTCACCGTCAACACTGTCAGCACGCCAAGGAAGATCGCGGGAGTTGTCGACATGACGATGAGCACAACTCTTGCCACCTGAAAGTAAGCCAGCAGCATAAGGGTAATTACAACCACTGCTAGTACCAGTCCAGTCAACAAGTGGAAAAAAGTATCATCAAGCAGGGGCACTTGCCCCGTAACATCTACGAACACGCCCGCTGGAGGCGTGCCAGCACGTTTGACGGCAGCACGCAACGCTTCACCAGCTCGCCCAAGATCGTCACCAGACATGTTGGCGGTCAGTGATACCATACGCATCATGTTATAGCGGTCGAATTCGCCATGAACAGATCCGTAGTCGACTTTTGCAACGTCGCCTATCGTTGGGTGCTGGCGATGCGGAGTGAAGGCGTCAGGATAAAGCTTGGCGATGTCGGGGTCTTCCAAGTCATCGTCATGTTTCATTTGAATCTTGCGCGTACTGCCCATAGCAGGGAAGAGCTCGACATCTTCCTTGCTGCGAATCTGGTCTTGAGGCACTTGCACCTGCAACTGATAAGAGAATCCGCTGTCAGGATCGCGCCACAAACTCAGGTGCACAAATCGGCTGGAGAAATATGCAGGCTGCAACGACATACCGATTTGCTCTGCTGTGACACCGTACTGACCAGCTAGTTCGCGGTCGATGTCCACGTGAAAGGAGGGGTAGTCTAGAGCCTGTCCCCATTGCAAATCACGCAAGGTAGGAATCTTCTTGAGCTCGGCCAAAACTTTATTGGCATAGATTTTGTTTGAAGTGAGATCGTGACCGGTCACGCGCACAGAAAGCGGTGTTGGCGAACCGAGATTCATAATCTGGCTGACTAAGTCGCCCGGTTCGAAAGAATAGTCAGTATCGGGAATAGCCTTTTTGAAACGAGCTCTTAGTCTATCTTTTAAACTATCGATGTTGATTTTTGCAGATTCCTTCAGCTGTACGTCTAGCACGGCTTGATGCGGTCCACTAGTCCACAAAAAGGCAGAGCTGATCGGGAACATTGGTGGTTGTTGCCCTGCATAGCCCAAAGTCTTTTCGACGTTGTCGGCCCCGACCTCTAATTTGATTTCATCAATAGTCTTCAAGACACGCCGCTCGAGCGCCTCAACACGCATACCGGTCGGAGCCGAAATACGAATCCGAAACTGACTGCTGGCCGACTCCGGAAACATTTGCTTGCCAATGTTCTCGTACAAAAGGAAAACAGCAGTGCCGGCAACGATGACATAGACTGGAACAATTATCACTCTGAACGGCATCACTAGCTTGAGAAAGCCAGCCAGACCTTCTTTTAATACGTCGACAAAGTCGCGTTTTTCTTCTTTCTTATGCTCTGGCTTCAAAATCCAGGCAGCCATAATCGGCACAAGTGTCGAAGAGAGAGTTGTCGACGCGCACATGGAAAATCCCACTGCCAATGACAGAGGAATGAATAGTTCACGCGTGATACCAGTCATAAAGAAAGAAGGGATAAACACCGCAACAACCGAAAGCATTGCCAGGAGTCTCGGTACCATGGTCTCGACGCAAGCATCGAACACAGCGCGCACCAATTGCGCCCCTTGCGCCAGGTGGTTATGGATGTTCTCAATACAAACTGTCGCCTCGTCGACCAGAATGCCGATAGCAAGCGCCAGTCCACTCAATGTTTGAATATTGATGGTTTGACCACAAATCCACAGACCTACGATTGCAGACAACAACGACAAAGGAATCGTTGTTACAACAATGAGTGTGCTCCGCAAATCTCGCAAAAACAGAAGAATCATGAGACCGGGCAAGATCGTTCCCATTAAACCTTCATGGAAGACGTCGTTGATCGCTTCGCGCACATATTTCGACTGGTCAAATTCGTAACTAATCGTGGTATCAGCAGGCAACACTTTCTGCATTCTGGGCAAAGCAGCCCTCAGTGCGTCTACAACTGATACAGTCGATGCATCCGCTCGTTTGACGGCTGGAATGTAGACGGTGCGCCTTCCTTGATAAAGCGCATAACCGCACAAGATGTCTTGAGAATCTTCAACGTGGCCTATGTCTTTGACAAAGATCTGTGGTCCATGGCCCGTACGAATCGGCATGTAGTCAAGCTGATGAATGTCGGGTAGGTCAGAGTTGACCGTGGCAATACGCATGAAGTCGCCAGTGCGAACGTTACCCGAGGGCAAGACCTGGTTGCCCGAAGCCAGCGCGTCAATAATCTCATTGCCTGAAATGTTGTATCGCTTAAGCTTGTCAGCATCTACGTTTATGACAATAGACCTGATATTGCCACCAAACGGTGGGGGAGCTTCTGCACCAGGAACGGTGGCAAGCATTGGGCGAATTCGCGTATAAGCCAGGTCTTCAAGAGACTTCACGGAACGTGTCTCAGATGACAACACGAGCTGTCCGACAGGCAAACTGCCAGCGTCGAACCGCAAAACGAACGGATTATATGTGCCTTTCGGCATCAAACTGGTGGCGCGATTAGCCATGGCAACGATCGCGCCCATGGCGCTTGCCATGTCGGTATCAGGCTGGAAAAAGACTTTGATCAAGGTGACGTTTTGAATCGATTGCGACTCGATGTGTTCGATACCTGGCACGTAGAGAAAGAACAGCTCATACGATGACGTGATGTAGCCTTCCATTTGAGCCGGCGACATGCCACCATAGCCCTCAATAACGTAGATGGCGGGAATCTTCAAATCAGGAAAGATGTCTCGCTTCATGCTGCTAAGAGCGAGCATCGACACAAGAACAATGCTGAGCAAAGCAGCAATGACCGTGATCGGGCGTTTCATCGCTACAGAGATAATCCACATAGTCTTACCTCTCCCTGTTCGCGCGTGTGGTGTCGCCTTCTGCAATCTCTACAACTTGCAGAAACGGCTTCAAATCGCCTTGTGCATACGCTAGATGAAGAATCGAGCGCCAGACTTCCACTTGCGCCAGCGCATCTTCCACTTGAGCTTCAGCAAGAGCGCGTTCGGCATCTGCCAAGGAGACCATGTTCGTCAAACCAGTGCTGTACCGCTTAAGCACCTGAATCTCGCGAACTTTCGCAGCTTGCACCAATGTCGGTGTCTTATTGGCGATTCTCTGCGTCTGTTTTAACAAAACACGAGCTCGAGCATCCTTCTTCTCTAAAACCTGCATCGCCAGCTCGAAATCGGCAGCTGCGGCTAGCTCATTGCTGCGCGCCATTTCTTTCTGTGCTTTCAACGGAAAATATTCCATGAAAGGAAAACTGTAAGTGACACCAGCCATATAGTTGAAAACCTGAGGTAATGCACCACCTGCAACTTTTGGAATAATGTTTTGGCTAGAGTTAGAACCGAGTCCGTAAAGCGACGAGTTGAGCCACAGGTGAGGTCGATACGCCTTGTTCAAAACAACCTGCTTTGCCCGCCAGCGGTCAATCTCCGCCGTCTTGAAAAGTGCCAGGGGGTGAGCTGAGAGATCTGTCGGCCCGTGATTTACGATCTCCACTGGGCTGTGAATCAAGGGTTCTGAAACAATATCGACATCCTGTGAAGCAAGACCCATCTTCTCTGCCAACTCAATAAGCGCAACTTGTGTATTTTTTTCCGCTCGAACAAGTGCGATCTCTGTTTTTGCAACTTCATAATCCCAATCAGCCGTGTCAACAGCGGGTCTTATTCCTTGTGCCACCAAGGTCTTCGCGCGTTGGTCGGCCGATTGCATATGTTCGAGGGCGGCAGTAGTAGAGATAATTACTTGCTTGGCAGCCACTGAGTCTAGAAAAGCATCAGCAGCTTCGAAGGCGACATCCAGTTTTGTTATGTTGATATCTGCACGCGCGGTTCGAGCGTCGGCATAGGCAAAATCATCATTGGACTTTCTTAACCCCTGGTCTATCAACAACCAGTTGAAGTTCAAGCCTTGCAAATTGTTCACGTCTGGTTTGTAACTGCGATGATTGGCAACAGGACCAGTATCGACAGGGACTGTGTCGAAGCCAGACACATTGTTCATAACAAGGCTGGCGACACGATTCGACGACGCGGCCGATTCTTGAATATCTAGATTCAAGTTGGGAAGGTACTGAGTTTTTGCCAACTTCACGTTGGCTTGTGCCGCCTTCAGCTTGAAAACTTTCTGCGTTATAAGCGGATAATTTCGCAGTGCAATATCGACAGCTTCGCGGATGGTAACAGCATGTGTCGGGCGGGATGGCTCGAACTGCACATCGGGCACACCAACTTCTCTGCCAGCTGCAAGCGCCGGCGAGATGACAAGACCGCGCAGCCACATCGCCATGACAGCGAATTGAGCAATAAAAGCGACTAATTTCCGGAGTTTGATCGAAGAAATTCTCGGGCGCAAAAGCAAAGCACTCAAACGGAAAAGGAAGTACAGTCACACGTGGACAGCACAAGCGGGACATCATTTTACGATACGGTCTAGCTCTCCCGCCAGAACCGAAAAATAAACAGATCTAGGGTTTGGCAGATGCAAACAACGACTTACAAGATTACTGAATCTCGATAGGCATCTTTGCTATCCTTTTAGTTAACACAGGTTAGTTAAAAATGATGCACACTCCAACGATTCGTGGATCGTCCCGCCGATATCGCACATGCACTCATCGTTCTCACAACTGAAATTGGTCAGGATCTCATTGTGCCTCCTGTTTGCATTCACGTGTTGGCTCGCTGTGTCGCAAACGCAATGCATTGCAGAGCCGACAATGGCAGACGAACACACAGATTTCTGGAGCTACATAAGCGAAAAAGACCGAGAACACGACTTAGTGAGATGGAAAAAACGCCGCAAAGAACAGCATGAACGAGATAGAGAAGAAGAGATTCTCGCTCGCAAGGAAGAGTTGCAAAAACCAGCTTTATATGGCGATGTAACAAGCGACAGATTCAAATTCGGCTTAGGCGACGATCAAGAACCCCTTGTTGGTGCGGACAATCTGACTAACGAAAACAATATTTTTTCCAAAGACAAAATTTCCGGAAACGACTTTATGGAGTCGTATTTATATCAGAGTGACGCGCGCGATGACACCATGCGCCCGTTGCTTGGACCAAAAAAGACGAAGAGAACGGCCAAAGACAAGAAAGATGATGCCGATTCCGAAGCCGACCCGCGCACAATGGAATGGGCACATGTACTGAAGATGGACTATGCGCTTGGCGATTGGGCACCGGCTCCAGTTGATCTTCTCACCAACGGTGGCTTCACCCAACCAGTGTTTAACGGACGTCCAGTGCCTTATCGATTGAATGGACACATAAATATCAATCGCAAATTGCCGTGGGACACTGCTGATTAGTCGTTAGTGCAACACCTCACCATCGGTTGACAACTAACTACGGTAGTGACATGGCAGCGCGCCGCGCCATAGCCCGACTGACAATTGCCGCCGCTGTACGATCAAACTCATCAGCTGAAGAGCGATTACCGGCCCGACGCAGAACAAGCGCATAGTCGGAAAGACAAGACCCTGTAATCGAACTTTGATCACCGCACGACTGGGCCGTTGCGATCAAAGCCCACGCATATAGCTGTTCAGCTTTGTCTGTTTCGCTCTGGCTAAACGCCAGTAAGGCAAGATAATTGAGTCTAAATGCCACCTCGATATTCTGAGCGGCTGAGGGAATCGTCGGTAAACTGCTCAAATAATTCTGCGGATTGATCTGCTCATTGTCAGCCTGATTACCACGGTCTATCAATTGAAGCATCGCTTGCGTGCGCTTAACCAATAGGTCTGAACTGTAGGATTGTTCATAGATCTTAAGCGCACGCTGCAATAGATTTCTTGCTTCTTCTTGTTTGTTCTGTGACAGATATAGATATGCCAACCCGGACAAATCTCGGGCAACACTCGGATGATTGGCACCGAGCGTTTCGATATCAATTGCGATCATGCGCTCATAGAATTCTACGCGCTGCTTGTTTATCTGATCTAGCGCGACAGAATCCGAGAACTTTCTATCAGGAGTAATCAAAGCAGAGACATCGTTCACGCTGTTGCGCGGTTCACTACTTGGTGGCGCTTTTGGTGCTTTTGGTGCATTTGGATCGTAAATATTTAGCGAAACCTGCTTGTTCCATTGTGATTGATTGACGCTGCGAGTACGCGGCAAAGAGGCGACCTGATCCTTCAATAGTTCTTTCTGGAAAGTCGAATTGGCAACGTGCCCAAGTGGAGCGCGTTTGCGCATCAAGTCAATATAGTCACTTAACAAGGTCTCGACCAGCTCATCGTCAGGCAAAGTTGACTGTGCAAATAAAATGCGAAGCGCTGAATCATATTCCTTTGCCGCCAGAGACAGGTTTCCACTCTTGGAGAAGGTCAATCCAAGGCGATACTGAGCGTCGGCATAGCGAATGCTTTGTGCGAGAGAATTCTTCTCGAGTATAGTCAACGCATCCTGATAATATTTGGCCGCCTTGCGATAAATGGTCTCGTTCCGATTTACGTCGGCAAGTGCAACAAGCGTATCCACAAGTTTGGTGCTGTTCTTGCCGTATTTTCTCTCCAACATTTTGAGAGACTTCTTGTAGAGAGGAAGCACGTCCTGAGTGAGATCTTCAAGCTGTAGTACGGCAGCTAGGTTATTTTGACAAAGAACTATATCGTCAACTGATTTCGGTTTGACGCGGCGAACTTCTTTTAAAGCTTCTCGAAAACATATCTCCGCGTGTACAAGCTCATTGAGCTTGAGTCGCTTTTTGCCTTCGGCAAAAGCAGCTTGCCAGCCGGAAACAACACTACTGGATGGAGGAGGAATCGTTTCTCTTGGTTCTTCCGCGCGGTCCGTGACATGACGTCCAGGTGTTGGTGCAGCTGAATAATCGGAATTGACGCCTGTTCCAAATGTAGATGACCTTAATACAGGTTGAGCCGATTCAGCCATAGCAAGCAAAGCACAGTTGGCGCTCAGCACAATTACAAAGCAAGCAGCGGCAGTCAACAGTTGGGGCGACGGTCGCCGAACAGAGATAAGCATGCCCAAATTCTAGCGGCTAAACAAGAAACGAAGAACTACCTGTTGCACAAACTGATGCTGGCGTTTCAAATTTGCGCTACGCAGTCCGCAACCTGTGGACCGTTCAAAATCCTTAATTTGAGGTAATAAACCGTCTTAAGAATCAGCGCTGATCGTACGCGGTTTGGTTGGCAGAGATTTGAGCAGGAGCATCCAGTTGCAAATTCAAGGCTTGTCCCGCCTCCAATTTCACATTGGAGCCTTTCCGCAACAAAAGACTATCGGCCACGCCGAGAGCGGTACCAATCGTCAGCCCGGCCAAAGCACCGCGACCAGCACCACGCCCATGTCCAGCAATTGCGCCTATCACAGTTCCCATCAAGGCGCCGCCACCAGCACCGATGGCACCTCGTAAGGCAGCATCTTCTATTTTTTGCTCGGTGGTTTCGCCTCTGAATGTATCAGGAGCCCCCTCCCTGCGTTCATAGCGTCCAAGCTTGCCTGATATATGCGCAGTAATCGGCACCGAACTGCCATCAGGCAATTGCATATTCGTAAACTTCAAGCCAAGTGCACCTGAATGCGACATCCCGGAACCGGGTGCAGCATCTGTTACAGTTCCAGTCAAAAGTGTCTGAGCAGGCAGCTCTGTTTCGCCTAGTAAAATCGGTTGGGTCAAAGTTGCCTCCACCGGATCGCCAGGTCTAGCGGTCTCGCTTGAAAGTCCAGTGCGAATGCTTACCGGCAACATCATGCCGGCAGGAACATAAATAACATGTCCAGACCTGTAAAACGGAAACGAGCCTGACTCAGAGGTGGAAGTACCTGACTCTGCAGCACGGCCAGAGCCAGTAAGCACAGCAATGTAATTCTGCACACCTTGTTGATCGCTAAGCGCCTTTTTCAGCCCTGACTCCCAGCGCTGGGCAACTGCCATCTTGGTTATGCCAAGGCGCTTCGCCGAGTTAGCATCGGCACTTGCGACGTAGAATCCGCCAAGCGTCAAGACAGGCTGCCCACTCACAACAGTGATTGAGACTGCGTTAGGCGATTTGTCTGAAGAAGCCACCAGGGCATTGTCGATGTTCTTCTGCATGACCTTCGCTCGCTCGACGGCGGTCATGGTACCAACCGGGCTGTCCACACTAAAAGCACTGACACTGCCGATATGCACCGCCGCCGCAAATACCGGCGACACGCTTGTTGCCACGATCATCGCTGCAGAAAGCAAACATGAGGCGCTGCGAGCAACCGAAAAGTCCCTCAAACTCCACCGCAATTTTTCCGACATTTCAGACCTTCTTACTCTAGTAATTCGTCGAGCGTTAAGTCTACAGACTTGCAAGACAGAAAGCTTAGCCGGAAAAGTTAAGCAGAGCCGGCGACGCACATCCAATGCATTGATTGACGGCTCTCATTCGACGGTGTTCCGGGCGAAATAATGTCAAGCAGTCCTATGCCTCGAAAAACTTGGGGTTCAGACGTCAAATTTTCTTTACTGATTTGGAGCAGCCGGTTTGGCTCTCCACTCAGCCAACTCGGAATCAGCCTTTATTCTGACTATAATTGGACCAGCATGCTGCCCCTCTCTCTTCGAAGGCGCCGACAAGCCAAATTGACCTGCCAAATGCGCCAGCCCCAGCCTCATCCGAGCGCTAAGCAGCTAGCGAAACTAGGATTTTCCCCATCGGCACATCTGCCGAATCAAGATAGACTTCAAATGGAGCCGAGCAATTTGCTTCGTGAACAACATGAAACTTGATTTGGCGACGCTCCAAAGCCTCTTCGCTTTTGGCAAAAACAGAAAAAAGCGAGACGCGTTAGTAATTCAGCGGTTGTTCTGGGGGGCGATGGCTGGTTGCCTGGCGTCCTTACTTTGGGCGGAGTCGCCAATCTTAGAAAGTATGGAGCTTACTACCTTGGAATGGCGGTATCAATTTTCCAATATGATTTCATCGCTCTTTGAAGAACCGCGACTCTCCTCGGATGTAAGCATAGTCGAGTTCGATGATCTGTCGCAGTTCACACTAAAAATCGCCAACTTCGGACAGTACCGTTCGCAGGGAATTCTCGCTAAAGTCTTGGCTTCTATTGAGCGCGGGCAGCCGGCCGTCGTAGTTATCGACTTAGACCTGCGGGGTGCTGTCAATCCCGAATTGATTCAAGTGATCAAGCGTTCTCACAATGTTGTGGTGGCACTATTCGGCTCTCTCGAAGACGGCAATGAGTTGCCGGCATCGGAGTTAACAACACACGCAGCGGCAGTTGGATATAACGACCTTACACACGAACAAAACGGACTTATATGTAGACTGCCGCTCACGCCTCGAGGAAGCGACGGGAACGATCTGGACTCTCTCGATCAGCCAGGGCTAGGGTTTGTACCCTCGTTGACTGAAGCGACTATAGATTTGAGCCGAAAGATTAAAGGTGTCGGTCCGCAAAGCCAACTAATCTCTACGAGAACAGACCAACCGATATTTATCGGCTTTAATCAGACGAAATATCAATCGCTATTTCTCAGTGACACGCTGGACGACAATTTCGATCCAACACAATTCAAAGACCGCATTGTCTTGATCGGCTCAATGTCCACACCGCGACGGCCGGAACTGCACCGCACCCCGCTCGCTCAAAATGTGCCGGATGTTCGTGTACACGCTGAGGCCATCGACAGTCTTTTGCACAACAACATCATATTCAGTTTTCCAAAGCGCATCGCCCACCATCTGCTGCTCTTGCTGGGAGCTGTTTGCGGTGCGCTCTCGGCGACGTTTCCCTTCGGCAAACGCACGTTCGCTCTTACTATAGCCGCCGTGACGTTGATCGTTTCGGGACAGGAATTTTTCAGCTTCTTCCATCTGGCAATTCCGATCGTGCCACCGCTAGCAGTGCTCATACTGGGATTCATCCTTGGCAGTTTCATCCATTTAGACACCGACCTCAGGCAGCGAAACCACGAGTTAGCAGAGGCTCGCGAGTCGATGCAAGTGCGAGCCGAGGAGGAGCGCCAGAGAATCGCCGAGGACCTCCACGATGAGACGCTACCTGCCCTATCTGCAGTGGCACGCATGGCCGACAAACTTTCCGCTCAGATGCAAGACAATCCGGTACCCCAAGAGATGAGGCGCAAATTAGACACGGCCGTCATCGAGATGCGAAGAGTAATCAATGACTTACATCCGTCTGTTTTGGAGACGATGGGTTTCAAGCCTGCTCTCGAAAACCTTCTCAGCATATTGAGTCACGACATGGAGGTCGGTACTCAATTTGAAGACATGGACGGAGAATCTGATTACAACCTGAGTAATTTCATCAAATTGCAGCTTTACAGAATCGCACAGGAAGCATTGAACAATATACAAAAGCATTCTCAAGCGAGTCAGGTTCGACTATCTGTTGGAGAGAAAAACAATGTGCTAACCATAGCTGTCATAGACAATGGCAAAGGAATAGATCCTAAGTTGATCCGGCCTGATTCTCATGGTTTGCTTAATGTGCGGCAGCGCGCCCAACTTATAGACGCCAAGGTTGAATGGACAAAACCATCAATTTTTCCCACAGGTACTGATTTCAGGGTTACGATACCATTAGGAGACACGACGGAGAACGGTAAAGGTAAGACTCAAGCAAAAGTACCCGCCAACGGATCAGGAGTTGAGGAGACTTGATCTCTGACCTATCAAGAGTAAAGCATCGATATCGGGAGTCAAAGGACGTCTACGCAACAAGGTGAATGATGACGATTTTAATAGCTGATGACGAAGAGCGCGACCGCTCCTGGCTGAAAAGCCTACTGACGGAACATGTCACTGTGGCCGGCAATATCGTCGAGGCGACAGACGGCAAACAAGCTGTCGAACTCGCACAAAAGATCAAACCAGAACTCGTCTTCCTTGACATCAAGATGCCTCAGCTTTCCGGCATCAAAGCAGCTGAATTGATTTTGCAGAGTCAACCCGAAACGGGGGTGATTATGCTCTCGAATTTCTCAGACGAAGTCTACGTGCGGCAACTGTGGAAGATTGTTCCGCCGAATGGCGTCTTTGGATATGTTCTGAAAAACGCTTCAGATGATCAAGTTGTAGAGGCCGCGAAGGCTGTTCTATCGGGAGACTGTTGGGTTCATCCGGGTATCGCACGCGTCATTCAGCGCACCCAAAATCGAGCCACGAGCTTGACGGCCGCTGAATACGAAGCACTGGTTTGTATTGCATTGGGCCTTACTGACCACACAATCGCAAAAAAGCTGTATTTAACAGAAAAAGCTGTCCAATCTCGATTGAAATCGTTGTATTCCAAATTAGGTATCCCGGGACGCAGCGAATCACACGAAACTGAATACAACCAACGATGCCGCGCTTGCTACCTCGCTAACAGGCGTGGATTAATCAACCAGAGCGAACTAGACGAGTGGGAAGCCAAACTGACCGAATCAAAGACCGCCTCAAACCCGGTCTGACCAGCACAGTAACGAGCACGATTTTAGGAAATGACCAACAAGTTAAAGACACTAGCTATAACGGCGCTGACACCATGCATGGTGCTAGGCCAAGGCGTCTTTCCTTGTGCGGTCGAATCCTCCAATATCGGAGACAAATCGAGACTTCTGATCGCTGAAGCGAAGGCGCCGCCAGATTCTTCACCTGCATCTGCAGGTGTCAAACTGTTACGGCAGATCTTCCAGCAACTGAGAAATCCGCAAAACCAGCTGGCATTAAACTACACGACGAACCGGCAGCTGAGCGCTGCAAAAGAGGCATTTCAAGGCGCGCTCAACCCGCTATTGGCTATTCGCCCAACTGAAAAGTCATCCAACATGAACCAAGCACTCGATGCCAAAGCGCTCGGGAAGCAGGCGCGAAGAGATGCATCGGTCAACGGATATGCTAACGCCAAAGTGGCGATGGCCGCACCAGCGCAGGCGAGTTATTCCGGTGCCGGCAGCATGTCTTATCTGCAAACGGCGACCAACGCCACCAACTCGAAAGACTCCGCGGCTGCAACCGCTAACGCACCCACAGCCGCGAGTGAGGAAGAGGCAAGGACACTAAGCGATGCTCGCGCTGCGGCACAGCAGACGAACGCACCGTTTTTAGCGCGCGCGAAGAAGAGCAGGGCGGAAGCTCCTGGTGCTGGCGGAAGCGCTCCAGCATCGGCACCGGCGAGTGCGGGACTTGCACCTAACAATCAGCGAATGCTTGCGCAATCGATGTCGCGACTCATGCAAAGCACCAAACAGATGAGCCAACTAACGCAGGCGGCGTCTGAGACATCAGTGCATAATTTCGGCACCCTCAAAAACGAGATGCGGCCGGAACGAACAATTTCCACAGAACCAGGTGGCCCGCTGATTCAAGAGTTTGCCGCCGACAAGCTGTCCTCTGCCAATAGCGCCCGCGAGGTGAGCACCACAGCTGCAAAAGGCATGGACGCAGAGCAATCGCCCCTAATGAAACCGGAGTCGCCGAGCTCTTATAAGATCATCCACAACCAACTTCTCGCGCTCTTGCCACCAAGCGTGGTTGGTGGCATTCCATTGGCACGATTAGGGGCAAGCGAAAAGGAGCTGGCTCCAACACTGACAAACAAAAACATCGCCTCCAAACAGGTTATTGACGACTGGACGATATGGACCGTCAAAAGTTCGCAAACGCAACGAGGAGCAGTGCAGCTTTATATGCGGCATTCGATAGTCGAAGCGATTAGGGTGTTTCAGCCTTCTTACATGGGTCCTGAGGTGGGCATAAACATAGGCGACAGCCTGCAGACGATCAAAACAAAATTCGGCGAACCGGCTTTCATTCTGGATGAACCAGGTTCTCATAGTTCATCGAGCAACAATTACGTCTATCCGCTCAGCCATCTGGCCTTTCAACTTGCGGTTTCCAAGGCGAAGCATCAAGTTGAGGTCGTGAGTGTTCTCATTTTCGAAGCACAATAGGCATAAGCCGCAAAACTCGGTTTTTCCTGCCGACAAATTAAAGAACGCGCCCTTTCAAGTACGCTAGGATCGTGTCATCCTTTTATACGTTATACGTTTATACGCCTTCACATCAGCACGTATTGCGTAGACGGCGCCTCTTAAACGACGCGTACGGTCGCGGACAACTAAACGGACCAGAATCTTGCTCGAAAAATATACGCCACTTTATCTGAAATACCGCCCACAAAGCCTGGCCGAGCTCGTCGGCCAGCATTCGGTCGCTCAAACGCTGATAAACGCTATCGAACACGACCGTATATGCCACGCATATCTTTTTACCGGTCCGCGCGGAACAGGAAAAACATCATCAGCACGCATTCTGGCAAAATCGCTCAACTGCGAAAAAGGTCCGACAGTTACGCCATGCCAAACCTGCGCAGCTTGCATGGAGATCAAGGAAGGAAATTCACCAGCAGTATTCGAGCTCGACGCCGCGTCCAACAATAGTGTCGACGACGCGCGTGCTCTCATTGAACGTGCACCGCTGGTTGCTCAGGGTGGCAGGCATAAGCTCTACATCATAGACGAATGCCACATGCTGACGAAAGAAGCATTCAATGCGCTGCTAAAGACAATCGAAGAACCACCACCAGGAGTCATATTTGTTCTTGCCACCACTGAAGAACATAAAGTACCGCCGACAATCGTAAGCCGTTGCCAACGCTTGATGTTCAAGCTTGTTAATCAAGAAGAATTGAAGGATCATCTGCGCAATGTCGCGCAAAAAGAGTCTATAAATATCGATAGTGACGCGCTAGAACTCGTCGCTCGCCGTTCTGGCGGTGGGCTGCGAGATGCCCTTGGACTCCTTGACCAAGCAGGTCTTCTCAGTCGAGAAGATAAGCCTGTGGAAGTTAGTGACTTGCTCGCGTTACTTGGAGCCGTGCAAGAAGATGTGCTGCTGGAAATCAGTCAGGGTGTCAGAGATAAAGACGGCAGTCGCGTTCTTTCAGCTATTCACTCGCTGCTTCTAGATGGGCGAGAACCAGCTGTGCTCATTCAGGAAATGTCCAAACACTTTCTCAGCCTCGCTCGGTCTTGCTATAACCTGGCAGCATCCAAATCAAATGGTGCTAACAGCGCACACGCAATTCTGGGATCACCGGCTTATTTAAAAGCTTTGAGCAAGCAAGCAGAAAATTACGATCCGGCCGAAATCGCACAAATTGTGGAGTTGCTCGATAAACTCGAACAAAATGTTCGCCGCTCTAGCCAACCAGCTATGAATCTGGAAATGGGCTTACTCAGCATCTGCCATCGGCATGAAATTAAGATGATGCAAGAGCTTGAAGAACGTATCGGTAAGCTCGAGAGAATTCTCAACGATAATGGAATCGACGCGCATTCGGCGGCTGGCGCCAGACCAAGTGCACCAGCCGCTTCGCGTCCAGTAGGATATGCCCCGCCGGCAAGGCAGCCGGAGCCAAATCGTTACGAGGCACCAAGACCGGCAGCCGCTGCGGCACCAGCGCAGCCGTCGTATCAGCCATCCAGACCAGCGACACCCGCTGCATCTTCAGCATCTTCAGTATCTTCAGCGCCACAGCCGATGCCCCGACCAGCAGCGGTGGCAGCAACTGCAGAGAGAGTTGAGTCTTCTCCATCGATTCAGCAAGCCCCCGCGTCCATTCCACCGGCCCGACCGGTTATCTCTATGGGCGATGATGAAGACGACGAAGAACCAACTAATTTGCAAGACGCACAAGACGGTGATGAAGAGGAACAGGCTTATGGTGGAAGCGTCCCACCACCGGCAGCTGCTGAGCCAAGGCAACCAGAACCAGCCGTGCCACAATCACGAAGCAGCGGGTCTAGCCCAGTGCAATCAGCGCCACCGCCAGCAATGGCACAAGAAAATGGCGGCGTCAGCAGCATCGAGCTTGATGGCATCTGGTCCGACATATTGGACACTCTGCAAGGAAGACACCTTCCGACTTACAGCATCCTTATCACGCACGCCTTTCCAGTCGCACTCGAGAGAGACGATCTCGTAATCGGGGTGCGAAAAGATCACTTCCAAAAGACGATCGAGGGCAAAGCTGAGCACATCAAAAACGCTTATGCCTCCGTCTATAGCGGCAAGCAGATTAGTGTCCGCGTCAAAGTTATGGGAGATGACGGCTTCGCTAGTGGTGGTGGTGCCAAGCCAAGACCTGCGGCAGGTACACGCAGTGGTGGCGGCGCAGCAGCGGCTGGCACCGCTCGCGAGTCGAGACCGAGACCATCTGCAGGCGAAGACAGCGAAGACGGCGAGCGAGGCTCGCGGTCCCCAAGCCCATCTCGCGATGACGCCGGCAATGGTGCACGACAGGCACCACGAGAAGGCGTTCCTACAGCAAGTTCAGGACGACCAGGTTCAAATGGTTCAGGTTACGAACGCCCCTCGCAACCAGCCCCCAGGCGAGCAGCAGCCAATGTACCCGAAGATCAAGGGGGACCAAGTCTGATCGGCGATGCATACAAAATTTTCGAGGGACCCGGTTCAAGGTTGCTCGGCTAGAACTTTAGAGGTCAAAGAAGGTATTCTCTTCTGGTTCAATTCTTTTGGACCGGACCATCCGGCACGCCCATGGCGAGCACTGCTCTGCCATGGTGCAATCGAGCAGCGCAGTGCCGCTCCGCAACATTTTCCGAGGTTATAACCCATGTCAGTAGACTCCGAGAATCTTGACTTCAAACCATACGTGGCGCCTGAGGAAAAGGTAAAGGAGTTCACGCCGAGAGCGATAATTCTTGGCTCTATGTTCGGCATTTTGTTCGGTGCCGCATCTGTTTATCTAGCGTTGAGAGCCGGACTCACCGTTTCGGCATCGATTCCTGTTGCAGTGCTAGCGATGTCTCTAGGCAAACGCTTTCTCAAAACAACGATTCTTGAAAACAACATCATTCAAACCACAGCTTCGGCTGGAGAATCGATCGCATCAGGTGTGGTCTTCACGCTGACTGGTTTTCTTTTTTTGTCTCTCAATTCGAAGGGAGAGAGCGTCGGGGCCGACTATTTCAGCTACTGGACTATATTCATCCTGGCAGTGCTGGGTGGATGCCTTGGCACACTCATGATGATTCCGCTGCGGCGCTCGCTGATTGTGAAAGAGCACGGAAAACTTCCCTATCCGGAAGGCACCGCTTGTGGTTCTGTTCTAATCGCCGGAGACAAAGGCGGTGACTTCGCCAAAACAGCCTATCAAGGTCTCGGATTGGCACTTCTCTACGCGTTTATGCAGCACATCGCGCACATCATCGCGGAGACGCCCACTTTCGTTACTAAGCAAACGAACAAGTTCTTTCCGTCAGCAACAGTCAACGGCGAAATCACGCCTGAGTATTTAGGCATAGGCTATATTGTTGGTTTTAAAATCGCCGGAACTCTTGTCGCTGGAGGAGTTCTGGCCTGGCTGGGGTTGATTCCGCTATTGGCGGCGATTGTGCCGATGGACACCATCGCCCAGCAACTAGTGAAGTTGGGTTATCTGCACGATCTTGCAACCGCAGGCGGTGCCGGAGGTTGGGACCCGGCAACTCACACGTTTGCCAATACAGCCGACGCCATTTATCGCGCCTATGTGCGACAGATTGGAGCAGGCGCGGTTGCAGCGGGCGGGTTTATGACCCTTCTTAAAACGATTCCGACTATCGCTTCCTCATTTAAAGAGAGTATTGGTGCCTTCAAAGAAGCAAGAAGCGCAGGCGCTCGAAATCGTTCAGAAGACGATCTCTCCATCAAGACAGTCTTCGTTGGTTGCGCCATTCTGGTCATTTTGATGGTTGTGTTGCCGCAGATACCGGGTGATTCATTCCTGCAGAAGCTGCTCGTAGGATTTCTCGTTGTTCTCTTTGGATTTTTCTTCGTTACGGTCTCGAGCAGAATCGTCGGTATCATCGGTTCAAGCTCCAATCCGATCTCAGGCATGACGATCGCGACAGTAATGGCCACATCCCTGGTGTTTATCTGCTTTCACTTCACAGGTCAAGCCTATGAGCCTCTGGTATTGGTCGTCGGCGGCATCGTCTGTATCGCCGCAGCCAATGGTGGTGCCACTTCGCAAGACCTGAAGACTGGATACATCGTTGGCGCCACGCCAAGATTCCAACAGTTAACTCTTTTCATCGGCGCTGTTGTTTCGTCGCTTGTAATCGGAATCACGGTCAAGTTGTTGGATGCTCCCTCACCGGATATGGTGGCGCACGGCATCATTCACGCCATAGGCAGCGACAAATTCCCCGCTCCCCAAGGCACATTGATGGCGACACTTATCAAAGGAATGCTGTCATTTAACCTCGATTGGAATTTCGTGCTCGTTGGTGTATTCCTCGCCATCACAATCGAATTGTGCGGAGTCAATGCGCTCAACTTCGCAGTGGGGGCTTATCTGCCACTATCGACTACGTTGCCGATTTTTGCTGGCGGGGTTTTGAAAAAACTGGTCGACGATAAAGCCAAGCGGCAAGGGCAGCAATTGGAAGACGCAGAATTCGGCAAGGGAAGCTTGTTTGCAACTGGTTTGGTAGCCGGTGGTGCGCTGGCAGGGGTAATCGTTGCAATCCTGTCCATTCCTCCATCAATTTACAAGATTCTGCAAGATATAAGCCTGGAGAAAAAACTGACTGCAACGCTAGGCGAAGGCGGCTACCAGATCTTGGGCGTCGCTTTCTTCATTGCCATGGCTCTTTGTCTCTATCGGGTGGCGACCGGAAAAGACCAGGTGGCAGAATTGAACTCAGAGGGGGGTTAACCCTTCCTCCACTTCTTCTAGAACTTTATTAATGGCAGCCGCAGTCAACAGCACGACTGCGGATACCCAAAACCAAAGCATTAGCACCATCACACCACCAAGCGATCCGTAGACTCTATTGTAAGAGCCGAAGTTTTGTACATATCCTCTGAATCCATATGAAACTGCGAGGAAAAGTAAGGTACCAATGAGACTGCCAGGCGTAACCCAAGCTGTGCGTTGCGTACAGTGAGGTCCAATCTGAAAGGTTAGAGCAAAAGAGATCATCGTCATAACAAAAGCGGCGACGAAGTGTCCGACGGTAAGCAGCATAGAATCAAGCGGAGGCAGCCCAAGAATTTTCAGGATTTGCGGCCAAGCTATGATCGAGATCAAAGAAGTGAGAAGCAATATCGATTGCACAAGCGTCATAACCATCGCTACAAAACGCCTTCGCCAGTAGCGCCTTTTGTCCTTAACTGCGTAGATGTGATTGAGAGCATCCATCACGGCCATGAACAGAGACGATGCAATCCACAATGACATGATGGAACCGAGTGACAAAACGGTGACGGGATGGGCAGAATCGAAGCGCTTAATCTGCTCCAAGACAACGTTGTAGCCATCCTCAGGAATTATCTGATGAAGACTTCGCTCCAGAGCGACTACGGTCTTGTGTTGCACGCCGTCTAATAAAGAGCCGAACAGCTGCGAATCCTGAAAAAACTCAATCGATATCGCAAAGATCACAGCAATCAACGGCACGAAGGCCAGCATGGCATAAAACGAGATAGCCGCCGAACGAGTGAGAATCTCATGGTCGACAATTTCAGACCAGAGCGCCTGGGCTACGATTTTCGCATCTTTGCCCTTAAAGCCGAGCGTACTGAACAACTGAGTTGGAAACGGATAATTCATGGCATCGGATACGCTAGCGAATCTCGAAACCAACCATGACACCGCCAGCAGTATCGGCAAGGGCAACAGTCGACTCTTGCCACTCTACAACTACGTCTTCAACACAAGCATTAGCAGGGCCGCGGCGGCACCAGCTGATGAGCCGCTCGACCATAGTTCTGGCACCAGATGCTTCGACCTCGACCGACCCGTCGGATAGATTGCGAACCCAACCTGAAAGACCAAGTTCGCGCGCTTTTTCTCTGGTCGAGTGCCGGTAAAAGACTCCCTGCACCTTGCCCAATACGACCAATCTCACTCGAGCTGTGTTCATCTTTGCCTTTCGCAATCCGGATATTCGCCGCCGCAAAATATTTTGAGCCAAAATTGCACAACTAATACGTTAATTGTCTAGATGTTCACTCCACGTGGAAACAGATAAAATATGAGCCATGCTCTCACTTGATTCCCCATGAAAACTACGTTGCTCGCGCTGACTCCATAATGGCAGAAGACCAAGCTCAAACATCCAAGACCGCCGGTGAAAGTCCAAAAGATCTCGTTCTAGCCGCAATTAGGGTATTGCGACAGAAGGGTCAGGACATCAACCCGTACACAGTCGCCAACGAAGCGAATTTGCCGCGTTCCACTATTTATCGGAATGCGGAGCTCATGGACCTTGTCTCCAGTGCTGAACCTTCTGAAAAGCTGCAACCCAAACAGGCTGGCTACACAGACCGCATTGCCGAACTGGAAGCCGAGGTAGAGCAGCTCGGGCAGACGATTTGGAATTTGGAAACACAAAACGAAGAGTTGCAGAAAGACTTCCAGGATGCCTGGACTATGGGTTTCGCAGCTGGTCTGGAAGAGGCGCAAAAACGCTTTGCACGCGCTCAATCTGGCGAAGAAGAGCCTGAAAAGCCGCCCGTAATGTCGGTTTTCTCGGTCGCGCCAGAAGAGACCGCACAGGCGCCGACGCCACAGCCACCTGTGATCACTCCTGTGACCCCAATCCCGGCTGCAGCTTCAGCACATTCGGAGACTGGCGATAACACGCCTCTGCCAACGCCCCCTGAAGCAAGTCCTGTACCGACGTTTCATCGTCAACCGTCGTCAATGACGACCAGCCAACGCATGAATGCCATTATCGACTTTACAACAGCGGCAGAAGCCGCCGCCGTGGAAGCTGCGGTAGAAGCGGCAACTAAAGCGGCAGGTAAAGCAGCAGTCGACCCAGTTATTAGCGACCGCATCATCTTCGCCGACCCGCCGGGAGGCGAATTCAACTCATTCGGCGATTTTGGAGACGACCTTCTCTACGCTTCCGAACTTCTGGAGGCTGCGGAAAACAAACTTTACAACGCCCCCCAGCCAGCACCGCCCAAACCGAAACCAGATTTTGCACCGGCAGGTGCTCGCTCGGCTCCCGCTTACACCATCGATTTCTCACAAGCAGACACCGGCAACTATCATGATCCGCTTGGTGAGGCGGCACAAAATGTGGCCACCATGGAAGCCCGTGCCGTGGCTTTAGAGACCGCGCCCAAGCCGACTCCAGCCGCTGAAGTGTTCGCGGCCCAGCACCAATATGATGAGGCTTCAGGTATCTATAACGTGGCCCGCTCAGGACCTTACGTCGCCAGTGAATTCAATCCATTGATTGAGCTGTCATGGAAAGACATCGAAGATGTCTATAATTACAGGGCTTCAACGCTCAAAGACTACGCCCGCAATGTTCCGTCGGCGCCGACGAAACTCATCACGCCTCTTCTCTCTGAGCATGAAGGTAACGGCGACACGATTGCCGACCTCGACCCGAGCATCCTGGCGATGATGCCGTCTGATGATGAACTTGCCAATTTGCAACATCACGAGACTGCCGTCTACATGACCGACGAAGTGGCAGATGTAATGCCGGAAGTCAGCGGATACATCCACCCGAAGGAAGATCCAGATGCCACGGGTGACCGCCTGCAAGCGATGGTCGGATACCGTCCGGACCTCGCAACAGAACGCGGAATCGAAACACCGATGCAACCGCCGCCGGCACCACCTCAAGAACGCGAGCCAATCAATGCAGAAGGTATTCTTGATCTTGATGCCATCGACATCTTTGACAATCTCGACGAATGGATAGACATCGACCGCCTCGAGCGTGGCGAAGATCCTTTCACCAAACCGCAGCAGCAACAGACTGTCGGTCGCGAAGCGTCGACAACAGGCGGCGACGAATTGCGAGAGTTGGTGAAAAACCGTATCAAGCAGTCGGCTGAACTCGGTCCTGACACCACAGGGAAACCGCCGTTCGGTACAGGGGGGGCGGCTGGAGCGGCAAAAACAGGACCAGCAGGACAAGGAGCCGCCGCAGCGGCGCCTGCCGGCGGAGCTGGGGACGCAGCAGAGGGCATTCCGCGCCCGAAGAACAAATTCATCGGCGGCAAAGCCGGCGGAGAAACACCGCCACCGCCGGCACAGAGCGCTCCTTTCGTTAAGCAGATCCCGCAAGACATTCGCAAGGCTTGCATGATTCTCGGTGTACGACCAGACGAAATCACCCGCGAAATCGTCGTCGAGACATGGAAACAACAGATCATCAAAGTTCACCCAGACCAAGGTGGCGATACCGAAGCAGCCATATTTTTAAATACTGCTAAGGACACGATCATTCACTGGATAGACGCCCAAGCGCCAAAACTCGGCAAAAAATGGGGCGCCGGTCAGCGCGACAAAGATAAAGATAAGAGCTAAGCAGCGGCGCGTTCGCTTGTAAACTGGCTAGAATTACCTGGTCGGACTTGGCTCGCCCGTCGAATTCTAGACGAACTATAGACGTGGCTGGAGTCAAGCTCTTTTTGGAGTCCTTCAGGGAGCTTTTGTCGTTATGGCTAAACAGGTGGTCGCCATCGTTGGCAGACCGAACGTTGGCAAGTCTACTTTTTTCAATCGGTGCATCGGCGCCCGCCAGGCGATCGTCGACGATACTCCCGGCGTGACACGCGACCGATTGTATCGCGAGACTGACTGGGGCGGCCATCAACTGATTCTTGTAGATACAGGCGGTATTGTCAGAACCAGAGATGAAGTCTCCAAGCAGATTCTAGACCAAGTGACTCTGGCCCTCGACGAGGCGGATGCCATCGTCTTCGTAGTAGATGGCAAGGCTGGACTCAATGGCGCCGACAACGAAATAGCCAATCTGCTTAGACGAACGAAAAAGCCTATTGTGCTGGCGGTGAATAAAATCGACGACCCGCCAGACGAAGCGAATGTCCACGAGTTTTATCGCCTCGGTATCGGTGAGCCTGTAAGCCTTTCGGCCATGCGTGGTTCAGGTGGAGTCGGCGATGTGCTGGACAAGATAATCGAAGCGCTCGGGCTGGAAACAGTGAAGAAAACCAAGCGAAAAGACGACTGGTCGATCTCAGACGAGCTAGAAGAGGACGAGCGCGACCCGCAAGGTCCTATCTCAGTAGCTTTCGTCGGTAAACCTAACGTCGGCAAATCTTCGATCGTCAATGTTTTGTGCGGTACAGCCCGTTCAATTGTAGGCAGTGAACCTGGAACGACCCGCGATGCCATCGACAGCATGATCAAGATAAAAGGCAAAGAGTATCGCGTGGTCGACACCGCCGGAATCAGGCGCAAAAACCGTGTCGATTACGGAATCGAAGCCTTTGCTGTCGTACGGTCTCTCAGAGCGATAGACCGTTCAGATGTGTGCGTCCTCATTTTGGATGCAACGCAAGAGATAACCGACCAGGACCAAAAGATCGCATCAAAGATAGAAGAAGCCGGAAAAGCGGCGGTAATTGTCATGAACAAGTGGGATTTGATTGAAGACAAGTCTTCGCGCGCCATGAACACAATAACCGAGCAAGTCAAAGCCGAGTTGCGCAGCCTATCATTCGCTGAAGTGTTGTTCACCAGCGCCATAAATAAGCAACGCATCGCTAAAATAATAGAGGCAGTGGATCGAGCTTACGAATCAGCACATAAGCGAGTGGGAACCGGCCTACTCAACCAGATCGTCAATGAATCGGTAGCACTGGTACCACCGCCATCGTCCAAGCGTGGCAAGAGACTAAAGGTATACTATTCAACCCAGGTTTCCGCGGGTCCTCCGACATTTGTCATATTCGCCAACGACAACAAACTAATGACTCGCAATTACGAAGTCTATCTGGAACGAAAAATACGCTCGGCCTTTGGCTACGCAGGCACCCCGATGAGGCTCATCACAAGAGCGAAGAAAGACACTAAGTAAGCTGGTCGACATAAGTCGAAGAGGGTCACAGGTTAAAGTATGGTGACGGCGCTATTTCTAATCATTGCAGGCTACGTGGCTGGCGCGCTGCCGTTTGGGGTGTGGACAGGCAAGATTTGCAAAGGTATTGACGTGCGAGAGCACGGCAGCGGTTCGACGGGTGCCACCAATGTCTATCGCTGCGTCGGACCAGCCGCCGGTGCGTTCGTCTTCATTGCCGATAACCTCAAAGGCACACTGCCAGTGCTATTGGCGATGCACTACGAAAGCGTCGGCACATTCTCCGACCTGCAAACTTATTCACATTTGATACCGACTCTGGTGGCAGTTGCAGCACTGATCGGACACAGCAAGTCACTATTCCTTAACTTCTCAGGCGGCAAAAGCGCAGCAGTTGGTCTGGGCACCCTCTTTGCCCTGAACCCGCTCGGTGGTTTGTTCACCATGATCACCTTCTTCAGCATGTGTTACTTGACGAAAATCGTCTCAGTGGCTTCCATTACAGCTGTGTTCATGTGCGGAGTTTACTTCTACTTGCTGCACTCACCGATGGAGTATGTTGGCTACTGTATCTTTGGTTTCCTTTATGTAACTTATCGCCACAAAGCTAATATCAAGCGACTCCTGAACGGCACAGAGCCGCGTATAGGACAAAAGCCTCCCACACTTCCTCCTGATGGCCACGATTCAGACGACAAAAAGATGCAGACAACAACATGAAGAAACGCGATTGATCAGCCGCGCTTCAGTAGTAAAATTGTCCCAATGAGATCGAAAATCTGTTTACTCGACACCATATTCAGTATCAGCATCGCCACAAGCCTGGCGATGTTGTTTGGAATTTCTGCTGATTGCGAAGCGGCGCCGGCCGCAGCAAGTAAGAATTTAGCTGAAGCGAGGAAAGGGGCATCGGCACCGGCTGGAGCGATAACCTTCAGCACCCCGGTCAGCGCAAATTTAACACCCGACGAACAGGTAAACGTGCGGGTCTATAAGCAGGCGAATCGCGGTGTAGTCAACATTGCACCTGTGACTGATAGCGATATCTTCTACAACATTGAACCACAAGGCGGCATGGGTTCAGGCTCGATAATTTCCGCAGATGGATACATTCTGACCAATTATCATGTGATCGAGCAAGCACGCCAGATTCGCGTTACGCTCTACGATGGAACGATGGTACAGGCCGACCTGGTAGGACAAGATCCGTCCACAGATTTGGCCGTGATAAAAATCGCGCCTATTCCTAACAAAAAACTGACTGTCATCCCGATGGGTGATTCGGCCCACTTGGAGGTAGGGCGCCGAGTATTTGCGATTGGCAACCCGTTTGGGCTGGACCGCAGCATGACCACCGGCATTATTTCGAGTTTGTCACGAACTTATCAGACAGAGAATCATCGCGTTCTCAGGGGCATCATTCAGACTGACGCAGCAATCAACCCCGGCAACTCAGGTGGACCGCTCCTCGACAGCGCCGGTCAGATGATAGGAATTACGTCAGCAATATTCAGTAAAGCCGGACAATCAGCCGGTATTGGCTTTGCCATTCCAACAAGCCTGGCGAAGAAAATCGTTCCCGAACTAATAGCCCATCACGGAATCTCTCGACCTGACATAGGGCTACAAGTAATGCCCACGGAAAGAGGCTTATTCGTTGTCCGAGTGGAGCCTAATAGCCCGGCCGCCGAAGCAGGTCTGTCGGGTCCTAAATTGAAGCAAGTGACAAACGGGATCATCCGCTGGAGCATTATTGACGGCAATGCTGCAGATATAATCATCTCCATTGACAACACGCCCATTCACTCAGAGGATGACCTTCTTTCCTACATTGAGCAGAAAAAACCTGGTCAAGTGGTTACACTGACTGTTCTTCGAGGCGGGAAAGTGATGAAAGTTCAGGTAAAATTAACAACTGCCGGCCCGATAAGTTAGTTGCGGACCTACAGATTTAGATTCGACAGATTTAGATACAGATTACAGACCAGATAGTTTCGAGAGACGGAGAAAAAAGTGTCAAGGATTCTTGTTATCGACGATGACCAGGCGATTGCAGAACTCGTTAAAGTCAATCTCGAACTGCTTGGACATATAGTGACCACTGCCAACGACGGCATCAAGGGACTGGCGCTCGCACAGCAGCAGCGTCCAGATCTTGTGGTGTTAGACGTTATGATGCCCGATCTCGATGGATTCACCGTCTGCCAGAGACTGCGGCAGAATCCGCAAACGCATCCGATTCCCATCCTCATGCTGACAGCATTGGGGATGACTAAAGACAAAGTGACAGGATTCGACTCAGGCGCGGACGATTATCTCGTAAAGCCGTTTGAAATTCCGGAGTTGCAAGTGCGCGTACGAGCCTTGTTGCGCCGGTCTGGTTCAGTGCCGCACTCGGCCAGCCTGCCCGAGATCTTGCATGCCGGCGAAATCACATTGATTCCGGAAAACTTGCAAGCTAAGGTTCGGGACAGAGTCGTGAAATTGACTCCAACAGAATTCGAAATCTTGCACTGCTTGATGCAGCATCACGGGCAAACCGTATCCACAGGCAAATTGCTAGAAGAGGTCTGGGGCTATTCGCCAGACGATGACGTCGACACCATTCGCGTGCACATCAGACACTTGCGCACACGGCTTGAAACGTCAGAGAGAAAATACATTCGCACCGTCTATGGTGGCGGCTATCAATTGATGGCTGATGGTTTTGCTCGCGGGCAAGCCGAGTAGTAACGAGTTTCGGCATTTTATGTCGGGCTACATATCAATTTCCCTGAGGCTCTTAGTGATTCCTCGTGCCTTGAGCATCTTTTCGATACGAACTTTCAACGATGGTGGTTTGCCAAACATGACCCTTTTTGCATTTCCACCAGGCTTTCTGGCTAGACCCTTTTGAAACTTGATCTGCTCTCTTGCCGTTTTTTCTGGTCATCCACTCCTTAGCCACCTCCGGATAAAGGTCAGCAATATTGTTGGTTACTGACGGCTTGAGTCCTCTGCAATGGCCGCAGCTCATTGCCCAAGAACCGTTTCTGAAAGCTCTTGTTACGTTCTCTATCGTTTTTTGAAATCGGTGATCTGGACCGTTTGGACACTTGAACCAAGCTTGAGCAGAAGATCCATACGAAAAGTCTTCCGGTCCGAAGCCGCAATTCCTCTCGTAATCCCACATCAGGGCGCCTTCAACACAAGCTTGAGCGAACGAACGAGATCTGATTGGGCGAGGTTCAATGACGTCCGCAATATAGAGTGGACAACGGCTTGGCATAGCTAACTTTGCCTCCACGATTGGTGCACCAAAGGAATTATTTTAGTGTAAAAATCCGGCGCTTTGAACCGAGTAGGACTTGGCATCGCTTACGAATATTCGAGCGAACACAAATACCCCGATCAGGGTATTTAAGTGCTCGATAGGCAGTACTTACAATGAACGCTCTTAGATTGTGTTCGAAACCACCGAAGTTTAAGGAGTGGTAAAAAGGATCTTGCCACCAAATCGTGACCTCGAAGTTAGCTTGCTGGGCATGGGCTTCGCCACTTATTCTGCGACGAAGATAAATTCCACAGACAATAGAGTCAAAAATTGTAGAACGCGCATAGCACTCAAATCCAAATGGTTTGTCGTAGTGTTTGCAGATTAAAAGTTGCTGATCACTTGCCGCTTCTCAAAGTCAAACTCGCAGTAACTGCAAAATTCGAATGACATACGTTCCTCATCGCTGTAGTTTTCGAACAATAGGTCAACTCTCGAGTGGTTAAGAATTGCTCAAATTGCAATGCTGCCAGACCTTTTTGTCGGTAATTTCGAGCAGCGCCGCAAGACGGGGCGGCACCACATGTAGTGCGCAGGGATTTACAGATTGTCCTCTCCCGAGACAAAAATGCATAGGAACAAAAGATGCAGGAACAGGGATTCCCAGCTCCATTGACACACGGTCCAGAAAATGAGAACGTGGTCGAGAGCGTTTAGAAAATACAACAGTTCCACACAAGTGCGGAATGCCCATCGACACTGATAAGTTGCTAAACAAGGTTCTAGAGCTATATCAAAGCTGCTCTAGTTACTCGGACGTTGGAGAGGTTTCTTCAGACGATATGGGCAGCCTTCAGTTTAAGACTTACTTTTGTCGTCCAAGTAAATTCAGATTTGAATGGTCTAAACCGGAACGCACCACGGATGTCGTTATCTCTGAAAACGACACAATGGCAACCTATTTCGCCGGTGAGACTTCCGAACATATGAGTCTTGCATTAGCAATCGCCGGAGCAACCGGTGTGTCTCTAGGCGCCGCACCGTCGGTCGCCCACTTGTTGATGCCCAACCTATTCAAAAAAGGACAGTTTCAATCATTCCTGGCTCACAGACCGTATAGCTTGCTAGAAGAAGCTGATTCATACCTAAAATTGCGAGCGGATTGGCGTTCAAATTGCTGGACAACGCTATGGCTCGACAAAATAAGTATGACCATTCGTAGAATTGAAGAAGGCTTTGAACCAACTTTGGAAGAAAAGAACCGAGGAGTCGAGGCTCTTGAGTTGTTGAATGCGCCCGAAACAGAAGAGGTACGTGCACTCTTATATGTAGAAGAAAAACCCCATGTAACCACGACTTCGTATAACGATGTAAAATTTGACGTCCAGATTTCGCACGACTTATTTGGGAAGTTGTGACTCTCGGAAGTTGAGCAAGAATTACCAGAACTAGGAGAGGTGTTCCACACGCAACCGCAAAGAGCGGCGGAGGAAGGAGTAAAAACAGAAAGGCTTCTACCAACGCCAGAGGAGTGGGCTGAGCTTAACTATGCTCAAAGTAAAGTTCACGCCTACAAAGAAACAAATCCGCTGACAATTTCCCAACTGCGGTCGAACTCGTACCAGCAAACTAAGAACGCGACCTTGATGCGACAACGCTCTGACTGTAGGCTGTTCGCATGCAACTCCTGTTACAACGACACACTAAACTTCCTACCTATCTGTTGCCTATTTGACTCTACAGTGCGCACTAGCTTGGTGCTAACGCGCACTGGTGTCGTGTGGAAGTGTCGAAACTGATCGTTTGGCGCAGAATGCGGTTAGCTCAATCGGCAATTTTTGTCCTCCTTCGAATCAACTTCCATGTCAGGAGTGGAGACACTGCTGCAATCTGCAGTATTTAAGGTTCATCAGTCCGCCGACATTCCAAGAATAGTGCAGTCGCTGAACTAGAAGCTATTAGCGAAGAGATAGTAGCCATCACCAATGCGTTGTTACTGGCTGCGGTGCGAAGAAACTTAGGAACAGCTCTGTCGCATGAACTTCAAAAATCGCAAGACCAGACGCATAATGGACGTTTCGTACCGATGTATATAGATGTATGGTGAATGCCGAAGTACTCTGCACAATCCGCCACCAGCTCCTTTGTCATGCAAGATTGTCTGATTCATTGCTGGTCAAAAGCTTTACTTTGCAGCGCAGTTTTTTCGACAAGCATGTCAATAAGTCGATGCGAATATAGGTTCCCTTTTAGGCACCAGGCGTTTCAGAAAAACTAGACCGTCACTATTCTAAGCGGGTACTTTTTTTCGACTAGCTCAGTAAAATCAGCATTAATGTGGGTTCTGGCGAACACTCTGGTACTCAAATAATGCGCATAGTTTTGGCACCTCGTCGAAATAATATAAAATTCGCGGAAGTTAATGGTTGAGATTGAGTCTTTAGGAAGAGCTTCCTGTATCATTTGAACCCAACATGAACTTCTCGAGTTGAAACGTTGCGGACCCGAGCCATATTCGCATGCCTTCTTTTCCTGGCCGGCTCAGGAAGCGCATCTGCTTCAACTCTTACTTACGACCACGTGCTAAAAGGTGGGGTCGCGCAATCCTACGATTTGAAGCTCGCCAAGACCGACGCTAAGCTCGCTAACAATGACATAAAGCAAGCGCGTGTCGCTTATATGCCCATAGTGCGGCTCACATCAAACACGGAATACCAATATGGGTTCACTGGGAATAACGCGCAGGTTCAAGCTGTAAGCAACGTCATACTTCCTACTGGTACTCGATTTCAGGGCGCTGCTACTTTTAATACCACCTATACCTTGTGTGATTTTGGTGTTCGCGGAAATTCGTTACGCGCTGCAAAATCACATGCAAGCGCGATGAGTTACCAAATGAATGCTCAATCGAGAGACTTAAAAATCAAGCTTACCGACCTTTACTGTGATGCACTGTCAAATTGGAAAGCTCTTAAGGCAAAGCAGCGGGTGCTTGCCTTGTATCAACAATTGTTCGATGCAAAGAAGCGTTTGCACGAAGCTGGCAACGTATCAAAAGTAGATGTAATGGAGCAGTCTATCAAGGTGGCTCAAACGTTGGATGACATCAACGTTTGCAAGCAAAAGTTGTCCAACGATTTGCAGAACCTTGCAGAATATACACACGAATGCTACGACCCGGAATCCACAGAGATCGCCGACTTCGTTGACGAGCCGATCGTGTTTAGTCGGTTTGAGCCGGAGGCGACCCCGGAGTTCAAATATTATGACCTCGAGCTTGAGCGCAAGCGTGCTGAACTGAAGTCGATTAAGGCGCAACGGCTTCCTCAGATTGGAATGTACTCCAACTACGTCTGGTACGGTTCCGACAAATACAATCCGTGGAATGTGCCTGGTAATTTTGGTCAACGTACATTATCGATGGGATTTTCCCTAAATTGGAACGTTTTCGACGGTTTTAAGAACGCGGCCGAACGCGAGCGAGTGAGCCTGGAGATCGAACGCTTGAAGACCGAGCGCGATCAGAAGGTATGGGCGTTGCGCAAGCAAGCGGATAAGACTTTCGTTGATGCAGACTTATATAAGGTACAGATGTCTACCAAGGCTGAAATCGTATCTAAGCGTGACACCAAGTCGTCTGCCTATAAAAGACTGGTGGATAGACAGGTCACCGACAAGACCGGTTGGCTTAGCGAACAGGCTCAACTTGCAGAACATCAGTTGGATTTGGACAAGGCAGACATTCTCAAACGGGCAGCCCAGTTAAAGCTAAATATTTTGGCGACGATGTATTGATATGCAAACAGGACTCATTTGTTTCGAATTAGTGGCAAAGCTTAACCGCGTTGACGTGGATACGCGGGCCATTGTTCGTCAGTTTGGTATCGCATCAAGTGAACTGCAAATCGAGGAGATTGTTCGTATTGCTCGCAAGTTTCGCTTTACAGCCAAAATAAAACGGCTAACTCCAGCCAGCTTGCAGAAGGACTACCCGCTACCGGCAGTCTTTGAAACACGAGAGCAGACGTTTGGCGTGATCTTAAAAATAGACGCTGAGAAGCAGCGTTTATTGATATTTACGCCTGACAGCATGCAGCCGCGAGATATCTCTTTCCAGGAATTCGATCAATTCGCAAGCGGTCGAGTCGTAGTGCTGACGCACAAAGCCATTTCAGCTGATGTCATCTTCGGATTTCGATGGTTCTTTATAGAGATCCTCAAACATCAGCGTGTGATTATGGAGGTGATGCTGGGCTCCTTCGTGATTCAGCTTTTTGGTCTGGTGACGCCATTATTCACCCAGGTGATTTTGGATAAAGTCATCGTTCACCGTACCATGACTACCCTTGATGTATTGGCTGTAGCATTCGCGGTAATTACCATCTTTGAGTTCTTAATCAATGCCACCAGAAACTACATCTTTACACATACAGCGAACAAGATAGATGCCAAACTGGGAGCCAAGCTCTTTCAGCACCTCTTCGCGCTGCCCTATGTCTATTTTGAATCTAGAAAGGTTGGAAATATCGCAGCACGTGTTAGAGAGCTGGACAACATACGTGAGTTCATTACCAATAAATCGGTATCGGTAATCGTCGATCTCTTCTTTTCGATGGTTTTTGTTGGAATGATGCTGATGTATAGCGTCGAATTGACATTTGTGGTGCTGGCATTTGTGGCAATCGTGGCGACGATTTATGTCACTGTAACGCCGGAATTTAGAGCCAGACTACAGACCAAATTTATGATGGGAGCTGAATCGAATTCTTACTTGGTTGAATCGGTAACCGGTATTCAGACTGTTAAGTCATTAGCGATTGAGGGCTCGCTTCAACGTAAGTGGGAGGAAACGCTAGGCAAATACCTTCAATCTAGTTTAGAGGTGGACCCCAAAAACTGGGCCACTAGCTAAGTGAGGCTTCTGCTCCTAAAGTAGACACATGCTTGAAAGGAGCATCACTTGAAAAGTACTCGAAGAAAACATAGTCCGGAGTTCAAAGCAAAGGTAGCAATGGCC
>DATNPX010000007.1:0-14540 GCA_036702975.1 Oculatellaceae cyanobacterium
TAATTTACGCTGGTGTCATTTAATTTGGGTTCGGTGTCAATCAATTTGAGTTCGGCACCACTTTTAGTGGCGGTTAATTCGAGCCAGAAACAGCGGATGATGTCGCGCCGAACGATTTATGATGTCACGCCGCTACAGATAGCCTCCATAAAGCGTCACTTGCTTAGGAAACGCGTAGCTAAAGCCTGGAATAAAAAGCCCGTTAGCGTGAGTACCGGAGTACCAATCACCGATTAGTGAAAAATTCTTGGTCATGGGCTGCTCATAGGTACCTATGAACCCAGCCGTTGTGCGTCCAAACAATTGTCTCGTTCCTGTGCTGTATCCCCCAGATATCCGTGTTTTTAGACGCGGGAGCCGGCCACTAATGGTTGCATAGCTCCAATTGCCCACGCCACCGTCGCCCAACGTTATAGGCAGCATTTGTCCAACAATCAACTTAAACTCACGGCTAGGCCAGCGTTCAGCGCAAACGGGAAACCCTTTCTTGAAGCCGACGGCAAGCACCGGAGACCCTGCATTCGGTGCTCTTAGATTGAACAGCGTTGCATCTATTTCGGTATTAGCGCCTGCGCCAATTGCTAGATATTCAGTCCCAAGCCAAAAGCGATCAGGGTTCCAGGCGCGAAATTGAGACTCATGTTGAATGAAAACCTTACCACGAGGCAATGTATCTGGAGACGGAACGTTGAAAATTGTCTGCTGCGAAAGTGCCGGATTGCATGCAACAGTCAGGGTAACTGAGGCTATAAAAAACAGGCGAAACAAAAGGTTCATTCTACTCGTTTCGTCCTCGCGTCCGATTATGTGTGGGCATTCGGCACGTCCGATAAGGTTGGTTATGTATTATTCCCAGCTGTTGAAAACCAGAAAGCCTTATCCAGTCAGGGATTCAGGATTTCATTTTTTTCGCACTTCCCGACCAATGACTGATAATATCCTAGTTCAACCGCTCCACAAGCCATTTTTGGGGTGCCCTACGCCGATTTCCTCGACTCCATATCTTTGATAATCGATAGGGAGTGCTCAAACACTGTCTGCTTGATGAACGTCTGATACGGGATGCCCATCAGCTTAGCTGCCTGCTTCACTACGTCCAATGCCTCTCGGTTCCAGCGAAAGTTCACCCGCGCCAGCTCGTCCTCTTCATCCGCCTGCGCGATCATGCGATCTACCCTCGCCTCCATCTCTGGTGGCAGCTCAATCTCGCCCAGCTTCTCGTAATTACGTCTCTTCTCAGGCATGATGCCCACCTCTACAGTCGAAAACAGCTCACTATCATTACTACCTTCGGCTCGTCAAGCCAAAACCAATACAATCCGTGCGTGTCCGTGTAGTTTTCGAAGCGCTCAAACTGCTCATTCCAGCTCGGCTCTGAGTCGAAATACACGTCCAGGGCGTCGTCAATTGTCGTTAGATGCCTGGCATAGATGTGCAGCATGTCTGGGTCCACTTCGTCCATTTTGAAAACGAATCTGATGCCGTTTTCGACAACATGCTCAAACTTCCTTGCCATGCCGGCCCTCACGCCCCGTCAGCGCAATTTTATCGCATTGGTGGCAATTTGCCTATATTATTGCCACCGAGCTTCCGGTACTCTCCGTCACCAACACTTTCCAATTTGACGACGCAATCTAGCTTGTTCGTCGGGTGCTAGAGCTTTGACGAACTTAAAGACCTGCGCTGTCCTCGGTGGCTCGGCCTTCCATTGCTCCGCTCTGCGCTCCAAGTCCGCCCACACAACTTCAGCATCAACAAACTCACCCCTCTCCGAAGAATCGATGCCTTTCTGCAATTCGCGCCGCAGATTTTCCCACTCTTCTGGAGTGCGACGAGCATCTATTTCATAGTGGATGACTTCATCAGTTGGTGGTGGCAATCCTTGAGCAGCTCGCATTTCGGTAAGCTCTTGTTTGAGGCGATCCCAGGCGTCATCCCACGATTTGAAGTCCAGCCACCGGCCGATCTGCTTACGCTCTTCGTCAGTGAACTGATCGACCAGATTGATTACTTCGTCAAAAGACGCTCGATTTGATGGCTTATCCATTTACCCAGCCTGCTTCAAGACCAGTCTCATCTTACATCGTCCCCTTCTTCCATCAAATATTCTTGAGCAAAGCCCTCCGCCCATTGATCGGTCTGCGCTAAGAAAGCTTCCTTTTCGCCCTTCTCCGGGATGGTGCCGCCCCCGATTAGCCGTGCTGAATCCGCGCAAAAGCCCACCGCCATGCTCGCCAGAAACTGCGCTTTCCCGGCTGCCATCGCTGTTTTTAGCGCCAGCTTCTCCAAGCGCTCCATTTTGGCGCTCAATACGCTACCCGCCGGATCGTTCACCAGACCGGCGACGATTAACTCTCTCACTACGTCCGACACTTTTTTATTCTGCACGCTCGCCCGCCGTTGCAGCTCTTCCAGCACTTCTTCAGGCAGTCTTACTGCTACTGTGTTGCTCGCCATTTTTTACCATCGCCCCCATTCATCGCGTTCAAAGGGACTCCTGTCTTTTTCTTCGCGTTTACGTTTACGCTCCTTCTTCTCTTCGTCCCGCTTTCGCTCTGCCTCTTCCTGCGCCTTCTCTATCTTTTCTCGCGCTTCTCTGTCGCGCTCTTCCTGCGACTTGATTTCCCACGGCATCCGCAAGCCCTTGAGCGCTTCAGCGCTCCGGTCTTTCTCGCGCTCGTCCACACTGCGTTTTGCATCTTCCAGTCCGTCAATTTGCTCCTTGAGATAGTCGCGGTTCCGGTCATCCAGCGGAATCGAGCGCACAATTTCACTTGCTATCGCCGCCTCTGTCATGAACAGGCCAACAATCGGATTTCTCATAAGGTGCTCCTGTAGCGGGTCTATGACTCGTCCGCCTTCGGCCGCCTTCAAGTCTTCCATCGTCTTGCTGCGCTCGAACTTCTTGTGCGTCCGCTGTAGCTCCGCCTCCAGAGCGCCAGAAAAGCGCTCCCGATCCTTTGCCTCCATCCAGCCGCGTAGTTTCTGATAGTCCTCAAAGGGTAGCCGCTCGTCGCTCTCTCTCAGTCGGCTAGCCAGATCCGTGAGCTTTTCGTAACTGTCTTTCTTACCGTAGCTCTCGCCCTGGTAGTCAAATTCGTCCCGCCGGCCCTTCTCCTGGGCTGGTTTCTTTTCGTCCGGTTTCCGCTCTCCTAGCCGTTCTTTGTCTTTGATCCAGCCAACCAGTTTTTTGTAGTCGTCCTTCGGTATGCGCTCTTCATAGTTGTCCCAAAGATACTCATTCAGGTCCCGCAATTCCTTGAGATTATTGGCTTTCGACCATTCCCGCCCGGCTGCCTCAATTGCGTCCTGATGATACGGACGATCTGGCCGCTCTGGCTCATCGCGCTTTTTCTCGGGCTCTTTGTCCTTAGCGTCCTCTTTCTCTTTCCAGTCTTTGTAAGGCTCTAGCTGCTCCCGGATTATTTTCTCATGCAGCCAGGGCAATTCCAGCCCTTCTCTGATTCGCTCTTCCCGCGCCGCTTCCCTCTCTCTCACTCGCTCAGCGCGCCGCTCTTTTTCTCGGTCTTCTCGTTCGCGCCTGGAGCGCTCCAGCTCTAACGGGTGGCACCTTTCCAGATATCGATCACCGTATTCCTTCACTTTGTCGATGTCTTTTAGATCAATGCGAACATCAGTACCATTGCGGTCCTTGCCCAGAACTACGACATGTATGTGATGGTGCTCCGTGTTGTTGTGGGCGACTGCGAACCACTCCAGGTCCCGCCCCATATCCCGGCTCAGGTTCTGCATCACTTCTCGCGTGAATGCTTTCTTGTCCGCAGGATTTATCTCTGGAGCTAGTGTCAGCTTATGCACTACTACCCGGCTGCCGTTCAATTCTTTGATCGCTTCTCGCATCTCTCGCGCGTTTATTCTGTCCTCGCGATCATTGAACATTTCCCGGCCGCCTTTCTCTCGGTCCGGTCCAGGGCGATGCTGAATGTATTTCACATGCGCCAGCGCTTTGCCGATGGCCACTACTTTGCCGCCACTTCGCTTGCCTCGCCCTGCTATGAACTTGTGCCTGACGACGACCATTGCTTACTCGCTTTGCCCTTTCACTTTCTTCTTCATCGCGTCGACCAATTCCCGCTCGTCCTTCGTCACCGCTCGGTTCTGTTTCTGATTGGCAGTGCTTGATGCTGCCTCAAACGATGCTCTGCCTTCTTTCGTCCTGCTCATTTGCGAATACGTCAGCTCGAAAACTGTCCCGATCTGCCGTCCCTGTCTGGCTAGCATGGCGCACACTCGGTTAGCCATGCCGTCTATCGCCTGGGCGATCACCGTGTCGCGTGGCTCGTTCTTCAGGTCGTCAACGTGGTCCAGGTACCAGAGCACCGCCTCTCTAACTACCTCCGACTTGGTTTTGCCTTCCACCTTTGCCAGGTCGTCCACCCGTTTGAAGTCCTGCCGCGTCAGTTTCGTCTCTACTTTCGGCATGAAAACGCGCTTTTTGGCTTCTATCATCGAGCCGATACCTCGCTGCTCATCCTCAACCACTCTATTATAAGTGAGCCGGTATTTTTTATATCAATCAAATATCGAGCCTGTACGTTTACGGCTACTGAGTGGGCATTCGCGATTAGCGAGCCCGCTCTTTCATCTTGTCTTACCGTATGGTCGCTTCTCTCCCTCCCGGCAAGACCTTCGCGGTGCTCCGGCTGGCGTGTTTGCACTTTCGCCCTTTTTGTGCCCTACCTAGTTACTATCTTCGTATACGTGCCGGGTCAAATCGCAAACATCCCATCATACAGGCATTTATCGTCTGGGCACACTACCGACGACGGTCGTCCAATTTGGTGCCGACTATTTCAAAAGAGGCATGTTGTCTGCGTTTACGCCAATTAACTACTATTACATCAAAAATAATCCAAGACCAGTAAGCGGTTGCCCTGCGGGCGTTTACATATGCTCCAATCGATGTAATTAGGCTTGCGCCTTTCGCCGGAACGTGTTATACTTTTATATAACAAACGAGGGCTAACAGATGCACAAAACCAATCTACGCAAAGTTGGTGGCTCGGTCATGATGTCGGTTCCGCCTGCCATTCTCGATCAACTTCACCTGCAAGCCGGGTCCACCGTGACGATAAGCTTGGACGGGGCTCGACTGGTTGTAGAATCAAGCCCCAAACCAAGATACACGCTTGCCGAGCTGCTAGCCGCCTCCGACTATTCGCAACCACAGCCAGACTCTGAGCGCGAATGGGTGGACACTGGCGCTACTGGTCGTGAGCTGCTATGAAACGAGGCGACATTTATCTAGTCACCCTTGATCCGTCCCAGGGTCGCGAGCAGCAAGGATACCGCCCGGTTTTAGTTGTCTCGCCGGATGCCTTCAACCAAGCGACTAATTTACCGGTAGTCCTGCCGATAACCACAGGGGGCGCCTTTGTTCAACGAATAGGCTTTGCTGTTCTAATCTCTGGCATCAAAACTACCGGCGTCGTTCGTTGCGATCAGCCCCGTGTGATTGACCTTAACGCTCGTCATGGTCGTAAGGTCGAGACTTTGCCGCCTGCCATCCTGGAAGAAGTAATGGCTAAAGTCATCACCATTTTCGAGTAGCCATGCCGCTTTCGGTGGCGCTCTGCTTCTAAACTTGCCCGCTCTGTACGTCTGCAAAATAAAAAACACCGCAGCTCGATCATGGACGGTCGCCAGGCTGCTCGGTCTTTCTGGAAGTTTCCGACCAGAACAGATCAGCACAAGTTTATCTCTATAGCCAGTCCTGGTGCGATTCTGCCTGGTTGTCAAGATGATAAAATTAGTAGCGTCGGAAACTGTCCAGATTTTTATACTCTCTGGACAAAAATGAGACTGTGAGAGCATTACAGCAGATACCCGCCGTCTCTCGTTGATACTACCCTTAGTGGCATCAGAATAACATGGAGCTGGAAAGAAGGCAATGACCCCCGCTTGCGTAGTTCCCGCCTGTTCTTGTTCTAAGCCCCCCGCAGCGCCTGACCCTCTGCCAAAATACCGGCGAACCAGGGCCCCGGCGTCAAGCCTTGCGAAGCAACCCGAAGGGCTTGGGCTTGATGCTGGGGGTTCGCTGGTAGGCTTTTCGCCGGGCAGAAGTAAGGGGGGCGTTATATCAATAGGCGCTAGCTCCACTAAGCCGGAACGCTTGTAAGCATCAAGAACCCCTGAGTCTCCAACACCAGGTCGATCTAAAATCTCTTTTTCTTTTTCAGGACCAGGAGCACTACCCCCCGCCCCTATTAGATCAAGATCTAAAAAAGGGTTCCTATCGCCAGCGGCCCTTGGCAATGCCACCACCGGCGATATCTTCCAGATATCCGAATGGCGTCTAACTGTATGGTAGCCGCACCCGGTTAGCCGCATCAGTTGCCGTCCAGTTACTCGCCGCCCCTGGTCGGTCAAAAGTTGTAGCGCTTCGCGGATCTTTTTTCTCGCGTACAGTTCGCGGCCTTCGTTGCCCTTCTTAAAGTCCTCCGGCGTCCAGGTCCTTCCGGTAGCTTTAGACCGCCCTATTAGCCTCTCCATTGAACGCTCTGTGATCAGGTAGGGTGTTCTGACCTGGACGCCGCCAAACGGTCTGCGCCACTTGCACGCTCGTTTGATTTGTTGCTCGACCTTGCGCCAGTTGCCCCGGTTTATGTGGTTGCAAAACCCGTTATGCTTTGCCTCCAGCCAAGCCAGAATCAGCCTGTAGCGCGGCTCGTCATTGTGCTCCGCCGGCAGAGCCGGCACGCCGGCGGCCTCGTCCCCATGCCACAAATAATGCTCCACGGCAAGGATCGCATCATGCCGTTGCCCTGCTTCCGTCAAGCCACTTTGCCAGTACTCACGCCCTTTCTGGTATTTCTCTGGAATTAACCGATAATTCCATAGACCCTCAAAACCCTCGGTATCAATAGCTTTCTCATGCGCCTGGGCGTCTCTCTGTTTTGCGCGATCGATACACTCCAACTCAGTCCTTATGCGGCTTTTCGCTTCGCTCCAATTTCTTTTGTTTTCTTCCAGGTCACAAAGGAATGAGGCTAGCGCCTCGTCTCTTGTTAGTTCTTCTCTCGTCCGGATCAAGCCGCCGCGATCATCAAGCCAGGCAAAACCGCTCTGTAATGGTAGTCTTAAGCCCATGCCGCTCGGGAAGACTTCTAACGTTCCCCCCCCCGGATCTCATAGCCCTGTGCTTTTAACCACGTGCTCAGGAGCTGGTTGGTGTCGCCCGAGTCGGCCCATTCGTCGAAGAATATATACAGATGCCAGCCGCCGCTATCGCTGCTCCGGTAAACCGTCGCGGTTAATCCGACTGCAGCTAATCGCTCCTGCAGTTTTGCGAGCTCGAGATCTGATCTGTACTTGCTATTTTTGTCTACGTCCAGGACGGCAAACCGCGTTTGCCCCCCCCAGCGAAGACCATATATGCTCGGTTCGTGTCCGGCGATGGCGGACAAGATCGTCTCGTCCGGCATCGGCCAATGCTTGCTTATCGTTGTCCACGAGCGCCGCCCGCGAGGGCACAGTATCGCTTGTCTGCGGTTGGGATATAGTGCGCAAAAATTTTCCGCCACCGTTGGCGTTAAAAATTTATCTGCGATCCTCGTTTGGGACGGGATCGCGCTTAATGCTAAAGCTCCGGTCACTGTCTACCCTAAAAGGCATGTTGACGCGGCCGGATCTCTCGGGTTATTCTTCATGCATCTTGAGGAAAATGACGACCAATCAAAACCCAAGAAAAAGCAGTTTGAATATCCGATAAATCCCGGCTCCCGCCTGGTTATCATCAATTACGTCGCCGCAAGCGGCGTTTTTGTTTAGCGATAGAGCACTCCCTATATCCAGTAAATACGCGCACCATATATGGTGACTTTTTCACCACCTGGAATTATAGGGTTCTCGCCTTGAAAAGGCTAGGTGCCGAGAAACCATTTTTTGAAACACGTCCACCAGGCTGGCTTGTACTGGCAGTCCGTAAGCAATTTGATTTGCTGATCGCGCTCGGCTAATTGGGCTTCCAAGTAACCAATTCGGAATGTTGCTCCCTCAAGTTCTTTGAGCAATGCAAATGCATCAACAGTGGAAGACATTGGCGAGACAACACAGCTTTCCGAGTCGTCGTCCTGGGACCGTCGCGGGACCTCTATGTCAACAGAGATGTCCACTGGTGTGTCGTCGTCCTGGGACGGTCCCGCGTCCTTCATGTCAAGTACGACATCATCGGTAAATTGCGCGTTCTTTCTTGCATCCGTTTTGCGTCTTTCAACGGCGCTTTTATCAATCAAGTACTTTCCGTTCTCTTTGATGGCATCGAGCTTCTGCTCATTAATGAGTCTAATTACCGAGCGTTTATTGATGCCTAGGATCAGGGAAGCTTCCAGTGCAGAGATGTACCGGGACAGGCCCGCGTCCTCGTCCCGCGACGGGACTGTCCCGTCCTGAGACCGTCCCGCGACGGACTCACTTGAAAAGGTTTCATTACCAAACAAGTCCTCCAGCCCCTCAATTGAAGCTGTGTCACCAGTCTGATAATTACGAACGGGTTCAGTCATCAAGCGGATTATAGGCTTGATGGATCAAGCGAGCAACGCTTGACTATGTGTTTTTGGCAGGCTAGTGCTAATGGTTGTGTGGGTGACTATTGCTTGAATCGTCGTGATACGCATAGTTTGGGTTGACGCCGTTCATTGCAGGTCCGCCGTAAGACGGACTGACACCATAACCATATCCAGGAGTCACAGCCTGACTGCCATTCATGGCGTCACCCATACGGTGTCCAATTGAATTGTTATGTCCGGGATTGATGGCGGGGTTATTGATGTGTCCAGCACCATAGCCCTGAACAGGTACACCGTAACCTTGATTGACACCATAGCCATATCCTGGATTGCTAGATTGATTGCCATTCAAGGCGTCACCCATCTGATGCCCGATTGAATTATTGTGCCCAGGGTTGATGGCAGGGTTATTGATGTGCCCGGCACCGTAGCCCTGAACTGGCTGAACTGGTAAACCATAACCTTGATTTGTATAAGAATTATTGGTGTAGGCGGGAAAAGCGCCATTTTGATAAGCTCCAGGCGCGGCATAACCGTTATCGACGGCAGTGTGCTGCATATTTCGTTGGGAATCCAGTACTTGGTGTTGCTGCGGCGAAATTACGCCTGCATTAGCCGCATCGTGCACTTGATGTTTCTGATCGCGGAATTGATGATCCGCTCCATCATGTGCAAAAACAGGGCCAACAGACGTCAGTAGCGTGCCGAGAATGCCTGTTAAAAACAATTGCTTATACATACATGAGCGCTCCGAATTCGAAAGGGGCTAAACGTAAAAGACTGGGAGCAGATGAGTATGTTTCCCAAATTAGGCAAAGTGAGCATTATTTCGTCTGCGTTGCTGCCGTTAGTGGCCCCCGTGATGGCCGCCATGTCCACTAGCATGACCGTGTCCGGTCGACCAGCCGCTGTGGTTTGTATGTGAGCTTTGATGTCGACGGTTGTGTCCAGTGCCTAGACCAAATATGCCAGTGGGATTGTGACCGTTAAACAAGCCATGTCCATTGTGTCCATTGCCATTGCCGTGTCCATGGCCACTGCTGTGATGGTCATCAGCGTAAGCAACATTTGCGTAAAACGGCAGCACTATAACGGCCGCCATTGCCAAGACCGAAGGTTTTGTAAAATTCATGTAATTTCTCCAGGTTTCAATAGTTCAAAATGCGCTGTAGCTTATTGAGCAACCTCGGCATTTTTCGATTTGCGTAGGGATAACCATATTGATTAAAGTTGGCTCGCACACCGGCATCTTGTTGATTGTGCTGTGCACGCAACTGAGCGTCCAACATCGCATGTTCTTGTTGTGTGATGCGTCCTTGTCGCAGGAGTTCGTGATACTGCGCTTCTGATTGCTCAAGTACTCGATGGTCCGTTGGATGTTTTTGAAAATAAGATTGATATGACTGGTAATAGCCATAATTCGGGTTTCCTGTTTGTGTCCAAGAAGATTGCCAGTTCTGAGGCATTCCTGAACCGTGCTGGCTATTTTGCATCGAACCATGTTCTTGTCCCTCGTGCTCGCCTTCGTGAGCAAGAACGTTGTTTCCAGCCGTAACGACCAGTGCAATGGACAAAGCCGTGAGAAGATTTTTCATAGTGGTGCTGCTCCTTTTGCAGTTTTTAGTAAGCCGACACGAGTTTCTATTTGCTGCTTGCCTCCGCTTCATAGCTTTTTGCTTCGGCAGTCTTGCCAAGTTTTTTCATTAAAGCGGCACAGTTTTTAAGGCTTTCGGCCACCTGCGGACTTTCCGGCCCGAAGGCCTTTTTCCTTATGTTCAGAGCGCGTATGCAGTTTTTCTCTGCTTCTTTGTACTTCCCTTGTTTGACGTAAAAGCCGGCCAGATTGTTCAGATCTCTTGCAAGTGCTGGGTGGTTTGGACCCAATTGCTTTTCGTCTATCGCGATAGCTTTCTTATACATGCTCTCAATCTCAGCAGCCTTGCCATGGCTTATGCACAAACCGGCATAATGGTTTAAGGCGGTTGCAAGCTCAGGGCTCGCCGGATTTTTTGTTCGAATAGCCAGCGCGCGCTTTGCAAGCGTTTCTGCCTCCTCGCATTTGCCCTCTGTTTCGCAAATACCAGCGAGATTGTCCAAAGTGACTGCTACTGCAGGACTATTGGCTCCAAGCGCCTTTTCCTTAATCTGTAGGGCTCTTCTGGCGGCAGTGTCAGCATCTTTTGCTTTTCCTTGAGCATCGTAGACAGCCGAGAGATTGTCCAGCGTGCTGGCAGTATCAACGTGCTGCTTACCCAAAACCTGCTCTCTAATGGCAAGCGCTTTATTGAAATAATCTTCAGCCTCTTTGTTTTTTTCTTGTTCCAGAGCCAATAATCCAAGCTCGTTGAGGCTGATAGCCCGGCGAGGGTCGTTAACTTTAAAACTGTCGCATTCCTTCAAGGCTAGTTCGAGTTCCGTTTGAGCTGCTTCGTACTTGCCTTGATCTAAGGCTCGAGCACCGTTCACTATATGTGTGTGCCACTCATTGTGGTCTGCGTACGCTGGCATAGATGCAATTAAAAGACTTACAACAAGTGCTGCATGGGCGTTTAGAGATTTCACGTTTTACCTCTCGTTCATCAGTTGTTCGGAGTAATCTGGTCTTTTTGTTATTGTTTGTTGCTCCATATGTGGTGGCACTATAAAAACTGATCTTCAAAGGCTAATGATGATGAGATGCTCGCTTTTTTTCCGGGGTTTGCGTTCCTTGTTCGCTTTGTTTTGGCGATGAATTCTGGGATTTCGAGGGCAGGGAGGTACTCGAAGTTTTTTTAGTGTCCTGATTTTCCATGATCGCATTTGTCGGGGTAGCTGCTGTTGGTATATGCGCCTGGAGCCAGACTAGGAGAAATGTATTGGTTGTATCGTTTAACTTCTTATCCGTATGCTCCTGCTCCTCAAAAATCAAGTGCTCATAAGGTAGGGATAGAAACGTTTTGTCTTTGACCGGCAGTTCATCAAAAAGTTCAAATGATGCAGCCGACTTCACTAGACGATCATCACAGCCCTGCACCAGCAGGACAGGCGTTTTTGTAATCGCCTGGACCACCTCATGATTTTCATTCATAAATTTCTGAAAGCGCAACAACTCTTTGGCTGAGTAATTAAGCCGGTTACGCTCATCATTTTCCCAGTGATCCCTCATCGTAGAATCTTGTGTTGCTTGCGCAATGACTTGCTTTCCAACGTCATGCTTTTTGTTGTCGCCACTAAGTAATTCTTCTGCCACTTTTAATTTCGTGCCGGTTTGTTTGAATCGATCACCGGCTGGTACAGAGGAGATCACGCCGTCTACTGACTCTTGGGACAAGGCGGTTGCTCGCAGCGCAATTGCACCACCCATCGATTCACCAAGAATAAAAATCGGCAACCGCGGATAACGCAGCCGAATAGACTTTAGAGTCTTTTCAATGTCGGTCAGCGTATTGGCAAAATCGATATCAGAGTGACCTTCAATTTGCTGCCATTGTCCGAAACCTCGCACGTCTATTGCGTATACAGCAGCGCCTTGCTGTGCCAGCTGTTTTCCAAAATACTCGAATGAGCGGCCGTTGAGTCCTAGTCCATGAATGCACAATAAACAAAATTTGACCCGGGCTTTCGAGTTCGGGTTCAACCAGGTCGCAGTTGGGATCTGGTGATCATCAATTTCCGGGTGGGATTTGGGGCTTAACCATGTGTGCGAATGTACGTCTTGTGCGCTAACGCCTGTGGCCGACGCAGTTATAGCAAGGGCGACCACGGCGCATGTTCGTAACTGGGTAGCAGACCGGTACATGTTCTCAATAAGATCTCCGGACTATGATGGGGTCGTGATGATGATTAAGTCCATAGTCTCGTGCATCATGCGTCGTAGTGTGAGGGGGCAGCTCCGTGTTAATTGGACCACCATACGCTTGCCAAAGACCGTGCTGATAGAGATAGCTGCGTTCAGCGTCATATCCTGCAACTTGTGGGTACTGTTGCGGAATTTTGTACTGAGAAGTTCGCTCGTTGTCAGTCCAATCAGCCTGGCCAGTAATTCGAGCCACAGCAAAGTGACTTTCAGGTAGTAGATTTTGGTCCGATGGTTCATTCATATTTGATTGGAGTTCAGTTCTTCCATCACCGCTTTCTATGCCATAAGCCTTGAGCGCTGTCACAGCATACGCTCCATACGGACCTCCCGGATTCAATAAAGAAGCAAGCTTATAATGCTTCTGCGCCAATGAGTGCTGGCCTAGTTTGACATAGGTGTTTGCAAGGTAGTACTGAGCAGCCGCATTAGTCGGGTCGGCTGCGACAAGCCGTAAAAACTGCCCTTTGGCGGATTGATATTGCCGGTTTTGATAAAGCGTTACTCCGCCTGCTATACCGCCATGTGCGAATGCAACGGGCTGAAGAGAAACAGCAAGAGCAAGGGTCAAAAACACTCGAATTAGTCTCATTGGCACCCCTCCAGATCAGTTTTGGCAATCGAATTGCATATTCTCTTGACGGCTCGGCGCGACTTCGGTTCAATCGTGGTGGTAGATGCCATGGTGCTCTTCGTACTCATGGTGATCAGCCTGTGCATGTCCCCAGCCTTGCTGCATGCCATAGGTGCCCCAGGGGTTGCTGTTTCCCCAGCTCGTTCCACGGTAATTGTTGTAGGTGGGATAGGAACCATAGCCGTACTGCCAACCATGTCGGTTCGTCATCTGGTCCCTTGCCTGATGCCAGAAAGAGTGTTGTGCCTCGGCCGGTTTAACGAGAACGGTGAACGCAAGTGCAAACAGCAGCATTGCTATTGTGAATTTCATTTGTCAACCTCCGCTTGAAACGACGGAATCTTATGACTGATTTTGACGACCAGCTCAACCATAAGTTTCCAAGGGAACGTACCCAGATTTAATTAACCCCATCCCCGTCAGTGTCCAAATTTTACGCCTACGGAGTTCATCGAGCGTAATTTTACGATTGACACGAGACCTCTTGACAAATACCATTAACAGGATCTGCTCCCGCGCAGGAGGTTACTATGTCGCACGGACACGGACATTTCGAGCAACACGAAAGAAGAGAGCACGGCTCCGGCTTTGTGCAGCCATACAATGGCTTGCAGCACGAATATATGGAGCACCAACAGCAGCGCTTTCGACCTGCTCATCCCGGTGCAGGCATAGACATTCATGTGGGCAATCCTGGCTATGGCTGGAACAACTACAACCAGCCAGGCGGATCTAACTATGACTACCGGTACAATAATGGCTCCCAGTACGACTATCGGGCGTATACGGACCCGAGATATCGGCAAGCTCCACCATATGACTACGGATACGGTGGTGGTTATGGCGGTTATGGAAACTACGGTTCCTCTTATTATCGGCCGCAATATCACAATGATGGCGGCTACTACGGCTCTGGACGTCACAACACGACTGAAAACGCCATAATCGGTGGCGCAGTTGGCGCCGGACTTGGTGCGATAATTGACCGCCACAATCCTGGACAAGGGGCTGTCATCGGTGGCGCCGCTGGAGTACTTGGTTCGATACTCGGTGGCGGCGGTCGTCGGCACGGTTGGTAAAAAGCTATTCCTGAAGAATTACGATAGAATCCGAATTAGCTGTTGCCTTGCTCGCGGCAGTTTTTTCATGATGAAATCTCCTTTTGAGTACTAGCGCCTCCGTTTGGTCTTTGTGTGCCATACGGGGGCGCTCTTACAATAGTTTGAATTACCATACATCTGGGCATGCTATTAACGGTATCCAGCCCTGTCTGACAAAACGTCGGCAGGGCTTTTTAATTTCTGCATCAGATATCACCGGCGCGAGGTTTCGGTCAGAAAATCTTCGCTAACTCAATCACGAAACCAGACCGACCACTGGCCTTGTTGTTTGGAATCTGATAGCTGTAGCGGCGTGACATCATAAATCGTTCGGCGCGACATCATCCGCTGTTTCTGGCTCGAATTAACCGCCACTAAAAGTGGTGCCGAACTCAAATTGATTGACACCGAACCCAAATTAAATGACACCAGCGTAAATTAAG